>NZ_PYWI01000019.1 GCF_003049575.1 Lysinibacillus parviboronicapiens | reverse complement strand
AGATGTGTATAAGAGACAGCCAGTAGCCCCTGTTTCACCAGTAGGTCCAGTAGCACCAGTAACACCAGTGGCTCCAGTAGCGCCGGCAAGACCGGCAATACCAGTAGCACCTGTAGTACCAGTGGCCCCAGTAGCGCCAGCAAGACCGGCAATACCAGTAGCCCCTGTTTCACCAGTAGGTCCAGTAGCACCAGTAACACCAGTGGCTCCAGTAGCGCCGGCAAGACCGGCAATACCAGTAGCACCTGTAGTACCAGTAGCCCCAGTAACACCAGTGGCCCCAGTAACACCAGTGGCCCCAGTCGCTCCAGCAAGACCGGTAATACCAGTAGCGCCAGTAGTACCAGTAGCTCCAGTAGCGCCAGCAAGACCGGCAATACCAGTAATACCAGTAGCCCCAGTAACACCAGTAGGTCCAGTAGGTCCAGTAGCCCCAGTAACACCAGTAGGTCCAGTAGGTCCAGTAACCCCAGTAACCCCAGTAACCCCAGTAACCCCAGTAACCCCAGTAACCCCAGTGGCCCCAGCAAGACCGGTAATACCAGTAGTACCTGTAGTACCAGTAACACCAGTAGGTCCAGTAGCACCAGTAACACCAGTTGCTCCAGTCGCTCCAGCAAGACCGGTAATACCAGTAGCGCCAGTAGTACCAGTAGCACCTGTAGTACCAGTAGCACCTGTAGTACCAGTAACCCCAGTAGCGCCAGTAGTACCAGTAACACCAGTTGCTCCAGTAGCGCCAGTAGGTCCAGTAGTACCAGTAACCCCAGTAGCACCTGTAGTACCTGTAGTACCTGTAGTACCTGTAGTACCTGTAGTACCTGTAGTACCTGTAGTACCTGTAGTACCTGTAGTACCTGTAGTACCTGTAGTACCTGTAGTACCTGTAGTACCAGTTACACCGGTAGCGCCAGTAACCCCAGTAGCACCTGTAGCACCTGTAGCACCTGTAGCACCTGTAGCACCTGTAGTACCAGTAACCCCAGTAACCCCAGTAACCCCAGTAGCCCCAGTAGCCCCAGTAGGTCCAGTAGGTCCAGTAGGTCCAGTAGAGCCTGTACTGCCAGTAGGTCCCGTAACTCCTCCTGTTGGTCCAGTAGGTTTAACTGGCCAAATTGGGCATCTTTGAACTGGCCCATTATTACAACAACAGGGATGTGATAGACATTTGCCACAAATATTATTTAGATTAAAATCATGAAATTTCATTTTCTCACCTCCTCTCTCAAATATCGTATTCATATAGATGATAGAGGAAATGGATGATTAACTATTTGTTATCTCTAAATATGCAAATAAGGATATTAGTACCTCCATATATATCATGGAAGAGTTACTTTACTTTCTTACTTCTCAAGAAAAAGCTGGAAGAGCAGATTAACAGTACTAATTATTGAAAGATTACTCTTAAAATAAGGGGATTTATGGGATACAGAAGTGATAATAGTGAAGCACTTTATGCATTGATGACAATTTAGTAATCAAGAATGTTAGTGGAAAAGGTCATTTTAAAAGCTATACAAATGTTGGTCAGCAGTGAACTAGGCTATGCAAATATAACAAGATGCACATCAAAAAGATGACTCAGCGAAGCTAAAGCCATCTCATCAGTAATTTGTATTGTTTCTCATGTTTATTAATTTTTGAAGACAGTTTAGATTCCTAACTATCCTTTTCTAAAATACGCTCAAAATAGTTTTTGTTATATAAAATTTTCTCGTCATTAGGTAAGAAGGTTCTTGCTAATTCATTGTGGGCATTCGCTAGTTCGTATTGTTGTAATCGATCATAGAGGACACATAGTTGTAAATGCGGTAACCAAGTAGTGTAGGTTTTTTCTTGGAAGGGTGCATTAGGTTTTTGTATAATCACAAGCGCTTGCTCATACCAAAAAATTGCTTCGTAGTTTTTAGATTGCTCCATAAAGTGAAAGCCCAATCTACAGCACGCTTCTGGACGTGGTATGTCGTATTCAAAGCTTCTCAAAATGGAAGTTAGGTTATTCTCCTTGTCGTTTAAATTAGTGTAACAATCTGCTAATTTAAAGCAGGCGCGAATATTATCTTCAATCCAACCCAATTTAGACGTTAGAAATTGCTCATAGTAAAATATTGCATCTTCATAATGTTGATGATCCATTAATTCATTGGCGTAATAGAAAGTGTCCCGTGGTGAAAGGGCCTCTCCGGATTGAACTAGTTGTTTATAGATACTAATATTTCGAGTGTGATCATGACTGAGCGGTAAATGGCTTACTGCCACATCGCTATCATACAGTTTTCCGCTAACTTCTAAATATTCGTGTACTGCACCAATCCATTGAAATTGCTTATCTCTTCTAACTAAACGATATCTTCGTAATAATGAACTAACGTTTCCTTGATCATCAAAACTCAAATTATAGTTCATAGAAATGGCATCACTATCAGTGGGAAAAGAGTTTTTTAGTGCTTTGAATTTTTTTTGATCTTCTTCTGTGAAAACATCGTCTGCGTCTAACCAAAGAATGAATTCTTTAGTTGCTTGCTGAAATGAATAATTACGGGCAGCAGCGAAATGTTGAATCCATTCAAAATCAAAAATACGCTCCGTGTATTGTTCAACAATTTGCTTTGTGTTGTCGGTTGAGCCTGTGTCTACTATATTAATCTCATCTACTAAATCCTTTACCGATTCAAGGCATCTGCCAATGACCTCTTCCTCATTTTTTACAATCATACATAAACTAATTGTCACCATTTTGTGATTCCTCCTTGCAATAATCTTTGTAGTATATGTGAATTTAGATTTTTTGCTTAGATATGTGCTTGTTCTATAGTGTTCTACATAAAAATTTGTAGTTTCTGCTGGTTAAGTTTGTCATAAATTTACCTTTCAAGTTTCACGCAGATTTCACAATTGTGAAGTATAGTAAGGACAGAGGTGATGACGTTGAAAAAATGGGCGTTCTTCATTTTTTCTTTAGTGCAAATTATATGGCTAGCGGGATGTTCGGAAAAATCGTTTAATCCAATTGAACGCGAAAGGGACTTTATTGCGTCATTAAATATACAAGAACCGTCATTAGATTTTATAGATGAACAGGGCAATGTCTTTACGACGTGGTCATTTGAAAAAGCCTATTCTGGGGCATTATTGCTCGGGGATGATCGTGTGTTACTATATGGTCATCAGCTAGACAAAATAGATGTTTATACATTATCGACTGGGAAAAAGCTGTATTCAAAAAAGGTGAAGATTGGTACGACAAATGTCTATTATGCGAAAAATGTAAACCAGTTTTTTATCACGAATAGCAAAATGAATACTGTGACAAGCTTTGATAAAGAAGGAAATGAGCTTGCCTCAACACAGCTCGGTAATTATCCGATGTCGATGGCTTCCTATAAAGACCAGCTATATGTGATCAACTATAAAGACACGAAACTAACGGTGTTAGCGATTGAGGATTTATCGGTGAAGCAAGAATGGCCAATCGAAAAATCTTCACATGGAATTGCAATTGTTGAAGAAACAAATGAGCTATGGATTGGTGGACATGGAGAAGGAAGTAAGCCAAACAGTTCCGTGAAACGGTATGATTTAATGACCGGTGCAGTGCAAGGGGTAATTGAGATGCCCTTAATGCCTGTCGGATTAACAAAGACAGAGGACAATGTATTAGTTGTTAGTCATGGACACAATGAATTATATGTAACCGATTTTGATGGCAATGTGAAATGGCAGCAAGAGGTTGGCGCAAACCCCTTTGTCGTGAATCAGTTTAATGATTACATTGTTGTTGCTGGCTATGACGACCACACTTTATATTTTATTAAAGAGGGTCAGGTTCAAAAAACAGTTGATGTTGGGAAAGGTGCATTTCAGCTGTTAGTGAGGGAGGGAAAATTGTGACTAGCGTATTAATAGTGGATGATGAGCAAGATATGCAAAATTTGATTGAAATGATGCTAGGTAATTCTAAATTTGAGACATTTACAGCCGCGAGTGGTACAGAAGCTTATGATATTATAGTGCGCGAACAAATCGATTTGGTACTACTGGATGTAATGATGCCACATGAGGATGGCTTTGTTGTTTGTCAAAGTATTCGTGCCATGTCGGATGTTCCAGTTATTTTTCTTACGGCACGAGATGCGAATGAGGACAAAGTGAAGGGGCTTACGCTTGGTGGCGATGATTATATTGTAAAGCCGTTTACCAATGATGAACTTGTGGCCCGAATACATGCAGTGCTGAGAAGAAGTGGTACAAATATTGCAGACTTACAACAGAAATATATTATGTTTGGATACATTAAACTTGATGAAATTGCACGTAAAGTATCGGTAAATGGCAAGGCTATTCCTCTCACATTGAAGGAATTTGAATTATTGCATTTGTTTATGAAAAATCCAGGAAATGCGTATTCACGGGAGCAATTGCTTGAGCGAATTTGGGATATTGATTATGTAGGTGGAACACGAACTGTTGATACTCATATTAAAACCTTACGTTTGAAGCTTGGAAAGGAAGCAGCGGGGCATATTCAAACCGTCTGGGGAGTCGGCTACCGTTTTGATCCAGGCGAATGAAAAAGATTTCTACACGCATTTGGTTATTAATTTTTGCATTTTTAATCATTACAGTTGTTTTTATGTATGTTCTAACAGATTTTTTGTATGAGCAGCTATATGTGGAAGACACGGAAAGTACGATGATTGAAGTAGGGACCAAATTACAAACAATGTATACAAGTGGTAAGGTAACAGATGAATTTATTGCAGCTATCGAGCATTACAATGATTATTCTAATTTGAATATTTTTGCAGTGCGGAACCCCCGGGAGCTTAGTGCTTGTGTACCGTTTGATATTGATTATGAAACACTGATTGGTGCAGAGGAACGTCAACAATTATTAGCAGGCGAGTATGTGCAAAAGATTGGTTATGAGCCACGGTTTGATCGGCAACTTATTTCAGTTGTTTTACCCCTAGTGGATCAAAATAGATTAGAGGGCATTATTTATATTTATTTTCCATTAGCAAAAATTAGTGAACTGGCCAGTCAAGAGGTAATTCTACTATTTGTCAGCGCCTTTTTCTTTCTAATTGTTATCAGCTTTTTTGTTTATAAAGGCTTACGACATATTATGCGTCCATTAAATGAACTGCAAACAGCTGTCGAACAGATGTCGTACGGTAATTATGAAACTAGGGTACCGGTTAATTCAAGTGATGAAATTGGGAAACTATCAAGTACATTTAATGATATGGCCGAGGCAATACAGCGCGAGGATGAGGTGCAAAAGTCTTTTTTAGCAACCGTTTCACATGAATTACGTACACCAATTAGTTATGTAAAAGGATATAGTGAAGCGATGCAGGATGGAATTATTTCAGACACGCAAAAAGAAGAAACAATTCAACTTATCGTGCGTGAGGCAAATCGTATGGAACGTTTAACAAATGAACTTCTGCAGCTTGCACGAATGGAAAATGAACAAAAAGAAATTATATTATATCCAATCCCTCTAACAGAAACTTTACGTGAAGTACAGCAAATTTTGATGCATCAAGCACAGAAAAAGGATATAACACTACAACTTACTGCGGATGATTCGTTGATAGTCAAAGCAGATGAAGTGAAACTTAAGCAAATTTTTATAAATATTATTGAAAATGCTATCAATTATTCGCATGAGCAATCGAAAGTTGAAATCACAGCAATTGAAAATAATGAATTCGCTCACATTACAATCAAAGACTATGGTATTGGCATTCCACAGGCAGATTTATCACATGTCACTGAGCGTTTTTATCGTGTGAATAAAGCACGAAGTCGTGCGGATGGTGGCAGTGGATTAGGCTTATCAATTGTCGAACAATTGTTAAAGCAATTGCTTGGGAAAATAGAGATTGAAAGTGAAGTAGAGAAGGGTACAAATGTCAAAATTACGATACCATTAATGGAGGAATAGAAGATGAAGAAATGGTTATTTGCATGTATTGCTGTAACAGCATTACTAGTGGGGTGTGGGGACAAGAAAGAGCCAGCAGCTTTACCAGAACCCGAAATGCCTGAAATGTTGAAAGTTGATATTTTAACGCCCAAAGAAGTTGCTATAAATGAACCAATTGAGCTGGCAGCTCATGTTGAACAAGGCGGAGAAAATATTGATGATGCAATAGTAGAATTTGAAGTTTGGGAATCAGGTAAACGTGATGAAGGGCAAATGATTGATGGGACGTTAGACAAAGATGGCGTCTACAAGGCAACAATAACATTTGACCATGACAGTGTATATTATATGTTTGCACATACAACTGCTAATGGCATTCATAATATGCCTAAGCAACAAATTACTGCTGGCACACCTGATATGACACAAATACTACCGGAAGATGAAAAAGCAGATACAAATATGATGGAACATGGTAATGGTACATCGGGAGATGCACAGCAAGGTGAAGACGAAAAAGATGAAAAAAATCATCATTAAATGCTTGCATTATTTTTAAAATAGGAATATGATAATGACCAGATGACCGAAACGGTTTTCTGGTCACTTTAATTTCCGTGTACAAAAGATGTACAGAACCCAACAGGAAAGGATGTCGCAAATGGATCGTAGGCAGGAAATTCTTGAAGCCGCTGCAAAATCTTTTACGTTGTTTGGCTATAAAGCAACAACAATGGAGCAAGTAGCGAAAATTGCCAATGTCGGTAAAGGAACAATTTACACATTCTTTGCAAATAAAGAAATCTTATTTCAAGAGATCGCTATGTCACTTGTACAAGAGATGAAGGCAGAAGCGGATGCGGTGTTGGATTCATCAGTAAGCTTTATGGACAATGCGCATAATGCTTTAATGAAAATGCTTCAGTTCCGCGAAAAACATCTTTTATTTGCGAAGTTAATAGAGGAAGAGAAGGAATTACGCACCCCAGCAGTTAAACAAGTGTTAATTCGCATCGAAACTGAAATATTATCGTACGTAGCAGCTTTAATTCAAAAACGTATTGATAAAGGGGAGATACGAGATTGTGATGCTGAATTAGTAAGCTATTTGTTGTTCAAGGCGTATTTGGCGTTTATTGTCGACTGGCATGAGTTACATGACGACAAAATACCGGAGGAAAAGATACTGAATCTTTTTAAGGAAACAATCTTTCGAGGACTAATTCTTTAAGAAAGAATCTACAAATTTTGCAAACTGTGAGGTTTGAGATTTTTTTTGCAGGAAATTGACCAAATGACGTTTTCGGTCGAAATGTATAGGAGTGAGAAAAAGTATGATTAAAGCTGAATGGCTGAAAATCTTTAAAACAAGAAAAATGCTTGTTTCGATTATCGCTGTACTATTCATCCCTGTCATGTACGCAGGAATGTTTTTATGGGCGTTTTGGGACCCGTATGCGGGCTTACCAAATTTACCAGTAGCGATTGTCAATGAAGACACTGGTGCGGAAATGGATGGAGTTAAATTAGATTTGGGGGATACCTTGGTCGATAAGCTTGTCGATAGTGAGCAGTTTAACTTTATCGAAGTGTCAAAAGAAGAGGCTGAAAAGGGTTTAAATGGTCGTGACTATTACATGATCCTTGAAATCCCAACAAATTTTTCTGATCATGCAACAACATTATTAGACGACAAACCATCTAAATTAGTAATCAATTATATTCCGAATGAAGGTTTAAACTTCCTTGGTGCACAAATTGGTGAAACAGCAATGGATCGTGTACGTGCGGAAGTAAATTCACAAGTTTCTGCTACATATGCAGAAAAATTATTTGATTCTATTGCAACTTTAGGTGATGGCTTTACAGAAGCAGCTGATGGTTCCATTAAGTTAGATGAAGGTGCGAAAAAAGTAGCGAATGGTGCCAAAGATTTAAAAGGCTATCTGGAGCAACTAGCATCAAGTACAATCGAACTTTCCAATGGTACTGACAAAATAACTAAAGGTGCTGGTCAAGCGGCAACTGGGGCTACTGAATTATCAACTGGTCTTGTGAAATTACAAGATGGTACAGTCCAGCTGCAAAAAGGTGCACAACAAGCAGCAACAGGTGCAACAAATCTTGAACAAGGCCTATCTCAATATACACAAGGTGTAGCTAAGGTAGAAGCAGGTCTTACAACGTTAAATGAAAAACAACAACAAATTATAGCTGGTGCAGCTTCTGTTGCTGAAAGTGCAGGCACATTAAACGGTGCAGCTAATCAGTTAACAAATGGCTCAGCAAAAGTAGAAGCAGGAATTAGTGCTTTAACAGCGCAATTACAAAGTGCAATTGCTTCAATGCCAGAAGAGCAAGCGGCGGCATTAAAGCAAACACTTGCAGAGTTACAAGCAGGAAGTGCAAGTGTGCATAACGGCTTAAATTCTTTAGCAAGCGGTACAGAAAAATTACAGGCAGGTGCGAACCAAGTAAATTCTGGTGCAACACAAATTGCAGCAGGTCAAGCAGATGTCTTAGCAGGTGCCAATTCATTATCAGCAAAAAGTAATGCATTAGTTGATGGTGCCAAAAATTTACAGGCTGGTAACGCAACACTTGCCGCTAAACTAGGTGAATTAAATGCTGGTGTAAATACAGCTGTAGCTGGATCCAAAACATTAGCATCTGGTTTAAACGAATTAGCAACTGGAACAACAACATTAAACGAAGGTACAACAACGCTTGCGTCCAAATCTGGTGAATTAGCAGATGGTTCTTCGACACTAGCAGAAGGCTCTACTGAACTAGCAGATGGCACAGCAACATTAACAAGTAAGTTAGGCGAAGCAAGTGAAAAAGCAAATGAGGTACACGCTAATGACGACACATATGATATGGTTGGTAATCCAGTAGAAGTTGATAAAGAATCTGTTAACCATGTACCAAACTATGGTACAGGTTTCTCACCTTACTTTATCTCACTCGGCTTATTCGTTGGTGCATTACTAATTTCAATTGTTTTCCCACTTGTTGAACCAGCAATTCGTCCGAAAAACGGTGCATCTTGGTTTACAAGTAAAGTGACTGTATTAGCTGTTGTTGGATTGATTCAATCTTTATTAACGGTTGGTATTGTAAAATGGGGCTTAGGTCTGGAAGTACAAAATTTAGGATATTTCGTACTCTCAGCGCTATTAACAAGCTATGTTTACCTAGGGTTAATTCAAATGCTTGTTTCCATTTTCGGTGATCCAGGACGTTTCATGGCAATTGTTGTATTAATTTTACAACTAACAACAAGTGCAGGTACATTCCCACTTGAATTGATTCCAGAACCATTACAAGTATTCAATAAATTACTACCAATGACTTACTCTGTTCAAGCATTTAAAGCAAGTATATCCACAGGTGATATGTCTTACTTATGGCAAAACTATGGTATGTTGTTTGGATACATGGCTGTATTCTTAGCTATTACTTTCGGTTATTTCATGTTATTACACACAAAACGTTACTCAAAAGTAGCCGAAGAGAATTAATAATAAAGTTTTTGCACTCACCAAAACTATGGTGAGTGCTTTTTTTTATGGCTGACGGGCGATGCTGTGGAGTATCAGGGTGGTGTGAGATTATTACTCAGGTGGAGTGAGGTATCGTTCGGGTAATCGTTGAGTACCGCTCGGACATAGTGTCGTTCCACTTGGGTATTCGTAAACTGTCTCAGCTTAGAGAAGTTGAGGTAGGCAACAACAAAAAACAGCGACTGATATGAGCGTATCAGTCGCTGTTTCGTAAGTGTAAGAGATTTAATTAAGGGTTCATCAAAAATATGATGAGAGTTGTCATTATTATTACGTGTGGGGCACGTATATGACGATCACAGAATAGGCAAATGCTTATAGGCAGTTACATTTTTCACAAGTGTTGCTGTAGCATTCGCTTTGTTCTTCGATTTTTTCTCCGCATTCCGTGCATTGTTTTGCGGGTAAATTCTTGAAAAATTCAACTACGTTTTCTAACATTGTGGACTCCTCCTTTAAGTTCATCTGTACTATTACTGTTTTGATATTTCTTAGTGTATTATAACAGATGCGTTTCGTCAACACAAAATGCCTAATTTACGTTAAAATAAATAAGGATATTTTGTGAAGGAGGAAACGCGAGATGATTTTCGTTGATAATAAAGGGATTCATGATCCACGCATTAACCTTGCCATTGAGGAGTATTTATTAAAGACAATGGATGTTGAGAAGGAACCGGTGCTGTTATTTTACATAAATCAGCCGTCCATCATCATTGGTAAGAATCAAAATACAATTGAAGAAATTAATACAGATTACGTGGAGGATAATGGCATTATTGTTGTGCGTCGTCTTTCAGGTGGCGGTGCTGTGTATCATGATTTGGGAAATCTAAACTTCAGCTTTATTACAAAAGATGATGGCGATAGCTTTATGAATTATAAAAAATTTACACAGCCAGTTGTAGATGCACTTGCAAAACTAGGTGTCAATTCAGAATTATCGGGTCGTAATGATATATTAGCGGAAGGACGTAAAGTATCTGGAAACGCACAGTTTTCTACGAAGGGCCGTATGTTTAGTCATGGAACATTAATGTTTGATACAGAAATCGACGCTGTGGTGTCTGCACTAAAAGTTAAAAAAGATAAAATCGAATCAAAGGGCATTAAATCGATTCGTTCACGTGTAGCTAATATTTCAGAGTTTTTAAAAGAGAAGATGACGGTTGAAGAATTCCGCTTAGAAATTTTAAAATCCATCTTTGGTGGTGAAGAGAATATCCGTTATTACAGCTTGACAGAAGAAGATTGGGTCAATATCCACAAATTGTCAGGTGAGCGATATCAAACATGGGAATGGAATTATGGTAAATCTCCACGCTTTAATATTCAAAAAACACATCGTTTCCCAACAGGGGGCATCGATATTCGCTTAGAAGTGAATCACGGCACTATTGAAGAAGCGCATATTTTTGGTGATTTTTTTGGTGTAGGTGATATAAATGATGTTGAACAACGCTTAGTAGGTACAAACTATGATCGTACTGCAATTGCTGAAGCATTAGCTGATATTGATATTGCGAAATACTTTGGTGGTGTTACAACAGAAGAGTTTTTACAATTAATTTATTAAGAAAAGCTGGAGGGTAAGAGGATGAACGCCTTCATCTCAAAAATATAGCTGGCGCTGGAGCCATTCGTTTCTAAATGATTATTGCGGCTGATTGCTATCATTTTTCTGAGTAGAAACTTAAGGCTAGCGGTACATTATTTTCTGAGCTAAAAATAGGTAGCTGACATTTTACAGGCGCTATAGAAAAAAGGTTCGTTGGCAATTATGTCGCCGAACCTTTTTTTGGTACAATATATAGAGAGAAAGGAGTGTGGATATGGAGAAGCATCGGATATTTATTGTCGAGGATGATGTAAAGATTGCATCGTTGCTCGCAGAAACGCTTAGAAAATATCAATACGAAGTTGAAACAATCCAAGAATTTGATTATCTCATTGAAGAGTTTAAGGCATTTAATCCACATATGGTATTACTTGACATAAATTTACCAGCATATGACGGCTACTATTGGTGTCGCCAGTTGCGTCAATATACAACTTGTCCAATCATTTTCATTTCGGCGCGTTCTGGCGAAATGGACCAAATTTTTGCGCTTGAAAATGGGGGCGATGATTTTATTACGAAGCCATTCAATTATGAAATTGTATTGGCTAAAATCCGGAGTCATTTGCGCCGTACATATGGTGAATATGCTTCTAGACAAGAAGAACGAACAATAAAGCAAGGACAGCTTGTATTACATTTAGAACGTATGGAGCTGCATAAAAATGAGTTAGAAATTCCATTGCAAAAGAAAGAATGTATCATTCTAGAGCTTTTAATGGGACAGGCACCAAAAGTGGTAACACGTGAGCAACTGCTTGAAGAGCTTTGGGATGACCAGGCTTTTGTAGATGAGAATACATTGAATGTCAATATGACGCGAGTACGTAAAAAGTTAGCGGATTATCATATTTCGTCTACGATAGAAACAGTTCGTGGTGCTGGATACCGCTTCATTTTAAGTGCGGGTGAGCTGTAATGGGCTGGAAATTATTTTTGCGAGACTATGCGTCATTCTTTATCTTCCAGCTCCTATTAGTGGGTTTTATCATGGTGTTGTATTGGTTAGATGGTTTTCGGAATGTCGATACTGCTATTTACTCAGTCAGTATTAGTTTGGTGTTGTTGTGCTCATTTCTACTTGTTCGCTATTTAATGCGTCAAAGTTACTTAATGAAAATTTCGCAGCTCCCAAAAACGATGGAAGATGGGCTGCAGAAAAATGCAAAAACACCTGAGGCTATGCAGACAGAAAAATATATGCATGAACTTTATCGACTGTATCAACATGAACTTCATTCTTTGTATGCCAGTCAAAAGCGACATGATCAGTTTATGAACCAATGGGTGCATCAAATGAAAACGCCCATTTCTGTTATTGAATTGTTATTGCAGGATGAACGCCCACTTGACAAAAAGAATGTGCAGGAGGAAATTGATCGCTTGCGCAGAGGCTTAGACATGGTACTAGTCAATGCTCGATTGGAGAACTTTGAAGAAGACATGCAAGTAGAACAGATTGCGTTAAAATCAATTGTGACTGCAACTGTTAATGAAAATAAACGTTTATTTATTACGAAACGAGTTTTTCCTGAAATTCATATTGAGGATGACATCATCGTAGCAAGCGATTCTAAATGGCTACGTTTTATTATCGGACAATTCGTCACAAACGCGGTGAAATATACATTTGAAGCGAATAAAAAAATAGTGATTTCTGCCATTAAAAAAGATGAATACATTCAGCTAGCAATCTGTGATGAGGGCATTGGTATTCCTGCTTCCGATCTTTCTCGTGTGACAAAGGCCTTTTTTACTGGCGAAAACGGACGTAAGACTGGGGAATCGACAGGGATGGGCTTATATTTAGCCAATGAAATATGCGAAAAGCTCGGCCATGAACTAGACATTACGTCCGAAGTAGGAAAAGGTACGGTTATTACAGTGACATTTACGAATTAGGGGGAGCGAGAATGAAAGAAGTTCGTATTGAAGATTGGTTATTAAATATTGAAGTAGAAAAGACAGCGGCTATATATGAGGACTTCACAGAAGTTTGTGCTGGTCAGTATTATGAAAATTTTTGCAAGGCAAGTCTTTTACTTGATGATAAGGTGTTACATTTTGGTGATGTGCTTGGGCTAGATTTACATAAGCCAAGTGCTATGAATGCCTTCCCAGTAGAGGGAGAACAAGTGATGTACAGCGGTCATTATACAATCTGTGGTGAAATCATTGCTGGTGAACTTGAAGCATGGGATATAGTTATTGGAGCGCATTGTTTTAGTCTAATCGAAGAGGACGATCACAAGCCAAAATTAGTGACAGAGCCGCATTTTCTTATCGGCTTTGAGGTTGTATTGCCATGGCAATTACCGGAGTCTATGGAATTAATCAAGAAATAAGGTGAATAAGGTATGCCTATTTTACAAATAAAAGATGTTACAAAGGTGTATGAGGGGAAGGTAACTCATCGTGCGCTAAATCAATTAAGCTTTGAAGTGGAGAACGGCGAATTTTTGGCCGTCATGGGTCCATCTGGAAGTGGGAAAACCACATTATTAAATATTATCTCTACTATTGATGAACCGACAAGCGGAGAGATAATTTTAGACAGTATGAATCCCCATAAGTTAAATGCAACCGAACTTGCCTACTTTAGACGACGTCAACTTGGATTTATTTTTCAAGACTTTAATCTATTGCATATGCTGACTGTGGAAGAAAATATTGTGTTACCGTTAACACTTGATCAGCAACCACTAGAGGTAATGGAAGAGCGACTTGCAAGTATTGTGGACAAGTTGGATTTAACTTCTTTCCTGCATAAACGACCGAATGAAATATCAGGAGGGCAGGCACAGAGAACAGCTATTGGCCGTGCACTTATCCACAATCCGAGCCTCATATTAGCAGATGAGCCAACGGGGAATTTAGATTCTAACTCTTCTCGCGATGTACTAGAACTATTAACGAAGATTAATAAGGAAAAACAAACAACGATTGTAATGGTGACACATGACCCAATTGCAGCAAGTTATTGTGATCGCGTGTTATTCATAAAGGACGGAGAGTTTTTCAACGAAATTTATAAGGATGATCGCCGTCAAATGTTTTTCCAACGAATTTTAAATGTATTGAGCTTACTAGGAGGAGGGCAAGTAGGTGACCTTTCGACAATTCGCTTACCGTAATGTCGTGCGGAACAGCCGTATTTACGGTGCCTTTTTTATGGCAAGCTTTTTTTCAGTAGCCGTATTTTTTATCTATTCAATGCTTATGTTTCATCCAGATATTGAGCGAGGCATCTTAGGAGAAGTATCGCTAATAGGGATGGTTGGTGCGGAAATCGTCCTCGTCCTCTTTACGTTATTCTTTTTATATTATTCCATGAGTGCCTTTTTAGAGGCAAGATCACATGAGTTTGCTATTTTATTACACCTAGGTATGGAAAAACGCCAGATGAATAAGCTGATTTTTTTGGAGACAATGATAATTGGTTCAGGCTCAATTATCGTGGGCATTATTTTTGGCTTTTCATTTTCAAAGTTTTTTTTCATGATTGTGCGTGAAATTTTGCATTTGGAGCAATTACCACTCTATGTATCGTGGGAGCCATTTTTACTAACGATTGGCGTTTTTACAAGTGCCTTTGTCGTTATTTCTTTTATTAGTGTGTATTTTAAACGAGAGCGAAAATTGCTTGATTTAATCAAAGGAGATGCTTATATAAATAGCACTTCCACCTTTTCGCAAGTTCGTGCGATATACGGAGTAGCGTTAATTTTATCGACCTATGTACTGGCATTTATAGTCTCGCATACGTCAATGATTGGCTTAACATTATTAATACCGTTCTCTGCAACTTTTGGGACGTATTATTTTTTTAGTGATTCAGTACCATTCTTTTTAGATTTAGCACGTGGCAAACGTAAATTTCATTGGCAACGTTATCGCCTTTTGTCACTGGCAGAACAGACACACGTTATGATGGACAATGTAAAGATGTTCTTTGTTGTGACGATGGTGTCCACAATGGCGTTTTTATCTGTGGGGGTATTAGCTACAATGTCCTCATATACGACACAGTATGATCGTTTAAATCCACTCGGCCTTATTTATAAGGGCGATGTAGATAATCCGTATGAAGGTAAGCATATTAATTCTCTTCGACTACAATTAGAGGACAAGGGCCTATCTTATCATTTATCTCGTTTTGTAGTTGTCAAGCAAACCTCTTCTTATACACATAATGAGGTCGAAGTATTCCGCGAATCAGATATGAATGCTTTGCTTACTTCATTTAGTTATCCGATGCTTAATCTAGCTTCGGGTGAAGCAGTCTTCATACCTTATTCGGAGGATTCTCTGAAAAAACTTAAAAATAAAGTGGTCCATACAGTACTAGAAGAGAACTCAATTTCTTTAACCATTGATAGTGTCTACCCTGAAATTGTTTTTCCTGGCTCAATAGTAAGCGTAAATTCGATTGTCATTAGCGATGAGGATTTTGTAAATCTGATTAAGCCTGTTGCAGATGAAGATATTGTACAGCCAAGCTATCATCTATTTACGTTTTATATTCCCCAATGGATGGAAACGAAAGAAATAGGAAAGGACATCGATGATTTAACTACAAACGAATATTTTATTAAGAAAGATAAACATAGCCCATTTTATTTCGAAAATGCAGGATTAAATTATTCTTATATACTAGCTACTTACTCATTATTTACTTTGGTAGGTGTCTTAGTGGCAACGGTATTTCTACTCGCGGCAGGTAGCTTTGTTTACTTTAAATTGCATACTTCCCTTGAACGTGAGAAGCGTAAATTTGATGTGTTAAAGCGAATGGGCTTAACGGATACAGAGCTGAAAAAACTTGTCAATCGTCATTTATTCCCCCAATTTTTCCTGCCATGGGGTGTGGCAATGATGCACAGTGCTTTTGCTTTCCTTATGGTTCAGAGCATACTGAAGGACATTGCCAATATTTCGATTGTTAAAGAAGTTTTCTTTGCATTCGGTTTTTTTGTCTTAATTCAAGTTATTTATTTCTATTTAATTCGTTGGCGTTACATCTCACATATTCGTTCTTAAAAAAGATACCCAAAAGAGAGAAAAATGATTTTTTTAACGCAAATTATGACATGAAATAAAAAGATTCATTGTCTTTTAGATATATTTCTTATATAATATTAATGAATAACGATTCATTTTATACGATAAGGGGATGGTGTAATTGAATTTAGTTTCATGTGTTCGTCAACAAGCAAAAGAACAGCCAGAAAAAGTCGCGTATCATTTTATGGGGAAAGATACGTCTTATGGCGAGTTTGAAAACACAATTAGTCGCTTTGCACAGGGGTTACAGGATTTAGGTGTACAAAAAGGGGATCATGTGGCGTTTTTACTCGGCAATACGCCACATTATTTAATTGCTCTATATGCCACGATGAGTATAGGGGCAACGGCAATTCCCGTGAATCCAATTTACACGCCAGATGAAATTTCATATATTTTGCGTAATGGTGATGTAAAGGCTGTTATTGCACTCGATGCATTACTTCCATTAGTTGAAGCGGGTGTACAAGCTTTACCTCAAGTAGAGGTATTTATAATTTGTGAGACAGCTGTAGATGCTGCTGAAAAGGTAGCTGCTTTATCAGATGCTGCACAAGCTAAAACACATCTATTTACGCAAGTGATTGCCACTGCCACAGGCTCTTTGGAACCCGTAGAAGTAGCGGAGGATGAAAACGCCATTATTTTATACACATCAGGTACAACAGGCAGTCCAAAAGGTGCGATGTTAACACATGGAAATGTCTACTCGAATGCACGTGATGTAGCAGATTATTTAGGCTATAAAGCAGATGATCGTATTATTGCAACATTACCAGTCTTCCATGTCTTTGCGTTAACAGTTGTTGTAAATGCACCATTGATTAGTGGTGCAACGGTATTGCTAGTACCACGCTTTAGCCCAATTGAAATCTTTGCATTAGCAAAACAACAACAAGCTACTGTTTTTGCGGGAGTACCTACCATGTATAATTTCTTGTATCAATTACCTGAGGGCAATCCAGAAGATTTTTCAACAATTCGTTTGGCTATTTCAGGTGGCGCATCTTTACCTGTTGCACTATTACATAATTTCGAGGAGAAATTCAGTGTACGTGTATCAGAGGGGTATGGCTTATCAGAAGCCTCACCTGTAACATGTTTCAATCCTTTAGACCGTGATCGAAAAGCAGGTTCAATAGGTACATCTATTAATAACGTTAAAAATAGAGTTGTCGACACCAATGGACAAGAGGTACCTGTTGGCGAAGTAGGGGAGCTAATCGTTCGTGGACCAAATGTAATGAAGGGCTATTACAAAATGCCGGAAGAAACAGCTATGGCCATTCGTGATGGTTGGCTATACACAGGTGATTTAGCGAAGGTTGACGAAGAAGGCTATTTCTATATCGTCGATCGGAAAAAGGATATGATTATTGTTGGTGGCTTTAATGTTTATCCTAGAGAAGTAGAGGAAGTGCTTTTTGCACATAATAATATAGTTGAGGCAGCGGTTGTCGGTTTCCCAGACCCTAACTTTGGTGAGGCTGTTCATGCATATGTTGTTTTGAAGGAAGTAGCAGCATCTACGTCAGACGATCTTTTAGCGTACTGCACAAAGCATATGGTGAAATATAAAGTGCCGAAAGTAATTGAAATTATGGAAGAGCTACCGAAAAATACAACAGGTAAAATTTTACGTCGCTCGTTAAAAGAGAAAGTATAAATTGTAAGTATTGCAGGACAGCGAGTCGAGCAGGACCTCACAGTTGCTGTAGCAACTGAGGGGCTTGCGAATTGCTTTCGAAAAATGAGCAAATTGTTTTATATAAAAATTTTAATAGTTTAAACAAGGCAGAGAAATGACAAAGGGCTTTTTGATAGCTCTTTTTTTTATGTCGTAAAAGACATAAAGTGAAAATTAACTCCGAAAGTGCCTATTAAATTAGTTGAGCGCCTAGGACTGTAATGATAAAATCAGTCATGTGCAAAACTTCTACATACTTTAAAAGAGCATGTCATATAGTGAGGGGAGTAGTAACACAAATAGCGGTGTAATCATCTTAAGAAAAATAGGAACCCTTTGATGTATAGCAGCGTCAAAGCTTTTAAGTAAAATTTAATCGAAAGAGAGCATACAAAAAATGATAGGACTCGTTCAAGAGTTAATTAGCTTTATTATGCATATTGATGTGCATTTAGAAGAAATCATTCGTGATTTTGGTAATTGGAGTTACCTCATTTTATTTGCCATAGTTTTTGTAGAAACAGGCGTTGTGATTTTCCCATTCTTACCGGGTGATTCATTACTATTTGCTAGTGGTACATTAACAGCTGCGATGGGCGCGTTTGATTTGTGGATATTAATTCCCGTATTTTTAGCAGCGGCTATTTTAGGGGATACGATGAACTATCATATTGGTCATAAAGTAGGGACGTCCATTCCTCCTAAGAGCTTCCTGGGCCGTATCATCAAAAAAGAACGTATGGAAGCGGCAGAGAAGTTCTTTAATACGCATGGTGGAAAAACAATTGTTATTGCGCGTTTCATGCCTTTCATTCGTACGTTTATTCCATTTGTTGCCGGGGCAAGTAAGATGCATTATAGCTACTTTTTATTTTATAATATTGTAGGTGCATTACTATGGGTATTCAGCTGTACATTACTTGGTTATTTCTTTGGTAATATTCCAATTATTAAAGACAATTTCTCAGTAGTACTTATTTTAATTATTATTATCTCTGTTGTACCAGCAGTTATCGGTGCTATGAAATCAAAATTTAGTACAAAATAAAAGAGGCTAAGACAAAAGAGAAAAAGTGTTAGATTGACTGATGTCGATCTAACACTTTTTTGCTGTAAGCGTTGATGTCCGCTACGGCGGACGCTTTCCGGGGGCGTGGTCTGAGCCTGTAGTCTCAGGCGTCACGCTAATCCCCAGGAGCCGCCGCCTTCGCTACCATCAACGAGTACTCTCTTCTAAATTTTATTTATTCCAAAAGGAAGAACGTCTAAATTTTTCTTCATTTTTAGATAGCAAAAATTTAATAACGCCTTTGCTCTTCTTTCTTAAAATTTAAAGTTATATCCCAGCCTCTCTATTTGTTAAATAACTTATCTTATATAGGTTACACGTCCTTGTAGGTCTTCTAACTCCGTATTACGCGCTACGTCGATCAGAAGAACGCTTGAATAATGGAAAAGACTTATAGAGGGCTCAAGATCTACCTCTCGATTAAAGTCTACTATCCCTAATGATGCTTTTATACGATTGTAGCTTACTTTATTTTCTAAGGGAGGCTCGATAAATAGCTGCTCCTGCGTCATATAGACAATCGGTAATGGTATTTGATCGGCCATATTAAGACCGTCAATAATGACAGGGAACTGATAGTAGGAAATAACAGCCTTTCCTTTTTCAATATCATCATTATAACGTAGTCTAATATCAAAATTTAAACCGTTTCCCCTCTCTTGTATAGAAACAGGCAAGGAATCTCCTTCAAACTTAAATTCCCATGTATTCTTTATATAGTCTTTTGTTAAATAAGAAGAATTGTATTCTTGATCGTACCGCTGCAAACTTTTTAATTCGCTCTCTAACTGCTTTATTTCTGAATTAGCTAATACTGTTAACTTAGATTCATAAAAGAAAGCAAAATAAAGAAAGGCAAGGAATCCGAGAGTGATATAACCTGCTATCACAATGATTATACGCTTAGGTGTCCAAAATTTTTTCGTATTTTTACTTAATTTCCTTAGTATTATAAAAATTACTAGAATGAGTATAAAGGGAATGAATAGAAGGGCTGTTATAGCTGTCATGTACGAGACACCTCCGATTTATTGGCTATCCAAATAGCGAGGCTAAAGGATATTGCAGCCACACTTAAATAACAGACGCTCATCATAAAATTCGGTAACATTATCAATCCTTTAAGGTTGATAGAATCTGGTGAAATTATTAGTATAAATACAGCGAACATTACAAAAAAAGAAGTGAGTGATTTAATGAAAACTGGCCCTTTAAAGCAGTTGCCAAACAGTAAACCAATTGCGCCAAATAAACAAATGATACTAAAGCACATCATGAATAACGTTGGTGAGAAGATAAGGTTATCTATTATAAATGGCTCATTTTTCAAGAATGATATTGCTAACAATTGTAAATAAAAAGTAGATGCCATAATAAATACAGCAATAAGACTATAAATCATAATAATAACCGTATTAGCAATAGTACTTGATGTACGACTTGATATTACTGACAAATCATCCATACGATATGCTCTAGTTGTAAAAATAATGGCACTAATAAATGCCCAGAATACTGAAAGAAATAAGTGCATATCAAGAGAATAGATAGTAAAGTTAAGATCTAAATTTTGTTGACCGTAGCCAGAGGAGCCACTACCAGAGCTGAAAAATAAAAATCCGAAAATACTCTGCAAAATGATGAGTGAACTGAGCGAAGAAATATATAATTTTATTTTCCATTTTACTTGTTTTTTTACAATTGTTTTTAGGGACAAGTTAGTCAAAGAATGCATCAATATCACGTCCTTTTTTTCTTGTTAAATACATGCAAACATCACTTGATGTAAGAGGTGATTTCGTGATGCCATTCGTTCGTAGCAAATCCTCCGAAATAACCAGACTACTAGCTTCTACTACTGCTAAGGTCATTCCTGCCATATCCTTTTGTGCATAAATTACTTTATCAGCTAGAAGTGTCGCTAGCACATCACTTGGTCCGTTAAGTACAATGAGCTGTTGTTTAAAATCTTCGACAGGCGCATGTGCAAGGACAGAGCCATCATCAATTAATAAAATTTCCTCTAGAATAGACTCCATTTCTGCTAGATGATGACTAGCAATTAAAAAAGTACGTGGAAAGGCTATGTATTCTTTTAATATAGCTCGGTAAAAATCTGTGCGAATAGCTTCATCCATTCCATTCATTGGCTCATCTAAAATTGTTAGTGCACAGCGACTTACTAAACCATAAATAAGATTGAATGTCGCCATTTGTCCCTTGGATAATTGTTGATGTTTTGAGGTTAAAGGTAATCCAACATAGTCAAGTAAACGATAAGCCAGCTCACCTTGCCAATTAGGATAAAAATCAGCGCCCATTGTAAGTATTTCTTCAAGTGTTAAATAATCAGAAAAGCTTAAACGGTCATCGATTAGAATCGTATTGGCTGCAGTGAATATATTGTTAAATGGATTTTTATTAAATACGCTACAACTACCACTTGTCGGCTTTATGTAACCCGCTAAAATATTAAGGAATGTCGATTTCCCAGCCCCATTACGCCCAATGATGCCGATAATTTTTTCAGATTCAATAGCACATGTTAGATTGTGTAAAGCATTGTGGTTGGCATAGTTTTTTGCTAACTCCTCACATTTAATAATGTTCATTTCAATCCCTCCTGTGTCTGTCGAATAAGTATTAGTAATTCCTCATCTGACACAAGTAATCGTTTCGCTTCAATTACTATCTCCTGTGCCATTTTCGTTAATGTCTCGTTTCGTCGTTTTGTTAATATTCGTTCTTTTGCATCTATCGTGACAAACATACCTAGCCCTCGTTTCTTATAAAGAAGTTGCTCTTCAAATAAAATCGTAAGTCCTTTGCCAGCAGTTGCGGGATTAATATTGAACAATTCTGCGAGTTGATACTGAGAATATACTTTCTCGTCTGTCTGTAAACGATCAGCTACAATTTCATGCTGTAACCATTCAGCAATTTGGATATAAATTGGTGTTGCACTATCTAAATTGACATACACTCAGAGAAGCCTCCTCTCTTTTATTTTTGGTATCTTAGTGCATTAGTGTTGTAATGTACTATAAATTAAATCTAAAGAAATGTCCATATTAAAAAAATTATTTAGACCGCTTATTCATGTTGCACTCACATTCGAATTACAATTTGGGGGCTGGTCCACAATTGAAATAGTGAGCTACGAGGAAGGAATAGCGGATTTTTATCTTATATGGAGATAGATGTCAATGAATATTATTCAAAGAGACTAAAAAAAGGAATAAATATACATTTATATAGGAAAATACTAATTATACTGTAAGGTAAAAATACTATAGTCTTGAAAAAAATAAGTGTAAAGTAACGAAAGATGCTATAATAATTATTATAAAATGGAGAATTGGAGGGCGACGAAATGGAAGTATTTATCGGAAGACAGCCAATTTTTAATCTTCATGAACAAGTCGTTGCATATGAATTGCTATATCGAAGTAAAAATATAAATTCATTTCCAATGGTCGATTCCGATGCGGCAACAGTTGACGTTTTAGTAAACTCATTTTTGACAATAGGTATCAACGAAGTAACGAAAGGGAAACCTTGCTTTGTAAATTTTACAGAAAACTTACTTATGAGTTCAATAAATGAATTTTTAAATCCTTCGCAAGTTGTGATTGAGATTTTAGAGGATGTACCTCTTACACCGAAATTAGTACAGCGGGTGAGTGAGTTAAAGTCATACGGATTTAAAATTGCTTTAGATGATTTTATTTTGCATGAAGATATACAAATCTATGATGAGCTTTTCGTACATATCGATTTTATAAAAGTGGACTTCTTAATGTCACCGTTACTTGAGCGTATGGAAGTTGAAAATAAAGTAAAAGAAAGTTTTCCTCATATTAAACTACTAGCCGAAAAAGTTGAAACACGAAATCAATTTGAAGTTGCCAAGCATTCTGGCTATGAATTATTTCAGGGTTATTTTTTTGAACAACCTCAAATTATTAAAGCAACAGATATACCAGGGAATGCTATTCAGTATTTTCATATTATCTCATTGTTAAAAGAAGAGGAGCCTAACATTGATTTATTGGCAGAAAATATTGAACGTGATATTTCGTTAACGTATAAATTGTTGCAAATGATTAATAATTCTAATAGACGCTCTAAATCGAAAGTGCGCTCCATTAAACAAGCGATACTATTGCTTGGTTTAGCAAACTTGCGCAAATGGATTTATTTACTGGCTATGCGTGAAATCGATGTCAATGCTGATTCAGACCTTTTTAAGGAATTGATGTGTACTTCTCTATTTAGAGCGAAGGTATGTGAAAAACTGGCCAAGCTTTCCTATAAGCAAAATTTCTCTGAATACTTCCTGATTGGGATGTTTTCATTAATTGATACTTTATTGCAGAGACCGATGAATATGATTTTACAACAATTACCCTTCTCGGAAGAAATTACAGAAACCCTTTTGGGCGTGCAAACAGAGATGACGCCCTATTTGGAATTTAGTATTGCATTAGGGAAATTGGATGGGGATTCCTTAAAGGAGCTATCATCCCAGCTTGACCTAGATATGGCACATATCAATGTTCTATATACTGAAGCATTGGAATGGGCCGAAACATCCTTTTAAAATAAACAAAAATGCACAGAATAAGTTACCTGTTACTTCAGGTAATTTATTTTTGCTTCATGACTTTAAAATTCTCATAAATGGATTTCGCCTTGACAAGATGTTAAGTCTGTAAACTATGAATCTGCTCTTCATTAAGATGAAGTTCTCAACGTGAAAACTATTTGCTATAATCATCTCGTCTTTAGAAAAATTCAGATAGTTGAAGTGGGCGTGGGGAAATGAATCAAACACAGGATGTAAGAGCAAGTATTTTGGAATATATGTATGTTATTGTTGGTGCAGCGGTTATAGCAATAGGCTTTAACGTATTTTTATTACCAAATCAAGTAGCTTCTGGTGGGGTCAGTGGAATAAGTACCATCTTACATGGTTTATTTGGCTGGAATCCAGGGCTTGTACAATATGCGTTTAATATTCCGTTATTTTTAGCTGGTGTTGTGTTACTCGGGAAAAAATTTGGTGTAAAATCCTTTATCGGTACGGTAATTTTACCGTTTATTGTATTGTTAACAAATAGCTGGGAACCATGGACAAGTAATCCTTTACTTGGTGCACTTTTTGGGGGAATTGTTGTCGGGTTAGGAATAGGACTTGTCTTTAAGGGGAATGCTTCTACTGGTGGCACTGATTTACTAGCGCAAATTATTACAAAATATACCGGCTTAACGCTTGGTACCAGTGTACTGTTGATTGATGGTGTTATCGCCATTAGTGCAGCAATTGTTTTTGACTTAGAGAAAGGCCTGTATGCCCTTATCGGGTTATATGTAACAACAAAAACGATTGATATTATTCAACTCGGCTTTAGTCAATCTAAAATGGTATATATTATTACGATGAAACAAGATGAAGTCCGTGATGCCATTTATGCCGAAATCAATCGTGGCGTAACAAAATTACCTGCCATTGGTGGTTATACAGGCGAAGCAAGACCAGTACTGATGGTTGTTGTCTATCAGACAGAATTCACAAAGCTGAAACAACTCATTAAAAACGTTGATCCATCAGCGTTTGTCATCGTTTCTGATGCCTACGAGGTATTAGGAGAAGGTTTCAAACGTGCATAATTTTGGTATACTATCTGGGTAAGATATCTATTTACTATGAGGAGGGGTACTAATGAAGAAAGCAATGTTAACATTAGTGTTCGGTTCTGCAATTTTCTTAGCTGCATGTGGTGGCGGAGATAAAACTGCGACAAATAACAATGAAGGTGCAACTGCTCCAGATGGTGAAGCAATTGCAATGAAATCATGTATTTCTTGCCACGGCGGGGAGTTACAAGGTCAAGGTAATACACCTGCACTAAATGATGTAGGCTCTCGTTTATCAGAAGAAGAAATTTTAGATATTATTAATAACGGTAAAAACGGAATGCCTCCTGGTGTTGTTAAAGGTGAAGATGCTGAAGCTGTAGCAAAATGGTTAGCGTCTCAAAAATAATGATAAAATGAAAACTAGCGGAGCTGGAGAGCCGCTAGTTTTTTGTTTTATACGGTGAATGGCTTTATGCAGGTGAAGGGATTTGAGAGGGATTTCCCTATTTTCTGCCACAGTAGCAAGTGCAAAATCATTTCTTTTATACATAGACATGCTAAAATAAAACAATATTCAAGTCGTTTGAATGGAGGCTACAAACATTGGTCGTAGTATTAACAAGGGACGTAATGGAGAAATTTAAATTAGAATTATTAGGCGGCGAGGAAGGAATCGGAAGAACGATTGCTACGAGCGATATTTCAAGACCAGGACTGGAAATGGCTGGATATTTTACGCATTACCCTGCAAACCGCGTACAATTGCTAGGTAAAACGGAACTGTCCTTTTTTGAAATGCTACCAGCAAATGTTAAACTTGAGCGTATGCGATTGCTGTGCTCGCAAGATACACCAGCAATTATTATCTCTCGTGACTTAGAGGTGCCCGATGAACTTATTCAAGCTTCGAATGAAAAGCATGTACCAATTTTTAAAACACATATGACAACGACGAAATTTTCCAGCAGACTGACAAATTACTTAGAGGGTCGCTTGGCACCTATGACAGCCGCTCATGGTGTTTTAGTCGATGTGTATGGCATTGGTGTACTGATTATCGGAAAAAGTGGTGTTGGGAAAAGTGAAACAGCGCTAGAGCTTGTGAAAAAAGGACATCGATTAGTAGCGGATGATTGCGTGGAAATTCGCCAAGAATCAGAAAATTTTTTAATTGGTAGTCCACCACCGCTTTTAGAGCATTTACTTGAAATCAGGGGTATTGGCATAATCGATATTATGACCCTCTTTGGTGCAAGTGCTGTAAGACCGTATAAACGTATTACTTTGATAATTGAACTTGAAATTTGGGACCCAGAAAAGGTATATGATCGATTAGGTTTAGAAGAAGAAAAAATGAAAATAATTGATACAGAGTTAACTAAGTTAACAATCCCAGTTAGACCTGGACGAAATGTATCTGTCATTATTGAAGTAGCGGCAATGAATTACCGTCTGAAAAAAATGGGCGTCAATGCAGCCGAAGAATTTTCAAGACGATTAGATGAAGTAATTTCATCTACAGATGAGCTAGATGATTAGCTTTTGACAAGGTGATGCATAAACATCGACGTGTGAGTGATGGATATTGAGAGGAGCATAAAATGGACTTATTACTATTAGACATTAACCCGATTGCGTTTCATTTAGGCCCTATACCTGTTCGTTGGTATGGTTTATTAATAGTATCGGGTATTATTTTAGCGTACTTTGTAGGGCAAAGAGAGGCTATAAAACGAGGTCTGCCAGAGGATTTTCTAGCAGATTTATTATTATGGGCAGTCCCTATTTCAATCATATGTGCACGTATATACTATGTATCAATGCGCTGGGACTACTATGGACAAAATCCTGGAAAGATAATTGAAATTTGGAATGGTGGTATTGCTATTCATGGTGCACTGTTAGGTGCCTTTGCGACAGCTTACATATTCACACGTATAAAAGGAGTAAGCTTTTTACGAGTGGCAGATATTGCAGCACCAAGTATTTTAATTGGACAAATCATTGGGCGTTGGGGAAATTTTATGAACCAAGAGGCGTTCGGAGGACCAGTATCACGTGGATTCCTAGAAAATTTAATGTTACCTGATTGGATTATCAATCAAATGTATATTGAGGAATTAGGCACTTATGTACATCCAACTTTTTTATATGAGTCTGTTTGGAACTTTATCGGTTTAATAATATTATTAGCGTTGCGGAAAGTGAATTTAAATCGTGGGGAAATTTTCTTTAGTTATTTAATATGGTATTCAATTGGGCGTTTCTATATCGAAGGCTTACGTACAGATAGTCTTTATTTAGTGGGAGATTTACGTTCGGCTCAAGTTGTCTCAATTATAGGCATCGTAGTTGGTCTTGGTGCGATACTTTACCGACGCTGGATGGTCAAACCTACTGTGAAATATTTGGATAATAAATAAGGGGTGCAACACATGGCTGTAAAGGCATTGCTGTTTGATTTTGATGGTACACTACTCAATACGAATGATTTAATCATTCAAACGTTCATGCATGTTTTAGAAGAAAGATTTCCCGGGCAATATTCGTCAAAAGATTGCCTGAATTTCATTGGACCGTCATTAAAACAGACATTTAGTGACATAGCGCCTGGCGAAGAAGATGCAATGATGGCAAAATATCGTACTTGGAATGTGCTTCATCATGATGAGCTAGTGACAGATTACCCTGATGTTGTTGCAACTTTAGAGCATTTAAAGTCGATGGGCATTCAATTAGCGATTGTCTCAACAAAACGTAATGAAATGATTGACCGTGGACTGGGTGTACTAGGTGCGACTCATTTATTTGATGTACGTATTGGAACGGATGATGTAAAGAATGTAAAGCCCAATCCTGAACCTGTGTTGCTAGCTCTTGAACGCCTTGGCGTAGCGAAAGAAGATGCCATTATGATTGGAGACAATTCTCACGATATTGAGGCAGGACACAATGCAGGTGTTAAAGCAGCTGGTGTTGCTTGGTCGATAAGAGGTGCGGACTACTTACTGCAATTTAAGCCGGAATATATGTTGCAAGCTATGACGGATTTAATTGACATCGTGAAAGAGGGGTAAGTTGATGGCTCGTAAAACAGAACGTTACCGTGTCGAAGGAGCGAACTCGCTGTGGAATATTTATGATACGGTGTCCTTTTGGAAGGTGATGAAGTGTTTCATTGTCATTCAAATTGGGCGCTTCACACCATTTTTACGTGTAAAAAACTGGCTGTATCGCACTATATTAAAAATGGATATTGGTCATCAATCGTCGTTAGCTTTAATGGTCATGCCAGATACAATGTTCCCTGAACGTATTCATGTTGGAAATAATACGGTTATTGGCTTTAATACGACAATATTGGCACATGAATATTTAATTGAGGAATACCGATTAGGGGATGTGCATATTGGCAATGAAGTGATGGTGGGTGCCAATTCAACAATTTTACCAGGTGTGACGATAGGTGACGGAGCAATTGTTTCAGCTGCAACCCTTGTACATAAGGATGTGCCAGCTGGCTGTCTAGCAGGTGGTAATCCTATGCAAATTATTTTTACAGCTGAACAGATGGCAGAGCGTAAACGTAATGAAGTTGTGCAATGGAGTACACCTAAAAAGTAAGATAATACTCACGATGCGTGAATGCGCATCGTGAGTTTTTATATGCCTTGTGATAAGGATAATGCATAAAAGGCGGATGACGTATAAGAATGTTTGCAAGTGCCGCTTTCGCGTCGGAAACGCTACCGATTAAAGTTTCTCTTTACATAAATAAGTGTATAATTAACAGAATAGTAAGTATCGAAATTATTCGAGAACTTATAGAGGAATTACATTGACTGATTGGGAAGAATGCGTTAAAATTCTTTCATAATCCATTTCTCTAATACTCTAGTGAATTAAAGCGAAACGTAAGGAAGTGTCAAAATGTCATCGATTAAAATGTTTGAAAAGCCGCTTGGTATGCGTGATACATTTCCGCAAATTTATGAAAAAGTAGAAGCTGTAAGACATACAGGACGAGAATTTTTACGCTCAAGGGGCTATGAATTTATAAAAACACCAACGGTAGAATATTTTGATACGGTTGGGAAAGCATCTGCAATTTCTGATGCGCACTTATTTAAGTTGGTTGATAGTCAAGGGAATACGTTAGTACTTCGCCCAGATATGACCACACCAATTGCTCGCGTGGCTACTTCAAAATTATTAAAAGAAAAGATTCCGCTACGCTTAGCTTATTTTGCAAGTGTCTTTCGTGCACAGGAAACAGAAGGCGGCCGACCAGCAGAATTTGAACAAATGGGTATCGAGCTGATTGGTGATAATTCAGTTTTTGCTGATGCCGAGGTTATTGTTACAGCAATGGAGCTATTAAAGCAGTTTGGCTTAGAAGAATTCAAAGTAACAATTGGACATGCGGGTGTACTAAATTGCATTTTGCAGGACTATACAGAAAGCATTGAGCAAGAAGATACTTTACGTACATTGCTGGTGCAGCGCAACTATGTAGGATTTGAGGAAGCTGTGGAAGCCTTTGATTTACCAAAGACTAAATCTGATGCATTGTTACAATTCATAGAAGAAGCCATGACATTAAAGGAAATAAAAGATATTGAAAAGTATGTGCGTAAAAATGATGCACTTGATTATATGCAGCAGCTCGCAAAATTACTCGAGGTAGCAAATTTAGCTGACTATGTTGCGTTTGATTTTACGCTTTCTAGCCATATGAGTTATTACACAGGAATGCTCTTTGAAGTGTTTGCATCCGGTAGTGGCTTCCCACTAGGAAACGGTGGTCGATATGATGGTTTGCTTGAAGTGTTTGACTCAAAAGTAGGTGCGACTGGATTTAGTATTCGGGTGGACCGCTTACTAGAAACGTTAGCAGGACAAACTGTTGAGAAGGAAGAAGCAATTGTCGTGTTGTTTGCAGAAGAAGACTTTGAAGCCGCGCTTGAAAAGGTGCAAGCCTTTCGTCTAGCTGGTAAACAGACAACTTTACAATTGAGAAGTAGTTTAGTCGATGAAGAGGCCTTCCAAGCACATTTTACAAAGGTAGTCGTTGTGGGACTGGGGGGAAATGATGATGAATGAATTAACAATTGCTATGCCGAAAGGACGCATATTTGAAGAGGCATACCAGATGCTTATTGAAGCAGGCTTTAATTTACCTGAAGAAGTAGAGATGTCACGTAAATTAATGATTGAAATCCCTGAAGAGAAAATTCGTTTTATTTTAGCGAAGCCTATGGATGTACCTGTCTATGTAGAGCATGGTGTAGCTGATATAGGCATAGCTGGAAAAGACGTATTATTGGAGCAACAGCGTGTGGTGCATGAGTTGCTCGATTTGAAAATTAGTGCTTGTTATATTGCATCAGCAGGTTTACCCAAGACAACAATGAACGAAATTGCGCCAAGAATTGCTACGAAGTATCCAAATATTGCAATGAAATATTATAAAGGTATCGGTGAGCAAGTCGAAATTATTGAATTAAATGGCTCAATTGAATTAGCACCAATGATCGGTTTAGCTGATCGCATTGTGGATATTGTCTCAACCGGACGTACGCTCAAGGAAAATGGCTTAGTGGAGTATGAACATATTACAGATGTTTCATCTCGTTTAATCGCCAATCCAGTAAGCTATCGCATGAAGGGCAATCGAATTATTGACCTTGTAAAGCGCTTAAAACAATGTGTCAATTAAAGGGGACTTTGTGAATGAAGATTACCAAACTAGCAAAAGGAATATCTTTAAAACGCCCACTTGAGGGTGGTAATGAAGAACAATTAAAGGTCGTACGTCAGGTATTAGCAGATGTACGAGCACAAGGGGATACAGCAGTACGCACCTATACAGAAAAATGGGATGGTTTTGCGCCAGACAAGTTACATGTGACAAAAGAAGAGATTGAAGCAGGTGCAAATGCTCTTGATGCCCAATTATACACGGATTTAAAGGAAGCGGCAGATAATATTCGCCTATATCACGAGCAGCAAATGCGTACAGGCTACCGTTTAGACTTAGCTGATGGCTCTTGGCTTGGACAGCGTATAACAGCGCTTGATGCAGTAGGTCTATATGTCCCAGGGGGGACTGCAGCCTATCCTTCATCGGTGTTAATGAACGTTATTCCTGCCCAAGTTGCAGGTGTAAAGCGTATTGTAATTACTTCACCTGCTGGAAGAGATGGACATTTACCAGTAGGTGTACTTGCAGCAGCACATATTTTAGGTGTAGAGGAAATATACAAAATCGGTGGTGCACAGGCAATTGCGGCTCTTGCATATGGCACAGAAACCATTTCAGCAGTCGACAAGATAACGGGCCCCGGTAATATTTTTGTAGCGCTTGCCAAACGAGAAGTATTTGGTGAAGTAGCCATTGACATGATTGCGGGACCAAGTGAAATTGCAGTACTAGCAGATGAAACAGCCTTTGCAGATGAAATAGCAGCGGATCTTTTATCGCAGGCAGAACATGATAAAATGGCTTGTCCAATTCTAGTCACAACTTCTGAAGAACTTGCTCATAGGGTCGCAATAGAAGTAGAAAAACAGTTAGTTACGTTACCGCGTGCAGAAGTAGCGCGTGCATCTGTTGAAAATTTTGGTGCCATTTATATTGCAGAAACGATGGCAGATGCTGTGGATGCTATTAATTCACTGGCACCTGAACATCTAGAAGTTGTCACGAAAAATGCAGAAGCTGTAGCTGAAAAAGTACGTCATGCAGGTGGGATATTTATCGGTCGTTATAGTTCAGAGCCGGTTGGGGATTATTTTGCTGGCACTAACCACGTGTTACCAACCAATAGTACAGCACGTTTTGCAAGTGGGTTAAATGTGGATGATTTCTTGAAAAAATCAAGTATCGTTTATTATAGTGAAAAAACTTGGGCAGCAAATGCGCCGAAAATTGCACGCTTAGCACGCATGGAAGGCTTAGAGGGTCATGCACGTGCAGTAGAATCGCGTGGATGGGAAAAGGAGTAGCAGGATGACAGAAAAGACACGGTATGCAAAAGTAGAACGAAAAACAAATGAAACAAAAATTTCTGTGGCTATTAATTTAGACGGTGAAGGAAAAGCAGACATTAAAACAGGTGTCGGCTTTATGGATCATATGCTTGACTTATTTATTAAGCATGGTCTTTTTGATGGTACTATTCAAGCTGATGGTGATACATATATTGACGATCATCATACGACAGAAGATCTTGGCATTGTATTAGGACAAGCGATACGGGGGGCGCTAGGAGATAAAAAAGGCATTAAACGTTATGGCACTGCTTTTGTTCCAATGGATGATGCCCTTGCGCAAGTTGTTGTGGATTGTTCAAACCGTCCGCATTTAGAATACCGTGTACCGGCACTAAAAGAGAAGGTGGGTACATTTGATACGGAATTAGTGCATGAGTTTTTATGGAAGTTTGCGCTAGAAGCACGTATGAACGTCCATGTCATCGTGCCATATGGACATAATACACATCACATTATCGAAGCGATTTTCAAAGCTTTAGCACGTGCTATTGATGCGGCAGTAGAGATTGATCCACGTGTTAAGGGCGTACCTTCAACAAAGGGGCTGTTAACGTGAAAGTTGGTGTGATTGATTATGGAATGGGCAACTTGTTCAGTGTTGAACAGGCACTAAAACGTCTTGGGTGTGATGTTATAGTTACTGCGGATGTAAATGAGCTGGATGCTACAGATGCTCTTTTATTACCAGGAGTTGGGGCATTTCCTGATGCGATGAAACGTCTAGCTGACACAAATCTAGCTAGTTACTTACAAAAAGTAAAAGCAGAACATCGCCCGTTGCTCGGTATTTGCTTAGGTATGCAACTACTATTCGATGACAGTGATGAGGTTTCATTGACGAAAGGCTTAGGTTTCTTTAAAGGAAGTATTCAACGTTTTAGCGGTGAGCATGAGGGAAAACAATACCGTGTGCCACATATGGGGTGGAATGAGCTAGTTGTAGCTAACCGCCCAGCTTGGCTAAAGGATGAAGCACAGGCGAAGCATGTCTATTTCGTACATTCATTTTATGCAACAGGAATGGATGCCAATGAGCTTGTAGCCTATGCGGAATACCATGGTATCAAGGTACCAGGCATTGTCACGAATGGAGCGATTACGGGCATGCAGTTCCATCCCGAAAAATCAGGAGAACTTGGTGTGTACTTATTAGATCAGTGGTTAAAAGGGGTGGCGGCGTGCTAACAAAGCGTATTATTCCATGTCTGGATGTTAAGGAAGGACGTGTTGTAAAAGGTGTACAGTTCGTGTCATTACGTGATGCAGGGGACCCTGTAGAACTTGCAAAGTTTTATGATGAGCAAGGAGCAGATGAGCTAGTGTTTCTTGATATATCGGCATCACATGAAGGGCGTGAAACAATGGTAGATGTAGTGCGCCAAACAGCGGCCACACTTGCCATTCCATTTACGGTGGGTGGTGGTATTCGCACATTAGATGATATGAAACGTATTTTACGTGCAGGTGCAGATAAAGTATCCATCAATACCTCTGCCATAGAACGTCCAGCGCTTATTAAAGAAGGTTCCGACTTCTTCGGCGCACAATGTATCGTTGTGGCAATTGATGCCCGCTACAGTGAAGAAGACAGCACATGGATGGTCTATACACACGGTGGCCGTAACAAAACAACTTGGCAAGCAACGGAATGGGCAAAGGAAGCTGTTCGCTTAGGTGCAGGTGAGATTTTATTAACAAGCATGAATCAAGACGGAGAGAAGTCAGGTTTTGACTTAGCATTAACAAAAGCGGTACGTGGGGCTGTGACAGTTCCTGTAATCGCTAGTGGCGGTGCAGGAAATGCCGCACATTTTTACGAAGTATTATCAGAAGATGTTGATGCAGATGCAGCACTTGCGGCATCTATCTTTCACTATAAAGAAACGAGTGTAGCACAAGTAAAAGAGTACTTACGTGGAAAAGGAGTGGCAGTAAGATGATTGACAATATCAAATTTGACGATGCAGGTCTTGTTACAGCAGTAGTGCAAGACGCTACTACAAAAGAAGTATTAACTGTAGCATACATGAACAAAGAATCCTTGAAAAAAACTATTGAATCCGGTGAAACTTGGTTCTACTCACGTTCACGTCAGCAACTTTGGCATAAAGGGGCTACAAGTGGTCATACGCAAAAGGTCGTATCCATCAAAGCAGATTGCGACGGCGATGCAATAGTCGTTGAAGTGCTTCCTGCTGGTCCCGCTTGTCATAACGGCACAACTTCTTGCTTTACAGAAGTTCTTCAAGAAAATGCCAAGGTCGGTTCAGTCGGAATTATTCCAGAGCTTGTAAAAATCATTGAAAAACGTGAACAAGAAATGCCAGAGGGTGCTTATACTACATATTTATTCGAAAAAGGTATCGATAAAATTTGTAAAAAAGTTGGTGAAGAAGCTACAGAAGTTGTCATCGGTGCGAAAAACCGTGATGCAGAGGAAGTTAAATGGGAAGCAGCGGATTTAATGTACCATTTATTAGTGTTATTACAGGAACAGAAAGTAAGTGTTTTTGACGTATTACATGTGTTGGAAAAACGTCACGAGGAGAAATAACAGCATATTGCTTATAGTATGGTATAATGAAAGTTACTGTGAAAAGGAACGTGTAATGCGTTCCTTATTTCTTGTTTCGGAGGAAATATTTTGGAAAAGAAACGTCAAAAAGAGAGTCAAACGAATGTCGTATCGTTCATTCCAACAGGCGACTATTATTATAAAAAATCAATTCAAGCAATGAATAGTGGGCAAATGAATAAAGCGTATAAATATCTACAACGTGCTGTGGATCTAAGCCCAGATGATCCGATGATTTTATTGCAATTAGCCATTGTAGAACTGGACGGTCAACGTTTTGAGGAAGCGTATGATCTACTTCGTCGTGCCTATCAATTAGACCCTGGTGAGCCTGAGATTATTTTTTATATGGCAGAGGTATCTGGATGCGTCGGTATGATTCAGGATGCAAAACGATTTGCTGAGCAATATTTACAAATGGAGCCAGAGGGCGCATATGCAGATGAAGCGGCTGAGATTTTAGATTTTGTCGCTTTTGAGCAGGATGATTTTGAAGAGCCAGAAGGTTCAGGAGAGGATTTATATCGTCAAGAACAGGCACGACGTTGTATGGAAAAGGGCGATTTTCCTGAGGCTATTAGCATTTTAGAAGATTTAATTGAAGATAGACCTGAATTTTGGTCGGCTTATAACAATTTAGCATTGGCTTATTTTTATGTTGGAGAGCCTGAGCAGGCCAAAGCATTACTGAATAATGTTTTACGAGACAATAAGGGGAATTTACATGCACTATGTAATTTAACCGTAATCGCGTACTATGAAAAAAATGATGAGGAATTAAAAGCACTTTTAGATGTCCTGGTAAAAATTCAGCCATATGCATGGGAGCATCGTTATAAACTAGGTGCAACGTTAGCACTTATTGGACAATATGAATTAGCCTTTAAATGGTTGCGTAGTATGCAAAAACGTGGTTATTTGGGCGATGCTGGATTTTATTTTTGGTTATCACATGCGGCTTATTTTTCAGGGCATGAAGATATTTCAAAAAGTGCTTGGGCACAGTTGCTAGAACAAGATCCTGAAAAAGAAGGCTTTGAACCTTGGAAGCAACAGGAAAATACGTATGAACTTGATGCGTTAGAACATGATCGTGATTTTATAGTGGAGAAACTCGATAGTAGTTATGCAAGCGACCGTATTTTTGGCTTATTTTTACTAAGTAGTACAGCACATAAACAGGAAATTATAGCGCATCCGAAATGGATTGATGTTGAGCAGTACAATGCGTTTGAAAAACTGTTTTTGGCCTATGCACTTGGTCATCAATTTGATGAGAAAAACAAGGTGGAAGCAAGCTTTTTACGTGCTGTAAAGGTACCAGAGATTTTACTTGAACAGTATGGAAAACTTACTACTGTTGTTACGCCAATGTTTCAAATGTGGTTTGTACTATGTGAACAAGCACTCACACAAAATTATCGCTTTACGAACCCAGCGGCGATTGCGGGAGCTAATGATTATTTATTTCGTTCATCGCGCATGTTAAAGGTGACAAAAAAAGAAATAGCTGAACAATATGGGGTATCTGTGTCAACATTATCGAAATATATTGATGAAATTTTGATGTTTTTACCAAACAGTCATAATTAGACTGTGAGCAACATAGTTGAATAACTTTATACTTTCACATACGATGAACATACTAACATTATTTATAAAGTGAAGCTTTAATTCAGTGGGATTTTTCTTCATCCTTGCTGAGTGAATAGCTGAAGCAATTGGGTACTTATGGATGCTGATTTACGGCTTATACGCATTTCACAGTGGAAGTCTTAGCTCCATTCGTACTTATAAAAAGCAATAAAAGTTTAGGGGGAAGTAGTTATGTCAGAAGAAAAAATTTATGATGTTGTCATTATTGGTGCAGGTCCTGCAGGGATGACTGCTGCAGTATATACGTCACGTGCGAATCTTTCAACGTTAATGATTGAACGTGGTATTCCAGGTGGTCAAATGGCCAATACGGAAGAAGTAGAAAACTATCCTGGTTTTGATACAATTCTAGGCCCTGAGCTATCTACAAAAATGTTTGAGCATGCGAAGAAGTTTGGCGCTGAGTATGCTTATGGTGATGTAACAGAAATCATCGACGGTGACGAATACAAAACAATTAAATCGGGTGCTAAAGAATATAAAACACGTGCCATAATTCTTTCTACAGGCGCAGAATATAAAAAAATGGGCGTACCAGGTGAAAAAGAGCTTGGTGGTCGTGGTGTCAGTTATTGTGCAGTATGTGATGGGGCGTTCTTCAAACAAAAAAATCTTGTTGTCGTAGGTGGCGGAGATTCAGCAGTTGAAGAGGGTGTTTATTTAACGCGCTTTGCAGATAAAGTAACAATTGTACACCGTCGTGATAAACTACGTGCACAAAAAATTCTGCAAGACCGTGCTTTTGCGAACGAAAAAATTGATTTCATTTGGAATGCGACTGTCAAAGAGATTAATGAGGCTGATGGTAAAGTTGGAAGTGTAACATTGCAATCAACTATTGATGGCACTGAGTCAGAATTTGTTGCTGATGGCGTATTTGTTTATATTGGGATGCTACCATTAACAAAACCTTTTGAAGCGCTAGGAATTCTAAACGATGCAGGTTATATTGTGACAAACGACAATATGGAAACAACTGTACCAGGTATTTTCGCAGCAGGCGATGTGCGAGAAAAATCACTTCGCCAGATTGTAACGGCTACTGGTGATGGCAGTATTGCTGCACAAGCAGTACAGCATTATGTGGAAGAATTGCTAGAAAAAATTAACGCATAATGGCATGTCACGTTAATACCGGAAAAAAATTGAATTTTTAATACGGTTTTAATATTGCTGTAACTTGAATGACATATAAAAGGTGTATTATACAAAGTGTAATTAGCAATCCCCCTTTTATTTTGTTTAGTAGGTTGTTTCCGCCTAAATTAGGTGGTGGCAACCTATTTTTGATGTCTAGGTATCGCATTCCCGTTGTTTGTTATTGCGGAAGGATCGAGCATTGTGTTATTTCATAAATTTATAGAATTTTGCGTATAGTATTGCCTAGTAAAAGTATGGTATCTCACATCTTTTTATGTTCTCATGAAGACGGTAAAGGTTAGTGGCAAACAGTTGTGAACAGCAGTTAAGTGTGAAAGATTTGTATAGATGTGAAATCAGGACAAACGCTGACAGGTCTTGCTATAATAAAAGGTAGAATGCAAAAGAGATTAGAGGTGTGCCTATGCAAAGAATTGCGAACTTAATTGCCGTTAAAGACGGCCAAGTATTATTACTTCAAAAGCCAAGACGTGGCTGGTATGTAGCACCAGGCGGTAAAATGGAGAGCGGTGAGTCGATATATGAAGCCGCTGTCCGTGAGTTTCAAGAAGAGACAAATGTTACACCATTAAATGCACATTTAAAGGGTGTATATACAATGGTCATAAAAGATAATAACGTTATGGTTGACGAATGGATGCTTTACACTTTTGTTGCTAAAGATGTTGAAGGTGTAGCATTTGAGGAAACGAGAGAAGGTAAGCTTGCATGGCACCCAGTGGAGGATTTGAAGCATCTGCCAATGGCTGAGGGTGATCGAACAAATTTACAATTTGCTGTTTCACAATCAGGTATTCAGTATGGCACGTTTGTATATACGTCGGATTTTGAATTACTTCATGAGAAAATACAAATATCATTAGAACAATAAAGGAGCTGCATGACAGTGGTGGTTGAAAGTCAACAATGTACACATGAATTGGTCATTATTACAGGAATGTCTGGAGCTGGCAAAACAGTAGCTATTCAAAGCTTTGAGGATTTAGGGTATTACTGTATTGATAATTTACCACCAGCATTACTTACAACTTTTTTAACCTTGCTAAAAGATTCAGGTAAAAATATTACACGTATTGCAGCTGTCATGGATATGCGTGGCGGCGACTTTTTTGATTCGCTTATAGGCGCACTTGACCATATACTAAAAGAAGGCGATATCGTTGTACGGATTTTATTTTTAGATGCGGATGATCAGACGCTAGTTAGACGTTATAAAGAAACGAGACGTGCGCATCCATTAGCTGTAACAGGCTTACCATTAGACGGCATTAAACTAGAACGAGAATTATTGTCGGAAGTAAAAGGTCGTGCTAAATTCGTTTATAATACATCGAATATGAAGCCTAGAGAGTTACGAGAAAAAATCGTTAAAGAATTTGCAAGTGATGCAGATAATATTTTTTCTGTAAACATTATGTCCTTTGGATTTAAGCATGGTATGCCAATTGATGCAGATTTAGTTTTCGATGTCCGTTTTTTAAAAAATCCTTATTATGTAGAGGATTTACGCCATAAAACAGGTCTACAAACAGAAGTTTCCTCCTATGTACTTGCTTTAGAGGACACACAAATACTTATTCAAAAACTAACGGATTTGTTTGAGTTTATGATTCCACTCTATAAACAAGAGGGTAAATCCCAACTTGTCATTGCTTTTGGTTGTACAGGGGGGCAGCATCGCTCGGTGACGTTAGCAGAATATTTTGGTGAATATTTAACCAAATATGAAAATGCTGTTATTACGCATCGTGACATCAATCGAAGAAAGGATTGAGTGAATGGGGAAAAAGCAAACCAAGCTGGTTGTTATAGGTGGTGGGACTGGGCTTTCCACGTTGCTACGTGGGTTAAAGCATCATCCATTTGATATCACTGCGATTGTCACAGTAGCAGATGATGGAGGCTCATCAGGACGTTTACGGGATGATTATGATATTCCACCACCAGGTGATGTACGTAACGTGATTGCTGCATTATCAGATGTGGAGCCACTTGTAGAGCAAATGTTTCAATATCGTTTTTCAGCATCAGAAGACTTAAGTGGGCATTCATTAGGTAATTTAATGTTAACAGCTCTAACAGATATAACGGGTGATTTTAATCATGCTATTAGTGAAATGGGTAAGGTGCTAAAAGTGCATGGTCGTGTCATTCCGGCAGCGAATAAGAAAATTTCCCTACATGCAGAGCTAGAAGACGGCTCAGTGATTGAGGGGGAATCAAAAATTCCCTCAGCAAAAAGCCGCGTGAATCGAGTTTTTCTAGTGCCTGAGAATGTGCAACCGTTACCAGAAGCCATTCGTGCGATAAATCGAGCAGATTATATATTAATTGGTCCGGGAAGTTTATATACAAGTATTATTCCAAATTTGCTTGTGAAGGGAATTGGAGAAGCTGTTGTCAAAGCAAAAGGGCGTAAGATTTATGTTTGTAATTTAATGACGCAAAAAGGTGAAACTATTACTTATACAGCAGGCGATCATGTTCAAGCTATCTATAAGCATGTTGGGGATTCCTTTATCGATTCTATTTTAGTAAATGACGAAAAACTACCTCACCCTGTAAAAGAGCTTTATAAAGAAGAATGTGCTGAGCCAGTAACATTTGATGTTGCAAAACTTGAAAGTATGGGTTTAGAGGTTATTAAACGTGATATTGCGACAATTCGACCAGATGGAACGGTTCGTCATAACGCTGCAAATTTTGCAGCATGGCTTGTAGATTATGCAAATATCTATAAACATAAAGAAGTGAATCGCTAATAGAATCATAAGGAATGCTTGTTGTATATGGTAAGATGAACATATACATAGAAATAAAGGTTGAAAGGGGGGCGTGACATGTCTTTTGCTTCTGAAACAAAAAAAGAATTAACGCAAGTAGAAGCGGACGATCATTGTATGAAAGCGGAAGTATCTGCCTTAATTCGAATGAATGGTTCATTATCCTTTGCTAACAAACAGCTTAGCTTAGACGTGCAAACTGAAAATGCTGCCATCGCAAGAAGGCTTTATACAATTATGAAAAAATTATATCCTTATAATGTTGAGCTTCTTGTCAGGAAGAAAATGCGCTTGAAAAAAAATAATGTTTATATTTGCCGTGTACGAGATGGTGCACGTGAGCTATTAATTGATTTGGCGATAATTTCAGATGATTTTCAATTCAATCATACGATTTCTAGAGAGCTTATTAAAAAGAGCGGTCAAAAAAGAGCGTATTTACGTGGCGCTTTTTTAGCAGGCGGCTCGGTAAACAATCCAGAAACGTCAGCCTATCACTTAGAAATTTATTCTTTGTATAAAGAGCATGGTGAGGCATTAATGGATTTAATGAATGAATTTGAGTTAAATGCGAAAACAATTGAACGGAAAAAAGGCTTTGTAACATACTTAAAGGAAGCTGAAAAAATTTCTGATTTTCTAAATATTGTTGGTGCACATCAAGCGATGATGAAATTTGAAGACGTTCGAATCCTGCGCGACATGCGCAATAGTGTCAATCGTATTGTGAACTGTGAAACGGCGAATTTGAATAAGACAATTGGAGCAGCACTGCGACAGGTAGAGAATATTCGCTTTATTGAAAATTCAATTGGTTTAGATCAGTTGCCAGAAAAACTAAGAGAAATTGCACGTCTACGTGTTGAATATCAAGATGTGACATTAAAAGAATTAGGCGAGATGGTATCAAGCGGCACCGTTAGTAAGTCAGGTGTTAATCATCGATTACGAAAAATTGATGAAATTGCAGATGCATTAAGACGCGGTGAAAAAATAGGTGGTTAACTTTCATATACAAAATGTATGAAAGTGATGCGCAATCGCTTATTGTTCTTTTCCTATTAAGTGAGGTAAGATAAAACTAATAAGATGAACGGTAGTGAAAGGGAGTTTTGCGAATGACTGAGAGAACAGTCCAAGTAAAGTTAAAATTAGGACTACAAGCTAGACAAGCAGCGCTATTTGTGCAAGAAGCAAATCGCTTTAGCGCTGATATTTTTCTTGAAAAAGATGAGAAAAAAGTAAATGCCAAATCCATTATGGGTGTTATGAGCTTAGCCATAGCAAAAGGCACAGAGGTTGTTTTAAGTAGTGAAGGCAACGATTCTGAGCAAGCGGTTACATCATTAGCGGCACTTATTGAAAAAGAAGATTAACATAAAACGGGAGCTAATAATTGCTTAGCTAGGAAGCACCCAGTCAAAAAAACCTCTGAGCCAATGGGACTCAGAGGTTTTTTATTATTTACGGTCGTTACGTTCAAAGATATGATCGATTAAGCCATATTCTTTGGCACGTTCTGCTGTCATGAAGTTGTCGCGATCAGTATCTCTTGAAATAACCTCAAGAGGCTGGCCAGTACGCTCAGATAAAATACCGTTTAATTTTTCACGTAGGAATAAAATGCGTTTTGCAGCGATTTCAATTTCAGTCGCTTGACCTTGTGCACCGCCAAGTGGTTGGTGAATCATAACTTCTGCATTTGGTAATGCACAGCGCTTACCAGGTTCACCAGCAGCAAGAAGGAATGCCCCCATTGATGCTGCCATACCGATACAAATTGTTTGTACTTTTGGCTTGATGAATTGCATTGTATCATAGATTGCCATACCAGCTGTGATAGAACCGCCAGGAGAGTTAATGTAAAGAGAAATGTCTTTATCTGGATCTTCTGCTTCTAAGAATAGCAGCTGTGCAACGATTGAGTTCGCTACGTTGTCATCAATTGCACTTCCTAATAGGATGATACGGTCTTTTAGTAGTCGTGAATAAATGTCATATGCACGCTCACCACGACTTGTTTGTTCAATAACTGTAGGAATTAAATTCATGTTAAATCCTCCTTAAAAAGCTAAATTCGAATACTTTTACTGAAATCATTCATTGAATTTCAGCTGTAACCTTATCATACACATTATAGTCAGGGAAGGTCAAATATTAACACTGATATTGAGAAATTTAATCTATAACAAAAAAATTTAAAACTTTTTCATTCTATAGTTGAATTGTGAGCAATACGTTTGTATAATAGAAAGGTCGCAAGTTAAAGTACAGTACACTATTTTGCAGGTATGCTTCAAAAAATGAGGGTTATCTACATGATGCTTTACCGTAAAGCCTAGAGTGAGTACTTTTTTTTTGTGTTCAATTGCCCTCGTGGTGTAATGGATAACACGTAAGATTCCGGTTCTTGCACTGGGGGTTCGATTCCCTCCGAGGGCGCCATTTTACTGTGAAATTTGATATATTTTTATAGCTCGACTCTCTAATAAGTAGCTTAGCAGCCTGCTTAGCAGAGAACGAGGGGAACATAGTGAGGATAACCTATATGGCATTATTCCCGTATTAATTCCCTTCAAACCTTCAAAAAAGCAACAACTCCAAATTATTTTAGTGAACATAACTGAACGTGAGGCTAGCTCGCTAGTCCAAAAGAAGAATCCTTTTCTGAGGGGGATTCTTTTTTTGTGTCTAAAATTATGTTATTTTTGCTAAAAAATTATATCAAAAATGTATTAGTATACATTTAATGTTATTAAATCGCTAAGTTAAACATTGTTTTTCTAAATAATGGATGTTGAATTTATTATTATAAAAATACTCTTACTTTTATGCAATATAGTATTGTATCTAGACTCTATTATCACTATAATTGACCTAATAGTCTAACATTTCTGAATTAAGAGAATTGAAGTGTGCGGAATATTATTTAAACTATTAGGGGGAGACAACTATGAAAAAACGTATATGGACGTTATTAATGATTGTTGCAGCGTTTTCACTAGTCCTAGCAGGCTGCGGTACAAAAGAAAACACATCTTCAAGTGACGGTGGCACTTCGGAAGATAATGGAGCCAAGAAACAGGTATATAAAGTAGGTACAGAAGCTACCTTTGCACCATTTGAATCAGTAGACGATAAAGGAAACATTGTTGGGATTGATGTAGATGTACTGCAAGCAATCGCCGATGAAATGGACTTTGAAGTGGAATGGAACAACATCGGTTGGGAACCAGTATTCCAAACAATAAAAAATAGTGAGACAGATATCGGTGCATCAGGTATTACGATTAATGAAGAGCGTAAAGAATCATTTGATTTTACAGAACCTTATTATGAATCTCAATTATTAATCGTAGTAAAAGAAGATTCAAAAATTAAATCATTAGCAGATTTAAAAGATAAAAAGATTTCCGTACAAATTAATGCAACAGGTCATATGGCTGCGAAAAAATTGCAAGGTGAAGCAAGTACAAACATCATGGCATTTGAAAATCAACCAGTTGCCATTCAAGAGATGTTAAACGGCAACGTAGATGCAACTATTGGTGATAATGCGGTTATATACGAATACATGGAGGCAAATCCAAAAGCGAAATTAAAAGTTATTAAAGATGATGCATTTGAAAAAGAATACTACGGCTTCATGGTGAGAAAAGGCAATGAAGAATTATTAAAAATATTAAATGAAGGTTTACAAAAAATTAAAGACAACGGTAAGTTAAAAGAAATTACAGGTACGGACTTTAAGTAGTAGAGGATGCCGCTAGCCTAAATATGCTAGCGGCTCATTTGATTTTTTAGGGTAATTCAATAGCAAGAATCTGAAAGGGAAAGTAGGGGTTCGGATGGACATCTTTGACTTACGCTGGGACATAGTCTGGAACTACCGTGATATGTTTGTACGTGGTATTGGTGTGACAATCATTTTAACGCTCAGTGGTTATTTTGGTGGTATTATATTAGGTTTACTGCTAGGATTGGGGAAATTATCAAAGAAAAAATGGATTTACTGGCCATGTAAACTTTATGTAGATTTATTCCGTGGGACACCAATGCTGGTGCAAATCTTATTAATTCACTTAGCCGTTATTCCGACAATTTTTGGGCATTCATTAGGATATATGGTGTCAGGTATTACCGCACTGGTTTTAAATTGTGCAGCTTATAATGCAGAAATATTCCGTGCTGGTATTCAAAGTATTGATAAGGGGCAAATGGAGGCGGCACGTTCACTCGGCTTAACTCATAATCAAGCCATGCGTAAAGTGATTTTGCCACAAGCTTTTAGACGTATGATTCCGCCATTAGGCAATGAATTTATTGCCTTATTAAAAGACTCATCTTTAGTTACAGTAATTGCGGCACCAGATATATTATATGCAAGTAAAGTAGTGGCAGGTGCAAGCTTCCGTTTCTGGGAGCCTTATATTGTAGCCGCATTGTTATATTTAATCTTAACGTATGGTGTAACAAAAGTTGTTGCCTATATAGAGAAACGTTTTAGCAACAGCTATGTCCCTCGTAAAGTAGAAGGGCGGGAAGCGCGATGATTAAAATTGAAAACTTACACAAATATTTTGGTAAGCTAGAGGTACTAAAAGGCATTGATTATGAAATACAAGAAAAGCAGGTTGTATGTGTAATTGGGCCATCGGGTTCTGGAAAAAGTACTTTTTTACGTTGCATTAATATGCTAGAGCAAGTGACAGATGGTGCAATATATGTGGAAAATGTAAAAATAAATGATCCGAAAACAAATATTAATGCAATTCGAGCGGAGGTTGGCATGGTGTTCCAACAATTTAACCTGTTTCCTCATATGACAGTGTTGGATAATGTAACAATGGCTCCGATGCAAATCCGCAATTTGAAGCGTCCTGAAGCTGAAGAGCTGGGACATGAGCTCTTGAAAAAAGTGGGTCTCGATAGCAAAGCTTACAACTATCCTGAGCAGCTTTCAGGTGGCCAACAGCAACGAGTTGCAATTGCCCGTGCTTTAGCAATGAAGCCTAAAGCAATTCTATTTGATGAACCAACTTCAGCTCTTGACCCAGAGATGGTAAAAGAAGTATTAGATGTTATGAAAAATCTAGCAGTTGAAGGGATGACAATGATTGTTGTGACACATGAAATGGGCTTTGCTCGTGAAGTAGGTGATCGAGTGGTGTTCATGGACGGCGGTTATATCGTAGAAGAAGGGACTCCCCAAGAGCTTTTCGGTAATCCACAAAATGAACGAACAAAAGCCTTTTTAGGAAAAGTCCTTTAATAATTAGTGAAACGAACGGTGCTCGTTCGTTTTTTTTGCTCTGATGAAAGTTGAGCGATAAAAAATAGAGCGATAAAATAGCAAAGTGTTTCGATAAATTTACACGTTATGTAGTGCCATTCAAAAAGATGCAGTCCCCTAGTGATTTTACATCACCTTTGGGACTGCATTTTTTGTATTTAATGAAGGGGATTTGTCGTAGTTGCAAAGGAATCAAGCATAGTACGCATATCTTGTTGTGAGTATTGAGGCACTTGGTAGTAGCCATGTTTATTTTGGTAAATAGATAATTCGTATGCCATCTCAATGCAGTTGGGAATACTATCAGCAACAACACGTCGAACAACAGGGTTTGTTGTTTCTGTTGCTGCAGCAGTCATACATTTTGCTGCACCCTTTTGTGCACCAAGTAAGAAGCCAGAAATGGTTTCATCATTAATTTCATTTGCATTTTGCATTGGCTTTTTCGGTTGTGAGGGTGTTAGGCCATATTTAAAATCATTGCCCGTTTCCATTTGATAGCGCCCAGTAGGAACAGATGGATCATGTCCTGTTTTAAAGGATTCAACAATCGTGTTGTACATTCCTAGGGTGAAATTATATTGGCGATCCAAAATGCTTAATAGCTCAGGATCTTTAACATGTGGACGTAAAATTATGCACTGGTTTAGTCCGGCAATGATTTCGCCAATTGTTTCATGCATGTCCATTACTTCATGGCCACCATGATTTAGGCTTTGTTGTTGGTTGAATGATGTCGCGTCAGATGACTCATTATAAAATGATTGTGACAAAAATAATTCCTCCTCTATGTCATATTTTGTTGCAGTATTTAGTATGTCTATTAAGACATATTTCATACGGGGGAAATACTTTTGCATATATAGAGAATAGTGTTGTTTTTTTAACAACACATTAGTGGTAAAGAAAAGAAAGTAGAGGAGGGCATATTGAATGAAAAAATTACTTGGACCAGTGGGAATAATTATTATTATACTTGTTGGATTAGCATTGCTCTTTATACCAAAATACAATAGCCTCGTGACAGCAGAAGAAAATGTTGATTCCAAATGGGCGCAGGTCGAAAATCAATTGCAGCGTCGCTATGATTTAATCCCGAATTTAGTGGAATCCGTAAAAGGTTATGCCAATCATGAACAAGAAGTCATTGCTAGTATTACCCAGGCACGTGCACAGATGGGCAGTGCAAACACGCCTGAAGAGCAAGCATTAGCAAATGATGCGTTGAATGGTGCACTGAGCCGATTGTTAGTAGTTGTGGAAAATTATCCGAATTTAAAAGCGGATGCAAATTTCCGTCAACTAATGGATGAATTAGCAGGAACGGAAAATCGTTTGGCAGTAGCACGTGAAGATTACAATAATGAGGTACAAGGATTTAATAAAATTGTTAAGCGTTTCCCAGGCAATTTAATTGCGGGTATGTTTGGCTTTGAACAAAAAGAATATTTTAAGGCAGCTGCAGGAGCTGAACAGGCACCGTCAGTAGATTTTAGTGAATCGGGTAAACAATAATGAATCGTTTTACATGGCTATTCGCAATCGTTTATTTTGCCTTTGTGGTGAACATAGGCGTCACACAAGCAGCGATGCCAAAACCAATGGAAAATACGTATATCCATGATTTTGCGAATGTGCTGTCGACTCCTGTAAAAGATGAGTTGAACCATTATTCTGAGCAGTTAGACAATGGTACAGGGGCTGAAATAATGGTCGTGACATTGGATAGCCTAAATGGGCAAGATGCCAAAATGTTTGCAACAAAGATAATTAGAGAATGGGGTATTGGTGATAAAGAAAAAAATAACGGTGTCCTTATTTTAGCCACATTTGGACAAGGAGAAGGAAATAATGATGTCGTTATTAGTGTTGGGCAAGGCCTAGAAGGTGCTTTACCAGACGGTAAATTAGGACGAATCTTGGATTCGGCTTTTTATCCATATGCAAGTACTGGAGAAATCGGTAAAGCCTTTCAAACAACCTATGCCGAAGTATTTCAAACCGTCGCACAAGAATATAATTGGGATGGCGATAAGCCTGAGCAACAAGAAGCGGATGAATCGATGCCCACATGGGTCTTTATCTTACTTATCATTATAGTGCTCATTGTCATTACGTTTTCATCCAATGGTGGCGGTGGCGGACCGCGCTCAAGAGGACGTCGAGGCTATCCAGGTAGTTTCGGTGGAGGTTTTGGTAGTGGTGGTTCACGCGGTGGGGGCTTTGGTGGTTTTGGAGGTGGCTCATCGGCAGGTGGAGGTGCAAGTAGAAAATTTTAAAAAAGTCAGCATCATTTCCGCAGAGATGCAATAAATTTAATTCTAACAGTAGACACTTCAAGTGGCTTGCCAAAAGGTAAGTCGCTTTTTAATTGGTTAAAAAGGAAATTTTCTTTTATTATTATCATTTATTGACAAAAATGCTGAAATTGTTATAATTTTATTATATCGACAAACGATATAACGCGAACTGATATAAGGAGGAGTCATTTTGAAGAAAAGATTTTTAACAGCATCATTAGCAGTCATTTTAACAGCTTCTGCTGTCTATCCTGTTTCGATGCAGGAAGTACGCGCTGCCAATGAAACTAGTAGTCAAGTAGAAGTAAAAGAGGAAAGTCTATCTGCTAAAGATTTTCTAGGTTTAACTGTAACAGCTCTAACATTCCAACATGGTTCAGAGACAATGCGTCAACAAATCATTGATAAGTGGGTAAAAGGTGAAGAATTAAAAGATTTAAGTGTTCATATTAAACGTGATGAAGCAGCACGTATTTTAGTCAGAGCTTTAAATAAAGAGGACAAAGAAACTACACTTGCTGAGTATCAAGAAAAAGCTAATAAGCTTGGTTTATTTAACGGTCTGTCAAATAGTGAAACGATTTCAAAACAAGATGCAGTCAAAATTTTAAACAATGCTAAAAATGTGAAAAACGGAGTTAGTAATGAAGGCGTGAAAGAAATTTCCGTTGAAGATTTCATGAAAAATCCTGGTAGCTTTGGCTATTCACTTTCACCAGATGGTAATTATCTTACTTATTCCGCTGCATGGGAAAATCGTTCAAATGTTTTTGTGAAAAAAATGAATGATGATAGCGAGCCAGTACGTGTATCGAGCTCAACGGATCGTGATATCTCTGGATCCTTCTGGAAAGATGATAATTTACTATACTTAAAGGATAAAGGTGGAGATGAAAACTTCCACATTTATTCAACATCATTTAATGGCAATGAGGAAAAGGATTTAACACCATATCCAAATGTAACAGTTGGGTTATTAAGTGGTTTACAAGGCGTTAAAGATGAAATTCTAATTATGATGAATAAAGAAGATGCAACTGTCTTTGATGTGTACAAGCTAAATGTTAAAACTGGCGAGACAAAACATGTTGCTAAAAACCCAGGTAATATTGCGAGCTGGCTAGCTGATCGCGATGGAAATATTCGAATTGCCGTTGCTTCAGATGGTGTAGAAGGTACTGTTTTATATCGTGAGACAGAAAAAGATGAATTCAAACCATTTATTGAAATGGCAGCAGGAGATGAAGTTACACCACTTGCTTTCTCTAAAGATAATAAACATATTTACGCAACTACTAATAAAGGAAGAGACAAAGTAGAATTCGTAAAATATGATTTAGAAGGCAAAGAAGAAGTCATTATGTCTAACGCAGAGGTAGATGTAGCGGGCGTATTATATAGTGCAGAGCAAGATAAGTTACTTTACGGAGCTTATTTAACAGATAAAACGCATTATCAATTTTTCGATAAAGACTTTGAGGAACTATTCCGCAAGTTACAAACTAAATTAGGCGTTGAAGAAAGCGAATTAGGCATTAACGATTACAATAAAGAAATGACGAAATTTATTGTCAGCGTGTCAAGTGACACTGTATATGGCAAATATTATTACTATGATTCAACAACAGATGAATTAACAGAGCTGACAACTTTAAGCCCATGGTTAAACCCAGAAGAGTTAGCACAAATGCACCCTATTTCATATAAGAGCCGAGATGGACTAACTATTAACGGTTATTTAACACTACCAAAAAACAAAGATGCTAAAAACCTACCACTTATCGTCAATCCACACGGCGGTCCATGGGCACGTGATATGTGGGGCTTTAACCCAGAAGTGCAATTACTTGCGAACCGTGGCTATGCTGTACTACAAGTGAATTTCCGCTCTTCTACAGGCTATGGTAAAGAATTCCTGGAAGCTGGTAATAAGCAGTGGGGTCTGAAAATTCAAGACGATATTACAGATGGCGTACAATGGGCAATTGATCAAGGAATAGCAGATCCTGAGCGTATCGGTATTTACGGTGCATCATTCGGTGGTTATGCAACATTAGCAGGTATTACGAAGACACCTGATTTATATGCAGCAGCAGTTGATTATGTAGGTGTATCAAATATCTTCACATTGTTAGATACAATTCCACCATATTGGGAAACAATGCGTAACATGTTCTATGAGCGAGTTGGGCACCCTGAAAAAGATAAAGAGTTATTAACAGAAGCTTCACCAGTGTTCCACGTTGATAAAATTAAAACACCTTTATTTGTAGCTCAAGGGGCTAATGACCCACGTGTAAATCAGGCAGAGTCTGATCAAATCGTTAAAGCGTTACGTGATAGAGGCGTCGATGTAGAGTACATGTTGAAGGAAAATGAAGGGCATGGCTTCCAAAATGAAGAAAATCGCATTGAGTTCTATAATGCTATGCTTAAATTCTTAGATAGCCATTTAAAAAAATAATAACTAGACTGTGTAGGAAGTAATCTTCTTGCACAGTTTTTTTCTAGTAACAGGCTCACACAGAACAGATGATTTCGTTTTATAATAGCGTTAGGAGGTGGGGAGTGAATGAACGTAAAATTTTTTAGTCGATCTAACTGTGAATTATGTGTAGAAGGCTTACGTACTTTAAAGCTTGTACAAGAAGATATAATATTTGATATTGAAATTATCGACATCGAAGCAGACGAAGTCCTACATGAAAAATATATGCTCATGATTCCTGTAGTGGAAAAGGATGGTCATATTCTACAATACGGCAATTTAGATTACGCAACCCTCGCACAAGCGCTTTTATAGCTGTATTGAATAAATAGAAGAAAGGGGTTTTGCTCATGTATATACCAGCAGCATTTAAAATCAAAGATGACTCGGAAATGATAGAAATAATACAAGTGAACAGTTTTGCAACTTTGTTTTCAACTTATGAAGGGATGCCTTACGCCACACATCTTCCTTTATTGTTCGATGAAACGCAAAATTGTTTGATTGGCCATTTTGCAAAAGGCAATCCGCAATGGAAGAACATCGAGCACCAACATGTTTTAGCGGTCTTCCAAGGTCCTCATTGCTACATATCTCCATCATGGTATGAAACAAATCAAGCTGTCCCCACATGGAATTATGTAGCGGTGCATGTTTACGGAGAAATAGAGCTTATTAAGAAGGAAGAGGAATTAGTCAATTCTTTTAACAATATGATTGCAAAATATGAAGGCAAGGGTAGTCCCTATAGCTTATCTGGAGTGGATGCACAGTTAATAGCGAATTTAAATAAAGGCGTTCAGGGCTTTAAAATAAACATCTCACGCATGGAAGGTAAAAAGAAATTGAGTCAAAACCATTCAATAGACCGACAAAATTTAGTCATTAAGCATTTAGAAGAAGTAGAGCAATCAAACGAACAGCAAATTGCCCATTTAATGAAGCAAAATATGAAATAATTATAAACACTCAGTTTAAAAGGAGCGCTCTTTTAAACCGAGTGTTTTATTGTTTATGCCTATAAAATATTAGTTTTCACAATTTGTTCAATGAAAGCGTTTTGAATATGAACAGTTTGTGAAGAGCTTCACGTAATGCTTTCTTTTAAAGAGAATCGGAGTACAATAGGAAGCAGTAAGAAGTTGTTATAAGACAGTTCGAATGAAATTATCACATTTTAGTGTTTGTTATATTACAAAAACAATTTGAAGGGAGATTTTACAATGTGGGTTATTACAGTATTTGAGAAAAAGGATATTCGTATTTTTGAATACACAAACAAAAATGAGGCTACAAAAGCTTTAGCAAGTTTCAAGAAAAACGCTGTATTATCTTTTACAAATTAATTGACAAAAAATCTCGTAACCGCAATTGAAGGTTACGAGATTTTTTTTGTAGAGGGTGAGAACAGATTGTTTCTTATTACCGAAGTACACGGTTTTCAAAACAATGATGCTCCTAAGTTTTTTTATCCTTTTACAAAATACTTATTTTTGGTTTTATAACGATTAATTAGGTAAAAATATTCATGGAAATTTATTGGTAAATAAGTTATTGTATGGATTGGATTTAACAAAAGGGCGGGGAAGTGTATTGTTTGAACATTCATTTTTTTGAAATTCTTTATTTCATACTTTTTTATGTTATTTTGTCTTTGATATATTATAGGACTGCAAAAGCAAATGGTTACGAGGAAGTTGCATATCTAAGTTTTATACCGATCATCAACATATATATAATGTTTTTACTTATTGCAAAAGGCAATTCAGATATCGAACGAAGAGCTTCAGCTAAGAAAATGGTAATTCTATTTACTTGCTTATTCATTGTCGGAATTATTCTGCCATTAAGATTTATAGTTATACTTATTGTAAATTATTTAATATACCGTATATTTTATCGATGGGTAGGTGATAAAACCTATGGCATTTTTTACATGATACTAAATGTATTTACTTGCGGAATCTTTTTCATTATTTACGGGTTGTTACATATGAATAAACCATTTCGTGTAGCTTAAACATGTTCTACATATAAAATAAACCGATTTTTAAAAATGAGAAGCCACAAAAAAACTATAAAAAAGTTTTTTTGTGGTTTTTTACCTTTGCCTGCTAGGTCAAATAAATAAATGTGAATACCATTATTTACTTGCCCTTTTTTAATTTAAGTATTATAATGAAATCATAAGTGGGACATAATTTTATACAGTGGGATAAAAAACGTCCCATTATAATAGAAAGGTAGTAGATGTGTATGTTAACCATACCAGAGGCACAGCAAAGACTACTTCCGGAAATGTATCCGCTTCTTCAATCAAGATATCGCATCTTGCAATCGATTCAACTAATGCAACCTATTGGACGACGAACACTTGCAGAATCACTAAAAATGACAGAACGTGAAATACGAAAAGAAACAGACATTTTACGTGAGCAAGGGTTATTAGATATTCAAAAATTGGGTATGGTATGTACGAGTGATGGCATCGCCGTTATTGAACAGCTACGAGCATTGGTTTATGAATGGTCTGGACTTACACAGCTTGCTAAATTACTCGAAAAACGTTTTGGCTTGCAACATGTGATTGTTGTACCAGGTGATTATAATGAAGATGAAACGGTATTGACATTGCTTGGTAAAGAGGCAGCACACCAATTTTTATCAAACATTATTGGAGAGCAAGTTGTCGCTGTTACAGGTGGCAAATCGGTGGCTTCGCTTGCGCAATTTTTACAACCAATTGACGCCAAGCAGAACGTAACATTTGTTGCTGCACGTGGGGGAATTGGACATGAAATGCAAATGCAGGCCAATACACTTGTCGCAACATTTGCAATGCAGATGAATGCCCAACATCGAACTTTGTTTTTACCAGAGCATTTAAGTGAGCAAGCCTATCAAGCGATGCTGAAAGAGCCAATGGTTATTGAAATGATGGCTTACTATGATCGGGCAGACTGCGTGATTCATGGTATCGGCTCTGCGGAGGAAATGGCAGTTCGTCGTAATTCGTCGCCAGAGGATTTACGGATTCTCGAGGAAAAAGGAGCTGTCAGTGAAGCGTTTGGCTATTACTTTAATGCCGAAGGAGCAATTGTCCATCGTATTCGTACGATTGGTATTCAGCTTGAACAAGTAGAGCAATGTAAGCATGTCATTGCGGTGGCAGCAGGTAAACAAAAAGTGAACGCGATGCTTTCTTATTTTAAAGTAGCGCCGAAGCAGACTATTTTTATAACGGATGAAGCGGCAGCAAAAGAAATTGCTGAACGTTACCTGTAAATATAAATACAAACATTATTGGAGGAATTTACAATGGCATTAAAATTAGCAATCAATGGATTTGGACGTATTGGACGATTAGTATTTCGTGAAGCAATGAAGCAGGAAGAATTTGAAGTCGTTGCAGTGAATGACTTAACAGATGCTGGCCAACTCGCGCATTTATTAACATATGATTCTGTACACGGTATCTATGATGCTGAAGTATATGCAGATGGCGATTCTTTCGTAGTGAATGGTAAAAAAGTAAAAGTATTTGCTGAAAAAGACCCTGCGCAATTACCTTGGGGTGAGCTTGGTGTTGATGTGGTGCTTGAGTGTACAGGTAAATTCCGTTCAATGGAAGAAGTAAGCAAGCATATTGAAGCAGGTGCAAAAAAGGCGATTCTTTCTGCGCCAGCGAAAGGTGACATGCCGACATTTGTAATGGGTGTTAACCACCAGGATTACAATCCACAAACTGATGATGTGATTTCCAATGCATCTTGTACAACAAACTGTCTTGCACCAGTAGCAAAAGTGCTAGATGAAAAATTCGGCATTGAACGCGGTATGATGACAACAATTCACTCATATACAAATGACCAACGTATTCTAGATTTCCCGCACTCTGATCCTCGTCGCGCTCGCGCAGGAGCAGTGTCGATGATTCCTACAACAACAGGAGCAGCAGTTGCGGTTTCTAAAGTATTACCACAGTTAAAAGGGAAATTAGATGGCTTCTCTATGCGTGTACCGACACCAAATGTTTCTTGTGTGGACTTAGTTGTCGAGTTAAAAGCAGAGGTGACGAAAGATGCTATCAATGCTGCTTTAAAAGAAGCTTCTGAAAATGAGCTGAAAGATATTTTAGGCTACAATGAGTTACCGCTCGTATCAATTGACTACAATGGCAACCATAATTCTTCAACTGTAGATGGTCTTTCTACGATGGTATTAGAAAATAGCATGGTAAAAGTTCTTGCGTGGTATGATAACGAAATTGGTTACTCAACTCGCTTAATGGACTTAGCTTTATATATGGCACAACAAGGTTTAAATCATAAATAAGTGTCATAATTCGTAATTTGAAGTAAAAAGTGTGACATAATACCGCTTTTTACGCATAAAAAGTATAGCCTTTATAATATCTAAAAGATATAATATACAAGGGTAATGGGAGTAGGGGACGTTTACCCTTACTCCTTTTTTGATAAAAAAATAATACAGTTTTTTAAAAGACATATAACGTGACTTTTGCTACTATTTAGTAAAAGTATTTTCACAAATAAAGGCATCGGTGGAAATTGTGTAGAACCAAGATGGGGGAAGCACATAACAGACTTGAGCCAAAAAACTTTGAAGGGGGTTTCTTCATGTTAAATAAAAAGACAATGAAAGATATTGATGTAAAAGGCAAGCGGGTTTTCGTACGTGTAGATTTTAATGTACCAATGGCTGATGGCGCAATTACAGATGAAACGCGTATTCGGGCAGCTATTCCTACAATCGAGTACTTAGTAGAACAGGGGGCTAAAGTAATTTTAGCGTCTCATTTAGGTCGTCCAAAAGGTGAAGTCAACGAAGGTATGCGTTTAACAGCAGTGGGTATTCGCTTAGCTGAATTGATGGGCAAATCGGTGACAAAATTGGATGAGTCAATTGGTGAAGTTGTAGAAGCAGCAGTTGCCAACATGCAAGACGGCGATATCGTACTACTTGAAAACGTGCGCTTCCATGCTGGTGAAGAGAAAAATGATCCTGCACTTGCCGCACAATTTGCAAGTATAGCGGATATTTATGTCAATGATGCCTTTGGAGCAGCACACCGGGCACACGCGTCAACTGAAGGAATTGCGAAGCATATACCTGCTGTATCCGGCTTCTTAATGCAAAAAGAGCTAGATGTTCTTGGTAAAGCTTTATCTAATCCAGAACGTCCGTTTACAGCGATTATTGGTGGTGCCAAAGTAAAAGATAAAATCGGTGTGATCGAAAGCTTATTAGAAAAGGTAGATCACTTAATTATCGGTGGTGGACTATCATTTACTTTCATTAAAGCACAGGGGTACGATGTTGGTAATTCATTATTAGAAGAAGATAAAATTGAGTTAGCAAAATCTTTCATTGAAAAAGCGAACGCAAAAGGCGTGCAACTACATATGCCAATTGATGCTGTTGTAGCAAACGAATTTTCAAAAGATGCTGACACGAAGATCGTAGATGTAAATGCGATTCCATCAGATTGGATGGGTCTAGATATCGGACCAAAAACAGCTGAAAATTACGCTGAGGTTATAAAAAATTCTAAGTTAATCATCTGGAATGGCCCAATGGGTGTCTTTGAAATGGATAAATTCGCTAATGGTACAAAAACTGTTGCACAGGCAATGGCAACAACAAATGGCTATACAGTGATCGGTGGTGGTGATTCTGCTGCGGCTGTGGAAAAGTTCGAAGTAGCGAACAATATGGATCACATCTCAACAGGTGGCGGTGCTTCACTTGAATTAATGGAAGGTAAAGAACTACCTGGTATTGTAGCGTTAAATGATAAGTAGAAGGTTAAGCGGTGGATTTCAAATAAACTTCATACCTACCCGTTAGTTCGGGATAAATAAAAGATAGGGGACACCAACGATGCGTAAACCAATTATTGCAGGAAACTGGAAAATGTATAAGACATTTGATGAGGCGATACAGTTTGTCGATGCCGTACAGGACAAACTCCCTTCAAATGACAAAGTAGATGCTGTTATTTGCGCACCGGCGCTATTCTTGCCAACACTTGTACAGGTAGCTAGCGAATCTGAGCTAGCCATTGGTGCACAAACGATGCATGACGCAAATGAGGGTGCTTTTACCGGGGAAATTAGCCCAGCACAACTTGCGAGTGTTGAAGTAGACTATGTGATCTTAGGACATTCTGAACGACGTGAATATTATAATGAAACTGATGAAGCGGTAAATAAAAAGGTCGCAGCAGCTTTGGCACATAGTATTGTACCAATAATATGTTGTGGTGAAACGCTTGAGGAACGAGAAGCAGGTATTACAGAACGCAAGGTAGCTGGTCAAATTACTGCAGCACTTGCTGGTTTTTCTGCACAAGAAGTAGAGCATATGGTCATCGCCTATGAACCTATTTGGGCGATTGGCACAGGTAAAACTGCAACAGCGGACGATGCCAACCAAGTATGTGGCGCGATTCGTGCAGTTGTGAAAGAACTTTATGATGGTGAAACAGCAGAGGCCGTGCGCATTCAATACGGCGGTAGCGTGAAACCAGACAATATTAAAGAATTATTAACGAAAGAACATATCGATGGTGCACTAGTTGGTGGCGCGAGCTTACAACCAGATTCATATTTAAAGTTATTGGAGGCGGCAGCAAATGCCTAAAAAGCCAGTAGCATTAATTATTTTAGATGGCTTTGCATTTCGTGATGAAACATTCGGAAATGCAGTAGCGCAAGCAAAAAAACCAAATTTTGATCGTTATTGGAATCAGTTCCCACATTCAACATTAACTGCGTCTGGTGAAGCTGTAGGGTTACCAGACGGACAAATGGGGAATTCTGAGGTTGGACACTTAAATATCGGTGCTGGCCGTATTGTGTACCAAAGCTTAACACGTCTAAATAAATCAATTCGTGAGGGCGACTTCTTTACAAACCAAGCTTTTTTAGATGCGATAGCACATGCCAAAGCACATAACTCGAAGCTACATCTCATGGGCTTACTATCAGATGGTGGTGTGCATAGCCATTATCAGCATTTGTTTGCCTTATTGAAATTGGCGAAAGAGCAAGGGTTAGCGGATGTATTTGTGCATGGTTTCTTAGATGGTCGTGATGTTGGTCCAACAACAGCCATTGCCTATATTGAAGAAACGGAAAAACAAATGGCTGACATCGGCATTGGTCAATTTGCCTCGATTCATGGACGTTACTATGCCATGGATCGTGACAAACGCTGGGACCGTGTAGCACTCACTTACAACGTATTAGTTGATGGAGTCGGTCAATCAGCAGAGAGTGCAAAAGGGGGCATAACTGAATCGTATGAACGCGAGGTAACAGATGAATTTGTAATACCTTTTAGTGTTCAAGAGCATGGAGAAGCGGTGGCGACAATTGGTGATAATGACGCTGTGATTTTCTTCAATTTCCGTCCGGATCGAGCGATTCAGCTATCTAAAGTGTTTACGAATAGTGATTTCAATGGCTTGGCCTTATCGGCAAACCATCCTAAAAATTTAAAATTCGTATCTTTCACGCATTATAGTGATGAAGTGAATGCACAAGTTGCCTATGAAAATGACAACTTAAAAAATACGGTTGGTGAAGTGCTAGCCTCTAATGGCAAAACACAGCTTCGTATTGCAGAAACAGAAAAGTATCCACATGTTACATTCTTTATGAGTGGTGGACGTGAGGACAAATTTGCTGGTGAAGAGCGTATTTTAATTGCTTCTCCCAAAGTAGCGACATACGATTTAAAACCTGAAATGAGTGCTTATGAAGTAACAGAAGCATTGCTTGCAGAGATTGCTGCTGAAAAATTTGATGGTATTTTATTAAATTTTGCGAACCCAGATATGGTTGGGCATAGTGGGATGTTAGAACCAACAATTAAAGCAATCGAAGCAGTAGATGAATGTCTAGGTAAAGTAGTAGATGCCCTACTTGCAAAAGGTGGCGCAGCTATTATTACAGCTGACCATGGTAATTCGGATGAAGTGATGACTTTAGAAGGACAGCCAATGACAGCTCATACAACAAACCCTGTTCCAGTGATTGTGACAAAATCAAATATAATGTTAAGAAATGGTGGTATTTTAGCCGATTTGGCGCCTACCATGTTAGAATTATTAGAGGTGTCACAACCTATTGAAATGACAGGTCAATCATTAATTGAAAAAGAGGAGAATTAATTATGCCATTTATTACACAGATTTATGCGCGCGAAGTTTTAGACTCACGTGGGAACCCAACAGTAGAAGTAGAAGTATTTACGGAATCAGGCGCTTTTGGCCGTGCGATCGTACCATCTGGTGCATCTACAGGTGAATACGAAGCAGTAGAATTACGCGACGGTGACAAATCACGTTACCTAGGCAAAGGTGTATTAAAAGCAGTTGAAAATGTAAATACAATAATTGCAGAAGAATTAGAAGGTAACTTCTCTGTTCTTGACCAAGTTGTCATCGACAAAGCTTTAATCGAGCTTGATGGCACAGAAAACAAAGGAAAGCTAGGCGCTAATGCAATTTTAGGCGTATCAATGGCAGTGGCACATGCTGCGGCAGATTATTTAGATGTACCTCTTTATCAATATCTTGGCGGTTTCAACTCAAAACAATTACCAGTCCCTATGATGAACATCATAAATGGAGGCGCTCACGCTGACAACAACGTAGATATTCAAGAATTCATGGTAATGCCTGTAGGCGCTGAAAGTTTCCGTCATGCACTACGCATGGGCGCTGAAATTTTCCATAACTTAAAAGCCGTATTAAAAGACAAAGGCTACAATACAGCTGTCGGTGATGAAGGCGGTTTTGCACCAAACCTTGGTTCAAACGAGGAAGCAATTACAGTAATTCTTGAAGCAATCGAAAAAGCCGGCTATAAAGCAGGTGAAGAAGTGAAACTTGCAATGGATGTTGCTTCATCGGAGTTATTCAACAAAGAAGATGGCAAATACCACTTAGATGGTGAAGGCGTTGTGAAAACTTCTGAGGAAATGGTTGATTGGTACGATGAGTTGACTGCTAAGTATCCAATTATCTCTATCGAAGACGGCTTAGACGAAAATGACTGGGCTGGTCATAAGTTATTAACAGATCGTATTGGTTCTCGCGTACAATTAGTAGGTGATGATCTATTCGTAACAAATACACAAAAATTAGCTGCTGGTATTGAGCAAGGCGTAGGAAATGCTATCCTTATTAAAGTGAACCAAATCGGTACTTTAACAGAAACATTTGAAGCAATTGAAATGGCGAAACGTGCTGGCTATACAGCTGTTATTTCTCACCGTTCAGGTGAATCAGAAGATGCTACGATTGCTGATATCGCTGTAGCAACAAACGCAGGTCAAATTAAAACAGGTGCTCCATCACGTACAGACCGTGTTGCGAAATATAACCAACTACTTCGCATCGAAGATCAACTTGGTTCAACAGCAGAGTATCTTGGATTAAATTCTTTCTATAATTTAAAATGATTGTCATTGATGTTTAATTGCTTGATACATTTCGAATGTCGAGCAGTTCACTCAAATAAATTGCCTCAGAAGTATATGAATGCTTTTGAGGCAATTTTTTTTAGGCAGCAGTGCTTATTTTTGTTATTTAAAATAAATTGTATAACTGTTATGGAGGAAAAAAATTGAAGTTTTCCAACTTCAGATAGGCTATAATTGAAACAAATAAGGAGGAATAGTATGGGCGTATTGCAATCATTAGTTGAGACTTTACCGGTTTTTCATGAAGTATTTAATAACGACATTGCCATTACATTAAATGATAAAGACACAAGGGAAGTACTATTTGTAACAGATGGTACAAAGGTAAAAACACAGTTGAAGGTTGGCTCTATCGCTGAGAATACACCAGATTTTCAGCAAGTGGTGAAGGGGAAAATTATTAAACGCAGTATTCCAACAGAACATTTTGGTATTCCAATAAATAGTGAAATCTATCCTGTACGTGAAAATGGTGCAGTTGTAGGGGTATTAAGCTTGCTCTTTCCGATAGAGGCACAGGGTAAAGTGGAAGCTTTTATGGAAAGCCTGCAATCTATTATTCAAGAATTACAGTCGAAAATACATACTATCGCAGCACATTCTGAAGAATTATCAGCAACGAGTGAATCGATTGCTGAGAAATCTCGCCATGCGTTAGAGAACTCGTCTCGCTCTAATGAGGTGACGGACTTCATCAAAACGATTTCCAAGCAAACAAATTTACTAGGCTTAAATGCATCCATTGAGGCAGCACGTGCAGGACAATATGGTGCTGGATTTAATATTGTGGCACAAGAAGTACGTAAACTTTCGAGTGAAACGTCCACTGCGACAGAACAGATTGAAACATCCCTTAAAACAATTACAAGTAATATACAAGCCCTTATGGAAAGTGTCGGGCATATAGAAGCTGCCTCGAACGAACAAGCAGAGCTCGTGCAACAGTTTAGCGATGCTATCGAAAAGCTCAGTGATGTCAGTGGGCAAATGGCGCATTATGTGAAGGAAGTATTGCGTTAGACATCTTTTAAATATTGTAGTTAAAGGGTCAGCCCTGAGTGATAAATACGATCACTTAGGACTGACCCTGTTTGTCTTTAAGATTGTTCCCAATATTTATCGAGTTCCTGGTCTAGGTATACCCAGCCCTTCCACGCAATATGAATCGTATCCATAATAAAATATGGATCATACTCGTGGTCAGAAAAATCGACATACGGTACATCTGCAGCTGTTAATACTTGCTCCATCTTTTTGTAATACTCCTGACGACGATCTTGTGGGTAGTGTCCGTAATCATACCAGCGACCATTAACTGGAATAGACACGAATAGAGGCTTCGCACCTGCATCCTTCAACACATCAATGACTAACTGAAAATCCTTATATTCAGGTGATTCAGTATAGTTTTCATGTTTACGGAAGCCCTCTAACTTTTTAAGGTTAGAATTTTCCAGTCGCTTGTAAAACTTATTTTCAATCATTAATTCATTTGAGACACGTTTTTCTCCGTAGGCCTCTGCATGTTGTAGTTGCTGTTCAAATGTTTGATTAGTAATAAGCTTGTCATTACTTTTTAAATTATGAGACTTATGAGGGAAAAGAGAGTAATATAAATCCTTTTTCTCTAGTAATGCTTTATGCACATGACCTGCCATCATAGCAAAACGCCCCATAATTGGATTTTCCTTACCATCAGACATTTTATATTGATACATAGCTTGTAAGAGATGGTCACGCTTTACCGTATCGAATTGCAGTAGACGTTCCATCGCATCATTTCGAAGTGTGGCATCGATTTCCTTATTAAATGCTAAATCATAGGCATGTAACATGGAATAGTTGGGCGAGAAATGAAGCTCTCCCATGCCTTTTTCTGTGAACCATTGTGGCGAAATGATAAAGACAATTTTTTTATCTTTTAAATTTTTCTCTTGTGCAGCAAAATTTAAAAAGTGTGTTATGGATTGCATACCCCCACGTCCAATCATAAATGTCGAATAGGGGGCATCCGTAGCACGCACGTAATTATAAGGATGAAAGGGGTCAAAACGATTTAACTCCGAAGAACCGTATAATGGCATAGAATTAGACTCTTGTAACATGCGTTCCTGTAAATACATGCCTTGAAACATCAAGGGGGCCATACTGGTCTTTGCTTGTTCAACATGTGCGTCTGAAATCCATGCCTTTATCCAAGAATTCGGAAAGAAAACAAAGGCAGCAAATAGAACAAATGCTACTAAAAGTGCTAAAAAACCTTTTTTAATCATTGTCTTTCAGCTAATTTCGCAGCAATACGATTAGGCGTGTTCCATTCCTCACGATTAAAATCTGTGATTGGCACTGAGATATCAAAGCGAGTTTCAATTTCTACTAATAGATTGATGGTACCAAAAGAATCAAGAAGCCCTTCTTCAAATAAATCGATGTCCGTGTTTTCTAACACTATATCATCCTCACATAAGTCTACGAGCATTTCTAGTATTTGTTGTTTTTCCATTTTAATCATTCTCCTTTAGTGTTTAAAATAATTGACCTGAAAAAATATAGAAACCAAAACAAACCGCATTAAAGGTGATAAATACGCCTATTGCATGTGTCCATTTATTTTTTGGCCAGCGTTTATGTTTTTTGTTCCAGCGTTCAAATTTATCGAAGCTGATAATTAGCATGGCATGATACAGTCCGTACACGACATAGTGCCATTCGAGTCCATGCCAAATACCCATTAAAAAGAATAGTAAAAAGAAGCCAAGATACGAAACAGTGTACTTGTTTTTAATCCATTTTTTTTTCGTCATCCATAGCACAAACCGCATATAGACATAATCTCTAAACCAGAAGGAAAGGCTCATATGCCAGCGATTCCAAAAATCTTTAATATTACGACTTGTAAACGGTCGGTTAAAGTTAATCGGTGTTTGAATGCCCATAATGCGACTAACACCAACAGCAAATGCACTGTAACCCGCAAAATCGAAAAATAAATAAAAGCTGTACATATACATATACGCTATATGTCCTTGAAAAGGTGTCAAATAGTTATACGTATGGTTAGGTAAATAAATAAGCGTATAATTATAAATAAGGTAAGCTAAAATAAATTTATATAAAAACCCTACAAATATATAGTTAATGCCACTGAACAGTAGCTTTTGATAGTCATTAGCAGAGGGCACTGTTTGCATATCTTTATAAAAGCGGCGCCAGCGATCGATTGGACCGGAGGATACTGTTGGAAAGAACAATAAGAAGTATGCAAGTTCTATCACAGAAATTTTATCTTTTATCAGGCCATCGCGTGTTTCTAAAATCATTTGTACAGATTTAAAGGTAATGTAGGACACGCCAAGAAAACCAAATAAATGATGTAGTCCTAGAATTGGTAGTACCTTCACAAGTACCAGTGGAAAAATAGCAAGTACTACGGCTTTGACAAATACCATAGTGCTGTTTTTTTGCAACCGATATTTTTGGTAACTAATAATCAGTACTAATTGGAATAAGGTGAAAAGTACAAGTGAAACAGTACCGTTGACTGAATGACCGAAAATAATGGCTAAAATAACTATTGAAATAAAAATATTATAGCGCTTGGCCGTTTTCCCGCTTAGTCCTAATAGAATAGTAGGTATCAATAAAATACTAATTATGATGAAAAAAGCGATATTTCCATAAGGCGTCATACTTTCTCCATAACCGCCAATCCTTTACGATCAACCTTACCATTTGTATTTAAAGGTAATGAGTCGATGTATATGAATTTTTTTGGAATCATGTAAGAAGGTAATCGATCCGATAATAAAGATTTAAGCTGTTTCGTCATCTGGAATGCCGAATCTAAAAGCTGGTCACGAAGAACAATATAAGCACTTAGCGATACAATGTCATCCCCTTTTATCACAGGAACAACGACACAGCCATTTACAGGCGATAAATCGCCAATCTGTTTTTCAATTTCTTCAATTTCTAATCGATAGCCATGCAATTTCACCTGGAAATCCTTTCGGCCTGCAAAGAATAAGTAACCATCCTTTTCATAGCCAATATCCCCTGTTTTATAAACACGAGAGCCCTCTACTAAAGGAAATGCCTTTGACGTTAAATCTGGTGCTCCAAGATAGCCTGCACTTACAGTTGGCCCAGAGATGATAATCTCACCATTTTCGTGTAGAGATAGATTAGGCTCAGTCATAGAAGCAATCGGTAACTGTTCAAATCGTTGCAAAAGTTCTTTAGTTACTTCAACGTATGAAACGGCAACTGTTGTTTCAGTCGGTCCATATAAATTGAAGATAGAAGCTTGTGGGAAGCGAAGCATTAATTCTTTTACGACTTTTTTAGGCAAAATCTCGCCACAGAACAAGAATGTATTTAAAGCGGGCATTAATCCCTGATGCCAATCCTTATTCATCAAACACATTTTGGCAAAGGACGGGGTAGAAGTCCACACACCTATACCTGAGCCTGCTAAATCATCGAATAATGACTTTGGATTCGAAATTTGTTCATGTGTGATGGCGTAAAGCGTGTGTCCCCCAACTAGTGAAGGATACAAATCCATCACAGACAGATCAAAGGAGTAAGGTGCTTGATTTAGAAATACACCTGATTGCTGGATAGGGAAGTGCTCATTCATCCAAGCTACAAAATGAGCTAAATTATTTGCCGTAATTTGGACACCTTTTGGCTTCCCAGTAGAGCCTGATGTGTAGATGATGTAATGAATCTCTTGATCTTTTACCCAAGTGGTAGGCTGAATTGTCGTGTTTGTTTTTTGTGTCATACAGTCGCTTACTGCTACTACGGGAATGGATAGGGGCGTAGTTAATTCCTCTGTCGTAAGTAACAGGCAAGCTTCTGATGCTTCTATAATGACTTGAAGGCGCTCCGCTGGTGTAGAAGAATCGACGGGTACATATGGATGCCCTGATTTAACGGTGCCTAAAAAAGCAACAAGCTGTAAAGGGGACATATGTCCGTAAACAATAATAGGCTGTTGTCTTGTTAACTTTAGTGCCATTAAATGATGTGCTAAACAATCCGAGTAATCCCAAAGTTCACCATATGTTATTGACTCATTATTGGTTTCGTAAGCTGGATGATTAGGATTTTGTAGGGCCGCATCTCGAATAGCGGCTATTACACTTAACATATTAAAATCTCCTTTTTCTAAAATTCCGTATATATAAATGGCCCGGCGTTCATATCATGGAAGCCATGAATTAAAAATAGTAATACCAAGACGATGAAATAAAACAGTGTCAAACCTATAAAACGTAGATGCTCATTTTTTTTGATGGATTGCATCTATCCACCTCCAATTTTTAAAAAATGTAAGTAATAACAACTTGTGTAAATATACTAGATTACGAGTTATTATTTCAAGTTATTTTTGTATATTTATTTTTTAACACTGTTTTGACGGTATGTGTAGAAAAATGTTGCTAATTCATAGCGAATTCATAAAATAATAAGATTAAATTAAGATTAAATTAAGATTCATTGGAAGTACATTGATATGAAGGGGAATGAGGGAAATTTTTTGAGTAAATGTTGTGAATCAGTTTATACGAAAATCGTCCAAAGAACAATAAGGTAAGGAAGAAAGAATGCGATATCATAAGTTGATTAACGCAACTTATGATATCGCATGATTTTTTATTTTTTTCAGCCTGAACGGTCAGTAAGAAGTCCATCGTGGTCGATGAACTGACCGTAAAAGCGATTGGTTCAACTAACAATCCGTGAAGTACGGAAAGAAGTTTCACTTACTCCCGCTAAAACGGTCAGTAAGACTTTCCGTATGGTAAATGAACTGACCGTAAAGCCCGATTGGTTCAACTAACAATCCGTGGGATAGAACACCCACGGATTGGAGTTTCACTTTATCCCGCTAAACGGTCAGTAAGACTTCCCGTATGGTAAATGAACTGACCGTAAAAGCCCGATTGGTTCAACTAACAATCCGTGGGAAAGAGCACCCACGGATTGGAGTTTCACTTTATCCCGCTAAACGGTCAGTAAGACTTCCCGTATGGTAAATGAACTGACCGTAAAGCCCGATTGGTTCAACTAACAATCCGTGGGAAAGAGCACCCACGGATTGGAGTTTCACTTTAGCGTATTTAATACTTTTTGTGAAATGTAGAATTCTGAGCCATTGTAAACATTGATTGTATCAAAAGTTTGCGTTTTTGAAGTTACTTCGCCATTCGCTGAAATTTGATCATAAATCACTATATTCTTGTTCACTGGAATGGTTACGGTCATGTCGTCTTTTTTAGCAATGAATTTTGGGTTCTCCTTATCAGTTAGGTCAATTTTTGTTGTAAAACCTTTTGCTGCTAATTCTTTCGTTGCAGGTTTATATAAATTGTCCGTAAGCTTAGCTAAATCAAAGTCCATAAACTGAGCCATTGCATGAGCTAAATCAGTATTTTCTACTAGGCCAGTCACTTTTGATGGACCGAATGAGTATAAGAATACATCTTCGCCCGTATGGCCACCCGTTGTAAAGCCGATATTTGCACGGTTAGCGAGCATTTTTACCATTTCACTGCTCAAGTCTTTTGCTGTGTTTAACGTGGAAAGTTCGTCCTCTGTTAAATTATCTAAACCGTATAATGCAGCTACTTCAATTAGATTTGATTTGTCTTCTTTTAATTGACTAAGCGCACCTTCAATTGTCATCGTTGCTTTTTTCAATGGGTCGATATAGGCAGAGACAGGGATGCTTGAATACGTACTTGTTGTATTGGCATTTCCCATCGTAATTCCGCTATTACCGTGGTCTGTTACGGCGATAACCATTGTGTTACCATCTTCTTTAGCAAAGTCAATTGCTTCTTTCACAGCATCGTCGAACGATAAAATATCACTAATCATACCAATTGTATCGTTGGCATGTGCTGCCCAGTCTACCTTACTACCTTCCACAAATAAGAAGAAGCCGTCTTCATCTTTTTTGAGCGTATCAATGGCTTTGTTTGTCATTTCAGCAAGAGTTGGTTCTGAGGCTCTCGTTTTCGCACGGTCTAAATCATAGGCAAGTGCACTAGGTGCAAAGCTGCCCCAAATTTTAGCTGAATGACTATTTAGTAGCTCATCGCGTGTTTTAACAATTTCGTAATTCTTCTCTTGTAAGACGTTCACTAAATTTTCGCCATCTTTACGAGCATTCTTCGTCGTCCCTGGTGAGAGCGATTCTAAACCGCCGCCTAATACGACATCTATGTTTTGATAAACTTGTTGCTCTGCTATATCTCCATATTGACTTCTATTGTTAACATGAGCAGAAAAGCCTGCTGGTGTGGCATGTTGAATTTCAGACGTGGAAATTAGTCCAGTTGATTTACCCTGTTGCTTTGCCCCTTCTAAAACATTGGCTACAGGTTTAAAGCCGTCTTCTTGTGCAATCTGTTCTAGTCCTGGAGAGTTAATGACAGATGGTAAAACACCGACATATTTATCATTAGATTTATGGCCAGTTGCTAACGCCGTTGCGGCAGGAGCTGAGTCCGTGATAGCTGATTCAGCAGAGTACGTACGCATAGCACCCGTTAAAATTTCGTCCATTGCCAGGGCTTCACCTTTATACCAACGGGAAAGAGTGATGGCATTATTACTACTACCATCCATCACCAACATAATAACATTAGTTGGTTTCTTCACCTCTGCTGCTTGTACTGCTGGTTGCGTCATGCTAAGCGATGATAAGGTAATAGCACTTGCTAAAAACAATGAGCTCCATTTTTTTGAGTATTTCATGATTTTCCTCCTTTTAGGTGAATTCGTTACTAATTGTAAAGGAGTAATGTGAAGAGGAAATGATAGATTTGTTAATAGATTATGGTAATTTTGTTAAAGTGCGTATAGCTCATAACTAATACCTAATAAAATGAATCCTTATTTAAGTACTTCTTCCATAACCTCACCATCTATTGTTTCATAGTAAAGTACATCACTTTCCAAATTTAGATTAAGTACTTCCTGCTCAAGCAAAACTTCTTCACTGCCATCACTCGAAAGAATTTTTGTTAAGTAACCGGCATTATCATAATCACTACAATATATAGCATCATGATGGACAGCTAAATAGTAGCACGATGTTTCTGTAATTTGCTTATTGACATTTGTTGCTAAATCATACTTATATACTTTGCCATCCTGAATGCTGTTATAGTAAATCGCGTTATTGGCTGTATCTGCATACCACATATTATGCATAAAAGCATAGGCATCGCTTGTGGCAGCATGGTAGTTTTCTGTTTGCCAAAGATGATCTTGGCTTAGTTTTTCATCATTTAATAAAAAGTATTCGTAGGAAATTGCATATGGTTCACTGGCGTCGATGTCATTCCATGTTGTATCGATATGGTACCAATCGCCATCGACGTTCACTAAATTCCAGGCATGCAATTCGTCGTTACTATAGCCATATACGTAGTCAGCATCAAGGCCAGCTGCCAAAAATAAACGATAGGCTAATAATGCGTAAGCTTGACAAACGGCAGTACCATCTTGAATAAGCTCATAAACGGTTTGACCTTCTGTAGCACCTTGTTCTGTGTAAGTGGCTAGTAAAACAACGTGGTCATTTACGGCCTTCGCTCGTTCGAAATCATTCATATCATTTGAAATGTATGTATTCACAAAGTTTTTTACATAGGCATCGATATGCCCTTCTTTTTTAGCATCTGTTAAATAGGTAATATTTAATTTAACTGGGTACTCTTTATCTTCTTCCCAATATGTCCACTGATAGTCAAGGAAATAACCTGCTGTATAAGGGTTAACATGGGACAGTAAATTCGCCATATCATTGAGTTGCTGCTCAAAGTCTTCACCCCGCAGTTTACCTGTATACGTCACTTCGAAGTCTTTCTCAAATTTTGCAATATGCTTTTCTATTTTTTTGATGAATTGGAGCAGTGCGGGGTCTTCGTCAAACAATGTGGTAGAAAAAAGATCATTGGTTGATATTTTAGAGGATAAAGCCTTACTTTCCGGGTGCTTTAGTTCTCCAGCAGATTCAGCAGTATCTTGGGAATCTTGGGATTCCTCAAGCGCCACCTCTTCTTCTGTTAGTGTTGTATCGATCTCACCTGCACAAGCCGCAAGTAAGCATACTAGACAAAAGAAAAGAACAAGCGGTATTTTTTTCTTCATACATAACCCTCCCGTTTTTAGATTTCAATCCATTATATTCCACAAAAATAGAAAGGTAATGCCATTTTAAAAGAAATCTACTAATAATAGACAAATATTGTGATTTTGTGATCTTCGATTGTCATCGTACCCTTTTTTTGTTATAATGTAGTGTGTTGTGATGTTTCAAAGTTCGGGAGGTGCAGTAGATGCATACAGTAGTATTAGTATCATTAGTTGTCGTATCATTAGCATTGGTTGTTGTTGTATTACTTCAATCAAGTAAAAGTGCAGGCTTGTCAGGTGCCATCTCGGGTGGAGCTGAACAACTATTTGGAAAACAAAAAGCACGTGGTATGGATTTAATTCTTCACCGCGCAACAATTGTGTTAGCAGTATTATTTTTTATTTTAGCAATCGCTATTACAAAAATCTAATAGTTGAAGATGTATCGCCTAACCACGCATGGTTGGGCGTTTTCTTTTATAGTCATTCAGAATAAGACGCCAAGTTGGCGAGTGGGTGTACATAAATTTATTGAGTGAAGATGACACTCCAGGGATGTCATGGGTTTTGAAAAGCGTTAGTTGAGCTGGCACAAATTCAAAATTCGGACGTATAACGTCAAGGCGTAATGGATTGTGGGTATAATAGACATAGATGTTTGATGATGAAGGAGAGCTTGCAATGAATAAATCACTATCACAGCCTTTTTTCTTTCAGGCAGGACCTCGTGCGGTACTATTATTGCATGGATTTACGGGTAGCTCTGCAGATGTGCGTATGCTAGGAAGATTTTTAGAGAAAAAAGGGTATACTACATTAGCACCTCATTATAAAGGTCACGGTGTGGAACCTGAAGAACTAATCACAACAGGCCCAGCGGACTGGTGGCAGGATGTTGTAGCGGCCTACCAACAATTACAGGAAGCGGGTTATCGAGAAATTGCCGTAGCAGGACTTTCACTAGGCGGTGTTATGGCTTTAAATGTTGCCTTAAATAATCCTGTAAAGGGCATCATTACGATGTGTGCACCTATGACAATGCGGACTACCGATGTTATGTTTGAAGGTGTATTAAAATATGCAAAAGACTATAAAAAATTTGAAGGAAAAAATGAAGCACAAATTGATACTGAAGTTTCTTTCATTGCAGAGAAAGGCATGCCTTCTTTGCAAGATTTACGTGACTTTATCTCACAGACACGTAAGGAAATCGATATGATTTATGCGCCAATTTTTGTCATTCAGGCTACTAATGATGAGGTAATTGAGACAGAATCTGCCAACATTATATATAATCAAACTGAGTCACTTGAAAAACACATCAAGTGGTATGAAAACTCAAAGCATGTTATTACACTAGATCAGGAAAAAGATCAATTACATGAGGATATTTTGCGTTTTTTAGAAAGCTTAAATTGGGCACACTAAAATGTATAGTTAGGATTTTCACAAGAAGGAGGGAATATGTATGACAGAACATAAAGATTCACTACAAAGTCGTTTACTCGATTTTTTCGGTGAAGAAGAATATAAGCCATTAACAGTTGGTGAAATCGAGGACAAATTTGGCTTTGAGGATGCTGAAGAATTTAAAGAACTCGTCAAAACGCTCGTGCGTATGGAGGGACAAGGTTTGGTAGTCCGCTCTCGTTCCAATCGTTATGGCCTACCAGAGCGTATGAATTTAATGCGTGGTAAATTTATCGGACATGCAAAGGGCTTTGGCTTTGTTGCACCTGATATTGAAGGAATGGATGATGTGTTCATTCCACCGCATGAAGTAAATGGTGCGATAAATGGGGATACGGTACTTATTCGTGTTTTAAAGGAATCATTCGGTGATCGCCGTGAAGGAACAATTACGAAGGTAGTGGAACGTGGACAAACGAAATTTGTTGGCACATTCCAAGCAAATCGAGGTTTTGGCTTCGTGGTTTTAGACGACAAAAAACTGCCAATGGATATCTTCATTGCCAAGGGCGATACATTAGGAGCTGTTGACGGACATAAGGTTGTTGTGGAAATAGCCACATGGCCAGAAGACTTAAAATCAGCAACAGGCTATATTACAAAAATTTTAGGACACAAAAATGATCCAGGTGTGGACATCCTGTCTATTTTATATAAACATGACATTCCATCAGAATTCCCAGACGAAGTAGTTACGGCTGCACAAAGAGTGCCTGATGAAATTTCACAAGCGGATTTAATGGGACGTCGTGATTTACGTCATGAAACGATTGTCACAATTGATGGAGCAGATGCAAAAGACTTAGATGATGCTGTAACAGTAACGAAAAATGTGGATGGTACTTACAAACTTGGCGTACATATTGCAGATGTTAGCTATTATGTAACACAAGGTTCTGTGCTAGATATCGAAGCCTATGATCGTGCGACAAGTGTCTATTTAACAGACCGCGTTATTCCGATGATTCCACATCGACTATCGAATGGTATTTGTTCATTAAACCCACAGGTAGATCGTCTAACGCTGTCCTGTGAAATGATTATTGATGCGAATGGTAATGTTATTTCGCATGAAATTTTCCAAAGTGTTATTAAAACAACGGAACGTATGACCTACACAGACGTCTATAAGATATTAGAGGAGCAAGATGAAGCACTTATTGCTCGTTATGAACCACTTGTACCAATGTTTAAAAACATGGCTGAGCTTTCTAAAATTTTACGCCGTAAACGTGAAATGCGCGGTGCCATCGACTTTGACTTTAAGGAGTCCAAGGTAATTGTCGATGAGGATGGTTGGCCAGTCGATATCGAGTTGCGTGAACGTACTGTGGCAGAGAAATTAATAGAAGATTTCATGCTGGCAGCCAATGAAACAGTTGCCGAACATTTCCACTGGATGAATGTCCCGTTCCTATACCGTATTCACGAAGATCCAAAGCCAGAAAAACTACAACGTTTCTTTGAATTTGTGACGAACTTCGGTATTTTAATTAAAGGTACAGGAAATACCGTGCACCCTAAGGCATTACAAGATGTCTTAACGGCAATTGAAGGTATGCCAGAAGAGCCTGTTATTTCAACAATGCTCCTACGTTCGATGCAACAGGCGAAATATTATCCTGAAAGCATAGGCCACTTTGGTCTATCAACGGATTTCTATACACATTTCACTTCACCGATTCGTCGTTATCCTGACTTAGTGGTACATCGTTTAATCCGTACGTATTTAATTAACAAGGATACATCAAGAGAAACGGTTGCACAGTGGGGCATGGCAATGGATGAAATTGCTGACCATACTTCGGAGCGTGAACGTCGTGCTGTTGATGCAGAACGTGATACAGATGCACTGAAGAAAGCACAATATATGTCCGATAAAATTGGTGAAGAGTTTGAGGGCATTGTCTCTTCCATTACGAACTTTGGGATGTTCATTGAACTACCAAACACCATTGAAGGTCTGGTGCATATCAGCAATATGACCGATGATTATTACCGTTTCGATGATCGTCAAATGATTATGATCGGTGAACGTACGAACCGTCAATTCCGCATTGGGGATGAAGTAACAGTACGAGTTGCGAATGTCATCGTTGAGGAATCATCGATTGACTTCGAAATCGTCGGGATGGTAACGTCATATGGACGTACTCGGAAAACAACACCGACCGTTATTCATGCACGTAAAAATTATAACGACAACAAGGATGGCCGCAGCAGCCGCAAAGGACGTCGCGATGATGATACTAAATCAGTGCGAGGTGATTCTTCAAAACGTGGAGACTCAAGCAAACGCGGCGATTCTTCGAAACGCAGCGACTCATCGAAACCTGGAGAGCGACGTGAAAGTGATCGCGATCCACGTGGTCGTCGCAAAGATGGCTCAAGCCCAGGTCCTAAAAAAGGCGTAAAACAAAAGCAAAAGTTCTACGAGGGCGTTGCTAAAAAAGGTAAAAAGAAAAAATCAAAACGATGATAACAAAAGGCGAAAAGCATCCATTTACCTTCGGCAGTGCTGGAGTATACTTGTACTTTATATGCATATGTACACCGCGGGTGGGTGCTGGAAGCTAGATAAAATTCAGAAGGCGAAAGTGCGCTTTATGGCACTTTCGTTTATGTGATTATAATCCTGTGTGGGCAGGTATCATCCTGCTCCACCTTTGAATAGAGGGTGAATCGTATGGCAAAAGGTGCTGGAAAAGTATTAGCACAAAACAAAAAGGCAGGGCATGACTACTTCATTGAAGAGACGATTGAAGCAGGCATGGTACTTACGGGGACAGAAATCAAATCAATTCGTGCCGGCAAAGTCCAACTAAAGGATTCCTACGTAAGAATCAGTAGTGGCGAAGCATGGATTAGCAACATGCATATCAGTCCATTTGATCAAGGGAACCGTTTCAACCACGACCCTCTGCGTTCTCGCAAATTGCTCCTACATAAAAAGCAAATCGGCGAACTAGTGGGTGCTGTTAAGCGTGATGGTTACACTATTGTCCCGTTGAAAATGTATCTGAAGGACGGCTATGCTAAGCTCCTAATTGGCGTTGGAAAAGGGAAGAAAGACTATGATAAGCGTAATGACATGCGCAAAAAAGAAGCAAAACGCGAAATAGAACGTGTTTTCAAGGCAAAAAATCAAGTTTAAGAGAATCACAGCTCACCACATTGTGTGGTGAGTTTTTTTGTTTGGCGGATAAAAGAATGGGATATCTCATTTGCGGATAGAACGATCGAAGTGACGGATAGAACGGTCAAAGTGATGGATAGAGAGCTAGAAGTGACGGATAAAGTACCCAAACTGACGGTCACAACTTGGAAATAACCGACTTTAAGTTCTAAATAATTAAGGGTAGAAAATATAATAAAGAACGAACTAGCAGCTAGCGATTTAAGGAGGAGAAACGATATTAACGATTAAGCGGAAGTTGATGTTTGTGGAAATGGAGCATATTTATTTTGCGGAACAATGTGACGAAGTGAAAGAAAGAAAAAAGCTAGTTTGCTATACACAAACAAAGCAGCCTGAGCAAAAGCTTGAAGGCCATACGACATTGCAAATCATCTTGCAGCAAGAGGAGGACGCGTTGTTAGCTGATTTATCTAAAATGAATCGCTACATGCTTCGTCGTGCAAAAAAGGAGCCCTATCAAGTAATTGTGAAAGAAGATCCAACAGATTTAGAGCTAAAGGAATTTCAGCAATTTTACAATGCATTTGCCAAAATGAAGGATACAAACCGCGTACGGAAATTTCATATGCAGACTTTACAACTTCTTCGTGAAAAGGGTGCATTGGTTTATACAAAGTTGCAAAATAATGAAGGCGATGCACTGTGTTATCGCATTTATATTGTAGATGGTGATATGGCATTGAATTTATACACGGGTACGGCTGCCTGGATAAAAGATCGACCCGATTTAAAGCAGCAAATACGTTTTGCCAATCGTTACTTACTATGGGAAAATATCATGATGTTCCGAAACAGAGGCTTTGCGCGCTATGATTTCGGTGCATTGACCAACAAGGAAGAAATCAAAGAATTTAAGCTAGGCTTTGGCGGGCAAGAAGTGGATGTCTATTTTGGTTATCTCACCGACTCTATGATAGGAAAGCTATTTTTACAATTGCGCAAGCTGAAATTTAAGCTAGTGAAATAATCAACCAAGGCGGCACACTTGAAGTGTCGCTCATTTTGTTCTATAATATGAATTACTGATTGCCAGATTTCATGGAAGCGTACTTTAAGCTCCCACCGTACTAGAAGAAATTCTAGCCTACTTGAAAGCTTTTCTGTTGAAAAGTTATAAAGGTTTCAAGACGCGAGTATTGTTCATGGAAATGAACGAAAATACGATGTGTATTGGAAGCCGAATCAAGGGGACGTTACGGATTCGACAGGGATGGTTCAAGCTTTGGTCGCGCGTCGGAGGTCTCGGCTCCGTCATCAACGGAAGTTATATAATAACTGGCAAACAACAAAACTTAGCTTTCGCAGCGTAAGCTCTTAAGCGCTCTGCCTATGCATCGCCCATGTGCATAACGTAGGGCCCAACTTTAGTGGGATACGGTCGGTGGTACCACCTGAGTCACCGACAAGAGATTTCCAGGTTAGCGTACAGGACGCCTGTTTGTCGGCATAATGCTACGTGAAATGCGAATAGGCAAACTACACGCGTAGAAGCTGAAGTATTGGAGTTTCTGGACGCGGGTTCGACTCCCGCCGTCTCCATACATTGGAAACAATATAGTTTCGAAAAGTGTCAAATTCTTTGATATATCAAGGGTTTGGCGCTTTTTTTATTTCAAAAACTTTCAACTAATATCAAACGCTTTTGGGTCATTTTTTGGGTCAAACTAGGTCAAAATTAGGTCAAAGAATTAGCGTGAATTGATGTATGCATCAAATTTTTCAATGGTGCTAGCTTTGGTTTTCTTGGTTACATGGGTATAAATGTCCATTGTCGTTTTAACATCTGTATGTCCTAGCCTCTCCTGTACTTCTTTAATACTTGCACCCGCTTCAAATAATAGTGAGCAATGGGTATGGCGTAAACCATGTGTAGTAATAGGCTGAAGCTTGTATTTATCAATTACTTTATGGAGCCACTTTTGCGTTTGAACAGGTTGGATGAAGCGGTTATGTTTATTGCTAAATACGAGTTGTTTTTTATTAGATGTATTAATGCCTTTTTCTAAATAAACCTTACTTTGCTGGAACTTCCATTTTGATAGTAAAGACATTGACGTTTCATCCATTTTAATTGTTCGTACTACACCATTTTTAGTTGTCTTCAGGTACAATTGACAATCCTTGCCGCGTGAAATCGCTTTGTTAATACGAATTTCACTTCGCTCAAAGTTGATATCATTCCACGTCAGTGCTAATACCTCGCCTTTACGCATACCTGAATAGCCCAATACATGAAATATTGTATAAACCATTAGATTATCTTGCTGTTCAAAGCTTTGAAGTAGTTTTATTAATTGTTCTCGTTCGTAAAAGTTTTCAAATTCTGCCTCATCTAAAACGATTTGCTTTCGCTTCTTAGGCATCTCAACCAATGTAAAAGGATTTTTATCAATGTAGCCATGTTTAATCGCATAATCGAGAACTTTTGCAGCATAGGACTTAACCATGCGAAACCGCTTTAGCTTCTTGGCCCACTGATTTACATGCTTTTGGCAAGTTGCAATATCAATCTTGTCAACTTTATAAGTACCCATAGCAGGTAAAATGTGATTTTTAAAGATACCGATAGTTTTTACAAATGTACTTTCTTCAACGCTGTTTTCGTACTGCTCAACCCACATGTTATAAATATCTTGATACGTTTCATATTGTTGTTTTTTATATGTGCCACTGTATACCTCGAGCTGTAACTGCTTCATAGCATCTTGAGCTTCTTTACGTGATTTGAAACCACGTCGAGTAGTGGTTAAAGGCTTTCCAGTTAATGAATCTGTACCAAGGTAAAACTTAAACATAAAACGCTTTTCGCCATCTTTTAATGTGTACTCTTTGATTTGGGGATTTCTCGCCAAAGTAATTCCTCCTCTGTACTGCTTACGGAGACAGAGTGTGAGGTAGGGTAGTACCTTACATACTTATCATATTATGTATTGGGTTTGAAGACAAATTAGAGTTTGCAGACAAAAAAAGAACAAGTCTAAAAAAATGTAAGCCCTTAATCAAACACGCATATAAATAGTTTGACACTTCCGGAACGACATAATAAACGAAGGAGGTGCCATTCTTATGCCAACACTGAATAGTAGCATACTTTATGGAATGAAAAGAGCATGGCTGTAAGAACCATGCTCTTTTAAAAAAATATATTAAGAGATTTTTTTATCGGTGTGATGAGGAAATAGTTCTGCAATTTGTCTCTTCCAGCCATCAAGATGCACAAAGCGATGCTTATGGATATTGGAAGCAATAATTTCGGCTTTTGTCATTTTGGAAAGCTGTTCCCAATCGCCTTCAAATACATACGTGGCATTGCCATATTCAGCGTTTTCGAAGATATAAAGATTCTCCCTCGTAAAGCCAAAAATGATGTATCCTTGATAACCATTGTCTCCGATAGCATGGAAATCTGGATTGTATTTAGAAATTGTTTCAAGTCGTTCAGCAATAATGATTTTTTTGCCCTTCGATTTACTGTTGAGTACAGGTGTAAGATGATGTTTGAATGTCTCCCACGGCATTTCTCCCTCAGGAAGTATATCCCAGCCAAGTTTGACCGTTCTTGGCACTTCGTATCGTTCCAAATTCTCCTGAAAGATTTCAGCTTGTTTAAAAATCGCCAACATAAGATTGATACGATGGACGATGTCCGTTTCTTCTGTTTGACCTTTAGTAATAGTATCTCCAGCAATCACAAACTTGTTTTCACCTGACTGTACAATCATCAACTCTACCCATGGGGCTGGAATCCATTTTCTCGGATAACGTTGGTAGGGAATATCCACGGTACGAGAGTGAGAATTTCCACCCCAGTCCGTCCATGACCAATGTTGCTGACGGTAAACAGTTTCTTTGGGCTTGTCCTTTTGTGGTACATCTTTTCCGTTTACGTTGAATTTACTAACAGGACCAAATTTTGGTGCGGGTACTAGGGATTCACCTGATAGTAAAGTTTTAAATCCAATTTCTTGTAGCTTCCTTGCAACTTCCGCCGTGATAGCAACTCCAATATTTGCCTTACCACCTTCATTGATGTGAGACATATATTTTTCTGAATTTCTAATTCTTTTTTTTTCTGTAATTTTCAAGTTGCATTCTCCTTAAAATTTAATATTTTAAATGGAGTAAGCAATGTATCTATTTAATTATAAAAATCCAACCCTCCTAATTCTGCTCCATTAGAGGGTTATTTCAACTAATCATATGTATTTTACATCTATAAGTAATACTCGAACGAAAATCGAACGTAATGTGAAATTTGCAAATAACACAAATTACCTCTTGCTTTCGATCTTCGTTTTATTATAAGATATAAACGTATTAACCTACATAATAAATTGAGTTAGAAAATAACCAAATCTGATGTTACCAGCATCAGACCAAATGAAGAAAAGATTTAATAGAGTACATTTTTACTCCATCTTATAATATATTATAAGATGGCTATTTGTGTTTTGTCAATATGAAAATATGAATTTTCGAAATTTTTATGCATAAAACTCCTGTGCGATTCATAGGAGTTTTTTGCCGATTTTAGGGGCTGTTAAAGTGAATAAGTAGTACAGACGCAACAAAAAGGGTGAGTTGCATAGAATACCACTTTTATTCTATCTGCGATGAAAATGATATTCCATGCATTAGGGATGTAAGAAAAGCACCTCCTTCAAATTGATACGTACCTAGGGACACTGCTCATTTTTATGCGTTGGTTTGATTACGGGCTTACAAATAAACTTGTTCTAGTAATTCATATATCGAATATAGTTTTCAAACGCATTATTCTTGATTTCATCCGTTTCGATAATATAAACATCTGAAGTAATATCTTTAAAGCTATGACCTAACCTTTTCTTAATTTCATAATGTGTTGCGCCACTCATATAGTACATTGTTGCATGTGTACGTCTTAGGTCGTGAGGTGAAATCTTTTTAAGTTTATATTTTTCTTGAATTTTATTGCACCAGTCCCACGCTTTTGAAGGATAAGAAATATTATTTTGTTTATTAGAAAATACAAGGTTATCAGTACTTATATTACAATGCAAATCAGATTGAATTTGCTTCCATTCATTTAAAATTGTAAGTGTGCGATCATCAATCTTTAATAGTCTATGATCAGATGTTTTAGTAGTTGAAATAATTAATTTCCCATTTTCATCATAGGTGACAGCTTTGTTAATTGTAATTTCCTTCTTATAAAAATTGATGTCACTCCATTGTAAGGAAAAACCTTCTCCTCGCCTAATACCTGTATAGCATAGCAGCCGTAAATAAGCATACTTTTTTATATCTTCATTTTTAGTAGCTTCTAAAAACTCTATTAGTTCTTCACGGCTATAGTAGTCTTTGGAGGATTCCTTTTGCTTTTTAATGGGTGTCGTTACATCCTTCATGGGATTTCGTTCAATAACACCTAATTTCCTCGCATAATCAAATACTTTGGCTGCATAATGTTCGACTGTTTTGTGTTTTTTTAATTGATCATACCAAATGAATGCTGCGTTCTCGCAATGTTTGTAAGTAATTGATTGTATTTTAACGTGGCCTAAACATGGAAGAATATGATCGTGAAAAAGTTGCTTTGTTTTATGAAGGGTCGAAGATTTAACTGATTTTTGATAAATTGATAACCATTCATTATAAATATCACTATATGTCTTTTTCTCTGGGCGATATCCATCTTTAAATTTTATTTTAAGACGTAAATATTCGTTAGTAGCGGCAGTAATTGTTTTAAATCCACGACGAGTAGTTTCAATTCGTTTACCTGTAATAGGATTAGTTCCTAAATAAATTTTGAATTTATAGCGGGTTTCACCAGCTGCTAATTTATATGGTTTTATTGCTTTAATTTTGGCCATTTATATACCCTCCATTAATAGCAATTATCTTCAATAAATTTGTCTAACTCATGTTTATAAATTCGTTTAATGCCGTCCACTTCAAATATTTTTAATCCCTCGTACCTAAATTTTTGAAATGTATTATATGATACTCCTAAATATTCTGCGGCCTCCCTAACTGTGAGTAACTGTTTATTAGGTTTGGATATTTGCTCAGTAATAGCTGTAATTATTTCAATTTTCAATTCTTCTAGATATAGTTTTAATGCTCGTTCTGTCATTTTAATGGCTCCTTTGCTTTTGGTATAAAACAATATAGCCCACGAATTTAAATATTTTAAGAGTAATTTTAATTTTTTTCTTCTTTTCTGGGAGTGGAGAATTAAAAGACAATATGCTACACTTTATCTAACCTAGTTTTAACAGAACTGAATATTTATCGAATGGCCTCCTATTAAAATACGCCAACAGTTTGAATTAGGGGGTCATTTTCATTTATGGTTAAAAAATCTTCATTTTATTTTTTACAATGGAACAGTAAAGCACACCAAACTGATAGTTGGTGTGCTTTTATATATTTATCGATCCCATTAAATAATATCAACTAACCTCAAAAGATTTAACGATCAATTCCTTCGCTTTTTCAAAGTCAGTATCATTTTTAATTTGGATTTCTAAATCACCTGTGCCGTAGTGACCGATGTTTCGAACGTCTCGAGTAAAACCGGGTTCTAATTCTATTGTCGTTGGATCTACTTTTACGTATACAAGGAGGATATTATTTTGTGTACGTAATTCAACACATGCGAAGTTTTTAATACGTTTAAAGGCAATGTAATACTTTAAAATGCTTTCTTGTACATCATCACTTAAAGCGAATAAGAATGCTTTGAGTGCCTCGTATCGATTAATGAGCTCTGTATCTGCTTGGGCCATATAAACTGCAATCGTTTTCCATGCTTTAGGCTTATCTGTTGAAGAAATATTAGCAGACATTTCTGTAAGTACAGTTTGTGCCATCGTTGCATTTACTAAATCTAACATTAAGAACCCTTCATCGTAATGCTTATATTGGTAAAGTTCGATATTGCGGTTGATCTGCTGAACAGCATGCTCGTCGTATTTTGTGAAACTACCAGCGATACATAGTAAACGTGGACTGCTCCAATCAATTTTGTTTGCGAAATCTTGGCCAAATTTATTTAAAACGAGTAATTGAAATTCAGCTTTATGGTCTAGTAGCCAGTCTAAATAATACAAACCTTGGTTCATAACGTTTTCATTCATAGATCGCTTATATTCGATAATAACAGGAGAGTGATTTTCATCGATTCCTAATGTATCTATACGCCCACCATGTTTTTTCCCAGTTGAATATTCTGAAGCTAAAAAGCGAATCCCTAAAAATGTATCAAGGTTACCCTCGATTAAACTCTGTAACGATTTTTCTAAAGCAATAGATTTTCCTTGTAGCTCTTGAATATTATCGTTGTCGATTTTGTAAAACTTTATGTCTCCCATTTTAAATCCCCCGCATTAAATTTCTATTTATTTTTTAACTTCACTTTCCAAAGAAATTCTCCCTTAACAAGTAAAAATCCTTTGTGATAGATGGCAGTATACTCGTTATCATCAACATCGATTAATATTACTTTATATGTAAGTGTTTTTTGGGTAACTCCATCTTCATCAACTGCTAATGGAAAGCATTGTGATGAGGTGAAGCCAAAATGAAAGTCAGTTACAATTTCATCTTTAGGCGTTAATTTTAGTTGGAAGTCTGCGCCTTCGTGGTTGTCTTTTATCCCGTATAATCTATGCTCAGTTAGTTTAGTTTCACCTTCGTATATCTCTAAACAGCCCCATACGATTGTTGTTGTTTTATCAGTGTGGTTACTTAATCTACATTTTAACTCAGCGCAGCCTAATTCAGGTTTTGTTGCATATAAGAAGCCATCTGAAACCTGTAACTTCACTTGTCCCTCGTTGTACATTTTATCTAAATCCGCGCGGGTGGTGAAATCGTTTGTAGCACTGCGTCTGATTTTCATGAAGCCTTTATTTAAAGTGCCATATTGTTTCTTTAAAAGATAAGGCCGTTTTTCAGGTCTGATTTCTATTACATGAAATCGCTTTTCTTGATAGGAAATAGCATGCAACTTGAAGGATAAGAAAGGTTCTATGTTTTCGAAAATTAGTTGTTCAATTATAGACTGATCTGTGAATGAGTCTAGTCCAACCAAATCCTTAACACCCTTCTCCTCTTTAACACCACAGACAATATATTTAGAATTTTTACTGTGAGCATTCGCAAAAGCAATTACATCTGTAAGTAGGTCTACATAACGCTCTTTTACATAAAACGTCTTCTTAAAATCCAAAATTTCACTTTCATCTAAAGTTAATAAATGCTCGAATTGGTCCATATCCATATTGCATCATTCACTTTCTAATTATTATTCGATTAATCGCATTTTTTCTATATAATAGTAAGTATACTAAAAAAGAAATACGGAATGTAAAAATTATGAAAAAAGCAGGTAATTAGGAGTGCAACAACAAACAGGCTTAGATTTAGTTAACAGGTGAAATACAGCTGTTTAAAAACCTTAGTTTCCCTTTAAATATGGAAACTAAGGTTCTGTATTGGTGGATGCCAAAAGCAGGAATAAAAGATAAAAGCTATAACGAAATTATTAGTTTCTCAAAGTTGATGAAAAGAATTGATTATTTTTATAGGGTTTAATTTTATTAGTCATTGCAATGTATCTACAACTTTTACAGTTCAAAGTAGGATTTTTTAGAATGTATTAAAAAATATAATGAAGAAATTGTTTTACAAAGTGATAAGGAGTAAAGAAATGACAGCTATTGAAATTCTATCATGGCCATTTGTACAAGAAAGTATCAATCAAATCAACAACAAAGAACAGTATTTAAATTATCCAGTCATTTATGTTTTAAATGGCAAAAAAGAAGCTTATATTGGGGAAACTGTTTATTTTAAAAATCGTATGAAAGCTCATTTAAAATCACGTAAAAATATTAACCAAGTAAATTTGATTAAGCATGAACAGTTTAATCGTTCAGCAACGTTTCATCTAGAGACAAAGTTGATTAACTACTTTCTAGGTGATGAGAAATATACGCTTCAAAATAAAAGTAAAACGGCTAGCGATTTTTCCCACAACTACTACAACAAGTCTTACTATGATCAACAACTGTTTAAAGAACTTTGGCAAAAGCTATATGAAGAAAAGCTTGTCGACAATGAGCTGCATGTGATTGAAAACAAAGATATTTATAAATTATCTCCATTCAAAGAGTTATCTTTAGAACAACTTGAGTTAAAAGATAAAGTACTTGAATTTTGTGAGAGACAAGTAACTCAAAGCTCTAGTGAGTATGGAAGTCTATTAGTCATTGAAGGTGAAGCGGGCGTTGGTAAAAGCGTTGTCTTAAGTTCTATTTTCAACACCATTCAAGAAAGAGCAGAAGAAGCATCTTCAAACTTATATCGTACAGAAAATTATTTAGCCGTGAACCATGAGGAAATGTTTAAAACATATAAAAATATAGCTAAACAGGTGAAGCATTTAAAAGGGAAAAACTTTGCAAAGCCTACATCTCTGATTAATACGTTGCAAAAAGAGGAAAAAAAGGCTGATATTATTTTCGTTGATGAAGCGCATTTACTGTTAACAAAATCAGATACTTACAATAACTTCCATGGAAGTAATCATTTAGAGGAGTTGTTAAAGCTAGCGAAGGTAGTTGTCATCATTTATGATCAATACCAAGTGCTGAAACTGAAGAGCTTATGGGGAGCTGCAACATTAGAAGAGCTCAAAAAATTAAGCACTTTTCACGAAGAATACCAGTTAACAAACCAATTCCGTATGCAGGCGAATGATGACGTAATCAATTGGATTAACGAGTTTAAACATAAAAAATTAATGCCGCTTCCTAAAGATAATAACTATGAATTTAAAGTGTTTGAATCGATGAAAGACATGCATGATGAAATTAAAGCAAAAAATACAAAGCACGGTTTAAGTCGTGTTGTATCAACGTTTGATTACATACATAAAAAAGACGGTGGGACATACTCCGTGAAGGAATCAAATGGTGAGTATCAACTCCCATGGAATACAACAAGTACAAAATATACATGGGCTGAAAAAGCAGAAACTGTTCATGAAGCTGGTTCAATTTATACGATACAAGGCTTTGATTTAAATTATGTTGGGGTCGTACTTGGGCCATCTGTTCAATATGACGCTACTCAAGATGGAATCATCATTGATACGAGTAAGTATATGGATAAAGGTGCGTATACAGGTATGGACGGAATTGAAAATGTAAATGAAGCAAAGGAAAAAATCGTCCTAAACTCAATCAATATCTTGATGAAGCGCGGAATTAAGGGTCTGTTCATTTATGCAAGTGATGAAGCACTGCGCAATAAACTTTTAGAATATCAAAAAGTAGGTGAATAGCATGAGTGAGTTAGAGCAACTCTGTGAAAATATTTTTTGCAATTTCGAGACCAACGTAACTGGCAGCAATTCCATAATCCTAAGGATCTAGCGCTCTCCTTATCACTAGAAGCAAGTGAATTATTAGAACTATTTCAATGGAAAACGAGTGAGGAAGCGGTTGAAAAGAACTTAGATAAGATGAAGGAGGAGCTAGCGGATGTTTTGATTTATGCGATATTGTTTGCGAATGAGACGGATATGGACTTAATAAATATAATAAATAATAAACTTCAAAAAAATAATAGGAAATATCCTGTTGAAAAGTTTGCTGGAAAAAATACTAAATACAATGAGATATAAATATTAATACAAATATATAATATTCATCTAAAGAGCATTTAAAAAACCTTAGTTTTCGTTTAAATACGAGAAACTAAGGTTTTTCTTATGGGAAATTATCTGATATAGGGAAGTAACAGTACATATAATCCCTTTTTTTGTTCCTCTGATAAATTTTTAATTATATTAAATAATTCGTCATCTATATTTTCACTTTGTAGAGATTGATCTTGTGGAATCTTAATAGTTGTATCAACTTTGTTTTCCATTAATAAAAAGAATGAGCTAAGCGTTAGCCCAAATTGTTCGCAAATTTCACTTAACAGTGCATAATTCGCTTCCTGAATACCGCTCTCTATTCGTGAAATAGATGCTTGAGAAATATCTAATTTTTGAGCAAAATCGCTCATACTTAAATTATTTTCTTTGCGTAACGAACGTATTAACTGTCCTATTTGCAAGTTATTCATAAATGTTATTTCAACTCCACTTATATCGTTTAATTAATCGTACAGTTATTGTATTTTACAATCAATAGAAAATAAATTATACTTAAAATGTAAATATACATAATGGGTAAATAAGGGGGTTGAACGTTATCGGAAACTTTGAATCAGCACTTATTTTATTAATAGATGAAAGGATTGATGTGCTTTATCATAACAAAGTTTTTAGGAATCACCAAAATGAAATGGTTAAAGATGTTAAACAGAAATTATCCAAAACTCTTTCAGGCATAAGTGAAATAGAAGTTAAAGAGATTTCTGAGTCGATACAGATATCAATTCTTAATTATCAGCACTTATTATTTCAAGATATATACAAGCAAGGCTTTTTAGATGGGATTGTACTCAGAGAAAAGATACCGGGGGGATCGATAAACGATGAAAGCACTTTTTAAAGGTCAACTCACGATGGATGTATACAAAATTGTAGAGAGTTTAGAGGATGAAGAAGCTACTCGAAATTTAGCACATGAAGATATTACATCTGAATTGTTTAAAGAACTAAGGACATTAGTCGAAGCAAAAGGCTATCGCGTTCCTTACGTGGGGATAAATTTAGAATATGAGGGTGAACCTACTAAACAATATGAATCAATAGTAAATAAAGCTATTAATGAAGCAAGGCATCGTGAAATTTATATTCGTGGAAAAGGAACTATAACACATATAACTTTTTAATTTATAGCATTTAATGTTGCTGTTTTTGGGGTTCAAAATTACTTCTAAAAAACTGCTTTTTCTATAATTGTAAATTCAATATTGAAATCCTTGTATTGTAAGGGGTGACGCAGTTGAATAAAGACAACATAGAAATCGGAAAAATAAAAACATTATTTTCCAAAGATAAAATTTATAATGCTTTAAAAAAGTATAGTGATCAAGAAGAAGTGCTTTTTCCGGAGTTTTTAAAAACTTTAAGTGTTAAACAACTGTATACATTTGTAGAAGTCTCGAAGATTCTTAAAATAAATGATAGTAGTTTACTTTATTACATTACAAAGTTATGTAAATTTAAATATCTTGATGATCAAAGAATGGGGCGAAATTATAATTTTGATTATATAAGTATTTATAAATTGTATTTAGTACAACAATTTTTAAAGAGACAAGGAAAAAATATGAATAATGTTAAGCTTTTGTTATATGAAAGCACTGATGATTCTCAAAAAGAAATTAATTTAACGAAGAATAGCATAAAAAAGTTAGAACAATATATTAGTTACCTTATTACATGTGAAATAGGAAATATACAAACAAAAGAAGAGGTTCAAGCATTATATAAGAAAATTAAGATATTTGAAATAAGAATAGTGTCTTGGATTGAAAATCAGGAAGAAATTTTTAAAATAGAGAATTCTTTATATACATTGCAAAAGAAAGTTGTTGAGATAAACGATGAATTAAATAAATGTGCGAGGAAATTACTTTATCTTGAAAGTGATTTTAATATTATGTTGTTGAAAAATGACTATAATTTGCAAATAAAAGAATTTAAAGAGGTTATTAAAAAAGCAAAGAAAAGCATATTTAATAGGTTTTTAAGTAACCGTGAATCAGATATAGGGGAAAGAATATGTACAGCAAATTTAAGTAAACTGCTTTTAGATTTGAGAAACGAAATTTTTATTGAACAAGAACACAAAAGTAATTTAGAAAAAGAACTTTTCTTTGTATATAAAGAAATAGAGAGAGAAACTATTAAGAAAATGGAGTATATTGAAAGAAATAGAGAGTTTATAAATTCTTTTTTATCATAAGCATTGTATGTGCGGAATTTTCAAATTCACTTGGATTAAATATGAAACCAGAAACAGTTGAGATTGATATTACTAAAGAAGATGATGAGCATTGTAAGGTGAGAAGAGAGGGAGAGAATTTCCTCTCTTTATGTTTTGTATAATTAGGTTCTATTTATATAATGCTTCTGAATGAATATTTAATTTTGACTATAGTATTTCATTAAAAGTTCTGTTTCTACCTGCATTGATTTGTTTAAAGTTCTTTCTACTTCTAGTAGCCAGCCTTTATAGCGGCGCGAAAAGTCTACTTTTCGAAAAGTAAAAGGATATAAGTCTGTTAACATTTCGTCTTTTATAATTTCTAGAACAAATTCAATTTCTAAATCCCCTGGTAAATCTAAGATAAATACTTTATAATGTGTTCCTCTTTCAGCATTGTAGCCTTCTCTTATTGAATGCTTACGTAATCCATTTCCCTCAACTTTACGTCGCCATGCTCCAATTGCTTCTTTTAATCGTTGAGTTTCAGTTTTTAATGAGTGTTCTAACGAAATAATTTTTTTATTTAGTTCTACAATTTGTTCATTTTCTTCATATTGATTTAGTATTTTAACCACATCCTTTGATATTTTAAACATTATAGCTACGTAAAATGATATTTATAGAGTACTCACAACAAATTTTATTCAGCTAAATAAATTCGTGTAACATCTTCACGGTTATGACCAATTAATTTAGAGACTGCTAATCGTGCATTCTCTTCGTTATAGCCTTTCTCAATGAATAGTTCATATTGCTCTTTTGCATAGGCATGTCTAAAGCTATGCATTGTAATTTCAACACCGCTTGGGCGTGGATTGAATGGATCTAATATTTTATGGCGACTATTCCTGATAAAATCTTGCGCACGTTGAATCACTTGATGTGCTTTTTGATCTGGCGGTACAAAAAGTTTCTCTCCGCGATTGACCTGTTGCATTGCATCTTGTAAAACGCTAATAGATTGTACTTGTAAGGGAATTTGTCGTATTAGTCCCCCTTTTCCTTTAACAGTTAGAAAACCTTCACGTAATGCTTTTTCAGCATCTGCACGGCTTAATCTAACCGCTTCATGTACACGTAAGCCTTGCTCACGACATAGCATAATAATGAGTGCGAGTGAAGGAGTTCTAGATTGTTGTGCAAGTGTTACTAAAGCTTGATATTCTAGTTCAGTAGGACGACGGTCAACTCGACCAAAGCGTCTTCTTTCTAAATGGAATTCGTTATAATTTTCGCTTAACGTTTGATTGCTACTCAATTGATAACGGGTATTCGGGATTTGGTCATGAAAATATCTTATAGCTGCTAAATCATTTTTAATTGTAGAAGCGGATTTGCCTTCGCTTTGTCGTTCGATTACATAATCTACAAGATGCTTATTTTGAATATTAGCAAGTGTTTTTAAATTATAGTTGTCCGCTACGAAGCGGCAAAATAAGTCCATATGATTGTAGTATTGAGGTAGTGTTTTATTCACACTGACTCCTTTTCCATGTCTAGCAATTTTATTTAATTGGAGTATCAAGTTTAAATAGGTTCCTTTATTGCTCACATCTTTATTAGTAGATATGGCCAGGCGAATCTCTCTTTCTGTTTTAATCCATCCTCGATTTCCGATAACAAGCATTCCTTTCTTCATAACTTTATAAAAAAGGGCAGACTCCGCCCATGTAGTGAAATTTGCCTATCTTTATGAAATTTATATAGAAGGGTGTTGGAAAAGCATGAAATAACAAGCATTCCTACCTTATAATCCATACTGTCTATATGGTGTTATATAAATTATTGATTTTCATAAAGATAATGAAAGTGTTAAGTAATACATTTGCACAACTTTAAGCATCCGTGCTTAACGCTAAAGTAGCGGGTGCAACTCACTTATGCTTGCTCTAAAGCAAGATTCACCTAAAAGGTAAGAAGTGAGGTCAATGTCCGCAGACAAAAATCCAATGACTAAATGTAACAAGTAACCTACTTTTAAAAGTAGTCGCTAATGCACTTGGCAATATTTCCGTCACTCCTGCCCATAGAGTGCTAGCCCCTTATATTTTTAGGTGTACTACCACCATTTAATATTTATCTCCAAGCTAATTTTGAGATAAGGTATTTGGAACAACTGGTATCGAGCAACAGCTATGTGATCCAGACCAAATCAGAGGTAGGCAACAGCACGATCTGAAATTGGATTTTTTCTTTATATAAAACGCTGTGTTGATTCTGTTAGAGCAAAAAATCAGCGTTCTTTTTTGCTCTATATTACAAAGATTGGTGGGGTAAAATGCCAACTAGAAAAAATAATTGAATTGTTCAATATATAGAAAAATGCTCAAAAGTGAGCAGAGGATATTTTTAGGGGCTTTCAATAAAAATTGAGTTTTAAATAAAAGGAAAAAAATTAAGTGGTTTTCAGTCCAAGAGACCGTATAAAATTTTTTGATAGATAAAAATAAATGAACAAAAGAAGGATTTTTATATATGATAGCAGTTGATTTATTCTATTTGAATAGATGTAAGTGGATTTCTGGTAATAAAATTCGGATTTATTGTTTATTAGAGTAGTTTATTTTTCATTTAATTTAACAATACCTTCAAATCACTATATCAAATTGAAAAATGGTAACCATTAAAAGTAACCAACACGAAAAAATCTTTATATACTATTTAGTGGTCACATCAATACAGGGCTTGTATATGAGGCTACCGCCAGTATAAAGGTTCGTTACGTTTTATCGACACTAATATTGGTTACTCATATTAGAAACCAGATTATGAGTAGGGTAAAATGACCAGCCTTACAATATATTGAAATATCTTGTATCCACTGCTAATGTTAAAAAGCAATCCACCTTTTTCTAAATTACCTTTTTTTAATTATCACCGATACATAAACTTCACTTAAAGATAGAACTATTTCAAAGCAGGGGGGATTTCATTGCGAGCATTCAGAATTCGATTCATAAAGTGATTAGAGATTTTTTTATTAATTTTTCAAGATAAAAACACAAAAATTGTATTTTTTTGAATTTCATTACTTAATGTTTGTTGAATTGAACTATTGACTGTTATGATGGTATCACTATCTCATTTGGGGGGCTAAAAGCTTGGAAATATTATTGCCGAATATAGTAAGCTCAATTGCTAGTATTGATAGTTTCAATCAGCAAGTATATGCAGCAATTGATAAAAATTATAAAAAAATAAAAATTAATGCTTCAAACTTAACTTTTATAACTCCATTAGGAATGGTAAGCTTGGTACTTGCTATACAAAATTTAAATAAATTTATGGATGTACATTTAGATCTAAACGGCTGCCAGAATGTATCGTATCTTGAAAGGTTAAATTTTTTTAAAAATTTACCTTCAAATATATTAAGAGATTATCATATAGAGGAATTCGAGTTAAGGAATAGAAATGATACAAGCTCAATTTTATTAGAAATTTTACCATTAAAAACAGAAGAGGATGTTGAATGTATGACAGACTCTATTTTTAAAATATTTACTCAAAATAATTTATCGAAAAAAATTGCTAATAATATAATGAACATTACAACGGAACTAGGTACAAACATTCTTCATCATAGTGAGGGGAATGGGTATGTAACAATTCAATTATATAAGACTTCTAATAAAATTCGTATAGGCATTGCCGATGATGGAGTGGGTATTATACAAAAATTTAAAACTAAGGAAAATTCCTTCGTTGCTCAACACGAGATTTTAAGAAAGGCTTTTATGGTAAACGAAAGTACAAGAGAATCTTCCGGTGGTATGGGATTGAATAATATGCGAATAAATTCTTTTGCTGATAGTTTTAAAAGTACTAGGCTGTTATTGAAGACAGGTAATAATATATACGATATTTTAAGTCGAGATATTCATATTTTTAAAACGACATCAACGTATCCAGGTACTTACTACGATTTTTGTATAGAAGTAGCTTGACAATAATTAAAAAGTATAATAAGGTTAATTTAACGTTTTCAAATCTAGAATTGAAATCAAAGGGGTGATTATTATTAATGCGGTATCACTTTGTCCGGAGTTGATAAGTAATAAGTACCTTATTAGTAGAATAAAAGTAGCACCAATTAAAGAGGAAATTATTAAAATAATTTCACATGCAGATACCAACACAGTTTTTTACTATGATTTTAAGGATGTTCAAGCTATAAATAGCTCTGGAGTAGATGAATTGGTTAGTAAAGTAATTAAGCATTTATGTGAATATGAAAAAGATAAATATCTTTATTTTATCAATCTTAATAATCAGGATCATGAGCATGCTTATAATATTGAAACAACTTTACACGGCACAAAATTAGCGATTGTTGAAAAAGACGCCAATGGAAAAGCGAACTTTATCGGTGATATTTCTGACACGCATAGTAAAATTTTAGACCAGGTATACTTACTAAAAATGACTACTGCTAGAGATATAGCTGATTTACTAAACAAACAACCGAATTTAATTAGCACACATCTAAATTCACTCTACAAGCAAAGATTAGTTAAACGAGTTGAGGAACCTTTGATAGAGGGTGGAAGACAATTTGTATATAAAAGTATTTTTTAGGGAAGGAAACTTCCTTAAAAATCTCTATAGGTTTCAATTTTTAAATTGAAACCAATTTTAAAATACTGTTTTCAATTTTTTTTTTGAAAATGAAAGGGGGTGAGTAAGATAAGTATCAACAACAAATCATATGGGGCAATAGTTTTGGTAATTACCGGAATGCTAATTTTACTTTTTTCTAATCAGTATTTTGCAAATGTGCATGCTGAAAATGTTCAAAGAGCAATTGAAATAATTTTTAGTGAAAATGCTAAGGAACTGTCAATATTTTGGTTTTTAACACTACTGGGAGCAGCACTAGAATTATCAGGAGTAATATTAATGTTAAAAGTGACTTGGGAGTCTATTAAATATTCGTACTATGAATATAGTATTGGATTACATGTTGTAATATCAATCATAGTATTTGCAGGAGCTTTTGCAACAATTTTCTATGCATTAAAAGCTGTTATTGGAATCTTATTAATTGCTGTAGTAGGAATAGCATTATTAATTGGAGATAACAAAAAGTGATAATTTGAGGGGGTGCAGAGATGAAAAGACATTCAGGTGGGAAAGTGGGAAAAGCCGGAAGAACGTTAAGCAGCAAAAAAAGTTCAAAAAAACAAAAAAGCGGAGCTGCTAAAGTCTTGAAGAAACATCAAGATGAAAAACATTAAAAGCTTAAATGCCGGCAAACATTTAAGCTTTCAATGAATGGAGCAATTTTATCTTGATTGACGGCAATCAATTAAGGTATATCACTCTAAGGGTTGTTTTTATAACTGTATTTATAATTTTAGTTTTCTTTTTAAATAAATTCAACTACATATTTAGAGTATGCTCCTAATTAAATCTATAAGGGAGTGATCGTGATGTGTAAAATAACACCTCATTTTCGTTGTGCGCACATGGTGAGAGGCCATTTTAGAAATACTCGATACGGTAGAATATGGATAGGACCACATGAACGTGCAGCAACGGTTGTTAATGACCATTGTATTTGGGATTAAGTCGTAGGGCAGTTTACTGCCCTATAATAAATTGGGGGTAGAATTATGAGATTTTCTAAGTATTTTTGTTTAAATAATTCATCACAAAAAGATTTGAGTTTTATAGATATTCGGGTTGATTGGGATAATAAATTATTTATTGACCCAACTCGTATTGAAGCTGAAACAGATACGTTTTCAGCAGAATGTGACAGTATTATTCTAGACTTTTTCAATACTGTATTAGATTTATATGGAGTAAAAAATATAGATGAAGCTAGGAGTAACTTGGTATATTCTGGTGAATCCAATGAATTGTTTTTAGGATATACTGAAGGGTTTCCTCAAGGTACAGGCAATAGTGAGGAAGAGTTAGCTGAAATATTCAACTATATTCACATTAAAGAATTAATTTCAAAAGGTTTAATTGGTCGTATAGAAGACTTGCATGTATTTATTGATAAATTTGGTTGCGATAAAATGTCCGATTTAATTGCAAGTTTAATTAAGAAAAAATTAGTTGAATATACTGTCCAACAAAGTGAGAAATATAATATAAAAAGAGATTTTGAGTTAACAAAAAAATATTGGAATCACCATACACATCAATGGGACGAATTTACGGAATACGTGCCTAGTATAAAAGGGCATGGTGGGAGAGATTTTCCTGTCGTGCTTGTACCAAAAAGGTATGTAGTGACTTCGTACTTATATGATGCAGGAAAGTATTGGGGAAAGATAGTCAGCCGAAGTAGGCAAGATTTTCATAAGATAGAAAGAACTACTCTCTATATTAATAAGGCTAATAGTAGAGGACAACTTAACAAAAAGGATATTTGGGAGCATGAGTCTCAAGGTAGGAGTTTAAAAGAATACCTTATAGATTATACGATTGATGATTTGAATGCTATAAATAGATTTAGACAAGGAATAAAAAATACTCAAAGATCAAATGAAAATAATGCTTTAAGTGATGAGGAAATAGACTTTATTATTAATGAGTCTTTAGGGAATTATTCGTTAAAATCAATTATTTAGTAATTATGAAATAGCCTTTCTGATATGTTCCCCATTAGGTAGACAGATGAAAAATAAAATCTGTTTATTTAATGGAGTGTATTTTTGTGGCTAAAAGTAAATATTCAAAAGATGAAAAATAAGTGTGAGAAGTATTATTTACATAAGATGTCTAAATTCATTTTTATAATCACGATCGTTACCAGAAACGGTTAAACGGCCAAAGCCCTTTAGAATTCAATGCTTAGGCTGCTTAACGTATTTAAATTATTTCCACTGTCTACTTGAATGGGAGAAGTTCACTTTCCAGACAGCTATTATTGTTTTTTGAAATGTTGCCTTTTTAACAAAAGTTTTTCAACACTGGATGCGTGCTAAACAAAAGTAGTTTGAAACCATCTTCCCCATCTAAGTTTCGTTTTATTCTCTAAAGATATATGTGTTGTTGGTTAAGCGTTAACCTCTTACTTGTAATATATTAAGATTATTATAGGCTAAACTAACTATTTCGTGATTTTGTAAATTACTTTTCATCAGAGTTTTAACGATCGGAAGTGAAAATAAAAAACGAAGTGAAATTTTTTACTTCATCTTTGAACTCTAACTATTTACATGAACATTATTGCTTAGGGAAACAGTTTAAGGGAATATATTATTATTAAAATCATCCTAACTTTAAGGAATTTACAATACATAAAATATATATATATATTTGTAATTTATTGGTGGTATAATAATAGTATCATCCTAGATTCACTTTCTGATTTTAATACTTGGAGGGAAATACATGGCACATAAAGTTTTTGTAAGTTATCATCATGCGAATGACCAGGCTAAAGCAGATTACTTGAGAACTGCATATGGTAAGGATAATACACTTATTGATAGATCACTTCCTGCAGAAGTTGATAGTGATGATAATGATTATATCCTTTCACTAATTAGAACTAATCATTTAAAAGATTCAACAGTAACTATAGTTTTAATTGGAAGTGAAACTTCTAAAAGAAAATGGGTTGATTGGGAGATATATTCTTCCCTTAGACCTTATGGCAGTCGAAGTCGTAATGGTCTGTTAGGAATTTATTTACCAACAGCCGGTGATACACCAGCACGTTTACAAGATAATATTGACAGTGGGTATGCAGTAACAATGAACTGGAGAGATTTATCAACTAAGTTAGATTCTAAGATTGAAGAAGCTTTTAATAATCGTTCTAAAGGGGAATTGGTTCGTAATTCTCGGGAAAGAAGAAAACGAAATAGCTAGTAAAGTATAAGACCATTCTAATTTAAGAAATGGTCTTATGCTTTTGAAAAAATAGGAAAAATTAGGAGGTGTAATAAATGGCTGATATAATAAATCCTTTAAATATTTTTATTGCTTGGCATTCGTCCTTTGAAAACGGGAGAAATTTGGCTAATTCGATATTTTCTTATTATAATCATGACATCAATAATCCACTATCTCGCGGAATTGGAATACCCGTCTTCTTTAGAACAGGTCAAACACCATTAAATATTGATTTAACTAATGCCGAATATAATGCAGTTATATTATTAGTGGATGATAATATGGTTATTGATAAACAATGGGAGAAATACATAGAAGAAATTTTCATGCAAGTAGAAAAATTTAACGCCAAAAGTATAATATTGCCTATAGCTATTTCTGATAATGCTTTTAAACTTTCTAATAGGCTTCCTACAAAAAACTTTATTAGATTATATGATGTTGATTCTAAAAAAGAGGATTTTCTATTAAGTAGAACTACTCATGAATTATGTAGATTACTTTACAATATTGATAGAATAAATCATGAAACTACTGATGAACAAAAAAGTCCCCCACCATTAAAGCTTTTTATCAGTCATGCAAAAGAAGATGGTGTGGTTGTTGCGAAAAAACTAAGTGACTATATGCAGAGTCAATCTCCCGTTAAAACTTTTTTTGATGCAAATGATATTGCTATTGGGTATGATTTTCCAGAAGAAATAGAATTAAATATCCAAACGTCTGTCTTACTAGTAATTCACACGGATAAATATTCTACTAGAGAATGGTGTAGGAGAGAGATATTATTAGCAAAAAAAAATAATCGACCAATAATTGTTGTTAATTTATATGAAGAAGGAGAAGAACGTATTTTTCCGTACTTAGGAAATCTAAAAACAATAAGATTCAATAAAGATTTAGAAGATAAGATAATGTATGAAAAAATAATTCTGATTACATTGAAAGAAACATTAAGATATAAATATCATCAAATGTTTGTAATTTATCTAACAAAAAAATTCTATATTAACCAAGTTGAAATTATCTCCCAGCCTCCTGAACTGTTATCATTAATAAAATTGAATAGTAGTGTAAATAAATTAACAATTTATCCTGATCCTCCACTTAGCGAAGAAGAAATAGATATAATTACAGGGGTTGCAGATGATATGCAATTTTATACACCAACCTATATACCTTTATTAAAGGAAAAAGGTGAGTATGAAATTCATGAATTGTCATTTTTAGATGGTCTTAATGTGGGAATTTCTATTTCAGAAAGTCGAAACATTAAAGAGTTAGGTTTTGAACATATTCATTTACAAGATGCACTTGTAGAATTCACCAGATATCTGTTGGCTAGTGGTGCCTCAATTTCTTATGGTGGAGATGTTAAATATGACACTGAATTCAATTTTGCCAATATTTTATTCGATTTAGCGACCAATTATCAACAAGAACATAAAAGGCCTTCTGATCAAATAACAAACTATGTTTCTTACCCGATTTATACACAAATTTCTACTAATTTATTAGCTAAGTTAAGTGATGTTGCTAGATTTATTAATGTAGAACCCCCAGAAGGTTTAGTAGGCAATCATGATAAAATTTATAAGGGAGAAACTATAGAAGATTTATATGTTTGGTCCAGAAGTCTTACTTTAATGCGTCAGAGAATGAATAATGATATTAATGCTAGGATTATATTAGGAGGAAAGTTAATTGGTTATAAAGGGACAATGCCAGGAGTAGTTGAGGAAGCGTATCTCGCATTTTTACATAAAAAGCCTGTTTATTTAGTTGGTTCTATGGGGGGGGCATCTAAAGTTATTATAGATGCCATAAGTGGGGGAAAACCGGAAGAACTCACTGAGGATTATCAATTTATGAATGTTAAATATAAAGAATTATATACACAATATAATGAACTAGCAGAGCAAAATAAATTAGAATTAATAAATTACGAAAAATTGATTTCCTTCTTTAATGATGTAGGAATTGAAGGATTAAACAATGGTTTAAGTATTGAGGAAAATAAAAAGCTATTTAAATCTACTAATACCACAGAAATGATAAGTTTAGTATTAAAAGGATTGATGGCTATTAATCATCAAAATTAAAACTAATAAATATTTATTAAAACGATAAATGAAAATAGAATTTAGTACACTAAAATCTTATATTTTAGGAGGAATTAATTACATTGAATAGAGATTTTATTTGGGAAGGGGATTACGGAAATAGATCCCATTTAATACCGATTTTAAAAGAAATTTTGGAAAAACAAAATGCCAATTCTCTTCAGATGGTACAGGCTTTTATTAATAATAATCCGTATACATTAGAATTTTATTTGGTTTTAAGCTATGACAGTCCTGAAGAACAGCATATTGCAGAAATGATTGCAATGTTACAAAATGCTGATTTAATTTATAGACCGGATATAACACACAATGAACTATTTAGTGAATTTGGAAATAGAAGATTTAATTCTTCTACTTTCGTGAATGGTGGAGATTTAGAGATAAGATTTTCACACCTTTTTGTCTTTGTTGAGAAGAAAGAGTTAAGGGAACAAGGATATAAGTTTTCGGGTCCCCTAGGTAGAGATATGCCTGTTTTTTTAAGTCACCAATCTAAAAATAAAGAAGAAATTGAGGAATTAATCCCATATCTTAATGGGGAGGGACTCCCAATTTGGTTCGATAAATATAATATAGACTATGGAGAATCTATAGTTGAAGAAGTCGAAAAAGGGATAAAAAGTTCAGGGGCTGTGGTCTTTTGGATAACAAAAGACTTTATAGAATCGGATTGGTGTAAGAAAGAATTAAAAGATTTTTTAAATCGGTATAATTATAAAAAAGATATTCTTATTATTCCAGTAATTTCAGATGATGTAGAAATCGAAGAATTGAACAGTATTTCTGATTTGAAATATATAAAAAATACAAATGAAGAATTAAATTTGATTGCTAAAGATATAGTACCTAGGATTAAGAAATTTTATAATGAAAATTTTAAAAGGTGATTCTCTTTCTATGAAATGATTTGCTGCGAGCTACAGAAAAAAACTTTGCGGATCCTAATTTGTTAGAATTAAGAATATAGTTATATGCAAAGCTGCTTATTTCTAAATTCAAATGAAAAGTAATATAAAATTAAACTTGAAAATGAGGAATTGATAATGTCGTGGGGAATAAAGAAGAAAAAAAGGAGGAATAAAACTATTTATTTAATACTTAGTTTTGTATTTTTGTTGCTATTTTTTATTTGTTTATTAATTCATTTTTATAAATCTTATTCACCTGGGAATATTACTATAAATGCTCCATTTGGATTGGGAACATATGAATTTAGTAAAGCAGAGCTCTCCCAAAAAGAATTAGATATTTCATGGAAATTGTATGTGGAATTAAGTACTAGAAAAGCAGCCATTCCAATTGATGCGGATAACGACATTATTACTGAAATATATGATTCGTGGTATGAATTATTTAAATCTACTAGAGGATACTTACTTGAATTATCATCTGAAGATCTCGAAGGGAATGATAATGCTCAACAGATTGTGAGTTTATCCCTTAATGTATTAAATCAAGGTTTACGACCGCATTTAACTGAATGGCATGGGAAATATAGAAAGTGGTATGAATCGGCATTACAAAATCCAGATTATAAAGATTTATCCCCTCAAGAAATTCAAAAGAAATATAAAAACTATGATGAATTAATGAAATCAATAGAGGACGTGAACAGAAACTTAATAGTATATGCAGAAGAATTGAAAAAATTTTCCATGGAAGAACCACTAAATTTCCCCACTAAAATCATTACTAAAATAATTGACAAGGTGGAGGACCTTGATTATTCTGAAGAAAAGTCAAATATAAAATAACTTCAAATTTAATGGGAATTTCGAAAATAGAATGGAGCATACCTTGTGATTGTGTTGCCACATACACTCCATACATGTGGAGTGTGTCTCACAACTCATTTTAACTGTACATTAAGTAATTTTCATTTTCACGTTCGTTTGCTTTTCATACAGCTGAGTTTTCTTAGTTTGTAGTTCCTTAATGTTATTATCTGTTAAATTACTATACTCGACCAATTTTTCTTTCGAGATAATATTGTAAGTGAACAAATTTTAAAGATAGGTTAAGGAAAAAGAATGCCTCCGTAAGCAAAAAAATTAGTTTTTTTCTTATTTCGGGTCAAACTGTGGGTCAGGCTTTAAAACAGGTGCTGAAAAACCATTGTAAACACTGGTATTTCAGCACTTTTTATATTTTCCGTTTCAAGACCCGCCGTCTCCATACATTGGAAACAATAGAGTTTCAAAAAGTGTGATTTTAAGGTAAGCCCGTAATCAAATAACGCATATAATCATTCAAGCACCTCCGGTACGATAGACGTATCAAATGAAGGAGATGCTTTCTTATGCCGATTACCAAGCTAACAATTGTCCCCGTGACACTAAATCCTATCACTGATGAATCTTCACCTATCATGCCAACAAAAAATACCCCTGGTCCGAGCTGTGTCATCAAAACAGCGAGTGCTGAAATTTCCTTCTTCAATG
>NZ_PYWI01000018.1 GCF_003049575.1 Lysinibacillus parviboronicapiens | reverse complement strand
GTCGGCAGCGTCAGATGTGTATAAGAGACAGCTATTTAATTCTAAAATAAATTTATTGTAGTAATGAGGTAAGTTTATTAAGTATTGAGATTCTAAAATTTTTTTGTCTATTTTTAAATTCAATACTTTAATTATATTTATCACTTTATTATCAATTAAGGTCTCTTTTGTTGAACCTTTATTTCTCTGTTCCTCTAGATATATATAATTAAACTGCCTATTAATACTTTCTCTTAATTTAGAATACTCTAGTATGGTTTTCTCTAATTTGTCAGAGTTATTTATTTCAACATTTATTAAAGGTAAGTATTGATTTACAATTTCTTTTATATCCAAAGGTTCACACCCTTTCATTATATATATGAATTAGATTTGGAATTTTTGTTATATTGTTGAAAAACAGAATTTATGAGTAACAAAATAGTTAAAAGTAGAAAAGGAATAGGTGCCAATATTAAAATTAATCCGGGATCATAAAATTCTGTTAGTATTGGTAACACCAAGGTTATCAAAGAGAATAGAATACCATCTATTGCATCAGCTAACGAAATAATTTTCCCCCTTATGTGATTAGGAACTGATTGTAATTCAACATCCAATAAATTAGCAGGCAAATCTTTTGATATCCAAATCAGTAAATACAGAATGTAACCCCAAAAGAAAGGTGATAATGGAATTAATAGTGTTGATATACACATAATTATTATTGGAATAAAAAAACCAACTAAATGTTTCCCTTTATCAAAAAATAACTTATACCATTTGTATGAAAAATATGAACCAATCATCATTCCTACTGCGGATAAAATTCTATAAATTCCATAAAAATCTTCACCGCCATCTTTAGCTGTTCCTAAAGTTGGAATTAACAATGTGTCCGATAATGCTAAGCATCCCCATAATAATGTCGATCCCATCACTAACCCAAATATCTTTTTGCTTTGCCACATAAATTTTAATGCTTCGATTAGTGTACTACTTTCTTCTTCATTATCTTGGTCTATTAATCGTTTTTTATTGGGAATTCCAAACCAACAAACTAACGCAAATACAAGAAATGATACTGCATTTAATGAAAAAATTAAAGATATATTATTAAGAAAAATACCATATGCGGCTATAGTTGCACCTATCACTCTAGCAAATCCACCAAAAAATCCAAACCACCTATTTATATTAGGTAATTCTTTCTCTTCAACAATTAGTGGAATACTTGACAAAAATGCAGGTCTAAACAACATCTTAATAAAACTAGCAATCGTTGCTATTATAAGGATAATTGTATAATTCTCATGAGAGATTAAAAGCAATATACTCATAAAAGCTAAAGTTAGATTAACGCTAACTGTAATAGTTCTTCTTGATACTTTATCTGCAAAATAACCAGAAAAGGGACCTATTATCAATTCAGGGACAAACCGTAAAAATAAAAAAAGGCCAAAAAGAAAACCTGATTGGGTAATGGTAAAGACAAAAGTTGCTAAGGCAATACCTTCAGCCATATCGCCTAGCTTTGAAAAAGAATCTGATGCAATTAACAGTCTTACTTTATTTTTATCTTTTGTCACTAAATCTCTCCTATACTATAAATTTAATCTACTCATATTAACGAACTATCATTAAAATCTCCAAACTCTTTTAATAAATCAAATCCATTTCTTAAACCACTTGTTATTTGATTTAACCTTAATCTTACATCTTCAGATTTATTATATTTATTAATACTTTCTAATAAAATATACATTCTAGAATAAACATAACATCCATGGTACACACCAATAAGAAGACGAGAGTCGTTTCTCCAAGGAACATTATTAACATAAAAATTTGGATTATTAAGAGTTTTGTTGCTAAAATTGCATTTATTCTTATATGACTAGAAAAACTACTGTACATAGACAGATCTACTAAAATTAAATGCTTAAAAATTCTCTGGAGACATACCTCGGTTAAATCAGTAGAATTGAGTATAAGGGAGGACGTGTACGACCATGAGTTAAAAAAGTACGAAAAAGAATTCAAGCAAACTGTAGTCAACCTTTATCGCTCGGGTACACCGGTCAATCGACCAGCTAGCGAATACGGTGTATCAAAAATCACGATTTACAAATGGATTAAACTCCATTCTCCAATTGAGGGAACTGGGGAGTTAACTGCAGCTGAAAAAGCTGCTACCCAGAAGGAAAATCTTCGCTTAAAACAAGATGTAGATATACTAAAAAAGGGTATGACCATATTCGCGCAAAAAACGAAACAAGAGGGCAAAGAAATCTACCCCCACACATTTTTGGGGCGCAACATCCATGCATTTTCCGCTCTACATCCCGAGTAGGTGGTCAAAGGCTCTTTTCACTTTGACGGGCTACTTGGGATGTGGAACACTCCAAAAATGGACGTTACGCAAGACAAAAAATTAACTTAAGTGAGTCCGAAATCTTGACGCAGAGCCAATTCTAGATTTTCAGGTTTTTTTAAGGTTTGTACTCCCTTTACTAGTCCCTCTTTAATGCTTCCTTAATTCATTTTTTTGAATTAAGGAACCATCAAGTTGTGAGCACTTATTAAATTTACTTGGCTCAGGCTATCACTCCGGAACTTTTATATTTGGCAACTAACTCACTTAACTTTAAGACATTTTCTTTATACGACTTAAAATCATTATTACTATATTCCATTGTTATTCCTTTAATTGTAGGGAATGTATTTAGACATAACTCAAGAGCATTCCACTCATCAATCTTTGATCTGTCAGTGTCTGTGAAACCTTCTGCTCCTATATGAAGTTCTAATACTTTTACATCCTTTAATAGTTCAACAATTTCTTTAAAAGATACTCCTGTATTTTTAGCTGTTGTTAAACAATGTGGGATATCGAAGATTATTGGTACATCTGTGTTTAAAGATACATCCTTTAGGAGTTTATAATCACTTAAACCATCTTCATTATTTAACGACCAATAACGAGGTCCCATTTCCATTACAACAGGTATTTCAAATCTTTCAATAAAATTCAATACCCTTTCTCCTAATCTATCTGATAAACTGCTATCTATAACTGGAGGGAATATATAATTAAAATCAATACCACTACTAGTACCTAATATGCTTACATGGTCACCTAGCCAATGACAATTTAAATCCTTTGCTTGTTGAAAAATGTGATTCACTAACTTCTCATTTAAATGCTTTTCATCAGCAAGTGGTAGTAAACTACTATGAGCTACTTTAGGAATATTGAGTGGTACATTATCAAAATTAGAAGGAGGATGTACTTCTAAATAATTTAATGTTGGATCTAGCTCTTTAGCAAAATGAATAAAATCATCTTCTTCTACCCAGGCTACTCCTACACCTAAAAATGGAATTGCATTAACTTTTTCAATAATTTTTTTATTCATAATAGACCTTCCTTTTATACAATTTTAATTGAATTTTTTTCACACCAAAGAGATACTGAGAATATATACCAAAGTGTTTTAAATTTAGCATATAAAACAATACTTTCCTTTGTCTTGTCCATTAAACTTTGTTTACTTTCAAAACAATCAATTATTTCCTTCGTATTTATATATTCTTTAAGAGGACCATTAATTATCTGGTTAAATGCAACCTTTGATAATTCACCATACTTCATCCAAAGAAATACTGGATGAGGGAACCCACATTTTTTTCGATTATTAATTACAGATGGTAAATACTCTTTGCTTAGGTTCCTAATTAGCTCTTTGTTCTCATCAGGTAATTCACTAAAAGCTTTTTTAATTAAAGATTGGTCTAACAAAGGTACTCGACATTCAACACCCGAGTACATAGTACCAAGATCTACTCTTGGTAGAGCATCCGCCTCTAAGTGAAGCATACCAAAATGTCTTAAGCCATGACTAAGCTCTTTCTTCCCAGTGAATTCCTCTATTATCCTTTTTCTTTTTTTCTTAGCCTTATAAGAAATCTCATCTATACTACCCCATTTAAAATTCAAAAATTCACTAACAAATGGCATTCTCATCCATTCATCAAATTCTTCTACACTGGATGCATGCAACCACTCATAACTACCGAATACTTCGTCACTTCCAGTACCAGATAATGAAGTTATTATTCCTTTAGAGTGCATCTCTTTACCTAAACGATGATACGCTACTATGGTAGGATCCATAGACATTCCATCTTGCTTAGAAATAGCAGTCGGTAAAATTTCTAAAAATTCCTTTTCAGTTAATGTAATTTCATGCAAAGGTATTGAAAAATGATTACATACATATTTGCTGAAGGGTAACTCCGAAAATGAATATTCTTCGAAGCTTTCATACTGTAAAGTAAAAGCCTCTATTGTCGCACCTTCATTAATGCATTTAGCCATAACTGCACTTGAATCTACACCACCGGATAAAAGCATCCCCATTTTAGTACCTTTTTCAATATTATTAGTTATAGATTTAGCAAAAACCTCTTCTAAAGTTATACCAGAGTTAGGATCGTTATTATATTCCTCGCGTTGCTGGTATATAGTTTGTATTCTATTACTTTTCAAATCGTACTCTAATAATTCCCCAGGGCTAATTTTCTTTATATTTCCTATTAATGTTTCTGGTTCTAAAATTGTATTTCGATATAATAAGTATTCCATTAAAACTTCTGATTTCACATAAATGTCAACACTTAATTCCTTTAGTACATTTAATAAAGATGGGAATTCTGATGAAAAAACTAAATATCCATGCATTGATAAAGAAAAATAAAGTGGTTTTACTCCCGGATAATCTCTGTACAGATATATTTTATTTTCAAGTACATTAAAAGCAGCAATTGCAAACATTCCATTTAATTTTTTTAAAAAGTCTATTCCTTCTTCTTCTAAACCTACTGAAATAGTTTCAGTGTCCGACTGTGTATTCCAATCTTTAAATTTTAACTTTTGTCTTAAACATTCATGATTTGTTACTTCTCCATTAAATAACAAAATCCAATTATTAGAATTAGAAAAATAAGGTTGATTTGCAATAGCCCTAGGGTCTTTTACAGCTAGCCTCGTTGAATAAAAAATAAGGTGATTTTGAATTATATAATTCTGATAATCAGGTCCCCTATGTTTTAAGGATTCTTCAATAAGTTTAATAAACGAATCAGAATTAATACTTTCTTTCACATTATTTCCGATTATTCCAAAAATTCCACACATTTTTCTTCTCTGCTTTCTTCGTATTTTCCCAAACTTAAACCAAGGCTAATTAATAATAACCTTAATACTATTTGTCCAGTAATAAAACCTACATCTTTATCAGGGTTATATTCAGTAACATCACCACAATTAATATTAGTTATTTTGTTTAATTCGTATAATTCTTCCTCAAGTTTTTCTAGCGTATTTCCTTTCGGTACAGGAGTTGATACCCCTGGAGCTATGCTAAAATCGAGGTAATCTAAATCTATTGAGCAATATACTATTGTATTTTTAAATACTGAAGATGCTATTTCTTTTACAGAATTTATATACTGAATTTTTTTAGTACTAAAACTGGTGTTACTTAAAGAGAGTACGCCCCTTCTTCCAACCTGAAATATATTTTTCACCTCATCAAATTCTGAAATTCTTGCAATAAAGTTAGAGTTATCAATAAACACTTTATTATTCCCTGCATCAACATGTGCATCAAAATAAACTAATGTAATATTATTATTACCTTTATTTATTAGAGATTTTATTCCCCCATATGTAATTGAATGATCCCCCCCAATCATCCAAAATTTATCACTAACTTTTTTATTTTGAGCAATATTACTTGCTAATAACTCCAAGAAATTGTTATCTGTAAATTTGTCATCTATATAAAAGCTATTTAAATTAGTTCCATTCAGAAGTTTATATTTACTATTCCAAAGATCATTAACTAACCAACCCTCTATACCGGTTAGATTCGAGTTTAAGCTAGTTTCATACGCATCACTTATTCTTCGTATAACATCTGGTCCTTTTCTTGAACCAAGTGATATGTTATTTCCGCTATCATAACCAACTAGTATTATTGATCCATCTACTGAATTATTAGAGATATTTACTGTATCCCCAAACATTGTAATGGGATTCAAAATTTGTAAAGGCTTATCTAACTCCCTAAAAACCCCATTAATTTTCATAAGTTTTTTTATCTCATTAGAATCCAGTTTATCTAAAAGGAAATCAGGAAATTCTTTACCTAAGTATTCTCGCAATTGATACCAAGTATTTTTTCGAAACCAACACTTCAAATTATTCTGATTATTTTTCAATAAAACCAAATCATTTTCATGTTTTATTGCATGTAACCTAGAACTGATATGATACATATAGAGGTATCCTCCATGAATATATATATAACCCACTGGACAACAGTTGATTGGAACTATCTATTAATTGTCTACACGGTCTCTTAAAAGAGGACCTAAAATCGAATCTGGAATTTCGCTCTCTACATCACTTTCTGAAAAGAAATTTGGTGTAATCTCTTCTTCTAGTTCTTTTAGTTTTTCTTCAACTTTTTTATTATCCATAATTATTTCCCTCCTTCATTAGTAATGCTTTATAAACACTTTAATTATCTACACGGTCTCTTAAAAGAGGACCTAAAATTGAATCTGGAATTTCACTTTCTACATCACTTTCTGAAAAGAAATTTGGTGTAATCTCTTCTTCTAGTTCTTTTAGTTTTTCTTCAACTTTTTTATTATCCATATTATTTCCCTCCTTCATTAGTAATGCTTTATTAAACACTTTAATTATCTACACGGTCTCTTAAAAGAGGACCTAAAATTGAATCTGGAATTTCACTTTCTACATCACTTTCTGAAAAAAAACTTGGTGTAATCTCTTCTTCTAGTTCTTTTAGTTTTTCTTCAACTTTTTTATTATCCATATTATTTCTCTCCTTCATTAGTAATGCTTTATTAAACACTTTAATTATCTACACGGTCTCTTGAATGAAGACCTAAAATTGAATCTTTCTGAAAAGAAATTTGGTGTAATCTCTTTTTCTGGTTCTTTTAGTTTTTCTTCAACTTTTTTATTGTCCAGTGAGGCTATAACAAAGTAAATTATTTAATACCAAAAAATTTATTTAATAAATCTTTGTCAATTACATTTAAATCATTAGTTAATATCCCTATATTATTAGCTTGTTCAAAAAATTGTAACTCACTACTATCTATAGTAATATTTCTTTCATTCTCCAACACAGTTAACACTCTGTATGTAGATTCATTAATTCTGTAAACCTTGCCCTTCGACCCCACAACATAATATTCAATATTGCGTTTAATCTTGTTATTATTTTCAAGTATATTCAGCACACCATGTTCACTTTTTATTAGCGATACATTTCGAGCAAGATATACTGGTTTATTAATATCATAGACTTTTTTATTTGAAGGAATATAAGACGCTTTAAAAATAGAATACTCCAATTCACTTAACTCTTTGATATAAATAGGAATATCAATATTATTAACAATATAATTATAAAAAGAAGTCCCCTTTTCTGAACCCTTTCCGAATCCAGCTGGATGTTCTAAACTACAATTAACATCCCATAAATAGTCTGAAGATAAGTACTCTTGGAAAAATTTATTATAAATAAACTCTTCTGTAGGGTCCATTTCATTCAATTTTTCAATAGTTTTTTTAAATATAGGAGCAACCATTTTTAATATTTGCTTCCAACGCCCTCTTTTTTCAGCATTTAATGAATCTACATTAATATTTAATATTTCTTCATAGTTATTATGTTTTATCATATCTGTAAAAGGACTATTAGGATCATCAATATTCCATTTAGGATCAATACTTAAACGTACTAATATGTCTTGCTTTTTCAATTTCTCCATTTAAATCACCTCTAATTTTATTAAGCTTTCTTAAATCATTGATAATTTGGTTATCTGATGATAGACGATCTGTTTTCAAAATAGGAAGAGTGTTTCGAAAATACTTTTTATATGTTAACCAAACATCTTCCTTAATCTCGGTACATGCACAAGTCATGTAAATACCTGCCTCATCAAAACGATAAGATTCTAACCATGTAATATCTACAACTTCACTAATAGATTTTAAAGATAAACTATCTTGTTCTAGATTCAAATTTTTCAGATCACACATAACCTCAGCAAGGTCAATTGAAATCTTGCTTGATGTTAAACCCCTTAGATTTTTAAGAAGTTTAATGTAATTAGCGATTGGAAGCCAAGGAGTCCTAATAGGATGAAATGCAATTTCTATCTCATTCAAATTAGCAAATTCTTCTATGCATTTCACTTGATTATTATTTATTTCTGCTAATTCTATTCCTTTAGGATCAAAATAACACTCTCCTTGTCCCCAAATACCCAATTTAAAAATTATTAATCTTGGATTGAAATATTTAATAGTCCGCTTAACTTCATTTAACATATTTTCATGATTATTCCACGGTAGTGTGAATATAGGTTTAACAAAATCATTACTCTTTAATCTTACGGACTCTCTTTCCCTTCCCGTTAGAGGAATACTTACAACAATTGATTCGGAGGAATCTTCTATCAACTTAGCTTGTCTTACTATTTCATCTGAATCCTCTAAAAAGATAGCACAACCTTTCACATGCACCTCACCCTTTTTTGAATATAATGTAATAACTAGAAAATATTGTAACACAACTTTGATTTAATTTTCAAACTATTTTATTTTTAATATCTAAATACATATATGTAATTTACAAGTCACAATACCTAATATATCCATAATTTAAATAAATCTCAAACTATACACCATATCAATAGACTTAAATAAATCTGAAAAATGTGTGATATTATCTCTTTAAGTAAATAATGTTAAATAATCTACAATAATCTGTAGTTAACTTTTACTTAAAAAAACTATTCTTAACTAGAAAAATAATTCGTATACAAATGAGTCTAAAGTATTCCATTGCCAAACAATCTGGCTATTTAAAATAAACACAAGTCGAACAATAGGGGAAAAATTTAAAGAAATGGGATCAATTGAAGCGTATAATTGTCTACAAACTACAGGTTCTGAAGCCACTGGTGTAACATATTCATTTTAAGAGCGTAGAAGAAGAGCGGGTTTACTATAAAGCACAGGCTGAATACTTAAAAAAGCAGTATCCAAATCTGTAAATGGGGGAATGCCAACATATTCAGAACGATATCTAAGAATATCGACACCAGTTGGCTGCATAGTCTCTTTTAAAGCTGTCTACTTGACCAGGGTAACCCCTACAAGCAAGAAGATGCTCTGTAAAAGAGGGATTAAAGCACTTGTGCCATCGATAAACTTTGAAAAAATAGTTTCCATCTTCCTTTTCTGTATATATGCTTCCATTTGTGGAATTACTTCTTTAGCACGATTAGTGTTGAGACGATCTCGGATAATCGACTCCTTTATGTATGTAATATATTCTTTTTTTCTTCATCCGTACATGAGTCGAATGTATTCCATCTATCAAAGAACTGTTTATCTGCTTCTGTAATTGGTACATTCGTATGGAACTCATAGTCATCAATTGATTCCCCAGTTTCAGAAGCCACTAAAAACTTATGTAAAAATTATAAAGAGTGTGACAAATAGAGGAATGCGTTCTATTGAAATCAGAATTTTTATAAAATTTAGCTTCTACACTTTTTTTATTTCCCTTGTTTAAAAACTCGAACATCCGCGCCTTGTTCAATCCCTACTAAATCATTAATATCCCCATTAGAAAGCAGGTTTGAAATTTCCCGAACTGCTAATAATAAATAACCGGCTATACTTGCTGGTACATCCGTTATAGAATTTGTCATATAATCCCCCTCTTTCTTGAAGATTAATATATTAAAGATTTGCTTTAGTGAAGTTAATTTGGGTGTAAGAAAATTTTATGGAGAAGAATTTTTTATTTAGATTTCAGTAAATTAAAGAGCTTATCAATTAGTAAATAGACTATTTTGGTAAGCTTTTACTTATGTGCAAGTTATAAAAATAATTATGTGCATTATTAAAACGCAAGATAGAACTTAAATAAATAGCTTTTATAGCATTTAGGATTTATGTGCTTGCCGTTTTGTAGAGATACATCCTTATCACATCCATTTATTCCAATTTCCCATTATTAATCAATTTCTTCACAGCATTAAATTGGATTTTTTTGTCCTCAGATACTTTATATTCAAATCGATTAGGAATAATCGGTAAATTTTTAAAATCCCATCTTTTCCATTCTTCCTTATAATATGCTGGCATTTTTAAACCAACCAAATGACCAATACCCCATGTGATAATTTCACAGTCTGGAAAAGTGCTGCATGGCTTTAATTTCCCTTTTTGCTACTTCAAATGCTTCTGCATACGCTTTGGCTTGTGAGGGTTTTTCTGCTAATATACATAAGCTTCCCATTTTAATGACCACCTTTGTTTTCTGATTTATTCGTTACTGGTTGCTGCACATCTTTTTCTCTCCAAGGATAAAAATTTTGTAAGTTCTAAATCTCATTTTCAAACTCGATAGAGTTTGGCAGGAATTTTTCCATTAATTTCTTATATGAATGTGAAAGTAATTTCGGAAAGACTTGGGAATACGCCTGATATGATTTTTAAAGTGTATGGGCATGTTTTGAAAGAAATGGAAGTGGAAGCTGTTTCTTTATTCAGTAACAGTTTATAGGTAGCTGGAGCAGGAACTGAGGCCAAGCAATAGCTCTATTAACGATAAACGTTGATTTAATAATGTTTATAGACTATGGAACATATTTCATGATATACTAGAGCCATTGTGAAAAAAGGAGGAACTTGCATGATTCAAGTAAGTAATGTAGGTCTTCGCTATGGCGATCGTAAACTATTTGAAGACGTAAATATAAAATTCACACCTGGGAATTGCTACGGTTTAATCGGAGCAAACGGAGCTGGTAAATCAACATTCCTAAAAATTCTTTCTGGTGAAATTGAAGCCCAAGAAGGAAATGTATCAATGGGGAAGGACGAACGCTTATCAGTCCTTAAACAAAACCATTTCGAATACGATGAATTCAATGTATTAGATACAGTTGTAATGGGGAATAAACGTCTTTGGGAAGTAAAAGCAGAAAAAGACGCAATCTATGCAAAAGAAGACTTCTCTGATGAAGATGGCATGCGTGCTGCGGAATTAGAGGGTGAATTCGCTGACCTAAATGGTTGGGAAGCTGACTCAGAAGCAGCAACATTATTAAACGGCTTAGGGATTGGCGACGAGCTTCATTACATGCTAATGGCTGACCTCGAAGGTTCTGACAAGGTTAAAGTCTTATTAGCACAAGCTCTATTTGGTAAACCAGACGTTCTATTACTAGATGAGCCTACCAACCACCTTGACTTAAAAGCTATCCAATGGTTAGAAGAATTTTTAATTAACTTTGAAAATACGGTTATAGTCGTATCCCATGACCGTCACTTCTTAAACAAAGTATGTACACATATTGCGGACCTTGATTTCTCTAAAATCCAATTATACGTTGGGAACTATGACTTCTGGTATGAGTCTAGCCAATTAGCACAGAAAATGATGGCAGACCAAAACAAGAAGAAAGAAGAAAAAATTAAAGAGCTTCAAGCATTCGTTGCTCGTTTCTCTGCGAACGCTTCTAAATCAAGCCAAGCTACTTCTCGTAAGAAAATGTTGGATAAAATTGAACTTGATGACATTAAACCATCTAGCCGTAAATATCCATTCATCAACTTCCAAACTGGTCGTGAAATCGGTAATGATGTGTTAACGGTTGATGGCCTTTCAGCAAGTAATGAAGGCGAAGCACTTTTTAAAGATATTCGCTTCTCAATGAACAAAGAGGATAAAATCATTTTACTGGGTAACCCAATGGCGAAAACGGCTCTTCTTGATATTCTAATGGATGAAAGAAAAGCAGATGCTGGTACAGTTAAATGGGGCGTGACAACATCTCAAAGCTACTTTGAAAACGATCACGATAAATACTTCGAAGGTTCAGAGAAATCATTAGTGGAATGGTTACGTCAATATTCACCTGATGATGAAACTGAAAGCTTCCTACGCGGCTTCTTAGGTCGTATGTTATTCTCTGGTGAAGAAGTGAAAAAGTCCCCTTCTGTTTTATCAGGGGGCGAAAAAGTTCGTTGTATGCTGTCAAAAATGATGCTTGCCACTGCAAACGTTATTTTACTTGACGAGCCAACGAACCATCTTGACCTTGAGTCTATCCAAGCACTTAACGAAGGCTTAATCCGCTTCAAAGGCGCGATGATCTTTACATCTCATGACCATCAGTTCATCCAAACAATTGCCAACCGTGTCATCGAAATTCGTGAGGACGGCTCAATTTTAGATAAACTATTAACGTATGATGAGTTTCTTGAATGGAAAGATAGCCAAGGTTTAAGCTAAACTGTCGCTCAACACATCCAGTGAATTGTCTACATTGATAAATACTGCAAATTATCTTCTCCCCCAACTTTCCGGGGGAGTTTTTATTTATGAATTTTCCTGCATGCGAGGCGAATAATTTTTTTACATACAACACGTATTTTAACGGTACCCTGTTGTACAAAAATAGCAGATACTCTACGTATCTGCCATTTTGATTACTTTTGCATTTCTTTGGTCGGACCCATTACACCTGGTACTTGTAAACCTGCCTGACGTAGTAGTACCGTCATTTGACCACGATGATGTGTCTGATGATTTAATAGTGTACGCAATAATGCTCCTCGCGCAATTGGACCATCAAAACCTTTAACTTCCTCTAGCAAATCTTCATTTGATAGCTTTGCTACTTCTTCTTTCACACTATTTGCAGCTTTTTCATAGACAGCAACAATTTCAGCCGCCGTTGTAGGTACTGGATCTTCTTGACGAAGCATCGGCACTTGTAGACCAGCTAAGTAGCTAAAATAACCGATTGCACCCGCTAAATGCCACCCTAACCAACCGAGTGTACTATGACCTTCCACAATACTTTGCTCTAATTTTTCATCTGTTACTGCTTTTAGTACTTGAATAGTCCCTACTGATGCATTAGACCATTCAGTTAGAAAATCATCTACTTGACGATACATATAAACGCCCCCCTATTTTTGGCTTAACTCTATCATATTAAAATCCCCACTTTCTAGCAAGTTTCCTCCTTTTCGTTAGTTTACATAATATTATTACGCGAAATCTTACTTTCTACTACAGTAATGTATTTCAGTTAATTTTTACAGCTCTTTCATAAAGTTATCATAATCTCCCTTATATTTGTAAAGTCATGTATAATGGCATAAACTTATGTAATTAGAAAGAGGTATGTTATGTTTTCCCCATTAAACAAGGGCGATACAATTGGGATATACTCACCGTCAAAGCCCGCTTCGGTAATCGCACAAGCACGCTATGAACGAGGTAAGGCCCGTTTACATGCTCTTGGCTTCACTCTTAAAGAAGGTGTATTGACTGGAAAGAGTGATTTTTATCGCTCTGGTACACCAAAGGAACGTGCTGAAGAGCTGAATGCCTTGCTGCGAGACCCCAATATCAAAATGATTCTACCGACAATGGGCGGGACAAACGCCAATAGTATGCTGCCTTATGTAGATTACGAGGCATTTCAACAACATCCTAAAATACTTATCGGATTATCAGATGTTACAGCAATCCTACTTGCGCTTTATGCTAAGACAGGTATCCCTGTATTTTATGGCCCGTCTGTTGCTTCCACTTTCGGCGAATTTCCACCATTAGTTCATTATACAGAGCAATACTTTAAAGAACTTTTTGTAGATTCGCTCACGTTCCCCTATGTCATGCCAATGCCGCCTATTTGGACAGATGACCGCTTAAATTGGCTAGAAAAAACAACAGAAAAATTGCACCATCGGAATTCATGGATTACTGTCGAGCATGGTGTAGCTGAAGGACGATTAATTGGCGGGAATGTCAATACTATGTATGGTTTTATCGGAACACCTTACTTCCCTCAAATCGAAGAAGGTGATATTTTACTATTAGAAGACACATCAAAAACAATCGCAGTGGTGGAGAAAAATTTTGCTATGTTAAAAATGCATGGCATCTTTGACAAAGCTTCAGCCATTATTTTAGGTAAGCATGAACAATATGATGATTTAGGGACAGGCCGACAGCCATATGATGTGTTACTCGAACAGCTTGATGGAAACTTCATTCCTATTTTAGCTGAGGTAGACTGTTGTCATACGCATCCACTTCATTCTATGCCACTTGGCTTACGAGTACGTGTCGACACGACAAATAAACGCATTACCTTTATGGAAAACTGGTTTTCATAATATTCGTATAACAAAGAGACTTCGCGTATACTTAAAGAAAATGAGCACAGGGGGCTTGCTTATGAGACATCTCTTATTTGTACTCTCTGTCGCAATACTATTGGTTGGTTGTACGACAGATAAAGTTACGGAACAGCAAGAACAACATGTAAAACCAACAGTGATGGATGAGACAACTAATAGTGAAAAACCAGCTGAACAACAATCACATAATCTTGCTTCTTTTTTTCCACCAGACGGTTCTACTGCTTATTTTGAAGGACAAGGCAACGAATTTGCTAGCTTTTCGCTTCAAACAACCTATTTGGATGACACACATATCGCCCAAATAGAAGATAATGGCGCTGTAACGATATTAAAGGTCTATCGACTAACGGATTCTGCGATTGTGCTTGTCTATAAAAAAGCCGTTGATAGTCATCCATCACTTCCAACAGCTCAAGAAGCGGCTTCGTTTGCCATCATTGAGCCTATGTTACAGCTACCTTTCGAAGTTGGAAACAGCTTTGCTGGTTGGACCATCCAGTCGACTAATGCTTCTGTTAATACTGGAACAAACATCTATCAAGATGTTATTGTGCTGACACGTACAGCAGATACCATCACAACTAAAAAATATTTCGCAAAAGGTGTGGGACTCATCCGTATTGAAGATACGATGAAAACAGCTAACGAAGAGCCATTTGTCGTTACATCGACACTGCAAACAATTGAATAAGAGGCTTCACAGGCGTCCGGCTTGGACGTCTTTCATTTTGGGATAAGGAGGTACCTAATATGAATGATTTACATAAGTCTTCTCCAGAGGAAGAATTAACGGAAGAGGAGTTTATCGAACTTGTACTTGCCGAACAGCAAAAGGCCTTAGCTGAAGAACAAGAACAGCGCCTGCAAGGCACAAAGCCAAAGAAGCAAAGGCCGATTGTCAAATGGATTGTTTGGAGTATGGCATTTGTATTATTTTTTAATACGTTTGCACTTATTTTTCAAATTTACTCCATTCCAGCTATCGACTTTATCAAAGTATCTACAAAATTATCTGCACAAGAAGATATCCAACTATATAAAAAGGCTGTTGTTGAGATATCTACCGGCACAAGCAAAGGTACTGGTTTTGCCATTTCCTCCGATGGACTTATTGTCACAAACGCCCATGTTGTTGAGGATGCCCTTACATTGTCTGTGGTGTTTCCAGAAGAAGGTCTAATGGAGGCGCAATTATTGCAAAGCTTCCCAGATGTCGATTTAGCATTGTTACAAGTTAGTGCTGACAACATACCATTACTACCTCTCGCTGACAATCCTCATTTTGCAAAAGGTGAGCATGTGTATTTCATAGGGAATCCACTTGCCTTTACAGGAATCGCCAATGAAGGTACGTTACTTGAAACAACTTTACTAGAAGATTGGCAGGAACCCGTTATGATGATGCAAGCACCAGTTTACAAAGGCAATAGCGGTAGCCCTGTCCTTAATGCAGATGGTGAGGTAATAGGTGTTATTTTTGCAACAATGAAACAGGTTTCATTTGGTCGAGTAGGATTGTTTGTACCTGTTCAAGTGTTACAGCACTTATTAAATACTTATAACTAGTCTGTTAGAGTTTAACGTAAAAGTAAAATCAAGAGAACTTCATCAGTGAATAACTTACAAATTACGATTGGTGTTTTTCCTAATTACTGTTAAATTATTGTATAATAATCCATAAGGAGTGATTATTGTATGATAGCACAGATGAACAAACAGGAATTCGATTCCTTATGTGACATAGCACTGTTCAATGCCTGTTTTAAACCGTTAATTTTGGAATATAAAAATAGAATGACCAAGGACAATCATTCAATTGTTCAAGAACTTTTTTATAATGAGCTTAACACTGGACAAAAATCGTTGTTTGTATTCCATGTGTACTATGATCATGCAATAGAATCAACGGAAGAGTTCTATTGGTGGAGTGCCTATTATTTAGCACAGCCTAAAATTTGGTCAGCAATCAAACGTGCACTTACGTATTTTGGAGATGAGCATATGTATCAACTTCTAACAGATACGGAATTTATGTTTAATAAACATAACTACCCTAGTACTTTGGCGCAATTTACTGTAACACGTGAAAATCTTCGAAATAATGAGGAGCTTGCTGTAGCTATTAATTCTTTGTATGACAGTTTTAACAACAGGGCTCCACAAACTGTAAAGTATATAAGTGATTTCATCCGAAACAATCATACAATTTTTGTAAAATTCAAGGATTAATTTTAACCCCGTTCTTAAACCAGAGCGGGGTTATGCGTATTAAAAATTTACATATCCATTCACTGAATACTCCCAACTATCTTAATTGCTTTATCGTTAATTAGTTTACATAATAATATTATTTATTACTGTCTTTACTTTCATGTCGTATATATTGTGTAAACATTGATTTTACTGGTATCTTACTAACAATTTGATCACTTGTTTCAGCAATTTTTTGTAAAACATCAAGGAGCTTTGCATCTCCTGTCCAATGCTTTTCAATGACTTCTGCTCCCAATTTATTGATAACTGTATTGACTACAAAAGTTGCTAATACTAAATCATCCAAAAAACCCCCGAAACCAAGAATCCCCTCCGGTAAAAAATCCATTGGGAATATAAAGTAAGCAATAGTAGCACCAATCAATGAACGGCTTTTGCTATCAATAGCGGGGTCCATTAATGTTTTTATTAATAAATGAAAAACATCAGGCACAAACATGAGATAATCTGCAAATTTATTATTCCTTCCGGTTTTTGATGCTAGGAATGTTACCAATTTAGTCCGCAATTTATGGTAAAAATCTCGCTGTTTTTTCTCATTCGGTATATGTTGACATGTATCCATCTTATCTTCCTCCTTTTGCTCTCTTTACCTATTACCAAAAAAACGAAAAAGTAACCCTTTTATGTTGAAAGCATGCAAAAAAAGGCATCCTAAGTAAATAGGATGCCTTAATTTAACGAAAGTATTTTTTAATTACTGAGAATTAAAGTTTAGTTACGTTAGCAGCTTGTGGTCCGCGGTTGCCATCTACAACTTCGAATTCCACTTTTTGACCTTCGTCAAGAGTTTTGAAACCTTCGCCTTGGATAGCTGAGAAGTGTACGAATACGTCGTTTTCGCCTTCCACTTCGATGAATCCAAAACCTTTTTCTGAGTTAAACCATTTTACTGTACCTTGTTTCATTTAAGAAAACCTCCAAAAAAATAAAAGTGAACAATATGTAATTTCTTCAGGAAATGAAAAAATTCACATATTACAAAGAGTACCGAACTAACGCGATCACTTTTTGTAATATGTGAATCCATGTTTCCGGTGAAGCAATTAAATTGTTACCTTAAGTATAACCATCATTCATAATATTGTCAAATAAAGAAAAAAGTTTTTTATTTTATTGGCAATATTCCGTTTAATTCTGTAGTTGCAACTGCGATGATCCCATGGTAAACTTGTGCATCATCATCACAGGCTTCACAATAAAAGCTTTCTTCCTCTGACCAAAAAGCCCAGTACTTGCCTTCCTTACTCGCCTCATGCTCATATACTGGTCTAAAGCTATTTAATGTTTCCTGTAGAGCTTTCTCAAACTGCTCTTTCGTCTCAAACGTTTCGATTGTTTGAATAAAAACTTCCCAGCCCTCAAATTTCCACCAAGGCTCATAATCAGCTTTCATGTAAAGTATTGTATACATATTTGCCCCATTCCTTGTTGTCATAAGATATTCTCATTTTAGCAAACACACATGAAATGTCTATTAAAACACCCTGAAATATGCTATTATTACCTTATTATTCATTATTTCTTTTGGGAGGTATTTTTTTTATGTTTTCAAGTATTCGACCTAAGGCAGAGCTCGAAGAATTATTAAAGCGCGGTACAAATTTAAGCGCAACAGGCCGTTTCAATAAAACTCTAGCGTTTAATCATTTCAATTCACAGGATGAAGAGAATTTAAAAACGCTCTATACAAAACTAAAAGATATCACCCCTTCTATGAACGGTATTTTTAATAATTATTTGAGGGAAATCTCCCCTTCTTCTCAGCAAACGATCAGTGAAGAAAATATAAATCGATACTTAACTCAATTTTTCTTAGCAACTCGTGATGATGAATATGTGGATGAAACCGTAAAATTTTTCAATTTATTCAGAAAAAACCAATTTGAACCTGGTAAATTAATTGTCGTATTTAATCAATTTGCTTTCTATATTACTACGTATATTTTACATAACTTTGGCTTAAAGCCAAACAAAGCATTTGAATACATGAAATCTTTTCAATCGGCTGTCAATGTTGACCAAGAATTACTCTTTGAAGTTTTAACTGAGCGCATTATTGAAAATGTAGTGTCAGAAATTTCTTCATTAATGGATGTAAATGCTAAGATAATGTATATGAAGGATTTAGTCTTCAGTTTAGATAAACAAAATGAAGAAATTCAGTCATCTACGGCAGCTACACAAGAGATTGCAGCCTCCATCAATGAGGTTGCTCGTATGTCTTCGCGTATTTCTGAGAAAACAACGGACTCTGTGGATCATGCTGTTAAAGGGAAAAATGCTATTGAACATGCTTTAACTGAAATTTTTAAAACAGAAGAAACTTTTACTACCATTGTTGACTCCTTTACAGAATTACAAAAACGTGTCAATGATATTGAACATGTAGTAACCTTAATTAACCAAATTGCAGATCAAACAAACTTGTTGGCATTAAATGCATCTATTGAAGCTGCCCGTGCTGGTGAGCATGGTAAAGGCTTTGCTGTAGTGGCACAAGAAGTCCGCAAGCTTGCTGAAGGTACCGTCTCTGCACTTAGTGAAGTATCGACAAATGTACATCATCTTAAGAGTTACTCGAATGATGTATCGAAATCCATCACTGAAACGACCTCAATAATAAAAGAGGCAACCGTTGAGGCAAAAGAATCGTTACCATTATTAAATGCTATTGTGAGTGCAATTGAAGGGATTAATATTGATGTTACAAATACTGCAGCGATTTCCCAAGAGCAGGCTGCGGCAATTGACGAAGTATCTGCAAGAATGATTGAAATTTCTAGTCTACAGGATGATATTCGTGACTACAGTCATAATACATCTAGCGATATTCACTTATTGGGTAAAGAGATTAACCGCTTCCGCAACGATATTATTACAAATAACAATGTACAACTCTCTTCTATCGCCCTATTACAATTATCGAAAGCTGACCATATTTTATGGAAATGGCGGATTTACAATATGTTCCTCGGCTTAGAACATGTACTTCCACATGATGTTTCCTCACATAAAGATTGCCGCCTCGGCAAATGGTATACGGCAAAACGTACCATCGAACGTTTTGGTCACTTACAAGATTATCGTGATTTGGATACCTATCATGCCCGCGTGCATGAATCAGCAAAACTTGCAGCAGAAGCACATGAAGCGGGTAATATTCACAAAGCGGAAGGCCATTTAGAAGAGGTAAATCAGGCTTCAGAACGAGTGTTATACTTTATAAATAACTTAATTGCTTATTTAGAAAAAGAACGTGTAATGCAGTAAGTCTAGGGGAGGCTTCTCCCCTCTTCAAGAAGTAGGAGGTTTTAGCGTGAATAAACGAGCGCTGATTAAATTTTTCGGAGATGTGTACGGGACAGGCTACCGCTTCTTCATAAAACAGAAAGCAATTGAGCTTGGCTTGAAAGGTTATTGTAAGTTAAATGAACTGGAACAGATTGAGGTAGAAGTGGAAGGCTCTAAAAAAGCCATAGATGAATTCCTAATTTTTGTGCACAAGGGTGTTAGCCCTCAGGCAGATTCCAATTCATTTGCTTTAGAGTTATATGATGATTTAAAAGGGTATATCCGTATGGAGTCAGATATTGTATAGTCTGGCTCCTTTATTTTTGTAAGTCATTTTAGCAGGTTTATCAAGCTTTTCGGGTATTAATTCAATAGCCCTTAACCTTTGATTCAAGGTCTTCTTATCTGCTCTAATTATATCCTAATCCGATTTATTTAGATTTACTTGTCCATTTATCATAGGTCATTTGTCTAGCGCTAGTTTAAATTGAACTATCATTAAAAGATGGACTTAATTCACTCCACACAACAAATTTATTATCATCTATATCGTAGAAAACAAAATTCCTTCCAACGTGTCCTCTATTTTCTATTGCGCCAACCTTAATCCCTTTATGGATGATATCTCTATAAATGGCTTCTAAGGCACTTATTCCATTTACTTCGCATGTTATTGAAACGCTCTTCGCCATAATAATCAACGAAGTTAGAGCTTTGATTTTCTTTAGAATTGACAAGAAATATACTTTGATTGGCAAAATTAAGAATTGTTTTATCTTCATCTTGATAGCTTAAATCTGCCCCTAACTTGTTAACATACCATTTCGAAGATAATTCTACATGTATTACTGGTACATAAGTAGCTCCTATCCTTAATAATTTTTCGCCCATTTCTATTTCCCTCAATCAATTTTTTAATCATATAGGATGCATGTAACGCATTCATAAATGCAACAGCATTGTCGGACGTGTACTTTCGTTTAAAATCTTGTAATAAGCGTTTACCGTTAAGCTGTTTCCCTACAAATCATCAATAAATTACCGTCTGGATCTTTAAAAACGAAGTAAAAATCGTCCTCAATTTGTGTCACAAGTTCAACATTATTTTCTTTCATAAATTGGTAAGCTGCTTGAATATCATTTGTTAAAAATTGAATTGCTGGAACTTGATAAGTTGAAATATTCCCCTCTTCATTTCTCCACTTAGGCATTGTATCTAACAGTAAACCAGCCGTTCCATCCATTGGTGCTGTGTATAGATGTCCAAAAAATATTTCTCCACCTTGTAAACCAAGTATCTTACTGTACCAGTTGCTTGCTTTTTCAAGGTCACGTACTGGCACAAACACACCGCCGATTCGGTTTTTAATCGGTGTTTTATTTATGGGCGTATTCACAATAACTTTCCTCCTTTTAAAAATTGTTTACGATAAGAATTAAATTCGACATATTGTAATCTTTACCTTTTTTGTTTGCGTAAAATTGTTGGACTTGAACGAGCGTTTTCATTGATGAGTAGAAAGTTGAGGAAGAAAAAAGAACAGGCTCAAAGTTAATTGAGTACCTGCTCTTTTTTTAAATAATGTTTTTATGTTTCGGATCTAAAGGTTTTCCCTAACTGATTACCAAGTCCGAAATAATGGCGAAAATTATAAATAAGTGGGCTCCATTTATTGGGGTCAATATGATGCTCTCTAATCAGAATATCCTTATGAGCATGTACATGTATAACTTGTGTCTCAACAATGGCAAAATCAGTGGTATAATCAGGCATTCGAATGTGTTTTACCCTTGCCTCGATTTGAATGGGACATTCAATAATCCGTGTAGGTTTTACTGTTTTAGACGCAGCAGCTGTTAATCCACTACTATCATATTTTTCTTTTTCAAATGTAAAACCAAGCTCTTTTTTGTATTGTGGAACAGGATTTTTCCCTGTAAAGGGAGCTAGTTTTTCAACATTTTCCCATAAGGAAGGACATGCAACATTAATGACACATTCAGGATGTCGTGTTAAATTTTCAACCGCCTTCCCCCCAAGTCCAATTCCTAATATAATGCAATCTCCTAATGCCCATGATGATGAAAGTGGGCTAATATTTACGGTTTCATCCTCGTTCAGTGAATTTAATAAAATCACGGGCGTTCCATAGTAGAGAATTTTTGGCTTAATAATTTCTGTGGTAGGAACCTGAGTCATTTTTTCCATTGTTAATTTCTCTCCAATCCATATGTTCTTCAATATTTATAATAGAATATAAATATTTAGATTTTCATCGAAATATGGATTACATAAAACCTATCAATTAGCAATACGATGCGTGAAGCTTTCTGTCTTTCATAGCCTGTGTCATTGAATTTGCTGTTACAGTGTGGCCCCTAGATGTCACTTATATGTCCTCTGTAGTCAATAAAATCTTGCGCTTCCCTTTAATAGCCACTGCCATCATAACTTTTTAGTCACGCCTGGTGCTTGCCTTGTACTAAGACTACTACCGCCGTCATTTTCCCACCGATCAATGTCCCATGCATCATCATTCCATCCGCCAGGTAGTTCTCCTCCGCTAGGCAAGGTACTCGTTGTTGCGACTGAAATACTCATACTATCATCAATGACATTTTATACATCATCCTTTTCAATAAATATTTCATCTTTATATTATGTCATGTTATATGTTTTAGTTCATAGCCAAAAAGGAAGTTGGTTTCACTGATTTATGGGTTTGACTATTTTATATGTATTCGTGCTTTTTAGTCATTCCTTCGTTCCACTAACGGGTGGTCATGGTGGGGAGATATGTCACGAGGTACACGCTGTAGCGAGTAATTTTATGTATCATTTCCCCCTATTCTAATGGCTAAATGTAAATAAAAAGATGATGCCTGTTAAGACATCATCCCCTAGCATATAACATCTGAGCAAGCTAATTGTCAAAAGTATTTATCCCTGATTCATGGCGCTTTCATCCATATACGCAATTTCCCATAAATGGCCGTCTACATCCTCGAAACCCCATACATACATAAATCCATGATCTTGAGGATCACTTGAAGATTTCCCCCCAGATGACAATGCCTTATTAACCAACTCATTTACTTGATCCCGACTATCAGCTGATAAGCAAAAAATGGCTTGTGCCGAAGTAGTAGGATCCACCATTTCTTTCTTAGTAAACGCCTTGAAACGTTCTTCAAGCATTAACAACGCAAAGATGTTGTCATTAATAATCATACTGGCTGTGTCCTCCGTGGTGTATTGTAGGTTGAACTCAAAACCTAGCTCCTTGAAAAAGATAGTGGACTTGTTTAGATCTTTCACTGGTAAATTAATAAAAATATTTTGTGATTGAAATGCCATTTTTTTTCACCTCAAGTTAACATTAGCATAGTCAAAAAAGCAATGTCAAAATTATAGTTATCACCTTGAAGAACGTGCGATTCTATTCGCTAATAAGTTTGGCTCACCCCCAGGTAAAAGTCACGGTTGCTCGACTGGGTAGCATGGTTGTTTGGTGAAAGTTTCAATTTTATATTAAGTATAATCATTGAGAAACTTAGCAAATAGAAGTAAAATTTATGTAAGGGTTATTTCATTGAAACTTTATGTCGAATATTTCGTATAAGTAGATAGACATATTGAAAAGCAAGGAGGAAGAAACTATGCTCAGTGTCGGACAGTTTTTATCTAGACATACCGCTAGCTTAATTTTATCGTTATCAACTGTTTCTATCGCAGCAATTGCGGCAAATCCAGGATTCTTCCTTGGGGGTTTATTGTTCGCTGGAACTTACGCAACAAGTACGATGTTGCTGAAACATAACCAAAAAAAGAAAGTCATGCAAATAGCAGGTATTTCAAAGGAAGAATACAAACATATTGAATCACAAATCTCAACAGCAAATAAACATATTCAATCATTAAGTCAAAATTATTTACGTGTGCGTTCTGTTAGCGCCTTTAAACAATTACTCGAAATGACACGTATTTCAAAAAATATTGTCAAAATGGTAAAGACAGATCCTCGAAAGTTTTATAATGTTGAACAATTCTTTTACGCGCACCTTCCTTCAGCAGTAGAATTAACTGATAAGTATACAATGCTTTCCAAACAGCCTGTCAAGGATAAAGAAATCCAAATCACCTTATCAAAGACACGAGAAACATTAACGGATTTGAATGACACGATTCAAATTGACTTAAAGGATGCACTTTCAAATGATATCGATCATCTTCAAATGGAGATTGAATTCGCTAATCGTTCTACTAGTAGACGGAAAGAACAGCTAGAATGGCGGGGCGATGATAAGTGACAACAAATAGCGATCGTATTTTTCATTTAGATTCATTACAAGGTGCTTCACCACTTGTGCATACTTATTTACAAGCAACAACAGAGGAGGCGATGGCGACATTTGAAACGCTATCGCCTCTTGCGCAAAGTCGTGCATTGCTGACAGCTAGTCAAATTGACCTTACTAATTTCGAATCGGTCTTATCTTTAGGGCAAGGTTCACAGCGTTCCCTTTCTCAATTTGCCGATCGCATGCTTGCACAGGTAAAACAAAAAGACATCACAAAGATTGGCCAAATGCTTGATTCTTTAATGCAAACGTTAGACCGTGTCGATCCCACTGCCTTAGAACCTAAGAAACAGTCCTTCTTCAAAAAAGTGTTTAGTAAAACGGGGCCTACAGTCAAACAAACGTTGACTGAATTTGAACGTATTAGTATCCAAGTGGAGCGTATTGGCGTACAGTTGGAGCGCGCTCAGCTCCAACTCTTTGATGATGTTGAGATGCTCGAACAACTATATTCGTATAATAAAGGCTTTTTTGAAGAATTAGCAACTGCTATTGCAGCCGGTCAAATGAAGAAGCAGCAAGTTATTGAAATTGAATTGCCCGCAAAAGTGGCAAAAGCACAAACAAATAAACAGCCTCTTGTTATCCAGCAGCTCAATGATTTTGCCGAACAAATTGAACGTCTCGATCAACGAATTTATGATTTACAGGTTTCACAACAAGTAGCCCTACAAACAGCGCCACAAATTCGCATGATTCAGAAAGCAAATCAAACACTAGCAGAAAAAATTGAATTTTCAATTGTGACACTTATCCCACTTTGGAAAAATCAATTAGCCATGATGTTGTCGATGAATATGGATAATCATTACGCTCAACTAGAAGAACGACTAGCTCGGACAAATGAACGCTTTACTAACTCTACCTTTGAACAACAGGTAACAAAGTTTAAAGAAACACAACGCGAACTTCAATTAGCTATACAAGACGTCTTTGCTTTGCACACAGCGACAGAAAAAGAAAGGCAGCAGCTCCAGAGTGTAACTGATTTAAAAAGATAGTTGAGCAACATTATACATTTACTCATAGGAAAAGGGTGTCTCAAAATTAACTTTGAGACACCCTTTTTTAGCTCATGCAAAATAATCTTTATAATAGCCGCCAATATTCCCCGTATTGTCGATAATGAATAAAAATTCTTCTGTTTCATTTTTCACTTCATATTCTTTCCCTACTGTTAATACGTTGGAAACTAAGTATTTTGATGCATTAGTATGTTTGCAAGTGACTGTGCGTAGTGTTGGTGCATCTTTCCATTTTAAATGTAACATAATCTCTACCTCTCTTTACTAGCACTTGGCTATCGTCTAATTTTTTACCCTGTACTAACAAATGTTTAGAGGCTCACTTAAAGTCAGTTTAAGTAAAGCTTCTAACTGGGAAATCAAACACTTATCAGTACTCCATTGGTTCAACAACTAATCACTGGAGAGATGAAAAATATCTCCTTGATGATGTTTCACTTTATTTTATACGATTTTAGTACTTTTGTGGAGAAAAAAACCATAGAAGTTTATATTTTGTCCGCAAAGACTGTTTGCATGTCCATTTAAACCTGTTACAATTCTTATAAGAGGTGTTTGTACATGAGTTTTGGTGGTGTACCGCAATGGTTTTTTATCATTGCTATTGCATTTGTCATTTGCTTTGTTTTGTATTCAGAATGGAATTCTAGAAAATAAGTGAGCCTGTTTTATAGGCTCACTTATTTTTATGTTTTTCATTAGAACCGGGTGCTAAGTTGATACTGGCATTCCAGTAAAGCGTCCGAAATTAATTTTTTCTTTATTTCAAAGTGCGTTTTAAGAATTCTTTTGTTCGTTCGTGTTCAGGATTTACTAACACTTTGGATGGTGCGCCTTCTTCTACAATGACACCTTTATCCATGAATACGACACGATCTGCGACTTCCTTTGCAAACTCCATTTCATGTGTAACAATCAGCATCGTGTTTCCTGCATCGGCTAGTTGGCGCATGACTTTCAATACTTCCCCAACCATCTCAGGATCAAGGGCTGACGTTGGTTCATCAAAAAGCATGACTTCTGGATTCATCGACAATGCCCGTGCAATCGCGACACGTTGCTTTTGACCACCAGATAGCTGCCGAGGTTTCGCATTAACATATTGTGCCATACCAACGATTTCAAGATATTTTAAAGCCGTTTGCTCTGCTTCCTCTTTAGAACGTTTTAACACTTTTATTTGACCAACAGTACAATTTTTAAGAACATCATGATTATTAAACAAGTTAAACTGCTGGAATACCATTCCTAAATGCGTACGATATTCTTGAATATTATGTTTTTCATCTAAAATATTTTCGCCCTTGAAGATAATTTGACCGCCACTTGGTATTTCCAATAAATTAATACAACGAAGTAGTGTTGATTTGCCGGACCCTGAGGAACCGATTAAACACACAACCTCTCCCTTTTCTACCTGAAAATTCACATCTTTTAACACTTGGTTACGTCCAAATGATTTACTTAAATGTTCAATTTGAATGACTGCCATTTGTGCGTCCCCCTATAATGTTTCTTTCTGTTGTTTTTGATATGCATCTGGACCATCAAGTCTTTTTTCAACATAAAGTAAGATACGTGATGCTGTAAAAGTCATGATAAAGTATAGTACACATGCAACGAAGAATGATTCAAAATATCGGAAATTATTGCCTGCAACGGATTTAGTTTGGAAAAATAATTCTGTTACGCCAATAACGTTTAATACAGCTGTATCTTTAATATTCATAATTAATTGATTACCTGTTGCAGGCAAAATGTTACGTGCAACTTGTGGTAATACGACATGTATCATAATTTGGATATGATTCATACCAATTGCAGAAGCTGCCTCGTATTGTCCTCTATTAATAGAAACAATACCACCGCGCACGATTTCAGCCATGTATGCACCAGTATTTAAAGAAACTACTAAAATACCAGCTGTAATAAAGTGCATATCAATACCAAACGCAATATCTAATCCGTAATAGACCACCATTGCTTGTACAATCATTGGTGTACCACGGAAAAATTCAACGTAGCATGTCAATATAAAGTTAAAAAGCTTTAAAATCACATGCTTTATGCCCTTTTTACGCGTTGGAATGGTATGCATAATACCGATGAAAAATCCGATGAATGCACCAATAATTGTACTAATCGTTGAAATAAGTAACGTATAATAAGCGCCCCGTAAAAACATTTGCCAGTTGTTTTCTATAATAGAAATAATCCATTCAAAACTCATGATGCTCCTCCTAACAACTTCTTGTTGCTTGTTCATATCCATTATGCCTTGGTCTTTGCCTTGATCGTCTGTTAAATTTAATTTGCATAGCTTCTTTCAAATTATGAGACTTTTACCCAAGACATTACTACCATTCAATGAGAATTCACTGAATAAGGTTAAAATAGATTGCACGGGCTTGATATATGGCCCGTGCATCCATATTACTGTGCTGCTGGTTGTTGAAGAATTGCATCTTCCATAATTTTTTGTCGATCATCTTCCGAAATGCCTTTTAGAATTTCATTGATTTTATCAACATTAGCATCACCTTTACGTAAACCAACCGCAATAGATGTATTTGAGATATCTGTATCAAAACCTTCTTCAAATGACACAAATGTAAAGTTTTCATTTGCAGCTGCAGCTGAGATACCTTCTGGACGTTCAGCTACATAGCCATCGATTTTACCAGCCTCTAATGCAACACGCATTGCTGAGAAGTTTTCCATTGCTGTCTGCTTTTTCACATCTTTAATTTGATCGATTACTTCGTAGTTAGAAGTGTTTAATTGAGAGGTAACTTTTGTACCAGAAAAATCTTGTATGGATTTGGCATTTTCATATGGGCTACCTTTTTTAATGACCATAACAAAATCTGATGTATAGTAGTTCTCTGTGAAGTCAATTGTTTGTTTGCGTTCCTTTGTAGGAGACATACCCGCCACAATGGCATCAATTTTATTTGATTGTAAAGCTGGCACTAGACCGTCCCACTCAAGTTTAACAATTACTAATTCTTTCCCTAAACCTTCAGCCATTTTTTTCGCCATTTGTACATCATAACCGCCTGCATATTCCGCATTATCAGCGATTTTCACTGCGCCATTTGCATCACCTTGCTGTGTCCAGTTGAACGGAGGGTAGCCTGCTTCCATCCCAACACGGAACTCGCCACCTTCTTCTTCTTTCCCAGCATTGTCAGTCGCGTTATCTTTTTTGTCATCTGAACCACATGCAGCTAATACAATTGCAGTCATTGTGGCTAACATAAATAGCAACCATTTTCTTTTCATACAAAACTCCCCTTTTCTGTAAAAAAATAAAACAACTGTACAAAAAAACGACCTAAGTCCAGAACTTAGGTCGTACCTTTTATTAACAGTTGCCCAAATCCTCACTATAATTTCCATGTTTCCGAGATAGCACAACCTAGTAAACTGGAATTATATCTACTAGGACAGTCCTGCACTTATTCACTGCAGACCCAGCATAAAAGTACGAGCTCCTTTTATACTTCGGCGACATTTCCTTCTCCATTGCGTCTTCGCTTGCTTAAACTCAACAATGAACTAATAAATATCGCGCCTCTACCTCACAAAGGAACGTGAGGTTTGTTTATTTAATTGATATTTAGATACTACTATAAAAATAGGCTATTCGTCAAGGTAGTTTTATCACTTTTCAGACTAATGATTTAATTCTAAATACACAGTTTCTAGTATTTATCTATTATACAAAATTATAGGCATCAAAAAACCCATTTAATTACTCAATATGAATAAAAAACTCCCCCAAAGCACATAGCTTGGAGGAGTTGACTCTAATTATTAAGAATTTAATAATAAATCTTCTGGGTTTTCAAGTAATTCCTTAACAGTTTTAAGGAAGCCTACAGAATCTTTACCATCGATAATACGGTGGTCATAAGATAACGCAAGATACATCATTGGACGAATGGCAACTTCGCCATCAACTTCCACTGGGCGTTTTTTAATCGTGTGCATGCCAAGGATAGCTGCTTGTGTACCGTTCATAATTGGTGTAGACATTAATGAACCAAATACACCACCGTTAGTAATAGTGAATGAACCACCAGATAAATCACTTAAACCTAATTTTTTGTCGCGTGCTTTTTTCGCTAAGTCTGCAATCGAATCTTCGATTTCAGCAAAGTTTTTACGGTCAGCATCGCGTACAACTGGTACTACTAAACCTTCTTCAGTTGATACAGCTACACCAATATCATAGAAATTGTTTAAGTGGATTTCATCACCAACAATTTGTGCGTTGACATATGGGTATTTTTTAAGTGCTGCCACTACTGCTTTTGTGAAGAATGACATAAAGCCAAGTTTAGAGCCTGTAGATTCAAAGAATTGATCTTTTTTACGAGAACGTAATGCCATCACGTTAGTCATGTCTACTTCGTTAAATGTAGTTAGCATCGCTGTTGATTGCTTTACTTCCAGTAAACGTTTAGCAATTGTTTGACGACGACGGCTCATTTTTTCAACTGTCACGCGTGATTCAGCAACAGCTGCCACTGCTTTAGGTGCTGCAGGAGCTGCTTGTGGTGCTGCCACTGGTGCTGTACCATGAGCTGCAACATCTTGTACACGTACACGGCCTTGTGGATCTACTGGAGATACAGCAGCAAGGTCAATGCCTTTTTCACGCGCAAGTTTACGAGCTGCTGGAGATGCGATTACACGCTCACCAGAAGTTTCTTCTACAACTGGAGCTGCTGCTACAGGTGCAGGAGCTGCTTGTGGTGCTGCAGGTGTTGCTTCTGCAGGTGCTGAAGCTGCTGGAGCAGGTGCTGCACCTTCGCCAGCTTCTACAACTGCGATAACTTGACCTACAAGTACAGTATCGCCTTCTTCAGCTAAAATTTGTGTTAACACACCCGCTTCTTCTGAAATGATCTCAGCGTTTACTTTATCTGTTTCAAGTTCAACGATGAATTCACCTTTTTCAACGCGGTCGCCCACTTTTTTTACCCACTGTGCAATACTACCTTCTGTAATCGATTCTGCTAATTCAGGGACTTTAATTTCAGCCACTTTCATTTCCTCCTTTGATTAACGTGCATAATGCATGCACATAAAAGGGCTACTGCCTAAGGCTAATAGCCCAGTTTTCCAGTGATAATTACGCGATTATTTAACTTTTACCGATTCAGCAACTGCTTCATCAATGATTGCTGCCTGAGCTGCTTTATGAGAATCTGCATCGCCTTCTGAAGTCGAGCTCATTGCAGGACGTCCTACATAACGAAGCTTTTTACCTGCAGAAAGTTCGTATAACGTTTCTAATGCGTAATTCCAAGAACCTTGATTTTTAGGCTCTTCTTGTACCCAAGCAATCTCTTTTGCATTTGGATACTTAGCTATAATATCAGCTACTTGCGCAGTTGGGAATGGGTAAAGTTGTTCCACACGTACGATGTGTACGTGATCGAAGCCTTCTCCATCTTTTATGCGATCAGCTAAATCAATCATGACCTTACCAGTACCTAATACAATACGTTCAACTGCTTTAGTATTTGTACCTAAGCCAGGTTGCTCAATAACTTCTTGGAATGAGCCATTTGCTAGTTGTTCAGCATTTGCTGCTGCCAATGGGTGGCGCAGTAATGATTTTGGCGATACAACTACAAGCGGACGTACTCCTTCAGTTTCTAGCATCGCTGCTTGGCGACGTAATAAGTGATAGTAGTTACCTGCATTCGAACAGTTTGCTACAAACCAGTTATTTTCAGCTGACATTTGTAAGTAACGTTCCATACGACTTGAAGAGTGTTCAGGACCTTGGCCTTCATAACCGTGTGGTAACAGAATAACGAAACCTGATTTTTGACCCCATTTAGAGCGTGCCCCTGAAATGAAGTTGTCAAACATCACTTGCGCCATGTTCGCAAAGTCACCAAATTGTGCTTCCCAAACTGATAATACATTACCTTTTTCTAAATTGTAACCATATTCAAAGCCTACTACCCCTGCTTCAGTAAGCGGTGAGTTGTGTACTGTAAATGATGCACTTGCACCAGAAATATGATGAAGTGGTGTGAACACATTACCATTGTTTTTGTCATGTAACACTAAGTGGCGTTGTGAGAATGTACCACGTTGTGCGTCTTGACCAGTAAAACGAACTGGTGTGCCATCTTGGATAATTGTAGCATATGCTAAAGTTTCAGCATGACCCCAGTCGATTTTTGCAGATGCATAAGCATCACGACGTTTTTCTAAAATTTTGCCAAGTTTATTTTGTGGTTGGAAGTCTTGCTCAAACACTAAAAGCTCTTCGTTAATTTTTTCTAAACGTTCAGCACCTACGGCTGTTTCGATTTGTGGAAATTCCACTTTTAACTCTTCTGGCATTTCTAAATGCTTATGGTCATCTTTATCTGCCATTTCTTTTACATGATCATAAGCAGCTTGCATTTCAGCATAGATAGCTGTATCAAGTGCAGCTACGTCATCGTTCGAAACGACACCCTCAGCCACTAATTGAGCACCATATAAAGCACGTACAGTTTCGTGTTTAGATACAAGTTTATATACTTCTGGATTTGTTACTGTTGGATCATCCGTTTCGTTATGTCCATGACGACGGTAACCAATCAAGTCAACGATAATATCTTTACCAAATTTTTGACGGTAGCTAGCCGCAAAACGTCCCACTTGAACAACTGCTTCCGGACTGTCTGCGTTAACGTGTACAACAGGTACTTCATACCCTTTTGCTGGGTCTGAAGAATAGACAGATGAACGAGAGTCATGCAACTCCGTAGTGAACCCAATCATATTGTTTGCGATGATATGAATTGTTCCGCCAGTAGAGAAGCCCTCTGTTTTCGAATAGTTTAACACCTCTGTTACAATCCCTTGACCTGGGAATGCCGCATCACCATGAACAAGAATCCCTAATCCTTTTCCTGGGTTATGAACAGCTTGCCCTGGATTTGAAGTGTCATCTTGAGTTGCACGTGTAGAACCTAACACAACCGGATTGCCCACTTCTAAGTGAGATGGATTATAAGCAAGTTTAACATTCATACCTGACTCACGGTTATACGAAGCACCCATATGGTATTTCACGTCGCCAGTCCAACCTTTTGTAATTTCAAGACGACCATGTTCTGGTAAAAATAAGTCGTTTGAAACATGCGCAAAGTCAGAGAACATCATATCATATGGTTTATTTAAGATGTGTGTAAGTACATTTAAACGACCACGGTGCGCCATACCGATACGCACATTTTCAACGTTGCTTGTTTCTGCTGTTTTCAAAATCTCATCGAATAGGACAATTTGTGTATCAAGCCCTTCACCAGAGAAACGTTTTTGACCAACGAATGTTTTATGAATAAACTTTTCAAAGTTTTCAACACGTGTTAAACGATCTAATAAAGCTTTTTTCTCGTCAGAAACTAATGATTGTTTTAATGAACCAGATTCAATTTGTGCTTGAATCCAATCACGTTCTTCTGTAGCAATTACGTGACCATATTCAAATGCTACTTTATCTGTATAAACAGATTTTAAATAATCGATTGCATCCTTACCATTTTTCACGCCTGCTGGCACATCTTTGAAGAAGATAGCAGCAGGAATTTCAGCTAAATCTGCTGAACTTAAGTTGAACGCGCTTTCTTCAATTTGAGCTGTTTGTAGTGCTCGGTTTTTTAGAGGATAGATATCTGCTGCTAAATGACCGTGTGTACGAATTGTATCCGCTAATTTCACAGCTGCTAATATTTTTTTATAGTCGCCTGCAGGAGCGGCTGAACTACCTACTACAGCTACTTCACCATCTGCTACTACTGGTGCACCAAATTGTTGGAATAATGATACTAACTCCGGTTCTACTTCTTCAGGAGACTGTAAGAATAAGTCGTATTGCTCCATCACATATCCTAGGTTAGGACCAGAGAAAGCTGACCATGGAGAACTTACAGTTGTAACGTTGTTCGACATGAAAAATGACCTCCAAATTTTGCCTATCGGCAGTTCCATTAATTAAATTACAATTAATTATATAATATTTCTTCGCTCATTAAAAGGATGTTTGACACAACTTATCCATAATTTAAAGAACGTTTTTTCCATCTCAATCTTACTACTCTTCACAAAAAATACAACTCTTTTCAGTAAATTAAGCAATTTTTTTCTCAAAGAATAGAATTACGGAATAAAGCGCGTATTTTCCTTAATATTTCAGCGGTATTTTCACAAAGAAAACGGTTCCAACATTTTTCTCACTCTTGACTTCTATAGAGGCATTATATTTCTCAAGTAACATTTTTGAAATACTAAGACCTAAGCCAGTACCGCCAATTTGACGATTTCTTGCCTCATCAACACGATAAAAACGATCAAAGATATATGGAAGGTTTTCTTCATCTATTCCGATACCATTATCCGCTATTTGCAAATGCGCTTCTTGGTCATGTGCTGACACCGAAATTTTGATCTCAGGAACTTTTTCACAATAACGAATAGCATTCTCTAGTATATTACGAGCAATTTGACTAAGTGCATTTTCTGTAATAAATAAAGTACCTATTTCGTCATTGTTCGACAGCGTTATTCGAGCTTGCGGATGTAATAGCTCCATTTCTGAAATAACACCTTCTAATACCACAATGACATCAGCCTCGCTCATGTCGTCCTTTTCCTCTCGACGCGCAAGTTCTAATAGCTCTTCAATCATCTTACGCATACGTGCAATTTCCGTAAGTGAGGTATCGATGGATTCTTCTAAAATTGCTGGATCATCCTTGCCCCATCTTTTCAATAAGGAAAGATGACCTTCAATGGCTTGAATGGGCGTACGTAGCTCATGAGAAGCATCGGCGACAAATTGTTGTTGCTGCGTAAATGAGATTTGTAATTCATTCATCATCGCATTGTACATTTTCAATAAATCACCAATTTCGTCCTGTGATGTATAAGCCAGTTGTATAGGTTCGTTAAAACCCTTATCCATTACCGTTTTCATTGACGATCTTAATGCATGAAGTGGTTTCATTAAATAATTGGCGAGATAAAAACCGATTGAACCTGATAATAACAGCGCCCCAACACCCGCAATAAGCATAGCTGTTAGCAAATAATTCATTAATGATTCAAAGCCTGTTAGTGGATGAATGACTTGAATATAACCTTGGAAAAAGCCAAGTCGAACAGGTTCATTTGCTACAAAAACATCTTTTTTGTCAACCGTCATTTGTACGATTTCTCGCATTGCAGTAAGCGGTGCTGCTTGAGAAGTATCATTGATGCGTAAAATCTCAATACCATCTATATTAAACAGTCTCACGGACTGATCTCGATCCACAATCGAGTTTAATAGCCCTGTGTTTTGCTGAATTTGCTGAATTGTAATATTTGGCCCCTGTGATTCTAAAAAAGACACTATATCATCGCTTGTCCGCTTCACTTTACTTTCTTCATCATTTAGTAACCATGTATGGAGCGAGATATACACCACCATACAAATAATCGCATAGCTAAAAAAAATAACGGCACTAGAAGTGAACATCCATTTTCTTTGCAATGATAGATTAGCAAAATATGCTTTTAATTTATTCATTCACGCATCACATACCCTACTCCGCGGACCGTTTCGATAAAGGCATTCATATCACCTGGCAATTTTGTGCGTAAGTGCCGAATATATACATCCACCACATTGGTCTCGATATCTGTATCATATCCCCATACAGAAGTTAAAATCAGTTCACGTGTACATACTTTATTTTTATGCTCTACTAGTAGTTTAAGCAAATCATATTCAGTTTTTGTTAAATCTAGTTTTTTACCCTGCACATATACTTCATAAGCCGCAATATCAATTGCTATATCACGAAATTCCAATGTTACACCTTTTTTTTCTTCTGGTGTAACACGTCGCAAAATTGTCCGAATTCTTGCAAGTAATTCTTCAATCGCAAATGGCTTGACAATGTAATCATCCGCACCTGCGTCTAAGCCTGCTACTCGATCCATTACTGCATCACGCGCTGTTAGTAAAATAATCGGCACATTAGAGTGAGCGCGTACACGACGGCATATTTCAATTCCATTTATGCCAGGCAGCATAACATCTAATAATAACACATCAAAATCTTGTGACGAAGCAAGTGTCAATCCTTCACGCCCCTCAAAAGCAACAGTCACACTGTAACCTTCGTGCTGTAACTCTAGTTCTACAAAACGTGCAATATGTTTCTCATCTTCTACTAATAATATCTTTTTAGGCATGTCATCACCTTCTATTTCAAAATAACTGATACACAGTAAAATATTTGTATTACCACCGCTCTAGCATAACACCAATTAAAAAGTCTGTACCACAAGTAAATACTCGCTCGTACAGACTTTTTTTATGCTTCTGTTATATATAGCTTATTTTTCCCAAATTCTTTCGCTTTATATAATGCTTGGTCCGCTAAGTCAATCAGCGCATCCAATGTTTTTGCATGATCTGGATAATATGCAATTCCTATGGAGGCAGTGGGTGCAAAATGATGATCATCAATTGTCCACCCATTTTTCAATTCATTACGGATACGGTTAATAATATGCATCATCTGCGCATTCCTTGCCTCTGTATCTCTCGTTAGTCCCGTTAAAATGACAATAAATTCATCGCCACCAATGCGAATAACTAAATCATGACTACGGACCGAAGCGGTTAATACATTGCCAAAATTACGGATAAAGTCATCACCTGTATCATGTCCATATTGATCATTAACATCCTTAAAATCATCCCCATCAATGTACAGCATGGCTAAGCACACATTATTCGTATGCGCATCTGCTAATATTTTAGGGAATTCCTTCAATAGATAGCGACGATTGGGTAACTGCGTTAAACTATCATGATAAGCTAAATAAAGCAAGTCACTTTCTCGCTCTTTGCGATGTGAAATTTCACGTGAAACCATCATTATTTGTGACACCGTTTCACGTTCTGGATCATGCACTACAGTTACATTGCCCTCGGTCCAAACAGGCGTGCCATCCTTTGCTTTCAGTAAAAGTTCCAACTGTGTATCTGTTTGACCTGTAAAATTATTCAAAAACGTTTGCCAGGCCTTCTTACTTTCCTCATCGACAATGCTACTATAAAACTGACCTTGTAACTCCACAATTTCGAAGCCTAAGTATATCCTATAAGAAGGAGAAGCATAAATAATGATGCCATCTTCGTTTGTAATTACAATTAAATCATTTGTATTTTCAGTGATAAGACGAAATGTTCGTTCAATATTTTTTAATTCCGTTAACATTCTTTTCTTGTCCGTAATATCATAGTTAATGGATAAATATTGTTCGACCTTACCAAATTCATTTTTCAACGGTACAATGGCTGCCTCCACCCAGTAATCGGCATGATATTTGGTACGGTAGCATAACTCACCTCGCCAAATCTTCCCCATATCAAGTGTTTTGTTTATAGTCTGTAAAAAATTTTCTGTATGGTGACGCGGTTCAATTAAATTATAGGGTTGACCAATAAGTTCATCTGCGGTAAATCCTGATGCGTTTAAAAATAAATCGTTTACTTCCACGATGGTACCCTCAATATCTAAAATGGCAATAGATGTTGCGGAATTTAAAGCGGCCTTAAAAACTTCAAGTCCATGAGATTTGGCACGTAATTCCGCCTTTTGCTCAGTAAATTGAGTAAAATCTTGCATGATGATAAATATTGCAAATGAATTATCTCCCTGCATAACTGGAGAAAGCGAGACCAAATACATGCGTTCTTTTTTTTCCAGTGTATGAAGCTTAATAAGCTTCTCCCCGATATTTTCACCCAGAGCTGCTCTTTTTAAATAGTTTTGTATTTTTTCAATTTCATCTTTTGGGATAATTGGTAAATCAATAAAAAGTTGATGTTTCAATTTTTCGTTATCTAACCCGAAATCCTCCAAGAAGCTAGAATTTGCTTCATAGATAACACCACCAGCTGATAAAATGACTGTTGTAAAGAAAGCATGATCAAACATAGATCGCATAAATAGAAACTTATCTTCAATATTTCGGTCATATAAAATTTCTTTTGTAATAGCTAAAATATAATGATCATCCCCGAACATAATGGGTCTGACAGATGTCTCATATTTCCGCACTTCAGATTCAATATATGCATAATCCACATAATCGACTTGTTTATTTAGGGCGATTGCTTGATGATAATTTTCTTGAATAATGGCAAAATTACGACTAGAGGAGATTGCAGAAAGCATTTTTCCGATGGCTTCTTTTGATAACAGAGTTTGCGCCGCTTGATTTAAGTGAATATATTGATAATCATCTTGGACTCTTTTCATGAGAAAGACAAAATCTTTGCCGATGAATAGCTGATTAAATTGCGCTTCACTTAAAAAATAATCCATGCTGTCACCTCCCATAAAATAGTCGTTGTTGTTTATAGAGTCGTAATAAATTCATTAATTTATACAAAAAAATCAATGCTACAATTATAACATATTTACAGAAGATTAACTTTCTCCACCTAGAAAATTTCTATCTTTTTCTGGATGAAATTTGATGATATCCAATTTACGAATTTTATTATATAATACTAAAGAATTGTTATATTAATCAATTAATTGGATATTATTGATACAATGGACTTTATACCCATGAGTAATTATATAATTTTTATACTTTTCTGAATTTACTAACTATTAAACTTAAATTTCGTTTTAACGAGCAAAATTATTGCATTAAGCAGTAGCTTTGTTATATTATATTAAAAAAACTAGCCATTTTTCGGTATGGTCGCAAAATCAGTAAGACAGCGGGAGATTATGGATTTCATAGTTATAACGTCTAGTTCTTTGGGTTTTTAATTCCAGTACGAATTTTAGTTTTCTTCTTTATGCTTCAACGGAATTGTTTTAACTACCCTAGTAAAGGAGGCGTTTCGTATGCTTAAACATCGAGACCTACATGAATGTACAGAGCTTTATGAGCTATTATCACACCCTTCTGTATTCCCTTTTGTCCGTCAAAAAGCCGCATCTGCTGATGAATACTGGTTTATGACGAAACAACTGATTGAAGAAGAAGCGAGAGGACTCGCTATTTCGAGGACTATAACTGATGATTGGGGTCAACCAATCGGCACCATTAGCATTCATGATGTAGAGGACGGTGCTGGCTTTCTCGGAACGTGGATTGGACTCCCTTATCAAGGTAAAGGTTATAACCAAAAGGCTAAAATGCTGTTTTTAAATGAATTATTCTTTGATTATAATTTTCATACGGTCTTTCTCCGTATAAGAGTTGAAAATACAAAATCTCAGCGTGCAGCTACAAAACTCCCTTATGTTATCAGTGCTAACGAAAGTCATCCGACATTATTAGCACAAGTAAATGGTGGAGAAGCACAATTTACTTTATATAAAATTCCGCGTGATCTGTTCTACCTGACAACTGCCCATCAACTGCAAGAAGGCGAAGAACAAGCGATGTAATAAAAATACCCCATTTTTCCAACGAAAAGAAGCTATGTATTCTGTCTCTTGCCAGAACACATAGCTTTTTTTATTTTTTAAATTGCAAAATTAATTTTGCCATCTCATTTGGCGTTTTTGGTCTTTGCGTTTTCTCCATCGTTGCCGTCATTTCTGATTTACGGGCTGTTAACGTATGCACTGATTTTATAAACGTTTCCTTTGTTAGTTCATCTTCTTGTAATACCTCTGCATAGCCTTGTTTTTTAAATAACTTAGCATTTAAAATTTGGTCGCCACGACTTTTTTGTGCTGACAGCGGGATTAACAACATTGGTTTATGAAGTGCTAAAAATTCAAAAATCGAATTAGAGCCTGCACGCGATACGACGAAATCTGCCGCATGTAATAAATCAGGTAATTCCGTTGTCACATACTCAAATTGTTTATAGCCGGGTAGTGACTCTAGCGCTAAATCGTTATTTCCTTTACCACAAAGATGTATTACTTGGAAGGTTTGTAAAAGTTCAGGTAAGTTTTGACGGAGCGCATCATTTAAGACAACCGACCCTAGACTTCCGCCCATAACAAGGAGTACTGGTTTGGACGTTGTGAAACCGCAAAGCGATAGCCCCTGTGCCTTATTACCGGTAAAAAGCTCTTGACGAATAATCGAACCCGTACATGTAGCCTTTTCTTGGGGCAAATGCTGAAGCGTCTCTTCAAAAATAGTAAAAATGTGAGAAGCGAATGGTAAAGCGATTTTATTTGCCAACCCTGGCGTTACATCGGATTCATGGATAACAACCGGAACACCTGCAACTTTAGCTGCCATCACGACTGGTACCGAAACAAAGCCACCTTTTGAAAAAATGACCGTGGGTTTTACTTTTTTAATGATACGAAAAGCCTGCATGATTCCAGCAAGCACTTTAAAAGGGTCAGTGAAATTTTTCATTGAGAAATAACGACGCAATTTCCCACTCGATATCCCATAAAAAGGTATATCCGGAAATGCCTCGCCTATCAATTCTTTTTCAATCCCTTGCTCTGAACCAATATAGTGGACATCATAACCTAGTTCAAGTAAAGACGGTAGTATCGCTTGGTTGAGTGATACATGGCCAGCTGTCCCACCACCGGTTAAAATGATTGTTTGTTGTTTCACGTAAATTCTCCTATTCCTAAAAAGCCATTGTAGCTCTCGCTACTTTTCGTTTACAGTCTTTAATTTTACTATATGCGGACGAAAAGATATAGATGAAGCCTTTAAATTTTCCTCCATCACACTATCTATATGCTATACTAGTTCATTATGATTAAACGTACTTCAGCATATATACTGGAATTCCTCCGTCTGTTAGGTACAATGTTTATTTGTAGCATGCACAGTCATATAAGACTTACTACTTGGCCGTAGACAGCGAGCAGTTTTTTATTTTTATCCTTATCTGACTGCACCATGTCAAGGGAATAAAATAAAAGGAAGATACATCATGTACGAAACAACTACTTTAAAAGAAAAATATGCCTTAATGCTGAAAATGATTGTACCTATTTTAGTAACGCAAGTGGCCATTTACTTAATCTCATTTTTGATATTTTAATGTCGAGCCGCTATGGTACGTCTGATTTAGCTGGGGTTTCCATCGGATCATCTATTTGGATGCCTGTCTATACAGGACTTTCCGGCATCTTATTGGCAATTACACCCATTGTCTCTCAACTTGTCGGGGCAAAAAGAGAATTAGATGCGAAAAAAGCTGTACAACAAGGTTTGTATGTAGCCATCCGAATTGACATCATGATGTTTATTTCTTTAATGGCAGGCGTTAACTGGTTTCTTAGTATAATGCAATTAGAAGCTGTAGTACACAACATCACCAAATCATATATTTATGCTATGTGTGCGGGAATTTTACCACTTTTTTTATTTTTTGTACTTCGTTGCTTCATCGATGCGCTTGGTCAAACAAGGGTGACGATGATTATAAACAGACTTTGTTGCCGTTTCTGTGTACGCTAAACCCGCAAATCAAGGAATATTTGAAATCATCAGGTTGGATGACTTTAACTAACCTAAAAAAAGAAATTAATTTATTTGCTGAACAAGTTACTGATGATGAAATCATAGGAAATGCAGGTGTAGCAGTTCGTGGACGTATAGCACTTAAAGAATATTTAGTTGTCCTAACATCCGAAAGAATATTAACAGTGGATAAACAGAAAAAAATTACTTCTTATCGTTACGACGAAATTACAAAAGTAACTACAAATAAAAAGCTCGCATCTGTAGAGATTCAATTTCAATATAATGACGAAGATGTCCAATTCAACATTACATTGAACGATAACGGAAAAGTTTTCTCTCAAAACATCCAAGACAAATTAGGCATCCTTCCTGAACCTCAGGTTGATACGGAAGAAAGAAAAGTTGTTCGTGTCATGAAAGCAATCAAAATGAGCATTGAGATACTCAATGGTAAAGAGCAATTGAAAGAGAAAGGCAGCAGTTTTAAACTAGCACAAACAAAGCCTGGTACTGTGGAAATTGCAGTTGATCATCATGAGCATGAATCGTTTAATTTAATCAAGTGGGAACGCGTTGAAAACGTACAAAAGAGTGCTTCTAGTATTGCTGGTTGGGCAGTAATTGGTAGCGCGTTTGGTAATGCAGGAGCGATTGCTGGAGCAATGGGAGCTAATATCAGGAAGGATAAATCTGTAGCGACTCTTTTCCTAAAGCGTGAAAATGGAGACAAGGTACCTCTAGTTATTAAATGTGATAAGAAGGATCTTGAAAAGCTTTCATTATTAATTGTTTCTGAAGCTGAGGAAGATACACAAGGGAGTACAACTTCTTCATCAAGTACATCATCAATACCTACAGAAGTTAATGAAGTTAAAAGAGCTCATGGATGCTGGTATCTTAACTCAAGAAGAATTTGATGCGAAGAAAAAGCAATTACTAGGTATTTAAAACGACGAAAACCACTCGATTAAAGTGGTTTTCTTTTTTTTATAAAGCTGCTCACGGCATCTTTTGTTTCGATGGAGTATGCTTTATCCTCGTGTATTACCGGTTCATTTCTGTCTATCCATATTTCACTACGTGGACCTCGTTTCATATCCTCTTCAATTAGTCGTTTCACATACTTACTGAAATTCCGTGGCTTGTTAGTCAATGGATTAATCTATTCTGCATGATTTAATAGTGCAACATCTCAGTCATTATGGACCATCAATATTAAGCAACCTACATGTGTGGACTGTATGTGGCAACACATGAGGTGCAGCTGTGTTTAATTATATATACTCGGTTCCTATTTCAGTGAGATCGATCCTATTTTTCGTCTTCAACTGTTGCTCCTTGAACTAAGTACATAATAGTTTAAGTGTAAATTATCACAACATCTAAAATTAAAGGATGACTGTTCCCGTATTACCTTCTGGTTGATCTAGGTACTTTAATCTTTGGTAACGTCCTACCTCAAGTGGACATAAAACCAAACCCATTTTACTCGCTTTGGCTAACGTCTTAATCGCATTAATGCGCCATTAGGCTTTGGTAACTCTTGAGCTGTTATCTGATTCATTTTACAAAAATGTTTTAAAAATTGTTGTGCCAGCTCTCGTTCATTTGGGTCACTTTTCAACGAAACTATATCAAGTAAAATTTGAGCCATCCATAAATTATCAAAATAACGGTATTTACCTGTATTCCATGTCATTTTGTCGGGGGATTTTTCATTTACATAATATTCCCATAAAAGTAACTGATCCGATTCCTGTTCCGTAAGTTGGAGTCTGTATTTTGAATGAGCAGGAATATTTCCATCTTCACAAAGCTTACCGATAAAATCTTCATTCACCATAAAGACACCTAAGATACGTCTGTCTTTTTCATGCATCCCGGAATCTACCGCTGTTAACAGGACAGCGCTATTTGGGTGCAAGCGGGTTGGTTTGTTTGGCCTCCCCTTGTTATTACCACTTTTTATTGCGCCTGAAAAAACCTTCCACTCTGAAAAAGAACTATTCTGTTCTTCTGTGTCACACCAAAAAACCATTTGTGATTCGGGATGAAGTTTATGGTTTTTCATAAGTTTTTCGTGTTCCAAGCGAAGTATCAGTTTTTTTCGTTGTAGTTTTTTTTCCTCTTCCTTCTTCCATTCTTCCTCTTTTCGTTCAATTTCCTTTTTTTGTATAATTCCTTCAAGTGACTTAGCATCACTTTTATCATGTAGTTTTAGGTGCTTTCCAAATACATCAGGGAAAACAAACATTTTATTTTCCGATGCGAAATGTATTTCAATACTAGAATCATTATGTTTAACTATACTACCCATGCCAAAACGCTTGTGTGTAACTTTCTTATTGATTAAATTCATTATTCTAGTCCTCCTTAAGGAAAAAAACTCGGTTACTATTAGATAGTAAATTAATAATTTTATTCAACTAACTTCCTTTAAAGCTCACATAACTGTTTTGATTTTTTTTCGGCTTAAAAAAGGATATTAAAAAAACGTACCCAAATTCTATCTGCAAAAAAGGACAGCGGAATTCGAAATACGATTTTAAAAAAATAATTGTAAAACTATTATAACATTTTTTTAATAAATTTACAAATTTATTATTGACAACATATTTTGCTATGAGGTAAAATAATTATTTATTCTCTGAATTTCCTTGTAATAGCTATGAAATAAAAGCCTCTAAAAAGTCGCGAAACTTCTGGAAAACGCCTCTATAAATAACCACTTGATTACCGGCGATAAGCATAGACTTCATGATATAAAACCAATACAAGCAAATCCTTTCCTTTCCTAGAAAAGAAAGCGGATGGATTAATCCGTGTACTAATCCTATATGCTGAATATGGATATTTTCCAATTATGTTCCGTATAAAAAGACCCCAATTTTACAAAGGTTATTTGCAAGAAAATCAGGGTCGGGATTTGGTTACAACGAGCTTATCGCCTATCTCTAATATAGATAGCAGCTCATTTAATTGTGGTTGGCCTGTTTTTGTTCCAGTGAATTTCTCTCGGGATTCATTTTATCCCCTCTCTTAACTACATACTATTTTTAAATGATATACATTGAGATTATACTCACCGTCATGCTATCTACAAGGTTACTATGGTCACGTTAATCCATGCCAATGATTTGAGATGATAAAGTAAGTACAGTTAAAATACATTTTCTAAATTTAGGGTTTTTAGAGGGTTTTTAGAGGGTTTTTAGAGGGTTTTTAGAGGGTTTTTAGTATTTTTGTAGAAATTAAGGATTTTAGTAAAAACGGATATAAAGGTTATTCCTTCAACGGTGGACAATCTTATATTAAAGTAGTAGAAGAATATGTTATTGGAAATCATACTTTCTTCCGTGTAGATGGTTTTTAGTTTGTATTCGAAATAAATTCAATCTTTTTTAATTGGTACATCTTATCTTTATAGATATATTTAATATGAAAACTACCAATTTCTCCACCAACTGGAGCGATTTGAGCTCCAACAATAGCAGTCAATTCATTGTCTAAAACATCAAATTCAATTATATTCCCGACATATATTTCTGGAAATAATTGATTGTTTTGAATTCCAAATTCACCAATTTCGATAACAGTTTTTTCCTTCCTTATATTGATAGTAGCCTCTGACTTTGTTAATGAAGTTTTTACATTTTTTAGAACAATAGCTATTGGATTATCTACAAGGATTTCTTTATAAATTTCACCACCATTGACTCTATTATTATGGAGTACATGTACATTTTGTTCCAAAATACCTGTCCCATAATCAGTTGTTAAGACAATAATTAAGTCTTTATTTCCATCAGAGTTAATATCCTTATAGAAAATTTTAGGACTATAAGCTTCATTGGATACATTTGTCCAATCTGGAAAATGTTGAATATTTCCATTTGTTTTTAAGTTGAAATTTTTTAAATATCCATCTTTTTGGGTAGCAATATAAAATAACATTAGCTTTTGGTAAATTCCCAACAATTTCTTCTGACTCATTTTGGATAAAATTTGATTCATAATTTTCTTCAAGTGCTTTAGTTTCTAATGGAATTTGTGATATAGCAACAATTAATGCAACTTTTATTAATAGCCAATTCATAAAATTCACCTTTTCTGATTTTATACAGTATGTGGTTAATATCACTCTTACATTCATAGAAATATGAGATATAGTAAAAATGTGATTTTGATACAAGGTGGCTTTTGTAAATAAAATAGGATTTTAAGTAGCTACAACATTTAAACTAGAGGAGCTTGCTCTATATGGTACCTCTCAGTATTTCAATGGGCGTAACGATTTTAGTTGGATTTGAGATTGGCGCAGGGCGAATGCATAGCGCAAAAATTTATAGTTTTATTTGTGTGGGTACTGCGATTCTATTTAGCTTTATTTCTGCGTGTATCCTATTCATGTTACGTCAACCAGTTGCGAGTATGTACACAACAGATGCAAAAGTTTTAGAATATGCCGTACACTTTTTAGTATATGCAGCAATTTTCCAGCTCTTAGATGCTATTCAGGCACCCGTACAGGGAGCATTGCGTGGTTATAAGGATGTTACAATAACTTTTATTATGGCCATTATATCCTATTGGGTAATTGGTCTTCCTGTCGGATATGCACTTGCAACCTATACAGATTTTGGGCCATTCGGCTACTGGATAGGGCTTGTAGCAGGACTGTCTGCAGGCGCTATTACGTTATTAATTCGTTTACTACTCGTTCAACGAAAATTTACGACATAAAAAAGGAGGAGATGCGATGGCGTCTCCTTTTTTAACGTAAAACACCTGTACGAATTACCTTCACTTTGACTTTCGGTTCTAAAGAAAGTGTGACAAATTGCTCGTGCCAGTCTTCCTTAAACATTTTTGGATGATAGGAGCGAATATGTCGGCCAATGCCTAAAGTATCCGACTTTTGTTCCTGTAATATCTTTAGGACTTCTTCAAAATCAGCTTGTACTTTATTTTGTATCATGGTTTGGACATCATCCAAAATATAATCTTTATAAAGTTTATCATGGGAAAATTCATCGACTTCAATTTCAATCGTATAATCCATCTTTATTGTTTTTAATTGTTCGTTAACTGTCCATTTTCGTTTCACATGGATGACTTCAGAAGTTACAGGTATTTCATTGCCATCTAAATGCCACATATAGGTTAGCCGTGCCTGTTTACTGGCTTGTTTCATTAATAGCAACATAATCAATGACTGTTTTGGGTCTAATACTTTACCAGTAAATGTTTGCCCTGAAAAAAGTGCAACCCCCGCCGCTTCTGCTCTATTTTCTTCCTCATTCATCTTTATATATGGTAAAGCGATATCGATGGCATTATCAAACAACATCGAGCCTACTGTCTGCAAATCGAGTTTTGGATAGATTGTATTTTCCTCTGAGCTCTCAATAAATCGTTGATAATAGCCGCCTGCACTATCCGCTAGATTCTTTGTAATCTCCATATATGGTTTAACTTCACCTTCCGTAATAGCAATCTTGATGGTAATTGGATTTTGAGGATCACGAAAATAAATATCCAATATATCATAAAGTGGAGCTTTAACTGTATCATTTGAAACTAAGATTGCCGACAATTCTGATAAATCAAGCGTCTGTTCTATTTTCAAATTTGTTTTGTTACGTACATCCCGTGGTGATAGACCAGTGGATTCAATAATCATGATTTCATTTTGATTTGCTGTTGTTTTAGGGTATGCATAATAGCCCGTATAATCGCCAATAGTGCCATCTACGCCAACTAGTGTGACAACTGAAGAATTTTTATATAATCGTTCATCCCAGCAGCCAGCAAGGAGAACAACTACAAGTACTAGGATTCCTTTTCGATACACTTTTTCCCCCTCCATTTATTCCAAAAAATAATAACAGTCGGTAAAAAAAAGGTGAAGATTAAAAAAAGGTAATGCAAAGAATTTTTAATAACTTCGATTCGATTAATTTGAATAAAGAAAAGCGGAAAAATGGCTAGTAAGATATGATATATAAGGATGTTCAATTTAGGGCGCTTTCTTTCTTTCACAAAATGCACCACCCTAAATGATAAACCAAAAATCATGATTGTCACGATGGACCATGATAACCAAATATAAACGAAAAAAATATCCAGTCGTTTGACAAAAGTTACTTCTTGCGATTTTAAAATATAAATGATTGGCTCTGGCACTAATTTTACCTCGTCAATCGTGAAAAACAGTTGCGTAAAAAGAACCGATAACATATAAAAAACAAAAATAATCTGTTGGTAAAAAAATAATGGCTTCCCTTTTAAAATCAATTCTCGTTGTAAAAAAGGTCGATAGATAAGGTACATTTCTACGCCCAAAAACGCATAAATGCTATGATTAAGCCCTTTGATAATTTGTAGCGGATTATCAAATTCAAGTGGCAAAAGATTCGCCCATTTAAGATCTGGCACAGCTAGCATCAAGAACACTATAAAAAGAAAAATTATAGGCAAGAGCATAACACCTATATTAATAACAGTTTCAGGTCGACTTAAGTTTGCATATAAGGAGAGTAGAACAATCATCAAAACAACTACCCATTCAGGTGTTTGGGGTAAAACCCACGATGCTAGTACATATTCCATATACGCAATAAATACTACAGATATACTAAACCAATAAATTTTATAAACCCATTGAAAAAATGTATTTAAATAAAAATATGCATAATATCGTTCATAAAAAATGATTAATAAATAATGTATAACACCCGCAATGATAAATAATACCCAAGCTAAATTTCGACTTACGCTAATCAGCGGTGTTTGAAAAGAAATATAAACAATACCTGTCTCAATAATAAACAATAGTAAAAAGAATTGTGCTTTAGAAAGCGAAAAATTCAAGGTGTATCACCATTCTTTACTCGATCATCCTTTGGAGGATTAAACGATGTTACTTGAACAGTAGGTTTAATATAGGGACTACGTATAAATACTTTATACGCTTCTTTTGGCTGAAAAGGAATAATCGGTGCAAAATAAGGCTGCTTTAATGAACTCAAATTAATCAGGTGGATTAATAAAATAACGACACCAATAACAATGCCAAAAAAACCAAATAAAGAGGCTAACACCATAAATGGAAAACGAAGTAAGCGAATCGTTGTATTTAACTCCATAGAAGGAACAACATAGCTAGAAATTGCGGTTAAAGCAACAACAATGACCATTAAATTTGAAACTAGTCCCGCACTAACAATTGCATCTCCAATGACTAGTCCCCCAACAATTCCTATTGTTTGCCCGACAGATTGCGGTAGGCGAATACTTGACTCTCGAATTAATTCCATAATAATTTCTAAGATAAGTGCTTCTATTAAGGGCCGATACGGAATTTGATTGACGTCCCCTTTGACTTGATTGCTCAATTCTAATGGCAATATCTCAAAGTGAAAGCTAATTACAGCAATATAAAAAGCAGGCAAAAAAACTGCTGAAATAAAGGACAGTAAGCGGACCATTCGGTAAAAGGAACCTACTAATACACGCGCGTTATAATCATCTGGTGATTGGTAATAGGAGAAAAACGTCACAGGTGCTATTAAAGCTGTCGGCGTAGTATCGGTCATAACAACAACTTTACCTTCTACTAAATTGGCTACCACGCGATCTGGCCGCTCCGTATTTAGTACTTGAGGAAAAGGCGACAATACCGAATCTTCTAGCACATCGTTTAATTGGCCGATACTATAAAAATAGTCAATATTAATGGCATGAAGGCGTTTTTCTAACTCCTGTAAAGTCTCTGGTTTTATAACTCCATCCATATATAAATAATAAGCCCTTGTATTTGTCTCTTTCCCGAGACGGAAAGATTTCACCACGAGCGCAGGATTATTAATTCGTTTCCGTAACAAAGCTAAATTTGTATCAAGGTTTTCAATCAACCCTTCATGTGATCCTCGTAGAATATGTTCATTGTTTGGTTCGTCTGGATTTCGATTTACCTTATTCAATATAGTAAGAGACAGCATTTCACCTGTATCAGGCAAGACAATCAGTGTTTCTCCTTTACAAATACGTTCAACTGCTTGTGGCAGTGAGAAATGTTCAATCGTTGATACTAAGGTTTCACTCCAAAAAGGTTTGTCGGTATCTAAACGTGCATAAATAGTATCAAGAATTTTTTGCACTTCTTTCGCATCTACTAGCGAGGCATAAAAGCATAAAATCGCAGAAGATCTATTTCGCCAATCTATCTGTCTTATTGTAAAATCAGATGAATGATAAAAGGCTTTTTGCATACTTTTCATCATTAATTCCACTTTATCCATAAAACGCCTCCTATACGTGGAAGTATAGGCAAAAACGGCTTTTTTCAAACGTTATATGTAGTAACTCAAATATGATTTCAGATATCGAAAATTCATCTAGTATGTCAACATAAAAAGACGCCCAAATAAGCCACCAAGACTTATTGGACATCAAATTACTAGTGAATTTATGAAATTAAGTTACTTCTAAGCAGTTATTAATCATTATTTTTGAATAAATTGTTGCGTCCAATAGTTACCTGATTTCACATAACCTACACCAATATGAGTAAATTTAGCATTTAAAATATTAGCACGGTGACCTGGTGAATCCATCCAAGCTTGTACAACTTCTTGTGGTGTACGTTGACCTTTGGCGATGTTTTCACCTGCTCCTTTATAGGTAATACCTAATGCTTTCATGCGATCAAATGGTGAACCGAATGTTGGGCTTGTATGTGAAAAATAGTTTTTTGATTGCATATCTTGTGATTTCTCACGAGCTGCAGCCATTAATTTTGTATCCGTTTGTAGTGCGGATAAACCAGCTTTAGTACGTTCTGCATTCGTTAATTTTGCTACCTCTTGTTCAAATGCATTGACATCAGACGTTGTTGTTGTCGGTGTTGTAGTAGATGGTGCCGTTGTTGTGTTATCTTTCTGTGTTGTTTGTGTATTAGTTTGTGTATTATTAGTAGTTGTTTGTGTTGGTTTTGATGGTGTTGTAGCCTGTGCCGGTTTTTTCACCTGCCAATTGTTACTTGACCATTTATAGTAATAAGTTGTACAGTTTGTTGTTTGTTTGACTGTATTCCCCTCTGTAGTATTGGATGCAGCAGAAGCCAACTGAATTGGAGCTGCTAATAGAAATGTGACACAAATTGCAGTGAGTGTTTTTTTCATTTTGCAATCTCTCCTCTCTGCAACCTATCGTAAAGGATGAATCTATAAAAATTCTTACCAACATCTTCTAGCTTCGCCAACAAAAGAGTAGATTCCAGTTAAACAGGAGTTTTTTTAAAATATATTTTAGCAAGTTTCGCCAATCTATGAAATACTTACGTTTTAAAGAGGGTTGACATACCTCAAAAACTAGCGAATTATTTGCTAATATTTTTCATATTGAACGCCATAATATATACGTAGCTCTACAGAAAATCCGTTGTTAAGTGCCTCTATTTCTTCTAAATTTATACCAAAACTAAAAGATTGTGCTGGCCCTTGTGCAAATTGGCCAAGTTCGATAACCTGTTCATGGTCACCACGAAGTTCAAGTACCGGCATTTTTATATCATTTGATGCATTCCCTAAATTTTGCGTCAAGAAATAGCCTTTCAATCTAGGTAGTTTATTGTCGAGGGTAAAGGTGAAATAAATATCTTGAACCTCTTCTCGCAGCCTTACTTCTGTTAAAACGATGTTGGAGTTGCCGATACGTGTGACCCGTCATGCATACTCTGAGGCCTTTTAGAGCGAATCTTGACCCACTCAGGTTTTACAAAAAAATTCACAGTTCTATACTCTTCACCAATCGTTGTTCTATAACCATTTGCAGACAATATATCTTGTTCGATTGCTGCATCCCAGTAATAACGATAGCCTAATAGCCCCATCAATATAAGCATCAGGAATAATGATATGTAGCATGCTTTCTTCAATTACTCCCCCCCTCCTATCATGCAAAATTAGTCACTTCATTGCATTTGTTCACTTGAAGTGCCAAGTATGTCCTTTAGATTCGCCTAAAAAGAGGTGTCTCAGAAAAAACTAAGACGCCTCCTTAGGCAAAACATGTTATTAATCCCTTACAACAATAAAGGCGAAATAGGACCTGAAATTTAATTAATATTGACAACTTAATTTAATAATCTAGGCCAATTACATTTACAGCTCCGACATTTTCTCCAATAATCACAAGTTTTGCCGGCATTTTAACGTATTCTGGAAGCCATTGCACCATCCCATAGGCATATTGGAATAACACTGGATTTTTTATCCCTTCTACTGGTACGTAGCCTTTCATACGGTACACTGAATCAGGCAATTGACGTACCCACTCTTCAAATTGTTGCTGTGTAAAAGCACATTCCGTAAACTCTACTAAACGTGAGCCTAAATGGATAGATGAAATTGGTGCACTCACAATATCGCGTTTATCCACCTGTGATGTTGCCGTCAAACTTTCTAGTAACTGAAATGGCACACGCCCATGAGTTGTTTGTAAAATAAAAGCGTGCGGATTAAAGCCTTGTAACTCATATATTACCTGTGCTTGCTGTGTTTCGGTAAGTAAGTCTATTTTATTTGCAAGCAATAAATGAGCATGACGGATTTGTTCCATAAATAATGAACGGATTTGTGGTGTTAATGTCTCCCGATCGAGCCATAACTTCGAGTCAGCAACAGTGACAATGCCTTTCACATTCAACTGCTCTGCAAATAATGGTGAATAGACCGCATCTAATGCTTCTACGGGATGTGCCGCTCCAGTTGTTTCAATTATAAGCACATCAAACTCACTATCTAATAGAAGAGATTGAATTTGGGCCTCTGTTTTTTCAGCACCAGAACAACAAATACAGCCTTCTAGCATTTCTTTAAGCGGTACATCGTCCTCAACAGCTTGTGAGTCGAATGGTAACTTGCCAAGTTCATTCATAATGACAGCAGGTTTTAAGCCCTTTTCTTTTAATTGACGAATAACATCTGTCAGCATTGATGTTTTACCGCTACCTAAAAATCCACTAAATAAGTATACGTCTTTCACAATTGAGACCTCCTATAAAAAAAGCTGTCGCATAGGCCGTACGAGACGACTTCTGCGACAGCTACTGTGTTAGTTTGTTAATTCTTTCGTTTACTCTTTTGCAGCAGTAAGCAGTTCTTTTGCTTTTAACAGTTGTGGATCATCTGATTTCATTTTTGTACGTAATGCATCCATTAATGCATATGTTGTTTCACCAGTTAAGATACCTGTTTCTTCAAGCTTGCTTGCAGCTTGTAGTTTCTTGACCGCACGTTCTGTATATTGATCAAATACGCCATCAACTTTCCCTGGATCATAGCCGAGAACTTCTAACATTTCCTCTGCTACTTTCACAGAATCTGATTGTAAGCCCTCTTTCATTTCAAACGAAGCATCCAAAAATGGTAGTGATGCATACGATGGGTATGGTACTTTGACATCTGGTTCAATTCCTTTTTCATTAATCCAGTTGCCATTTGGTGTTAACCATTTGCCTGTTGTGAATTTTAAATTAGAGCCATCTTTTAATGGTGTAACATTTTGCACTGTACCTTTACCGAAAGATGTTTCTCCAACAATTTTTGCTCCAACTGATTCACTTAACGCTGCAGCTAAAATTTCAGAGGCCGATGCACTACCACTGTCAACAAGAACAGTCACTGGTAAATTGTATTTTTTGCCACCGATGGCATTTTTAATAGCTGGTTCCTCATCTTTTTCCTGCACTTGAACAATCGGTTTTCCTTCTGCAACAAATAAATTGGAAATTTCAAGCGCAGCATCTAAGTAGCCACCTGGGTTTTGTCGTAAGTCAAGCACAATACCTTTCATGCCTTTCCCTTCGTACTCAGCAAGTATTTTTTCTAATTCATCTGCAGTTTGTTCACTAAATGAAGTTATTTGAATATGAGCAATATCCCCATCAAGCATTTCACCGTAAACAGTTTCAACAGGAATATCATCACGCACAATCGTCATTTGGATTGGTTCTGCATTTTCACCGCGTTTTACAGTTATTTTCACGGGAGTTCCTTTTTCACCTCGGATTAGTGCTACAGCCTCAGAAGCGCTAAATCCTTGAATGCTTTTCCCATCGACCGTTAAAATGATATCTTTCGGTAATAGTCCAGCCTTTTCAGCAGGTGAATTTTTAATTGGTGACACAACCGTTATAAAGCCGTTACGTTCTTGAATTTCCGCTCCAATTCCTTGGAAACTTGATGAAAGGCCTGTATTGAATTTTTCAGCCTCATCTTTTACCATAAAATCAGAATACGGATCGTCTAACGCGTCGAACATGCCATTGATTGCACCATCGACCACTTTTTCATCATCGATATCTTTGTAATATTTGCTTTTTAGCATATCAAATGCTTCATATAGTTTTGTAAATTCCGCACGCTCTATCGGAACCTTTACTTCTACTACTTTCTTTTCACCGAAAGTTAACGCAAAAATCGTTAAGCCTGCGGTAATTAAGATTGTAAAGAACATCAGCATAATAAATTTAAACGGCTTCATCTGAATAAATTGTCCCGCTGGTTTTACTTCTACTTGCGGTGTCTGCTCCTGCTGTTCTAAACCATCTTTTTTCTGTTCATCCATCTTGATTGTCACCACTCTCATATACACTAACTTGTTGTCACACTATTACCATCTTAACAGGTTATAGGGTAGACGAAAAGAAAAAGACTGCCAAAATTTCATGACAGCCCCCCTTTCAAACTATCTTCGTAAATTCGGGTTCATAAAATAAATAACCTTTCACCACGCTGTCTAAAAAGTAAAGGACCTATTAATAGACTGTTCTTCCTTAAGAAATGTTGCAAAAGTTATCGTATTTTAATTCGCCAACGAAAGAAGTACCCCTTAAAAATCTACAGGGCCCCTCTCACCACTGTTAAGTTTAGAGTAAAATGATACTGCTTTACTATTGTACTCAATTCTTTAAAGCAGTCAAATAATATTTTCCAAGAGTGATCATTATGCAGAAACAATATACGTAACTTGCGCCAATTTCGTAGTTTTTATTTTAATTTCTGCATTCTGTGCAGCGTGCATTCCTGTAAACGTACCTGTTTTCACGCGGTATTTAGCACCATCCTGCTCAATATAAGCTACCCAACCAAAGCGTTTTTTCATTACATCCAAGACGCTTTCTGCAGCTTTCCGTGTACTGTATGTGCCAGTTAAAATGCGGTATTTTAACGTATCACCTGGGGGATTCTCTGGCGGTTGTGTACTGGCATTTGTAATCATTTTCAAAAAATTGGACCACGAAATTTTTCCAGCTCGAATATTTCTTGGGCAGTTTTTCCCACTAAAATAATTATGCTGGACAATGTTGTGGATTGAGATGTTCTCATCCTTTATTATTTTTGCAATAAGACTTGCTGCATTTTCCACAGCCTTATTGAAATTGCCATCGCTATTCACACAAATTTCAATTTGAATTCCTTGATTATTACCTATATATGTTCCAGCCCCCCAGCATTCCCAATAGTGCTCAAATGATTGTACCGCTTCCTTATCATCCACTTGCCAATGCCAGCTGGCATCTCGGCTGTTGCCATTTGCTTGTAGCCGGGCGTGGGCATCTGCATCAGCCCCTACACTGGTATTGTCAGTTTCATGTACAACAATATATTTTTTTGCATTGTTTTTACCGTTCGTTATTTTAGCTGCCTGAGTAGCTGATACTAATTTTTGTCGAATCGTTACCAAGTTTGCTCCTCCTCTCTAGTCTAAATACCATGCCCTATATAAGATTTGCTCATTATAAAACCGATTACAATAAACTGTAATCGGCCTTGTAACGAGCACTTCTATTTCACTTACCGCTAACAGTCTCGTCACTTGCCGTAAGTATTTCCAACTAACTTACATGTTGCTATTACTATACTATGCATCCCTAATAGCTGATGCTGTGTTTTTATAAGCATGACTCTTAAAGAAAAAGCAACGGACACTATCGACATCTAAAAAAAGGGCCGCATTTAAACCATTGCTTTTCCGATTGTTCAGTGACCTACATACGAAATTCTAGTAATACTACTGCTAGAACTCGTCTTTCTAGTATCTAGCCATAGCAAAACATATACTTATTGACAAACACCTAACGGATTTCCATCTGGATCATAAAAAGTAAAATATTTAGTGGTCCCATCCCCGTCGATAGCAGTCACCTTAACATTCTTCTCAACTAAATGCCTGTAAGTCTCTTCAATATTGTGCGAGCGGAAGTTATAATATTTATCTACCCCGAAGTTATTCTTTGGAAATTTCATTGGCTGATGTTCCTTGCTTCGTACAAGACAAACTACTGTTTGGGTTACATCTGCGATCTTCATAACCGCAGCCTCTGCTTCAATATAAAGGAGTGTAAAGCCAAGCTTCTCTTCATACCACGTTGCTGATACTTGTGGATCTTTAATTGGTATAAATACACCTTCCATTCCTGTCAATACAGGTAATTGCATACTATCCCTCCGTCTTAACTAACATGATTTATCATTCTTTTTACTATTAGTAAACATACGTCAATCTAGTTTTGGTAATCATTTATTTTCTCTTTTCTCGCAACGTAATTAAATTAGTGCTTTTATCTTTTTAATGACCGAATGAACGGTCAATCTGTGAAAGCTAATGAGTTGTCCCTTAAAAATAACCGAAAAGATACCGTATGGCGTCGGTGATACTGCCATTAGCTCCTGTCTATTTTTTATGTCAATGATGTCAATATCAATACCCAATTGATGTGCAGCTGCTACTATATTTTCTGTTGCGACATCCACATATGGGCATTGAAAAGAGCGAAGAATCGTTAAGTTAGAGAATTTTTTAGTCCTCTCCTGCCAATCATGAGGAAAATAAGGACTCTCTGTTCCCTTATCAAACTTATAAACAAGTAATTCAAAATCATATGGAGCCGTATCAATAACTTCGAACTGATTAGTTACAAAGATATCCTTACTGGGTGCCCAAGATGTTGTTGAGTTAGTAACAACTACGACACCTTTTTTAACTAGCTTTCTTGCATCTTCTAGACATTTATTAATTAATTGAGTCCCATACCCTTTACCAACTTCACTTACCCACAAACAATGGATGACAAAATATCCATCTGCATGTACGACCCTAGAAGAAAATTCGGCATCGGTATATTCAATAAATCCTACTTGTTTTTGATTTTCTAGCAATTGGACATATTTTAATCCTTCCTCGAATCTATCGTTTAGCCACCTATTTTTTTGAATATAGCCTGCTGATTTCTTTTTACTTCTTAAACAATAACTTCCTAAGCCCTCAAGCATTTCATTAGTCATCTCTACCATTTGAACATCACCCATGCAATATCACCTCCTCTTTCTTCTATACAAGTACTTAGTTATACCTTTTTTTGTATTTTAATATTTAAGCAGTTGTAAAACAAGATAGGAACTACTATCTACTATGATTTAGCTTGCAAAAAAATAAATGTGCATAAAGTCTAGGTTAAATTATATGTATACAAAAAGGATCAGTAGGCTAATTTAGCACTGCTGATCCTTCCTTAATATACATGGAGATTAATTTCCAAATGCAAATATCAGTTCTGTCTCACATACTAGTTCTCCATCTACAGTTGCAATCCCTTTGCCTTTTCCAATAGGACCTTTCAATCTTGTTATCTCCACTTCAAGGCGCAACTGGTCTCCTGGTATTACTTGTTTTTTAAAACGGCAATTATCAATACCTGCGAGTAAGCCTAACCTTCCTTGATTTCCTTCTTTTGTTGACATGATAATCGCACTTACTTGCGCCAATGCTTCTACAATCAACACACCTGGCATAATTGGATAATTAGGAAAATGACCTTGAAAAAATTCTTCATTCATCGTGACATTTTTAATACCAATAGCTCTCTTTCCTTCTTCTAATTCTAAAATTCTATCAACTAACAGAAACGGATAGCGATGCAAAATAACATCTTTCATATTTTCAGTATCTAACATGGTAAACTAAACCTCCTTTAACTTTCCATTGTATTTTATCACTTGATATCATTAGTTGGTACTAATTTTATATTTTCTTATTACGCCATTCCAAATGAGAAAATTTTATACAATAAAAAGCCACGCTCTAATACGTGACTCCATTATCATTTAATCCATCATCTTGGGCAAATGTTAACAAAAGAAGACGATTTCCAAGTTTTTCGCTCCGTTAAATTTCATGTTTTCCCCCCATACAACATAATAAATATACTTTTGGCCTGAAGTAATTTGTGCAAGTAAAAAGACATGTATCTGGTTTTCCCAGAAGCATGCCCAATAAGCTATTCCATATAATTGTTAGTGCCAAATTTTATCGTTTTTCTCACAATAAAAATAGGAAGATCTTATTCCATCAACGCCTACTTAATAGGGACTAACGATATTGATCATGGTTCGGTTCAAATACATGTTCCTGCGCATTTCTTACAACCGAAAAATTGTCTAAATTGTAATGGCCATGCAGCACTTCATTGTGGTGAGCGATTTTTTTTCGGCAGACAAAATCTTAGAATCTGTCGTCGAATGTCCATCCCCTATAAGTGTTACATCAAAACCGTAAACCGTAGCTGCTCTAACGGCTGTATCGATACAGTGTTCTGTCTTACAGCCCATGAGAACTAAATGAGTAACTTGTTTATCTTTTAAAATTTGTAGCAAATCTGTTTTGTAAAAAGCATTAGTGGCCTTTTTATCTATGAAAATTGCAGTATCCGTTGGAATATTGATATCATTGTGAACTTGAAAACCAGCGCCTTGTCCATTTGCTACATCCTTATCTCTCACAAAAATGACAGCTGCACGTGCTTCTAACGCTAGTTCGATCACGCTATTTATATTGTCGATTAATCTTTTTTTCTGAAACACTTCCGGTTCTTCTTGATGGCCATCCATCAGTTGTTGTTGTGCATCGATCACTAATAATGCTTGTTTCAATATATCTATCTCCTCTACGCTTTTATTTTTTATTATTATTTGAAAAATCACTTCTTTTTATTTAAATTTATTTTACCATGGAATGTAAAAAATTAGCTAATACAAGTAAAAAATACAAGTAACTACTTTTGAAGACATACTCTCTCTATAGCTCCTTAAGTTAGAAATTAGCAGGAGTTTTACTAGGAATTCTGTTACGATGTATGTGAAAGGTGTGATTAGAAAATGTCATACATACAAATCACAAAAAACAATATGGAATGTGAACATATTTGTTGTGCTCTAGGAGCCAAACAATATGAGGAGGCTGTTGCCGAGAAGAAACAATGGTTGATGAATCGAATGGATGAGGGGTTAGTGTTCTACCGTTTGAATGAGCGCGCAAAAGTATTTATAGAATATTTACCAGCTGAACTAGCATGGGTTCCTATCCAAGCACCTAATTATATGTATATCAATTGCTTATGGGTTTCTGGTAAGTATAAAAATAATGGCCATGCAAAACAATTATTAGATTATTGTAAAAATGATGCTCTATCTCGTGGCATGGATGGCATTGTACATATTACTGGGAAGAAAAAACTACCGTACTTAAGTGATTATCGTTTCTTTGAGCATCTAGGATTTAAGGTAGTAGAGCAAGCTGAACCATATTTTCAATTAATGTCCTTAAAGTGGAATGATAAAGCAGCTGAACCTTCATTTAAAAAGCACATGAAGATTCCTAATATGGCAGACGGTATTGTTATTTATTATACAGCCCAATGCCCCTTTGCCATTGGTATTTTAGACGAGCTAAAAAAAGTAACCGAAATTCATAAAGTCCCTTTCAAGACCCATAAGATTACAACAAAAGAACAAGCGCAAAATGCACCGACGCTGTGGACAACGTTTGGATTGTTTTATAACGGCAAATTTATTACACACGAAATAATGAGTCCCGCTAAATTTGATAAATTATTGTCAACACTACAATTAGCGCAATGAAGTTTCTGCAATGCTATTAATGAGATCAGGCTCAATTTAAGTGAATACCTGGTCTCATTAATAGAACTAGTGAATTTTATGACAAATGCCTGAAACGATTAGTTACTTATCGCTATTATTTATATTACGCCTATTTGATATTATCTACCTTGATTTTCATAATAAGCTTCATCTGCCGATTTTCGGTCATTCCCTTTCAGGTAGGCTAAAATCATTTTTGGTCGTTTAAGTAATGCCCAATCCCCATGTTTATCAAATCTTCTGCACGACGTGACCATCCCATTTTTGATGGTGCCATACTTTTTTCCGTTTTTCTTTCCCCATTCTTTTAATCGTTTAGCAAAATCAGCATCTTCAGCCATCAACATATTTTCATTAAAGCCTTGTATGGCCTGAAAGTCTTTTTTGTAGCACCAAAAGATACCTACAGATATAAACCCGTATTTGAAAAGCAAGGGCACTATCAATAGTATGGTAGAAACGATGATTCCTAGAGAAATTCTTTCAAAATCCCCATTCACACCACCTCCAATGTATTCGTTCGTAGCTAACTGCTTTTCTATGTTGGTTAGCAAATGTTTTTTCATTCGAGAATCAGCATCAATGGTGATGATTATATCGCCTCTGGCAATTTCAGCTCCTGCATTCCTTATTTTCGATAAATTTTTATCCTGATTAATTAAAGTAATACAATTATAAGATTGGGCAATTCCCTCCGTTTTGTCCGTACAACGATTTAGGACTACAATGACCTCGATTTGATTTTTAAATGATTCGGATGCCGCTAAAATAGAATCCAAGCACTCACCAATGTAGTGTTCTTCATTATGGGCAGGAATGATTACAGAAAATTTTATATCCTCATCAGCAATATCTTTGACAAATCGATCCTTTTCTATCATACATAATTGTCCCCTTTCTTAAATTATTTTGCCTATTTTATCCTATTATCCCTTATTAAGTATATCACCTTCACAATTTAATTTTCAGCTAAATAAATATGGAATTTTAGTGACCGTGTAATCATTCGTTTATGTAAAAAAGTATCCTATATCTTATAGGATACTTTAGACTGTAGACACCTCCGCAAAGGATACAAGCAACAATCGCTCGGGTGGGCCGCTGTTTCGCTCGGCTTCGAGCAGCTTCTCTCATTTCCGTGTAAGAAAGAATACATAGTCTGTCGGTACGCCTGCTTCACCCTGTTGACGAAGCATAGCTGTCACATTTCCTCGATGATAGGTTCCATGATTAACAATATGGTGTACAAGGTCAGCAAATATGAACTCCATACGTCCATAATGTGGATGTTCTGTAATAAGGATTTGTTCTAAATCCTTTTGCTCTGCAAAAAAGTGCTGAAATTGTTGTGAAAGCTCGTCATAACACATTTCAAGTTTATCTATCGAGACTGCTGTTAATTCAGACTTTCGACGTTCTACTTCTCTAATCGTGTCATGGAAGCTGCTCCCTTTCATCGTCTCCAACCACACAATGTCAGTTGCATAAAGGTGAATTAGCACTTCTGAAATCGATGAGAAAACGCTTTCTATATGCGCTGTGTAAACCTTATCAGGTAGTTGCTTTAAGTGTTGAAGCAATTGTTGGTTTGCCCAAACATGATAATCGTACATTTTTTCTGCTCGGTTTTTTACCATTAGTTTATTCCCCCTGTTGTTAATAGATGAAAAAATTTATACGTTCATCTATAGTATTCGGCGCAACAAGTTTTATATCCTTTTTATGGATTTTCTTTCATCAACTTCTTCGGAATTTTTAATCCTCCTTTATTTGTGTATAAAAAAAGACTTGTTAATATGAATTTTAATCATAAAAACAAGTCCTGTGTATATTCAATTAATGCCACCAAACTAAACAGCTTGTTCATTGACATGTAATTGTTTTTTCTTCTGATTTTTAATAATTAGTAAAATCAATGCTTGTATCGTCATTGTTAATACTAGCAAAATTAAATGTGTTGAATAATGAAACAACGCGGACAGAATATACAATATTGGTGCGGAAGACAAATAAGAAACATATTGATTTTTTGTTAAAATATAAAGAATAGTCGAGACACAAGAAGTGACGAATAAAAGTTCTATTATTAATGCAATTGAACCGCTATCAAAAAAATTCTGTATGCCATAAATGTAAGCCATATTCACCCTCCACTGATAATAATACTATTTGCAAAACAACCCACTATCCATGAGATTTAATGGTTTTATAGTAATATGTATATCATCAACAGAAGTAAATGGAAATTTTTATAAAACTATACTATTAATCTTTATTGATATTCACTTTTCAATTGAGAGAACACAGCAAGATCAACATATTGTCCTTTCTCAAATTCATGTTGTCTTAACACACCTTCTTTACAAAAATTTAATTTTTCTAATAATTTAATAGATGATATGTTTTCCGGTTCAACTTTCGCTTCGATTTTATTTATGTTCATCGTCTTAAAAGCAAAATGGATAATACAAGTTAATGTCTCTGTCATAACACCCTTTCCCCAATATTTTGGCGTTAAATCATAGCCAATCTCAATACGATTATGCGCTTTTTCAAAATTTAAAAACCCACATGTTCCAATTACTTTCTTTGAATCGGGCTCTTCGATTACCCATCTTAAACCTGTCTGTTCCTTGAAAATGTTATCATACCAATTCAATTCATTTGAAGCATCCTCTTCAGATTGAAATGGTGAAAAAGGCAAATATTTCACTACCTCTTCATTTGAATAAAGCTCAAAAAGGTCACTAGCATCCTTTGTTGTGGCTTTTCGTAAGATAAAACGTTGCGTAGACAATGTTGGAAACTCGGTAAATGTATTCAAATTCATCCCCCTCTATTGCATTAAATTAACTATAGATACCTGTTATAGTAACATATCTATAAGAAACTTATCTAAAATTCACAGCACTTACATGTATTTCTCAAGTTAAAAGGAATAATTGCATGAAAAAGGTTAATGCTGTATTTTATTTTTAAAACTTAAGTAGAGACCATCAACTAGACAGAACAGCTTTTATATCATAATAATAGTAGTGTAAAGCTAATTTAGCCTTACACCTCCTGAATTGTTACTTTGGGCCACAACTGTGGCCCTTTTTATATTTTTTACTTACTGATGCAAGTTTTAATGAACAGTTATTTCTGTTGGTAAATAATGATTGGCTAGTTCGATGTTTTGTATAAATTATCCAGAGTGATTATCAAGGTGTCCCACGTAAATTGCTAGGGATTTATTTTGTTAAAACGTTAATTCATATATTTACTATGGTTAGGGAGAGCAATCTGTTCGAAATTATTCGCCAATTTCTGTAAGTTAGTTGTGAGTTCTTCTCCAGTCATCGGTAATCCATGTCCAGTTATAGCTACTGTGGGTTTTAGTGCTTGTAATTTTTTTACTGAATCCCAAGCAGCCAACCAATCAGTCGTAAAATACCTTGGTGGCCCACTGATTTCCTTTTTCTGTATCAATACTTTATAAAGTGACTCCTGTTTGACAGTCACAAAAGCATCTCCAACAATTAAAGCCCGATCCTCGTCTCTAAACAAAGATATATGTCCAAGTGTATGCCCAGGAGTATGAATCCATCGGAAACCAGGCATATGCGGAACATGGCCATCCGGAGGAAGTGCTTTGACGTTGCTGCCTAAATTAATAGCTTCATTGGGGAAGAATGGTGAGATTTTCGCTATTAATCCACCATTTACAATAGAATCTGGCTCTGGATAGTTTTTTCTGCCTGTTAAATAAGGTAATTCTAAAGGATGTGCGTAAACAGGGACTTTCCAATATTCAATTAACTCAATAATTGCCCCACTATGATCAAAATGACCATGCGTTAATATTATCGCGCTAGGGCGACCACTAGCTCCAAATCGTTTTTCTACGACTGCGATTATTTCACGAGCACTTTTTGGCATCCCTGCATCAACTAACACAAATTCGCTAGTATTTGGGGTACCATACAGTACGATATTCACTATTTGAATAGTATGTTGGTACAAATCCGGGAGCACTTCAATGCCATCACCGCTACCGATTGAAGTAGCTGGAATATATTTAAAATCACGACCATAGTTCATATCCTTGTCCATTGAAAAACCTTCTTCCTCCTGAAATTTATGAAGTCAATGCTAGTTTTCCTTTTCGTAGCAAAAATAAAGCTAGAAAAAAATGGTTAGACACCATCTTTCTAGCGTTTATTTAATGGTGCAAATTTTAAAACGATTCTTGAGCCCATATTAATATACATCATTCTGAATTGGGTTTGACCAAGTAGATTGATGCGCACCTATTGTCCAGTAACTTAGGATTTCGAATACCAATCAAGCGCATTTTTATAAAGAACCTTTTGAGCTGCTTCTTCTCCCAAACAACTTTTTATTCGTTCTATATCAGAATATTGGAAGGGTCTTTTCGCTCTTGTCGACGGTAAATCTGTTCCAAACATTAAGGCATCAGGATTAATAGCATAGATTGCCCTAATAGCTTCATCAGCGTTAAAATCAATTCGTCCAAAGCCCGTCGCTTTTACCCTAACGCCTTTGTCCACTAAATTAAATAAGTTTGGAAGTCCAGCTTTTGATAAACCAAGATGATCAATTGAAACTGCCGGTAGTTTTTCTACTACTTTTATGATAGCGGGTAAATCGTTCCCATTAATGTAGAGCTCAGTGTGCCAATTAACTAATTCATGAACTCTTCTTGCAAAATAGTCCAGTCGTGATATATCCTCTGAACCTCCGCGATTTACATTAAAACGAAGAGCTTTTACACCCAGTTCATTCAGTTTGATAATGTCATCATCTTTCGTATCATAAGGTAACTGCGTTACACCGAAAAAATTTTCACCAAGATTTTGTAGTGCATCTATTAAATAGCATTGGTCAAACTGTTGAAAAGAACCAGAAACTATAGCCCCACCTACTACATTTAAATCAGAGACCGCATGTAAATAATCTTCACAAGTAAAAGCATCCGGCAAATAGCCCTGATTTTCATACAATGGAAACGTTGGATTAATAATATGTAAATGCGTGTCAAAAATTTTCATTAAGATTCCCCCATTCTTAAATAAAGATTATAGTCTGAGTCGTAAAAAGTAAATACAGATGTAGCTATGCAAAAATGTGTAAGTGAATCGCTTTTTGAGCAATCACTACCATTTTGATATAGACTCGTCTTTCCAATAGTATTTCATTGATGGCAAAAAGTACTTGCCGATGTTTTTTACTTATTTAGCCAAGTCCTGACTTCATAACTATGTTTACTTTTGGGGTTGTGCGTTATTTAAAATTCAATTTTGGTTGGGTGGGATTATTCCGGTAACAAGTAAAATAAAGAATGTTAATCCAATTAAAAAGAATATAACTGAAGCAGTAAATATCGGTCCTGATTTAAAGATAAAGCTTTCTCTTTTCTGAATAATGCCTGTTTGCGCACTAGCTTGAGAATTATAGAACTTAGTCATTGCGCCACCACTGCTTAAAAAGTAAAATATTCCCCCTGCAAAAGCTAAACCAGTGAAAAACATTACTTCGATAAATCTTACGGAGAAGAATGAGGCAACAACATACGTAATAATAACTTCTACTATAAGTGCCAAAATCATTCGAATAAATTTTTCTTACGCATATAAAACTCCCCTTACTTATTTTGCTTTTTCTCTTCATACGGTTGAATTAAAATTAAGCTCCAAATTTTATAAAATTAACCATCCATCATGCATGAATCAACTTTCTTCTACTTTATCTAATTTTTATAGAATCATCCGTAGTTACTAGTTAAATTAATCTTTAATTGCTAAAGAAATATCAGAGCCACTCAAAAACATGTTGTTTAGAACGGCCCTACCAAAAAAATCCATAAAAAGTTTCATTTCTATGAAACTTTGTGTGTGTGTAACCGTATATTCACTATAAGTATACTTATTATTTTTTGGAGGAGTTTAAATGAACAATTATCATGAACATGAACAGCAGACGCCTAGGTTAAATCCATTCGTATCTGTTTGGTTACATCCTAAGCAAACAGCTGCTTTTATGATGGAATACAAATCCCTAGGCTTTGCTTTTTTATTAGTGTCACTAGGTTATATCGGGGCAATGTTTTCTGGCTTAATAGATAGTGATATCTATCCAGGAATGGCCATCTGGCTCATCGCATTGCTCGGTATCGTGGTGTCACCTTTATTAGGCATTATTATTACAGCTATATATGCAGGAGTCTTATTACTTTTCGGTAAGTTATTCCAAGGAACTGCGACATATCAAGGAATGTTTAAATCTTTAAGCTTGACATTAATTCCTTCGATTGCACTATTACCATTTTATTTAATCTGGTTATTCACGTCACCCGAATCATTGTTGATTTCTGAATTTACAGGTACAATGCCAATTATTTTCTGGGTAACGATTTTAATAACAATTGTAACAGGTATTTGGTCGTTTGTTATTACAATAGCTGTAGTAGCTGAGGCACATCAAATTTCAAATTGGAAAGCATTCTTCACAGTATTTATTCCGAGTGTTATTATGTTTATTTTATTCTTAGTGCTTTTCGTTATTATTATTTTTGGTTTAATAGGTATTGGTTTGTTCTTTGATACACCTTAACGTTAAAATCTCCCATTCTACAAAATATAGAATGGGAGATTTTTAATTTTTTCGTTCTACAACCCCTGCACTTTGCTTGCCTTAAAAACAACATGCCAATCGGTTTTTTGCAGCATAAAAATTACTCTAAATACTATTGGACACATCCAACAATTGGAGGTGCAGTTTTTAGATGGCAAAATATCATGTACAACAAAAATTAAAGTCACAGTTGCCCCCAAGAATGTTTATATGCTTTTCCTTTGATAACTTGCTTTTAAAAATGCACTTGTACATCGTACATCGCAACCATCAACTATTCTCATTTCTAATACCAATATTGTTCATGAGTATCATTCCCTGTTTGGTTAAATTAAATTGGAAATGGATTTTATCTAGTTTCAATGGATCAAACTGTGGATTCACGTCTTTAAAATCATTTAATGAAAATCCATAATGTTGAAACACTGGTTCTGTTGTATTGCCTGCATTTGAAAACGGTTTTTTCAGTACTTTCCCTCTTATGGCAGGTGTCAATTTGGCAATATAACGAAGTGGCAAGCTGGCCTGGTTGCCATTGCGGTCTTCTACAGATACGGTAAAATCAATCAGCTCTTCTTGACTGAGTTCCTTTTCTTCCTTTCTATCATCTGCAAGTGAAAATACGATAGCAGTGTTCTGCCCTAGCTCCAGTCCTTTATCAGGAAGCGTCAATGTGTAAAATGCTGGGGAAGAGGGGTCTTTTGCATGCCACCCTAATCGAACAGCATTAAAATCTGCCTCGTCATATTTTAATTTTACTTTTTCTTCCTTCCATTCCTCCAAATTTTTACCGACCAGTTTGCCGCCTGGGACAGTGGTCGTGTTGACATCAATATCTTCATTAAATGTAGCGATAAAAGTTGTTTGCGAATCATTATAATTATTGATATACATGGTGTCAGGAAGCCACTCTTTAGCATATCCTAAATCTTTAAATATCACTTTGTATGGTTTTTTATCTTTCAAGGTACTATCCAAAAAAGCAGAGATTAATACTTTAGCGATAGTTTCTTGCTGATCACGAGGCATAATTTGTTTGAGATTAAAGAGTTGATTTGCTGTGCCAGCTCCATCTCCACGTCCCCAACTTTCATTAAATTGACCATGATTCGCTCCATAGATATAGACGGACGCATTCATATAATCTTCCTTATCTGTGTAAGATAACCGAGATTGCTGATTAGCACTATCGAAGGTGCTCACATCCATATCATGTGCTCCATGTAGTGCCAAATAATTAATGTTTTTTAACGGAAGCGGTTTCCCTGATGGCAAATATTGTCCATCTGTTCCAGCAATAGAAATGAGTGAGCGGATAGAAAAGTTATAGTCAAACTGAATGTTTCCATTATCAGGGGGATGTGCCATTTCGTTATAAGCGGCTGCAATCGCAATAGCTTCTCCACCTCTGGAATGCCCAATCAGCGCAATTTGTCGCATATCCACTTTTTGATAGAATGGATTGTTTGTATGACCGTTCCATTCTTTCCATGTCTGTAGATGTTCCAGCAGCAGTAAACCTCTCGCTGGATTTTCATTCTCTAGCGAACTGACTAAAAATAAATCATTATAGGGCGAAACGTTAAGAAAGTTTTCATCTACAGATACAACGATATAGCCTCTACTCGCAAGAAGGTTCCCTAAATAATCGTAACCTGAATCCGAGTAATCAGTCATTAAATGATTTCCATGAACTATCAATACTAGCGGAAAGTCTCCTTTCCCTTCTGGGTACCACACTTGACCGTTTAACGGCATTGCATCAGGTCCAAAACCGAGTGTTTTCGTGCGAACAGTAGACCATTTTTCTACAAAATGGCTCGCGTCCACTGTTTTCGTTGTCAAAGAATTTTGTGTGTTAAACTCTTGCCGATAAGTATCCGGACTGCCGTAAGTGAGCTTCTTAACTGGATAGCTGCCGGGTTCCCCTGGATTTGTAAGCACAGCATTGTCATAACGTGGCGAAGTTTTAAGGTGCTTTAAAACAACATTTGGGGTATTAGCTTCCCCAGGATGAATCAGCCAATAACTCCCTGCCCCAATGCCAATTGTCATCATCAATAGAATTATGAGAACGCTAATTTTTCTAGATTTTGCTGCATTTTTATAGCTGCCCTTTACCCATTTAGATAGTAGTGCACCCCACGAGGAAACGACCACCGCTATTAGTAGTATAAATGGGATGGCAACGTCCAAAGGAGCAATAAAGCAGAACAATAGAAAAACAAGTGAAGTGAGCAATACCCAGATATAACGACTAGGAATTTTTTTCAATCCATGCCATAGCATCGTAAGAAATCCACTTATGAATGTAACCGATAACATGAATAGGACTATTGCCATAACGAAATCAAAAAAACTACGCTGCTCTAATAAATACTTCCCTTGAATCAACATCAATAGAAATGCTACAGTACTTAAAGCGCTAGCTGCACCTTGCCAACCTGGTGACAATGGCTCTAGTCGGTTTCGTTTCCCATAAAGCTTTCGAACAAATGACGCGATGTTTTTCTTGAATGCCTTCAAATTCTTTGATCCCCCTACCTACAATCTATTATTAAAAATATTCTATTGTAGGTTACAGAATGACACTTTCTTTCCGCTTTCATCACTCTTGCAATTATCATACGAATAAATTGGCAGGTAGAACTCAAACCTTAAGTTCCCACTATTTGACAGATCAGTGTGGGTCCCGATACTTTTCGAATAACTTGTTTAGCCATAAAAAGATACTGAAGGTTATCTTGTTTAGATAATTAAAAAATTGGCGTCGATTAGCTTCGCCTCCTGACAATAATTTAAATTACTGAAGTGGAAACGCAAAAACTTATATAAATAAAAAAATGGGATGTCCTAAAAGCCATTTTCAGACTTTTAGGACATCCCCTCGAAATTATTTGTTACGTAAAAGTTACGTTAACGAAAACTATACTTTGCTAACATTTCTCCCCAGGGGGCCATTCCTGCTTCTTCAAAGCCCAAACTTGCATATAATTTTCTTCCTTGCTCGTTGTCCTGCTGATACCCAAGCCATATGACATCAGTGCGATCATCTCTGCTTTCGATATCTTGAATAATTAACTTCATTGCATCCTTGCCATGTCCATGTGCTTGAAATCGCTCATCAATCATCAACCTGTATATCCAATAGTTTCCGTCATCCATATCTACCCCGTACATCGCAAAACCGATAAGCTTTTCTCCACAATAGATTGCCTTTATCATCAAGTGGGGGAAAATTTTACTTTCAGCAATTGAATACACATTTGAGGCAACAAACCCTAGCTGCTCTTGCTTAGGCTTCAGTTTAATACAAGCTTCCCAATTATTTTGATCAATCGATCTTAAACTAATCAAATTTCAGATTCTCCTCTAGTAGTAGAGAAATCTAATGTCACGAACTCTCTACTAAATTAGTAAGCACCTACTGACAAAACATGTTGTTATATACATATCACATCACTCCTCGTAAAATGAATTGTCAACGTTAAACTGTACAATTATAAAGAGCACATGGTTTGCTCTCAATTTGTACTCTCGTTTAGTTCGACATACACAGACGAATCCCTCTATAATTCACAAAAATACCAATTTAAGTTTTAATATTAGTGAATTAACTTGCCAATGAAACAATGAAAACACACTGATTTTTCAAGTATTTAAAACCACCCAGCTCATCGCTGCTTTATATTATGATTTGAAAGACTTTTGACTGTGACAGAGTTTATGAAAAAAAACGAAAAATTAATCCAGTTTTTTTGAGTAGGTACCTTATTTATATTAGTAGCCGTATGGTCGATTGTATGGTGGGCGATAGAATGGTGGGTAGAACGGGAAAAATGGGTAGAATGGATAGAATGGGTAATACGGGTATTGATAACGCGGTCGTCTTCCTCTACGACGTCTTCCATAACTGTCATAATCATAATCGTAGTCACCATCGTATCTGTCATATTGACCATAATTATATTGCATAATTATTCCCCCTTTTGATTTCCATATAGGTTATGCGATGTAAAGATTGGCAATCTACGCATTTGCCTAAATTTAACATTGATAATCTTAAGTTGTTGACATTGAGCTTCCTCATTTTTAAGAAACTAATTGCAATCCATTTCCAGAACGAATCATTTCATCTAGTAACATTTGTACAAATTCTTTGAGCTCGTTTGTATGGACCGTCTATTCAAATGCCATTGCTCCATAATGCTCATAAACAAGATACATTACCAACAACTCAAAAAAAGTCATTTCCAAATGGAAACGACTGTATAAGCTTAATCGAACGATGAAGCACAAGATGTATCACTGTGATTTGTTGAAGTGTCCGAGCAAGATTGCATATCTGTATCTTGTAATGAAACAATTACACCTGTCGACATAAAATCTGTTGTAGTCGTCGTCGATTGGTTCGTACGACGACCAGATGAATTATCATGCTGATGCAATTTCTTATTCAAGTCAATAATCACTACTACTAAAACCATTAATGCCATCATAACAATAAATAATAACCCCATTCTTCCACGCTCCTTGCTGATGACTATGTAATTTTGATGAATATTGTCTCTACGATTGTGTGGACGAAAAGATATGATGAACAATCTTTTGATGATGCATTGGAAAGAATCCATCTTATTTTAGCGGATCATGACTATTTTAGTTTGGATCAACCATTATGGTATAAAGCACTTTAATGGCCCCATTTGAATTGTCACCTGCAACTCTCACGCACCTTTCTTAATTTTGCCAGGACTTTTTGACATAGCTTGTTCAGCACTTCAAGAACTTTAGGTGGTAACGTGAAAGACATAAGCTAAGCTGACCTTTACATAAAAAAAGTCGATTCCCGGTAAGATAAGGAATCGACTTTTTTTATGTTTTTAAGTAACAATCGAGTCCATTGTTGAACAATGATTCAATACATGTAGGAAAGTGAATTGGTTCTGATTATACACTTTTCACTATGAAACGCTTCGCACCGAGTGTAACAAGTGATACAAAAATGCCCCCAATAACAATCATACCGATAGAGATAAATACCCCGCCTAATCCGAGCACTGTATCGTGGTAGGTTATAATTCTTGGAGCGCCATTTCCATATGACCAGATGGCAAACCTGGCAATTTCTAAGTATGCAAGGTGAAAACCAATCGACGTCCAGAGACTCCCAGTCAATAGACGGAGCAACTGCAAACATATGCCAAAGCATAGAATGAGTATGATATAATGCATGGTAATAACGTTGCCAGGAGCAAGTCCAACGAGTGCTTGAATCTGGGAAACTGCTATAGGGACAGATAAAAATAGCATGGTTTGAAGTAATACTGCGAGCCAAGCGACAAATCGATGACGTAACACATCATATAGCAATCCTCGCAATGCTAATTCCTCTGGCAAAGCTTCATAGAAAAAAGCAATTATTATATTTATGAGTAGCGCAGCAAACCACTGATCGGGGGTATGCCATTTTTCAATGACTATCCACCCTTGCAAACTGGCGATAATGAAACCCAATGAAGCCAGTGCAATTGCCAAGAGAACCCCAGTAATAAAGTGATAAAGCCTTTTCCAGGAATATACTGGCGTTTTAGGTTTAATACCCGTCATTCGATAGACACGCTGATACAAATATAAAATAATAGGAACAACTAGCCCACTCATCACAAGACCCTGAACCAATAATTGAGCATTTCTTGATAAGCCGAACAATTGTGCAGCAACATCACCAGAAAGTGAACCTAAGAACAGACCCCCAGCTAATGTGATCCATCCGGCGAGTACAAAAAGTATCCATTTCATATTTTAATTTCCTCCCATGAGTATTTGAATTGATTTATTTACTTTGCTTTAAGCCTTGCTATAAACCTTTTATTCGTTGAAAACTAGGCAGTGCCCTAGGTTTATCATTCTTGTTATTTGATTTATAGAAAAAGTGCTAAAAAGATGTCTTTTACTGCTTGTGCGAAGATATAAATAATAAAAAACGGTGTAAGCATAATTCTTTATAATAATTTTTTTGACTTATGGTCGGTCGCATCCTCTCGTAATCTCAATTCGATTGATTTAATTTGCTCATAAATCGGCGTTTGGAACTGTTTGAAATGATACTTTGCATGTAATTACCTCCCTCTAAATATTGTATATAAAGAACATATACAATATATACATATTGTATATATTTTGCAAGTTAAATTATTGTTATTACCATAAATAAATCCCTTTATTTTCTCTATATAATTTATATTTAACTATGTATACTGTCCTTTACATCGTCTTCTGTTCCATTTATGGCACAGGATTCGTCCTGGATTTATGAACTTTTTTGCAGCAAGCTTTTTGACATCAAGGATTTACGATGTATTTTACCTTTAGAAAATAAAAATAGGACATGCTGCTATAGCATGTCCTTGGCAATATTATTTTATATTTTTTTTGTACGGCGCACTCAACGTTTTATTGATATAACTCTTTATAAACAATGACTTTTAACGCTGCAATTTCCTCTTCTGTCAATTTTCCTTGGAATTCTTGAAGAGCCTCCTCTTTTGTCATCGAGCCATTTTCTAATTGTACTCGAATATCATTAAGCGCTGAGATTCCCACTTTCTGAATGATTACCTTTGTGGCTTCTTCTTTTGTCGTAAACGGCAATGTACTACTATCTACTGTTTTCGCTTCTTCCATAAATGATTTTAATTGTGGATCACGTTCAATCGTGTTCTTTATTTCTTCCATTTGTCCGTTGTTCTCTAATTCTGTCGATATCGTCTCCACTATTTTATCAGATGCAAACTTAGTCCCATAATGGTACACACCATAACCAATGACACCGATGAAAACGAAAAATATAAGTAGAAATTTAATAAATTTCATAGTCTCACTCTCCTTCATGCTAGTTAATAATACTATATCGAGTGAGCATATGAGAAATAATTATCCTTTATGAGTCTTTTGCACAACGCAAATGGACAAGTGCCGAACATATCACCGACCTTTAAAGGAAAACATTCTTTATCGCTCTATTTTTTACCTATTTTTATAAACATCTGCTGGAAGAAGCGGATTAGTTGACAGGAATCAGGTAGATAATATGCTAGTCACGTTTGTTGTAAAAGTGACTAGCACATAAAATAACTATGCACAGGTTGCGTTCTAACATCCTTGAACAGTTAGTGATATAGGACACTAATCCGAACTTATGAGCTTGAATGAAGCCTTAGACAATTATACAATTAAAATTAACACATGAAACTTGCGCCAACGATAATTAGAAGAATGAAGAGGACAACGATTAAAACGAATGTTGAATCATTACCATAGCCGCTGTTACAGCCGTAACTATAGCCTTGATTTCCCATAAAAATTTCCCTCCTTTCAAGTGAAAGAAATAAAAAGAGTCATTTCCAAATTGGAAGTGACCAATTATAACCAGGGGTGTTTTTCTATTAGAGGTGAATAATACTTTTACATGAATAGGATATGCTATTACACTATGCGTTTCACCTTCGTTACTACTAGGTGTTTGACATTAGAATTAAAAAGTAGCAGTATCTGATTTTGAACTAGGCCCACACTTCTTTTTTCTTGTAGAGCTTAATTACCTCATATAGTTCAACAATCAAACTTCAGAGCTATCCCTATTCAAACTATTAAATATCATTTATACTAAATAAAATAACAGTAGAATGGAGTGATTTTCATGATGTTTTCTCCATTATTTGAACAAGACGTACCAGCAATTCTTCTCCCTTAACGGTAGAAGAGTTTTTCTCCGTTAAGGCCATAGATAGCTATGAAAAACGGAGGAGAAAACATGAGAAACAAAGTAATAGGCGCCTTATTTTTATCACTTGCTGCAAGTATTTGGGGCGCAATGTATGTTGTTGTAAAAGTAGTTGTTGATGTTGTGCCACCATTGGAACTTGTATGGATTCGTTATGTAATTGCAGTCATTGTACTTGCCATTATTGGTCTATGTATGAAGCAATCATGGAGAATAGCTAAAAAAGACTGGTTGCTTATTTTTCTTGTAGGTCTCATTGGAAACACAATATCGATTGTCACACAAGAAATTGGCACGATGCTATCAACTGCTCAAATGGGTGCCATTATTACAGCAACAACCCCTGCTTTTATGGTAGTATTTGCACGCTTTATTTTAAAAGAAAAAATAACGTTAAAAAAATGTATGTCTATCCTGTTAGCTACAGCCGGCGTTATCATTATTGTTGGGAATGGACAAATTGACGGAACACAACAACTAGGTGGTTTCTCCTTATTAATTGCAGCATTAACATGGGCATTGATGTCTGTATTCGTCAAAAAAGTCTCTAGTCATTATTCGCAAATTGTTTTTACTACTTATTCAGCCATGATTGCTGTAATATTGTTGACGCCATTTGTTCTAACTAAGTTAAATGATTTAGATTTGTCCAGCATTTTGCAGCCGACAATTTCTGGAGGATTACTTTATTTAGGAGTTATTTCAACAGCTTGTGGTTTTCTATTATGGAACAAAGGCCTACAATTAATGAATGCTTCCAGTGGTGGTTTGTTCTTTTTCTTCCAACCAATTGTTGGGACCTTTTTGGGCTGGCTATTGTTGGGAGAGACCATAGGGATTTCTTTTTGGTTAGGTACCATTTTAATTTTTAGTGGTGTTTTTATAGTTATTAAAGACGAGTAAATAAATTATCTTGTAAGTGCGTTTCTTTTTTATAGAGACGCACTTTTTTAGGTTTTGATGGGGTAAGTACATGGAAATTGCACTGCTACGCCACAGAAAAATCACAAATCTATTTTTCAAAAATGTAAAACCCTGACCTACCATTAGGACAGTGTTAATATAAAGTTGTTTAATTTTTGAATCCAAATTGATTGGTATTAGACTACCCAATAGTGTCGTTAAAACTAGGTTCTGCCGTCATAACGTGACTACTGCTCTATCATCTGAATCAGATTTCCGCATGTATCGTCGAAGACAGCTATTGTGACTTCGCCCATTTTTGTAGGCTCCATAGTAAACTTTACGCCTTTTTCTACTAATCGTTTGTACTCTTTGCGAATATCTGCAACCCCAAACATTGTTACTGGAATGCCATCAGCAATTAGTTTCTGTTGATACTCTTTGGCAGCAGGGTGGTCATTTGGTTCCAGTAACAGCTCGGTACCGTCTTGTTCATCAGGAGAAACAAGTGTTATCCATCTATATGCTCCACTGGGAACGTCATGCTTTTTTACAAAGCCCAACGTTTTTGTATAAAATTCTAATGCTTTGTCTTGATCTTGAACGAATATACTAGTAATAATAATTTTCATCATGTTTTTTCCTCCTTGATATTGCGATGTAGGGTTCTTTACTAACCTGGCTACAAAGAGAAAAACTCATACATTCACCATGAGTTCGTTCTTAAGTTAATCTACCCATCCTTTCAGCAAATTTTTAAGTGGTTCATTGTTAAACAAAAGTACTCGATATTTTCCCTTTCGTTTTGATATTACGAGCCCTGCATCTTCCAATGTATTAAGATGCTTAGCGATTGCCTGTCGCGAAATCGACAGGTTGTGTTTCATAACGAGACGTGCCGTAAGTTCATATAGCGTCAGCTCGTTGCGTTCGGAAAGTTCATCTAATATAAGCCGCCTAGTCGAGTCGCCAAGTGCTTTAAATATAGCGTCTTTATCCCAATTCATATGTTGATTATATGCAACCTAATAGTTGCTCGTAAGCATAAGCAACTATTAGGTTGCATGATGAAAAAACTACTTCGACCCTTACAATCACATAAAAGTAGTATAAATCTTGATAGGAACTTAAAATCTTAACACTATTCTTATACGACTAAACTGCTTTGTTAGGACAATAATTCCGCAACAAAAATAGCGATTACCTTTCTTCCTAGATCACATCATATTCAATGAACTCATGTTATTCAAAGGCTCTGTTTAGTTACACTGTTGATAATTCGTATTGCAAATACTTGGAAATAAAGAACTAAATAGATATACTTTGAAAAGGGGGAGAAAAAATACATACTTGGCAAACAGTTGTAGTATACTTATTTTTAAAATTAGGTAAATAGTGTTATTGCTTATTATTCTTCATTCAGAATAATACTTACAAAAGACATATCCAAGCATGAAAAAATACGAGTAAACCATGATTCTTTACAAGATTTGATAGGAGGGATAATAAATGTTGAGATTTATAGATGATTTAGCTGGTGCCATTTATGATGTATTTAAAATAATAATTAAATTGCTTTGTTATTTCTTTGCAGGCGTACTAATTGTAGGAATTCCCCTCTGGTTAATCGCCAAATTTTTCGAGTTGTTATATCATTAAGTTTTCTGCATATCTTCCACCTATTCCAATCTTACTGACACAATCTGCTTGGCCAAATAGCATTGCGGTCAACGTTTTTTTACTACGTCATTATAGTAATAAACAACCCCAAATTGATCCATAACAGCCTGTTAAATATATTTTTCTATTTCAGTTTACATTGCTCGAGAACCACTGTGTTCTGCCCTGTGATAGCGATAGATGACTGCATCGTTTCTCGACAACTTTCAAACAAGTATCGTATCAATCAGTTGTCTTCCCCTGTTTAGACTTCCAATTAATAATTGTTAATTTAGGTGTATCTGATATACATCTTCAAATTTGAAGAATAGATTAATAATAAATTATAAATAATATAAGAGAATGGGGCTGTATATATGAACAAGAAACAAAAGAAAGGAGATTTTGGTTGTACAGGTTTCTTCATTAAATTCATTATTATTCCAATTGCTTTTATACTTTACATGAGAAGAAAAAGAAAGTAAGAAAAATAGTAAGCTAATACGAATTGAACAATTGAGTAAATAAAGATATGACCAAGACGGCAATTATGCTATCTTGGCCTATGTCTTTTATGATGACTTTATCTTTATTAGTGAATAAATATAAGTGTCATTTGGAACATTATTTTGGTGCATATAATTTTTTAATATTCCTTCTTTTTCAAAGCCCGCTTTTATTAATAGCTTATTTGAAGCATCATTTTCAGTAAAAAACAATTGCGCCTATCCGCACTAATTCCATCTCTTGAAAGCCAAATGAGATGACTCTATTAACGGCTTCTAATGCATACCCTTTTCCCCAACTCTCTGGAAAAAGTGCATAGCTAATGTCAGCTCTTTTATGCTCAGTTGACCACTCTTGAAAACCAATAGTACCAATTATGCCTTCTTGTCCTTTTAATTCTATTCCCCATTTAATACCACGTTTTTCATCATAGTTCTGTGAAAAATCATCAATTATTTGCTTAACTTGGGCTAAACTTGTCAAAGGTTTCTGCCCATAATGACGTAATACATCAGGATTAGAAAAGCAATCTAAAATAGCTTGGGCGTCTTTAACTGTGAGTTCTCTTAACACTAAACGATCAGTATTTAAAATAGGAAACATTTCTTTCCCTCACTTCCAAATAGATTATAGCAATTTTTATATTCAATACTCTAATTTGTAAATCTTACAAATTTAACTGTCCTGCTAACTTAGTGCCCTTAGACACCGCAACAGTTTTTTTTAATATGAGTCGTATAAAAAAATTAATAAAGCAAACAATTACTAATAATTATGTCAATTATGAGGTGTATTTATGGAACACTTTCCAACGATTCATACAAATTTTTGGGATGCAGTAATTGCTATCCCTGTTATTATGCTCATAACTCAACTCCTAAAGAAGTTCTTTCATATTAAACCTATTTTTGTTCCTATGATAGCATTAATGATTGGGTTGATTATGTCCATTTTTATTAGTCATAGACATGATTTACTCGCTGGAATTTTTATGGGATGGTTTTATGGATATTCAGCTATTGGGAGCTTTGCATCTTTGAAAACTTCTCTCAATGCCTATAGACAAAAACAATTGAATAAAACGAAATCCCGTTCTTAAAATAGGTAGAATCTGTATCTTTCCACAAAGCAATGACATTGCGTCTTTTAGTTTAAGATTGATTTTTTTTTATTTCATCAAAATACAATTCCGGATTTGCGATATTGTTATCGATAAAGAACTTTGCTTGGTCTTAAACATATCAATAGAAGATTCTCGATCTATATTTAAATCTCCTAATTCATCAATGCTTCCTTGAACTTTTACACAATCTGTTTTTACATCAACAATAACTGTCATGTATGTTAGAGATGATCGCCTATTTTGATTGCTAATTTTTAAAAAATTATAAATAATCAAGGCTATTGAAGATTAATAGTAGGCCAACGATGCACATCACCCAAGAAAAAGCTGATCCGGTGCTGTTTGCAATTTTAACACGAAGCTTTTCTAGCGGTTTCTGCATCCAACTTCGGAACAGTAGATAGAGTACGTAAAGGATTAGTGGTGGCAGCACCATAATGAAATTATAAGCAAGCAGAACTGTCGCCCACTCTATCCAGTTCACATCGGAAGTTGTCAGAAGTCCAATCGCTACAAAATAGGGCAAAGCAGTTGTACCTTCGATTAAAAATGTAGTAAAGCCCATTAGGAACATTGCAACAAGACTCTTTGATCTTGGAGCAGACAGATTGGATTTTTTATTTTGTGGGACAAAAAAACTCGTGATAAATAAAATAGCTCCGATGATGAACACTGTCCAGCTTACAATACGGTTTTGAAACGCCCCACTGGCAAAATCGAGCAAATAACCGAGACCTAGCATAAGGAAAACTCCTGTCGCAAAATATAAACCTGCAATGGTTACAAGGTAAACAACTAAACGCGAGGCCAGTCTTTCTTTATCAGTGAGTAGCAAATACACAGTGACGCCAATCGTTGCCGGACTCAGCGTATCAAGCAGGGCCAGGCCACCTACCATAATCAAAAGCTCTGCACTCATTGTGTTTCCTCCTGTGGGTTTGCATTATTAGAAGTTTCTATATAAATATCATAGGCACGTTCGAGAAATTCAAGTATTTCCTGTTCTATAGGGTATAACCCCAGCTTTTCCGATTCTGTCGGAGACATTCGCATAGCCCATAACTTATCAATAAATTCATCTTCACCTTCAAATTCCTCTAAGCGCTTTTCCTCCATCCTCCTAATGATTTTTTGCACCCTAGGAGCATCTGGGCCGTCCTGCAAACAGCTTTTTAACTGGCCAATCAATGCTATCCATTCCAATGTATCTGGATGATCACTCCCCATATTCGGTACTTTCTCCCACAGACTCATTTCTCGTTCTTTGAACAGAGATTCGCGGTAGTCCTGTCTTTTTTTCTTATCTTGGTTGGATAAATGCATAATTCTCTGGATTGCAAGCCAATTCTGTTCTCCTTCTAGTGCTAAACCATGCAACAGCTCCTTTAAGGAGGACTCTATTTTCTTTAGATTCTCCCGCTCTTTTATCACATAGATTAACTGACTCTTTAAACTATCCGACCAGTTCCACTCACTGGCTGAAAGCATATTTTTGATTTCATCCAGTGTAAAACCAATTTTCTTTAGAAATTGAATCTGTTGGAGCGTTTTTATTTCACCCTCTGTATATAAACGATGGCCGCCCTCTGTTTTTGATACGGGTTTCAGCAATCCTATTTTATCGTAATAGCGAAGCGTTCTTACTGTAACTCCAGTAAGCTCACTAATTTTATGAATGTGTATCAATCATACATCCTCCTCTATCTCTTGCGAGGTATTCCAAGCTTTAAATTTTTAAATCTTCCTGTTCTAGCTTTCTTTCTTGAGCACATATTGAAATAAATACCCCGCACCAAGCCCAATAAGCACACCTGGTAATACATTATCAAGCAACAAGCCAATACCAGCTCCTACTATGACACAACCATAAATAATCATATCTCCCTGTTTCAATTCATCAACTCCTTATCAGATTTATCACCGTTTCACACGATCACGATTAACTATAAGTATACAAAATGACGTTACGTCAACTTCAAGCCATCTCACTGAATAATTTATTAATGACGTAAGGAAATCTTATATTCTTCTACTTCGACAATACCGAATGGAGGATTTTTTACAGCTACAAGCATAAAGAGTAAATTTGGATGTAGTCCAGTCACCTATCGTGAAAGATTGGCTGCATAAAAGAAAAACCAGAATGAAGAAAATCATTCTGGTTAAAGTCTAACTCTTGGGGTTCACAACAAAAGAGTGGCTTTTACATTTGTCACAAATTAATTAAAAAGACTACTTAAATTGGTTTGTAGCGCACATACTTACTATAAGCATCTTCGCTTCAATCGCACAAGAAATATCGACAGTTTTAATAAATGCTTTATTTGGTAGCTTTTCTTGAAGTTCAATTAAATTCGCTGTTCTTCTAGCGACCAGACAACGATATATCCCTCATTTGACAGAATTTTGGCTAATTCTTTTCCAATACCAGAACTAGCGCCAATGATGATGCTTTTTTCATTTCCTCAACACACTTTCTATTTGGAGTTTAGCAATACTAGTTCTACTCGTACGGTTACTTTAATGTACTGTTGGAAATAATTATTTAGCATCCCAATCTTTTTTCTTTATTTTTTTGAAAACACTGGAATAATGTGCAGTACTGCAGCAATCAGTATAGCAATGACATGAATTGTCATGAACATATTAAAAAAGGGAAAGGCATAAGGGGTAATCCATTCAGTAAAGAGTTTCGAGTCCAAAATCCATCTTCCTATTCTGGCAAATAATTTATCACTATCGTTTATGTTTGGCTCTAGAAAAGTGCCATCAACGGCGATAAAGATTAATTGAACGATTAAAAATATACCAAGGGTGATTATCCAACGTTTTACTAGATTAATATTATGAGTTTTTTCGGTGTCAGTCATTTGAATTCTCCTCTCATGCTTCATCATTTTGAGTAATATACTAAATTCAAACTCTATATAGCGTAAAAGTGAAGTGGTTGTTACCCTTTCAATAGTATAATAACACAAATTGTATATAGTGTATATATTCTTTAATTACATTATATACATAAAACACGTGCAACCACTTATAATTAAAAAATTATATATACCTGTAGATTTAAAATTAATTGCAAAAAAATACAACTCGCACCGAAATAGTGCGAGTTGGTGTCTTTTTCTATGTGGATACCCTTGAAAACTCTACTTTCCAATCCAGTGAATAATACTTCCATTTCCCCATGACTAGCTCCTTCTTCGGGACTAAATTGCTCTTGTATGTCCGCTGTTAGCTCAATACGCAAGCATATTTTCTCTTGTTAAGGTTGGATTTCTAGTTTACTGGCTTCAGTAGATTTGCTGGAATATAAGTGATATTTGCATCTCCTACCATCAAATAGCCATTTACCTCAATCCCTGGTGACTGTAAGACCGCTCCCTTCAACTCGCTTCCATAGCTAATTGCTCCCTTCATTGGACCACTTAATCGTTCTGTATCTTGCGTTAATATATAGGTACCTTTGTTTCTAGTAATCGTTTCAAAAATACGAATATCAGTGCTATCAAGAATACCAGTATCAATTACAGGCATTCCTTCAATATCTCCAGTACAATAATGGCGATTTAATTTGCCCTTCTCAATAGAAACTAATATTGCGGATGGACCAGTGCAAACCTCTTCTCGTTTTCCAACTATTAGATACTCACCATATTTGATGTAGGAGTATGGATATCCAGGATTTTCTACACCAAGATGATTAATCATGACATAGGCTGGATTGTTATAGAAAGATGCGCGAATATTGATCGGTACTTCTTTGAAAACTACCAAATCCGTTGCTTGCACGCGATATTGTCCCATCTGGTAGAATGTTTTACCATCGTATTTTTCAATATCATACGTTCTAAAGAAGTGATTTCGCTTGACCACTAAAGCACTATACGTACCATCTGGATTTTTCTTATATACCTTGATATCTTTTTTAAAGGTCATTTTTCCTGTTTGCCCTTTTACAACTTGTGCTCCATCATATATCACTGTCGCTTCTGATTTTGTTGGGTTTATAGCTGCTAATACGAATGTTGCAAGTAACACAATAAAAAATTTTCTCATTATTCTCCTCCTATTCAGCTTTATTTTTGAAATCATAATTTCTTTGATTTATATACTAGTAACCTACTATTCTACAAAGACAGCGTTTTTTCTTTCTATACCAATTCCATCTCTACCATGCCAACCATTTATCGAATTAGGTCTACTACTTATTGATTGGGGAAGCCTATCACGTTCTTTCAACCAATTGTAAAAAGCCACAGGACGTTCTTTTTTTTGTGCTGTTACTTCTATAATAAAATGAGTTTTACTATGCTTCGTACTACAGTCAACTAATTATTGTTACTTTTTGTAAAATATAAGTCAATCAGTCTTAAGGCTGAGAGGTAGCACCGCCTAAAGTTTGTTGCCAATAAAAAGAAAAAGCACTACAATAAAAACACTAAAGGAAATATAACCATCAATTGGGTTATTAAGGTTATCACCAACAGTCTGGGTTGATATTTGATTTTAGCGCTTAATTATTTTAAAATACTAGTTTCTCTTCGTTCCGGCTGCGTGCCACCTTCGTGACTCACATCCTGTTTCCCAAAATGGCACTTGGATACCCCTCGAAAGCGCCCAGCTGGAACAGAAATCAACCCCAAGTTATAGTGATGAACCACATACAATTATGAACAGAAAGAAGATGGATATGTTGAAAATGGGAATATGGTGGCTTATAAATATTGTGTGGCTATTAATTTTTGCTGTTGGAGCAATATTTATTGGGGTAAGAAAAGTTGATGGTGCAGGGGCAGTTCAAACCCCTGAAATCAGAATGGTATCATTCGTTATTTTGGGCATTATATTTATCATTGTTGTACTAATTCAACTGATTTTTCTTTATTTTGTTAGAAAAAGTACAACGCAATAACTCAACAAAATGGCCATCTCAACTTATTTAGCCTTTTGCTGTTCATTGTCATTTTTTAAGTCTTTCAGAAAAATGGCTTTTTTTTATATGAAATTTTCCCTTTCATTTCCCTAAAACGGTAATAACAAAGGAGGTTTTACTCAGCACTATTACTAGCTGCATGTTGTGAAGAAGAAGCTGTGTCTAATGAAGTTCCATCATAAAATATTTAACACCATCAAATCCTCGTCAAAATACTGCCCGTTACATTTTAGGGCATTCCGTTCTACGCCGTAGACCTCGAATCCCAAGGACTTATATAACCTCTTTGCTGAGCTATTTTCCGACACAACTGTTAAGTTAATTTGTTCCAAGCCATCACAATTTTTTGCCTTGCTTATTAGTTCCATCATTAGTGATTTTCCTAAACCTTGCCCTCGACCTTCTGGTGCTACATACATCCCGTAAACATTCCCTTTATGATTGGTTTTGAGACTGTTTTCCCGCATAAAAGTAACGATTCCAACTAACGAATCATCATAATTAAAAGCCCCCAGAACGAATTTATCCTTAGTTGGTTCTAATCGCTCAGCAACAGCTTCTAGTGAGAATTTCACTTCTCTCTCATATGTTGAACCAAATGCTTCTGGATTGATTTTTAATGCGCTCAATCGTACTTCTTGGTACAACTGGGCATCAGCCTCATTTAAAATACGAATTTTCATTATTAATCCGCTTACCCCTTTTATATTTTATTGAAATAGTCTCACTCTGCTTTGCAACTTTAGCATAATTGGAATCTTTCCTCTTGTTAAACGAAACTACTCCGTTAGGTTAATAATACTTCATATTGTATAAATTTAGATAACTTTTTCCAATGAATTACTGAACTTAAGCACCATCATAAAAGTTTCGATAAATTAATCCTTCTCAACAGATTCATGACAATCTTAAATATTTCAGGAAATGCTCCCCCTTTAGTGGAACAACAGAAAAAGACTTTACTCCTTCATGAAGTAAAACACTAGAGATTTAACAACCTAAAGATAAAGAGGAATTTAATACCGACAATCGATGACCCCTAAAAGTTAGACACGCTTATTTCAGGCAGCGATTTGGGCATTGTATCGGACTCATGCCTTTTAATAGTATTTGGTTTAGGTAAAACGTACAAGAAACATAATTCTGTTTGCATATAATCAAAATATGATAGAAAGGGAGTGCAATATGGGGAAAGAACATAAATCTTTTAAAAAGTTCAAGTTTAAATCAAACCCAAATTGTCATTGTTGTGGTTTTTGTTGTCCTTGTCGTTGTAACCAGCCATTTATACCTGAACCGCCAACTCCAGTTTGTCATTATTTAGTGTATGTTACAGACGCTGGCCAGTTAGCTACTCCTGATAATAGAGTATCAGTGATTGATACAGCGACAAATACTATCGTCGCTACCATTCCAGTAGGAACTGCTCCTCTAGAAGTAGCGATTACACCCAATGGAGCATTTGGTTATGTTCCAGCACTCTTCTCGGATGATGTAACGGTTTTTAATACTGCAACCAATGCTGTAGTCACTACCATTTCAGTAGGGATAGGACCTGATCCTCTTGGTGTAGCGATTTCACCAAACGGAACACTTGCTTATGTATCAAATCACGGTACTAACACCGTTTCTGTCATAGATACAGCTACAAATATGGTAAACGCTACTATTACAGTAGGACTCCAACCTCAGGGAATAGCTTTTACTCCAAATGGTGCGTTTGCTTATGTTGCAAACGAAAATTCAAATTCTGTATCAGTTATAAATACAGCTACAAATGCCGTGGTTGCTACAATCCCTGTGGGGGTTCGCCCAAGATCGATTGTTTTCACACCGAGCGGACAATTTGCTTACGTGACAAACGAAAATAGTAACACAGTATCTGTTATCAATACTGCAACCAATACTGTAGTTGATACAATCCCTGTGGGAACAGGACCTGTGGGAACAGCCATTACACCTGACGGAACACTTGTTTACATTGTCAATAAAGGTAATAATACTGTGTCTGTCATAAATACAGCCACAAATACCGTGATTGCTACAATCCCAGTAGGATTATCGCCTGACCAAGTAACCATCTTGCCAGATGGAACTTTTGCATATGTTACAAATCAAGCTGACAATACTGTTTCTGTCATAGATATAGCAACAAATATGGTAGTGGATACAATCCCAGGATTTAATGGTCCTACCGGTATAAAGACTGGGACAATTTGCCGGTAAAAGATAAACTTTTTAAACGTGTGATTTCATCATCCAGAGTCCTTGGGACTTGTGGATTCAAACAAATAAAAAGAAGCTATTTTGAAAAAAGAATAATCAAAATGGCTTCTCTTCTTCTTGAATGAACATTCCGTTTTATAAAAAGGTTGATTAAAGCTTACCTAGAATTCTTTGATAGAAATGTCGTGAATTTATTTCAAAACCACACCATCTTATTCATTTCCTTCGAGTTTAGATATAGCTTTATCTATTTCGGATATTTCATTTTCAAGCTTTTCTTTCTTCTTGTTCAATTTTGTAAGCTGATTATTACATTTATCCGTTTCACTATGAATGGTTTCTAAATCAAATAATTTTGTTTTTTTCGATTCTTGTAATAGATCTATTGCTAATTTCAAATTTACTCGCTCCCTTCTAATTCACAGGTAAATCACTTACTTTTTTAATCATCGCCACCTTATATAGCCTTTATTCTGAAGCTCCGAAGGTGTTGGTTCCGGCATTGTTCATCCCTCTGACATTCGTAGTTAAAATGCACAATAAAAAGCCATCTCGATTTGAGATAGCTTATAGCTACAATATCGGTTTGACTAAAAGATAACCATAGGCTAATCCCTTTACCCCATAATATAGAATTGGAGCGAGTATGAACCATGCTAATTTTTCATCCCATTCTTCAACCTTTTCTTTTCTTTTTCTCTATAACTTTTTCTATAAACAAAGCAATGATAATAATCATACCTGCCAGTAGTAATGAAGAAATCATTTTCCACATTAATGAAGTAAGCATCATCGCTTCTTGTCTGTAGTATCGTACTACGTTCGCTTCTCATTATGTGGATGCAACTACTTCCATTCATAGTATTTTAATTTCTTCCTAAATTACTCCAGCTCAATCCAATGTCTTTCGATTGTCTGTATTTCATTTGCGAAAACATAGGCATGTGCAGCATCTACCTTTACGTTCTTGATTGATGTGTCCGATTTGGATATTTTTATTTTCAACTATTCATTAAGAATACATAGAAAGGGAACATAAGAGTGTCAAAAATTCCGATTTCTTTAAAGTTGATGATTGGTATTGGTATTATTATCATCTTTACTTCACTGTACTTTTTAAAAGATCAGCAATCTTATCTATGGATAAGTTGGACAGGTAACATTTTGTTTTTAGTCGGAATTATATTAATCCCATTTGCTAAAGCATCTAATAAAAGTAATGTAAAAACTAGATAAGTTTATTAACGGCTGTCTATGGATAGTCTTTTTTAGCCTTATCCAATGTCTCCCTTACTGCACATTTTGGAGTGGCAACAGATTTGGACAACTTTTTTAAGGTGGTTAGATGGCTCTCTTAAAGCATAAGGGGCGCACAAGTTGCTTGACATGGAGCCTCTATGGGCATGATTCGTTGCGCCAAGTAGCCAGCTAAAATAGGGCTGGCTTAGCCAAACGAGGCTATCATGCCCATTGCTCCATATAAAGCTCTTCTTCGTTAAAGGACTTAGTTATTGCTCCTTATCCTTTATAAAAAATGTCCAATTAAGTGTAGCCTATCCATTTTTTATTGGATAATCTTCAGACAGTTGTTATTCGGCTAATTACACCATTGCCTTTTATTAGAGAATCGCCCATACTAGCCATAGCTTAAATAATGAGGTGATTAATTTTGAAAACAAAGAAAACTGCTTTATCAAATGGTTGGACTCTAGTAGCACACGAAACTTTTTCTGTATACGTTAGCATTGATAATCCAAATAAATTTTGTTTACACGATTGGGATGATGACCAAACATTGACCCTTACAACAGAGGAGGATTCATTCGAAGTTCTAAAAAATAGGTATGATTCAGCATTTAAAGTAAACCTATCTAACCGTACGTTTACCCTTCTTCTCGAACCCGATGAAGACTAAGGATACTGATTTTTGAGCATCAAATTTGATGCTCTTTTTGATGCAATTCCTTTCTCTAAATTCCCCACCCTTTGAGCGCCGGGCAATTGTTAATATGGCTTATAAATAATTCTTCATGGCATTATTGATAAGTACATTTCTAAGGATTTAATCATTTAAGAGAATAGTTAACACAGTTCCCCACAAGAAAATCACGCCATAAAAAAGTCTTTGTATTAAACCTGCTGGCAATGGAAAGAAAAACAAAAGAATGATAAGGATAAGAAATGCTATAACTACAAATAAATTAAAATAGGTCCATCGTTTACCTTTAGCTAATGATTTTGCATAAATCCACAGTCCAAATAAAACTGTAATCATGCCTATTTGTGCTACTATAGAATGCCAAAATAAATTTATATCAGCTGGTATAAAGCCGGATACAATATTCCCGAAAGCAAAAATAAGAATACATACAGTTGCCAATTTGTTTAACCAATTCTTCTTTAGGTACTGGGAAAGATACAACACACCAACTGATAATGTTATACCATTTACTATAAACAATACGTTCATCCAAAAATGATAAGGAGAACAAATTTCATGAGGAGCAATTGAATACGTGTATTTCCCACATGATGTCACACCAAGATCACTCATAGCTTGGTGCATAATATTATATGGGGCAATTGAAGTCATAATAAAAATCGGTTCAATCACAAAATATAAAATCGTAACAACCCAACTTACTATTCCAATTTTTTTAGATATATGTAACGAAATTTGGCCCCCTTTATATAATTATATACTTTATCGCATCAATAAATTACCAATTTACTAGTCGTAAATGAGGGACTGCACTTCCAAATAATTTATGTCTTAAAAGATATTTTTACACTCTCTTTAACAATTTGATTGCTCTATTCAACATAGTATTCTGATGTTAACAATATTTGAAGGTTATCAGTGATTCTATATTACAGTATCACTAGCTAATTGTTTTAATGGATTCCCCATAATTATCACTTTCCTTTTCTGTATTATTATAGTAGAAATATATGTAATTAATTAATAATTCAGTTATATAATACATGTACAAATTAACAAAAAGCCATACCCTTTTGGATATGACTTAGTATGTCTGTTATTCGTAGAGAATAGTTACATAAATTGCTTATTTAAAATATTGTAAAATTGCCACTTTACCGCTATACAATTCCACTTCTGCATATGCTCCTATTAATGTCATTAGTGGCGAAACCTTTAATATAATTTTCTTTAAAGTTTTGAACTTCACCGAATCTTGTACCGATTAAATGTCTAATAGTATCAATACATCCACCAAGTAAACGTCCCTGTATTTTAACACTATTATTTGAAATAGACTTCCATTTAGTTTTTTCTGTAAAATTAAAAACATAGGGAGTAGGTTTATCAAAATGCCATTCCTTTTGATATTGGTCTGATGAATGTTGTCGTATTGATTCACCTTTTTTTAGTGATAAAACCGCCTGCCACATTGCTGTCGTATCATCAGAATACTCTCCTCTTAAATCGTGCAGTAGCTATATCTGTTTTTAATGTGATAGCTAACAATAAAAGACTAATATCTGCGCAACCTAATACCCATTTGATTTGAATTTTTTCGAAGTCAATATATTCAAGCGTTTCAATAAGCAGTTCCCCACCCAAAGGTGGAATAATATGGATATCATCATGTTATTAAACTCTTCTGCACGCATTTTAGTTGGTGCAGATTTTGCCTTACTTGAGTCCAAGCAGTATCTCCACAAATGACCTTATAACCTTTCTTTTCCATACGAATGCATGCTGTTTTCAATATTTCATGTAGTTCAGTGGGTACACTAGATGAAGGTGCTGTAACTCCAATTATCCCTTTTTCTAAAAATGGATATTTAATATGCACCCCCTTATTTTTGTATCATTTTAACATATTTGACTTTCTTTATGGGAGTTGTGTAACAACAGTTAATCTACCTGACATATTGAAAAATTAACAAATACAATCCTATGAAAAGACCTAAAATACTCGCCTTCATTTTAGCTGGATGATTTCTTTCACTACGAAACAAGTAAAAGAAAACTACTATAAATCCTAAGGGTATCCAGAGTTTAAAGACACCTTCTTTTGTACCGCGAATAAAAATTGGAGTAATGGAAGTGCTAATTAGAAAGTAAAAGAAAATTGTAAAACGTCTTGTTTCTAATTGCTTGCTCCACCTTACTAAAAAGAAAATAATTATTATTGCGATAATCGTAATGTGTAAAGGAGGTAGAACAATAGCAACATCCCCAAACTTGAATTCCATTCTGTGCCCTCCTTTTTTTATCCTTATTCCTACTAACCTATACCGTTAGTTTTAATAATACCTCATTTTGGATAATATTAGGAGGTTAAATTTTATTAGTTTGTTTATTTGTCACTTGTCATACACTGTATATCACTACGCGGTAACTTAGGCGTAGCACCTACTTCAATCAATATATTTAAGGGATGACTTTTTGATTATTCTACCGCAATTTTCCATATCTGAATTTTAAAGCTGTTTCCATTCTCTCATGTTGAGATTATTTTATTCGGCTAAATACTTTTGGATAGTTTATAACTAAGCCCTGTTCATCTACACATATTATTGTTTCATAGTCGTAACAGCGATACTTAAAATATCTCAAATTCCCAGTAGTTCTTATATATTTATAGGATTGAGGAACTTTTTTTATCTCGAGCGAAGGAATTGATATATACACCATTTCAAAATGTTCCTCTTGATTCAGGAACCAATCAACTCTATTGATGGGAAGAGAATTCGAAAATGGCGTGGCAGATATATCAATATCGATTGCGCCCTTTAACTTATCGATTACTTTTCCATCCTTATCAAACCAGGTACCTTTCCCATCAGACATTAAATTTAAGCTAATGAGGTCATCCATTACTATTCTTAATTTTTTTGTAAACCAATTAGCATCTAAATCGATTTTGTATTCAACAATATGAGCATTGGATGTACGTCCATCTAAGTAGATAATTGTTCCTTTCGCTGAGTAGCTTTTTTCTTCTACAATCATGTTAAAATGCTCGCAACCAAACTGTTCTTCATTCTTCCATATAACCACCTTTTGATTCAAAATTTTCTCTCCCTTTCCATTTATCTTTACCACAAAAAAAGAACTAATGTTCTTGTTTTAGCAAAAATAATAAAAATTATAAACTTTACTCGAGATGCAATTTTTCAATCGCCAAATTCACATTAAAAGTTATTTAAGTCCTGCGGCTTTCATTCCTAAATGACAGCCTCCTACCCGCAAATAAACTAAAAACCTTGTGGCTGTTTCGATTTCATCATCGACTGCACAATAGGTATCCCATTGCGCATGTTATGCTCAGGCAAGTGCATTATTCAATCATTTAATGAAATGGTTTTGAATGAAGTTTAAATATTTTCAATATCTCATCTCCAATATGTTGTATGTTAGTTTGATTATTTCTTCACCAATATGTATATCCTTTTAAAAACTAAATAGAAAAACAACATGCTTCTAGATTTAACGAAGTAATGATTTCCATAAAAATTTTCGAGCGTAAAGAGGGTGACATATTTGGAAGGAGAAATTATTAGCGCACGCCAATTCACAATAATTGTTTTTCTCTTTTCAATAGGTACAACTATATTAATTATTCCTGCGACGATGGCGAATGCAGTTAAACAAGATGCTTGGATTTCGGCTATAATAGGGGTGATATTAAGTTTATTACTAGTAAAGCTTTTCATTTCTTTAGGAAATAGGACCCCCAATTTAACCTTTATTGAGGCCAATGAAAAAATACTTGGAAAATTTATTGGTAAATTAACCTCCGTTGGTTTTATCTCTCTTCCCTTACTTTCAGCCGGAGAATTATTTTTTTTCATTGGGACTTTTATGAAGACTGAAATCATGCCAGAGACGCCTAAAGTTGCATTTGCTATCTTGTTTAGTATCATTATTCTATTTGCTACTTATTTAGGGGTAGAGGTCTTTGCACGATGTGCCGAAATATTATTCCCTCTGTTTTTGTTCTTATTTGTTGTTTTTGTAATCTGTATTTCTCCACAAATAGACGTTAAAAATGTTCAACCGATACTTGATACACCAACAAAATCACTGCTAGTTGGTATATTATATTTTATGAGCACCTTTTCTTTTCCATTGGTTGTATTATTAATGATTTTCCCCTCCGCTATTAATGAACGTAAGTCAGCTCAAAAGGGATTTTATATAGGTTCAGTAGCAGGAGGTTTAGTATTAACTGTTATTATAGCTCTCTCTGTACTTGTACTTGGGGCAACAAATACATCACACCAATCTTATCCTAGCTATGCACTGGCACAAAATATTTCAATAGGGAATTTTCTACAACGAATTGAGGTAATAATGGCTTTTATGTGGATGTTCACAATTTTTGTTAGATCGTATGTATATTTTTACGCATCAGTAAAGGGTTTAGCGCAAATATTCAATATTAAAGATCATCGACCGCTAATACTACCACTTGGCATGATTTCAATTGCATTTTCTCAAATTATACATCCGAATATTGTTCACTCAATTAAATATAATGAGGAAACATGGCCACTATTTACATTAACCCTAACCATTTTATTGCCCTTATTATTACTTTTTGTTGCAAAATTACGTAAAATTCAGTGCGCTGAAAAAGTTAGAAACATACTAAGTGAACGTGTCGTTATAGAAGAAAAAAATAATAACTGATTGCAATGGTGATTTATTGTCTATATTAAACTTATAAGCCATGCTTTATTTACAATTACAAGCTCAAATTAGGTTATTTGGAATTGATTTGGTAACTGGTTTATTAAAAGTAATCATTCATTTAGTCACTTACCAGAGTGGCTTTTTGTTTGTTGTGTTGATTAGTGTACTAACGCTCCTGTTCGTTACGTATATCGCAGTACATACTAAACCATGTACTGCTCTACATTCATAATATTTGTATCTTCCTTTCCATATAGTACTTTCTTTGGGTTTATAATGATCAACAAGACAGCTCCTATTAAATAAAAAATTGCGTTATACATGATTAAATCGAGTAAATTTCCGTTTATTAAGCCAATAAAAAAATTAAAGAATTGGTGGATGATGATTGGAATGACTAAATTCTGATTTAAGTTATAAAATGCTGTCATGATGATCTTAGTAGACATCAGCGCAATCATAAAGAATAGTATATATTTAATTAAATCAAGACCCACAAGCCCTGTAGTAAACCATAGGGGTAGATGCCACATCCCCCACCAAAATCCAATGATTATCGAAGCTGTTAATGGTGAATGCTTCTTTTGAAGCTCAATTTGAGCGAAACCTCTCCACCCTATTTCTTCTCCAAATGGCCCTGCAAGAAGGTTCTTGATAAAGAAATAGAACAGCATTCCCCATGAAGTAATAGTAAAAATAGAGTCTACTTCACTATTTCTCGATACGATAGTCAAAATCATTAAAAATATGGATGCTTGAATCATGATTACAGTTAGAATCACAGAAAATTTAAGTTTATTCTTGAATTTATCTTTTACAAATTGTATAAAACTCTGACCAGGATAGATTTTTTTAAATAGTATTGCAAAAGCAAAAGTTGAGGACCAAGCTGATATACAGAGCATTACATCAAAAACCCATTCAGGAAATCCTAACATGCTTATGGCTCCCACAAGACAAAAAATTGGCATAAAAATGATATTGGTTAGTACAATAAAACTTGCTACTGGTTTTTTAAATTTCTTTTCACTATTCATATAATCCCCACTTAAAAAAGTATTTCGTAAATTTAATAACGCTCGCATTTACGTATACATTCAGCTTAAACCTAGGGGTTACTCATAGGTCAATACATGTCTGCTATTATCCAATTGGCGGGAAGGACATGGAAGAAAGTAATTTAGTCGGATGGTTTAGATTCTAGAAACGATTTATCCATCGCAAAACTTAATATTTCAACAAAATTTATTATTTGAACTAAGATATAAAAAGACGCCGACTCAAAAGATCATTGAAAAATGATTCTTTGAGCTCGGCTACCTCTTTGTCGATTGCAATAAGGATTATCAAAAGTAAATACATGACCTAGTAACAGCATCACTGATACCATCGGCAATTAACGGATACAAATTTGAAAATGAAGATTTAACAACAATTTAAAATTGCCTTTAAAGCTTCTATTTAAATAAAACCAAAATCTGATTTGGTCCTGTACGTTTCATCACGCGATAACCTTTTTTGGAAGCTGTTGCAACTCCTTCATCATTCGGCATACAATATTTACCAGGTTTGCATGTTCCGTCATCACGGATCAGCAGTTGTCCTAATAAACCAACAGCCACCCATTCCGATCTTTTTAACCTTGGAATGTATTCTTTTGTAGGATCCCATTTAGGATTTAATATAGAATGTGATGTGGTATGTTCGGGCGTGAGAACATTTCCTTGTTCATCTATTTTTGCTGGGATAACAACATCTTTGTATTTTACTCTGCCCCATTCATCCAAAACATATTTATTTTTCCACCTTAATTCCCCACTGTTACCCAATATAGCAGGAGTAGAGCTTGTAATCCCCAATACATAGTCATCTTTGCTATGCGCTTTTCGGATTTTGTCACTTTCTACATCAAAGGTAACAAAATATCCAACATCAATCGCATTTGAATCAACTGTTTCAAATAATTCGGCATAATCTGAAGCAGGCATACTCACCGTACCATCAATTTTTACGTTTCCATTACTTAAAATTTTAGCTGCAAGTCCTTTGTTTGTTGTACTCGTTCCGTTTGCTAAATACCAAGAGTATGCAAGCTCATTGGCATCCCCAAAACGTCCCATAATATGAGCACCTATTCGCCCATTTGTGCTTGTATTATTTCCCTCTGCATGGGAGAAGGATCCGTTTGCGGTTGTTTGAACTCCTTCTGCATGGGTAGCTCTTCCGCTTGCGATTGTCCGGTCTCCTTCGGCATGGGAAATGAATCCACTTGCAATAGTAGCAGACCCTTCTGCGTGGGAAATGAATCCACTTGCAATAGTAGTAGACCCTTCTGCGTGGGAATTGGATCCACCTGCGATAGTAGCGGACCCTTCTGCGTGAGAATTGGATCCACTTGCGATTGTAGCAGATCCTTCTGCGTGAGAATTGAATCCACTTGCGACAGTAGCAGACCCTTCTGCGTGGGCAGCCCGCCCACTGGTAGTTGTCCCTTGCCCTTCTGCGTGGGAAAAATCACCAGAAGCCGTAGAACGCATAACAATTTCCCCTGCTGCATTCCTTGTTGGTCCACCCTCCGCATGAGAAGCTCTTCCTTCCGCTCTTGTTTCCTCTCCTTCTGCATGGGCAGCAAATCCTTTCGTAAGATCTCCAACTACACCCGCAATAGATCGATTACCTTCTGCATGAGAAGCTTCTCCACTGGCAATGCTAAGAATTCCTTCTGAATGGGAAGCTCTTCCTGCTGCTCTTGTCTGTTCTCCTTCTGCATGAGAAGCCCTTCTTTCCGCCCTTGTCGAGTCTCCTTCTGCATGGGCAGCGATTGAACTAGCTATACTGCTCGCCCCTTCCGCATGGGAAAAATCGCCACTTGCGATGGAGAGAGCCCCTTCCACATGAGAAGCTATTCCACTGCCTCTGGTATCTTGCCCTTCTGCGTGGGAAAAGTCTGCACTCGCAATTGTTCGAACGCCTTCTGCATGGGAAGCTCTTCCTTCTGATTTTGTTAACTCTCCTTCTGCGTGGGAAATGAATCCACTAGCTTCTGTCTCAGACCCTGCCGCATGGGAAATATCTCCACTAGCGATGGATAAAAGCCCTTCGGCATGGGATTGACTTCCTTGTGCTTTTGTCTGTTCCCCTTCTGCGTGGGATATTCCACCGGAAGCTACTGTTTGAGACCCTTCCGCATGAGAAGCTTCTCCACTGGCGAATGTTCCTGACCCTTCCGCATGAGAAGCAAATCCAAATCCTACTGTATTCTGTCCTTCAGAATGAGAAGAACCACCTTGAGCAATCGTTTCTTGGCCTTCCGCATGAGAAGCACTACCACTAGCAGTGGTATTTGACCCTTCCGCATGGGATGCGAATCCAACAGCAGTGGTAGTAGTACCTTCCATTACGGAACATCCATTTGCTGGATCAACAATAATACAATTACTACAACAAGGTGTGGGTGCCATAATCTCTACTTCCTGAACTTGATTCTCTTCCTTTTGATTTTCATTGGCCTTTTTCTTGTTTTGATTCAACATAAAACCACCTTCCTATTTTATATATTTATCCATTTTATCTTTTTAGTATCAGCCTTTTCCAGATGATACGTAGGTCTTGTTTAGCGAAAACTCAGCAATGAAGTATACCGGTGATGCTTTCTAGACACGGCAATATGAAAACGTTCTTCGATATTGTGTTGAAGAATTGGCGTATCCAAATGGGATTTAAGACCACCCCCTTTGTTGGCTGATGTGCTTTCTGTCAGTCAGCGTTTGAGCATGCTCTGACTTCGATAGATAAGGAGTGTGATCAGGTGCTGATTTTCGTTCCAATAACTGATCTATACTATATTGGTTGAAATGATTCTCTAACGTAGAAACAAACCTGACAATGCACATTTAGAAGAGCTACTACTACAAGCTCTTGCTATCATTCCATACAAGACGTACAGCCATCACTTGTTTTCAGGAACAGGCTTCTTTCACTGTGCACCCATATTCCTATATCTAATCTATATATAAATATGCATTCCGAAATCTATTTACTGGGACAAAATCTTGTTTTCAAAAAAAACAACTTCTAACTAATAGAATGAATCGTTTCGTATGTACATTGAGAAATTGAGTTGTTTTAATAGGAGAACCGTCAAATAAAACATAAGCCCTTATTCAAAGAACGCTATAAACACGCAGCACCTACTATATAGGAATCTATTAAAGGAGATATCTTCTCTATGCCCAGCAAAAAATCTTAACGATTATCCCCGTCACACTATATTCCGAACTTAAAAATTCCTTTGTAGCCAACTGCATGTGGAAATAAAATTGCCGTATATCTGATAAAAATTAATGATATACGGCTAATGTGATGCGTACTGAAAAGGTGCGCCTATTTTTATATTTTTATAATTCGGGCTTATGAATAAAAGCTCAAACTCAAGTTTTATTACAAAAGGCAGTTGAAAGTTCGATTCAACCGAACTTTCAACTACCAACTCAAATTTTAGATTTTATCAGTGCCTCTTTAAAATTCTAGGGCTGTTTATTTTTGCATTGTGCAACCCTTTATTCTTTATTTTGCTCCTCTAAAAAATAGTGATTACCAATGAGTAGTAGGAGGTTCAATAGCAGAACTAACAGGAGGCGTAAGTCCTGAAAGCACAGGCGTTACTACACTACCCGCACCTAGGCGAATTTGTTGAACTTGCAGTACTTTTACAGTAAGTTCCAGTACAATTTTTTCACGCAATTTGCTAAAAGTACCTTCAGGTCTTGCCATAGTTGGTGAAAAATCAAGTTCAAAGAAGTTTGCAGCTACTAACTCGCCAAATGGCTGTTCATTGTATTTTACGAGGTTTTGGAAGAAAAACTTATCCAATCGAGCATCCAGTTGGGTATGTTCGTTAAGGAAGTTCACTTCGGCAAACTCGGAAATTCCTAGGATTGGCGTAGGGCCTCCAGGTTCTTGTGGGAAAGTAAGGTCTGCAAAACCAGAAAATGGAACATTGGCAATTCTATCTTGAAGTGCCCCATTACATGCAGCTGAAGCATATTCGATATTTTTACGAATATGGCCCGCTACGAATAATTTAGCTCTTGTTACCCTAAAAAAGTCAGTGCCCGCAATACGTGTAAATCTAACCGGTACCAGTTTCACTTGATTTAGGAATACATTTTTTTTCACTCTTTTGATTTCAGTTGCTGCAGGACTAAGCGTAATATCCGACTCCACAACGATTTGAAGTGTCGGTTCTGAAAGTACTACAGGTATTTTTACAATTGGCGTTGAAAGCGGTGTAGCGACTACTGGCGTATTCGCACTAGATAATGGTGTTTGTTCAGTTGATGTTACTGGACAAGGAAGAAAAGGTTGCATCTGATTATCTAATTGATCACTCAAAAAAATTCCCTCATTTCATTTTTAGTATTAGAGATGTTCTCTATATAGCTAGAATATGTAGCAACCAACTCTATGTATGGACGTTTTACTAGTGCTTTTACTGATTTTAAAAAAGAGATTTTTTGAGCTGAGAGATAGATTTTTAATTATCTTCTAGCCCCTTGTCTATCAATCATAACTGCCTCGAATTTATTGTACTTGTGTACCCTTTTAAAAGTACATTTGCTATAGCACAATTCCCAAAGCGATGATTCATTCAGATCAAGGTTTCCATTATACACACCCAGCATTTCAAAAATGCGTCAAAGAAATGGACATTAAAAAAATGACTCCGGCAGCATCGAAGTCATCTAATCGCTGTTTAATGTAGAGAATGGTCTTTTATTAAACTGTCTACTTTATAGGGTTCAGTTCATATTAATTGAGTACCGGACATTCGCTTTAATTCTAATCAAATTCTTTTTTTATCTGTAATGCAAATTCTTCAATAGATTTTCTATCTTGATAAATTGTAATACCAATACCGGAACGAGTAGCTCTATGAGAGTTAAATTCTCCTGCATCAATCCAAAATTGGAATTTATAAATCTGCTCATCAATTAGCTCGCTATTATTCGCTAAAATAGCAAATGAAAATGAAGGATCCGTTGAGTCCCATACTTTCGCTTCCAATAATTCATCCCAATTATTTAATATCAGCGTATGTAGCATTATAAGGTCACTCCGTAAAACCAAAAACTTAAAATCTAAATGATGTTCGCCACAATTAAATTTAATCCAAATATTACTAGAAATAGTATCGCTCTCTATATTAACTACTTCTAAACTTGTCTTTGATGCATCAAATGATCTATCATATAAGGTTGCCATAATTAAATCTTACCATCCCCAATTACTGTTAATAAATTTCATAGCGATTTCCCCACTATCAGGTTTGTATACCGTTGCAAACCCTTTTGTATTCCCTATAAAAACAACATTAATATTAACAAACCATACAATTGGAGCAACCCTTGGAGCCACAACTAATTGTTCTGATACTTGTGAATTCATAAAAGTAGTTCGTGCAGTGTTAATAAAATCCCCAAAATATTGTCATTCAACATCAGTAAATGATACATTTACTTCCTTAAATTCAGGATGCTCATTTATATTCCTCTTTATCTAGTTGAGAAACTAATAACTCAGTTTCCAAATATAAACTTATCTTTATCTGTGAATTCCATCACTGAAGCAGCTGGTAGAAATACAATGCTAATTTATAAAGTTATTCTTATAATTAAGGAGTATAAATATCTAATTCAATTGAATTTAAATGCAGCTTCACACGAACCACGTTCTTTCTCAAAATACGTAATATGATTATTTATTTTTTCAAAAGAAGTGATTGATTAGATGAATAGCATCTCTCCTTTCTATAACTTTACATATTCTAAATTATAGAAAGGAGGGAATTTAATATGGGAAATGAAGTTTATGGTACGGGCTATGGCAAGCATGATAATTTATCATTCGCTCTAATCGTTGTCCTATTCATTCTTTTAATTATTGTGGGCGCTAGTTTCATGCATAAATAACACCTTCATTATTGGTCACAATCAATAATCTCCATAACCCCTTCGCAAACTATCATAATAATAGTGTAAATATCAATCATCCTTACACATTCTTATTATGACCAAAGGGTCGTCCCCCACACTGGAGACCCTTTTATTTGTTTCTTTCCTCACATGCATACTCAGTCACACCTCATTTACTGCACAAAATCTTTCGAGTAACCTTGAAACTCCACTTCCACGAATTCAAAGTGCTTCATCACATGCGTGTATCCAGCAATGCAAATAGCACCCTTACCGTACCTCGAAGCTTCTCCCTATATTCCCATTCAATTTCTCGTTGCTTCTTTGTCGTAAATATATTCGCTTCCATTAGATCTTCCGTATGCTCCATATCATCATCGCCTGCACACCTTCACCATCATTACATTCATCTTTCAAAGGTAGCAACTAAGCAATCCCCTTTCGATGCTTCCAATTCTTTAATGTTGATACACAAACACAGTAGGTTTTCGCTATCTCATTATCCGTTTATCTTTTGTCACATATATTCCTTCTATTGAAATTTAGTAATTGTTAGTTTTGTGTGGCCTCCTCGATTGTTCGTTTTTGGTTTATTCCCAACAATGAAATCGCGTTAATTCCGTCACTAATTCTAAAATAGCCTTTTGCCATTGGTCTATTTTTGTAATTTCGAAGATTTATCTTCCTTTTATTTATCTGTTTGTTTTTGCTTCTTTTTCAAATACTCCGCACGTATTTTTTCAAGTTGCTGCTTTTTATCAAATTTAGCTGGCTTGTGTTTTTCATGATACTTTGTCACAGCTACCTGACCTTTGGTATCCAATTGATATTTCCCCACTTTGTTCACCTACTTTTCTTGTCTTTAAAGAAATCTATTCAACAAATATAATATACCTTATTTTACTGAAGTAAACCTTAATAGTGTACTGCTAACCTTGCATATATCAGTAAATCATTAAAAACTTAGTAAAATAATTCATCGCCAAATGGTATTCATTATACTTATCTATTAGTAACATTGCCTAAGCTAACTGCAGTCTAAATCTTTAATGCTATCAGCCCATTTGAGAATTCACTGTAAGCCCGAAATAAAAAAATAAGCGCACCTTTTCGGTACGCACGACGAATGGCCATCTATCTGAAATTATTTCAAATAGATGGCTATTTTGCACATGTCGCTTGAATATTTTTCGACCAAGGCAT
>NZ_PYWI01000017.1 GCF_003049575.1 Lysinibacillus parviboronicapiens | reverse complement strand
GTATATCAATTATTATAATAATGTTCGTATTAAACAAAAACTGGCCGGCATGAGTCCGGTAAATTACCGAAAACATGCCAGCCAATTAGCTGCATAATAAAACTCTAACTTTAAGGGGTCACTACCGAATCGCGCCCGATTGTTATGGGTTTCGGTCTCTTTTCAAACTTTCATTTGGGAACGTTATTGTATTATGACATGCATAAGCAAACAAATTTAAAGCTCTACTTTCATACGTTTTATTTTTTTAAAACGAAAAACTAAATCAACAAGATATATAATTGATAAAGCCATTGGAAGAACTATTTTTATAATTAAATCATCAACTAAGTACCAACAAACAACATACAAAACTATTAATGCTAATAAACCCGTCCAAAAAGCACGAATAAATTTTTCCTTGTTGTCTAATTTCCAAAAGAAAAATTTCATAGTATCACCAATCCTTTAGTCGCTTTTATTCCTATGATTAATATTTCGCTATCAATGTATAGTGTTCCTTTAAAAAGCTTCCCAAAGCGTCGTTTTTAATAACATATCTTTAAAAAATGTTATTCAATAATATGGCCCGATTGCTGAATAAGTAGAACCTGAATTTCAATGCATTTATTTATCAATCTTTATTAAAAACCACACTTAAATAATTTTGAACCACCATTAATTTAAATTCTTCACTATATTTTGTCATAAAAAAATCACCCCAAAAATTAGTTTTTACTCTAACTTATGGGGTGCAGTAATACAGCCATCCTTTTTTTATTTAAACCTTTCGAATTGATTACCAACCCAACGTTGTTGATTCTCAACATATTGTTCTACTTCAATCAAACGTTTAACTAATTCCTCCTTAGAAAGCCGCATGTACTTCTTTCTAACGTTTGTTAATTCTCTTTCAGGGGAGATTCCTTCTTAAAGTAGATTCATCAAATGTAGAAGGCTTCTCTGGCTTTTTACGAGCATTCTTTACTTTATAAGTTCTACTATGCTGTTTGTAATACTCATATAGTTCTTCATTTCGTTTAATAGTATTTATGTGAATACCTTTCTCTTTATCATCAAATGCTTTTGAATGCCCCAAATATTATGATAGGTTACTGGAATCCCTTGTTCTACAAGAAAATCAATGGTTTGTTTGCCAATAGAAACAGAATGTTCCTTACGTTGTTGATGTACTTTATCAAGCCACTGACGTTTATCTGAATGGATTCGTTCTAATGATTGGTTCATAGTTACGTTCCTCTCTGTACCGCTTGATTAGTACCTGCAATTGAAGGCATTCTTGGCTTATCTTCTCGAACACCCTTTATCTCCTCTTTGTAGCTATGTAGGAAAGCCTGACCATCTATTAATGGATTACCTGTTTTAACCGTATCATTGACTTATAAAATGATTTTAATGCTGATAAAAATCGACTAATTGTGTTTGGACTTTTGTTAGTTAGATTTACAAACCGAAAGGTATCTTTATCACGAATTTTACACTTCATTTCATGCAACAAATAATCTTCACCCACAACACGTATTTTTTCTTCTGAATCATTCCATTGCACATTGTTTCCTTGATAATTACTTTCTTCCTCTAACCATTTAAAAAAGGGAAGTAGACAATTCAAATATGATATTGCAGAGCTTTTATCAATTCTCCCTAAACAATCATGATAATAATCTGTCAAAGGAATAAAGGGCTGGTTATCTTTAAATACAAATAACTGATATTTACTTTTCAACATGCTTCGGACAATACTCAAACCAATACAATTATTATCCCCCCTTAAAAGAACGTATGTTCCTATATTAATTTTTTTCTTAAACCTTGTAAAGTGTTTAACCTTTTAACAAATGTACATGAGAAAGTTAATGTAAATAAAAATGCACATTACTAAAATTTGCATTTAGTAATGTGCATTTTCTTTTAATGTGTAACATTATAAAAGAAACACTATTGAATAAGACATAATGTACAATTACCTTTACTTAATCTTACAGAGTACAGTGTCTTCCACCAGCAACTAAGGATTTTTCAAAAATTCTTCATATTTCTGCGAGGTTCTAACTTCCACCGTAAGAAAATCTTTCCCATAGAGCGTTGTGATTAAAAACGGCACATCACTGGTGTTTTGAAACCGGAAATCTAATCCTCCATAGGACACAGTAGCATCTCTTCCTTTTGGTACATACCCTATATCTAAGGAATGATGATGTCGTTCTACAAATTTTACTGGAATTTGATCAACCGCATTAAAAAGCGTCGAGGATGTTTGGCAAATGCCTCCTCCAATACCCATAACCACTTTCTTATTGATGATTTCAGGTGCAGGTTGATAGCCATTTGCTTCGTCTCTTGGACCGACCACCGTATTAAAGGAGAAGTAATCGCCACTGCCAACAATGACATTATTTATGGCCTTTGCAGAAAGTTCAATATTCTTGTTCCTACCTACATCTGAGGAATTGAAGTACGTGGTAAAGGATGCAACAACTACATCTTCTAAATAAGGAATATCCGCTAGATAATATCCACTTTCCGAAATATATAGCGGCATTTCCACATTTCCGCCGCTTGCTGATACAGCCATTACCTTTTCCACCAATTCACTTTCCTTCAAAAGCACCTGTGGATTTCCTTTAATGATGTGACCATTAGCACCAATTCGATCGAGTACCATTCGCTTATCATAGCCCGCTTCTGTCTCAGTCCCTCTTGCAAGCTCTTTCGCTAGTTGTTCAATCTTCTTTTTATACGTTGCAACATCTTCCTCATAACCTAAATCTTTCGGTGATAAGGTTTGTATGATATCCATTGTATTGGGGTCAACAATATTTACGACTACAGGCGCTGTTTCTTGTGTTTCCTTTTGCTCGGCAGTAACTGGCTCCTGTAAGCCATCGAGTTGTTGCTGTAATTCTTTTTCTTTCTCCGATTTCCCCTGACAACCCGCCAAACCAATGACACATACAAGGCACATTGTAGCTATCCACTTTCTTTTCACGTTCTAAACACCTACCTCTACGGTACTTCTACAGAGACATCTTATTCATGTATTGATAGTAGTGTGTTTATTTTCAGTGATTTTTATTTATATTTACCTATATTGCATTCTTTCGGCTTGTTCACTTTCTAATGCTTCAAGAACAAGTAACCGCAATCGTATAGGAATCGCAATATTTTAAACGTTCGTTATTTTCATACTATATTGACGCATCTGCAAGTGCGGCAATGTAATCATGACTCCAATGCGTAATTGGAACGTTTTGGAAGGTACTCGTTCCATTTGGTGTTATCCCAAATGCACGTACTAGTATTTTCGCCAACTGTGCACGTGTTATATTGGCATTTGGATTAAATGCACCATTTGACCCGGCCACAATGCCTGCTTGCTGAGTATTAGCAGGTGATAGCATGAATGCCGATATGGCGTTACAGGCTACGAAAACAAAACAGCCCTTTTGGAGGCTCGTTTACGCACGATTATTATTATTGAAGGAACAACATGAAGATGCCTTAACAATTTGTTATTCAAGTAAAAACAAAGGCACAACAGGATACACAAATTGCCACTATTATTGAAGCAACTGTTCTTGAGACACTATGTCATCTTAAACTTGGCAACACCGATTTGGCATTAGATATTTTACATGAAGCATTGGCACAAGGAGCACCCTATTATTATATTCGGACCTTTTTAGATGAAAAAGAGATTCAGCCTCTTTTAAACAGCTATTTTAAAATGTTACAAGATAATCGAATGACCAAATGGCAACCTCTTTCACTGCATTATTTGTAGCATCTGCAAGTCGAGGACACAGGTAGCAGTGAATTAGACCATTGACAACACCACGTGAACAAGAAGTGTTTGATTTATTAGCTGACGGTGAAACGAACCGTGAAATCGCGCAAAGGCTGAATTTATCAGAGGGGACAGTCCGTGTTTACTTATCAACCATTTATAGTAAACTCGATATCAATTCAAGAGCAAAGGCAATTCTTATAAAGAAAAATAAAATCCAGTGAAACATGAACAAAGTACTTGGACGTTGCTACTTTCACAATGAGATGCTCCGTTAAAATGACGCTCGTTATATGTAAATGCTACAACCTGTCCTCGTGTTATTAGCACAGTGCACCAAAGTTGTCGTTATACTCAAGCTATCGCAATCTAGTTAGAGCTGAAATACGTTTTCTGTACATTCCAAACAGGTATGTTTCGGTAAATCAGTTGTTTGGCGATGATAGGATTGTGAGCTATCACTCAATTGCGTTTCTAAAATGAACAAGGGCTGTTTCACTATCAGTATATACTGACAGTGGAACAGCCCTTGTTCTATTATTTTTGCACAAACATTTGTGTCCAGTAGTTACCTTCTGCAACATACCCTACACCAATATGTGTAAAGTTTTTACTCATAATATTCGCTCGATGTCCTTCGCTATTCATCCATGCTGTCACAACTTCTGCTGCTGAGCGTTGACCTTTGGCAATATTTTCACCTGCAGATTTATACGTAATACCAAAGTTTTTCATCATAGTGAATGGTGTACCATAAGTAGGACTTGTGTGGTCAAAGTATTTTTTGTCTAGCATATCTTGCGACTTGTATTGCGCTACTCTTGAAAGCTCCCAATCCTCTTTCATCGGTGATAGACCCGCTTTTTCGCGTTCAGCATTGACAAGTTTAACAACTTCTTGTTCTACCGTTGCTTGCTCTTTTGTTGGAATATTAATTTTTTGTCCTGGGTTAATTTGATCTGGATTTGCCAGTTGTGGATTCGCATCAATTAGCTCCTGTACACCTGTTTGGTTTTTCACGGCAATTTGCCAAAGAGTATCTCCTGATACTACTGTATATGAATCGGCTGCCATTGCGCTAATTGGTACTAATAAAGATACTGATAATACTGAGGCCATTGCCACTTTTTTTACTTTTTTAAACATCAAATCATTCCTTCCTGATTGCTCTATATTCATGGTAAATAGTTTCAAAGAATTATTCATCACTAAATATATGGAAGGATTTTTACAATTGTATGACAAGACGCACATTGGGATGCAAGATGCCTTTCATAGCGCTTTTTTGACTGTTTTACTTAGTAATAATTTCGCAATCTATTTGTAATAGGAATAAATTACCATAAACCTTTTTAGCAACCTACTAGTTTTCATGCTGAAAATATAACAATACATTAAATTTCAATTATTGATATTACCGATTGTTAGATGAACTAATCGAACTTTACGGTAGTTGATCAGTCCCCTTAGCTGACTCGTTGGCATCCCAAGTGGTGGTGGGCGTTTATCGAAAAATAAAAAAAATCACACTCAATGAATAGAAGCGTGATTTTCATACTGTTAGTTCACCTGGTTCATCGGCAACGAATGGGCCATTAATTATCTGCCGTCACCAGCCAAAATAAATAATTAGCCTCTTCTAAAATTTATCTTTCTACGATAAACCCTATAGAGCAAAACAATATAGAGCCAATCAAAGATAAATGTAGCGATTGACATAATGGTTATCAATGGCGTTCTAAAATAGATAAAGAACGCCACAGAAGCAAACAAGGTCCCAATCATTTTACAAACAGCAATGAACATTGATTGACCGTCAGTGTTCCCTCTCCAAAATAATAACGAGATAAACAACCCAGACATCATCAGATTTTGCGAAAATGCGGCGTATTTCCCTTCTATATCATTTAGTTCCTGTGTCATTACTAGGATAATTAGAAAGCTTACACTCAGTGTGATCAGGAAAGACGCATAAAAAAGTTTTGGGGACATGATTTTTTTATATTCCTTAGGACCATATTTTAAATACTGTAGCAAAATAACCATGTCGAGTAAAAACCACAGAAAAGTAATGATTTTTTGTAAATCATTTTGCGGATAAATAAAGGTAAAGATGAATTCCCACGATATATTCGCACAAAGCGCAACCATCGGCATGCCATATTTCTTATCTTGAAAGCCACGTTTTATAATGAGTATGTATGTAATAATCCAAAATAGCCCCATGCCTAATTGGCAAATCAATAGAAAGTAATGCTGATTCATATACACGCTCCCTTGTTACATATTTAAAAACAATGTCTTCTTGGATACTATATGACCAGAAAATTATCAATTATGTCTTTTTCAAGTCGTTCCATTTTTAATTGTAGGCGCCAATTGTAGAAATTGTTGCACCTGTTTTTTCTATATAGTATGCAAACCTAAGAAAAAAAATCGTCCATAGCATAAGCTATACTTTGGCAATTCAATCATATATAGTAAGACGGGGTGAAGATATGACAACTAAAATTTATTTCGACAACGAGAAATTCATAGCAGGAACTACCTTGAAGGATGCTACGCAGCAAGAACAAAACAATATGGCACTACATGTCTGCAAAAGTACAGATGATGTGCTTAAGAATCGAATGAAGTTAGCAGCGACATTGCATTGCGACCTGCATGATTTTATCTGTACCGAGCAAACACATAGCGCAAATTTCCAGCGGGTCACAGCTATCGATAAAGGGCGAGGAGCTTTACAAAATGATACAGCCATAGCCAATACCGATGCTCTCTATACATTCGAGCCGAATCTGTTACTTTGCAGTTTTACGGCCGATTGTGTACCCGTAATTTTCTATAATGAGGTGAAGGGCCTTGTCGGGGTTATTCATTCTGGTTGGCAAGGAACGGTCAAGGAAATAACATTACAACTGTTTCAGCACTTAATTCAACAGGAGCAATGCCTACCACAAGATTTTCATGTACAAATTGGCATGGCACTCAGCCAGCAGAAATTCGAGGTGGATGTGGATGTATATGAGAAATTTAAGAACCTCGGCTATGCAGAAGAATTTATGTATTACAATGCACAAACTAATAAATACCACATTGATAATCAACTAACGGTGAAAAAACAGTGTGAACTAGCGGGGATTCCGACCACGCACATTACAATTGATCCAACCTGTACGTATGTTAACGCAGATGGCTTTTCCTATCGCCAAGACAAACAAGCAGGAAGACATTTAAGCTTTATTATGCAAAAAACATAGCAAACCAAAAGTAACACCTATAAGCTTTGAAAGCATACTCATCGCACAAAAAAAGGCAATTTGTCACGCTACTAAGAATGATAAATTGCCTTTACAATATGTTGGTTGATTTTATAGCTGTATAGCCTTCCCGTTTCTCTATGTTTTAAAAAAACGACTGTCTTTTTTATGAATCACGTCCAAAATGGCTATTCTACTATTACTCCCATTTGCAAAGGCGTGATTATTATCTTTAAATGCAATATTCTGTTCCTTGGCCTGCTCATAGCGATATTGAATATTTTTGATGGTTTTGCTACACATTATGGGCTAATGCTAAATAAAATTGAAGAATTAAATCCAATCATGGATGTATTGTGGGTTCTTAGCCCCACATTGTTTTTAGTAGTGAAAATTATGCTGTCGTATTCCATTACTGCACTTTCCTATTTGGTTTATCGAAAGAGCGGTGAACGATTCAAAAATCTCTTCTCCATGTGTTTAACTGGGTTATTAATCATTTACTTAGGCGTATTCGGTCTCCATATATATTGGTTAACCTTGCTTTAACGATAAGACAATGTGAAAAGGACATGTAAAAGGCCTGCGTTCTTATCCCTATCGAACTCAGACCAAACAGTCGCCTGGACACTTTGTTAATTGCCTTATCGTAACGTTCCTGTACTAATAATGGACGTATTCACTTCCACATCTACCTCTAATTTGCTTATAATTTCTCTAGTCATCTCTTTCTTCCATTTTCCATGGTGATACATTCTGAAATATTCACTTAACCCACTAGGGTCCACTTTCATGTCATTCAGCTTAGCAAAAAACTTTTTAATGTCCTCTTCAAGCTCTTTATTTACATCATCCTCTAAAACCGCTAAGCTATCCGTGGTATTTAACTTATTTTCTCGTTCTCCTTTGTACTCGCTCAGCGTCCCTTTAATCTTTAGCTTAATCGTGAGCTTAGGCGTATCTATATTCTTATTGCTTTTAATTTTTACACTGTTTTCTATTAAGTCCATCATCAATCTTTCTTTGCCATGCCCTTGATTCATATTGATATCCAACGGAGCTAAGTTTTTTCTACCTTTAATGGCCTGAATCAACAACGCCTCTTCTGGCTTTATCGTATCAAACATATTATTTCCTTTGAACACAGCTACCCCTTTAATCTCAATTTTATCATTATTTTTATCAATAAACGGGAGAATTGGATCCAAGACCGGATTTGTGATTTCATACATAAAATCATGAATATTCGTATTTGGGTTAAACGCCGTGTTAATGCTTGGTTCCAACAAGTCATTTAAGTAAAAATTGATATTCGGTTTATCCGGATATTTATATCTTAACATCTCTTCTCCTCGTTCCTTCACGACCGCAATAAGCACCTTGTTACCGACCTCAGCATTTCTGTATAAGTGCTGAATGATTTTTAGAACATCCCCGTTTCGTGCTAGCTCTTCATTCACAAGAACGACGCGCAATTGGTTGAAAACAATTTTTTTATCTGACAGTTTTTCGATTTCAACAATCCCATTGGAAACAAGATCTGTCGCAACAGAGAAAATTTGTGTATTTTGCTCTGCTTGCGGAGAATACTGTGGAATTGCCACAGTTAATTGCGTTTTATCTTCATCAATATAGTCAAAAGCCATAATACCCACCATACCTACATCTTCCAATGGCACTTTTAGTTCTTTGTCGGCACAACCTGCCAAAAGAAAAAGGACAACAAAAGAAGTTAGGCAAAGAAATTTTCTACTCATGACTGCACCTGCTTCTTTTTTCGAAGTACATAAAGAATAACTAATAATAACGGCCAAATAATAAACATATAACCAACATAATTACTTGCGGTAAATAATTTATCTTGAAAATTACGTGATAACGGCATCTTCACAACAAAAAAAATGATAATAGCTAGTATATATAAATAAGCATTACTATTCTTTACTACGAGAGAATCTACACCCTTTTTCGCACACCATAGATAGGCAGCGACCGAGGATAATATTAAAAATACCCAGAGTGTGATACCGATAATATCGATTCTTTCAACAAATGAAAATTCGCCAGCTTTAAATAGGTTGAGTACTGAAAATTCTATATTTTTTAATTGCCATTCTGAGTAATACATCACACTAATAGCCGTGGTAATAAAACAAACAAAAATGCTAATCCAAATGCCGATTAATGTATGCTTATAGGCTTTTTTTTGCTGCACTATATATGGATAGTAAAACATGATTAATTCATATCCTAGAATCGATAAATACCCTTTCTTCATGGCTTCATAAAATTCCCCACCAGTAAAATTGAATAAAGGGAGAAAGTGGCTCATCTCCCCCTTTTGAAATGCCCAACTAGTGAAAAACATCATACCTATCGTAATAAAAAAGGTCATCATACAAAATCTGGCAATGGATTTAATGCCACCACTTACAATGTAAATAAGTAATAATAGAAAACAAATCACAGGTAAGGTAATAGTCTGCTCTGGCAGGGCTGTACTCTGAATAAGATGCATGTAATTACTAATAATTCCAGCACTAAAAACAAGAAATTGAAGGATGAAAAAAAAGTTGATGGTTTTTCCTAGCCATTTACCTAACAAAATTTCATTGATTCGATATAAATTTGCATCAGGATATTTCGAACCAATCCAAATCATTGGCCAAAGTGTCACACTTGCGATAACGCCAAATAGAAGTGGCATAAACGTCTGATTATAACCTAAAGAACTAAGTTTTTGAGGGAGTGAAAGAATACCTGTACCAATCATTATACTTTGTGTTAAAAAAACAACATGATATGCATTTAAAAGCTTTTTATTGTTTGTACTCAACGTTAACCACCTCTATTTCCATAAAACCATCTATTTTTTTTGTGCTCTTGAAATCCCCTTCTTTGCCATTAAATATTTAGTTGGAAATCTGATGACACCGTCCAATAAATCTGTCGCTTTCCGAGGAATAAATGGTGTCATATAAGGCGTACCTAAAGATTTTAAATTTTGTAAATGGTTGATTAACCATGCGAATGCTAGCATTTGCCCGAACAATCCAAAAAAACCAGCAGATAAGATAAAAATATAGCGCACAAACCGACTCGTATTACTCATTAAAAAAATGGGTGGCAGGAAAGAAAGTAATGCTGAAGTTGCTACTAACACAATGAGTATATTACTCAAAAGTCCTGCTTCTACAGCCGCTGTTCCTATTACAATACCACCTACGATACCAATCGTTTGCCCGACTTTTGCAGGCATTCGAGAACCGGCTTCCCGCAATACTTCAATGATGAGCTCGATAAACAGTACTTCGATGATTGGTGGAAACGGCACTTTACTTCTTGATTCTTGAAGATTTAATAACAATTCATATGGCAAAATTTCCGGATGAAATGTTAAGGCAGATATATACATTGGTGTAATCATTATCGTCAGGAAAAATCCAAAAAATCGAAGCATCCGAAGCAAAGAGGCAGTGGACCAACGGTTATAATAATCTTCAATTGATATGAACATTTCAAAAAACGATGTTGGGCAAACAACAGCCGCTTGACTATTGTCCATAAATAGGACAATTCGTCCGTCAATAAGATACTGACTGACACTATCTGGTCTTACACTCATATAATACTGAGGAAATGGCGATAATGGATTATCTTCAATCAATTGCTTCAACTCAGATATATCTGTAAAATAGGGATAATCTATGTTATCTATACGCTCTCGAAGGTTTTCCAGATTTTCTTTATTGACAATATTATCCATATACATGATGGAAATTTTAATATTTGTCTCTGTGCCTACTGTGCGAATTTCGGTCTTCAACAATGGATTTTGGATACGCCTTTTCACTAAAGAAATATTGGTCTCTAATGATTCTGTAAAAGCGTCCTGTGGGCCAATAACCGTAGACTCTGTTTCAGTATTTGTTATCGAGCGTGTGGGAGCACTATATGTGTCAATTGTTCGTAGTTGATTTAATTGATGAAAGAATAACAGCGTGTGACCAGCATTCAATTTTTGTAAAACAATCTCTATATTCTTAATATCCACGGATTCAGCTACACGAAGAATTTGACGAATATGATTAGCGAGTGGTATGAATATCATCGATTGTACGGTCATTTTCTCTACCAGAGAAGATATATATATAACGGTAACATTGCCTTCTTCTGTGTAAACTTTTTTTATGACGACATCATCTATTCCATGAATTTCTTTCTTTAGCAATTCAATGACTTGTTGTGTTGTCTCACTCATTTCATTTCAACCCCTTTATAGCGTCTAGCTGCCAGGTATTTACTACATTTTCAATCCATAGACATTTCATATTTTTTATGTAGTTTGTCCTTTTCTTAATCGATTATGTAATCAACATTTTCTGTAAAAATGCAAACAACCAAAGTATTGATTTTACATCAAAACAAAAAAAGAGATATCTCCTAATTTGCAGTAGATACACTGTTCCATCCACAGGCACAGCACCAACTAATTTTTCGAGCGGCCCCACAAAAATGGAGTTTCCGCACGAGCTGTTTCTACAGGAATGTTGCGCCATCCACGCCAATCAATACTGACCGCCTTTGCTGCTAACATACTTGAGATAATCATAAACATGATGTCCAACAATTAAACAATGCACGTAACCAGCTTGAAGTGCATTCAAAAACTCAAAAGGTATTCGGGTTGTGATCACTCCGAATACCTTTTGAAATTTTATCAGCAATACATCTAAGCGGAAGGCCCCGCAGTAGTGTAGCAACGGGGACACTGAAGCCATGCATGCGACAAGCGTCCACCATAACGTCATTCAACGAGTTTAAATAAAGAAAAAGACCGTCGACAAACTCATTTTTTGAGTTTGTCGACAGTCTGAAATGATGACTCTCATACATCATAGTAATATCGCGTTTAGTTGTTATCATCCATTTCTACTGGACGTCTCTTTCCAATACCAAAAGCATAGAAGCTAATTGTAACAAGCACAAGGAAAACAATTCCCACGATTAACGATACACGTGTATCCTCATTAAACCACATACCGATCAGTACCATTATTAAAAAAGCAATAGTTATATAGTTTGTAACTGGAGCAAATGGCATTTTAAACGGATGTTCTGCCAGTTGTCCATCTTTTACTTTTCTAAATCGAATTTGACTGATTAAAATAATAAACCAAGGAACCATCCCAGGAAGTACACTTGCACTATATACATAGACAAATAAATTTTCAGGAGCAATATAACTCAGTACAACGCCAATGACTAATCCAACAAGCACACCCGCTGTCCCGAATATCGGAACACCATTCGTAGAAAGCTTTGCAAAGAATTTTGGTGCTTGGCCATTCATCGCTAGTGTATAAAGCATACGTCCTGCGCTATAAATACCACTATTACAACCTGACATTGCCGCCGTGATGACAACGAAGTTAATAATCCCTGCTGCTGCAGTAATCCCTACCTTTGCAAAAGTTGCCACAAATGGGCTACCAATTGTTCCTAATTCATCCCACGGGTAAACTGTAATAATGACAAAAATCGCACCGATATAGAATATTAAAATACGCCAAATAATGCTTTGAATCGCATTGGTAATTGTTTTTTGCGGGTTTTTTGCTTCTCCCGCAGTTATCCCGATAAGCTCAACCCCTTGGTAAGCTGCTACAACCAATGATAACGCAAAGAAGAAGCCAGTCCAGCCACCAGTAAAGAAGCCGCCATGTTCCCAAAGATTTGATAACCCAATCGCAATGCCTCCATTACCAATACCAAAGAAAATCAGGCCAAAGCCTGCGATAATCATCAGAATTATCGTGACAATTTTAATCATTGCAAACCAGAATTCAAATTCACCAAACGATTTAACCGAGATAAAATTCGCTAAACCTAGAATCACCATCGCGATAAAACCTGGAATCCACGCTGGTAAATCTGGATACCAATACTGCATGTATGTTCCTACGGCAATAATTTCGGACATCCCAACGATAATCCACTGAAACCAGTTACTCCACGCCGTTAAATAGCCTGCTAATGGATGGATATATTTATAACCGAATGTTGCAAATGAGCCTGTGCTTGGTTCCATATAAAGCATCTCACCCATTGCACGCATGATGAAAAATATAAAAATCCCTGATATAGCATAAGCAAGTAGCACAGACGGTCCTGTCCACTGAATGGCACTGGCAGAACCCATAAATAGCCCTACACCAATCGTACCGCCAAGAGCAATCATTTGAATATGACGCGCCTCTAAGCCTCTTGTTAATTCTTTATTTGCCACTTGAATGAGCCTCTTTCCTTCATGTTGTTTCACATTTAAATTACTTTACTAATAATAATAAATTCTTTCTAAAAACACAATTGTATTTTTAGGAAAAACAGCATTTAAGTAATATTTAACCGGTAAAAAAGTATGAGAGCACTCGCTAAAATATTATTTCTAAATATTTTTAATATGTAGAATATTCGCATTTATAATTAAAAAGAATCCATTTTGACAGATCAAAGTGGATTCTTTTTCAGCACATTCGGTTAGGATTTTAATATTATTTGATGATTTTCATGTTGTTCCACAAACGTGCCCGATTGTGGAATAGTTTAATCTACAGGAACTTAAATCTCTACATCAATTTTGAAATAAACATTGTTGCAATTCCAAAGTAAATAAGTAAGGATAGGATATCATTCAGTGTTGTAATTAAGGGACCAGACGCCACTGCCGGATCGATTTTAAATTTATATAAGATTAAAGGAATAATAGTCCCAGCCAAAGTCCCGATAATCAGAGTCACAACTAATGAACTTCCAACAACTAAACCTAGAACCGCATTCCCTTGCCAAATATAGGCTATAATCGAGATTAATATGCCACAGGTAATACCTATAATCAACCCTACTTGCAGTTCTCTAATAATAAGTTTAATAACTACGCCTTTATTAGTATCAGTAGTAATTAGACCTCTTACCACAACAGCTAATGATTGAGTACCTGTATTTCCAGTCATCCCAGCAATCATAGGCATAAAGAAGGCCAGTGCGACGACTTTGGATAATGTTTCTTCAAAACCACTAATAATGGTTCCCGAAACTAATCCGATAAATAACAGTAAAATTAGCCAAGGCAGTCGGCGATATGCAGCCACATGTGCCTTCGTGTCAAAATCAATGGCTTTACCAGATGCCGAAAGTTTCTCAATATCTTCGTTTGCTTCCTTGATAACGACGTCAATAATATCATCGACTGTTACAATTCCTACCAATTCATTATTTTTTTCAACAACAGGAACTGATAAAAAATCATAACGCTCTATTACACGAGCTACTTCTTCTTGATCCGTTTCAGCAGAAACGGAGATTACTCTGCTATACATAATATCCTGAATCTTTTCAAATTCATCACTTATTATTAAATCTCGATAGGATACAACACCTACTAATTTTTTATCATCATCAATTACATATAAATAGTTTATCGTTTCTGAGAATTCTGCAAATATTTTAAGTTTATCAACTGATTCTCGAATAGTATAGTGTTGAGGAATCCACACAAAACGGTTTGTCATGATTCGTCCTGCCGTTTCAGGAGGATAGTTCATAATATTTTTAACAATTTTCGATTCTTCTTGCTTCATGCCTGAAAGCAGTTCTTCAATTTTATCAGGTGATAGGTTTTCTAACAATGAAGCTAAATCATCATTATCCATTAAATCCATTACCTGACCTGATTCTTCGATCCCTAATTTATTCAGAACTATTAATTGATGTACTTTTTCAAGCTCTTGAATGAGTTCAGCGATTTGTTCAGGAGTAAGAAACAATAAGAAACGTGTATGATATTTTTCTGGTACCCCCTCAAAAATCCGTGCAATATCATACGGTTGGAGTTCCTTCAATATTGCTTGGAATTCTTGTTGTTTTCCTTCTTTTAATGCCTTAATAATCTGAATTGTTATTTGGTTTTCTGGCATGTTTTTAATCATTTTAACAACCACTCCTTCATTGAGGAACAAAAAATATTCCCCCAACGATAAAACAATCGTTAAGAAAGATAAATTAAAATTCCTCATGGATATTCTGTGTATTTAATTCATTTTTATAATACTTCGAGTCTGGTTCTGAATAGTCATAGTTATCCATTTTCCTCACCTCACATAAAAATAAAACACCTTCATAACGAATGAAGGTGTTTAGACGGTACTATAAACGTACATGATTGCACAACAAAAAAATTGTAGCAAATCTGCTCCTCCATTCGTAGAGCTTTAGCACTGTGTGGCATAGGACAAAGCCAGCTACATTAAAAACCACCTTATGTCGATGGTTTCTGTTGACCCATTGGCGTCTTTCGACATTTCTGGGCAGTAGCATATCTCCTACACAGGAGCCTCACCTAACGAGGATATTTAATTACAAGTTCACTCTAAAAGAATATCTTTTAGAAGTCAATGGTTTTTTTAAAACTTTATATGGATACCCTAGATTTTTTTCTTAAAGTTACCTGCTAATGAATGGCATTTTGATTAACATTTTTTTATAAACCATCAGGCTTTATGATGGTCATAACCCTATTCCATTATCTAAAAAGAGTCATGGAATAGAGTTTTTATCGCTACATATAAAATTTGCCTTATTGCAATAATGTTTGTTCTTGAAGTTTTGCTGCGAAATACTTACGTGCATCTGCTGTGAGGATCTGTAAATGTACAACTTCATCCTGTCGTCCAAACTCTACAAACATCCCACTTAAGTTTTCATAGACATATTGAATCTTATAGCCACTGTCCAAAAAATGATCCACTTTATTTATTTCATCCATACTTTGTAAGTAATCTGACATGCAATCACCTCGCTTTGTTCAACATTACTGGCCTTAATTCGCTACCGTGGAATATCCACTTGCTTTTATTTTATTCAGCACCTTTTATTTCAAGTACTGGATCAATTGACTCTACTGCATCCCCTTCATCTGTGTTGACAGGTGGCATGGGTACTGGTTCTTGACCGAAGATTTCATCCAAATTATGACCAGCAGTAATTCCTAAATACTTGGCATCACTTGGATCATCTAGTTCTGCTTGTGGGTACTTTTTGAACCACCAATATTTCGCTAATAGATAATAAAGAATGGCCCCAACGAAGAAACCGATTAATGATGAATAAGTTGGAAACATATTTGCGATGGACCCACCGATAATCCAAGCAATTAGCCCCGCTAAGTTGAAGCCTTTCATATACTTAAATTGGCCATCTAACTCGTAAAGATCTTTTACATTTACGCGTCGTTTACGAATTAAGTAATAATCAGCAAATAAAATGCCTACAATGGCTGTTAAAATACCACCTATAATTAATAGGGCATTGACCAAAACATCAAATAGGCTCCACGGCTGTGCTAGTATTCCAATAATCCCTGCAATGACAACCCCTACCCAAAACGGAACTTTAGGCCCGCCAATATTCGAAAAAATCGTGGCTGCCGGAATAACATTGGCAGAGGTATTTGTAGACCATTGTGCTAATACAATCATTAGCAGAAGAATACCTAAGACAATCCCACTAGCACTTTGTTGTAATGCGTTTATAGGATCCGCTGATGACACTGCCATATAACATACCGCACCAATTACAATCATAAAAGTATTGGTAATAGGCATCACAATCAACGAACCAATTAACTGTGTTTTATTGCGTTTGAACCAATTACGTTCATTTTTTGGTGCTTTAAAAAAACGTGATAGTGTAGGCATATCGGCTGCTAATGTTGCCCAGAAGCCCATATTTGCCATGATAACAACCATAAACGCAGTAAAGGCTGCCATACCCGTTGTTGGTGCTTCCACCCAAGTCCAGACATCTTTGCCTTGGGAAGTCGCATTATCTGCCAGCGTAATATACATCCAGCACGAAATTAAAATAATAATCGGTGCTGCTAAATCTGCAAATCGCTCAATCGATTTAATGCCGAGCGATGTATTGAATAACTGTAACGCCGCAAAGACAAGGAAACATATAAACCAATTGTCATAGCCAAAAAGCAAATTCAAAATACCATTAATCGCCATTGCACCAAAATATGTGTTGATACCAAACCAACATGCTGCTGTCACGCCACGAACAAGTGACGGTATATGCGTGCCAAATGTACCGAATGGCGCGCGCATATATACGGGGAATGATAAGCCATGTTCGATACCAATATCACCAATTAACGTCATAAATACGCCAATTAAACACGAACCTATTAATGTCGCTAAAATAACCATTGGCATTGGTAAACTCATAATAGCCGATCCACCAATCGCAAAGGCCGCTAAGACTATCGCCATCCCTACCCAAATAACCGCAAAACCAAATGCGCCAATATTTCTTTGTTGATGTGTCACTGGAAGTAAATCTGGGGATTTCAAATAATGCCCGTCATTCTCCATACATTTCGCTCCTTTTTAATCAATTACGTCTCGGCGTAATTGAGTCCGAATTTTGAAGTGAGCTAGAGTCTACATGCGGGCCGATTTTGCAGTCGGTCATTTTTTATAGCCACAGAAACATGGCGTTTTTCGATGTAGAATCTAGTTAGCCGCTAAGGCATGGCTACGCCGAAGTTACACTAACATCCTCAATTGATTTCCTTCAAAATCCGTGACATCCGCCGGAGGCATGTTCTTTATTCAGGCGTCGGCTGATTATCCACTGCCTTGTAACTGTTACAAAAAGAGGACGCTTCTACCGAATAAAGATTTTTTCGTGACAGCTACATGCGGTATTTCTTTCTTTTAGCTAATGTTAAGCCATTGGCAAAATGAAAGTGGCCTTTCAGTACATACCTAAACAACGGGATTTCTTTATCGAGAGAGACTACCGATAAGCGACTGGCGTTCATTCCAAGTCATTGGCGCAATAGCAGATTTTCTTTCAACCATTGTAATGGCGCCATCTACAGGGCACACAATGGAGCATAAATTACAGCCAACACAATCCTCTTCACGCACCTTTAGCATCGGACGATCACTCTCTGAATACAAGTCAATACATTGATGCGACGTATCTTCACAAGCGATATGGCACTTATTACAGTTAATGCATACATCATTATTAATTTCAGCAACGATTTTGTAATTTAAGTCTAAGTTGCCCCAGTCAGAATAACGCAGGACAGAGCGACCCACTAGATCCATCGCCGCGGCAATCCCTTTATCATCTAAATAATTATTGAGACCATCAATCATGTCCTCTACAATACTAAATCCGTGGTGCATCGCCGCTGTACACACTTGAACTCCAGTTGCACCCATCAGCATAAACTCTGCAGCATCTTGCCAGTTGGAAATACCCCCGATGCCAGATATAGGCACATCGATTAATGGATTTCTAGCACATTCTGCCACCATGTTGAGCGCAATCGGTTTAACAGCAGGGCCGCAATAACCGCCATGTGCTCCCTTTCCGGCAACATGAGGCACTGTGTTCCACGTATCTAAATCAACGCCGGCTAAGCTATTAATTGTATTAATCATACTGATAGCATCGGCTCCGCCTCTAGTCGCCGCTTCAGCTGTGACCGTAATATCTGTGATATTCGGTGTTAGCTTAACAATGACTGGCGTACGTGCAACCTCTTTCACCCAATGCGTTTGCTTTTCAACCAATTCAGGGACTTGACCAGAGGCAGAGCCCATTCCTCGTTCTGCCATCCCATGTGGACAACCAAAGTTAAGCTCAAGACCATCAACCCCCACATCTTCTACTCGTTTTACGATTTCATGCCACTTTTCTTGCTTTGGCTCTACCATTAATGACGCAATAATCGCATGATTAGGAAACCTTTTTTTCGTGTCATAAATTTCTTTTAAATTAACTTCTAACGGCCGATCTGTAATCAGTTCAATATTATTAAAACCCGCTACTCTTTGTCCGTTATAGCTAACTGCGGCAAAACGTGATGAAACATTCAAAATCGGTTCACCCAATGTCTTCCATACAGCGCCGCCCCATCCCGCTTCAAATGCACGTTGCACTTGATAGCCTGAATTCGTTGGCGGTGCTGAAGCGAGCCAAAATGGGTTTGGTGATTTTATGCCCGCTAAGTCAATGCGCAAATCTGCCATGTCGCTTCCCCCCTATCAAAATCGCCCCAGCGAATTTGGCATCCAGACTTTGGATCGAGTGAACACGCTACACTCTTGACCAAAATCAATGGTATCCGCCGGACACTATCACTACATTCAGCGAACATTCTACATCCGCTGTGCAAAACTCGAAACGATCATTCTCTTATCACGTATAGAAGTGTAAACCTTCTGCTACATGCAGTTATGCAATCTCGCTAGGCTTTCGCAAACGCTCATGTATCCTGTAGGCTGCATCTTTTCCTTGCTGAACAGCTGTAACAACCATCGCCTCGCCTTGTCCATTTCCGAAGACGACATCTCCACATGCAAACACTTTGCTATGGGACGTTTGCATTGTCGTTTCATCAATATCGACTACACCATTGGTATGCTTTAACTTAAAGGCTTCAATCAATGATACAAAGCGGGTCTGACCAATAGCTTTAATGACCGCATCCACTTCAATTATAAAATTGGAACCTTCAATTTCTTCTGGTCTTTGACGACCATCAGCACCTGCCTCACCTAATTTCATCTTGATGCATTCAATCGCTACTACTTCACCAGCATCATTACCAATAATTTTTTTGGGCGCAGTCAGCCACTTAAACTCCACACCATCCTGTTTGGCAAATTCAAATTCGAAGTGGTAAGCTGTCATTTCATTTCGTGTTCTTCTGTAAAGAATTTTCACATTATCTGCACCTAAACGAACAGCACATGTCGCACCATCAATTGCCGTATTTCCCGCGCCAATGACCGCTACTCGTTTGCCTACAAAATCGGTTGAAAGCGGGCCGATTTTTGTTTGCCTTACAAACTCAATGGCATCATGGACACCCACTAAATCTTCACCTTCAATACCAACTTTCGGCACAGCGCCCATACCAATCGCCAAAATGACACTGTCATATTGTTGTAAAATTTCATCCGCCGAGATATCTACACCTACTGTTGTATTCGTTTTAATGTCCACGCCAAGCTTGACAATTTGCTCGACTTCCCAATCTACAACCTCGTTTGGCAGGCGGAACGACACGATGCCATAATTCCCTAAACCACCCGCTTTCGACTCGGCTTCATAAACTGTGACATCATAACCAAATCGGCTAAGCTCGCGCGCAGCAGATAACCCAGCAGGTCCCGCGCCAATAATGGCTACCTTTTGTCCATTGCTTTGTCCTTTTGTAAATAGCTCAACATTCGACTCCATCGCCCAGTCGGTTGCATAGCGCTGTAAGTGGCCGATTTTTATTGGTTTTGTCGAGGAATTTAACACACATGCCCCTTCACATAACTCTTCTGTCGGACATACTCGCGCACAGCTTGCACCAATCGGATTTGCCTCAAGAATCGTTGTGGCCGAACCTTTCATATTGCCTGAAGCAATTTTCTTAATGAAATTTGGGATTTGAATGCTAGTCGGGCAAGCTGTAATACATGGTGCATCGTAGCAATATAAGCAGCGGTTTGCCTCTTCTATCGCTTCATTTTTTGTCATCCTGCTTGTCAATTCAACAAAATTTCGGTCAAGCTGTGAAGTCATTGAAACCATTTCCACATCCCCCTCATGTGTTCACTTTTCCTAACACGATTGTTTGTGCTCTCCAGACAGAAACAATCGGACATCCACGAATAAAAGATGAATGATGCCTTGGTATAATTGCGTCACGCTTTTGGTACAATTAATATTTGCTGAAAGAAGTTAAATTTTTATCGTTTCTGCAGTAGCCGGTTTTAAACCCCGTTTTAAATATTGGCCACTACCTAATCCCCCTACGAATTCTTTATCCTTAATGACATACTCCCCGCGTACAAGTACACTGATAGGTTCTCCAGTAACTTCCCAGCCTTCATACGGGTTATAGTCCACATTCATATGATGTGTCTTAGCTGAAATTTCACGTTTTACCTGTGGATCAAAAATAACAATATCGGCGTCAGAATCGATGGCAATCGTGCCTTTTTGTGGGTATAAGCCGAAAATTTTTGCAGCACTTGTAGAAACCATATCGACAAATTCATTGATTGAAATTTTTCCAGTCGTCACGCCTTCTGAATATAAAATGCTGAATCGATCTTCGATAAACGGACCGCCATTTGGAATTTTAGAGAAATCATTTAAGCCCAATTGTTTCTTGCCATTGAAACTAAATGAACACTGATCCGAACCAATTGTTTGTAATTGTTTTGCTTTTAGCGCGTTCCATAAATGCTCTTGGTGGTATTTCGGACGAAGTGGTGGTGACCAAACATATTTTGCCCCTTCAAAACCTGGCTGTGCTAACGCAGATTGATCTAGTGTTAAATAAGGCGGACATGTTTCGCCATACACGTCATATCCTTTTTCACGTGCTGCAATAATTTCATCTACTGCCTCTTTACAAGTAACATGCACTACGTACAGCTTGGCACCTGCGATATGAGCCAGTTCAATTGCCCGTTTCGTCGCTTCGCCTTCCAATTCCACTGGGCGGGTAAGTGCATGATAGATTGGCTCTGTATGACCTGCTCGTTTCGCTTCTTCGACAAGTTCATCGATGACAGAGCCATTTTCACAGTGCACCATCACGACAGCACCTACATCTTTAGCGATTTTAAATGCTTTAAATAGCGTACGATCAGTCGCTTGGAATTCTTTTGCATAGGCCATGAACACCTTCACAGACGTAATGCCTTGCTGTTCTAGTAATACCGGTAATTCTGCTTCTGTCTCAGGTGTTAAATCCCCAATCATTAAATGGAAACCATAGTCGATTGCCGATTTGCCCTTTGCTTTTGCATGCCACTTTTCTACAGCTGTCGAAAGCTTTTCTTCACCGGCAGTTAAACAAAAATCCAAAATAGTTGTGGTGCCGCCGAATGCAGCGGCAATCGTACCAGACTTCCAATCATCATCCGTCACTGTATTGTTAAATGGCATATCTAAATGTGTATGGGGATCAATACCTCCAGGCATTACATACTTGCCAGTAGCATCCACTATCTCTGCATCTAAAACCGTTAAATCTTTACCAATTTGCACAATTTTCCCGTTCTCAATGAAAATATCTGCCTCATACACATCTGAAGCAGTTGCAATTAGTCCACCTTTAATAATTTTTTTCATACTCCCCCACACCCTTCATCTCAAATTAATAGCTAAATGAATCCATTTTATAAGTCCCTTCATGTCAATAAACGCGAATATTATTAAAGAAAATCAAGTAATTATTCCTCTCACACAGTTATAATGCGCTACAGCTGGACGCTTTCTGTGGGCAAGCACCGAGCTACTTTCTTAAATTACGTTCGGTCCAGCGTCTCGGTTTGCTTGCTTTCCCGCTCGAGTCGCCATCTTACACGCCTATCAAGAATGTTCGTGTTTCTTTAAATGCCAACGTGAAAAAGCGACGCATTGTCATGAAACCTTTACTGCTAGAAGTGTGAATTGCGTTGATTGCACGGCTACTTCCACCGATAATCGGAAAGCACTGATAGAGCATCTATCAACGCTCATGGCCCGTTGGTGTTGGCGCTATCATGAATGGGCTTTCCATAACTAACGGCATATTAATGTAATGTGTAAGTCACACCCATGCTGAACTTTGTTTGCAGTGTCAAAACTGTCTCCAATAAGACATCAGCACCCTTCGCACAGTCCTCAAATGGCGTCTCTTCTTCTTCACAATGGCTTTTCCCATTAATACTCGGTACGAAAATCATTGCTGAAGGAATGATACTAGCCATATACTGGGCATCATGGCCAGCCCCACTAAACATTCGCTGAGAACTATAGCCGAAGCCCTGACATGATTTTTCCACTTCAGCGCAAATCAATGCATCAAAAAACACAGTATCTCTCCCCCATCGTTTAGCTGGCTGAACATGGCAACCTTGTTGTTCGTTCGGGAGACCCTTTAGTACTTGTTCTACTTTCTGCATCACCTCTGGACTCTGATGACGTGAATCTATCGTAAACGTTACTTTATTCGGTATAACGGTATGAATATTAGGTGATACATGCATTCGCCCAAACGTGTACACCAGTGTTTCATCGATTTTACCAAGCTGTTCATGTAAATAGGTAATGATTGTGGATGCTACAATCATGGGATCTTTACGCATCGACATCGGTGTTGTCCCAGCATGATTTGATTCTCCAGTAATTGTTATTTCATAACAAACCATGCCTAAAACGCCTTCCACCACACCAATCTCCAGTTGCTGTGCAGCTAATACGGGCCCTTGCTCAATATGCAGTTCTATATAAGCAAGTGCTTCATGCAAACGGTTTTCTTTTTCCCCCTCATAACCACTTTCTTGCAGTGCCTGTTTAAACGTCATGCCGTTTTTATCGACAGACTGTAGCATTGTGTCCTTGTCAAATTTGCTAGCAATCACACCTGAACTCATCATCGCTGGGTCAAATCTTGCGCCTTCTTCATTCGTAAAATTAACAATCATTAATGGCACATCTAGTTCTATATCATTTTCCTTCAACGTTCTAATTGCTTCTAATGCTGTTAAAACACCTAAAACACCATCAAATTTTCCGCCTTTTTCAACCGAATCTAAATGGGATCCCATAACAATTGGCGGAACATCCTTTTTCCCTGGTAGAATGGCATAGATATTTGCCATATCATCTATCGTAATTTTCATACCCAATTCCTCACAACACTTACAAAAATAGTCTCTCGCTAATAGGTCCTCGTTTGAAAGAGACAAACGCGTAACGCCCCCATTTGGCGTTGCTCCAAATTGACTAAATTGTTCAATTGACTCTTGCAATCGTCTACTATTACATTTATACATATGCAAGTCCTCTCTTTCACATTAGTAATTGAAGGTTCATTTATGTAAATTCTAAGATAGAAAAAAACGGTGAGCTATAGCTATAAACCTAAAAAAATATGTGCATCTGCACATTATATATGGTAAGTTATGTTCATATTAAGGGGGGGTTATATGGGGACGATTCGCAAAATTGTGGAGGGAGTTCAATTCCCTATGCTAACATTAGTAGCTGGTCATAGTGGTTTGTATCGTAGAGTTACAGGTATTAACGTAGTAGAGAGCATTGATTTAATCATGTTTTGCCGACCAAATGAATTAGTCGTAACGACAGGTATCAACCTATCACAACAGGACGACGCCTTGGAACAACTTGTTAAACTCGCCTTCGCTAAAAAAGTAGCGGGCTTTATTGTGAACACAGGTCCTTATATTCCGGACATTCCTGTATCGGTTATTACTTTTGCTAACGAGCATGATTTCCCACTTTTTCAAATGCCATGGAATTGTCGTGTAGCCGATCTATTAAAAACAACCTTTCAATTTATCGCCACGCATCAGCAAGAGCATTCTGTTGAAGAAAAAATTCTTTATAACTTACTTTTTCACTACAAACAGCACTCAAATGCTATGAAAGAAAATCTACTCCAACTCGGATTTCTACAAGGTCGAGAGCTAGCCATCATTACTTGTACAACCGTTGGCGGACAATCTAGCATTGACCGATATGAGGTCATGATACAGTTCGCATTTCAACATAGATATAAGCGCTTCTTGAAACTGAAGTATAAAAATCACCTCATTTTTTTAATCGATCGAGCACAAATCAATACACCAATTATCCCCTTCTCAAAAATTGTTGAAGAAATATACGACAAAATTTCACAGAAAAATGGTGATTTAGATATCATCATTGGCAAAGGAAATTATTATAAAGAACTTGAAAATGTTCGTAAAAGCTATGAAGAATCTTTAACGGTTATCCAATTAGCACAGCTGCACAACAATCGCTTCTTATACAAATATAAAGAAATTGGCGCCTATAAAATTATTATGGCTGTACAAAATCAGACGTTAATCAAATCATTTAGCCAAGATATACTCGGGCAACTTTACCAATACGATGATCTACACAATACAGATTATGTACCGTTTCTACGCATTTTCCTTGAGGAAAATGGCAGCACGAGTAAAATTAGTGAACGACAATTTATTCATCGCAACACAGTTCTTTATAAAATTAAAAAAATTGAAACGCTGTTAGATATGGATTTAAGTAATCCATTTACAAAAACAAATCTCTATATTGCCTTTTTAATAGAAGATGTTTTAGCGCATAAATAACTGAAACTTGTCGATATGTGCATTTGCACAATTTAATATATCAGAATCTTCGGTCAATAGATATCTCTTCTAAAGCTCCTCCTGTATTCATATAAAGTACCAATGGAGTTGTCTTTAGAAGTAATATTTGAGATACCTCTATCTATACCAAAAGTAAAGCAGCCTACTCAGGACAATCTAGTACTCAACAGTCGTAATAGATTGCTTGCCTAAGTTGCTTCAGTTAAAAGGAGAGATGATCGACAATGACGAATTTAACAAGTCAAAATTGGCAAGTAAAAGATGAACAGTATGTTTGGCACTCGATGAAACCCTACAATCCCAATGCAACTATGATTGTCCAAAAATCAAAGGGTGCTTGGATTACGGACACAACAGGCAAGCGATACCTAGACGCGATGTCTGGATTATGGTGTGTCAATGTTGGCTATGGACGAGAGGAAATCGCCAAGGTTGCTTACGAGCAATTACTTGAGAATACCTATACACCATTATCTGTCGGTCACATCCCTGCCGTCCAATTAAGCGAAAAAATTAGCGAGCTTTTAGGGGATGATTATGTCGTATTTTTTTCCAATAGTGGCTCCGAAGCAAATGAGGCTGCATTTAAGATTGCCCGTCAATATCACCAACAACAAGGCAATGTAAATCGCACAAAGTTTATATCTCGCTATCGTGCCTATCATGGTAGCTCAATGGGCGCATTAGCCGCAACGGGACAAGCACAGCGCAAATACAAATACGAACCATTGGCACCTGGGTTCATCCATGTCACACCGCCGGATACCTATCGTGCCAATGAAGATCATATTGAAGATCCTGTGGCTCTGCCATCTGTACAGGCCATCGATCATGTAATGACCTGGGAAATGTCCGATACCATTGCAGCGGTTATTATGGAACCAATTATTACTGGTGGCGGTGTGATTATGCCACATGAAAATTACTTACAGGGAGTTAAAGCTGTATGTGAAAAACATGGGGCTCTTCTAATCGTTGATGAAGTAATTTGTGGCTTTGGTCGTACAGGCAAAGCATTTGGTTTCCAAAACTATGGCATACAGCCCGATATTGTCACAATGGCAAAAGGTTTAACGAGTGCCTATATGCCACTCTCTGCAACAGCTGTGCGCCGAGAAATTTACGAGGCATTTGCGGGTAGCGAAGAATATGATTTCTTCCGCCACGTCAACACATTTGGTGGTTCGCCAGCAGCCTGTGCGGTTGCCTTAAAAAATATCGAAATTATGGAGCGGGAAAATTTATTTGCTCGCTCTGAGGAGCTCGGTACTGTGCTACTCTCTGAATTGCAAGAGCACTTAAAAAATCACCCAAATGTTGGTGATATTCGTGGAAAAGGTCTACTTATTGGCGTAGAGCTTGTAAGCGACAAAAACACTAAGGCCCCACTCGACGTAACTGAGGTTAATAAAGTGATTGGCTTATGTAAAGACCAAGGTTTACTTATCGGAAAAAATGGCGTTACCGTAGCCGGTTTTAATAATATTTTGACACTGTCGCCACCGCTGATCATCACCTTGGATGAGAAAGATTTCATTGTAGAAAAATTCACAAATGCCTTAAAAGCCCTTCAACAACAGTCCTAATCTTTTTGAAAATAGTAGAAATAAGGAGGAATAAATTAATGGTAACGAATACAGAAGTAAAAGAATTGGGTCATTTTATTAATGGCAAGGTCGTTCCGGGAAAGAGTGGCAAATTCTCAGATGTCTTTAATCCAAGTGCAGGCTCCGTCATTGCCCGTGTACCACTTGCTACAAAACAAGAGGTACTGCTTGCCATCGAAACGGCGAAAAAAGCATTTCCAGCTTGGCGTGCACTGTCTGTTGGCAAACGAGCTGAAATTGTCTTGAAATTCCGTCAACTACTTACCGAGCGTATGGATGAATTGATTGAACTGATATGTACAGAAAGTGGTAAAACCAAGGAGGATGCTAAGGGCGAAATCACACGAGGCTTAGAATCTGTTGACTTGGCAATCAATGCCCCACATCTATTAAAAGGAGAATATTCGGTAAACGTTGGCGGCCATATCAATGCTTACTCTACGAAAGTACCACTTGGTGTTGTAGCAGCGATTTCGCCATTCAACTTCCCTGTTATGGTGCCACTTGCTATTACAAGTATGGCGGTTGCGGTCGGAAATGCTGTTATTTTAAAACCATCTGAACGCGTTCCTTGTTCCGCTCTATTTTTATCAGAACTTTGGCAAGAAGCTGGTTTACCAGATGGCATTTGGACTGTGATTAATGGCGATAAAGACACAGTCAATGAGCTGTTAACAAACCCTTCCATTGAAGCGATTTCGTTTGTCGGCTCAACACCAGTGGCAGACCATATCTATGCAACTGGTTCAAAGTACGGCAAACGGGTCACGGCATTAGGTGGTGGTAAAAACAATATGATTGTGATGCCTGACGCTGATTTAGAACAAGCAGCAAACGCATTTTTAGGCGCAGCCTATGGAGCAGCTTCTCAACGTTGTATGGCTATTTCAACGGTTATACCGGTTGGCGAAGACACAGCGAACCAGCTTGTGAAAATATTAACCACTAAAATCGCCAAATTAAAAGTCGGACCCTACACAGATGACGAGGTTGATTTTGGACCTGTTATCACACAACAATCTAAGGACGCCATTATTGGTTTTATCGACCGTAGCCTAGACGAAGGGGCTACATTAGTTTGCGATGGTCGACATCCAGAGATCGCGGAAAATTCAAAAGGTTTCTATTTAGGGCCTACCTTATTAGACAACGTGAAACCAGGTATGGAAATTTACGAACAAGAGGTCTTTGGTCCAGCTCGCAATGTGGTGCGTGTAGAAACATTAGAAGAAGCCATTCAATTAATCAACGAACATGAATTAGGAAATGGTGTCACGATTTTCACGAATAACGGTGCTGCAGCACGTAAATTCACAACCGAAATCGAGGTCGGGATGGTCGGTGTAAATGTGCCGATTCCGATTCCAGTCGGTTATTATAACTTTGGTGGTTGGAAGCGTTCAAAATTTGGCGAAGGCCATATGTTTGGTCCTGACCAAGTCCGCTTCTTCACGAAAACCAAAACAATCTCAGAGAAATGGTTTGAAGAACATAGTACCTCCACATCCTCATTTGCTTTTCCAAGTAATCATGACTAAGCACACAACAATACACTAACAAGCATTAAAGCCGTCTCAGTTACGCGAGACGGCTACTTTTGTATAAAGTAAAACGGATGAACTTAGAGCACCGTCGAAATGACGGTTAGAGCCGCCGAAGATTGGGGCTTCTATTTAGCTCAATTATTTCTTCTTAGAAGCACCATTTTTTTTCTCCGTTTTTGGCACTTCCGTGAAATCCGCTTCTTCTCCAGCTTCCATGCTGTAATTTGGATTACTGTAATTACGCGTATTTGTATCTGTAATCACGTCATCCTCTTCATCTAATCGTTTCATAAGAATCGGTATAGAGATCAGTCCGGCTATCCCAACAAGAGCATAAACCCATCTCGACAATACCGCAGTTTGCCCACCAAATAAATAAGCGACTAAATCAAATCTGAAAAATCCGATAAGTCCCCAGTTTATCGCACCTATAATTACTAAAACTAAGGCAATCCTATATAAAACGCCCATCGTGTAACACCTCCTTCATCTTTTTAAATACGTCGCTCATGAAAAGCCACGCCGCCCTTACTCGCAACAAAGTAAGATTAAAACACGTCAGTTCAAGTAAGTCATTTTCAACGCTTGTCATCCTTACAGCTCATAAAGACCTGAATTATTGACAAACATCACAAAAGAACACTTGTTATGACGCATTCGTATTTTTTGCAGTAACCGTTTTTTTATACGAGTCCAATCGGCGATAAAATATGAACGGCACATGCATACGGAGCAAGGAAATATGCCAAAAAGACTGACCATCATGACGGTATTAAAAAGTAAGCGCCAAAAATACACAACTATTCCCAGTGTGTATTATTTGGCGCTAATGTAGAAATATCGAATTAACAACAATAACTGTATTTTAACGGTCTTTTTTAAAGAGTATCAAACGTCTGAAAGATTTTTTCCAGGACATTACTAGCGTAATATCTGCTAAGGCTAGTTTTTTACTTTTTACGGATTTTATGCCCCAATAATCTTTGTCGGCTATCGCTTAATTTCACTGTCGCCGTTAATAGATCATGTTCGTCTATTGTAATATTCATGACGTCCTTATTACGGATTGGATAATAAAATCTCCAGTGATGAGTTGGAGAGCACCCTTCCGACCAGGCTTCTATGTCCTCATAATCAAATATTATATAATTCGATTTCCATCACATAGATTGGACTGTTATACCAACCATTATCAAAGGACTCATGTTCCTGGTGTTGAAATAATAAAATAAAATCATTGATATACCAACCTGAATAAGCATTATCTGATTTATAACGTAAAAACTTGTTAACGACACTTACATAGTTTGTTTTTTCTGGTGCAATTATTCGACAATATTCATTAATTTATGGATGTTTTCATATGTACGGTGGACGACATGGAACGCATTATGTATATTACTATTTAAATTCATAATACGCCTCCTTAATTGGGATACTATATTGAAAACTAAAATCTGTTTTACTTTGTTGTGTGAACACAAAAGGCTGGCATACATCAATTTCTTGTGCATCAGAAATTAATCATATTCTTAAAGTCATCAAATCCTTTTTTTACAAGCAATTGAATCATATCCTGCACAATAATTTGTTAGTATGCCATAAATCTCTGCCTGCATTCGGTAATCCTCCATCTTTCTTAGCCCGTACCTTTTTACGCAAATTAGTGCCTTTATGTGGAGGATATTTGCCCATCATTTTAGTTCATGGCTAAAGTTAGCTTTTTCATGTTGAAGCAGCCACTCTTTTCGCCACAAACCACCTTCATAGCCGGTTAATGTACCATTTGAACCGATAATTCGATGACAAGGGATGACGATACTTAATTTATTTTTACCGTTGGCACTTCCTACGGCTCTGACTGCTTTGTCTTTTCCAATGGCTATTGCAATCTGTTTATAAGTCCCTGTTTCAGCGTAAGCAATAGTTGTTAACGCATGCCAAACCGCTTTTTGAAAGTCAGTGCCCTCAAAATTATAAGGAATAGCAAATGAAAAGCGCTCACCCTGAAAATATTCATGAAGCTGCTCCATACAATCCACTAGCACTTGGGGAGTATCAACTTGCTTAACATGCACAATTTTGTCTTGTTCTGAAAACATAATGGAACGAATGCCTTCAGCTGAACCAACTATTTCTACTATTCCAATCGGGGATTCGTAATCTAATTTGTATCGTTTAGTCATATAAGGACCTCCATAAATAAAAGGTAGCATATGCTTGCCAACCCTTCCACTGTGTTGCAATTTGTGTAATTTCCGCTATTGTTGGTTTATGCTCAAGGCCTAATTGAATTTTTAACGCATTATGTAGACCCACATCCGCCATCGGTAAAGCAGTTGGACACCGCAAGGATTTCATCATGACATAATCTGCGGTCCATGCACCAACACCTCTAATAGACATTAATGCTTTTTTGATGTCTTGATCGTTTTCTTTCTGAAGTAATTTTTCTGTTGTTAAGGCACCACCAGCCATGAGTTTTGCAATATCAATGATGTATTCACACTTTCTTACAGTAAATTGTAAGTCCCTTAATGTAGCGACCGAAATGGTCGCTATTTTTTCACATGAAGGAAACAGCCAATACGTCTCGCCTTCAAAAGTTAAACTCTCACCAAAATGTTCCACCAATCTCTTTTTTAATGTATAGGCAAATGTTAAGTTTATTTGTTGTCCTATAATCGCCCAAACCAGTGCTTCAAATAAATCTGGAATGCCAATTATCCGTAATCCGTAATATTTTTGCCCGAGCGGCTGCAAAATAGAATCTTTGTGAGCCATCTCATAAAAAGAACTCAAATCCCGCTCTACATCAAACCATTGCCATAAATAGGCGGCAACTTTTTTTCGCGTGGCTGCTGATGGTGATGTTAGTGGAAAATTTACGTGCATCGAGTTTTGCTTACTAGCAATTTGACAGAACACGACTTCTTCATCGAACTTTAGTAATTTAACTAAATAACCAGCATTTATGCGATGCAACGTCTCTTGATTGGACCTGTCTAAAAACACGAGGCATTGGGCAAAATTAAATGCTAGCGGCGTGTAAAGCTCTATCGATGATCCGTGATCCGTCCATTTCATAATCATCACTCCTTATTTATGTAAATTGCGATATTCCGTAGGAGAACAATTATTCATACGGCGAAATACTTTATAAAAATTAGAAGGACTTTGAAAGCCAATATCATAACAAATTGCTAGCATTGTCCAATCTGTACTTTTTAGTAGATGTATTGCCTTATCTATTCTTATTTTTTCCAAATAACTACGTGGTGTTTCAGCAGTCTCTTGTTTAAATAGTCGTTCAAGATAAAACGGGCTAATACCAACATTGTTAGCAATATCCTGTAACGTTAGCTGTTGTTTATACTCTTTTATCAAAAAAGCTGTTACATTTTTGATAAGTTGAGTGTGCGGAGAATGCTCAACCTCTGGCTGACACCTTTTGCAAGCACGAAAACCTGCAAGTTCAACCATATGGATATCATCGTAAAAATCCACGTTGATTTTTTTCGGCTTTCTCGATTTGCAGGAGGGCCGGCAATAGATTTTAGTGGTTTTCACAGCGGTATAAAATTGTCCATCATATGTGTGATCACAAGCTATGATTTTATCCCACATTTCATCAAAAGTAAGATTGATGTTAGTCTCCACTTGAAATTCCCTCCTTGTGTTCAGTTATTCCTCATATAAAAACGAAGTATCCCGTGTGTCCATTAATCGACGAGCATGCTTTGTCAAATAAGCAATGATGCTATCTGATAATGCATTGCCAAAGCTAAAACGTTTAACCCCTAATTCTTTAAGAATAGTACAATTCGTTAATCCAGGTAAAGACATTAAATTTATGGGTACATCAACAGTCAGCGTAAGTTCTCTTATTTCTTGATGATCCGTCATCCCTGGAATAAATATACCGCTAGCTCCACTCTCCACATAAGCCTTCGCCCGGTTTAGTGTTTCAAGAAAAGGCTGCTCCTCATGAAAATAGGTATCCGTTCTAGCGTTAATATAGAAATCTTTATAGCCACGATGTTCTAACGCTGTTCTCAAATGAGTTAGAATATCACAATGCTCTCTTAATGTTCTTAACCCCTGTTGATTTTTCAGTGAATCCTCAATATTGATACCAGCCACACCAACATCCGCTATCCTTAACACATTTTCAACAATCGTTTTAGTGTCACTGCCGTAACCGGCCTCTATATCTGCAGACACAGGTATATTTATATTGTCAGCCATCGTTTTTATAATTGCTAAATGTCTATTAAAATCTATTAACTCACCATCTACGTAGCCAAGCGAATTGGCAATCCCCCAGCTGGTTGTACCAATTGCTTTGAAGCCTGCTTTTTCAAGCGTTAACGCAGATAATAAATCCCAGGCATTGCCGATAAATAAAAGTTCTGGTGATGCATGTAGCTCATTAAATTGTTGTATTGTTGTCATTATACTGCCTCCCTACTGTTTGTAGCTCTCATATTAACAGGGATTCCGTATGTATTGCGTCCTCAATCTTGCTATTATGGTCTGTGAAACTTTTTGATGCATTGAATTTTTCATCACCTTAGCTATAGCCCATTTAACTGCTATATTGTAAGCAAAAAAGAAGCGTCAACCGACAGTAAATACTGTCCCAACGCTTCTTTTTGTTATTAATGGATTACCTCAGAAAAGAATTTTTGTACATGCCAAGGATAGAATCGAATTTTGACCTTTAAAACCTATTATGCCTGTTCTATTATTATAAGCTGACATGGCCATAGTTAGAAATTGTATACTTTCACTTTAAATAAAAACACAATGAGCTTAACCATTTGGGTAAAACTAACTCTGCTAATATCGTCCATTAGAATATAGGGCTCAAGCCGTTTCATTATTTAAACTGTCTACTTGTTAGGGGTCAGTTTTTTGCAGCACTATTACTTACAATTTTATCAAATGATACTACGTTAAATACACCAAGTTTCGGATCGTCATACGACCCTATTTTTGTACTACTGGAGCTGGGTAGTCAAAACCCTTCGTATCCACTTCGACCTTTTTCATTTGCTGATCTTCTAACGGCTTATTTGCACTATCTCGGTCAGCAGCAACAATAGCATCAACTGTTTCCATTCCCTCGATTACTTTCCCAAAAGAAGCATATTTACCGTCAAGTTGTGGTGATTCTTCTACCATTATAAAAAATTGAGAACCTGCAGTATTCAGATCCTCCGTCCGCGCCATTGAAATCACACCGCGTTCGTGTTTTAGATTATTTTCAAAACCATTTGAAGAAAATTCACCTTCAATGGTATAGCCTGGTCCACCTGTCCCATTGCCTGAAGGATCTCCACCTTGAATCATAAAACCAGGGATAACTCGATGGAAAATCAGACCATCATAGTACCCTTCTTCAACTAAAGAAATAAAATTAGCAACCGAATTGGGAGCTGTAGAAGGCTCTAATTCAATGACAATTTTTTCATCATTGCTCATGGTAATCGTCACAATCGGATTTTCTTTCACAGCTGATGAATAATCTGTTTTTTCGCCTGATTCCTTCGCTGTGTTCTCTTTTTCTGCCGATGTTCCACAACCCGTTAATACAAAAGCTACTGCCATCAGACTAAAGACAAAACTAAATAGTTTATTTCGCATGGACATATTCTTGTCAACTCCTCTATATATTCAGTTACAAATATTTACCTAAAAGACAAATGAGCATTCTATGAAAATATAACACTACATTATATATGTACTCATGTTGAACACGAAAGTTTGGCAAAAATCCCCTAGGTGTTAATTTAGGGGGATTTTCATTTATTTTTGCCAATTGCTTAATTCCTTCAGCAACTCTGGTAACTGCAATTTCTTGACATCAATTGGTGGCAAGGCCTTAATAAATTCCTTACCGTATGACTTTGTGCTAATGCGGCGATCCAAGACAATAAATGCTCCTTTATCTTGAGACGAACGAATCAAGCGACCAAATCCTTGCTTAAAGCGCATGATGGCTTCTGGTAATGATAGTTCATTGAAAGAGTTGTGCCCTTGTGCTACGAGATGTTTTGCTCGTGCTTTAAAGACGGGTTCTTCTGGTGACGAGAATGGTAGGCGCACGACAATAACAGAGGCAAGTGCGTCGCCTGGTACGTCTACACCTTCCCAGAAGCTATTTGTCCCAAATAGCACGGCATGACTAAATTTTTGGAATGATTTTAGGATACGCATACGACTCCCACCCGTGACTCCTTGTGCAAAGAGCATATAGTCGTCGAGTAGTTCACTGTCTTGGATGAGCTCAACCGTTTTTCGCAGCATGTCCTGCGCTGTAAATAGCACGAAACAACGCCCTTCTGTCATACGCACTGTGCGTGTGATGGCATGTGCCACGGCTTCAATATATTCATCCTGTGTAACATGTTGAATATCAGGCATATCTGTCACAATATAGGCCTTGGCACCCGCATAATACGCTGATGGTGCCTGTAGCTGTACCACTTGCACACTATCGGAAATGCCTAGCTGACGTGTAACAAAGCGTTCATTCCCTGGCACAGTTAACGTACCTGAGGTCCACACGATACTTGCTTGTCGTCGAAGTGGTGCAAGTACTTTTTCAATAATAGGTGTCACATTAATGGGCTTTTTATAGACGCATAGACTGCCTGGTACACTGCGTAAATCAAACTCAAGCCATACAGAATTATCCTCCTGTGGAGACAGGAAAATTTCTTCCCATTCAACGATTTTCAGCTTCATTTCGCGAATCCAATAATGCCACTCTGATAGAATGAAAATTTCATTGTTGTCGAGCTGTTCGATATCGTTGTCAAAAGCTTGACCCGCTTCCGTTGCTAGATCTAGCCACTGCTGTAGAAGCTTGCTCACGTGCAAAAGCGGCTCTTTCGCTAAAGCGACATCCTCTAAAAACAATGTACACTTGCTGCCTATTTGCTTGCCCTTTACTTGTTGCTGCATTCTTTGTACCGCACGAGAAATGGTTTCATCAAAGACGCGCTGTAGGCGGATAAAATGTTTATCGAGTTGCTGTAAGTTCTGCATAGGCACACGTTGTTTCTTCTTAGCAGCTTGACTAAATTGCTGAAAGAGCGCTGTGTCCTCCATTGTGCCAATTTGTCCAAACACGTATTTCCACTGTGTATAGGATAAAACTGTTTCATCTTGTTGCATAGCAGATTGAATAAATTGATGGGCCTCATCGATAATCCAGCCATCAATTTGTGTAAAAATAGGCGTTTGACGCACTAAATCACTGAGTACCATTGAATGATTGGTCACAATACAATCCGCTGTCTCACTATTTTTTAACGCCTGTTCATAGAAATCGAAGCCCTTTGATGGTTTTTCATCAGGCATTTTCCGAATTTTTTCTAAAAATAGCTGTCCTCCACCTGAAACATTGAGCTCACTTAATACACCGGTTTCAGTTTTCGTAAGCCACACAAGAAGCTGTAAAATGGTAAAAGTATCATCATAGGATTCGTCCGCATAAGCCATGTACTGCTCAAAGCGTGTGAGGTCGATATAATGTTGCATGCCTTTGAGTACAGCAATATTCACCTTTGTGCCGAGGATTCTTTCGATTTTCGGTAGCTCCTCTTCAACAAGTTGCTCCTGTAAGTGTGCTGTATACGTACTGATGGCAATTTTTTTATCATGTGTACGGGCATATAAAATGGCAGGTAATAAATAGCCGACCGTTTTGCCGATGCCTGTCGATGCCTCAATGACACATTCTTCTTTATCGTTAAGTGCCTGCCAAATTGTGTCCATCATCATAAATTGTGCTGGGCGTTGCTCAAAATTCGGCATAGCCTTCGCCATAATGTTTTCTTTGTCCGTTGCTGTTTGTGGGTAAGATGGTAGCTCCAACTTGTTGGTATGTGTTTTTCGTCCATCACAAATAGCAAAATTGCGGTAATAGGATACATTATCATGATTTGAGAGGTGTTGGCGTTTAATTTGCAGTGCCTCAAAGAACAACTGTGCTAAATTTGATTTTAAGCGGAACGAACGCTTATGCATTTGTTCGAGTGTTAGTTGAGGTAGGCTGAGGAGCTCGTTCCAACATTGTTTGAAAAGTTCAGCTGTCGCACGAGCATCATCGTCCGCCCGATGTGCATTGGCTAACTCGATATTTAAATCTGCTGCTAAATCACCAAGCTTAAAGCTTAATGACATAGGGAAGACAATTTTTGCTAGTTCAACCGTATCCATCTTCTTGCCATGCCATTTTGGTAAACCCGCTCGTTTAAATTCTGCTTGTAAAAAGGATAAGTCAAAATCCGTATTATGCGCGACAAACACACAATCGGTAATTAGTTCATATATGTAGTCCGCATGCGCTTCAAACGGCAAGGCATCCTTTACATCCTCATCCGTAATTTGCGTTAAATCTTGAATAAAGGACGGAATGGCTTTTCCTGGATGAATAAACTTCGTATACGTACGCTCAATTTTCCAATCCTTCATAATCACAATGGCAATTTGAATCATTCGGTCACCATTTGCTGGCGAATGACCAGTTGTCTCCAAATCTACAATTGCATACTTTTGACTTTCCATCATACATCTCAACTCACAGTTCACATTTGATAGATGAATTTTATCATAAAACCATGTATCGGGTCATGCTTCTGTCGTTTTCATTTGCTTCGGCTGAGTGGATAGAGCGTTTAGTCAGAAAAGTTGGGCGGTTTTCATACAAAACTGGGCTACTTTAATTCTTCCTGTTGAGCTGTTTAATCCTTTTATTCACTTCTCCCCCTGTGAAATTAATGGTTTCAATTTGTTTTATTGATAGAATGAAGCACTTGAAGCATTTTCTATACAGAAAAGGACAGGGTTGTCGCAAAAGTTTTTCGTTCCTTCCAAACGGAATTGGAAAACAGTAATGTATTGCAATGTATATAACGAAGCATCTAGCCCATCGTTTACAAACGGGATAGTCAAAATTATAAAAAAATGAAAGATGGAAAGACAATTCAATTTCTCTCCATCTCTTTAAATTTGTGAATTATTTCTATGATGGTGATTTCAAACTCCAAAATTACTGAACGAAAAAGACAGCAAAACGCTGTCTTTGTAAGAAGATACTATTCACGATGTTTTCGATACGAATATTGATCTAGTTATTGAAGTAACTCAACCTTTACCTTTAATTTTATATCTATAGGAGGCTCTTCCTCTTCTACAACAGCATATATGTCATAATTTCCTTTGGGTAATCCGTCAAATACTTGTTCAAAACTTTCTTTCCTTTTTAAGACACCATTTGCTACATATGTTTCTGTATCTACATTTCGAATTTTGTATAAAAAGCTTTCAGTACCAGTATTTAATAAGGATATTTTAAAGGGCACACGACCCGCATAAGTAAAATAAGATATATTTTCACCTATAGGTGATATTATCTCTGCATCAATCTCAAGAGGATGAAAGCCTTCCAGTGTTTCTTCGTTTTCCTCCTTATGAGTAGTATCTAAGACAACAGGTTCATTTTTTATAACTTCTGACGCTACTTTTGTAGATGGTTCTTCTGTTTTTGATGAAAATGCATTACACCCTGATAGGAGTACAATCAAAGTACATATACAAGCTAATTTATAAATTTTCATATTTCCCCCTACTTAAATTAGTAAATATTTGTAATTATATCACAAAGCATAAATAGTTCTAAATTATAAATATAAGAAGAACAGGCGCCCTTTGTCATTTCCTCCTACTTTGTGGTTCAGCAAAGTTATCTATTAAGAAATTTATATCAAAATATTATATTCAGATATTTCTCAAAAATAAATTAATTTTCATCGGATTTTGTCGGATTTCGTAAGTCCTTCGTATTATAAATGGCAGACATGTCTGATAAATTTAATATTCGGAGGTACGAGGTTTGAAAAAGAAATTTAAAATCAGTTTAGCCACTCAAATCTTAGTTGGTTTGATTTTAGGTATTATCGTTGGCGGCATCTTTTATGGAAACCCCAAAATTGAAACATATTTACAACCACTAGGGGATATTTTTCTTCATCTAATTAAGATGATTGTTGTACCGATTATTATTTCGACATTAATCGTAGGTGTTGCTGGAACTGGCGACATGAAACAGCTAGGACGATTAGGTGGGAAATCACTTATTTACTTTGAAGTCATTACAACAGTCGCAATTGTTGTAGGACTACTTTCAGCAAATCTATTCCAACCAGGTGCTGGTGTGAATATGAACGAGCTTTCTCAAGGCGATATTTCGAAATACGTTTCGACAACAGAGGCAGTACAACATGAAGGTCCGTTCGATATTATTGTAGGTATTGTACCAACAAATATTATCCAATCTATGGCTGAAGGCGATATGCTTGCGATCATCTTTTTCTCTGTGATTTTTGGTCTAGGGGTTGCTGCCATTGGTGAACGAGGTAAACCAGTGTTAGACTTCTTCCAAGGGGTAGCTGATGCTATGTTCTGGGTAACGAACCTTGTTATGAAATTCGCGCCACTAGGGGTATTTGGTTTAATCGGTGTAACCGTTTCCAAATATGGATTCGCTTCATTAATACCGCTTGCGAAACTCGCTATACTTGTTTATGCAACCATGCTATTCTTTATCTTTGTCATTCTAGCGCTTGTGGCAAAATTCGCAGGAGTCAGCATCTTCTTCTTAATTAAAGTATTAAAAGATGAGCTGATTTTAGCGTTCTCAACAGCAAGTTCTGAGGCTGTGTTACCTCGAATTATGTTAAAAATGGAGAAATTAGGTGCTCCAAAGGATATCGTATCCTTTGTTATTCCAACTGGTTACTCCTTTAACTTAGATGGTTCCACACTGTACCAAGCGATTGCTGCCTTATTTATTGCTCAAATGTACGGCATTCACCTAAGCATTGGTGAACAAATTACGTTAATGCTTGTATTAATGGTTACATCTAAAGGGATTGCAGGTGTCCCAGGCGTATCATTCGTTGTCCTTTTAGCAACGTTAGGTACTGTCGGCATTCCACTTGAAGGCTTAGCATTTATTGCGGGTATTGACCGTATTCTTGATATGGGACGTACAGTCGTTAACGTAATTGGTAACTCTCTTGCGTCATTAGTAATGGCGAAATGGGAAGGCCGTTTCGATACAGATAAAATGAAAAATTACTTTAAAGATAATGAAAACTTAGCATAAAAATCAGCACATTATAGGGCATCGCACTGCCTAAAAATGAGACAAATAAAAACACCTTACGTTGAAATTGAATACCAAGATCAGCGTAAGGTGTTTATTCTATGTTTTATTCATTTCTAACAAAAGAATGAAGTACTTTTTGTATAGCCCAAGTTTGGATGGACGTTACAAGTACCGCCCATGACGAATACCTAATTAATCGTGCCTGTTGGGTATAATGTTGTTCCCCCAATTGAAACTTTTATTTCATTAGATAATGGAACATTGTATTCATCAATAATTGTTCTCCACCAATCCCATGCAAGACCTGTACATTCTCTTGCATAAATTCTTATATTTTTCGAATTAGGCGGAAGTGGTATTACTGTAGAGAAATGAGCTGTTTTGTCTTTCCAGTTTCCTTCCCAAGTTTTATGGGTTAGTACTTCTACCCCGTTTTCATCATATGAAAATTCATCCCAGGCTACTTCAAATTGCGCAACATATGCGCCATAATGATCAAGGATGATGCTACCTTTCGAATATTCTGTAGTTGTCGTCTCGATATAATCTGTACTGTTATGAACAGCAGCAATTGAATTATCCTTTAAGAAAACACTACTATATGAAATTGGGTATGCTGGATTTTTAAGACTAAATTCTGCGTTATCTTTAATTATTTTTCTAATATCATTAAAGTCTTTTGAGACAACCTGATTATGTGCTTGTGAATCTCCGCCTAATACTACAGCAGTAAAGGAACTTTCTTCAAAAATATCTTTGTACTGTGCACTAGACTCAACATTGGTATTGACATCATTTAGTAAGGCTTTAAAAGCTGCTTGTACATCCTTACTCTTAGAGCTTGTTTCTAATTTCACATAAATGGTTCTGCCATAAGCTACATTTGACACCATAACTGGAGGAGCTTCATTACTTACCCCTTTACGGGTTAACTCTTCAAAAAGAACACTATCATCAAAAAGGTCTGATGGATTGTTAGGTAGTTCTGCACTTACGGTATAAAATATTTGTTTATATGCCGCAACCATCACTTTTTTCTCTCCATTTTCAATCGCGTTAAAATCAATTCCCAGTGAATTGTCAAGAACTTTGGCGTTAACATTCAGAGTGCTTGCTATTTGAGATTTACTATAAACCATAGATTCTGAATATTGTAGTCTTGCAGGTAAAGTATGGCTTGTTGAATATTTTTCACTCCAAGTAGATATTAACTCATCTACTGCCCCAGACACATTACCATATGTTGGATTATCCACAGTCAGAGTATTTTCTCTTTTCATGCCAGGTAAATCTATGCTAATATTTAGCGGTTTTCTTTTAGCCACCAATAAACTAGGTTGATTGTCTGCAAAAGCTTTGTTTGCCAGTTGTAATGCTCCTGGATAGGCACGATTCGCAATAGAATCGATAATAGAAATATCCACCGGTGAAGTTGTAAGTGATCTTTTGTTACGTTCAACCACTATAAATTTATTATTTGAGTTTATTCCTTCTTTTGGAACAAAACTATCAATTTTATCACCATTCACTGCTAAAACTTCGCTACTATTGTAGTTCAAGTTTGCTATACCAGTATCAATGTCATTAGATTTGCTTGTTTCACTAGGCAAATTAGTATCAAGTGGTTCAGCAAAGGAAATAATCGGATAAGTTATAATGCATAAACTAACAGATAAACATACTAGAAATTTTATTACTTTAAAATAATTTGGATTCCTCAAAAAAACCACTCCTTTTTTAGGAAATTATACCATAGAAATATCCGGTTTAAATATAGCAGTTTAGTTGCATATTCGGTTCGCTATAGAGCAATTCATTAGTAAATATGACACATTAGACCATACTCCCCTACCAACACTTACAGTGTACTTTTGTTGAACTATTGTGCCCCGATTAGTTGAAATTACAAGAAAAACGGTGTCCTAGCAGCCTTTTTCTTAAATGAAAAACATTTATAAGGAAATAATGAACAAGGAACCCCATAAAAGACACTGACTAAACTGCTACTTTAACAATTTACAGAAATTCTGTTAAATCCTATTTTTTGTAAAAATAAACAGGTAAATGAAGGGCTACAAACAAAAATAAATGCTGTTTCCAAGGGGAAACTAATAGTTTACACCCTTGCAACTATACGGTTCTTTATTTTTTTAGTGCAAATAAATATACTGTGGATAGGAGTTGATCAAATGTATTTTTCTTCAAAAATAAAGGAAGAACGTCAAAAGCATAATATGTCACAACAACAGCTTGGAGAAAAACTTAATATTAGTAGACAATCTATTTCCAAATGGGAACGTGGAGAAAGTTATCCTAGTATTGAATTGTTAATTAAGTTAAGTGACATATTTGATATTACTCTTGATGAATTAGTAAATGAGGATAATTCTTTGAAAGAGAAACTCATAAAAGATAGCCAAAAATTAGTCTATCCAAGGTGGAAATTGTTTTTTGATATTCTTCTAATAATTGGATTTTTAATCATACTAGCTAAGATATTCATTGTAATAGGTAATAAGTTATTTGATTTAAATATTGTGTTCTTACAAGATTCTCTGTTATTTCAAATTGGACCGTTTTTTATGACTATCATTGGAGCAATTGGTAGCGAATCTCTAGCCAAAAAATACAAATAATCATTTTGGATTTAGAGTTATACACTAATTATATCGGAAAGTCCCTTCAAACTATCTGAAGGGACTTTTTTCAGTATATATCTTCTTAACAAAACTGCGTCATTAGCACAAGAAGCGACTTGTCTTATTGAACAATCGCGTCCGATAACAAAGGAGTCTAAAACAATAACTTGTATTTAAACTATCGAGTTAGTTTAAATACAAGTTTTCACAAACCTCATTGACCTATGTCTTGTTATTCAATAAGCATTGTCATTTTTCTACTATGGTTCCATCCAAAAATCTAGAGTGGCTTTTTGATTTAACTTCCAAACTTTTCAATCTAACGATGTATCGTTTTTACTTTAAGAATAGCCTGCCGCTCGTAGTGCTATATGCCCTTTTTGTAAAATTCGAGTTTTTGTAATTTTTAACTAACTTCATCTACATAACTGCTATCGGGGACATTTTGAATGGATTGTTTGAAGGCATATTCATTATTTATGAGTAAGAAAGCAAAGTGAAATAACGACACTTTATATTATTTCTCTCATATAATCTCTCAATCGTTCTGTAATTCGCTTTCGCTACAAAAGAAATCTTCAGATTAAAGAACCAAGAGTTTTATTGTATTCAGGCAAAAGTCTATCTATCCTTTCCATTTAAAATTATTATTCACTAGCTTTCTTTTAATCTAGGTATTCATTTATTTTTCAACATTTCTAGAAATAAATTATTTTTACTCTTTTATAGGGTCAAATTACCACGTACCCTTCATTTAAATTCATAGATTAGAAGTGTAAGGCTTAACGCTAGCATTACAAAAAAACTTACAAAAAGGGAGATTGAATGATGAAAGATAGTAGATACGTAAAACATATGAATTGGGATTATAACAAAAAGATGGCTAAAGGTGAAAAATTCAAATGTTGGTGTGAATGTGAAAAACACGAAGAGAAACATGATAAATGCAAGTGTGACCACAAGAAACACGAAGAGAAAAAATGCCATCATCGCAAACATGAAAAAGTATTTATTGATGTAGAAGTAGAAGTAGAAGTAGATGTTGACGTCGAAGTTAAAAAGCGTTGTAAGAAAAAAGAGAAAGATTATGGCCACAAAGACGATTACTACTATGAAGACGATTCTTACTATGAAGATGAAAAGTACTCATATAAAGAAGAGAAATCTGACAAACACCGCTGCAAAGGTTGCGCTTGTGACTTCTTAAAACGCTTAGAACCAGGTACTTTAGTAGACGTTTTCCTATCAGGTGGAGGCAGTTTCTTAAATCTTACTTTCATCAACTTGGATCCAAAAAGTTGTTGTGCATACTTCCTTGAACTAGATGTTGCTGCTGCAGCTACACCAGTTGTCATTGACTGCCAAAAAATTGACGCTATTAGACGCGCTGTATAATTCAAGCTACCATTATAAAGACATAAATATTGCATTAATTTATTACTAATAAACCTATATAATTTGCCAGGCTAACACTTCTATGTAGCCTGGCAATTTTATTATAAATTTGAATCGCCGTGAACTAATGGTATTCTATATTGACTTAAAAGCAGGAATTTCAAATCAAATTATTAGAGGTACTGCAAGCGCAGGAATTAATATTGTTTAAAATAAATATCCCTTTCCTCTAACCAATTATAGAAAATTATAGGCACATAAATAAGAAAATAAAGAAGCCCCCCCATCACAGGACTGAACCCCGAATAGTAGACACTTTAAAAAGTGACCCTATTCGGGGTTCAGTTCATTAATTGAATCCTGGGCTTTTTGTTAATAAAGATGATTTAATCAAAATCATTTTCTTCTTCAATTTTTCGAATTACACCTGTCTTTGCGTTTACTTCTACTTCATAAATCTTATTTTGAGAAGTCATAATGAATATTTCATACACTAATGTACCATTTTCCATATCCATGCCATAATGTATGATTTGACCAGGTACTCTTTGCACGGCAATCTGCATTGCTTGTTGTGGAGTAATTCTTTGACTATATGAAGGCATTACCATAATTATATCCTCCTCTTTTTGCATACATGCTCTTATATTATGCAAGACCGAAGATAACTGTTATCACTAATATTTACCACGTCTTTGCTGAATTGTACCCATTATCGTAAAGAAGCTAGTGTTGGTTGAAGTTTCATTAAAACTACCAAGTTAAATTATTTAAGAATGTAAGAATATCTTTGTTCACTTCGTTAATGTCAATGCCTATTGTCATTAAGGCGGCGACTCCTGGGGGATTAGCGTGACGCCTGAGACTACAGGCTCAGGCCACGCCCACGCAAAGCGTCCACCGTAGTGGACATCAACGTTCACAGCAAAAAAGTGCTAGATCGACAACAGTCAATCTAACACTTTTTCTCTTTTGTACAGCCTCTCTCTTATTGTCATAATCTATCCATTTATAGAATAATTGTCAGCTACTACCGAGTATTCCCTTCTGACATTCATAACAATGTATCATCATAATGATAAATGAGTTGCACAACACCAGAAGAGAACGTTCTTGTATTAACCATTTTTAAATTCAACCTCTGATTTATATCCATAAACATCGGTTTTCCTTCCCCTAAAATAACAGGATGGATAGATAATCTAAACTCATCAATAAGCCCTAAATTTATAAAAGTTGTAATGAGACTTGCTCCGCCATATAGCCAGATGTCTTTCCCGGGTTTATTCTTCAATTTATTTACTTCTTCAAGGATATTTTCATTTATAAATATTGCTTGATTATTAGTCTCTAAATGCGTTCTGGAAAACACGTATTTTTCCTTACTATGAACCAATTCCCAAATTTCTTTTTCGGAATCAGAGTCGTTAGTTTTCGGAATATAATTTCCCCATAAATCATAGCTTTTTCTACCATATAAAATCGTATCAATTTGATTCAAGAAACTAGCAAACCCCATATCAGGGTCCATAATGCACCAATCAACTTCACCGTTTTTCCCTTCAATAAAACCATCTAAAGTAACTGCTAAATCTAAAATTATTCTTCTCTGTTTTACGTTATTTGTCATAACTCTTTCTCCTTTTATTTATTCAGATATTGTTTCTCTGCCCCGTTGAATAAGGATTAAAAATCGATAGAATATATGTTCTTATTCATTGTAACAATAATTTTTCTATCGTTCAACTAGCCCCTTCCTATGTAGCGTGTGGAAAGTAATTAAGGTCAGATAAATAACACTCAAAATTGATAAGGTGCGGAATACGGCTACCTTACAATGACTTTATTAAAGAACCTTAATTTCAACGTATAGGCAAAAATCACGAAAAGGAGAAAGGAAATTTTTATGAAGAAAAATTTATTTAATCCTCTAACGTTAGTATTAGTGTGTGTATTACTCGCTCTAGCTACATGGATTTATACAATTATGGATGTTGACTCACCTGACGAGTTGAGTAAAGAAAACTGGCCAAAGACAGAGGAAAAAGTAAATCAAGCAACTATTGAACACTTTAAAAAAGAAAAAGATATTGATGTTGTGATTGAAAAAGTTAGTTTTACCGGGGAGTATGCGACACATGAAGCTTATGTAGAAGGACATATTGAAAGTGATAAACATCAGAGAATCTCTGCAACAGTAAATACTGAAAACTATAAAGTAAAAATCACATCTAAAAAGACAAATTCCTAACAAAGAACAGAACCACAAATAGTGCACACTTTAAAAGTAGGCCTAATTTGTGGTTTTCTGTTCTTTTTAAGACAATATAGTATGGTATGTTTTTCGTATTAAAGAAATTAGTAGAACATTTTGGTAGTTTGTACTTGTAAGTCAGAACGCAGACTCAATCAAATTCTTTATTTACTTTTACATCCAAATTACAAGTAGAAAATCGCAGATAAAGGAAAGTTTATTTTAAAACAGCATCTGTCAATCGACTATCTGATTTATATTTTGCTTTGTTTGGTTGACCTTCGGCTCTATGTATATCTAATGTATTTAAGTTGGCTACAACAGAGAAGAGCGTACCAAAATTATATTCTTTTAAATTTAAACAAACATGTCCCTTGGTTTCTGACATAATTGATTGTGCAATGGAAAGAGTCATTTTATTGACGTTATCTTGAAGACATATATCTAATGTTTCAAAACGTTCTTTTGATTTGCTCCCAATTCCAGCTTTCAGATACTGATGTACTTTCATGATGATTGGTACAATGAATATAATTATTGGTAGGAAGGCGAACTTGATAGTCATTAGGGGTAACTTCTACAACAGCCATATTCCCTAATGGATCTGCTAACAAGTAGTTATTAGCGACCGAACTTGGAAATCTTTTTAACACTTCTATTCCTTCTCCCACAGTACAACAATTTTCTAAAATATATTTAACAGCAAAATAAAAATTCAATCCTGGCTTAATTCCGTCATGAGGAACTGATGTAATTCCCACAAATAAACCATGTTGATTTATACCATCAACTTTTCCAATAAAACAATCTGAATGACCTACATATTTATTTTTTCCTTCAAAACAAACTAGTGAGGACTCTGTAAAATTCTTCAGATTAAAGAGCATATCATAATTACGACCAATAATAATTTCTCTTCCATTAAAAGCTGAGAAAATACTACATTGACCAGCCAATTCAAATACTCCTATACTTAAAAGAAAAGAACTTACTTCTTCAAAAGAAGAATGACAGCCTTCTGCAAATCCTTGTATTTCCTTCATAATATTAGGGTCAAATTCAGTAAGAATAGCTTTACATGACTCCCCGAATTTTAAATTTTCTTCTGTTACTTTCGGAAATCGAAATCCATTTTTATAAAGGATTTCTGCATAATGCTTTCCTGCCCCGTAAGCATCTCCTTTTAATCTCGGATGGTACATTGTAATTCCCTCCATTCATTAGTATATAAAAAGAATAAACCCTCCAGTAGATGGAGAGTTTACCCTGTTTTTATTTAAAACTATAAGCTACCTTTACTTCTTAACTACCGGTATACATATTTTAGTAACAAACTGTGATGGGTGTCTGTTTAAATCTGGTCTTAAATCTCTAATATTAACATTGGCAGGTACAAGACCTTCTTCATAAATTTCGATCTCTTTCGCTATCTGGTTTAGATGTTGTTCGAAAATCCAACTTTTCAATTTTTTATATCCTTCATCCAACTCCGAATAAGGGCCTTTAACAGTAATACACGCGTATATCCCACTAGATAAAATCCTACAGCCGTCTATTTTATCCGTAGCTTCTACTGGAAGAAGCAGCTCGATGTCTGCCTCTTTTTGACTCAATTCTCTTTCATGAAAGATAGCCATTAGTTTCCCTGTAATCACGAGATTAAAAGCGTAAACTCGATCAAATAAATCTTTAACCAACTCATCAATAAATTGGACCTTTATTTTCTTCCGAATCGTGTAGACAGGGATTTCCTCTCGATTTTCAATATAACAGTCAGATAAAAGAGGTCCTGGAATTATAGAAGCCTCTGTTTCGATTTGTATTTTTAACCGATTCATCTCCTCTATTTGTTTGGACATTTTTGTTCTTTGATCCTCAAGCTCATTAATTTTATGTTGTAATATGCTTTTCCATTGTATCTGATCAGAGCTTTCAATAAATTCCTTAATTGTAGCTATAGAGAATTGACAGCTTTTTAGAAGCATAATTTTTTGCATGAGTTGAATTTTGTCATAGTCATAGTATCGATAGTTTGTTACAGGATCTATGTAAGAAGGTTTTAGTAATCCAATGTCGCTATAGTAGCGTAATGTTTTAACGGGAATATTACATATTTTAGAAAATTTACCGATAGAGTACATTATATTCTCCCTTTACAATTAGAAAATAATTATTATAAATTGGTCAACATCTTGCCAATTCCCTTTAGTCTGCGATAAAACGAAGCCTTCGTTCTCCTTATGCCAGCCACTAAAATACTCCGTTAATTGACTAAGAAAATTGATTATTAATTTTTTATTCCATATTTTTTTTACAATCTTATTGATAAATTCTCTGTTTTACCTAAGGTATAGGATTTTCGGTCTTCTGTATTTGCTAAATTTCTTTTTATATTTTCAGAATGCTAAATGCGTTGCAAGTTCTTTACTATCTTTGTGACATACATAAAGATGGTGTTCTACCCATTGTGTACCTTTTCCATCCCACGGGGTAGATACATCCTTTCTGCCAAATGCTTCTCTACCTTCAAAACTCCATACTTCTTGATGAAAATACACTATCTGTTCAAGTCCCATTTACCTTAGGAAAAACATCATAACTTTTTATTCAACGGTTTCCATCACTTCGTGGTGAAGAAAAAATACCATTCACTGTCCCGTTAGTTTAGTACATGACTTCACAATCTTCATCGTGATACTAGCATAAATATCCGATAAAGCGCCTCCTTCACTGTTTTCTTCGAGAGTTATTAAAAATAGTGTCTCAAATTCTTTCTTGGGACACTTTTTTACATAGTAGGTTTCTGACAGTGCTGGCTAATTCTTCCGCTGTGCATCTTCTGATATCGGTAAGACTGTAGAATATTTTACTTCTCTTAAAGATAAGTTAGTTTGAATTCGGGAAATGCCTAACCTATTTAATTTTCTTATGAAGCTATCTAATTCCTGTCGATCTCTAATAACTACCTTTAACAGATAATCATACTCTCCTGTTAAACAATGACATTCTAATATTTCTGTCATAGTTGTTAAGGAACTTTCCAAAGCTTCTAATTCTTTTTCTTGATGAATATTTGTACTCATGAAAACATAACAAAGTAAATCGAATCCCAATTTCTCCTGATTTAAAATGGCAACTTGTCTGTCAATAAATCCTTCACTTTCTAATCGTTTTATTCTCGTATGTGTCGCCGGTGGAGACAAATTCACTCGTCTCGCTATTTTTGCATTACTTATCTGAACTTCTCTCTGCAAAATATCTAGTATTTGAAGATCAACACTATCTAATAATCTTCTTTCAAAATCCCTCATGCTATTCGCTCCTTTTTTAATTCGAAAATTCAGCCGTATTTACCAATTATAATTAATTAAATTCCGTAAAACTCCATTATTCTTTTTATTATTTCATTTTTTATTCACTACACAAAATATTATACTGTCTAAAAAGCAAAAATGTTATGATTATTTTAGAAAACATAAAAACTCAATTGTACATAGAGCATCTTTTTTATTGTTAATACGGGAATCAAAGGAGAGATATTGTTTTGAAGAATATCTATGTTTTCTTGATGCTTTTAGTCAGTTTGCTTTGGGGGGGCAATTTTGTTGTTACAAAATCCCTTGTCGATCATGCCTCGCCCTTAACATTGACGAGCTTACGATGGATCATTGCCGTTGCTCTACTACTTCCAATTGTATGGTGGAAAGAAAAAAGATTGCTTCCCCCTCGGGATGCCATTCTCCCTTTATTTTTAATGGGTATTACGGGTGTGGTTTTCTTCAATCTCTTTCAATTATTAGCGTTGGAAAGAACAACATCGACGAATGTTGGCCTTATTTCAACATTAAATACAATTTCAATTTCCGTTTTTTCATTTGTATTTCTAAGAGAAAAGATTAGTATTCTTCAAGCGCTTTCAATGCTACTTTCGTTATTTGGTGTTCTTCTCGTACTTTCAAAGGGGAATATCAACTTGTTATTGTCGTTTCACGTTAATTTGGGTGATTTATGGATGATGACAGCTGTATGTGTATGGGGAATTTATTCGGTTTGTAGTAAATGGGCAATGAAAACTACCTCACCACTAATGTCTACTTTGTATGCAGGCATATTTGGACTTCTTATACTATTGCCGTTTAATCTTAGGGATTTTACTTTGAATAATGTTAATCATTCTTTTATTCTATCTCTTTTATATACAGGAATCATCTCCACAGTAGTTTGTATGGTACTTTGGAACATTGGTATTCAAAAATTAGGGACTACAACATCCGGCATTTTCCTTAACTTCAATCCGATTTTCACTGCACTTCTAGCATTTTTATTTATAGGAGAGAGCATCACGTGGACGCAAGGAATTGGAGGATTGGTTGTTATTTTAGGATGTTATTTATTTGCACATTTTAAAACAACTGCAAGTCCACTTAAAAACTCTTTTTAAAACTAAGAGGATAGAAAAAAGTCACCACATTTGTAGTGAACCCCAATAGTGAGATTTTTTGGTCTAACTTTGGTGTGCAGTTCAAATCAGTGGCTTTTTAACTGTAGTAATAAGGTTTTCAACTATTATTGATATACTAAGTTGTTAATAGCGGTTTACAAAAAACATTCAATCAACCTCTTGCTAATTTTCATTTTCCTAGTTTCTCCTGCACTTTTCGTAGCGCCCATTATAACATCGAATTGGCCTTCTTAAAGAAAACTGCCCTCTTTATCAAGAAATATAGGATTATGTTATACATCTTTATTCAAATGTAAATTTTGATATTGCTATGACTTGTACTTAATGCAAGTGCTTTAGTTTGGTACAGATCAAGTGCTACAAGGGCAATCTTATTTTCAAATATTGCATAATTCATATCGAGAAATAATTTATAAAAATGCAATGCATTGTTATGTCAAATTAGAGGGGTAGGTATATTACCTGTTCAACTTCAAAATTGAATAATTTGTTAATTATTCTCTCATTTTACCATTATCCTGTAAATTAATGTTATACTATACTGGAATAATAATTTATGGAGGCGGTATTATGTATTACAGTAATGGTAATTATGAAGCTTTCGCACGTCCTAAAAAACCTGAGGGTGTTGATGAGAAATCAGCTTATCTTATTGGTTCAGGACTAGCCTCACTTTCAGCTGCATGTTTTTTAATTCGTGATGGCCAAATGAAAGGAGAGAATATTCATATTCTCGAAGAGTTAGATATCTCAGGAGGTAGTCTTGACGGTATTCTAAATCCGACAAGGGGTTTTATTATTCGTGGTGGTCGAGAAATGGAAGATCATTTTGAATGCTTATGGGATTTATTTCGTTCAATCCCATCTTTAGAAATTGAAAATGCTTCTGTTTTAGATGAATTTTATTGGTTAAATAAAGAAGATCCTAATTATTCTAAATGTAGATTGATTGAAAAAAGAGGTCAGAGACTTGAGGATGATGGGAAATTTACATTATCTGATAAATCATCTGAAGAAATGATTAAATTATTTTTTACGCCTGAAGAGAAATTAGAGGATAAAAAAATTACAGATGTTTTCTCTGAGGAATTTTTTGAATCGAATTTTTGGTTATATTGGTCCACGATGTTTGCTTTTGAAAAATGGCATTCTGCAATGGAAATGCGTCGTTACATTGTGCGTTTTATTCATCATATAGGTGGATTACCTGATTTATCTGCTTTGAAATTTACAAAGTATAACCAATATGAATCTTTAGTTCTTCCTATGATTAACTATTTAGAAAAACATAATGTTGATTTTCAGTACAATACTGTTGTAGAGAATGTTTTAGTTGATAGAGTTGGAGACAAAAAAGTAGCTCATACGTTGGTGTTGAAACAAAATGGTGAGAAAAAAAATATAGAGCTAACAGAAAATGAACTGGTTTTTGTGACAAATGGTAGTATCACAGAGAGTACAACTTATGGTGACAATCATACACCAGCCCCTATAAGTTCTGATTTGGGCGGTAGTTGGTCTCTTTGGAAAAATATAGCTTCACAAGATGCTGAATTTGGTAGACCAGAAAAATTCTGTGATAATCTCCCTAAAGAAAGTTGGTTTGTTTCAGCAACACTTACTACATTGGATGCTCGAGTTGCTCCGTATATTGAAAAAATCAGCAAAAGAGATCCATATGCTGGGAAGGTAGTTACTGGTGGTATCGTATCTGCTAAAGATTCCAATTGGATGCTAAGCTATACGTTGAACCGACAACCTCATTTTAAAAATCAGCCAAAAGATCAATTAGTCGTTTGGATTTATGGTTTACTTTCTAATAAACCAGGTAATTTTATTAAAAAAAGTATCACTGAATGTAGTGGAATTGAGATAGCACAAGAGTGGTTGTACCATATGGGCGTACCTGTAGATGAAATACCGGATTTAGCACAGAATTCATGTAATACAATTCCATGTTATATGCCTTTTATAACATCTTACTTCATGCCTAGAGCATTAGGTGATCGTCCTTTAGTTGTCCCTAATGGTTCTGTTAACTTAGCCTTCATTGGGAATTTTAGTGAAACAGCAAGAGATACCGTATTCACAACTGAATATTCAGTAAGAACTGCGATGGAAGCTGTTTATCAATTATTAAAGATTGATCGAGGCGTGCCAGAAGTATTTGCTTCTGCATTTGATATTCGTACTTTATTAGCTTCAACTTCTCGCTTACTGGACGGTAAAAAATTAACAGATATAGATGCTCCATTTATCTTAAAACAAATCGGGAAGTTAGGCATTCATAAAACAAAAGAAACAATAATCTATGATTTACTGAAAGAAAGTGAATTGATCGAATAAACGAACAATCAAGTATTGTGAAAAATTGGGCTCTTCACCATAACTTGTGGTTGACTTCTGCTCTGCCAGTGTGCTTTCCTGGGGGTGCCGATGAGCCGCTTCACTCGCGTTGCTCGCTCCAGCCAAGTTATATTACATTTTAAAATGTCAACCACATCTTTTGGTGATGAGTCAAAAATTGATCATTTCTCATAAAAGTTAAATAAAAAACGGCTTGATGATGACTACAATAATCACAAGCCGTTTTTATTTATTAATTTTTATAAAGAAATTAATTACAACACCGTAGCTTCTGGCTCATAGGCAATCATTTCTTTAATGGTATTGCCTTCGCCCATAATGGCTACTGTTGGCTTATGGTCCTTCGCCTCAGCATTGTCTACATAGACATAAGAAATGATAATCACAATGTCGCCCCGTTGTACAAGTCGTGCTGCTGCCCCATTTACGCAAATCACACCCGATCCACGTTGGCCCGCAATAATATACGTTTCAAAGCGTGCGCCATTGTTATTATTCACGACATGGACTTTTTCGTTTGCGAGCATACCGACTGCATCTAAAATATCTGCATCGATTGTAATGGAGCCTACATAATTCAAATCCGCTTCTGTCACAGTGGCACGGTGGATTTTGCTATTCATCATCATTCGTAACATATTATAATCCTTCTTTCATATTGAAAATACAGTTATCGATTAAACGGGTGTTACCGATGTACACCGCCGCCGCCAACAGTACTTGTTCGGTGTCGGCTGTCACTGGTGTTAAGTCGGGATACGCTAATAATTCAATATAGTCGATTTGGCCATGCGTTCGTGCAGTAAGGTGATAGTTTGCTTTTGCTAGGGCACTACTCGCATCTCTGTTTGCTACAAAGCTGTCACGTGCCAGCTGTAATGCTTCATTAATTGCTGGAGCTTCTTGACGGTCTTGCTCGCTTAAATAAACGTTACGAGAAGATTTTGCTAAACCGTCCTCTTCGCGCACAATCGGCACGACACGCATCTCTAGCGGGAAGTTATAGTTCCGCACCATTGTAGCGATAATTGCCACTTGCTGGGCATCCTTTTGTCCAAAATAAGCACGGGTCGGTTGTGCCAAATGGAATAACTTTGCGACGACCTGTAGCACACCGTCAAAATGGCCTGGGCGACTAGCCCCACAAAGAATTGTTGCCTGCTCACCTGCACAGATGCGAATACAGCCGTCATGTGGATACATTTCTTCTACACTTGGCGCAAATACAATGTCTACCCCTACAGTCGCTGCCAAAGCAGTATCACGTGGTAAATCACGCGGATAGCTTTCAAAGTCTTCATTTGGACCAAACTGAGTCGGATTCACAAAAATACTCATAACTACCAAGTCATTTTCTGCTCGTGCTGTTTGGGCTAATGTTAAATGGCCTTCATGTAAATAGCCCATCGTTGGCACTAGACCAATTGTTTTTTGTGCTTGTTTGGCTGCTTGAATTTCTGTTGTAAGCGCTGTGATAGTTGTGACGACTTTCATTTACTTAACGCCTCCATATAGCTGATCCAGTGCCTCTTCTTTCATCGTAAAGAAATGCCTCGCTGCTGGGAATGTCCCTGCCTTCACTGCGTCTACATAGCCAGTAATTCCTCGACTTGCCTCACTGCCCATGTCAGCAAAACGTTCTACAAATTTCGGCACATGATGTGAGCCATAGCTCAGCATGTCATGGAACACTAATACTTGCCCATCCGCCTCTACACCAGCACCAATTCCGATTGTTGGAATAATTAGACTGGCAGAGACCATTTCTGTCACCTGATGCGGAATACACTCTAATACAACCGCACAGGCACCAGCCGCTTCACATTTTTTCGCATCCTCTAACAGTTTCGCTGCTTGTTCAGCTGTTTTTCCTTGCACCTTATAGCCACCTATTACCCCCGCTGACTGTGGTAACAAGCCTAAATGAGCAACCACTGGAATTCCGGCAGCTGTCAGTTTCGCAATAACAGCCAGCACATCGTCAGCGCCTTCAACCTTTAGTGCATCTGCGCCCGTTTCCTGCATCATGGACACAGCGGTTTTCAAGGCATCATTGCTATCCCCATGATACGAGCCAAATGGCATATCAACGACCACAAACGTATCCTTTGCCCCGCGACGTACAGCTTTTGCATGGTGTACCATATCTGCCACTGTAACTGGCATCGTAGATTCATAGCCAAGCACAACCATTCCTAGTGAATCACCCACTAGAATCATATCGACGCCGGCTTGCTCCGCAAATGTTGCAGCTGGGAAATCATATGCCGTTAGCATAACGATTTTTTCACCTGCCGCCTTCATTTTCAAAAAATCTGATGTTGTTTTCATCATGTAGTCCTCCTTTTTTAAGGGAAGAAAACAGAAAAACCCTTCTGTTCCTAAAAATGGGCAGAAGGGTAGTGTGTTCGTCCTAAATTAATTACGCCTAAACGTAATTACTATGTTGAACGCATCGTTTTCTTCCGTCCCTGTCTATAAAAAGATCAAGGCAGATATTTGTTGTAGTTTGGTTTTACGTGTTGGAAGGTGCCGTTCACAAAAGGATACTGCCCTTCAGGACATACTATAACAGATAACCCATGTTATCTTCAAATATAATTTTCTAGCAATTATTCCTTCCCATCGATTCGCTAAAGAAAATCAAAAATATTTACATTTGAAACGAGTGTTAATATTGAGCTTTTAAATCATTGAAAACAAGCTGGGACAAAAGAGAAAAAGTATTAGATTGACTGATGTCTCTAACACTTTTTTGCTGTGAACGTTGATGTCCACTATGGCGAACGCTTTCCGGGGGCGTGGCCTGAGCCTGTAGTCTCAGGCGTCACGCTAATCCCCCAGGAGTCGCCACCTTCGCTACCAACAACTAGTGCTCTCTTGTAAATTTTATTTATGCCAAAAGGAAGAACTTCTGAATTTTTCTTCATTTTAGATAGCGAAAATTTAATAATACCTTTACTTCTCTTTCCTAAAATTTAAAGTTTTGTCCCAGCCTCTTTCGATGTTGTGCAGGGCAAGGCGATCATTCAACCCACAGAGAATTGTCGGACCTTGACATCTTACATGTGAAAGGCCCGTCATCTCGTAGGAAAGCACCAGGGATACTCCTACCTTTGAGAACTGAATTTAGCATACATAAAAATTGTTACTATGAAAAAACCAATTATATTCCTATTTCCAGCATTTTCACGGTGATTTTCCCAATCCTATCATCCATGTGCGTACCGTCAAACTTCGGAAGCTTCAGCTCGCTTACGATTCTTCCGTCACGCATAAACAGTATACGTTCCGTCCTTGCTGCAACCATTGCGTCGTGAGTTACAAGCATAACCGCAGTACCGTCCGCGCTGATTTCGGAAAATATGTCCATAATGTCCTGTGCAGATTTTGAGTTGAGCGAACCAGTTGGCTCGTCGCCGAAGAGTATTTTTGGGCTATTCATAAGTGCTCGGCATATTCCCGCACGCTGAAGCTGACCTCCCGAAACCTGTGTAATGTCGCGTTCTTCAAGCTCTGCAATGCCTACCCTTTTCATAAACGCTCTTGCCTTCTCCGAAATTTTTGTGGCGTTTTTGCTATTGCCGCGCATTGACGGAAGAATAATGTTATCAAGGATGTTCAGATTTTTCAGCATAGTCGGCTGCTGAAACACAAACCCCATTTCTGTTCTTCGTAAATCTGAAAGTTCATTGTCCCCAATCGCCGATAAATCCTTGCCGTCAAACACGACCTTTCCGCTATTAACCCCATCCATTCCGCTTAGTGCAAACATCAGCGTCGATTTTCCCGAGCCAGAGGGTCCCATAACTGCAACGAACTCACTTTCAGTTATTTCAACAGATATTCGGTCGAGAACATTGCACTGTTCATCGCCCTCGCCGAAAGTTTTTACTATATCATCAGCAATAATAATCTTCTTCATATGCCTACTCCTTTATATTTTCGGAAATTTTTATTTGTCCCGCGCTCGCTGTGCCGATCATTGTTGCGATAAGTACCGAGCACATCATCATTAGCGGACTAAACAGATACGCCGAAAACGGATTGACTGCAAACTTAAACGTTGACGTTCCAAACTTGGAAATAACCGCCCCCGCAAGTATCTCTCCGAGCGTGTTTGCTAGAAGTGTGCCAAAAACAATTCCGACAATCAGTACAAATAGTGAACGCGAAACATACTGCACTCTAACATCTGCGTTCGTAAAACCTAAGGCTTTTACTACGGCAATGGCGTATCTGTCCTTTGCAATAAGCATGTTCATAAATAACAGTGTAACCAGTACCATTATAATGAGCGCGACGGCAATTGCGGCATTGGAGGCCTTTCCAACGGAGCTTATTGTCGAGCCAAATGTCTGTGTAACAAATTCATCAATGCCTGAAACCTTTGCAAAATCGAATCTGTCCGTATATTCCAAAACCTTTTCATCGATTAAGGTTTTATCAGGCAGCTCCACGCAGATAATGCTCCCCATAATGTCTGCCGAATTATCGCTAAAAACAGCCTTTGCGGTTTTACCTCCGTTGGTAATGTCGGAATAAATTCCGCTTATCGTAAGATTCTTCTCTTTCCCCTTAATCACTAGTGTAACGACATCGCCGACTTTTTTGTTCAGCTCTTCGGCGTTCAAAGTCGAAAGTGCTATTTCGTTTTCTGCAGAAGGGATTCTGCCTTCAGAATATTCTATTGGAAAAATCGAATGGTCGCCGAGTTCAACCTTTATGTTTTCCTTTGATCCGTCTTCCGTTTTTACTTTAAATGTTTTTGTTGTGAGGAGAGTAATCTTTGAAATGGTGCTGTCACTGTTCATCGTGCTAATTATTTCTACGGCTTTTCTAGAAATATGGTCGGTCTGTTGAATATCAACGCGCATATCGTAGTTTCCAATACCCATATATTGGATGAAGTTTTTTGAGGAAATCGTGTTGTATAGGTTCTGCGGAACAATAATGATAAATGTTGAAATCACTAGCACCGTAAGCATTGTAGCGTATAGACTTTTCCTTGTGAGAACATCTTTTATACCAAGAAAAATATTGGTGTGAAGTAGCTTATTTCTGCTCAGCCAAAAACGCTTTGCACCCACGTTTTTTTCCTGTGCAGTGCCAAAGCGTATTGCTTCCACAACGGATATTTTCTGAAATCTTCTCAGCACTCCACTTACGTAGGCAATAATTGCAAGGAATACAAGCAATATGCCAAGTATGCCGAAAAGTAAGGCAAAAGAAGAGTTTTCACTTTCACCCATATAAAGCCGTATATTTTCAAGAAGCATACCTTTGAACAAAATCGAAAGTGCAAAACCGAAAATACTGCCTCCTGCAGCAATCGCTGCGTATTTCGCAAGATACATCTTTTTTATATCAGAAACACGTAGCCCTATTGCCTTCATAACGCCAATTTCACGGTAATCGTCTTCGATTTTCGCAAGAAGTGTAAAGCGTATGCACATAAATGCGATTGCAACGACAAGTGCGCTTACGAGAAGGATCACCGCAATCATCATTCCATCTGAAAGTGCGTTCATCGTTTTGAAAAGACCATATGTAACCGTAGGCCCATTCGCTTCAAGGCCAGCGGAGACATAAGCAGTTTCAAATGCACCGAGAGCCGACAGTTCCTTTAATCTGAACTCAATTAGATATTCCGTACTTCCAAGGTTGCTTATTTGCGCATAATCATTTTCACTGATAAGAAATCTCTTTGAGGCAGAGAGCGAAGAATTCATCTGTGAATCGCGGAGAAATCCCACAACGGTAAATTTCTTTCCACTTATTACTGCCTCGTCACCAACTTTTGTGGTATTGTCCCTCATATAGCTTATTGGCACGTAAAGCTGGCCGTCAGATACGTTTATGATGTTTCCGTCTAGATCAAGCAGGTAGTCGAATTTTTCACTCTGTATGCTGAAACCGTTATCCTGAACACTATTCGCAAGCGAGCGATCGCCAAAAATAATCCGTGCACCGTCCATATTGAGAAATTCAATCACCTGAAAATCATCGACATTGTTATTTTGCTGGGCAAAAGAAGTAAGTCGTGCAAAATCAATTTCACCCGAATGCATCTGCATAAAATGCGGAGTTTTAGCCTGTTTCATAAGCGTATCTAGTGCGCCCGAGAGATTGATGACGAGTATTGCTGCAAGCGAAACAAGCATAGCAGAGGCAGCGACAAATATCATGGTTGTCAGTGTAATTGCCTTGCTCTTTAAAATGTCATAGTAGATAATTCTGTTATACATAAGTCACCTCTATTTCAAGTTACTTACCTAAATTTATATGCTAAAGAATTACCGAAATCGCATAAGCTGAGTTCTCCGTTAAACATACATATCAATCTACATACAAGTCCCAGCGTGGAAAGACTGTCTCCTAGCACCATGAGAAGCCTGCAGTCATAGCGGTCATAAAATCGCAAATAATATTACCGAAACAACTCTGCTGATGCCTTTCCTATCTGCTCAAAAACATAAACCCCAAACACGAACGCCGTAAGCCACTTGCTAACACTGAAAAAAGCTGTCCCGACTACAGAAGAAGAAATTTTCGCGTATCATCATTGCTATCCCTTTCCGTTCTCAAACATCTGCTTAACAATGGACATTAGGCTGCCACTTTCGACTCCAAGTAGCCTTTCTATGTTGAAAGTAAACGCCTGTATGCGTGTTGCTTGCTCCTCGTTCGTCATTTCAACCATATCATCATCAAAAACAGTATTCATATAGACCACTACCATTTCCATGCATTCATATGGGAACGGTGTATTGAACAGTCCTTGCTCAATGCCTTCGCGGATTATTCCCGTCAGTATGGGAGGAACGCCGTTGATTATGACCTTTTGTATTTTCTGATGCATAAGCGCGTTCTGCGGCTTGTGAATGTGCTCCATAATCTCCTTGCTACTTCCGCCACTTATTTTCAGTGCCAATACTACACCAATAATGCGCTCATTTATGGCAATAGTTTTATTTGCAGCAATTTCCTGTGCTGTTTCTAAAAGATTGACACTATATCGCTCAATTAGTGCATCCATAATATCCTCCTTCGACTTGAAGTGATAATACAGCGTGCCACGCGCAATTCCGACCTTTTCGAGAATTTCTTTTGTACTTGTGCCGTCGAAGCCTCTCTGACTAAAAAGCTCATCTGCCGCGTCAAGTATTTCGTTCCTGCGTTCCTCTGCTTCTTTTCTCATGTTTGCCCCTCCTTATAGACCGACTGTCTGTCGATAAAATTATAGCATTTTACTTTCACTTGTCAATAATTGTATTTGAAATTTCTGATATGGAATAATTACATAAATAAATCATCCATAATTTCCTGATAAAAACATGCTTTTCGCAGGCTTTAGCTTTGCGATACATCAATAAAGAACTAGAATCTGATATTTAGTAAAGGTTTGCGCTGCTTAGAAATAGCGAGAATAATTTCTCACATAAATTGACAAACCATGTTATACGTCATATACTATCCACATACTATACATCATATAATATAAAATCTTGTATAGGTAATTAATGTGAGGTGGAAAGATGACATTTCAGCTTGGTTCAGCTTTACTTGATGCCTGTGTATTAGCGATTGTGGACAAAGAGGATGCGTACGGTTACTCATTAACACAACAAGTTCAATCTGTGATGGATATATCAGAATCAACACTGTACCCCGTATTACGACGCTTGCAAAAAGCGGACTATTTAACAACCTATGACCAGCCCTACCAAGGCAGAAATAGGCGCTATTATCAAATTACCGAGCAAGGTCGCATACGATTAATGGGATTGTTACAGGAATGGCAAATGTATAAACATAATATTGACTGTGTACTTTTAGGAGGGGAATTAAATGGATAGAGCAAGCTATTTGAAAAAGCTACGAGGCAAATTACATCGCCTTCCTGCGCAAGAGTTAGATGCTGCGCTTGCCTATTATGAAGAATATCTTGATGAAGCAGGAGAGGAAAATGAACAGCAAGTCATACAACAGCTCGGCTCCCCTTCCAAAGTTGCATCACAAATAATGGCTGATTTTGCTTTAAAGGATTTTGATACAACGCCAGCTTCTACTAAAAAGAATATGACAACTATTTGGCTCATTATTCTCGCAATATTATCAGCGCCACTTTCATTACCAATTCTTGCTACTGCAGTAGCACTTATTATTTCATTGGGCGCAGTCGTATTCAGTTTTGTAATCGCCATTGTAGCGACGATATTAGGTATCTTTTTGGGTGGCATTGTGGCGCTTATCTCCGGTTTCTTTGTACTTACTGAACATTGGCCCACTGCGTTACTCTTTATCGGTGTAGGATTAATCTTTACAGGATTAGGTGTCCTGCTCTTCCCTATCATCATTCGCATTGTCAAAAAAATTGGCCTTGTCTGCGTTGAGGTATTGGCAGGCTTATTCCATAAAATCACCAAAAAACGCAAGGGGGGCTTGTAAATGATTTCTCGTCATAAACTTTTTGCTGTATCCATGATTACTTTAGGCCTTTTGCTAGCCGTTATCGGCTATGCCTCAGGTGGTAAATGGTCGATTTTTAAAGATGGCACCGGTTTGCATGTGCCTACTAAACAGTCACTTGTCAATAATTCTTATACACTTGAAGCATTCACGAACATTGATGTTATCAATGACTATGGAGATGTCGAAATCCTTTCTGGCGATAGTTATGCTTTAGAAGTCCATGCGTTTGAAGATGCCGATGTTACCTATAGTGTTAAAAACGGTACGCTGACTGTTGAAACTGAAAGTAATAAAAAAAATCGAATTTCCTTTGGCTTTAGTATGAATACAACACCATCCATTAAAATTTATGTTCCTGAAAAAGTGGCGTTGAATAAAGTAGTGCTCGACAGTAATTTTGGAGATACAACGCTTCGTGGCTTGCAATATCAGCAACTCAATGTAATAAGTAATTACGGAGATATTCTGTTCAAAGATATGGATGGCATGAACACAGAAATTACCCAGTCTTTTGGTGATATGACGCTAGCACAATTTACAAGTAACGGATTCGTTGCTGAAAGCGAGCATGGTGATATTAACATTGACGGTACTTTAAACGGTCAAACAACGATAACATCTAGCTTTGGTGATACAACAATAAACTTACAAAACAAAAAAAACGACTTAGGCTATGAATTAAACACAGCCTTTGGAGATGTTACGGTCAATCATCAGTCACAAGACAGTAAAGTTACACAGCGATATGAAGGTGATCATCAGCTAAGTGTCTCGCTTTCCCACGGGGACCTAGAATTAACACTACAATAAAAACCACCGGTAGAACCTGCATTATCGCTAATAAATCCTGCTAAATCGCTGATTGAACTTGCATTATCGCCAGTAAAACTGCCTTTATTGTCAGTCGATACTGCAATGTCGCTGTTAGCCAGACATGTTAAACATCAAAAACAAAAGCTGCGGGGCGTAAGTCGCCCTCGCAGCTTTTACTATGATAAAATTTTTATATCTCCAGAATAAATTGTTCGAACTGTGCCATCGTTCAGTGTTAGCTCTAACACACCATCTTCAGTAATGCCACTAGCAACACCCTCAAAGCGTTCCCGGATAGTCGTCACTTCGATGCGTTGCCCAATGGTGCACGACAATTCTTCCCATAGCCTTTTAATGCTAGCAAAACCTTCGTGGACAAACAAATCTGTAAATTGCTCTAAGTACTGTAGAATTGTAGCAACAAGTGCAGCGCGGTTAATTTCTTCGCCCGCTTCCAATCGTAACGATGTCGCAATGTCTGAAATGTCTGCTGAGAAATCCGTTTCTACTTGATTGGCATTAATACCGACTCCCACGAGTAATGCTTGAACAAGGTCCGCTTCTGCTTGCATCTCCGTTAAAATACCGGTACATTTTTTACCATTAATGAGTAAATCATTCGGCCATTTAATAGCGGGCTCTACGTTTTTATACAATGTTTTAATGGCCATTGTGACGGCAACCGCCACCACAAGTGTAAATGAGGATGCTTGCTGTGGTGAAACATCGGGTCGCACAATAATAGTCATCCAAATGCCTGTACCATGTGCAGATTCCCATGGTCTTGCCATACGGCCACGCCCGGCTGTTTGCTCTTCTCCGATAACAATTGTGCCATCCGGAGCGCCTTCCTGTGCAAGCTTATGAGCAATAGTCTGCGTAGAATCGACCACATCAAAATGGTGAATTTCTCGACCAAAGCGCTTTGTATTTAGAAAAAGTTCAATTTGTGTAGGGCTTAAACTATTTGGCACACCCGTTAACACATAGCCCTTTTTCTTTACCGTTTCAAATATGTAACCTTCCTCTTGCAATGTCTGCATATGCTTCCAAATAGCTGTACGTGATACACCTAGTGTATCCGCTAACTCTTGACCCGAAACGGCCTCACCGTTCGCAGCTAATAATCTTTTTAAAATTTCATCTTTCATGGACATACTCATGCGAAATCAATCCTTTAGTATAATGTACGAATCGTTTTTAGTTGCTTTGAAAACATCGCTTTATTAGTATTTATCATACTGTAAATTGCGACAATTGACCACATAACGTCTTCAAAAATCACTTTCAAGCACAATAACTAGCTATAAGCGATGCATAATCAGACTATGCAGTTTCGGCTTTACTCCATAAAAAAAGCAAGTGACCATTGCCATGCTGCTACTAACGCATGTTAATTGGATCACCTGCTACAATTAGTTATTAGGGTTTTCCCCTTTATGGATATATGTCTGTTCAATCCAATGTTTTATCTGCTGTCGCTCATTTTGGAGCTCACCGCTGACAACCGCTTCAAGCATGGACTGCAAAGCCTCTTTTACCCATGGGCCACGTTTTTGTCCAGACCATTTTAACAAATCCATGCCATTTACCACAATCTCTTGTCGTTGTCGGATAGGCAACTTTGCCTGCGCCTCCTGAATACTTTCTTGTGGCATAGGAACGTCAAGCTGCCTAAACTCAGCAAAGTAACGGGCTGCCTCAAGCTCTTCTTCCCTAAACGTAAAATAGTCCAGATTGGTCCAACCGCTTTCGAACGCATGAAAAGCCGCTAAAGCCGACTTTACAAACGCCATTTCTTTATTTGATAAACGATAGCAACGCAACACGTCTGGCCATTTTTCACCTTGCGAAAGGGCAAAATACGCCCAACCAAATAGCTTATTTTGAACACAAAAGCCACGCCAATTTTCTGCGTGAAAGTCTCCAGTTAAAAATACAGCCAAATCACTTTCCTGAAGCTTCTTTATACCATTATAAACATCTTTTCCAACCCAAAGTTTATCGAGTTCGGCCTTGAGACGTTCTTTGGCTATAAAAGCAATATCAGCCGCCTTGGCCTGCATCGCCTGTAAAGTCGTTTCTTCAATTGAAAAGCCAAGCTGTGCAGAAAAACGCACAGCCCGTAGCATTCGTAGAGCATCTTCTGCAAAGCGCACCTGCGCCTCACCTACTGCCCGGATTACACGCGCTTCAATATCCTGTTGCCCTCCGTAATAATCGACCAGAGATCCATCACGACGCATGGCAATGGCATTCATCGTAAAGTCTCGGCGCTGTAAATCTTCTTTCAGAGAACGTACAAAATGCACGGCCTCAGGTCTGCGATGATCAGTATATTCACCATCGGTTCGATATGTCGTTACTTCAACAGGAGCAGCTGGCACAATGACAAGCACTGTACCATGCTGAATACCAATATCCACTGTTCGTTTAAAAACAGCCTTCACTTCTTCTGGCAAGGCATTTGTCGCTACGTCAACATCATGTACAGGTCGATCCAGTAATGCATCTCGTACTGCACCCCCAACGACAACTGCTTCAAACCCAGCCTCCTCTAATTGTTCAATGACAAAGAAGGCTGCCTGCCATTCTTTATTGTTTTGCATGATTTTTTTCCGCAACCTTCTCGTACAATTTTTCATACTGCTCGACAATCTTGGATGAGTGGAATTTTTCATTAACAGCACGCATAGCCGCTTCACGGAAATTTTGTAATTGTTGTTCATCATTCAATAAATTGACGGCATACTCTGCTACGGCATCTGTATCGCCTTGTTCCACTAAATAACCATCCACACCATGATCAATGACTTCTGGAATTCCACCAACGGCTGAACCGATACATGGCACACCACAAGCCATTGCTTCTAGTAGTACCAGACCAAACGACTCTTGCTGTGAAAGTAATAGTTTAAGGTCACTAATAGAATACAATTCAGCTAAGTTTTCTTGCTTGCCTAAAAACAGGACGTCTTTGACATACGGACTTCCCTTCACTTGATCCATAACACGATGCTTTTCTGGGCCATCCCCTACTAATAATAGCTTTGCTTTCATGTTCGCGCGGATTTTCATAAAGGCATCCACAACATGCGGGAGGTTTTTAATTTTGCGGAAGTTAGAAACGTGAATAATGACTTTTTCATCAGCCTGAATACCAAACTGTGCTTTTAAATTTCCTGGGTCAAGTGGACGATATTCACGCTCATCAACGAAGTTATAAATTGTGTCAATTGGCTTCACAGTATCAATGAGGTCATATGTTTGTTCTTTTAATGCCTCTGATACTGCTGTTACTACATCTGACTTATCAATACCGTATCGGATCGCCTGAGAAAGTGTTGAATCCTGGCCAAGCACCGAAATATCTGTGCCGTGCAATGTTGTCACGATACCAATATTTTGCCCACTCATTTCACGCGCTAGCACCGCACAAACTGCATGTGGTATTGCATAATGCACATGTAGCACATCTAGCCCTTCATCTTTAATTACGTCTGCCATTTTACTCGCTAAGGCAATATCATAGGGTGAATACTGAAAAACGGAATAATTGTTCACTTCTACTTCATGGAAAAAGACGGTTGGATAAATTTTATTCAATCGAAATGGTACGCTCGAGGTGATGAAATGAATTTCGTGTCCTCTCTCTGCAAGCATTTTTCCTAATTCTGTTGCGATAACACCAGAGCCTCCAACTGTTGGATAACAGGTAATGCCAATTTTAAGCTTTCTCATTCGATTATCATCCTTTCTGAATCACGTCTTTTAGTCTCGTCTTTCTTGAATCAGTCTCCAATCCACAAAACCCTCTTGCAGGCCTTTTAGTAATATTTCCGCAGTACCCATATTTGTTGCCAGTGGCACTTGGTAAACATCACAAAGACGAATAAGTGCAGAAACATCTGGCTCATGTGGTTGTGCTGTTAATGGATCACGGAAGAAAATAACCATGTCCATATCATTATTGGCAATCATTGCGCCAATTTGTTGGTCCCCACCAAGTGGACCTGAGCGAAAACGTGCGATCTCTAAACCTGTGGCTTCAATGACACGTTGCCCTGTAGTACCTGTAGCATATAGCGTGTGCTCCAGTAAAATATCTTTGTAAGCAATAGCAAACTGTACTAAATTATCTTTCTTACGATCGTGTGCGATTAGTGCGATTTTCATAATTTTTCCATCCAATCTTTAGATGATGTTTTCTAAACCATAAACAAGCTGATCCATTTTCATGACCTCTTCTACACAAAATGCGACGCCTGACATGAAGGAATTGCGATTTAGTGAGTCATGACGAATTGTTAGTAGTTGACCGTCACCACCAAATAATACCTGCTGATGTGCCACTAAGCCTGGTAAACGAACAGAGTGGATACGCATGCCATCAAAATCAGCGCCTCTTGCACCTTCAAGTGTTTCTTTCTCCTCTGGATGACCTTGCGCTTTTTGACTTCGCACCTCTTGAATCATTTGGGCCGTTTTAACAGCAGTACCAGACGGGGCATCTAGTTTTTGATCATGATGCATTTCAATAATTTCTACATCAGGTAAGTATTTTGCCGCTTCCTTGGCAAATTTCATCATCAGGATGGCACCAATCGCAAAGTTAGGTGCAATAATACAACCTAACTCCTTTTCTTTGGCAAGTGCTGATAATTCCTCTAGTTGCGCATCTGTAAAGCCTGTTGTTCCGATAACAGGACGTACACTTAAATTCAATGCCTCTTTTGTATGTTGATATACTGCATGTGGATTCGTTAAGTCCACTAGTACATCTGGAGCAGTCACTTCTACAAGTTCATGCATATCTGTAAATATTGGTGCTGTATAACTCGCTGGGAACATATCTAAATCTGCTAATGTTGCGCCTACTTCTTTATAATCTAGTACAGCTACTAATTCCATTTTGTCATGTTTCATGACTGTATGTACAGCTTCAGCTCCCATTTTTCCTCTTGGTCCTGCAATTGCTACACGAATCGACATTATTCTTCATCCTTTCTTGTCCAGCGACCCTTATCTCTCGTTTCAAATTTATGTATGACACGTAGAAGCGCTTCATCCAAATTAATGCCTTGTGCATTGGCAAAGCATACTAAAACAAAGAAAAAGTCGCCTAATTCTTCCTCTATGCTATTCACTTCTTCGGTGCTCTTTTTCTTCTTTTGTCCATAAACATCCTGTACTTCACGTGACAATTCACCAAGCTCTTCCGTTAAACGTGCCAGTAATTCAAATGGTGGGAAATAGCCTTCTTTAAACTGTCCAATATAATCATCCACACGTTTTTGTAAAGCTTGCATTGTAACTTGCTCTGTCATCGATAATCACACTCCTACCTCCATCGTATAAAATTTACACCATTGTTGTCAAAAACAATAAAATGACAGATAATAGAATCCACTACGTCATTTGTTTGGAACGCCAGGAGGTCTTATGCTTAAACAGATCAAAATACGCAATATCATCGCAATAATGCTCGGAGCTGCAATTTTTAGCTTTGGCTTTGTACACTTTAATATGCAAAATCAGCTAGGTGAAGGCGGTTTTAGTGGGATTACCCTTGTGCTTTATTTTACAGTAGGTTGGGATCCTGCATTACTGAATTTACTGTTGAATATTCCCATGTTTATTCTCGGCTGGCGACTACTCGGAAAAAAAGCATTTATTTATACCATGATCGGAACAATTTCTGTATCTGTGTTCCTGAAAATTTTTCAAAAATACCAATACACCATTCACTTAGAGGATGATTTATTCCTTGTTGCTCTTTTTGCTGGGGTCTTTGTCGGACTCGGTCTCGGCATCGTATTCCGCTTTGGCGGTACAACTGGTGGTGTAGATATTTTAGCACGACTCGCCCATAAATATTTTGGTTGGAGCATGGGTAAAACAATGTTTATGTTCGATGCTATCGTGATTTTACTGTCATGGCTAACATTTTTAGATGCACGCTCTATGATGTATACACTAGTTGCTGTATTTGTCGGTGCACGCGTCATCGATTTTGTACAGGACGGGGCATATGCAGCGCGCGGCGCATTAATAATTTCTGAAAAGTCTAGTGCTATAGCAGATTTGATTGCACTTCGTATGGAACGTGGCGTCACGGTCTTAGAAGGTCATGGTCACTTTACAAAGCAGCCAAAAGAAGTGCTGTATTGTGTTGTCGGGCGCAATGAGGTTGTACGCTTGAAATCTATTATTCACGAATTGGATCCTCACGCCTTTGTATCTATTTCGGAAGTGCGAGATGTGACTGGCGAAGGCTTTACACTGGACGACCAAAAACAACCCATCCACTAATCACAATATCCACTACCCGCTTAACCATCAGCGGGTATTTTTTCATGGCTCGGAGGATTATTTAGATGCACCTATTTGTGAAAGAAAAAAACTCGCTATAGTGGCAATATCCACTATAACAAGCTTTTTAATTAGTCATCGCTACGCATATTGGTAAAGATTAAAATCAAACGTAATAATTCTAATACAGCTACTGCTGCTGCGGCAACATATGTTAATGCTGCGGCACTTAACACTTTACGTGCTGGGCGTTCTTCTTCGTTTGTAATAATTCCTAGTGAATTCATTTGCACAAGTGCCCGCTTCGACGCATCGAACTCAACTGGCAATGTCACTAATTGGAATACTACCCCAGCTGCTAATAATACAATCCCTAAAAGCAACATATTCGAACTACTTGCAAAAATACCAATCATCACAAAAATCCAAGAAGCATTTGAAGAAATGTTTGCTACTGGTACAAGCTTACTACGCAATGTAAGCATTGAATATGCTTCTTTATGTTGGATAGCGTGGCCTACCTCGTGGGCAGCAACTGCCGCTCCCGCAACACTCGCTTCATAAAAGTTACTTTCCGATAACGCAACTGTTTTTGTTGCCGGATTATAGTGATCAGATAATACACCTTGCGTTGGCACAACGCGCACATCATATAAGCCGTTCGCATCTAAAATCGCACGCGCTACCTCTGCACCCGTTTGTCCCTTCATTGTACGTTCCTTTGCGAACTTTTTATACGTACCTTTTACTTTCATCTGTGCGTACAGTGGCAGTATTAGTATAATCGCAAAATAAACAATATACATAGTTGTTGACAATTTTTTTAACCCCTTTCTAACTCGATACTATAATTCTATAGACATTTACCTAATTCGGCAAATATTTGCGCCACCTCATTGAGAAAAAGGCAAGAAAAATACAAGCGATGGATAACCAAAATGTAAAATAGCCAATATAGTTTGTATAGTCTGCTAAATCTCGATACATCGGCATTTGTCCAAAAACATAGTCAATCACATCATTATGCAAAGTCCATACAGCGGCTACGGCGATATGCCAATATGTAAATACATACTTGCCAATGTAAAGCACGGCCTGCACGGCCATCGCAAAATGTGAACCGACAAGCATCCAGCCCTGCCAGCCAATAGAGCCTGTTTCAACCAATGTCCAAATGTTCATAACATCTGCCCATAAGCCGTATTTCACCAATGTTACAAGCGCTAATACTTCCATGAGTGGCCAACTTTTGCCTACAATCCACGCAGCTAAGACAAAGCAAAAAAACAAACTGGCAGTCGGACTGTCCGGTACAAAAATATAAAAAATAGGCTCCGTGATGGCAAGTTGCCAGCCATACCAATAATAGCCGTAAATTGTTCCTAATAGATTAATGACTAGTAATAATATTAAAAATGATTTATGCGTAAGGAGATACCAGATGTTTGCACGTGTAATTTGCATAAATAAAACTCCTTTACTGTCCGTCTTTAACTAAGATGTCTTTTTTCCTTATAATTATGTATTCATTGGAGTGAGTTACTTGCGCTATGTCTCTTTGTTGACAAAAAGGTAATAAATACATTTTTCGACACCTTCTCCTAAATCACGTCAAATTCAAACAGTTCTTCACTTGCAATCATGATTACAGTTAAAACCTGCGAAAAAGCTAGAAAAAAAGAGCCAGTTTCCTGACTCTTTCAAACTAATATTATTCTGCAGGTTTTAAGCTTGCGATAAATTCAGCTAATTGTTTAGCCTCTTCATCAGTACCTGCAAATTGACCAGCAGGCATTGCGCCACGACCATTATGGATAATATCTTCTACTTCTTCAGCAGTTAATTGGTTACCAGCTAACGCTGGCGCAGCTGGACCTCCTTTTAAGTCAGCAGCATGACAAGCAATACAAGATTTAGCCTGTTCACCAGTATCACCATTCCAGATTGCAAAACCTGGCAGTGATTCATCAATAACAACTTCAACTTCTTCTTTAATTTCACCTTGTTTTTTAGAAGCTTCCCAGTCATGGTTCACTACTGATTCCCAAGTTAAATAGAACATTGAAGCTAGTGTTAATAACATAAACGCTGTTGGTAATGGACGTTTAGATGGACGACGTTCTGGAGTCGTATCTAAAAACGGCATTAATAAAAGCGCCATGAACGCAATACCCGGCATAACAATTGCTCCGATTACATTGTATGGACCAGAAGCATATGTGTATTTTAATAATTGGTACACGAATAAGAAGTACCAGTCCGGTAATGGAATATAAGCTGTATTTGTCGGGTCAGCCTGTCCCTCAAGTGGAGACGGGTGAGCGACAGTTAACAATAAATAACCAATTAAGAAAACAGCACCGACCATCCACTCTTTAAGCAAGAAGTTTGGCCAGAAAGCTTCTGTTTTACCTGGGTATTCGGAATAATCTTTTGGAACGTTCGGCATTCTGTGATTCGCTTTAATACGAGAATCGCCGACAAATTTCATTCCTTTTCCGCGATGCATAGTGTCCCCTCCTTTAAAAAGTCATCGAACCGTCAAGTGTAAATCACAACGGTCCAGAAATTCCTTGACGACGAATCATGATAAAGTGTGCTGCAAGTAACCCAAACAATACTGCAGGTAAGAAGAATACATGAATCGCAAAGAATCGTGTTAACGTTTGTGCACCGATAATCGTTGCGTCACCCGCTAATAATACTTTAATCATTTGACCGATAAACGGTACAGATGCGGCAATTTCGATACCTACTTTAGTAGCGAATAATGCTTTCATATCCCATGGTAATAAGTAGCCTGTGAAACCAAGACCAATCATTACACCAAAAATACCTACACCAACCATCCAGTTTAACTCACGAGGTTTCTTATATGAACCTGTGAAGAATACACGAAGTGTGTGTAAGAACATCATTACGATAACTAATGAAGCTCCCCAGTGGTGCATACCGCGTACGATTTCACCGAATGCTACTTCGTTTTGTAGATAGTAAACTGATTTCCAAGCATTTTCGATATCTGGTACATAATACATTGTTAAGAACATACCAGAAAGAATTTGAATTACTGTGATGAAGAATGTTAATCCACCAAAGCAGTAAACGAATGCTGAGAAATGGTGTGCAGGGTTAACGTGCTCTGGCACTTCGTGGTCGGCAATATCACGCCAAATCGGTGTAATATCTAATCGTTCATCGACCCAATCATAAATTTTGTTTAGCACTGATTTCGTACCCCCTTACAAATTAAACTAGAGTATTTGCTCTTGATGGACCAATCATTAAATAACCATCTTTTTCTTGTACTTCAAATTCATCCAACGGACCTAGAGGTGGTGTACCTGCAATGTTCTTTCCGTTTTTCTCGTAACGCCCAGCGTGACAAGGACAGAAGAATTGATCTGGGTGTGCTGTATCGCCCGCCCAGTTTACTGTACAACCTAAATGTTTACAAACTGGTGATAAAGCAATTATTTCGTCACCGCTTTTATAAACCCATGCAGCGTTTGTAACATCAGATTTGTACCATGCGTCAACTTGTTCAAATGTGAAGTCAACTTTAATAGGCTCTTCAGTGATGTCAGCGATTTTTTGTTCTGTTAAGACGAAATCCCCACCTGCGTGTTTTTGTAACACTGGGTCTAACGCAAAACGAACCATCGGCATCAGCATGCCTGCCGCCATAAATCCGCCTACACCTGTAAGTGTATAACTAAGAAATTGACGACGTGAAACTCGATTGTTACTCATCCTTTTCCCCCCTCTAACTTTAAAGGTCAGTCCAACGGACATACTTTTTACAAATAGTAATACTAGGACATATCTATGATATATCAAGTCCATAGCTTGGTCAATATAGCATTCTGTGGAAAGCTGGAGAATGTGAACATTTATTGAAACAAATTGTTAAATCTGTGCCCATTTAGTCGAAAATACCGGGATTACTTGTCGTAATTGATCTTCGAGAATGGAGTTTTTCACGCCTTTATCCATTGATTCTAGCGGAATGGCTGGTAGCCAAATGACATTTACTTCATCTCCACTATTTGTCCAGAAATGGTCACAAGTAATGAAGAACACATGCTTAAAACCAGCATTATGTAATTGTGCCGCTAATTGCGCTGGCATTGCCTCATCTTTCAACGTAGTACTATACGAAAATGGTGGCATGACAAGCAAACGGCCTTTAAATTGTTGCTCGATAAAAGCAGTGAGCGATAATAAAAAATCCGCCTCGGCACCACTTTGTTTCATTTTTTCATTCGTTAAATCAATGGCTACGAGCGGTATAATCGCTGTATCAATAAACTCCTTCTGCGCCATAAACGATGTCACATCGTTTGCATTAAAATACATCCCAAAAACCCTCCTCATTTTGCTACACCACTTACGCCTCGGCATAATTACGTCCGGATTTTGAATAATGCTTAGGCTTGCATGAGGGCCGACATGGCGTCGGTCAATTCATTACAGCCACAGGACGTGGCATTTTTACCAATGGAGGTCAGTGATTCGTAGTCGTATGAATACAACACTTGACTAACCCCGATTGTGTTTCCTTTAAAATCCGTAAATGCGTCGGTGACTTTACTCTTTATTCATTCAGTAAACGTTTACACACTCCCAAACAAAAGGCTATTACCGCTCTCCTGTCACCCATTTACTAAAGTAAGTGCCTGGTTACTAAATCAACATAAAAAAATGTCCTTCTCCACTCCATGAATAGGATAACCAATAAAAAGTGAAAACAATCATTCACTAGTCATGTTACCATATAGAAGTAGATAAAGGACATTCAATTTTTCCCTAAAAACAAATGATTAGCGTTGATTAGCCGTTTCTTTTAAAACTTGTAACAAATTTGACAATTCATAAAAGCGTTCTTCGTCGCCTTGGTCTAGGGCTTCATCAATTTGTGCGAGTAATTTTTCTTCTTGGAATACGAGTAAGCTGTTTGAAAGTAGCTCTTCCGCCAGTAAACGATCTTTTTCATTAACAATCAGTGTTTCTGGCATATAAGGGTTTTCTTCAAGAACTGCTAAGTATTGTGCACTCGGTGGTATATTTGGAAAATTCAATTGTATATACATATCATCATGTTCATGTAAGCGTAAATCATGGAAAGATTTCTCAGCATCTGCTGTCATCACATTGCCTTTGTAAAAACGAAATGGCACCCCAGTTGAATCAACTGTAGACATCACCATCGCCCTCGGACAATAGTGCGCTTCTTCGACAAATCGTATTCGCTTTAACAACTCATCATTACTTAATAAGTAGTTTAAAATCCATACACACTCACGCCGTTTCAATTGATAATTTTTTAAAAACCATCGAACAAATGCTTTTTTATCGACAACTGATACAGAAGCAGTCATACCCACTCCCTCCTTTACTCAAATTCTAAGCTTTCTAACTTCTCTTGCCACTCTGGTTCGCTAGGTTGAACGCTTATTAATTGACTAAGTACCTCTTTTGCTTCCGAACGCTTGCCTTCTTCTAATAAGAAATAAACATATTTTTCTAAAAATGCTGCGTCTTCCTTAAAATCAGTATATGCCAAACGATAAAATTCGTATGCACGGTCGTACAATTCTAAATTTGCATATGCATCCGCTGCGAATGGGTATAATGTTGACCATTCAAAATCATTTTGTTGTAATGTTTCAAATAACTCAATAACATCCTCATTCCGTTCTTGCTGTGTGAAAACAGAAATCAGCGCTAGCACTGCCTCCATGTATTCAGGATCTAATGCAATCGCCTCACGCAAATAATTTTCGGCTTCATCTGAAAGACCATTTTTCAATGCCATTTTACCAGCAAATAAGAACAGTGATTTATCGTACTCGTCACGCTTTAATCCTTCTTTAATGGCCGCATAGGCCTTCGTATTATCCTCTGACATGGCATAGCTTTCTGCCAGTAATAAATAGGCTGAGAAATAATCTGGATCTAATTCTTTTAACTCCTCTAATTGCTTAATAGCCATTTCATATTTTTGCGATTGGAACGCTGAATAGGCTGCACCAAATAATACATCTGGCTTTACTTCATGCTCAAGAGCAGCTAAATAATAATCTAAAGCTGTTTCATAGGCAGCCCCCGCACGATATACCTCAGCCAGTCGCTCAACAAGACTTACACCAGCAAACTCCTCTTGTAGCTCGTGCAACTCCTCGTAAAGGCGTGCTGCCTCAAGAAAACGACCTGTTTCAAACAATAGCTCTGCTTTAGCAAATTGTAAAAGTGGCTCATCAGGTAATATGGCTAGTGCTTCATTAATGCGCTTTTCAGCCACTTCAAATAACCCCTGCATTTGATAGTAATCCGCTAATACTAATAATGCCTGTGGGTATTCTGGAGACGTATCTTCTACTTCTAATAATAAATCTAATGCGGCGTCCTCATCACCAAGCTCCATTAAGACATTTGCACGATCAATTTTTAACTGTGCTTCTTCTGGGAATAAAAATTGTAAATGCTCTAGTACACGGTCTGCTTCTTTCATGTAGCCATATTGCATAAATACTTCCGCAAGTGCGTAAGTTTCTTCTGGCAGTTCCTTTATTAAAAATGTTTCAAGCAGCTGATCGATTAAAGCTAAATCCCCTTGCTCAAGTGCTTGCAGTATTTCAGTCATCGCATTGTTCACAGTCATTCACCTATTCTTTCGTTTATACCTTTATGCTACAAAACATTCTCTTCCGAAACAAGAAAAAACTCCCCAAAAGAATTGGAGAGCCTTGTGTTGTTCACTGTGTCACTGTCTCAACATGCTCGAAAAACGTCGGATAAGAAACTGCAATACATTGTGCATCATCTAATGTCACGGCTCCATCGGTCATTAGCGCTGCGACAGCCCCCATCATACCAATACGGTGGTCACCATAGGTTTTTAGGCTTGCCCCTCGTAATGGCGTAGGACCCTCGATCACCATGCCGTCTGCTGTTGCCTCAATTGTAGCCCCTAATTTTTTCAACTCATCTACTACCGCGGTAATACGATCTGTTTCCTTTACTTTTAACTCCTCGGCATCTTTTATAATCGTTTTGCCATGTGCCTGTGTCGCTAATAACGCCAGTATAGGAATTTCATCGATGAGACGTGGAATAATGTCCCCCTCAATCGTCGTCCCCTTCAAAGTAGACGTTGCAATCGTAATCGTTGCTGTCGGCTCTGCTTGACCATCTTCATTATACGCTAGCGTCATGGAAGCTCCCATATTTTGTAGGACCTCAATGATGCCGTCGCGGGTCGGATTGACGCCGACATTTTCTAACACGATACGACTACCTTTACAAATAGCACCGGCTACTAAGAAAAAGGCCGCAGAAGATATATCACCTGGTACAGAAACATGTGTACCTGTCAGATTTTGCCCTCCCTTAAACGACACAACACCATCAGCCACATCTACCTGTGCGCCAAATTGACGTAACATACGCTCGGTGTGGTCACGTGACACTTCCGATTCACGCACAATGGTTGTACCTTCTGCTCGTAACCCTGCTAGTAAAATAGCCGATTTCACCTGCGCACTAGCAACGGGCATTTGATAGTCAATTGCTTGCAACTTCGTTCCTTGAATCGCTAGTGGTGTAAATTGTCCATTTGCACGGCCAGTAATATGCGCCCCCATTTGACGTAGTGGGTCAATAACACGACGCATAGGGCGTTTGCCAATCGATGCGTCTCCTGTCATCACTGTATGTACATTGGAGCCAGCTAGAATACCAAGCATCAAACGTGTTGTTGTCCCAGAGTTTCCTGTATATAATACCTCTGTCGACTCCTGCCATGCGTCCATACCAGCACTGTCAATCGTCACATTTGTCCCATCTACATCAATCTTCACGCCAAGCTTGCGGAAGCAATCAATTGTACTTAAACAATCCTCTCCAAGTAAAAAACCATCAACCGTCGTTTTTCCAGTTGCGATTGAGCCAAACATCACAGAACGGTGTGACACGGATTTATCTCCAGGAATCGTTAGTATCCCTTGTAAGGATGGTTTATGATATTGTAATACTTTTTCACTCATAGTAATTTCTCCCCTCCATATGAAGATAGAAAGCGCCGATACATCGACGCTTTCTCTTTTGCTAGACATTCGGCGCTATGACAGCAACGCGATTTTCTTTATCTATGAAATATATGTTTCAAAGTTTGCACGTTTTTGAATACAAGCTGCAGCACGTTCACGGTCACTTTCACTTTGTAAGCTAATGACAAGTATCCCGAAGACATCTTCACGAGATTCAACGATACGCAGGTTTGTAATACTGATGGCTTCATCAGCTAGTATGCCTGTCACCTCAGAAATAACCCCTGGATAGTCAGGAACATCCACATACAAATCAAACGATGTAAACATGGCACCAGCGCTAATAGGGAGTTCATCCCGTAAGTCTTTGGCAACAGCAAAATAATTTTCGATGTCGTCTGAATTACCGTTTAACAATAGTTCTTTGACACGATTCATTTCTGATTGCCAGCCCTCTAACTGGGCGATTAGCTCATCACGATTTTGTAGTGTAATATCACGCCACAATACTGGATTAGATGAGGCAATACGCGTCACATCTCGGAAGCCCCCTGCAGCAAGTGAACGTGTCATCGGGTACTCTCCATTTTCCTCTCCGAGCTGATGTACGAGAGATGCTGCGATGACATGTGGAAAATGGCTTACGACAGCTGTCATATGATCGTGCTCACGTGCCGATACACTGACGACTTTCGCATGTGTAAATTTTAACAGGCTTTCAAGCTGAGCCATATGAATAATTTCTTCCCCTGCAAGTGGCGTCAACATGTAATAAGCATTTTCGAAAAGATGCGCCTTCGCAGCTAATACACCACTTTTATGAGAGCCTGCCATTGGGTGTCCGCCGATAAACGTAATCCCTTGAGCCCGTAATTCTCCTGCTTTTTGCATAATCATTTTTTTCGTACTACCTGTATCTGTAACGATTACTTTATTTTTTAATGGCCATGATTTTAGTTGTTCCATCCACTCCAGTGTAGCATTGACGGGTGTCCCAAAAATGATGACATCTACGTCGGCTGCGACATCTTTCGGATCTGTTACAATGTCATGGACAATCTTTAATGTCTTGGCATGCTCACGAGTTTGGGCATCCATATCATAGCCGAAAATTTTGGTTTCTGGCGCTTTTTGTAGAGCAAGAGCAATCGAGCCCCCAATTAAGCCTAGCCCAATAACGAGCACTTTGCGTGTCATGCAAAAACCCCTTGCTCTTTTAACACCGTTTCAAGATGTCCTAGTAATGCTTCGTTCTGCGCTTCTGTACCGATTGTTACTCGGATAAAACCTGGCGTTCCCAGTGCATTTCCACTACGGATAATAAAGCCACGCTTCATAAGCTCATGGAAAACAATATCGCTATCAGCATTCGTATTCAAGAAAATAAAGTTCGTATCAGATGGGTAGTAAGTTAAATTATGCTTTTCACAAAATTCAACGTATTGCTTTTTGCCTTTTTCATTTGCCTCACAGCAAGCTTGTAGATAGTCTTGATCGCTCAGTGCAATCGCTGCTACCGTTTGGCTTAAAATGGTATTGTTAAATGGCGCACGCACTGGATCAAGCTTCGCAATTACTTCAGGTTGCCCAATTGCATAGCCCACTCGGAAGGAAGCAAGACCATATGCTTTTGAGAATGTACGCATTAACAGCACATTTGGATACTCTTCGATTAAAGGTAGTGTGTTTTTATGCTCTGGATGTGTCACATATTCGATATAGGCTTCATCTAACACAACCAGTACGTCACTTGGAACTTTGGCTAAAAACGCACGTAAATCATTATCTGCAATCACAACTCCTGTTGGATTATTGGGGCTACACACCCACACGATAGATGTTTTGTCATCAATTGCTGCTGCCATAGCATCTAAATCATGTGCACCGTCGATACACGGAATTTTGCGTACTTCTGCCCCTTCGATGTCAGCGTTATGCCAGTATTGCGAGAAGGATGGATCAGCCATGATTGTGTTCACACCAGGATACAACAAAGCACGAGTAAGAATCGTAATAATGTCATCAGAGCCGTTTCCAAAAAGAAGCTGTGTTTCTTTGACACCTAGATAATTTGCTACAGCTGTACGTAAGTTTTGTGCATAGCCATCTGGGTAGATTGCATGATTTACTGCATTATCTTGTAAATACGCTGTTACCTTTGGTGAGCAACCAAATGGGTTTTCATTTGATGCTAATTTTACGACTTCTTGTAAGCCGAATTCACGCTGTACTTCTTCAATTGGTTTACCTGGCTTATACGCTTGCATACCGTCCAATTGTTGTTTCCATTTCATCTCAAACATCTCCTCTAATTATTTAGCTTGGGCTAAATCTGGTCTTAATTTCACTGCATCATTTAAATACAAGTGCTGTACATCTTTTTGCGCCACTTCCACATTGGCGTGTATTAATACACGAATACATAATGGGAGTGCGCCTGGCACGTCCATTTCATGCGTGCACATCACGGGAACATACTGCCAGCCCTCCATTAATCGTACGGCACGTGCTGGGAACGCTGATGTAATATCAGGCGTTGTGGAAATGACAATGGAAGCAATATCATCTACCTCAACATTATTTGCTGTGACGACTTCCCGCACTAATCTTGCTGTCTCATCCCATACAAGTTCTGGCTTGTCCGACTCAATTGTAATCGCACCTCTTAGTCCACGAATCATACAAGCACCTCCGCTAATAGCTGTCGGAATTCGGTATCTACTTCTTTGCACTCCGTTAAGTCAATTGGTTGCACGAACGGTTCACCAATTTTTGACAGTAGCACAAATTGTAACACTCCATACTCCGCTTTTTTATCTTTTAATAAATACTCTGTTAATTGCTCGAATGAATAGTGATTCACCGCTTCAAATGGATAGCCATTTTTCAACGCAAAGTGTAAAAATGAAGTTGTGAAGTCACGATTTAATTGTCCATAGCGTTCACTTAATAATAAGCAGTACACAAGACCAATCATTACGGCTTCGCCATGCGCTACTTTGCCATAACCCGCTGCAGCTTCAATAGCATGACCGTAAGTATGACCTAAGTTTAAGTATTTGCGTACGGATTGCTCGGTTTCATCTTCTGAGACAATTTTCGCCTTTACTTCTATTCCAGCCTTTAGCTGCTTCGCTAAATCGTCTGTGCTGAAATGAATAACTGTATCTGCAGTCATTAATTCCTCTAGCCATTTTGCATTTGAAATCATTGCGTGCTTAATGACCTCTGCCGTGCCTGAACGGATTTCACGCTCAGGCAAAGTCTCCGTAAAAACTGTATCGTAAATAACGCCCTCTGGTTGATAAAAAGCACCAATCATATTTTTGCCGAGCGGGTGGTTAATCGCCGTTTTGCCCCCAACTGCAGAGTCATGGGCTAAAATGGTCGTTGGAATTTGAATGAATGGCACACCACGCATAAATGTCGCAGCAACAAAGCCTGTCAAATCGCCAACAGCGCCTCCACCTAAAGCAAAAATAAATGATTTACGTGAACATTTCTGTTCCAGTAAGAAAGTTTGCGCTGCATAATATTGTTCAAAGGTTTTACATGCCTCACCAGCTGGTAGTACAAAAACTTCAAAGTCGTATGGGAAATTTGCCTTGAAATATGCCCCCTGTGCTGACCACACATTAGCATCCGTAAAAACAAAGAGCTTATCAGCTTTTTGCAGTTTATCATCAAATGATTTGACCGCTTCCGCTAAAAAATCATGTCCAAGTACAACATCATAATGATGCGATTTTGTCGCTACTGGTACACGCATATATTAAAACTCCTTTGTATAACGGCGATGCTCGTCGATTTGAGCTTTTAATTGTGGTAATTGATCGCCATGGAATTGGTCCATAATCGCATTCGCTATTTCCCAGGCAATAACATGTTCCGCAACAACGGATGCTGCTGGTACTGCACAGCTATCCGAACGCTCTACACTTGCTTTAAATGGTTCTTTTGTTTCGATATCTACACTTTGTAATGGTTTATATAATGTAGGAATTGGTTTCATAACACCACGCACGACGATTGGCATCCCTGTCGACATACCGCCCTCTAAGCCTCCAAGACGATTCGTCGCTCGACGATAGCCTTCTTCCCCTGACCAGATAATTTCATCATGTACTTCTGAACCTTTACGACGTGCCATTTCAAAGCCAATGCCAAACTCAACACCTTTAAACGCATTAATAGACAGCATAGCCGCAGCTAATTTTGCATCAAGCTTACGGTCATAATGAACATAAGAACCGACACCCGCTGGCATGCCTTCTACAATCACTTCTACAATACCACCAATGGAATCGCCAGCTTTTTTCGCTTCGTCGATTGCCTCTACCATCTGTGCAGAAGCTACCGGGTCAACGCAGTAACATGGATCTGCTTCAACAATGGCACGGATTTCATCTACCGATTTCCCTTCAACTAAAGATGTATCCGCCTTAATGCCAACGATTTCTGTTACATGTGACACGATAGAAATGCCTAGCTCGTTTAATAATGCTTTTGCAACAGCGCCCACTGCCACACGGACAGTTGTTTCTCGAGCTGAAGAGCGCTCTAAAATATTTCGTAAATCCCGATGGCCGTATTTCATGCCCCCGACTAAATCAGCATGCCCTGGACGTGGACGTGAAATTTGACGTTTCACATCATCTGGATTGACATCCTCTGCTAGCGGTTCTGCTCCCATAATCTTCGTCCAGTGCTTCCAATCATCATTTGTAACAACAAGTGCGACAGGAGAACCAAGTGTTTGTCCATGACGAACGCCACCTACAATTTCCACTGTATCTGTTTCAATTTGCATACGACGACCGCGGCCATGTCCTCCTTGGCGACGTTTTAAATCATGATTAATTTTTTCTGCTGTAATTGGTAAGAGTGACGGTAAGCCCTCAATAATAGTTGTTAATTGGGGTCCGTGTGATTCTCCTGCTGTTAAATAACGCATAAACGCTTTCTCCCTTCAACTCGCTAAAGTATGTATTTTTCACTATAACATATATTCTCTAAAAAAACAGTCCTTTTACAAATCTCTGACCAATCAAATAGCCTCGGCATAAGCCCATTCAGATTTTCTACAACGCGTACAATATTCACATCTTTTAAATATATGATAGCACTATATTAAATGCGAATATTCTGAACGATTTGCTTAAAAAAAGGTTGTTTTGTAGCGAAGAATAAAAATCGTACGCTCTTTGCTTAGGACAAGCGAAAAGCGTACGATCATCTATGTCTAATGCTTGGCAATTTATGTACATGACGCGCCTTCTTGTCTACTGTACGAATGCTTTTCATATTATTTACTATTTTTTTCGATAGAAGAATGTATCCTCTACTTCAAATTCATAACGGGATGGATTAAAAATTTGCTCTGTTGAGCCTACGAATAAGATGCCATCCTTACGCAGTGCTTTACTAAAATTTGCGTAAATTTGATCTTTCGCTTCTTCTGTAAAGTAAATCATCACATTGCGACAAACGATTAAATCATAATGCGAATCGTAATTATCTTTGAGTAGATTATGTTTTTTAAATGTTACGCAACGTTTAATGTCATCTTTCACTCGGTAGAAGTTTCCTTCTTGTTCAAAATACTTTGCTTGAATATCTTTGGGCACTTCTGCTAAAGAACGCTCTGGGTAAACCCCTAGCTTGGCCTTTTGAATGACGTTCTCGTCTAAATCAGTCGCAATTATTTGTACTTGGGATAATGGCACTAATTGAGACAATACCATTGCCAATGAATAAGGTTCCTCTCCAGTCGAACACGCCGCACTCCAAATTTTCAAACGTTTATTTGATTGTAATAATTTTGGGAATATTTTTTTCTGCAAAACTTCCCAGCGCTTACCATTACGATAAAATTCCGACACATTAATTGTCATACGGTCTAAAAATTCATTCATTAAATCACGGTCTTGCTCTAGTGCTTTAAGAAAATCAAAGAAATTACGGTAACCCTTTTTCTCATAGAGCGAAGTTAAACGTCTTTTCATTTGGGCTTCTTTGTATAACGCTAAATCTATTCCTGTTTTGCGCTTTATACCCTCTACAAATTGTTCATAATCTGACATCCGGTCATCTTCCCCTCTAGCGTCGTACTCCCATTATAGCGGAAAATGGTCATTATCGAAATAGTGTCTTTCACGCTGAATTAAGGTTACTTCGTTAAATTTTGCTTTGCTTCTAATAGTAACACTTTTGATTGTTCTAATTCTAGTTTCATTTTTTCAGTTTCTTGCGTATACGATTCCAATCTTAGCTTTTCTAACTCCACTTCTTTTTCAATAGTTTTTAATTTAATTTTTTGTCCTTTTGTTCGTGCATCGGTAAATATCCCTGCTAAAGCAATCAATACGCCGCCCAAAATAGCAACCATAGCTATACTCATTTCATCCACTTCCTCCCATCTACTACTAAATTATACGACAAATACTATAAATAGTTTCATTTTTCATATCAAACTAAAAAGGGGCTGTCTAACAAGTGTTGCATACAATAATACCATTTCCCTATACGAGGTAAAAATCCACTGTGCTTTGCGTGGACAAGGCGCAGGCCGCATCGGGTCAATCACAAAAACATGCGTTACTGCCACTTCGTGAACCCTTTCCTGTTGCACAATTGAATTGACTTAGGACATGAAGAGGTTAGCCTGTGTTCCACTTCACGCACCCTACTAAGTTTCGTGTAGTTCTTCCCCGGTGGCTGGCATTTCAGCACTCCACCTTATAGCAAAAAATAGCATGCCAGTGTACCCCTAGCATACTATTCTTTCTTTTAGGACAGCTCCAATATCACCATTGGAAAGCGTCTATATTTGAATATTGCTGATATGTGCATAGGCAGACTCGTTAGCCCTAAGGATGCTAGACGTTGCGACCACCTTCTCTCGCTTACTGGAGTGTTAGAGAACTCGTAAATCAAGTTAAACTTCTACGCGAAAATCTTTTAAATCCTCACGTAGCTTGACCTTCATGAACTTTCCAACCGATGTTTTCGGTACCTCATCTAAAAAGACAACATCATCAGGAATCCATGTTTTATGGAAGTGCTGACATAAGCTAGCAAGAAGCTCCTCTTTGGTAATCGTATCTTTGAACTCCGGCTTCGGCACAACACATGCTAACGGACGTTCAAGCCATTTTTCATGTGGAATGGCGATAACCGCCGCTTCAAATACCTTGTCATGTGACATCAATGCATTTTCAAGCTCAACTGATGAAATCCATTCGCCACCACTCTTTATTAAGTCTTTCGTACGATCGGTAATTTTTATATAGCCATCAGGCGTTACTACTGCAATATCACCGGTGTAAAGCCAGCCGTCCTTAAAGGCTTCTTGTGTGCGCTCATCCTTATAGTATTGCGCCGCTATCCACGGACCTCTTATCGTAATTTCCCCCATTGTTTTACCGTCCCAAGGCACTTCACCATTTTCGTTAACAACTCGCGTTTCAATAAGAGGCACTGTAATCCCCTGCGTCACACGAACATGCATTTTTTCATCGCTTGAATAGTCTTGCATATGTGATAAGTAAGTAGATAAGCTTACAAGCGGTGATGTCTCCGTCATACCATAGCCTGTATAGTACGGAATCCCCTGCTCCTCCTCAAAGCCACGCACGAGTCCCATTGGCGAGGCAGAGCCACCACAGACAATCGAGCGCAATGATGTTAAATCACGTGGATGACTACGTTGCTCCTGTAATACACCTAGCCAAATTGTCGGCACACCTGCTGTTAATGTCACTTTATACCGTTCAAACAAATCAAGTAAAAGCTGCGGTGTAAACATAGGTCCTGGCAATACTTGAGTCGATCCGAACAGGACACTGGCGAAAGGTAAGCCCCATGCATTTGCATGAAACATTGGCACGACAGGTAGTACGACATCATTTTCGCAAATCGCAATGCTATCAGAAAGCCCAGCAGCCATACTATGGAGCACAATGCTTCTATGCGTATAAACTACACCTTTTGGCATTCCAGTTGTGGCACTTGTATAGCACATACCAGCAGGTGTATTTTCATCTAAATCCTCTGGAAAAGAATAGTCATCACTAGCTTCGGCTAGTAATTCCTCATAAGAAAGTGCATTCGGTAATGGCACACTGTCTAACACTACATGATCCCCCATTACTATAAAATGCTTTACTGTTGTTAGTTTTGCAGCAATCGGCGCCAGTAGTGGCACTAAATTATCATCAATTAATAAAATTTCATCTTCTGCATGATTAATGACATATGCAATATGCTCAGGTGTCAATCGAATATTGATCATATGCAAAACAGCCCCAGCACATGGTACGGCAAAATAAGCCTCTAAATGACGATGATGGTTCCAGGCAAAAGTGCCAACTTTCATACCACGTGCCATCCCAAGTTTTGTGAGGGCAGCCGCTAATTTACGTGTACGTTTTACATATTCTTTGTAGGTAAACTCTTGCATCGTCGTTGTAGGGCTTGTACGAGAATAAATCTTCTTAGCATGAAAAAAACGTTCTGCTCGGTTCAAAAAGCTCGTTAATAATAAAGGTGTGTCCATCATATGCATATTATCGCTCCCTTTCGTTTATACACTTTAAAACGACCAAGGCTGATTGCTACAACTAACCATTATTTTAGTCTTTATGATTTTAGAACTTTCTACGTTTCATCACCACTGATGAGCGATCCTGTTGTTGCCTTATTTCGGTTGCATGCGAATAGCGCCATCAAGACGAATTACTTCACCATTTAACAAGCCATTGTGAATAATACTTTCCACAAGCATTGCATATTCTGATGGTCTGCCCAGTCGCTTCGGAAACGGTGTCATTGAGGCAAGCGCCGTTCTGGCTTGTTCTGGTAACGATCCAAACATCGGTGTCTCGATTAAGCCTGGCGCTATGGTCATCACGCGTACGCCAATATCTGCAAGTTCTCGGGCAATCGGTAAAGTCATCGCTGCAACACCACCCTTCGAGGCACTGTAGGCTGCCTGTCCAATTTGTCCGTCAAAGGCAGCTACGGACGCAGTATTTATTATTACGCCTCGTTGACCATCGTCATTTGCTTGGTTATACTGCATTTTTTCGGCTACAAGGCGAATCACATTAAATGTACCGATTAAATTGACTGCTATTACCTTTTCAAATAAGGCAAGTGCATGTACACCACGTTTTGACAGTACTTTACTGGCATCTGCTATTCCAGCACAGTTTACAGCGACATTAATAGTGCTATATGCCGCTAGAGCCTGCTCCAGTCCCGCTGCTACCTCAACCTCTTTCGTAACATCCACACGTGCATATTGGACATGTTCACCTAGTTCCGCTACGATTGCCTGTCCTCGCTCATCGTTGACATCAAAAATAACAGCTTTGCCCCCTTGTCCTACAATTTTGCGCACTGTCGCTTCCCCTAAACCTGACGCACCACCTGTGACTACTGCTACTACTTTATGACTTTTCAAGTGACTCAGCCCCTTTACAATTTTTCAATAATTGTGGCATTTGCCATGCCCATACCTTCGCAAATTGCGAGCAGACCAAAACGCAAGTTCTCCCGTTCCATCCGATACAGCATCGTTGTTAATAACTTCGTACCAGTTGCACCGAGTGGATGTCCCAAAGCAATAGCGCCACCATCAGGATTCAACTTTGCTGGATCTGCGCCAATTTCATGCAACCAAGCTAACGGTACTGGTGCAAAGGCTTCATTCACCTCATACGTATCGATATCCTCAATTGTCAGTCCTGAGCGCTCGAGTGCTCGTCTTGTGGCTTCGATCGGACCTGTCAGCATAAGTGTTGGGTCAGAGCCTACCACGACCCTTGTAACAATTTTAGCAAGTGGGCGTATGCCGAGCTCTTGCGCCTTGTCTAAGGACATCACCACAACAGCGGAAGCTCCATCACTCATTTGGCTCGCATTGCCAGCTGTGATAACGCCATCCTCTTGAAAGACCGTTTTTAGGCCATTTAATATGTCGACCGTTGTTTCAGCACGCGGTCCTTCATCTTCTGCAAATAATGCTACTGAACCGTCTTCTTGTGTTACCTTTACAGGCATGATTTCCTGTTTAAAATGTCCCGCTTCTATAGCTGCAAGCGCTCGTCTATGACTATCGTAAGCATAAGCATTTAGCTGCTCTTGTGAAAGTTGCCATTGCTGCGCCATTTTCTCAGCGGATAGCCCCTGATGTATAATTGTATAGTTCTCCTGTAAGCGGTTACCTTTGTGCGCATCCATCATATTTGAAAACATCGGTACTCTTGACATACTCTCTACACCACCAGCAATGACGATATCCATATCTCCCGCTAATATAGCCTGTGCCGCAAAATGCATTGCTTGCTGACTAGAGCCACACTGCCGATCGATTGTTACACCGGGCACTGTCTCAGGAAAGCCTGCCATTAATAAAGCGGTACGTGCAATATTGGCTCCTTGTTCAGCAGTTTGCGTAACACAGCCAAAGATGACATCCTCTACCTGCCCTTTATCGATACCCGCACGCTGCACAACCTCCTGCAAGACATCTGCTGCTAAATCGTCTGCACGTACATTTTTTAACGCCCCTTTGCTTCGCCCTATAGCTGTCCGAACAGCTGCTACAATCACTACTTCTCTCATAAAGACCTACCCCTTTGCTGTAACGATTCTCTCAAACCACACTTTGCTTTCATTCAATACGTTAAAGTGTATTTGCATATAAGAAAATATATTCCCCATTATTAAACTAATTAATAATGTTAAATTATCTGAATATTATAGCATTTATTTCACAAGAGTAAGAAGTTTTTAACAAAAATATATGTATTTAGGGTCTAACCTTGATTTGATGGGGGCTATCCGCCACTTCGCTGATTCTATCCGTCACTTCGCCAATTCTATCCGTCACTTGGTCGGGTCTATCCGCCACTTTGCCATTTTTACAATAAAAAAAGCAATCTCAATAAAAATTGAGATTGCTTAATCTATAAGCTAATTAAACTAAATCTTCACCGAAGAATAAACCGATTTCACGCTCTGCAGAAGCAAGAGAGTCAGAACCGTGGATAATGTTGTGAGAAACAGTTGTTGCATAGTCACCACGGATTGTACCTGGGTTAGATTCTTCTGGTTTAGTTGCTCCCATCATTGTACGAGCAAGTTTGATAACGTTTTCGCCTTCCCATACCATAGCGAATACTGGGCCAGAAGTGATGAATTCTACTAATTCACCGAAGAATGGACGTTCAGAATGCTCTGCATAGTGTTTTTCTGCTAATTCTTGTGGAATTACCATTAATTTAGCGCCTTTCATTACAAAACCGCGACGTTCAAAACGATCAACGATGTCACCTACTACTTGACGGTTTACGCCATCTGGCTTAACCATTAAAAAAGTTTGTTCGATTGCCATGTTTAAAACACTCCTTAAATTCGTCTAACAGGTTTTACACCTACCGATAAATATTAACAAAAAATGAGCTTTTGTACAACAAAAAGCTAGAATTTACGCTTGCCCATAAATAAAGCGATGTCACGTAATTTTTTCTTTACGGGATGTTTGGGTAATGCATCTATTTCTTGTAATGCTTTTTTTAAATATTTATCGCTCATTTTATTAGCTTGCGCAATTGCATCAGATTTACGCACATACTGCAACATTTTTTGACGCTCAGGCTCCGTTAACGTACCTGCAAACACTTTCGCTAAATAAGGTTGCATCTGTGGGTCATCTTTTAACAATAAAATCGGTAATGTAATGTTACCTTGCAATAAATCACTACCAGCAGGCTTCCCTAATTCTTTATCTGTTGCCATAATATCTAAGACGTCATCAATAATTTGGAAGCTCATGCCAACAAAATATCCAAAGCGTTTTAAATGGCCCACCGTTTTTGTATCAACGCCTGCTGCCACCGCACCAAGCTCACAACTAGAAGAAATCAGCAAAGCCGTTTTTCGTTTTATCCGTCTGAAATAATCCTTTAATCCCTGATCCAATCTAAATTTATCTTCAATTTGAATGACTTCACCGTTACAAATTTCCACCATCGTACGTGCCAAAATTTGATGCACAAGTGGGTCTTCGAGCTTCGTAATATATTCAAGTGCACGAGCAAAAATAAAATCGCCCGTGTACATCGCTACTCTGTTATTCCACTGCGATTTGACAGTTGGACGCCCTCTTCGCATATCGGAATCATCAATCACATCATCATGCACTAGTGACGCCATGTGAATGAGCTCAAGAGGCACAGCCACATCTTTCATCTTTTCGATATTATAATCGCCAAATTTCGCGCCAAGCAACACAAAAATTGGTCGTATCCGTTTGCCACCAGCTTGTAATAAATGGAGAGAAGCATCATTAATCAAATGTGAAGACGAGTTCACCGCTGTTTCTAATTCTTGTTCGATGATATCTATATCTGATTTCAAATCGGAATAGAGTAGTTTTAACTTCATCTTTTCCACGCGTGAAAACCTTCCCCCATTAACGTACTTTTTTAAAGCCCATATGCATTGCCGCTGCACCACCACTATATGCTTTGTACGTTACTTTTTCTAAACCTGCCTGTCCAAACATTGTCGCTAACTTTTTCATGCCTGGGAAATCATTTGCGGATTCCTGTAACCATGAATATTCTTTAAAGCTTTTCGCAAACATCTTACCGAATAACGGCATAATATATTTAAAATAAAATCGAAATAGTTGTCGATAAACTGGAATCTCAGATTGTGAAGTTTCTAAACACACTACCATTCCACCTGGTTTGACGACACGATGCATTTCTTTTAACACTTGTAAATAATCCGGTACATTACGAAGCCCAAAACCAATCGTCACATAATCAAATGTGTCGTCAGGAAACGGTAATTCCATTGCATTCCCTTGTATTAGCTCAATTTGCGGATAGGGTATTACTTTTTGTTCTCCGACTTTCAGCATGTTTTTACTGAAATCTAAGCCCTTTACTTCACCTTGTTCACCAACAGCCTCTGCTAAGGCGATGGTCCAATCTGCCGTACCACAACAAACATCCAAAGCTTTCGATCCAGGCTTCACGGCCATGCGCTTCATCGTATCATTGCGCCAGCCGATATGCATCTGGAAACTGATAACACCGTTCATTTTGTCATAGCTTTCCGAAATGCTTTCAAATACTTCGTGTACGTGCTCTTCTTTCGATTTAGCCATTTTTAAAACCCCTCTTATCCGTTAGTAGAGGCAATAGATGCCTCTACGCGCGCTTGTAGAGCTTGTTTCACATCATTTTGTAAAAATGATGCTTGGTCTAAAAACTGCAACAACTCTGTTTTTAAGCGCACAATTTTATCTTGCATAACGCTGTTGTAGGTCGCGCCTGCCTGTTTCGCACTTTGTTCAAGCGCTTTACTCATTAATGATATTTGTCCACGTTGGTAAGAAAGCCATTCTCTTTCCAAGCGTAAAATTAATAAGCTCTTTTCTATAATCGGTACATACGCATCAAATGCATAGAGGTCAAAAAACTGCGCAATTAAACCTGATTCAATAGTGCTTATTGAAGAAAACCACTGTTCGACCGTACGTTTTTCTGCCTCATATACTTTAATTTGATGCTCGCAACGTGACACAATGCCTTGTGACAAATTTCGTATTAATGCGACATTTCCCGACATCGCCAAAATTTCATAATAACGACCACTATAAAAGTCTCCAGCTAATACGGTTAACTGCTGTTCTTTTGAAGTGGCATCTAATTCTTTTATATGATCGTGAGCCGCTAGGGCTGCGTACACAATTCCAACAGTAATTGCAGCTTCTCTTTGTTCCTGTTGCCACTCTTCACCATTCAAAAAGGGAACTAACAAGTAAAACAATTGATTTTCATCGAGCACAGGCACCCCTGTGTATTTTTGCAAAGTTCTATGACGAACATCCATGAAAATCTCTGTTTTTAACTGTGCAATTGAATTTTGAATGTATGTTGCATTCATAGACCTTACTCCATTTCACTTTCGAATACGTCAATCATTTTCATGATATAACGCTTGCTTACTGAGTCATTATAGCATAAGCAACGATTCGGAATAAAAAGTTTTCGCTTACCAACATTAACGGGCAGTAGGACGCCCACCACAGAGATGCTGAGAAAGAATGGTAGGAAATCCAACTGCCCGCAATGCCGGATTAAAGACACATACTCGTTTTGTTTTTCCTTGTTGGTTAGTATGTGTGACCACAAAATCTGTGGGCCCCACCTAATCAGCCATTGAAAACCTTGCACGTTTGCAATATTACCATTCACATTGTGCGTTTGAATCCATGGGTGTCAGGTATTCTTCAATGCGACGTTACTTTTTCCCTTCACTATGGATGACACCATGTGCTGTATGGATTTGTGCTTTACCCCGAATTTTCATCGCAGATGTATGATCAGTAAATTGAGCAATCATTACCTCACCTGCATCTAATTTTTCAGAATGATGGAATTTTGTATCCGTCCCACGTGTTAAGCCAATCACATGCACGCCATCTTCTTCTGCTTGTATCACTATATAATCTTGCGCCATCGTCTTTACACTCCTTAAATCCGACAAATTCTTAGTACATCATAACACAATTAGACATGCAATTTAAGACATTTGAATAAATGACAAGACTTCTCTACGTTTTACTTCATCTTCTTGATAAATGCCGCGTGCCACAGAAGTCACTGTTTTCGAACCTGGTTTTTTAAGTCCTCGCATAGTCATACACATATGTTCTGCTTCAATGACCACATAAACACCCTTTGGTGATAGCATTTCCATAATCGTATCAGCTACTGATGACGTAATACGCTCTTGTAACTGTGGACGACGAGCAATCGTTTCCACTGCCCGACCTAACTTACTAAGCCCCGCAACAATGCCATCGTTTGGTATGTAAGCTACATGTGCTTTCCCATAAAACGGCACCAGATGATGTTCGCACATTGAATAAAACGGAATGTCCTTTACAAGTACTAGTTCCTCATGATCCTCATGGAAAACTGTTTTAAAATAATCCTTTGCATCTTCATGTAAGCCACTAAACATTTCTGCGTACATTTTTGCAACACGCTTTGGTGTATCTAGTAGCCCTTCACGGTTTACATCTTCACCAACCGCTTCTAAAATCATCTTAACTGCTTCTTCTATTTTCAATAAATCAACATTCGACATCCGTAAAAACCCTCCTGCATATCAAAACATTACACATTTCTCATTGCATCGTAGCATATCCAAAAGGTAAGCGCAAAATGACTTACTTCATTCACAGCAAAAACAACATCTCTCATTCAATGATGCCCCGGCATCATTGCGTTGGGATTCGGCTTTTGCTTGCACAAAGAACTCCTTTCCGATTCCGTAACATCCACCAGAAGCTTTAATTTCTTTTAGCAGGACACCCGCTGAAAAGTAACTTACAACCCACATTCATCTCACCACTTATAGAGGTGGGAGACTGCTGTACCTGTCGTTACGCTTTCGGTACAAAAAATATTTGCTGACAGAAGTTAAAGTTTGCGTGTAGCACTTTATGTATACATCTACTCATCAAAAAGAGCAGTCTTCATGTTCGTTTACATGAAGACTGCTCTATGTAACTACTAGACGTGTATTATTTTACAGCATCTTTAAGCGCTTTACCTGGTTTGAAAGCAGGTACCTTGCTAGCAGCGATTTCGATTTCTTTACCTGTTTGTGGGTTACGACCTTTACGAGCCGCACGTTCACGTACTTCAAAGTTACCAAAACCGATTAATTGTACTTTGTCACCCTTTGCAAGAGCATCTTGAATTGTATCAAATACAGCTTCAACTGCTTTAGAAGCGTCTTTTTTTGAAAGACCTGCAGCTTCAGCAACAGAGTTTACTAATTCTGTTTTATTCACACCATTCACCTCCTCTCAAAGGGTCATGAATCAATTCTGTAAAAAGAGTAACACATAGAAAACCGCTACGCAACTGTATTCATCCCTGATTATAACCAAAAAATCATTTTTTCACCCAAAAAACGAAAATAAAAGGACTTTTCGCATAAAAACGAAAAGCCCTAAGATATTTTTTTGCGCTTTATTTTCCTTTTTTTCACTATAAAATAAATGTCACTAAACCTCTTTCACCTTCATTTACCATACGTTCAATTGTTTGACGCATACGTTTTTTAGCTGTTGGTGGCACAGCATTCATTTTATAGCGAATTCCTTCTTTTAACACTTCATGCAAAGGTGTACCAAAAAGTTGTGTTTGCCATAGGGCATCACGATCATGTAAATAAGCATGATTTAAATCCTTAAGTAACTGTTGACTATGGAACTCTGAACCAATAAGCGGTGCAAATTCCGATTCCATATCAACGCGAATAATATGATAGGATGGTGCTTTTGCCTTCATACGCACACCGTAAAAATTATTTTGTTTAATCAATTCTGGTGCGGTTGGCTCAAATTCCTGCATCATCGGCAATGTCACACCATAACCGCTCGAATCTGCTTCGTTAATGGCTTCTTTAAAACGTTTTTGAGCTTCTTTTGCCTCTGCCGCTTCTTTTATGAATAGCAGCCAATCTCGCTTCGTCTCAATCGGCTCATCTAGCCATTCATTGCAAACTGCTTTATACAGTTCTCCTTGCAACGATACCCGAATAACCGCTGTACCTATTCCAGAATCCACGTGTACCACTTCACTTTGATCGATAAAATCAATGGCTTTAAAGGCATCAGAGGCCTGTTGCACATCTCGAATTTTCATCACAGATGACAGCACTTCTTCCATCGAATCGATGAGCGCCACATTTAAAGGGTGAGTTGCATCTAAGACATCCAACCAATCTGGTTTCTCAACCTCAATCGTCCGGATTGGAAATTCGAAAAGTGCCTCTTGTAAAATATACTGAATATCTGATGCACGCATTTGATCAATTGAAATCGCAATAACTGGTACATTATAGCGTTCAAATAATTCATTACGTAGCTGTACAGTTTCTTCCCGTGCTGGCATTTGGCAATTTAACACGATGACAAACGGCTTGCCAATTTCCTTTAACTGATTGACAATTTCCTCTTCGGCCTTTTCTGCGGCATGGCGCTGAATACCATTTACCGTGCCGTCTGTTGTCACGACAATACCGATATTCGCATGATCGCGAATTACTTTATCAGTTCCAATTTTCGCCGCTTCCTGGAAAGGGATTGGCTCTGTATGCCAAGGTGTATGCACAAATTTCGGACCGTTCTCATCCTCATAGCCCTTTGTACCATCAATAACATAACCGACACAGTCTGCTAAACGAATTTGGAATGACATTTCATCTTCGCCGACTGCAATCCGTGTTGCTTGGGCAGGCACAAACTTCGGCTCAGCAGTCATGATGACTGGGCCCGGCGAGCTTTGTGGCAGCTCGTCCTGTGCTCGCATTCTTTCTGTATTATCCACAATATTCGGTAACACTACCGCTTCCATTACTTTTTTTACGAATGTTGATTTACCTACACGTACTGGACCGACAACACCAATATAAACATCGCCATTTGTGCGCTCTGCAATTTCTTTAAATACTGCTTCACTCAAGGTTTCTGCCTCCTTTATCTACGCTTTTTCACTATATGCGAGCAGGCAAATAAATATGAAAAAGCTCCCTACAATTTGTGTAAGGAGCTGTAAATTAATCTGTTTCTGTTTCTGTTTCTTGTGTCGCCTTTGTATCTTCCTGTGCTTTTTGCATGTCTGCTTTATAAGCTTCCATCATAAATGTTGGCTCACCATTTTCATCTACTGTATATGGCACCGAATAGGCAGGCACTACCGGATATTTATCGACAAGAAGCTGACGAATATCATCACCTGGTTTCACTTCAGGCTTGTCTTCTTGTAATAATTGATTTAAATCGATTGAATAGTCAACATGCATTTCGCCATCACCAGTCATAAAAATTGGTAATTCAGCACCTGAATAAGGACTTTTCACGGTTACTTCTGATTCATAGCCTAATTTTTCAAAGTTAATTTGATACACATTATCGGAAATTGAGTCCTTTATCGGCATATATTTTAAACCGATTTTACGAATATTCAACTCACGCATACGCTCTGCGGAGTTTAAATCTACTAATTTAACTTCAGCCGTATTCTCAGGATCCCAAATTATATATTGATAGATGCCACCTTTTTCATAAGCATTGGCTGGTGTTTGGGCAATATATTTTGGTATTAACTTTTCAAAATCAATGAGATATTTTATATAAATATCTGTGTCCATATCACGATTTTTAATAGGAACAAGGCCACCAGTTGCTTCACGATACTCATTGACAGCTCGTTGTACCGCTGCCAGTTGGTCAACATCTGGCACTTTATTAGCGACTTTTTGATCTTCTGGAAAAGCACAGCCAACTAATAGTACCGCTGCTACCGCCATCAAAAGAAAGGCATTTAGTTTCTTCATGTCATTTACTCCTCCTTATTTTTAAGCTGGCCATGTGGCAACAATAAGTACCATTAAAAATGTACCCAGTCCAAACAGTATGTATGCGATTAAATTTACGATTATCCGTAAAAAACCATTTGAAATCTTATTTCGACCTAAATAAATCAAACCGACTGATACAATCATAAAGCCGATACAATAAAATGATACCCACATTATATCGAGTGCAGGCATATGTGCTAACGGACCCATTCAAGACAACCACCTTTCATCAATGTCACGAGACAATCAACGTATATTATACTATGTGCTTCTGTAAAAATGAAATAGCTGTCCCTTAAGTATCATTAAATGGACAACCTTTTTATTATTGTTAAAGTAGCCATAAATCAAGGAAATTCGCTTTTAGTACAGCATAAAGGCGTCTCAGAAGTATTTCTGAGACACCTTATTTGTGTCCATTTTAAGACGGTAACCATGAAGTTCGCAAAATTACGTGCATTTTTATAATAATATTGTATTCATTGCATCATTTCATCGATTTCCCGCTTTTTGACACGCATCATTAATGCATCGACTGCCACTTTCGGCTCGACATCATTGAAAAGCACGCCATAAAGCTCAGAAGAAATCGGCATCGCCACATCATATTTTTCGGCCAATTGATAGGCTGCTTTCGTTGTTCGTACACCTTCAACCACCATGCCCATTTGCTCCAGTACTTGTGGTAGTTTCATGCCTTTACCCAACATATTACCGGCGCGCCAATTCCGAGAATGCACACTTGTACATGTCACGATTAAATCACCCATGCCCGTAAGTCCTGCAAAGGTAAATGGGTTGCCGCCCATTTTCACACCAAGACGCGTAATTTCAGCAAGACCACGTGTAATAAGTGCTGCCTTTGCATTATCACCATAATTTAGGCCATCTGTAATACCAGCAGCCAATGCTATCACGTTTTTCAATGCGCCGCCCATTTCCACGCCAATCACATCTTCATTTGTATAGACACGGAAAAATTGATTCATAAATAAATCCTGTACCTTTTCCGCAGCCTCGATGTTGGCACAAGCAGCTGTAATCGTTGTTGGGTGGTGCAATACAACTTCCTCTGCATGACTTGGCCCAGAAAGCACTACAATCTCTTCCACAAACTCAGCTGGTAAGCTCTCCGCTAAAATTTCTGAAATACGTTTTAAGGAATCAGGCTCAATTCCTTTCGATACATGAACAAACAACACCTTTTTATCAAGGGTTGCTAGCATCTTTTCACATACTTCACGAATAGCCTTTGTTGGCACAGCCACAATGATTGTAGTGGAATGCGCTACCGCCTGTGCAATATCGCTCGTAGCATGTAGATTCGTTGGTAGCTCCGTTTCAGGTAAATATCTTCTATTCGTATGCTGTTCATTAATTTCTTCTGCCTGGTCGGCTCTATGCGTCCATACAAGCGTATCATGTCCATTTTCAGCCAGTACCATTGCAAGTGCTGACCCCCATGAGCCTGCACCTAACACACAAACTCGTTCCATCCAAAATTCCCCCTTTGTAAAAAGACGCCACCCTACACAAATGTAGGGTTGGCGTACTGTGTGTATGAATATTCGTTAAGCACGCGCTCGTGTGATTAAACGGATTGGCGTTCCTTCAAAATCAAATGTTTCACGAATACGGTTTTCTAAGAAACGTTCATAAGAGAAGTGCATTAGTTCCGTTTCGTTCACAAAGACCACGAATGTTGGCGGTTTAATCGCCACTTGCGTTGTATAATAAAGTCGTAAACGACGCCCTTTATCAGTTGGCGCTGGGTTACGTGCCACAGCATCCTCAATCACCTCATTCAGGATAGATGATTGAATACGCATCGCGTGATTTTCACTTACACGTTGGATTATCGGTAAAATTTGGTGAACTCGTTGTTTCGTATTCGCTGACACGAAAATAATTGGCGCATAGTCCAAGAATAAGAAATGCTCCCGGATTTGTTGTGTATGAACATTCATCGTTTTGTCGTCTTTTTCAATGGCATCCCATTTATTGACAACGATAATAACAGCTTTACCTGCTTCATGTGCATAGCCCGCGATTTTTTTGTCCTGTTCTTGAATGCCTTCTTCTGCATTCAGCACAACTAACACAACATCAGAGCGTTCAATTGCGCGCAATGCACGTAACACTGAATATTTCTCAGTTGTTTCATACACTTTACCTTTTTTACGCATCCCTGCTGTATCAATAATGACATATTCCTGTCCGTCATATTCATAAGGCGTATCAATGGCATCTCGAGTTGTCCCAGCAATGTCACTTACAATCACGCGATCTTGACCTAAGAATGCATTTACTAATGAAGATTTCCCAACATTTGGTCGTCCAATTAAAGAGAATTTAATGACGTCGTCTCCATATTGTTCTTCATCTTCTTGTGGGAAATGCTTCGCGCACTCATCTAATAGATCCCCTAAGCCCAAACCGTGAGAGCCTGAAATTGGCCAAGGTTCGCCAAAGCCAAGTGCGTAGAAATCATAAATCATTTCGCGCATGTCAGGATTATCAATTTTATTTACGGCTAATACGACTGGCTTTTTCGTTTTGTATAAAATTTTAGCGACTTGCTCATCTGCCGCCGTTACCCCTTCACGACCATTTGTCATAAAAATAATAACGTCTGCTTCTTCAATGGCAATCTCAGCTTGTTGACGAATTTGTTCTAAAAACGGCTCGTCTCCAATCTCAATACCACCTGTATCAATAATATTAAAGTCATGTGTTAACCACTCTGCCGAACTATAAATACGATCACGTGTTACGCCTGGAATATCTTCCACAATCGATACACGTTCTCCAACGATACGATTAAAAATCGTCGACTTACCTACGTTCGGACGACCTACGATGGCTACTACTGGTTTCGTCATCTGTACTTCATCCTTCCAACTTCTTGTCTTTCGCTATTATACACGAAAAATGCCATTATATCATATCATATCCATCAAAGGGACCGCTTTTTACGGTTCTAGCCATCTGTTAGGCACTTTTATCCGTCATTTTGGCGTTTTCCGTACCGTTTGGCACCGCTAGTTGCCACTATAGTTATTCTATCCGTCACTTCTGCACTTCTATCAAAAAAAAAGCGAGGATACAATTACGTATCCTCACTAGTACTACTTATTTAAAGTTTTTCAGTTGATCGCCAATGACATCCCCGAACGAGAATCCTGTGTTTTCTTCAGGTAATTCATAGTCGATGACTTCTTCAGCATCTGGATTTTCTAATAAGTCCTTGATGCTTAAGGCAAGACGACCTTCATCTGCATTTACGTCAAGTACCTTGACCTGTACCTCTTGTCCTTCTTTTAATGCTTCATGTGGCGTGTTAATATGCTTATGTGCAATTTGTGAAATATGCACTAAGCCCTCTACGCCTGGTAAAACTTCCACGAATGCACCGAATGAAGTAAGGCGTTTCACTCTGCCATCAAGCACAGTGCCTTTAGCAGCACGTTCTTCGATATTCGACCAAGGTCCAGGAATCGTATCTTTAATCGATAACGAAATACGTTCATTTTCAGAGTCTACAGAAAGCACTTTAACCTGTACTTCTTGTCCTTCTGTTAAAACCTCGCTCACATCACTCACATGCTCATGAGATACTTGTGAAATATGCACAAGCCCATCGATACCACCTAGATCAATAAATGCACCAAATGAGGCTATGCGTTGAACTTTACCATCTAACACATCACCAGCTTTAATTTGGTTAATGACATGTTTCTTCTGAGAAGCTTTTTCTGATTCTACGACTGCACGGTGAGATAAAATTAAACGATTTTTTTCTTTATCTAGCTCAACAATTTTAAAGCTTAAAGATTGACCTTTATAGCCTTCAAAATCATCAACAAAATAATCTTCTACAAGGGATGCCGGAACGAAGCCACGTACTCCTAAATCTACGACAAGACCACCTTTTACAATATCCTTAACTTCCGCTTCAAATACTTCTTCTGAAGCAAATTGTTGTTCAAGTGTGTCCCACGCTTTTAAGGCATCTACTTTACGTTTTGATAATACATAGTTTTCATCTTCAACTTTTGTAATCATCAACTCTAACTCATCCCCAATAGAGATAGCGTCAGACGCTCTTTCAATGTGTAAGCTCGATAATTCACTGATTGGTACGATTCCGTCAAACGGTGCACCTGGAATTGAAACAGTTACTGCTTTTTCATCAACCTGCTCTGCAATACCTTTGACGATATCACCTTCGTTAAACGTTTGTTCTGCATAGTTCATTTCTTCAGACATATGTAACCCTCCTTCGCATCTTCCCTTACTATTTTATTCGATATTGATGACAAAGACAAAAATAAATCCTTTAAATTCAAAAAATGTCTGAAATTTTAGGCTTTATGCCATTTTTGCTTGCACTAATTTTAAAATGGCTTGCGCCGCAGCATCAATTGATAGCTCTGTCGTGTCTAAAAATATCGCATCCTCAGCTTGGATTAGTGGTGACGCTTCACGCTCACTATCCATTTTATCGCGCAAAGCGATTTCCTCTTGCAGCTTTTCAATGGACGACTCAATACCTCGTTTCTCATTATCGATAAAACGACGTCTTGCCCGTTCCTCTACAGTTGCAGACATATAGATTTTTAGTTCTGCATTCTTTAACACATGAGTAGCAATATCACGTCCATCCATTACAACGCCACCATTTGCTGCAAGTTTTTGCTGCTGTGCCACTAATAATTCACGTACTTTGGCATGTGCAGCAACCTGCGAAACAGACGATGTCACCTCGTTAGAACGGATTTCAGCTGACACATTGTCCCCATCTAAAAAGACAAGTTGTCCTTGCGGTGAAGGCTTTAAATCAATCGTGCTAGCTGCTAACATTTCTGCTAATTTTGCTTCATCATCTAAATGTATGTTTTGTTGCATCGCTTTATACGTAACTGCACGATACATTGCACCTGTATCGATATAGGTGAACCCTAGTGATTCTGCAACAATTTTTGCAATTGTACTTTTACCAGCGCCTGCAGGTCCATCAATCGCAATTTGAATGTTTTTTTTCATCTGTGCTTCCCTACTTTCTATCCACCATATTGTATCATAATAACGAAAAAAAGCCCTCTTTGAGAAGAGGGCTTCAGACTGTAGACAAAAGCCATCGAGAAGTTCACTCTCGATGGCTTTTGTCATTTTTCTTTCTCTTTCATTTTTAATATTTGGTAAATTACTGCCGTATCCAACATACTCTTCGAGCATAGATG
>NZ_PYWI01000016.1 GCF_003049575.1 Lysinibacillus parviboronicapiens | reverse complement strand
TGTATTAGGCACGCCGCCAGCGTTCGTCCTGAGCCAGGATCAAACTCTCCATAAAAGAAATTTGATTAGCTCAAATTGTTTTGCTGGCATCAATTTTGATGTCCAAAATTTTGTTTCGTTCACTAACCGAAATTAGTTACTAAAAACGTTATTGATTACGTTTTGCTTGTTCAGTTTTCAAGGTTCATGTTGTTTCGTTTAGTGCGTCACCTCTTGGCGACTTATACATAATAACATCGATTATTCATGAAAGTCAACACTAAATCATAAGTTTTTTTAAGGAGTTATTTTTTTTGCTTAAATTCAATAGAGATGAGGGTGTTAATATGTTTCGTAAAACGTTGATATCATTGTGTTTGATCGTAATATTATTTGTCTTCATAAAGCCTTTAAATTCTACCATGATTTCTGTATTTAATATCGCAAATGCTCCAGCAGTAGTAACTAAAGGACACTATGGTACATCACTAATTGTCGAAATTTCTTTTTCTGATGAATCACTTTTAGAATGGCTAAAGACTATAAAAGAACCTTACCCGCTTCTTCTTTTAGATGCCGCTTGGATTGAACGGTCGCCCGAACATATGAAAATCATTGAAGAAAGAAAACTGCCAACAGGTTTATTAGGTCCAGAAGATTCCGTAGACGAGCCCATTGATTTTGCATTGGTGGAAAAAGATATTAATATTTATGAAAAGCATTTAAAAACTCCACCTCTTTGGTTTGCCACAAGGAATCACCAATATTCGCAAGATTTACAAAAGACTTTGTTTCAACAACAGGTAAATATCCTTTCGCCTTCGCTAGTTTGGCAAGGAGAGAAAACACCCAAATTACAAAAAGGAGATTTTCTCTTTATTCCGTTACACCAAAATAGCAACATTTCATTTAATGAGTTTAATACCTTCGTACAACAAAATAAATTTATGTCAATTGAAGAAAATATATTCGGTTATTCCGTTCAATCAAAGAAATCTCCATAAAAAAAGTTGCCTCAATCTATTTTGAGGCAACTTCTGTTTGTCATGCATTTTTAGCTTGTTCACGGCGTGCTTTACGACGTGCTTCTAATTTTTGACGATCTTCATCGGATTTTGCATTGTATTTCGGTAATACTAACAATTGATACGCGTTCACAGCTAATAATGGAAATAGCAGCAATGCGACATACTCATTAATATTTTCATCTCGCCCCATTAAAGCAATTGTCCATTCTAATGTTGTGATGACAATCATAAAGAATAAAGCTGAAATTAATACATGCTTTTTTCCTGTCATCTTTACTTTTTGCATGGCTGTTGCTATAGAACCGAAAATTAATACGACTAATAAACCAATATAAAATAACCAGCTTTGCCCATCTTTTACACCCGGTATAAAACGGAAAAACACAATATCAAAAATAGTTACGGCAATTAGCAGTAGCTGTACCCAATTCCATAATGTTAGCGTTCTGAATATATTCACTCCGACTTGGTGTAAAGTTAAATAGGCGAAAAATCCAGCTTGCGCAATAACACTCATTGTGAATCCTAAAAATACCATCCATAAAAGTCCGGCAAAGAATTCTCCCCATTGACCATTTGCTACATACGGTTGGAAGAAATCCCAACGAATAAATAAACTAAAAACTCCGTTGACTACACCACCAACGAGCATTGCAAAGAAGAAAAACTTTGCCCAATTTCGTATCGTCACAACAAAAAATCCCCCAATTTCTCAATATATCTGTACTCATTTTAACAATGCATTGTTAAAAAAGCTATTTCTCATCCCATCCAATACATAAAGTCATCATAAATGTGAACAATAATTGAAAGAGTCTATCTATAGAAAGGACTGATGTTAATGCGAAAATTCACCTTATTACTAATTCTGATGCTTATCCTTACTGCCTGTGCACAAGATAAAACCTCTACCATGTCCTATGATGAAATAAAAAAAATTATGATTGACTCTCTTCAAACAGAGGATGGTAAAAAGGCACTGCGACAGCTTTTAGAGGAGCCAAGTTTTCGTGAATTATTGATTTTGGAACATGAGGAAGTAAAGAAAGCAACAGAGGAAACTTTACTTTCAAAAGAAGCAGAGGATTTTTGGAAAAAAACTTTTGAAGATCCAAAATTTAAAGAGACTGTAGCTAAGAGTATGCAAAAGCAACAGCAGGATATTATGAAGGAACTTATAAAAGACCCTACTTTCCAAAAGGATATGGAGGCTTTCTTTGGTCAGCCCGATATGCAAAAGCAGTTGGAGACGATTTTAAAATCCGCTAACCTTCGGAAACAAATGGAGGAAGTCGTAAAAGAAACGATTGAAAGTCCTCTTATGCAATCGAAATGGCAGGAGCTCATTAAAAAGAGCGGTGAGGGAAGTTCATCTGCTGATGGAGGAGAGAAGAAAGAGACTAGCGGCGAAAGTGGCGGAAGTTCTGAAAATGACCAAAAAAATAAGCAATAATCCTCTACATTATAGAAAAACGGATTTCCTGCATCTTGAGGAAATCCGTTTTTGTTTATTTATTTAATTTTTTTATTACTTCCGCAGCTATATCTAAATAGATTTGTCCAGTATTGTGCTTCTCTGCATAAACGGAAGGCGCGAAATCCTCATCTGTCCAGTCTGGTTGCCCCAGTGGAATTTGCCCAAGTAACTCTGTACGTAACTCGTCTGCTAATTTTGGCCCTCCACCTTGTCCGAATACAAATTCACGCTCTCCTGATTTCGACTCGAACCATGCCATATTTTCAATCACACCTAAAATTTCATGATCTGTTTGTAAAGCCATAGCCCCTGCACGCGCTGCTACGAAAGCTGCTGTCGGATGTGGTGTCGTCACTACAATTTCTTTTGATGACGGTAGCATTTGGTGAATATCTAAAGCGACATCACCTGTACCTGGAGGTAAATCTAATAGTAAGTAATCAAGCTCTCCCCACTCTACATCTCGGAAGAATTGATCTAATACTTTCCCTAACATTGGTCCACGCCATACAATTGGTGCATTATTTTCAACGAAGAAGCCCATTGAGATTACCTTAACGCCTAAACGGTCCACCGGGAAGATCCGGTTGTCGACTACTTTCGGCATGTCCGTAACACCCATCATATCTGGTACACTGAAGCCATATATATCAGCATCAATTAAACCAACTTTTTTTCCTAGACGTGCCAAAGCAACAGCTAAGTTAACTGATACGGTAGATTTCCCTACACCACCCTTACCAGAAGCAATTGAAATAACTTGCACTGTGCTAAGTGGTGATAATATATCTTGAGCTTCTGCCTCTGTTGCTGTTCCACGGAAGCTTTGTAATTTCTCTGTCGGTAATTCTTCAAAGCGAATTCCGACTGTGTTAGCGCCCGCTTCTTTTAATACATCAACAATTTTCATTTGCAGTTGCATCTGCTCAGGCGTATTTGTTTTAGCAATAGCAATTTTCACACTGACATGATTTTTTTCTTCTTTAATTGCAACATTTGTAATTCCATCTGTTTCTGCTAATGATTTATGTAAAAATGGATCTTGTAGTTGTCCTAATATTTCTCGCACTTGTTGTTCTGTTATCACGACGAACACTCCCCTTATATTATCTCAATGTTAGTATATCATAATGATTTGATTTACGTGGTTGCAGGTGCTCTATTCAATTTTTGCTAATAGATAATCTTCTATACCTTCTACGATGGCATCTGCCATCTTTTCTTGATATTTCTTATCAACTAGTAATGCACGTTCCTCGTCATTACTGATAAAGCCAGTCTCAACTAATGCTGCAGGAACCTCCACTTTCTTCAATAAATAAATCTGCTTAATCGACAGTGCTTCTCGATCTGTATTTTGTAAGTTCGTACGGATTGATTGTTGAATGCTCTTTGCTAGCAATTCTCCGTCAGCATGTCCGCCTTTATGATAAAACACTTGTGCTCCTCGCCATTTTGTTTCTGGAATTGCATTCGCGTGAATTGTAATAAAGACATTGGGTTGTTCTTTTTCAACAATATCCTTGCGTAAAAAGATGTCCTGTTTTTTTCGTTCTCTTAATGTACTATACTGCTCTGATGACGCGTGCTCATCAATCACATCACCATTTTTCGTTCGTGTCATCACGACCGTTGCGCCCTTCTTCTTTAATCGCTTCTCTACTTGCTGCGCAATAGCAAGTGTGATTTCCTTTTCAATTACTTCGCCCTTTGAAGCACCTCCATCCTCACCACCATGCCCCGCATCAATGACAATTTTCATGCCACTAAGTGGGTCTGGTAAGAAGAAGTTACGGTCCGAAGCATTTGTCTCATATGCCACGAATACTATACTCATTAGCATAATCACTCCTAGTGCAAGCCAGCGCTTCACCCATATCCACCACCCTTTTACATATAGTGTACGAAAATAGTGATGGAACTATGCTACAAAGTAAAAAAAAACTCCCAAGCATAAGCTTGAGAGTTTGATAAGAATAATCCGTAGATTAACGTTTTGAGAACTGAGGTGCACGACGAGCGCCGCGTAGACCTGGTTTTTTACGCTCTTTCATACGTGAATCACGAGTAAGTAATCCAGCAGATTTTAGTGCAGCACGGAAATCAGGGTCTACTTGAAGTAGAGCACGAGCGATACCGTGACGAACAGCACCAGCTTGACCAGTGTATCCACCACCGTTAACGTTTACGTGGATATCATAGCTTCCTGTAGTTTCAGTAGCTACTAATGGTTGTTTAATTACTTCACGTAATGCAGCGAATGGTACGTATTCTTCGATTTCACGCTTGTTGATAACAATTTTACCTGTACCTGGTACTAAACGTACACGAGCTACAGAGCTTTTACGGCGACCAGTGCCGATGTATTGAACTTGTGCCAAAGTAATATCCTCCTCTTAATTTATATTATCCGCGAAGCTCATATGCTTCTGGTTTTTGTGCAGCATGTGGGTGCTCTGTTCCAGTGTAAACGTTAAGTTTACCAAACATTTTACGACCTAAAGAGTTTTTAGGAAGCATCCCTTTGATTGCTAATTCGATCATTTTTGTTGGGTACTTTTCTAACATTTCACCAGCAGTACGAGTTTTTAAACCACCCGCAAATTGAGTATGGTGACGGTAAAGTTTACCCTCTAATTTGTTACCAGTTAAATGGATTTTGTCAGCGTTGATGATGATTACGTGATCACCTGTGTCAACGTTTGGTGTGAATGTTGGTTTATGTTTACCACGTAAGATTGCAGCTACTTCAGAAGCTAAACGTCCAAGAGTTTGGCCTTCTGCATCAACTACTAACCATTTACGGTCTACTTCGTGACCTTTAGCCATGAATGTTGTACGCATGTATATATCCTCCTAATCAATTCGATTACCGTTATTTTTCATTAGACTACACTATAAGTTTCGGGGCTTATTTGTGGTGGTAATGAAAATACCATCTGTTATCATATAATGAATGACTTTTAAAGTCAAGTAATTTCATTAAACACCTGGTGATGTTGTATAGGGAAAATCACCAGGTTTACCTTGGCGTATTTACACCCATTTTTGGATAATAATTTTCCTATTTACCTCTAAATAAAATTCATGTACGTACATCATTAATAGAAGACTTTTTCAAGATATAAGCCTTGTGCTGGTGCAGTTTTACCAGCTTTATCGCGATTCATGGATGCTACAACCTTTTCCACATTGATAATATCGCGACGCCCGATACCAACTTCCCATAAAGTACCTGCAATAATGCGCACCATGTTATATAGGAAGCCACTACCTTCGATAATCATATGTAGCTCTTCTCCATGCCATTCAAACCGAAGTGTATTCACTGTTCTCACCTTATCTTGCACACTTGTATTGGCCGCACAGAAGCATGAGAAATCATGCGTACCAATTATCGCCTTTGCCGCCTCCTGCATTGCTGCCACATCTGGCTTCAGACCATTTGTCTCTACCGTGTAATGTCTGCGGAATGGACTTTGAACAGTCTCACATGACCAAATATAACGATAGCGCTTTCCTACCACACTATAGCGCGCATGAAAATCAGCAGCCACTTCTTCCATTGCTAATACCCGGATATCCTTTGGTAACTGAACATTTAGTGCTTTCATATATTTTTCTACCGGGATAGTCAGCGGCGTATCAAAATGCAGTACTTGCCCTGTAGCATGTACTCTTGCATCCGTACGACCACTCGCGGTCACTTTGACCTTTTCCCCTTTATGCATGATGGCAAGTACTCGCTCAAGTTCTGCTTGTACCGTACGTTCCCCGGGTTGCACTTGGTAGCCAGAAAATTGCGTTCCATCATAACTAATTATTGCTTTTAATCGTCGCATAAAGTTACTCCTTTTAACTTCTATAAAAGAATAGTAATACAGCCATTGCTACTAATAATACAAGAGCAAATGTATCGCCCATGTCCCACTTCAGCTGACGATAACGGGTACGTCCTTCGCCCCCACGGTAACCTCGTACTTCCATTGCAGTTGCCAAATCCTCAGCACGTTTAAAAGCACTTACAAAGAGTGGTACTAGTAGAGGTACGACGGCTTTAATACGATCCTTGATAGGCCCGGAAGACAAATCAGAACCACGTGCCATTTGCGCCTTCATAATTTTATCTGTCTCATCCATTAAAGTCGGAATAAAGCGCAGAGAGATTGACATCATAAGGGCTAGCTCATGTACAGGTACCTTCACTTTTTTTAATGGGTTTAGTAGCACTTCAATACCATCTGTAATTGAAATTGGTGACGTTGTTAATGTTAAAATTGATGTCATAAACACTAAAACAAGGAATCTTACTGAAATAAATATCCCTTGGCGAACACCTTCTTCATAAACGGAGATAAACCTCCAGTGAAATAATAGATCGCCTTCTTTCGTCATAAAAATATGAAGTAAGAACGTAAAAGCCATTAAAAAGAGCACAGGCTTCAAACCATTTATTAAAAAATACAAGCGAATACGTGACACTAAAACAATAAATAAAGTAAAGGCAAGTAACATTGCATATGTTATCGTATTATTTGCTAAAAAAACGATAATGATAAATGCGAACACGAATATAAGTTTTGATCGTGGGTCAAGCTTATGCACAGGGGAATTTCCAGGTAGGAAGCGCCCGAAAATCATTTTTTCCATCATGACTCCGCACGCTCCTTTCTTAACAACCCGGCAATTTCATTTGCTAGCTCCTCTTCTGTTAAACATACCTTTGATAGTGATGAATTCATCATCTTTTCAATTTTATGTTGAAAGCGCACAATACGAGGCGGTTCTAAACGAAGCTCCTTCAATGTCTGAACATCCTTAAAAATTTCACGTGGGGTTCCACTCAACACATTTTTGCCCTCATGCATTATGACAATATTGTCTGCATAGCGCGCAGCATCTTCCATACTATGAGTAACAAGAATTGTCGTTAAGCCTCGTTCCTGATGCAACGAATAAAACATATCCATAATCTCTTTTTGTCCACGTGGATCAAGCCCAGCCGTTGGTTCGTCTAAAACAATGACTTCTGGCTCTATTGCCAGGACGCCAGCAATTGCTACACGACGCATTTGCCCACCTGATAAATCGAAAGGTGACTTTTCAAGAACGTTTTCCGGCAGACCTACTAAACGTACAAGCTCTCTTGCACGAATTTCAGCCTCCTTCTCTGGCACCCCAAAATTCATGGGACCAAACATAATATCCTTCAATACTGTTTCTTCAAAAAGCTGATGCTCTGGAAATTGAAAAACAATGCCAACCTTTTGACGTACAGCTTTTAAATCTTTCGCTTTTTTCCCAGCTACAACAACCCGATCTCCGATATGTACTTCACCGGATGTTGGCTTTAACAGTGCATTAAAATGCTGAAGAATTGTTGATTTACCAGAGCCAGTATGGCCAATAATCGCTTGATAGGTATGTGATGGAATAGCAAAATTCACATCAAACAAAGCACGTTTTTCGAAGGGTGTACCTTGTGCATAAGCATAGCTTACTTGTTGAAGTTTGATGTCCATAAATCATTCACCAACTCTTCTTCTGTCATATGTTGTCCCATTAATGGAACACCTTCCTTTTGCAATAACTTTGATAACTTCATGGCAAACGGTAAGTCAAGTCCTAACTCGACAAGCTTGTCCCCAAGTGCAAAAATTTCGGTTGGTGTCCCCTCTGCAAACTTTTTACCATCATTCATAAAAAGGACACGATCCGCAAGCATAGCTTCTTCTAAATCATGCGTAATAGATAAAACTGTTAAACCTGTTTCTGCACGTAATGTTTGAACGGTTTGTAATACCTCCGCACGACCTTGAGGGTCTAACATGGATGTAGCTTCATCTAAGATTAACAACTTTGGTTTTAACGCGAGTGCACCTGCAATGGCCACACGTTGCTTTTGCCCACCCGATAAATGGTGTGGCTCATGGTCTAAAAAACTACCCATCTTAACTTGCTCTAGCGCTGCATGTACACGTTTTACCATGTCTTCAAATGGTACACCGTTATTTTCAAGCGCAAAGGCAACATCATCTTGCACCGTAGCACCGACAAACTGATTATCAGGGTTTTGAAACACCATACCGATTTGTGAACGGCTTTCCCATAAATTATCTTCACTCAGTATTTGTCGTAATATACGAACATCCCCTTGTTGCGGGAATAATAAACCATTCATTAGTTTTGCAATTGTTGATTTACCAGAGCCATTATGACCGACAATGGCAATCCATTCACCTTCCTGAACAGCAAAGCTCACATCTTCTACTGCATTGCGACTTTCTGTGTCATCAGGTGTATATGAAAACGTTACATTATTTAACGATAAGATTTCGGGCATTTCTAGTACTCCTCTCTACATGCTCAGCTCTACTAACTAACTTACACTGTTTTATGTATGAATTCCACCACAATCAATATGTCTCCATCAAATTCACCTTAGTATATTTGCGTCCAGCATTTGAATTGGGCTTGCACAATTCACTATCTGTAACATTTATACTCCAACTGAAAAAGGGCCGAATCCACATTTATCTCCTTATCGATAGATGGGACTGCTCGGCTGAATGAAGATAAAAAAAAGCACCATCAATTGGCGCTGTCCTATACTTCCCTAAAATAATAAAAAAGCGCGCACCTCATTCAATAGAAATGCGCTAGTCGTTACATTTACAAGAAACACGGGTGCTCAAGCCCTTGATCTTTTTTGAATGAGGTGCGGAGAGCTAAACGAGACGCTACACAAAAGTGTCCGCTCATCATAACGCTCAGCTTAATTATTTGTCGTATAAATCGTTTATAAAGAAAGAGGGTGGTGGTCCACCCTCTTCACCACTTGTTTTCTCTTATGATTAAACTAGTTCAATCACAACAACAGGTGCACCGTCTCCACGACGAGGACCTACTTTAAGAATACGAGTGTAACCACCTTGACGTTCTGCATAACGTGGTGCAACATCATCAAATAGCTTTTGAAGCGCAAATGAAGTTGTTTCGTTACCTTCTTCGTCAGTAGTTGTTACTAGTTCACGACGGATGAATGCAGCAGCTTGACGGCGTGCATGTAAATCTCCGCGTTTACCTAAAGTAATCATTTTTTCAACAGCTTTACGTACTTCTTTAGCGCGAGCCTCAGTAGTTTCGATACGCTCGTTGATGATTAAATCAGTAGCTAAGTCACGTAACATCGCTTTACGTTGAGAACTTGTACGACCAAGTTTTCTGTAACCCATGGATGTTTCCCTCCTTTATAGAAAATATCTGATCTTGTTAGTTTGTTTAAATCGCTTAGTCTTCTTTGCGTAATCCTAAACCAAGCTCTTCTAACTTCGCTTTTACTTCTTCAAGTGACTTACGTCCAAGGTTACGGACTTTCATCATATCGTCTTCTGACTTATTCGCTAGTTCTAGTACTGTATTAATACCAGCGCGTTTTAAGCAGTTATAAGAACGAACAGAAAGATCAAGTTCTTCGATAGTCATCTCTAAAACTTTTTCTTTTTGATCTTCTTCTTTTTCGACCATGATTTCAGCAGTTTGTGCCTCATCTGTCATGCCAACGAAGATGTTTAGATGCTCGGTTAAAATTTTTGCTCCGAGCGAAATCGCCTCTTTCGGACCGATGCTACCATCTGTCCACACATCAAGAGAAAGTTTGTCGTAGTCAGAAGACTGACCTACACGAGTATTTTCCACTTGGAAATTGACGCGTGATACTGGAGTGTAAATAGAGTCGATCGGGATCACGCCGATAGGAAGATCCTCACGTTTGTTTTGATCAGCAGGAGTGTAACCACGGCCGCGTTGAGCGTACATACGCATACGTAAATGACCGTTTTTAGCGATTGTTGCAATATATAGATCTGGGTTTAAAATTTCTACGTCACTGTCATGTGTAATGTCAGCAGCCGTAACTGTACCATCGCCCTTTACATCAATCTCAATAACTTTTTCTTCGTCAGAGTAGATTTTAAGAGCAAGTTTTTTTACGTTCAAAATAATTGAAGCCACATCTTCTACTACGCCTTCCACAGTTGAGAATTCGTGAAGAACGCCATCAATCTGAATGGAAGTGACAGCAGCCCCTGGTAATGAAGACAGAAGGATACGACGTAAAGAATTACCCAAAGTGTTTCCATATCCGCGTTCAAGCGGTTCTACAACAAACTTTCCATATTTGGAATCTTCGCTGATCTCCACCGTTTCAATCTTTGGTTTTTCAATTTCGATCATTTCATTTACCCTCCCTCAAAACATCGAATGTATAGGTTCTTTCCATCATAGATTCGATCGTCATTGACGTATCGTTATTTATCTGCACAAGACAGTCTGTACAAAAAATGATGTTCTCATACAATATGAGACGCACCCATTACACGCGACGACGTTTTGGCGGACGGCAACCATTGTGAGGAACTGGAGTAACGTCTTTAATAGCAGTTACTTCTAAACCAGCAGCTTGAAGTGCACGGATTGCAGCTTCACGACCAGCACCAGGACCTTTAACAGTTACTTCCAACGTTTTCAGACCATGTTCAAGGGATGTTTTAGCAGCAGTTTCTGCAGCCATTTGAGCAGCGAATGGTGTAGATTTACGTGAACCACGGAAACCAAGAGCACCAGCACTTGACCAAGATACAGCGTTACCTTGCATATCTGTAATCGTTACGATTGTATTGTTAAATGTAGAACGAATGTGTGCAATACCAGATTCGATATTCTTTTTCACACGACGTTTACGAGTTTGTTGTTTACGAGCCATGTTAAGAAGGAACCTCCTTTACCGATTATTTTTTCTTGTTCGCAACTGTTTTACGAGGACCTTTACGCGTACGCGCGTTGTTCTTCGTATTTTGACCACGAACAGGTAAACCACGACGGTGACGGATACCACGGAATGAACCGATTTCCATCAGACGTTTAATATTTAATGAAGTTTCGCGACGTAAGTCACCTTCAAGTTTGTAAGAGTCAAGTTGTTCACGGATTTTGTTTAACTCATCTTCAGTTAAGTCGCGTACGCGTGTATCTTCAGAGATACCTGCATCAGCTAATACTTTCTGAGCTGTAGTTTTACCAATACCGTAAATGTAAGTTAATGAAATTACCACGCGTTTGTCGCGAGGAATGTCAACACCAGCAATACGTGCCATGTACGTTGTGCACCTCCTTTAGAATCAACCTTGTTTTTGTTTGTGTTTAGGATTTTCACAGATTACCATTACTTTACCGCGTCGGCGAATTACTTTACATTTTTCGCAGATCGGTTTCACAGATGGTCTCACTTTCATCTAACCTAACCTCCTTAGTAGTCCGGAGCGCAAAAGATTATTTAAAACGGTATGTGATACGACCGCGAGTTAAATCATAAGGAGATAACTCAATAGTAACCTTATCTCCAGGTAGAATGCGGATAAAGTGCATACGAATCTTACCAGATACGTGTGCTAAAATCACATGTCCATTTTCTAATTCTACCTTAAACATCGCGTTTGGCAAAGTCTCAACAACTGTCCCTTCGACTTCAATTACATCATCTTTCGCCATCTACTCTGTCTCCTCTCTATATGCAAATTAAAGTTCTCATCGTTACATCAAACGGATATATCTGCTGCAACTATAGAAGCAACCTCGTTTCAACATATGTTTGGATTGTATGAGAGATGTTAGAAAGACGCTCGTCTGGTTTCGCTTCACACAATCCACGGAATAGACAGGACCAGTAAGGGCACTGAATCTCCCATGTTTACACGAATACCGGAATGTCTTGGATGAGATATTCATACCCGTTACACAGATGCTTCCACGAAACCCATTATACTCTCTCAAAAGTAATGTTGCACTTTTTAAAAGAAATATATACCGGGCACAATATGCTTTTGCAACTCTCAAAAAAATTATGTTTCGTTGTTGCTTCCGCATGCCTCCCGCGGAAGCAGTACTCTGCGCCCGGAGCCGGGTATCAGCTGCGGCTGCTCTGTAATAGAGCATCAAGATCAGCAAACACTTTATTAATATCTTGCTGTCCATCTATATTAGTTAACACACCTTTAGCTTTATAGAAGTCAAGTAAAGGTTGTGCTTGATTCATATTTACTTCCAGACGGTTTGTAACCGTTTCAGGATTATCATCCGCACGTGTATAAAGCTCGCCACCATCTTTATCACATTTTCCTTCCTCAGCAGGAGGATTGAAAACTAGGTGATAAGAAGTTCCGCAAGTTTTACAAATACGACGACCTGTTAAACGAGCAATTAGCTCTTCTTTTTCAACTTGGATGTTTAACGTATGCTCAATCGCTTTGCCAAGATCAGCAAGAATGCCATCTAAAGCTTCAGCTTGAGGAACAGTACGCGGGAAACCGTCTAATAAGAATCCCTTTTCACAATCAGGTTTTGCAAGTCGCTCACGAACAATACCAATCGTCACTTCATCAGGTACTAGAGCACCTTGATCCATAAACGATTTAGCCTGTAAGCCTAGTTCTGTACCGTCTTTAATAGCGGCACGGAACATATCGCCTGTAGAAATATGAGGAATCGCGTACTTCTCAACAATTTTATCTGCCTGTGTACCTTTACCAGCACCTGGCAAACCCATTAAAATGATATTCATACGGAAATATTCCTCCCACAAAGTTTGCTGATTTCAGGAAACGAGCGAGCGTTCCCTAAAAACCAACATTATTTCATAAAGCCTTTGTAGTGACGTTTAACAAGTTGAGACTCTAGCTGTTTCATCGTTTCTAGCGCTACGCCGACTACGATAATAATACTAGTACCACCGATCTGCACCGAGGCAGGTAATTTCATCAAATTAATGAATAAAATCGGCATTACAGCAATAACAGTCAAGAAAATCGCTCCGACAAATGTCAAACGATATAACACGCTTGTTAAATACGTTTGAGTGTTTTCACCCGGGCGAATACCTGGAATGTAAGCACCCTGTTTTTTCAAGTTGTCTGCCACATTCTCTGGGTTCACTTGTACGAACGCATAGAAATATGTGAACGCGACGATCAGTGCAATGTAAATAATCATTCCAACAGGTTTAGTATAATCAAACGTGTTTTCAATGAAAGACGTTACATTATTCTGACCAAAGAACGTAGCTAGTGTTCGAGGTGTCACAATGAACGCGACTGAGAAGATTACCGGAATAACCCCTGCAGCATTTACTTTTAACGGTAAGTGCGTTTGTTGACCACCTGTTTGTTGGTTACGTCCAGTAACTCGTTTAGCATATTGAATTGGAATTTTACGTAGTGCTTGTTGCACATAGATAACACCAACTACAATAGCAAGTAAGATTAAAGCAAGTAATGCAAGGACAATGATGTTAACAAACAGTTCATCACCTGCATCCTCGATTTGTTGTGCGTAAATTTGGTTTGCTGCTGTAGGTAATGCGGCAACGATACCTGCGAAGATAACAACGGAAATACCATTACCAACACCATGAGCAGTAATTTGTTCAGCAAGCCATACAAGGAATGCTGTACCCGCCGTTAATACAATAGAAATTGTAACATATGTTAAAATTCCTTCTTCTTTAATCAAAGATCCACCATACATTTTATTAAAACCAAATGACATCGCGAATGATTGGATAAAAGCAAGAATAATAGTAAAGTAACGAGTAAATTGTGCAAGTTTACGTCTTCCGACTTCACCTTGCTTTGCCCACTCAGCAAATTTCGGTACTACGTCCATTTGCAAAAGCTGAACAATGATTGAGGCTGTGATGTAAGGCATAATTCCCATCGCAAAGATAGAGAAGTTACTCAGTGCACCACCGCCAAAAGTATTGAGGAAACCAACGAGGTTAAACTCATCAGTTGCCTTTAATACATTAGCGTCAACGTTCGGTACTGGTATAAATGTACCAATACGGAAAACGATTAACATTAAAAGAGTGAAAATGATTTTATTTCTTATATCTCGAACACGCATAAAGTTAGAGATTGTCTGAAACATTAAATCACCTCAGTAGTTCCGCCGGCATTTTCAATTGCTTCTTTAGCCGAAGCTGAGAATTTATGAGCTTTTACTGTAAGCTTTTTGTTAAGAGTTCCGTTTCCAAGAACTTTAATTCCAGCTTTTTCATTGCTCACTAGACCTGTTTCAAGTAATAATGCAGTTGTTACTTCTGCACCATCTTCGAAACGGTTTAATGTGTCAAGATTAACGATCGCGTACTCTTTACGGTTAATGTTAGTAAAGCCGCGTTTCGGTAAACGACGGAATAAAGGGTTTTGACCACCTTCGAATCCTGGGCGTACACCGCCGCCAGAACGAGAGTTTTGACCTTTATGACCTCTACCTGCAGTTTTACCGTTACCAGAACCGATACCGCGACCTACGCGGTTACGTACTTTACGGGAACCTTCTGCTGGTTTTAACTCATGAAGTTTCATATTGGATGGCACCTCCTTGTTCGTTAATTAAAAATTAGTTTTCTTTTACAGTAACTAAGTGAGCTACTACATCAAGCATACCGCGAGTTGCTGCATTATCAGCTTTCTCTACAGTTTGGTTTAATTTACGTAAACCTAAAGCTTCAATAGTTTTGCGTTGTGCTGGTTTTGAACCAATCACAGATTTTGTAAGGGTGATTTCTAATTTATTAGCCATTATTATTCCCCCCTTATCCTAATATTTCTTCCACTGATTTACCACGTAATTTCGCTACGTCCTCTACGCGTTTTAATTCAGTTAAACCTTGAACAGTAGCACGAACCATATTGATTGGTGTGTTTGATCCAAGTGATTTTGAAAGAATATCAGTAATACCAGCTAGTTCTAGTACGGCACGTACTGGACCACCAGCGATAACCCCTGTACCAGGAGCAGCAGGTTTGATTAGGATTTCTCCTGCACCGAAGCGACCAAGCACTAAGTGTGGAGTTGTTCCACCAACACGTGGCACTTCTACTAAGTTTTTCTTCGCATCTTCAACAGCTTTACGGATAGCATCTGGAACCTCTTGAGCTTTACCAGTACCAAAACCTACATGACCGTTTCTATCGCCAACAACAACTAGTGCTGTGAAGCGGAAGCGACGTCCACCTTTAACAACTTTAGCAACACGGTTAATAGTAACTACGCGTTCTTCAAGTTCTCCAAGTTTGTTTGCGTCAATTCGACTCATGAAATGTGTCCCTCCTTCTTATTAAAATTCTAAACCGTTCTCACGTGCAGCTTCAGCTAAAGCTTTCACACGTCCATGATATAAGTAACCACCACGGTCAAAAACTATAGCAGTAATATTTTTTTCCGCAGCGCGTTTCGCGATTGTTTCACCGATTTTTGATGCAGCTTCAACGTTGCTACCAGCACCTTCAAAACCATTTTCTTGAGAAGATGCGCTAACAATAGTTACGCCTGCTACGTCATCGATAAGTTGAGCGTAGATGTTCTTGTTAGAACGGAATACGTTTAAGCGTGGACGCTCAGCTGTACCCGAAATTTTAGAACGAACTCGCGCATGACGTTTTTTACGAACTTGATTTTTATCCTGTTTCGTAATCACAAGGGTCACTCCTTTCTAATGCTTACGCAGCATTATTTACCTGTTTTACCTTCTTTACGACGAACGTATTCGCCTTCGTAACGGATACCTTTACCTTTGTACGGCTCTGGTGGACGAACGTCACGGATGTTAGATGCAAGAGCGCCAACGCGTTCTTTGCTAATACCTTTAACGATGATTTTAGTATTAGAAGGAACTTCTACTTCTAGACCATCTTCAGGCGTGAACTCAACTGGGTGAGAGTAACCTACGTTAAGAACAAGTTTTTTTCCTTGTAATTGCGCACGGTAACCGACACCGATTAGTTCTAATGATTTTTCGAAACCTGCAGAAACACCAGTAACCATGTTCGCTAAAAGCGCACGAGTTGTACCGTGGTTTGTGCGGTGTTCTTTTGAGTCAGAAGGACGAGATACAGAGATCGCATTACCTTCTTGCTCAATTTTCATATCTTGGTGGAAAGAACGAACAAGTTCGCCTTTAGGACCTTTAACAGTAACAGTGTTGTCAGCTGCAACAGTAACAGTTACGTTAGCTGGTACCTCGATAATTTTTTTACCTACACGAGACATTTAGTTGCACCTCCATTCATTTATTGCTAATTACCAAACGTATGCTAGAACTTCGCCGCCAACTTGTTTAGCGCGAGCTTCTTTATCTGTTAATAAACCTTGTGAAGTTGACACTAAAGCGATACCAAGACCGTTCAGTACTTTAGGAACTTCATTTGTTTTAGCATATACACGTAGACCAGGTTTAGAAATACGTTTTAAGCCAGTGATAACACGCTCGTTATCTTTACCGTATTTTAAGAAGATACGGATAATACCTTGCTTGTTGTCTTCCACGTATTCTACGTCACGTACGAAACCTTCACGCTTTAAAATTTCAGCGATTTCTTTTTTCACGTTGGAAGCCGGTACTTCTAACTTCTCGTGACGAACCATGTTCGCATTACGAATGCGAGTAAGCATATCTGCAATCGGATCAGTCATTGTCATTACATTTACCTCCTTCCCAAATTAGGGGATTACCAGCTGGCTTTTTTCACGCCAGGAATTTGTCCCTTATATGCAAGTTCTCGGAAACAAATACGGCAAAGTTTAAATTTGCGATATACAGAGTGTGGACGGCCACAGCGTTCACAACGTGTATATTCTTGCACTTTAAACTTTTGCTTACGTTGTTGTTTAACGATCATAGATTTTTTAGCCACGTTTTCGCCCTCCTTGTTTAATTACTTTTGGAACGGCATACCGAATTGTGTCAATAACTCGCGAGCTTCTTCGTCAGAGTTCGCTGTCGTTACGATCACGATGTCCATACCGCGTACTTTTGAAACTTTATCGTAATCGATTTCTGGGAAAATTAATTGCTCTTTAACACCTAGAGTGTAGTTACCGCGACCATCGAATGCTTTTTTAGAAACACCACGGAAGTCACGTACACGAGGAAGTGAAATTGAAATTAATTTGTCCAAGAATTCATACATACGCTCACCGCGTAATGTAACTTTAGCACCGATAGGCATACCTTCACGTAAACGGAAACCAGCGATCGATTTTTTCGCTTTAGTTACAACTGGTTTTTGACCAGTGATAATTGTTAATTCTTCTACAGCTGCATCTAATGCTTTAGAGTTTTGAACAGCATCACCAACACCCATGTTGATAACGATTTTGTCAACTTTCGGCAATTGCATAACTGATTTATATCCAAACTTGCTCATAAGAGCAGGTGAAACTTCATTTAAATATTTTTCTTTTAGGCGGCTCATGTGTGTACCTCCCTTCTTTTATTTACTAATTAGTCGATTACTGCACCTGATTTTTTTGCAACACGAACTTTTTTACCGTTTTCGATTTTATAACCTACACGAGTCGGCTCGCCAGATTTAGGATCGATTAGCATTACGTTCGAAACGTGAATTGCAGCCTCTTGGCTTACAATCCCACCTTGTGGATTCAATTGGTTAGGTTTAACGTGTTTTTTCACGATATTAACACCTTCAACAAGAACGCGATCTTGTTTAGGGAAAGAAGCAAGGATTACTCCTTCTTTGCCTTTGTCTTTACCAGTGATAACCTTAACCTTGTCACCTTTTTTTACATGCATGCTGTCGCACCTCCTTGATTGGCACTGTCATGAAATTAAAGAACTTCTGGAGCTAGAGAAACGATTTTCATGAAGTTGCTGTCACGTAATTCACGTGCAACAGGTCCGAAAATACGAGTTCCGCGTGGTGATTTGTCATCACGAATAATTACACAAGCATTTTCATCAAATTTGATGTACGTACCGTCTTTACGACGAACGCCTGATTTAGTACGAACGATAACAGCTTTAACAACGTCACCCTTCTTGACAACGCCACCTGGTGTTGCTTTCTTAACTGTACATACAACGATATCACCGATGTTAGCAGTTTTACGGCCAGAGCCACCAAGCACTTTAATTGTAAGAACTTCACGTGCACCTGAGTTGTCAGCAACTTTCATACGACTTTCTTGTTGGATCACTTAGGTTACCTCCCTTCGGAAATTGGTTGTTCCGAAATAGTTATTAAATAATAACCGCTTTTTCTACAACTTCAACTAGACGGAATCGTTTAGTAGCTGATAGCGGGCGAGTTTCCATGATACGTACGATATCACCGATTTTCGCTTGGTTTTGCTCATCATGAGCCTTAAACTTTTTAGAGTATTTTACACGTTTACCGTAAAGCTTGTGCTTTTTGTGAGTTTCAACTAAAACAGTAATAGTTTTGTCCATTTTATCTGAAACAACGCGGCCCGTGTAAACTTTGCGTTGATTACGCTCAGTCATACTTGAAAACCTCCTTTATCAGTTATTTTCACTGATTTCTCTTTCACGAATAACAGTTTTCATACGCGCGATTGCTTTACGCACTTCGCGAATACGAGCTGTGTTTTCTAATTGACCAGTCGCCAATTGGAAGCGAAGGTTGAAAAGCTCTTCTTTCAGTGATTTCACTTTTAATTCAATTTCAGAAGTGGCAAGGTCACGGATTTCATTAGCTTTCATTAGATTCACCACCAGTTTCTTGACGTTTTACGATCTTACATTTAACAGGAAGCTTATGTGATGCTAAACGAAGTGCTTCGCGTGCTACCTCTTCAGATACACCAGCAATTTCGAACATTACTTTTCCTGGTTTTACTACTGCTACCCAACCTTCAGGAGAACCTTTACCAGAACCCATGCGGACTTCTAGAGGTTTTTTCGTGTAAGGTTTATGTGGGAAGATTTTAATCCAAACTTTACCGCCACGTTTCATGTAACGAGTCATCGCGATACGAGCAGATTCGATTTGACGGTTTGTAATCCAGCTAGCAGTTTGAGCTTGTAAGCCCCACTCGCCGAATGATACTTCTTTACCGCCTTTCGCTTCGCCACGCATGTTTCCGCGGTGTTCACGACGGTATTTTACGCGTTTAGGCAATAACATATTATTTGCCTCCTTCCACAGATTTCTTCGTAGGAAGAACTTCACCACGGTAGATCCATACTTTAACGCCTAATTTACCGTAAGTAGTGTCAGCTTCTGCGTGTGCATAGTCGATGTCAGCACGTAGAGTATGAAGTGGAACAGTTCCTTCACTATAGTGTTCGGCACGCGCGATATCAGCGCCACCTAAACGACCAGATACTTGTGTTTTAATTCCTTTTGCACCAGCACGGATTGTACGTTGGATCGCTTGCTTTTGCGCACGACGGAATGATACACGGTTTTCTAATTGACGAGCGATGTTTTCAGCTACTAGACGAGCGTCAAGATCAGCACGTTTGATTTCGATGATGTTGATGTGTACACGTTTACCAGTTAAATCGCCAAGGTATTTACGAAGGTTTTCAACTTCAGTACCACCTTTACCGATTACCATACCTGGTTTCGCAGTGTGAATTGTAATGTTTACACGGTTTGTAGCACGTTCAATTTCAACTTTAGAAACTGATGCGTCTTTAAGAGCCGTTTCAATATATTTACGCACTTTGATGTCTTCGTGAAGTAGAGTTGCATAGTCTTTTTCAGCGTACCATTTTGACTCCCAGTCACGAATAATACCAACGCGCAGTCCTATTGGATGTACTTTTTGACCCACGGATTAACCCTCCTTCTTCTCAGATACCACTAGAGTAATGTGGCTTGTGCGTTTGTTAATTGCGCTTGCACGTCCTTGTGCACGTGGACGGAAACGTTTTAATGTTGGACCTTCATCAACAAATACTTCAGAAACTACTAAAGAGTTGATGTCAAGATCGTAGTTGTGCTCAGCGTTAGCAACTGCAGATTTTAATACTTTCTCAACGACTGGAGACGCCGCTTTTGGAGTATGACGTAAAATTGCAACTGCTTCACCAACTTGCTTACCTCGGATTAAGTCTACAACTAGACGTACTTTACGAGGGGCAATGCGTACTGTGCGAGCGATAGCTTTAGCTTGTGTCATTAGGATTTACCTCCTCTCAAAATTAGCGTCTTGTTTTCTTGTCGTCTGCACCGTGACCTTTGTAAGTACGTGTCGGCGCGAACTCACCAAGTTTGTGGCCTACCATATCTTCAGTAACGTATACAGGAACATGTTTACGTCCATCATATACAGCAATCGTTAAACCGATGAAAGTCGGGAAAATTGTAGAACGGCGAGACCAAGTTTTAATAACTTGTTTTTTCTCAGAAGCCTCTTGTGCTTCCACTTTTTTCATTAAGTGGTCATCGACAAAAGGTCCTTTTTTCAAGCTGCGACCCATGTAGGAACCTCCCTCTGTGATTCCACCACGGCTCTCACATAGAACCGTAGTTTAACCACTTTATTTTTTACGACTACGGATGATAAATTTATCCGATTTGTTTTTCTTCTTGCGAGTTTTGTAACCAAGAGCTGGTTTACCCCAAGGAGTCATTGGTGATTTACGTCCGATTGGAGAACGTCCTTCACCACCACCGTGTGGGTGATCGTTAGGGTTCATTACAGAACCACGAACTACTGGGCGTTTACCTAACCAACGGCTACGACCAGCTTTACCGATGTTTACAAGTTCGTGTTGTTCGTTACCAACTTGACCGATTGTAGCGCGGCAAGTAGCAAGAACTAAACGTACTTCACCTGATTGAAGACGTACGATAACGTATTTATCTTCACGACCAAGTACTTGAGCTGAAGTACCAGCTGAACGTACTAATTGGCCACCTTTACCAGGTTTTAACTCGATGTTATGGATTGTAGTACCCATTGGAATGTTTGCTAATGGTAATGCATTACCTGCTTTAATATCAGCATCTGGACCAGATACGATTGTTTGACCAACCTCTAGACCTTTTGGTGCTAAGATGTAAGCTTTTGCTCCATCAGCGTAGTTGATTAATGCGATATTCGCAGAACGGTTTGGATCATATTCGATAGTAGCAACTTTTGCCGGAATGCCATCTTTAATTCGTTTGAAATCGATGACACGGTATTGCTTCTTATGACCACCACCATGATGACGAACAGTGATTTTACCTTGGTTGTTACGACCAGCTTTGCGTTTTGTTGGTTCAAGCAATGATTTCTCAGGCTTGTTAGTTGTAATTTCCGCAAAGTCTAATGACGTCATATTACGACGACCATTAGAGGTAGGTTTATACTTTTTAATCGCCATGTGTTTTCCCTCCTTCTTGATTGTTCAAATCATAAATCCCTAAAGGATTACATTTCGAATAATTCGATGTCTTTGCTGTCCGCAGTTAATTTAACAATCGCTTTACGACGTTTGTTAGTGTAACCACCGTAACGGCCAACGCGTTTGAATTTACCTTTGTAGTTAAGAACGTTTACTTTCTCAACTTCTACACCAAAGATTTCTTCTACAGCGTCTTTTACTTGAGTTTTGTTAGCGCGAGTGTCTACTTCGAAAGTATACTTTTTCTCTGCCATAAGTTCTGAAGAACGCTCAGTAATGACCGGACGTTTTAAAATATCACGTGCTTCCATTATCCAAGCACCTCCTCAACTTTTTCTACTGCAGCTTTAGTGAATACAACTTTTTCATGACCTAAAAGATCAAGAACGTTGATTCCGTTTGCAGTTAAAACTGTTACACCAGGGATGTTACGAGCAGATAATGCTACGTTTTCATCTAGGTCAGCAGTAACGAATAAAGATTTTTTCTCTAAAGAAAGATCTTTAAGGATTTTTGTGAATTCTTTTGTTTTTGGTGCTGCTAGAGTAAGAGCATCAAGAACTAAGAAGTTTTGTTCTACTACTTTAGCTGATAAAGCTGATTTAAGAGCTAAACGACGAACTTTTTTAGGTAATTTATAAGAGTAGCTACGTGGAGTTGGACCGAATACGATACCACCACCGCGCCATTGTGGAGAACGGATAGAACCTTGACGAGCACGACCAGTTCCTTTTTGACGCCATGGTTTACGACCACCACCAGCAACTTCAGAACGGTTTTTAACCTTATGATTACCTTGACGTAGAGAAGCGCGTTGTGCAACTACTGCGTCGAATAATACTGCTTCATTTGGCTCGATTCCGAAGATCGCTTCGTTTAACTCGATTTCACCAACTGAAGCACCTGTTTGACTAAGTACAGATACTTTTGTCATTCCTGTTTCCTCCTTTCTCGAAGTGATTAGTTAGCTTTAATTGCAGTTTTAACTGTAACTAGAGCTTTTTTAGAACCAGGAACATTACCTTTAACAAGTAGTAAGTTACGTTCCGCATCAACTTTCACGATTTCTAAGTTTTGGATTGTAACTACAGTGCCACCCATTTGACCAGGTAATTTCTTTTGTTTAAATACGCGGTTCGGAGCAACTGGACCCATTGAACCAGGACGACGGTGGTAACGAGAACCGTGGGCCATAGGACCACGAGATTGTCCGTGGCGTTTGATAACACCTTGGAAACCTTTACCTTTAGTAACACCTGTTACATCAATTACATCGCCTTCTGCGAAAATTTCTACTTTGACTTCTTGACCAACTTCGTATTCTTCAACGTTCACGTTGCGGAATTCACGAATGAAGCGCTTAGGAGCAGTATTCGCTTTTGCTACGTGACCTTGTTCTGGTTTGTTAGAAAGCTTAACACGCTTATCTTCGAAACCAACTTGGATTGCTTCGTAGCCATCTGTATCAACAGTTTTCTTTTGAAGAACTACGTTTGGAGCAGCTTCGATAACTGTTACCGGGATTAAATCGCCGTTTTCAGCGAAAACTTGAGTCATACCAATTTTTCTACCTAAGATTCCTTTAGCCATTCGTCACACCTCCTGTAAGTTTTAAAATGTTATATTGTTTTTACCATTAAAGTTTGATTTCGATATCAACGCCAGATGGTAAATCAAGTTTCATTAACGCATCAACAGTTTGTGGTGTTGGGTTAACGATATCGATCAGACGTTTATGCGTACGCATTTCGAATTGCTCACGAGAATCTTTGTACTTGTGAACAGCACGAAGAATTGTGTACACAGACTTCTCAGTTGGAAGTGGAATCGGACCTGATACACTTGCACCTGAACGTTTTGCAGTTTCCACAATTTTCTCAGCAGACTGATCTAAAATACGGTGATCATACGCTTTTAAACGAATACGAATCTTTTGTTTTGCCATTATTTTCCCTCCTTCTCGCCTATTTTCTAGACATTCTCCACGAAAATTCTCCCACACACCGCCATGGCAAAGCGGCCGGGTGTGTCGGCAACCTCTCGTTTCATCGCAGTCAAAGACCAACATTCAACATTATATACAATAAAAAAAGAATAAGCAAGTCTTTTCGCTAAATTCTTTTAAATGTTGTAGATATTCTTAACTACTAATATTTCTCGCTTATTTAAGCCGTTTACTAGTATATATAATTTCTACGAACATTGCAACACAAAAGGCTATACCACAACGTTTTCGGACATTTCACACAATTAACATAGTCACCGTCAATTCTCAAATACTTAACCGTGCTTTTCTAAAATTCATAAGGACAAGCATAGTCTCTCACCCATTTGATATATAGTTGTCTGGCATATCAATATTCAGTCCAGTTGAGCCAGTGTTTTACCTGGGCAACAATAAAAAACAGTATGGAGCATTCATCTGCTTGCCATACTGTTTTTTGACTTTCTTCATATAATTATTGTTTACAAAGACTCTCGGATAACTTTTTTATAATAGCCGACAGAGAGTACTGCAAAAATAGCGTATAGTGCTATATAGCAAATCATAGCTATCCACAGAGGCGTCGTTAGCTCTGTGCCGAATAAAAACCAACCCGATTTAACTGCAAAGTAACTATGAAGTAATCCAATGAGCAAAGGTACACCAAAGTTAAAGGCTTGCTTCATATAGATTCCTTTCATAATATCTCGCTCTGCAAAACCAATCTTTCTTAAAATTGTATATGAACCTCGTTCCTCTTCAGCTTCGGACATTTGTTTAAAGTACAAAATACTTCCTGTTGTCATTAAAAAGGCTAAGCCTAAGAAAGCCGTCGTGAATATCGTTATTCCCAAGGTTTCGATATTCTCTTTGCGCTTACCCTCAAAAGAGGCTTGCTTGTAGCTTTTTGTTTCGCCTTCACTATCTATAGAAGAGATAACACCTGCACCCGATTGTCTATATAGTTTTTCAGCTAAAGCTAAATCTTCTTTTGATTTTAATGTAATGGAAGTTTGTTTATGCCACTGTGATTCATTTGAATACTTAGCTAGCTTTTCAAACAATTTGTCTGTTACTACAAAGATTGGTCCACCTCCACCAGCAGTCACAATGCCACTGATAATACTTTTATCTTGCACATCTATGACATGAAATGTTTCCTCATGTTCGCCCACAGTTACGACCATATCATGATCCTTTTCCAACGGGAACATTTCAGCCATGTAACCACCATAATTTGTTAAGATGACATCATTTCCTGACATTGAAGCTTCGGGCACACTTTGTCGATAATCAGAAAGTGGAACGGTATAAATAGTACCTTTCATATTATAAAAGGGACTATCTTTTTGATCCTTCGGTAATAATTGCGCTACTGAAGCTGTTACGGCCTGTAATCTGTAATCAACCTTGTTATAGGCAATGTTATTTTGCTTTAGCGTCTGTAAGAATTCCTGCCCGTTATCTTCAAGTAATATATAATCTCCTGGTACTTGGCTGTATGCCGATGCTTCAGAAGAATAATATGCAATATAAGATAATGTTGTAACCCCAAGTGATACACCCGTTAAAACAGTAATAAGCGTCAATGATTTTGCGTTACTTTTCATACGGTGCATAATCGGTGTTAATGCTAATACATCATGCACAGATAAATGCCCATTTTTCTTTAAGCGAACTGAATTCATAATAAACGCAACTGAAAAGCGGAATACAAGGAATGTCCCACCAATTGTTGACGCTAAAATAATTATCATATTGACAAACAGATTGCCAGTGGACTCAATATCGAATAGTTTCGTTGATGCATAGTATCCATATGCAATTAATACAAGCCCTAAGAAGCCAATCATCATTTGTAGTGGACTGAAACGTTTTACACGCTCGTCTGCCTGCTTAGAAGCACTAAATAACGATAGCAAAGATACACGTTGAATCATCCATGCCATCTGCGCTAGCACTATTACCAAGAGAATCGCGAATACTACAATAGACTGCTGTAAAGCCTGTGTACTGAACGTCATTGTCACAAGTGCTTCTTTTTCTAGTACACGAAGTAAAACCATCGCGAAGAAACGTGAGCTAAAAAAGCCTGCTGTCATGCCTAGAATAACAGCTCCAACAAATAATAAAATATTTTCTACCGCCAACAAGCGTACAATAAGACCCTTTGTCATTCCTATTAACTGATACAAACCAACTTCCTTACTGCGACGCTTCATAAATAAATGGTTAGCATACAACACGAAGAACAAAATGATAAAGTACAAGATATATGTCGCAGCTTCAAAACCTGCAGTTGCTGTACCACTCTTCTGTACAGTAGCTAGCACTTCAGCATTATTCTGCAATGTCACAAAAGAAAAATAGAGTGTGACACTAAAAATAAGTGCGAAGAAATATAAGTAATAATGCTTCATATTTTTCTTCATACTGCGGAACACGAGTTTACTAAGACTCATAACCGTCACCACCTAGCACACTTTGCGTATGCATAATTTCCTGGAAAAATGCCTGTCTTGTCTTATCACCTTTATATAGCTCACTATAAATGAGTCCATCCTTTAAAAACAAAACACGTGTACAGAAGCTTGCTGCCACTGCATCGTGCGTAACCATCATAATCGTCGCCTCTTTTGCTTCATTGATACTTTGTAGGTTTTTTAGAAGCGCAGTAGCCGATTTGGAATCGAGCGCACCTGTAGGTTCATCCGCAAACACAAGTGATGGATTTGTAATAAGGGCACGCGCAGCAGATGTGCGTTGCTTTTGGCCTCCTGATATTTCATTCGGATATTTATGTAAAATATCTGTAATCCCTAATAAATGCGTCAGCTCCTTAACACGGCTTTCCGCAACAGCTTTTGGTAATTTACCAATCGCTAAAGGCAATAAAATATTTTCTTTCACTGTTAAAGTATCAAGTAAATTATAATCTTGGAAAATGAAACCTAACTGTTCACGGCGAAAATTAGCCAGTGCCTTTTCCTTCATACCACGTAAACTTTGACCATTTATTTCGATAACGCCCTCAGTCGCAAAGTCAATCGAACACAAAACATTTAATAATGTGGTCTTGCCTGAACCAGAGGGACCCATAATGCCTACAAATTCACCTTTATTAACTTCTACATCAATGCCCTTTAATACTTCCTGAGCCGTTGATTTTTTACCATAAACTTTTTTAACTTTACGTCCAATTAAAACTGCCACTTAGTCGCGCCCCTTTCTATAGTCCAAGTGTACCCTGTCTGTGAAATCATTTCGTGTGTTTTACATGACAATATAAAAAGGTAGGTGACATTTTCGTCATCTACCTGTTAGTTTGACATATTCATTTTGCAAGGGGAAACGTAATGTGAAAATGGAACCTTCACCAGCCTCCGATTGCACGCTAATACGAATGCCGATTTTCAGTGCAACATTATGTGCTAGGTATAAACCCATACCTGTTGATTGTGCCGACTCCCTACCAGCAGTCCCCGTATACGACTTTTGAAAGATACGTGGCAAATCCTCTTTTCGAATACCAATACCTTCATCTTGTATATGTAGCAATATTGCGCCAGTGACATCTACTTCCGTAAAGATTACAATGTCAGTATTGGTAGGACTGTATTTTATAGCATTTGATAGAATTTGCCGTACGATAAAAGCTAACCATTTACCATCCGTCATTACCATCTCCGATAGTTCTGCTACATCAAAACCTATACCCTTTTCCAAACACCACGGCTGCATTGCACGGATTTCCTTGTAAACAACAGTACGCAGCTCCATTTCGGTCATATAGTTATCTTTTTCAATTGAAGCAAGACGAGTTTGATGCAGCTGCTGATCGACTAATAAATGCAATCTGAGCCACTCATGCTCTAGTTTGCGACGTAATGCTAAATCCTCTATTTGGGATAACATTAAGTTAATAGATGTTAAAGGTGCCTTCACTTCATGTACCCATGCCAAAAGCTCGTCTGTATACTCTTGTAACTGAACTTTCGCCTTGTTCAATTCCATATCCTTTACATAAAATACATCTTCAATCTTCGCAAAATAAGCATCTTGAAAAGGTGATAGGTCTAAGTTTTTACTATGAACGTCATCTAACTGCCCATCCACATTTCCCAGGAAATCTTTCAATTGACCTACTTCAACAATATAACGCCACAGCAAAAAGACTGTAAAGCTAACTACCATGCAAATATTAACATACGTAATGGAAATGCTCATTAAACCCACATCTAAAGAAAATAGTACATTCAGAACAACTATTATAAATAAATGAAATCCTATCCATGTTAGTCGCTCTTTTAAGAATAATAGAAGCACCCACAATCACATCCCTTGCGATAACGCCATATAGCCTAGCCCTTTTTTTGTTAAAATGACTTCCTGTAATCCTATATCTTCAAGCTTTGTGCGTAAACGATTTACATTTACAGACAATGTATTATCATTAACAAAGCGCTCATCGTCCCATAATTTTCTCATTAGATCATCTCTTGAGACAATTTGATTAGCCTTTTCCACTAAAACCCTTAAGATAAAAAGTTCATTTTTTGTCAAAGAAACCAATTGTCCTTCAAACATTATCTCGCTTCTTGCATAATCAATAACAGCACCATTAAAACGTGTGACTTCCATCTTTTCTTCTACATAGTCATACGTACGCCGCAAAATGGCCTGTACCTTTGCAACTAATACTTCCATATGAAAAGGTTTTTGTATAAAATCATCAGCACCCATTTGCATGGCCATCACCATATCCATAGGGTGATCTCGTGATGATAGAAAGAGAATTGGTACCTTCGAGATATGTCTAATTTCTCGACACCAATGAAAACCATCATAAGCAGGTAGTTGAATATCAATTAATACTAGTTGCGGTTTCTCTTCTATAAAATCATCCATCACTTTTAGAAAATTTCTTGGACCTACAACTTGCAGTGACCATTGCGCAAAACGCTGTTTAATCATTCCAAAAATTGATGGATCATCTTCTATCAATAAAACTTTCATTTCCATGCACAAGCACCCCTTTCTCATCTAATTTTAACATAAAAAACCAATCTGTAAGCGTCCCTACAGATTGGTTTAGAAAAATTAGCTTGCGCTAAAATTATTTTTGGATAGAAGCAACTACGCCAGCGCCTACAGTACGGCCACCCTCACGGATAGAGAATTTAGTACCTTCTTCAAGAGCGATTGGAGCGATAAGTTCTACTGTCATTTCGATGTTATCACCAGGCATTACCATTTCAACGCCTTCTGGTAAGTTACAGATACCTGTTACGTCAGTTGTACGGAAGTAGAACTGAGGACGGTAGTTAGAGAAGAATGGAGTATGACGGCCACCCTCTTCTTTAGATAAAACATAAACTTCAGCTTTGAAGTTTGTGTGTGGAGTGATTGAGCCTGGTTTAGCTAATACTTGACCACGTTGGATTTCTTCACGAGCTACACCACGAAGTAAAGCACCGATGTTGTCACCAGCTTCAGCGTAGTCTAATAATTTACGGAACATTTCAACGCCAGTTACAGTTGTAGATTTAGCTTCTTCAGTAATACCTACGATTTCAACTACGTCACCAACTTTAACTTGACCACGTTCAACACGGCCAGTTGCAACTGTACCACGACCAGTGATTGAGAATACGTCCTCAACAGGCATCATGAATGGTTTGTCAGTTTGACGTTCTGGAGTTGGGATGTAAGAGTCTACAGCGTCCATTAATTCAACGATTTTTTCTTCCCATTCTGCTTCGCCTTCAAGAGCTTTAAGAGCAGAACCTTTAATTACAGGGATATCGTCGCCTGGGAATTCATATTCAGATAGTAGGTCACGGATTTCCATTTCTACTAATTCTAATAATTCTTCGTCGTCAACCATATCACATTTGTTCATGAATACTACTAAGTATGGAACACCTACTTGACGAGATAAAAGGATGTGTTCACGAGTTTGTGGCATTGGGCCATCAGCAGCAGATACTACTAAGATACCGCCGTCCATTTGTGCAGCACCAGTGATCATGTTTTTAACATAGTCAGCGTGTCCTGGGCAGTCAACGTGTGCATAGTGACGAGATTCTGTTTCGTATTCTACGTGAGAAGTATTGATTGTGATACCACGTTCTTTTTCTTCAGGTGCGTTATCGATGTCAGCGTAAGATTTAGCTGTACCACCCATTTTTTTAGAAAGTACTGTAGCGATTGCAGCAGTTAAAGTAGTTTTACCATGGTCAACGTGTCCGATTGTACCAATGTTAGCATGCGTTTTTGAACGGTCAAATTTTTCTTTAGCCATTAGAGATTGCCTCCTCAAAATTATATGTTTTTTTTGAAATTTATAGAATGAATGCTGATAGAGAACGGGCCCATCCCCTATCCTGCAATCATAGCTTACAAATTAGTTATACTTTATGCAAGATGAAAATTCAATTATTCACCTTTATTTTTTTTGATGATTTCAGCAGCGATTGATTTTGGTACTTCTTCATAATGATCAAATGTCATTGAGAATACACCGCGACCTTGCGTTGCAGAACGAAGAGTTGTTGCGTAACCAAACATTTCCGCTAACGGAACCATTGCACGAACAACTTGAGAGTTACCGCGAGCATCCATACCCTCAACGCGTCCGCGACGAGAAGTAATGTTACCCATGATATCACCAAGGTACTCTTCTGGAATTACAACTTCAACTTTCATCATTGGTTCTAAAATAACAGCGTCACATTGTTTCGATGCTTCTTTAAGAGCCATAGATGCAGCAATTTTGAACGCCATCTCATTCGAGTCAACGTCATGGTAAGAACCGAATACTAATTTCGCTTTAATGTCGATTAGAGGGTAACCAGCTACTACACCGCGGTCAAGAGAGTCACGAAGACCTGCTTCAACTGCAGGGATGTATTCACGAGGTATTACACCACCAACGATAGCGTTTTCGAATTCAAAGCCTTTACCTTCTTCATTTGGAGAGAACTCAATCGTTACGTCTCCGTATTGTCCACGACCACCAGATTGGCGAGTGAATTTACCTTGAACTTTTGCAGAGCCACGGAATGTCTCACGGTAAGATACCATTGGAGCACCTACGTTAGCTTCTACTTTAAATTCACGGCGCATACGGTCAACTAAGATATCAAGGTGAAGCTCACCCATACCTGAGATGATTGTTTGTCCAGTTTCTGTGTCAGTGTGTGCACGGAAAGTTGGATCCTCTTCTTGAAGTTTTTGTAAAGCTTGACCCATTTTATCTTGGTCAGCTTTTGATTTTGGTTCTACAGAAAGAGAAATTACTGGCTCAGGGAATTCCATTGATTCAAGAATAACTAGGTTTTTCTCGTCACATAGAGTATCACCAGTAGTAGTATCTTTAAGACCTACTGCTGCTGCGATGTCCCCAGCGAATACTTTAGAAATCTCTTCACGAGAGTTAGCGTGCATTTGTAGGATACGACCTACACGTTCACGTTTACCTTTAGAAGAGTTTTGTACGTATGAACCTGAATCTAATGTTCCAGAGTACACACGGAAGAAAGTTAATTTACCTACGAATGGGTCAGTCATAACTTTGAATGCAAGAGCTGAGAATGGCTCTTCATCAGAAGATTTACGTTCTAACTCTTCGTCACCATCAACTGAAGTACCTTTGATTGCTGGTACATCAACTGGAGATGGTAAATAATCGATAACTGCATTTAACATTGGGCGTACGCCTTTGTGTTTGAATGCTGTACCACAGATTACTGGGTAGAATTCTACTGCGATCGTAGCACGACGGATAGCCGCTTTAAGTTCAGCAACAGTAATTTCTTCGCCTTCTAAATATTTCTCCATGATTTCTTCATCAACACTTGCAACAGCGTCGATTAGTTTTTCACGGTATTCTTCAGCTTGTTCGCGGTATTCTTCAGGGATTTCACCTTCAGTTACTGCAGTACCTTTTTCGTCGCCGTAGAAAGTTGCTTTCATTTCAACTAAGTCAATGATTGCAGAGAACTGATCTTCAGCTCCGATAGGTAATTGGACAGGGTGAGCGTTTGCTTGTAAACGATCATGTAGAGTTCCTACAGAATATAAGAAATCTGCTCCTGTTTTATCCATTTTGTTAATGAATACAATACGTGGAACACCGTATGTTGTAGCTTGACGCCATACAGTTTCAGTTTGAGGCTCAACACCAGATTGAGCATCTAGTACTGTTACAGCACCGTCAAGTACGCGTAATGAACGTTCTACTTCTACAGTGAAGTCTACGTGTCCAGGAGTATCGATGATGTTTACACGGTGGCCTGCCCATTGGGCTGTTGTTGCAGCAGAAGTGATTGTAATACCACGTTCTTGCTCTTGCTCCATCCAGTCCATTTGAGAAGCGCCTTCATGAGTTTCACCGATTTTGTGAATCTTACCAGTGTAATAAAGGATACGCTCAGTTGTTGTTGTTTTACCAGCATCAATGTGAGCCATGATCCCAATATTACGAGTATTCTCAAGTGAGAATTCGCGTTTCATAGGAAATTTCTCCTTCCATATTGGGGTAAAGACTGTATAAAAGACCTTGTGTTAGCCAATTAGCTAACACATAGGTTAAATTACCAACGGTAGTGAGCGAATGCTTTGTTCGCTTCTGCCATTTTGTGCATATCTTCACGTTTCTTAACTGATGCACCAGTGTTGTTTGAAGCATCTAGGATTTCGTTAGCTAAACGCTCTTCCATAGTTTTTTCACCACGAAGGCGAGAATAGTTAACTAGGTAACGAAGACCTAAAGTTGTACGACGTTCTGGACGTACTTCAACCGGTACTTGGTAGTTAGAACCACCAACACGGCGAGCGCGTACTTCAAGAACTGGCATTACGTTGTTTAGAGCAGCTTCGAATACTTCAATTGGATTTTCACCAGAACGTTCTTTAACAATTTCGAACGCACCGTATAAAATCTTTTGAGAAGTACCTCTTTTACCATCAACCATCATTTTATTGATTAAACGAGTTACTAGTTTTGAACTATAAATTGGATCTGGTAACACGTCACGTTTGGAAACAGGACCTTTACGAGGCATGTGTTTTCCTCCTTTCGAATAGTTATCGATTTATTTTATAAATTTTGCCTTGTTCGTAGTTGCCACACGAATTTCAACTCTGCTAGCAAGATTTGAAATTGGTGACATCTACATGAGGCTCAATATTTAATAACACTTATCGTGTTACATTATTTTTTTTCTTTAGGGCGTTTTGTTCCGTATTTAGAACGTGATTGTAAACGACCGTTTACACCAGCTGTATCAAGAGCTCCACGTACGATATGGTAACGAACACCCGCTAAGTCTTTTACGCGTCCGCCACGGATAAGAACAACACTGTGCTCTTGTAAGTTGTGGCCTTCACCTGGGATATAAGCTGTAACCTCAATTTGGTTAGTTAAACGCACACGAGCGTATTTACGTAACGCTGAGTTTGGTTTACGAGGTGTCATTGTACCTACACGAGTACAAACACCGCGTTTTTGTGGAGATTTAACATCAGTTAAAGATTTTTTAAATGAGTTATATCCTTTGTTTAACGCTGGTGATTTTGATTTCGTGATTTTAGATTGACGAGGCTTACGTACTAATTGGTTAATTGTAGGCATCGGTATTTCCTCCCTTCATTTATTCCTTGTTAATACCACACATCCAGGTGGTTCATTTTTTGGGTAAAAACAAAGTCTTTGTGTTTTATACACAAAAACTACTCTACAGCAATAGCAACAACCGCTGCTCCAACGTGGATTCCACAGGCCTTGCCCAGTTCCTTTTTGGACTCAACAAGAATAATTGGCACACCGATTTCTCTCGCGAAAGTAATGGCCAAATCGGTTACCCAATTGTCTGCATCAAGTGCCACAAAAAGTTCTTTTACTGAACCATCGCGCATTGCTTTTACTGCTTGCTTTGTACCTATGATTGTTTTACTAGCCCTTACTTTATCATAAGACATTTTCATATCCTCCGAAGTATAGACAGTTAACTATCAACCTTCAATATATTAACATTACCTATTCCCACTGTCAACTAATATCTTTAAAAAGTCCGAAGAGATGGCAACAATCCATCTCTTCGGAGCTCATGTTACTAGTTATTCAGCAGAAACTGTTTCTTCTAAATCAAGCTCATCTTTTTCAATACGGATTTGACGGTAACGTTGCATACCAGTACCTGCAGGAACAAGTTTACCAATAATTACGTTCTCTTTTAATCCTAGAAGTTCGTCACGCTTACCTTTAATGGCAGCATCTGTTAATACACGAGTTGTTTCTTGGAATGATGCGGCAGATAAGAATGATTCTGTTTCAAGAGAAGCTTTTGTAATACCTAAAATTACAGGACGGCAAGTTGCAGGGTTTTTGCCGTTCATCACAGCATCTGCATTTGCTTCTGAGAATTGGTGGATATCTAGTAATGAACCTGGTAGTAACTCTGTATCACCAGCTTCAATGACACGTACTTTACGAAGCATTTGACGTACCATTACTTCGATATGTTTGTCTCCAATTTCTACCCCTTGCATACGGTATACTTTTTGTACTTCTTTTAACAGATACTCTTGTACTGTTGAAACGTCTTTAACTTTTAATAATTGTTTTGGATCAATAGAACCTTCTGTTAATACTTGGCCGCGTTCTACGAAGTCGCCTTCTTGTACTTTCAGACGAGCATTGTATGGTGCTTGGTATTTACGTGTTTCTACTTCACCTTCAATTGTAATTTCTTTTAGACCTTCACGAATTTCAGTGACGTCTGAAACCGTACCTGCGATATCAGTGATAACTGATTGACCTTTAGGATTACGAGCTTCAAAAATCTCTTGGATACGTGGAAGACCTTGTGTAATATCATCTCCGGCAACCCCACCTGTATGGAAAGTACGCATTGTTAACTGTGTACCTGGTTCACCGATTGATTGAGCCGCAATAATACCAACTGCTTCCCCAACTTCAACCTTTTCACCTGTTGCTAAGTTCATGCCGTAACATTTTTTACATACGCCATGTTTTGTATTACATGTAAATGCAGAACGAATTGTTACCTCTTCAATACCTAATTCAGTAATGACGCGAGCGATATCTTGGTCGATTAAACCATCTTTCGCTAAAATCACTTCGCCTGTTTCTGGATGATAGATAGTTTTCTTTGCATGACGACCAACAATACGTTCGTCTAACGCTTCGATTAACTCTGTACCTTCCATTAACGCACCAATTGTTAAACCACGGTCAGTTCCACAGTCATCTTCACGAACGATAACATCTTGTGCAACGTCTACAAGACGACGAGTTAAGTAACCTGAATCGGCCGTTTTCAAGGCTGTATCGGCAAGACCTTTACGAGCACCATGCGTAGAGATGAAGTATTCCAATACCGTTAAACCTTCACGGAATGACGATTTGATTGGAAGTTCAATGATACGACCAGCCGGGTTGGCCATCAGACCACGCATACCAGCTAACTGTGTAAAGTTAGATGCGTTACCACGGGCACCTGAGTCAGACATCATGAAGATTGGGTTTGTTTTCTCAAGCGATTTCATCAGCTTCGATTGAATTTCATCTTTCGCTGCACTCCAACTAGAGATAACGCGATCATAACGCTCATCTTCAGTGATGAAACCACGACGGAATTGCGCCTGTACTTTATCTACTTTTTCTTGTGCTACTGCTAAGATTTCGCCTTTATCTGGTAATACAACGATGTCAGATACACCAACAGTGATACCAGCACGTGTTGAATATTTGAAACCAAGGTTTTTCATACGGTCAAGCATTTTAGATGTTTCTGTAATGTGGAAACGTTTAAACACTTCAGCGATGATATTTCCTAAGAACTTCTTACGGAATGGGTTTACAACAGGAACTGATACAAAGTGTTTGCGAAGTACAGCTGTACGTTGTGCATCTACTTTGCCTTTTTCATCAAGTTCTTTGTATGCAGCATCTGCTTCAAGTTCTTTTAAAGTTTCTTCGTCAATTGTTAAATTTACAAAGTATTTTTGTGGTGTTTCTTGCTCTAAGTTAAATTCAGTCGGTTCATTAATGAACGGGAATGATTCAGGCAAGATTTCGTTAAAGATTACTTTACCAACAGTTGTGATTAAGAACATATTATTTTGCTCTTCAGTAAACGTTGGATTGTGTAGTGAACTTGCTTTTATCGCAATACGTGTATGCAAGTGAACATGACCAGTATCATACGCGATTAGCACTTCATTTGGTCCATAGAAAATGGAACCTTCACCACGAGCATCTTCACGCTCTAATGTTAAATAATAGTTACCTAATACCATATCTTGAGACGGTGTTACAACTGGTTTACCGTCTTTCGGGTTTAGGATGTTTTGTGCAGCAAGCATTAGAAGACGAGCTTCTGCTTGTGCTTCTGCTGATAAAGGAACGTGAACCGCCATTTGGTCACCATCAAAGTCAGCGTTATAAGCTGTACATACTAATGGGTGAAGACGAATAGCGCGCCCTTCAACTAATGTTGGTTCGAATGCTTGGATACCAAGACGGTGAAGCGTCGGTGCACGGTTAAGTAATACCGGGTGCTCACGGATAACGTCTTCTAAAACGTCCCATACATCGTTGTTTAAACGTTCAATTTTACGTTTAGCAGATTTAATATTATGTGCAAGACCACGTTCTACTAACTCTTTCATAACGAAAGGTTTAAATAGCTCAATTGCCATTTCTTTTGGTAGACCACATTGGTACATTTTTAAGTTTGGACCTACTACGATAACTGAACGACCTGAATAGTCAACACGTTTACCAAGTAAGTTTTGACGGAAACGACCTTGTTTTCCTTTCAACATGTGTGAAAGTGATTTTAACGGACGGTTACCTGGACCTGTTACCGGACGACCACGGCGGCCATTATCGATTAATGCATCAACAGCTTCTTGTAACATACGTTTTTCGTTTTGAACGATGATGCTTGGTGCACCAAGGTCTAATAAGCGTTTTAAACGGTTATTACGGTTGATAACTCGACGGTAAAGATCATTTAAATCAGATGTCGCGAAACGACCACCATCTAATTGCACCATTGGACGAAGCTCTGGTGGAATAACAGGTAGTACATCTAAAATCATCCATTCAGGTGAGTTACCTGAATTACGGAATGATTCAACAACCTCTAGACGTTTAATCGCACGTGTACGACGTTGGCCTTGTGCAGATTTCAACTCTTCTTTTAAAGAATATGTTTCATCTTCAAGATCAATTTTAGCAAGAAGCTTTTTGATTGCTTCTGCACCCATCGCTGCTTCGAATGTGTTCCCAAATTTTTCGCGGTATGCACGGTACTCTTTTTCAGAAAGTAATTGCTTGCTTTCTAAGTTAGTAGCACCCGGTTCGATTACAACATAAGATGCGAAGTAAATTACTTCTTCTAAAGCACGTGGAGACATATCTAAGATAAGACCCATACGGCTTGGAATACCTTTGAAGTACCAAATGTGAGAAACTGGGGCTGCTAATTCGATGTGACCCATACGTTCACGACGAACTTTTGCACGTGTTACTTCAACACCACAACGGTCACAAACTACGCCTTTGTAGCGCACACGTTTGTATTTACCACAGTGACATTCCCAGTCTTTAGTTGGACCGAAAATACGTTCACAGAATAAACCATCTTTTTCTGGTTTTAATGTTCGGTAGTTGATTGTTTCAGGTTTTTTGACTTCACCGTATGACCAAGAACGAATCTTGTCAGGAGAAGCTAAACCAATTTTCATATATTCAAATTCATTAACGTCTATCAAGGAGCCTACCTCCCTTTAGTATAGGTCTTTATAAAGACTCTTTTACGCAGCTCGACAATCGTTTGCAAAAAATGTACTTCTTTGACAAAAGATTAAAAATAGATTGTTTTACAAGTAAAGAAAAGCCGGACAGGGCATCAAATCCTGCCCGGCTCTGAATAGTGTTAATTATTCAAATGACTCCACTGGCTCTTCTTCTTTTTCTGGCTGTGGTGCAATGTTAAGTGCATCAGCTGGTTGAAGATCTTCTTCTTCATCTAAATCGCGAAGCTCTACTTCTTCATCATTGATTGTTAACATTTTTACATCCATACCAAGAGATTGAAGTTCTTTGATCAATACTTTGAACGATTCAGGAACACCCGGCTCTGGTACACTTTCACCTTTAACAATGGCTTCGTAAGTTTTTACACGACCAACCACGTCATCGGATTTAACTGTTAAAATTTCTTGAAGTGTGTACGCAGCACCATATGCTTCAAGTGCCCATACCTCCATCTCACCAAAGCGTTGTCCACCGAACTGTGCTTTACCACCAAGTGGTTGTTGTGTAACAAGTGAGTAAGGACCAGTTGAACGTGCATGAAGTTTATCATCAACCATGTGCGCAAGTTTGATCATGTACATGATCCCAACAGATACACGGTTATCAAATGGCTCACCAGAACGTCCATCATACAGGATTGTTTTACCATCACGGTTCATCCCTGCTTCTTCCATCGTTTCCCAAACATCTTCTTCGTTGGCACCATCAAATACTGGTGTTGCCATATGGATACCTAAGTAACGAGAAGCCATACCTAAGTGTAGCTCTAAAACTTGTCCGATATTCATACGAGAAGGTACACCTAGTGGGTTTAACATGATATCTACAGGAGTGCCGTCTGGCATAAATGGCATATCCTCTTCCGGTAAAATACGAGAGATAACCCCTTTGTTACCATGACGTCCGGCCATTTTGTCCCCAACGCGGATTTTACGTTTTTGAACAATGTATGCACGAACTAATTGGTTAACACCTGGTGGTAACTCATCGCCATCTTCACGGTTAAATACTTTCACGTCAAGAATAATACCGCCCGCACCATGTGGTACGCGTAATGAAGTATCACGAACTTCACGTGCTTTTTCACCAAAGATTGCATGTAATAAACGCTCTTCAGCAGTTAGTTCTGTAACCCCTTTAGGCGTTACTTTACCAACAAGAATATCACCGTCACGAACTTCCGCACCAATACGGATGATTCCACGTTCGTCTAAATTACGAAGTGCATCTTCCCCAACGTTTGGAATATCACGTGTGATTTCTTCAGGTCCTAATTTTGTATCGCGAGACTCTGATTCGTATTCTTCAATATGAACTGAAGTATAAACATCGTCTTTTACAAGGCGTTCGCTCATGATAACAGCATCCTCATAGTTGAAGCCGTTCCATGTCATGAATGCAACAAGAACGTTACGACCAAGAGCTAATTCACCTTTTTCCATCGATGGACCGTCTGCTAAAATATCACGAGGTTTCACACGTTCGCCAACTTTTACAAGTGGACGTTGGTTATATGAAGTACCTTGGTTTGAACGAATGAATTTTTGTAATTTATATTTTGTTAAATCGCCTTTAACTTCTTTACCGTCAACTGTTTCAATGCGACGTACGTGGATTGAACGGGCTTCAACATGCTCTACAATACCATCATACTTCGCTACAACTGCCGCACCTGAGTCACGCGCATCTACGTGTTCCATACCAGTACCAACGAATGGCGCTTCTGGATTTAATAGTGGAACCGCTTGACGTTGCATGTTGGCACCCATAAGTGCACGGTTAGAGTCATCGTTTTCTAAGAACGGAATACATGCTGTCGCAGCAGAAACTACTTGTTTAGGAGATACGTCCATGTAGTCCATTTGTGCCTTATTGAATACAGTGTTATCCCCACGGAAACGACCTACTACTTCGTCATTTGTAAATGTACCATCTGGATTTAATAACGAGTTTGCTTGTGCAACGTAGTAGTTATCTTCTTCGTCCGCTGTTAAATAATCGATTTGGTCCGTTACTTTACCAGTTTCATGATCAATACGACGGTAAGGTGTTTCAATGAATCCAAATTTATTTACTTTGGCAAATGAAGATAATGAGTTGATTAACCCAATGTTTGGACCCTCTGGTGTCTCGATTGGACACATACGACCATAGTGAGAGTAGTGAACGTCACGTACTTCGAAACCAGCGCGCTCACGCGTTAAACCACCCGGTCCTAATGCAGATAGACGACGTTTATGTGTTAGCTCTGCTAATGGGTTTGTTTGGTCCATGAATTGAGATAATTGAGAGCTACCAAAGAACTCTTTAATCGATGCAATAACAGGACGGATGTTGATTAATTGTTGTGGTACGATAGCAGCTGTGTCGTTAATAGACATACGCTCACGTACTACACGTTCCATACGAGATAAACCGATACGGAATTGGTTTTGTAATAGCTCACCAACAGAGCGTAGACGACGATTACCTAAATGGTCGATATCATCAGTAGCCCCTACTTGGTAAAGTAAGTTGAAGAAGTAACTTACTGAAGATAGCACGTCAGCAGGTGTAATATTTTTCACTTCTTCATCAATATACGCATTACCAATTATATTGATTTCTTTTTGTGCTTCATCTTTTGGTGCATAAATTTTAATAGATTGGATTGTTACATCATCCTCAAGTACACCACCGACTTGTGATAAAGAACGGTAGCCAATACCTTTTGAAGAATCTTCTAGGTACGGTAAGATTTTATCTAATGTACGACGATCAAGCACTGTACCTTTTTCTACTAAAATTTCGCCTGTTTCTGGATCTACAAGCGTCTCTGCAATCGTTTGGTTGAATAAACGATTTTTAATGTGAAGCTTTTTATTCATTTTGTAACGACCAACATTCGCTAAATCATAGCGTTTTGCATCGAAGAAACGAGAGTATAATAAGCTCTTAGCACTTTCGACTGTTGGTGGCTCACCAGGACGTAAACGCTCATAAATTTCTAAAAGTGCTTTTTCTGTACTTTCAGAGTTATCTTTTTCAAGCGTATTACGTAAATACTCGTTGTCACCGATAATATCGATAATTTCTTGATCTGAACCGAAACCTAAAGCACGAAGCAACACTGTTACTGGTAGCTTACGCGTACGATCAATGCGCACATATACTACGTCTTTTGCGTCAGTTTCATATTCTAACCAAGCGCCTCGGTTCGGAATAACCGTTGCTCCGAAGCCTTTTTTACCGTTCTTATCAGTTTTATCATGAAAATACACACTTGGTGATCGAACTAATTGTGAAACGATAACACGTTCTGCACCATTGATGATGAACGTACCTGTTTCAGTCATTAATGGGAAGTCACCCATGAATACATCTTGTTCTTTCACTTCGTCTGTTTCTTTGTTGTAAAGACGTACTTTCACACGTAATGGAGCTGCGTAAGTAACATCTCGCTCTTTACACTCATCCACATCATACTTAGGATCACCCAATGTATAATCGATGAATTCTAATGAAAGATTACCTGTAAAGTCCTCGATCGGCGAAATGTCACGGAACATTTCACGTAAACCTTCTTCAAGGAACCACTCGTAAGACGCCGTTTGAATCTCAATCAGATTTGGAAGCTCAAGCACCTCTTTAATACGCGCAAAGCTTCTACGCTGGCGGTGTTGTCCGTACTGAACTAGTTGACCTGTCAACTCATTCACCCCTCAATAAAGCGATATTAGGTCTTTGCAAAATCATACAAATAGTGTATGATTTCGAAAGACAAAAAGAAAACGAGTCTTCAAAAAGATCTCATTTTCGGTTAACTAAACTTATCTTGGCAAGTATACCCATATAAAACTAATCATATACAAAAGGGCACACGACCTCAAAATAATATTTTTGCATTGTATCATATTATCATAGCCGATTTGTCAAGTCAATATTTTATACATATTTCATTTATTTTTTTGCACGTATAATCCAATATCCTTTTTTCTTCTCGACAACATCGACTTCTAAAAACTTCTCTTCTAAATAACTTACCGTCGAAGGTGCACCCTGCTTTTTCTGAATCACTACCCACAACTCTCCAGATGTCACTAGCTTATCGTAAGCACCATCGTAAAAACGGAAAATTGTATCTTTTCCTGCACGAATTGGAGGGTTGGTTAAAATAGCCGCAGCCTTTGCGTCATTATCCACCATCGATAGTCCGTCACTTACAAATATTCGTACATTTTGAACTCCGTTTACTTGCGCATTTTTTTGCGAAAGTGCAACTGCACGTTCATTAATATCCATCATAAAAACAGTACGTTGGGGATTTGCTTTGGCAATAGACAATCCAATCGGTCCATATCCACAACCCACATCAAAAATCGCACCATCAACTTCAGGCATTTTAAACGTATCTATTAATACACGGGATCCAAAATCTACTTCGCTTTTACTAAATACACCTGCATCCGTTTCAAAAGAAAACGAATGCCCAAGTAACTTAAATGTCCAGTGACGAGGTTTACTCTCAGTTTGAGGTTTATTTGTATAATAGTGATCTGACATTTTCATGCCTCCTCAGAATGAAGAAAAAGCTCGCCACAAATGACGAGCTTTCTTTTTGTATAAAAGTAATACGAGATTACTTAACTTCTACAGATGCGCCAACTTCTTCAAGTTTAGCTTTGATTTGTTCAGCTTCATCTTTAGAAACGCCTTCTTTAAGAGCTTTAGGAGCGTTATCTACAACTTCTTTAGCTTCTTTAAGACCTAAACCAGTGATTTCACGAACCACTTTGATTACTTTGATTTTTTCTGCACCAGCAGATGCTAATACTACGTCAAATTCAGTTTTTTCTTCAGCTGCAGCAGCACCGCCAGCAACTACTGCTACTGGAGCAGCAGCTGTTACACCGAATTCTTCTTCGATAGCTTTTACTAAATCGTTTAATTCAAGAACTGTCATAGCTTTGATAGCTTCTAAGATTTGCTCTTTGTTCATTATAATTTCCTCCTAATTGGATAATGTTTTATTTTTTTGCGGTCAGGCCGCTGAAGTTAAGCAACGTAAAGAATTACGCGCCTTGTTCTTCTTTTTGTTCTGCAACAGCTTTTGTTGCAAGTGCGAAGTTGCGCACTGGAGCTTGAAGTACAGATAAAAGCATTGATAGAAGACCTTCGCGTGATGGAAGTTCTGCAAGTGCTTTAACATCTTCAACAGAAGAGATTGTACCTTCAATGATACCCGCTTTAATTTCTAAAGCTTCATTTTTCTTAGCGAAATCGTTGATGATTTTAGCAGGAGCTACAACATCTTCAGTTGAGAACGCGATTGCGTTAGGACCAGTTAATACTTCGTTGATTCCTTCAACGCCAGCAGCTTCAGCAGCACGACGAGTTAAAGTGTTTTTGTAAACTTTGAACTCAACGCCAGCTTCACGAAGTTGTTTACGAAGCTCAGTTACTTGCGCAACATTAAGACCACGGTAATCCACTACTACTACAGAAGCAGCGCCTTGGAATTTTTCAGTGATTTCTTGCACTTGTGATTGTTTGTTTTCGATTGCTTTGCTCATGATGACACCTCCTATTAGAATGGGTCATTTATACCGACAAAAGAAAAGCCTCTGGGTCATATAGACACAGAGGCTGAAAGTCATCATCTTTAAAATAAGAATCCGAATTCCGATGTCCTCGGTAGGATCATTAAGTGACAAGTCACTCCTACTGTCTACGGTACAAATGGATGATTCACAACAGCACCCATCTTACCAAAGATACGGATTGCTGTCAACCGTTTTTATATCAAATATTATTCAAACGCACTAGTTAGAAGCACGGCTGAATAAATATAAAAGATATTATTTTACTACTACGCTAGCAGCGTCGATTTTAACAGCTGGACCCATTGTAGTTGTAACATTTACAGATTTCATGTAAGTACCTTTAGCTGCAGCAGGTTTCGCTTTTTGAACAACGTCAAATACAGTTAAGAAGTTTTCTACAAGTTTTTCTGTAGAGAAAGAAGCTTTCCCGATTGGTGCGTGGATGATACCCGCTTTGTCAGCACGGTATTCAACTTTACCAGCTTTGATCTCAGCAATAGCTTTCGTTACATCGAAAGTAACTGTACCAGTTTTAGGGTTTGGCATTAAGCCTTTAGGTCCTAATACACGGCCAAGTTTACCAACTTCACCCATCATGTCAGGAGTTGCTACGATTACATCGAAGTCAAACCAACCTTGTTGGATTTTTTGGATGTACTCTGCATCGCCTACATAGTCAGCACCAGCTGCTTCTGCTTCTTTAAGTTTTTCACCTTTAGCAAATACTAATACACGTTGAGTTTTACCAGTACCGTTTGGAAGCACTACTGCACCACGGATTTGTTGGTCATTTTTACGAGTATCGATTCCTAAACGGAAAGCAACTTCTACAGTAGCGTCGAAGTTTACTGTGCTAGTTTTTTGAGCAAGTTCAATTGCTTCTTGTGCGCCGTATACTGCGTTACGGTCGATTAATTTTGCTGCATCTTGCAGTTTTTTACCTTTTTTAGCCATTATATAATTCCTCCTTGATTGTGGTTATAGCGGATTTTACCTCCCACGAATAAAGGTTGCGCGTTCACAAAGAAACTCCGCAACCTTCCAAAAACAAATACATCATCAAGTAACTGGGATTAGTCTTCGATAACAATACCCATGCTTCGTGCAGTACCTTCAACCATTAACATTGCAGCTTCTACTGAAGCAGCGTTAAGGTCTGGCATTTTAGTTTCAGCGATTTCGCGAACTTTATCACGTTTAACCGTCGCTACTTTTTTACGGTTTGGTTCACCTGATCCAGATTGGATACCAGCTGCTACTTTAAGTAAAACTGCTGCAGGTGGAGTTTTTGTAATGAAAGTAAATGAACGGTCTTCGAATACTGAAATTTCTACTGGAATAATAAGACCAGCTTGATCGGCAGTACGCGCATTGAATTCTTTACAGAATCCCATGATGTTCACACCCGCTTGACCTAATGCAGGACCAACCGGCGGAGCTGGGTTTGCTTTACCAGCAGGGATTTGAAGTTTAACAACTTTAATAACTTTTTTAGCCACGAGACACACCTCCTTAAGTCCGTGATGTGGTAATTGGGTTGCCCCTCCCACTCAATATCTGTCTGTCAGCTAATTGCCGATAACATTAAAATTATCATTGCAGACGTCAAACCAAAGTATGACAGTCTGACCTATGAAATAATACCACTTTTAATTTTTTTAAGCAAGTAGTAATTAACAAAATCTGCGACATACGCCACAGCTTCAGTATTTCCATTACTAACTTCTTAGTAGTTATAATTTTTGAATTTGCTCAAAATCTAGTTCCATTATTGTTTCGCGGCCAAACATATCAACCGTTACTTTTACTTTTCCTTTTTCTGTGTCGATTTCTTCAACACGTCCTTGGAAATGCGCAAAAGGTCCTTCTAATACTTCAACGGATTCACCTATAGAAATATCCACTTCTACTACTTTATCAGTCATACCCATTTGTTCTAGTAGTCGATCCGCTTCCTCAGGTAATAAAGGTGTTGGTTTTGCACCGCCACCTGATGAACCAATAAAGCCTGTTACGCCTGGCGTATTACGCACAACGTACCAAGAATCATCTGTCATAATTAATTCTACTAGGACGTAACCTGGGAAAACCTTGCGCATCATTGTACGCTTTTTGCCATCCTTCATTTCTGTTTCTTCGTGTTCAGGAACGATTACACGGAAGATTTTATCTTGCATTCCCATCGTTTCAACACGTTTCTCTAGGTTTGCTTTTACACGGTTCTCATACCCTGAATACGTATGAACAACATACCAATTTTTCTCCATAACTACTAGGACTACTCGTCCGTCCCTCCCTTACAAATAAAAGTGAAAATGATCGTTTATGCTAATTGCATTATTACTCTTTTCACAATGCCCTCATTAGAAAAATATAGCTTTCGCTAATAGCAAGCGAAAGCTCGATGATAGATACACTATTAGCGTAGTCATCTAACGCTACCCCATTTCTTGCCCGGTAGCACACTTATCATAATGAGAACATTTTACTGCTGTTCACTTCATAAAACAAACGAAAAAACCCGTTATTGTAATGGACGGGCTATTTTCAAAAGTATTAACATGCTCTTTACTAAATTATAACTCTAAGTACCAGCGGAATAATGATGAAATGCCTAAGTCTACTAACACAAAAAATAAAGCCATAATTACTACAGTCGAAATTACGACTACTGTATATTTCGTCAGTTCTTTACTTTTTGGCCAGCTTGTTTTTCGCATTTCCGACATTACGTCGCTGAAAAATCCTTTAATCTTGCCCATTCTAGCCTAACCTCCGAATCAATCGTATCTGTCTATTTATAAATCATTTATAGCGTTTGTTTATGCACTGTATGTTCATTGCAATGCGAGCAAAATTTCTTTAATTCGAGACGTACAGTTGAACCTTCCTTCGCAGGAAGTGTGTAATTTCTCGAGCCGCATTTATCACAATTTAGCACGACTTTCTTTGCCATTTAATCACCTTTTCGGCACTTTGTCTTTTAAAGACTAACACCTATATTTGTCAATGTCAACAAGGGTGCGCACCCTCTATAACATTTCCTCAAGAACTAAATGTCGCTCTAATTTTCGCTTTACTCGTTGCAGTGCATTGTCTATGGACTTCACATGGCGATTCAATTTTGCAGAAATTTCATGGTAGGATTGTCCGTCTAAGTATAGAGCTAACACTTGTAGCTCCAACTCACTTAAGATCTCACTCATCTTTTCTTCCAAATAACCAAACTCTTCTCTATGAATCATTAACTCTTCTGGATCATCCATAATAGCACCTGTTAACACATCCATCAGGGTACGGTCCGATTCTTCATCAAAAATCGGCTTGTCCAAAGATACATAGGAATTGAGCGGAATGTGCTTTTGTCTTGTGGCCGTTTTAATCGCCGTAATAATCTGTCTTGTAATACACAATTCTGCAAAAGCGCGAAAAGAAGCAAGTTTATCCCCTTTAAAATCACGGATTGCTTTATATAAGCCTATCATGCCTTCTTGTACAATATCTTCCTTATCCGCACCAATCAAAAAATAAGATCTCGCCTTTGCCCTTACTAACAAACGGTACTTCGTAATCAAAAAATCCAACGCATCTGTATTACCTTGATGCACCATTTCAATAAGTTCTTCGTCATTGAATCGTTCAAAATCTTGTGTCACTTGTACAATACTATTTTTAAACATGGTATCACCTCAGCTACAACAGATAATTAGGAACAGTATAACGGAATTGGAAAATACACGTCAATCAATCATTTTAAACCGCGACGCCATTTTTCGAAGGCCAATGCAACATCTGGCTTTAATTCTATACGAGAAGGCGGCTTGCTATCTTGTTTGTGTTTTACATCATGAGAAATTTTATGTTGAATAATCCCCATATCAATCTCAAGCTCCCTCGCCGATTTACGAAGAGCACCGTTACCAAAAATCACATTTTGCTCTGTCATATCGGAGGTTGCTACGTGAATCTGTACATGTCTTGCTTTTAATTCCTGTGTCATCTTTTCAATGCGCTCATCTGCTGTTTCATTTTTTCGAGTATAAATGATTTCGACATCGTTCTCTAAATACGATTGTTCCACACCTGGCACAAGATGCGCGTCAAACACGATAATTACTCGCCATCCCATAGCTGCTTTATATTCAGCCATGAGTTCAATCAAGCGCTTGCGTGCATCCTCAAAATTTGTATCACGTAAAGGACGTAGCTCTTTCCAGGCTCCAATCATATTATAACCGTCGACAAGCAAAATGTTTTTCATCGTTAGTCATTCGCTTCTTGACGTTTACGATACACTTCGTACATTAAAAGCGCAGCAGCTACAGAAGCATTTAATGATGTGACATGCCCTATCATTGGCAAATGATATAAAAAGTCACATTTTTCTTTTAACAGGCGACCCATTCCTTTCCCTTCACTACCAATAATGATAGCAAGAGGTAATGTCGCATCCATTTTACGATAATCTACAGAGCCCTTTGCGTCTGTCCCTGCAATCCATACGCCTCGATCTTTTAACTCATCCACTGTTTGTGCTAGGTTGCTAACTCGCACAACAGGTACGTGTTCAATAGCACCCGTTGAAGCTTTGGCTACGACAGCAGTCAAACTAACTGAGCGACGCTTCGGAATAATGATACCGTGTACACCAATTGCATCTGCAGTTCGCATAATAGAACCTAAATTATGCGGATCTTCTAACTCATCTAAGATTAAGAAAAATGGATCTTCTTGTTTTTTTTCTGCTGCTAAAAATAAGTCGTCTAGTTCAGCATAACTATATGCCGCAACAGAAGCAACAATTCCTTGGTGATTTGCATCTGTTAATTGATCTACCTTTTTTTTCGGTACAAATTGAACAATGATTCCACGTTCACGTGCTAAATCAAGTAGTTCGCCTACTCCTGATTTTTTAACACCTTCTGCAATCCATACCTTATTCATATCGCGGCCTGAACGAAGTGCTTCTAACACTGGGTTTTTACCGGCAATAATTTCACCATTTTGTTCTGCCATTATTTTGACACTCCTTTTGATTCCTCGATTATTTGAATAGCGTATGCAATGATTTCATAAACGCGTTCTAATTCATTTAATAAATATAGACTACCGAGCACGGCCTCAAAGCCTGAGCTATTACGGTATGTTTGTACATCCGTATTCTTTGGCACAGAGCCGGATTTAGCATTGCGCCCTCGACGGAACACAGCTAATTCCTGCTCTGATAAAAAGTTTTCGTCTATCATACGATGCACAATACTAGACTGTGCCTTCGCTGATACATAGTGCGTCGCCTCTTTGTGAAGCGTATTTGGTTTTACACGTCCAGCACGCAACAAATGCTCACGAATTTTCTGTTCTAAAACTGCATCACCCATATACGCTAGGGCTAATGCATTCAATTGTTTCACATCTTCATTTCGGAGTTTATCCAAGTCCTTACCCTCGTTTCCATCTAGTTCCTTGGCGAGTATCTTCTAAGATGATACCTTGCGCTTGCAAATGGTCACGGATTTCATCTGAACGAGCAAAATCTCGGTTTTTACGTGCTTCTACGCGCTCTTGTAAAAGTGCTTCAATTTCTTCGTCTAATAGTTCAGATTCTACTGCAAATTCAATACCTAAGACGTCACCTATGCCCTCAAAAGTTTCCATAAAACTTATCAATACTTTCTCATCAGTATTCGTTTCATTCAAGTAGATATTAGCGATACGTGCTAGTTCAAATAAAACTGAAATCGCATTGGCTGTATTAAAATCATCATCCATTGCCTCTTCAAATTGAACTTTTTGCGCAGCTATTTTTTCTAGCCATTCCACTGAGTTATCACCAAGACTAGCAGTTGCCGTTAAGCGGTGTTTCACATTGTTGTAAGCTGTACGTATACGCTCTAGACCAGTAGCCGCTGCATCAACTAAATCCTTCGCAAAGTTAATAGGATGGCGGTAGTGTACAGATAGCATAAAGAAACGTAACACTTGCGGATCAATCTGTTTACGAATATCGTTTACAAGTACAAAATTGCCAAGAGATTTTGACATTTTTTCATTATCAATATTAATATACCCATTATGCATCCAGTATCGCGCAAACGTTTTGTCATTATGTGCTTCTGATTGGGCAATTTCATTTTCATGGTGTGGGAATGTTAAATCTTGACCACCTGCATGAATATCAATTGTATCACCTAGATGCTCACGTGCCATCACCGAGCACTCTATATGCCAACCTGGACGCCCTTTGCCCCAAGGGCTTTCCCAGTAAATTTCATCTGGCTTAGCAGCCTTCCATAGTGCAAAGTCTAACGCGTCATCTTTCTTCTCACCTGCTTCAATGCGAGCGCCAATCTTTAAATCATCCACTGATTGATGTGATAACTTACCGTAACCGTCAAATTTACGTGTACGATAATAAACATCTCCCGTTGACTCATAAGCATAGCCCTTATCGATTAAAACTTTAATGAAATCAATAATGTCATCCATATGTTCTGTTACACGAGGATGTACATCTGCTTTTTTGCAGCCTAATGCTGTAACATCTTCAAAATATGCTGCAATAAAACGTTCTGTTAGTTCATGTACTTCCTCACCAAGTTCGTTGGCAGCTTTAATAATTTTGTCATCCACATCTGTGAAATTTGACACAAATTTCACTTCATAACCTTTGTATTGAAAATATCGACGTACAGTATCATAAACAATGACCGGACGGGAATTACCAATATGAATATAGTTATAAACAGTCGGACCGCAAACATACATTTTAACTTTACCTTCTTCTAACGGTACGAAAGTTTCTTTTTGTCTTTTTAATGAGTTGAAAATTTGGATACTCATTGTATTTCTCTCTCCTTTTGTAAGTGTCCGATTTCTTCTTGCAAAGCTGCTATTTGCTTCTCGAAACCTTGACAACGTTCCTCTACAGGGTCAGGAATATTTTGATGGTCTAGTTTTTTCTCTAAACGAACGCCATCTTTTATCACAATTTTACCAGGGATACCGACAACCGTAGCATTTGGCGGTACTTCTTTTAAGACAACTGATCCTGCACCAATTTTACTATTCTCACCAATTGTAATCGAACCTAATACCTTTGCACCTGTTGCCACTAGCACATTATCCTGTAATGTCGGATGACGTTTCCCTTTTTCCTTCCCTGTACCACCTAGTGTGACTCCTTGATAAAGTGTAACATTATCACCAATCTCACAAGTTTCACCTATCACAACCCCCATACCATGGTCTATAAAGAAGCGACGACCAATTTTGGCACCGGGATGAATTTCAATTCCCGTAAAGAAGCGGCTTATTTGTGAAATCGAACGTGCTATAAAATAAAAGCGCTTTTTAAAGAACCAGTGTGCAATACGATGCGCCCATGTAGCATGTAAACCTGAATATGTTAATACAACTTCCAGCACACTGCGCGCCGCTGGATCATTCTCAAAAATCGTTTCTACATCTTCCTTCATTCTTTTAAACATAAAAAACTCCCCCTTTTCAATTTTGATCTGTCTAGCTTCTCCAGCAAATAATATTGCTCTCCATTGCGCCCTTTGGAATTACTCCAGCCGCCCTCTCCTACAGATAACTTGCCGAAGGAAGCAACTATAAAGTTTGAGGGTCCCTTTTCAGTCGCTATTTCCCCAGCTACCGAATAACGAAAAAACGTCCCCATCATTCCTTGTAAGGAATGACAGAGACGCTAAATTTGCGCGGTTCCACTCTGATTGAAGGCAAATGCCCTCCACTCTGGACGTTCTTTAACGGGAACGAACCGATAAAGCCTACTTAATGTTCAGCCCTATGCTCAAAGGTGCATTTCGGTTTTGCCTTGGCTCAGACCACTTTCAGCCGGTGATGGTCCTCTCTTTAGAGCATGCGCTACGTACTTCTCCTTATCAACACTTTAAAATATTATATTAAACTTAGTCCATGCAAATTCTGTTTTTTTAAAAGTTAAATCCATTTTACATCGAAGAAGCAAATTGTCAATAAAATTCTATTTCTGCGCGTATTTATCTACGCGAGCAATTGTTTTTTCTTTACCAATCAGGCAAATAGCATTTGGTAATTCAGGACCATGTGTTTCCCCTGTAGTGACAACACGGATTGGCATGAATAAATTTTTGCCTTTATGGCCTGTTTCTTTTTGCACAGCTTTAATAGCAGCTTTGACCGTTTCTGGTGAAAACTCTTCTAAGCCTTCAAGTTGGACTTTGAATGCTGCCATTACTTGTGGAACTTGCTCACCAGCTAAGACTTCATTCGCTTCTCCATCATATTCAATATGTTCATTGAAGAATAGGCTAGATAGTTCCACAATTTCAGCACCAAAGCTCATTTGTTCATGGTAAAGTGCAATTAAATCCGTTGCCCAAGCACGCTCTTCTGTTGTTAATTCTTCTGGTAATAAACCTGCTTTTTGTAAGTGTGGTAAAGATAATGCTACCACTTCTTCTAATGATAATTTTTTGATGTACTGATTATTCATCCAAGTAAGCTTTTGCTTATCGAACATAGATGGCGATTTTGACAAACGCTTTTCATCAAACATTTCGATAAATTGTTCTTTCGAGAAGATTTCTTCTTCCCCTTCTGGAGACCAGCCTAATAATGCAAAGAAGTTAAACATAGCTTCTGGTAGGTAGCCAAGATCTTTATATTGCGTCACGAATTGAATAATTGATTCATCACGTTTTGATAATTTTTTTCGATTTTCGTTAATGATTAATGTCATATGACCGAAGCGCGGATATTCCCAGCCGAATGCATCGAAAATCATCATTTGCTTTGGTGTGTTTGATAAATGCTCTTCACCACGGAAAACATGTGAAATTTCCATAAAGTGATCATCTAATACTACTGCATAATTATATGTTGGAATTCCATTTGCTTTTACGATTACCCAGTCGCCGATATCTTTTGATTCGAATGTGACTTGTCCACGTACTAAATCTTCAAATTCATATGTTACGTTTTCAGGAACACGCATGCGAATTGTGTATTGTTCACCAGCCGCTTCTTTTGCCGCTACTTCTTCAGCCGATAAATGACGGCAAGTTCCATCATAAGTCGGAGCCGCAACGCCACGCGCTTTTTGTTCTTCTCGAGATGCTTCTAGTTTTTCTGATGAACAGAAACATTTATAAGCTGCACCCTTATCTAATAGCTTTTCTGCATGTTTTTTATAAGTATCTAGACGCTCCATTTGACGATAAGGTGCATAGGGACCACCAATGTCTATAGATTCATCATATTCAATGCCTAACCACTTTAAGTTGTCTAGCTGAGATGCTTCCCCGCCTTCTACATTACGCTCGATATCCGTATCCTCAATACGTACGATAAACTTACCGTTGTGATGTCTTGCATATAAATAGTTGAATAACGCTGTACGCGCCCCACCAATATGTAAGAAACCTGTTGGTGATGGTGCATAACGAACGCGAACTTCTTTCGTCATAATTAAAAGCCTCCTAAATGTTCGTCTGAAAAAATTCCGACCTTGTTAACTTTGTTCATTTTACCACTGTAGAATAGGAAATAAAAGTAGCGCGTGTCTAGGAATAAAGCACACGCCTTCAATTTATTTTTTAATTAATAAAATAGTTGCCATAGAGGCGATACCTTCTTCACGACCAGTAAAGCCTAATCGTTCAGTCGTAGTTGCCTTAACATTCACCTGCGACGGTTGTGCATGAAGTAATTCAGCAATACGATTTTGCATTTGTCCTATATATGGTGCCATTTTCGGACGCTGTGCCATAATTGTGCAGTCTACATTCCCTAACACATAGCCTCTATCCTCAACCATTTTCCAAATATACGCTAGCAACTTTGCTGAGTCCGCATCCTTAAATGCTGGATCAGTATCTGGGAAATGACGACCAATGTCTCCCTCACCAATTGCCCCCAGTGCTGCATCTGTTACCGTGTGTAATAATACGTCTGCATCTGAATGACCAACTAATCCCTTTTCATGTGGAATAGTTATACCACCAATAATTAAAGGGCGCCCTTCTTCAAATGCATGTACATCAAATCCTTGTCCTATTCGAAACATACAATTTTCGCTACTACAAACTACAACAAAGAGCTTGTAGCAGCACTCACCTACTTCCATTTTTATATTTTATCTGAATGACCATACCTTCATATTTTAACATATTTCCTAGGAAATTTTGTTATCAGCCTATAGCATTAGGAATTTATAGAACAGACCTCAATTTATGTCATTTTTATGCTAAAAAACCCCATCAGCTCAAGAGCCAGACGAGATTTCATAGTTTATTCTTTATTTCGTTTCTAATGCACGTCTACGTAAAATGGCCTCGCCAAATACTAAATCTTCCTTCGTCGTCATCTTCACGTTTTCATAGCTACTTTCGACGATATGCACTGCGTGGCCGAGACGTTCAACTAACATCGCTTCATCCGTACCAAGGAAGCCGATTTTTTCAGCGATATCCTCTGCCTGCACGATTAAATCAAATTGGAAGGCTTGGGGTGTTTGAATCATCCAGAGACTTTCACGGTCAACCGTCTCCTCAATGATTCCCTCACGTACTTTTTTCATAGTATCCTTTGCACGCACCCCCGCAATGGCAGCTCCAAAATCATGGGCACTCCGTACAAGATTTGCAATAATATTATGGGTAATAAAAGGTCGTGCCGCATCATGGACAAGGACTATATCCACTTGCTCCATTTCCTTCATACAGGAATGAACCGAGTGTTGACGCTCTGCCCCACCATTAGGTAAACCTTTAACCTTAGTGATTCCATATATCGCCAGCATTTCTTGAATGATTACACGTTCTTCTGGCTTCACTGCAAGCCAAATGCCTGTGCACTGTTCGTCTTGTTCAAATACTTCAAGCGTGTGTATTAAAATAGGTTTCTCTAAGAGCGTTAAAAATAACTTATTTTGTCCTGCACCCATTCGCTTTCCGCTACCAGCAGCAGGTAATACTACTTCATAGTGCAACTTTCCCACTTCCTAATCATCCTTTGGTTTAGCAAAAATCATACGGCCAGCTGATGTTTGTAGAACACTGGTTACTGTTACTGTAATTGCCTGTCCTATATAGCTTCGGCCACCTTCTACAACAATCATCGTTCCATCATCTAAGTAAGCAACGCCTTGGTTATGCTCCTTGCCGTCCTTAATAACAACTACTTGCATATCCTCGCCAGGAATAACAACAGGCTTCACCGCATTCGCTAAATCATTTATATTTAAAACTCTCACTTGGTGTAATTCACACACTTTGTTAAGGTTAAAGTCATTTGTGACGATTTGTGTATCATTCCCCATTTTTTTCGCAAGACGCACTAACTTTAAGTCTACTTCCTGCACATCTTCAAAATCTTCTTCTGTAATCTCAACTTTCGTCATGCGTTCATCTTGCAGTTTTTTTAAAATATCTAAACCACGGCGACCCCTTGTGCGTTTTAAAGTGTCCGAAGAATCTGCTATATGCTGTAACTCCGTTAGCACAAACTGTGGTACCACTAAAATCCCTTCGATAAAGCCTGTTTCAGAAATATCCGCAATACGCCCGTCAATAATAACACTTGTATCTAACAGCTTATAGCTACCTCGAATTTCGGGCACATCAGCCCCCTCATTTGCTTTTTTCTTGGCATTATGACCGCGCAACGTAAACAACTGTAGCAGTTCATCACGTTTTTTAAAACCAACCCGAAAGCCTAAATATCCAAGGACAAATGACAGGACAATTGGTAAAACTTCTGTAATGACCGGTAGCTGTATACTATCAATTGCAAAGCCTAAAAAATAAGCGACAATAAGTCCAATAATCAGCCCAAGTGTACCAAATAATAAGTCGCCAACCGGTACTTTAAACAGCACCTCTTCCATCCAGGTAATCAGCTTTACAAAATAATCAGAAAATGCAAACGATAATGTAAACAGTAAAAGTGCCCCTAAAGCTACTGATACGTAAGGATTATCAAGCCAAGGATTAGATGATAAATGAAGCAATTCGTATAATGGCGGTAAGAAAACAAAGCCTAAAGCTCCTCCGATTAGTAAAAAGGCAATTTGAATAAATTTTTTCACAAGCCGTCACCTCCTATTCTTATATTCGATTATACATAGTTTCCTCTAGAAAATCTTTCTTGAACCCATGAAATTACCTTAAATTTCCCCTCCCCTTTCAGCGAAGTTTCTTCGTCTAATGAAAGATACAAAGTCCTCCGATAATTCTCATCGGTTTTTATTGCACATTTATCTCTACTTGTAATAAAAGATGAAGTAAAAGTGCATGTCAGAGCTATGTCCAACATGCACGATTTCTTACAACTCTCTAAAAGAAGCATTTAATGCATCTTTTATCGTCTCAACACCAACAATTTCAATACCCTGTGGGAAATCCCAGCCACCGATATTAGAGGCAGGGATAAATGCACGTTTAAAACCAAGTTTTGCTGCTTCAATTACACGTTGCTCGATACGAGAGACACGGCGAACCTCGCCGGTTAATCCCACTTCCCCAATAAAACAATCTGTAGCTCTGACTGCCTGATCCTTAAAGCTTGAAACAATGCTCGTTAACACTGCAAGGTCAATGGCTGGTTCATCAAGCTTCACACCGCCAGCAACCTTAATATATGCATCTTGCGCTTGCAGCATGAGCCCCATACGTTTCTCAAGTACAGCCATCAGTAATTGCACGCGATTCTGATCCACCCCGGTTGCCATGCGTTTTGGGTAATTAAAGCTTGTTGGTGTCACCAGGGATTGAATCTCTACTAAAATTGGGCGTGTTCCTTCCATTGAGGCTACAATTGTTGAACCTGCTGCACCTTGTGAACGCTCCTGTAAAAACAGCTCAGATGGATTTAATACCTCCTTTAAGCCCCCTTGAAGCATTTCGAAAATAGCAATTTCATTTGTAGAGCCAAAGCGATTTTTCTGACTTCGTAAAATCCGATGATTATGATGACGTTCTCCCTCAAAATATAGCACTGTATCCACCATATGCTCTAATATACGTGGACCGGCAATTTGCCCCTCTTTCGTCACATGTCCTACCAAGAAAATGGCAATCCCTTTTGTTTTCGCAATACGCATCAGCTCCGCTGTACATTCACGTACCTGTGACACACTACCAGGCGCACTCGTCACTTCTGGATGGAATACGGTTTGAATAGAATCCACGATAACAAACTTTGGCTGGACATCGTCAATTGTTTGGTTTAGCAACTCTAAATTCGTTTCCGAATAAATATAAAGTTCCTGTGACATCACGCCTAAACGCTCAGCACGTAGCTTCGTTTGACGAATCGATTCCTCACCAGAAATATAAAGCACTCGATGCCCTTTGTTCGACAACAATGCTGACACCTGTAAAAGTAATGTTGACTTCCCAATCCCTGGGTCTCCACCGATTAATACGAGAGAACCAGGCACAATACCACCACCCAAAACACGATTCAACTCGCCCATTTCTGTTGCTACGCGAGACTCTTCTGCTGCCTCTATTTGCATAATTGGTAGCGCCTTTTGTGTAACTGTTGCAGAATGCTGGAATGCTCCACGTGGTCCCTTCGCTACCACCTCGACCTCTTCCACCATCTTGTTCCATTCCCCACACCCTGGACATCTTCCCATCCATTTTGCAGATTCATAGCCACAACCCGAGCATACAAATTTTGTTTTTTTCTTCGCCATAATTGCTATCACCTCGAATATTTGTTCTTATTTCTATTTTACATAAAAAAAGACAGCTTAGCACTATGGCTTCGCTGCCTTTCCATACAGTAAAATTTAGTGGGTACTTAAGTTCCATACTTCTATATGTTGAAGCATTATTTAGAAATCGAAACGCCCTCTTTTTTCTTCACCACAAACTCATCGTTCACATAATCGATAATAACTTGATTTCCTTTTTCAACATTGCCTTTAAGAAGCTCTTCCGATAGACGGTCTTCCACTTGTTTTTGTAGCGCACGACGAATTGGGCGGGCACCATATTGTGGATCATACCCTTCATCCGCGATTTTCTCAAGCGCTGCATCAGTTAACTCAAGCGAAATGTCTTGTTCTTTTAGACGTTTTGTTAAAGCGTTTGACATCATCGATACGATTTCTTTTAAGTGTCCTTTTTCTAATGAGTGGAAGACAATCATTTCGTCAATACGATTTAAGAATTCTGGGCGGAAAGCTTTTTTCAGCTCTTCTAACATAGTGCCCTTCATATCTTTATGTTTCGACTCAGAACCACCTAAACTAAAGCCTAGATTTTTTTGATATTTTAATGCATCCGCACCAACGTTAGATGTCATAATAACAACCGTATTTCGGAAATCAACCACACGACCTTTAGAATCTGTTAAACGGCCATCTTCAAGCACTTGTAATAAGATATTAAAGACATCTGGATGTGCTTTTTCTATTTCATCAAGTAATACAACAGAATATGGTTTACGGCGAACTTTCTCTGTCAGCTGACCACCATCGTCAAAGCCGACATAGCCTGGAGGTGAGCCGACTAAACGTGAAGTCGAATGTTTCTCCATATACTCAGACATGTCAACACGAATCATCGCATCTTCATCGCCGAACATTACCTCAGCAAGCGCTCTTGCTAGCTCTGTTTTACCGACACCTGTAGGACCAAGGAAAATGAATGAGCCAATTGGTCGTTTTGGGTCTTTTAAGCCTGCTCTTGCACGACGAATTGCACGAGAGATTGCTTCTACTGCTTCGCCTTGACCAACAACGCGTTTGTGTAACTCCTCTTCAAGCTGTAAAAGTTTTGCTGATTCTTCATGTGCGATTTTCGCTACCGGGATTCCCGTCCACATCGATACAACCGCTGCAACATCATCCACAGTTACCTTAGATTCAGCTTTACCCTGTTCTTCTTTCCAGGTTTTGCGGGTTGTTTCAATTTCATCTTTTAACTTTTGCTCTGTATCTCTTAGAGAAGCTGCTTTTTCAAATTCTTGACCAGAAACAGCTGCATTTTTCTCGGAACGAACATTTTCAAGCTTATCTTCCAATGCCTTTAAGTTCGGTGGCACTGCAAATGAACGTAAGCGTACTTTAGAACCTGCTTCATCAATTAAATCAATTGCTTTATCTGGTAAAAAGCGATCCGAAATATAGCGATCACCCATTTTCGCTGCTGCCTCAATAGCTTCATCTGTGATTTTTACACGATGATGCGCCTCATAACGATCACGCAAGCCATGGATAATTTGAATAGCTTCTTCAACCGTTGGCTCATCTACTTGAATTGGCTGGAAGCGGCGCTCTAAAGCGGCATCCTTTTCAATGTATTTACGATACTCATCTAATGTTGTTGCGCCGATACATTGTAGCTCACCGCGTGCTAAAGATGGTTTTAAAATATTTGATGCGTCAATTGCACCCTCTGCACCACCCGCACCGATTAATGTATGCAATTCATCAATGAATAAGATAACATTACCTGCTTGGCGAATCTCATCCATTACTTTTTTCAAACGGTCCTCAAATTCACCACGGTATTTTGTGCCTGCCACAACCGTCCCCATATCAAGGGTCATTACTCGTTTATCACGAAGGATTTCTGGCACTTCATTATTAATGATTTGCTGTGCTAAACCTTCTGCAATCGCCGTTTTACCTACCCCTGGTTCACCAATTAAAACAGGGTTGTTTTTTGTACGGCGCGATAATACTTCGATAACACGCGTTATTTCTTTACTACGACCAATTACCGGGTCTAATGAGCCTTCACGTGCAATTTGTGTTAAATCACGCGCTAGGCTATCTAGTGTTGGTGTATTGGCAGCCTGTGCTGCTTGCTGTCCAGATTGTGCATTGTCATTGTTACCAAGTAACAATAATACTTGCTGACGTGCTTTATTTAAACCGACACCCGCATTGTTTAAGACGCGAGCTGCCACACCTTCGCCCTCACGAATTAACGCTAATAGTAAATGCTCGGTACCGATATACGAATGACCTAATTTACGTGATTCATCGACTGATAGTTCAATTACTTTTTTCGCACGAGGTGTATAATGCACGATTGGCCCAACATCCTCTGTACCTTTACCAACCAGTTCTTCAATACCTGCTTCAATCATTTGAGGGCTAATATCAATGGCTTCTAATGCCTTCGCTGCAATACCCCCGCCTTCACGAATAAGTCCTAAAAGAATATGCTCAGTTCCTATTGATTCGTGTTTCCAACGAATAGCCTCTTCCTGTGCAAGCTGTAATACTTTTTGTGCGCGTTGTGTAAAACGATTAAACATCATATGAATCCTCTCCTTTTCCCCCTATAGTAGGTTTACTCAAATTTTCTTGAAATAATGCCTCACGAAGCATCTTTGCTCGTACCCGATCACGTTCGGACGGTGGCAGTGCTTCACCTGCATAATGCTGTAAAAATCCAGGTTGCATACAGACTATACATTCATTTAACGTTGCGGCCTTTATGCCGTCAATCAATTGTAAATCTACCCCAAGGCGTACATTGGATAAGCAAGTTGCCGCTTCCTCACTCGTTAAAATACGCGCATGCGTCAGCGTACCTAAAGCTCGGTAAATGCGATCTTCTAAGGCAAGTTCCGCCTTATCCATCAACTTACCTCTTGCGTGCCGCTCTTTTTGAATAATTTTTTCAGCAACGCTTTGAATGTCTGCTAAAATATCATCTTCTGTTTTTCCTAAGGTAATCTGATTTGAAACTTGATAAACATTCCCTAAGTTTTCACTACCTTCTCCATATATTCCCCTAACTGTCATTCCTAATCGTGTCATGGCATTTATTATTTGATTCATCTGACCAGTTAATGTTAGGACTGGGAGATGCATCATGACAGAAGCCCGTAATCCTGTTCCAATATTCGTTGGGCAACTTGTTAAATAGCCAAAATTATCTCGAAATGCATAGGGGAGTACCCCTTCTAAGGCACGATCAATTTTATTGGCCTGTTCGTATGCCTTTTGAAGTTGAAAACTTGCTGTCATACATTGAATGCGTAAATGGTCTTCTTCATTCACCATAATGCTAATGGATTCATCCTCAGATAGCAGCATGGAGCCGACTAGCTCTTTTTTCGCTAACTGTGGACTAATTAAATGTTTTTCAACTAGAATTTGTCGTTGTAATGGTGTTAAATCTTTTATGGCAAAATAAGAGTACCTTTCATGGAGTTTAGGACTGTCCTGAATGGCGTGTGTCACTGCTTGCTCCACTTGTAGTGCTTCATCTTCTGAGAAAACTAGTGGGAAACGATATCCATCTAAATTCCGAGCAAGGCGTATTCGTGTACTAATGACAATATCAGAATAATCATCTTCTACTTGCATCCATACAGGCGTAGCCCGCTCTAAAAAAGGCTCAATCATCACGACACATCACCACCTTCGAATTGTAGCTGACTCTCAAGTTCCTTTGCCTCATCACGAAGCTTCGCTGCCTCTTCAAACTGTTCTTCGTCTACGGCATCTTTCATCCGTTTACGAATATCTTCTATTTGTTTTTTTATAACATAGACATTGCTATGAGCGCCTGGCATTTTGCCAATATGTTGAGGGCCAGCCTGAATACGGTTAAAGAGCTTTGGCAAATGCTCGGCAAAAGAATCATAACAGCCTGGGCATCCGAATTTGCCCTCTTTTAAAAAGCGCTTATACGTAAATCCACAGTGTGGACACGTTTGTTGTTGGGTTGGTGCTTGTTGCTTTTCACCAACTTTTTGTTGCCATGTCGGTGAGCCGAACCAATTGGAAAGTAGTTGTTGAATTGAAACCGGTTCTTGCTTAAACTCCGCATGAAATGGATGGAACTGCGAAGCGCAGACGTCACAATAATGATGTTCCACCTTCTGACTATTTTGAACTTGTGTTACTGTTACTGTCGCATTGCGCTGCTTGCAATGTTCGCATATCATTTCCATCACCTCTTTACTTTTGCTTTTCGTATTTAATGGTCGTTAACATCGCACGTAGAATTCTCGCACGAATGTTATCCCGTAAAGGTAGTTGTAAATCTAATGTTGAGCGATCAACCGCCGCTAACATTAATTTCGCTTCTCGTTTTGAAATTACCTGCTCGTCAATTAAACGATAAACTAAATCTTCTGCTACTGTTTGCGATGCCCCACTTTCAATTTGCAAGAGTACATCATCAATCAAATCAATTTGTGAGTTTGCACGGACACGTAAAATTCGAATGTATCCACCTCCACCACGTTTACTTTCAACAAGGTAACCACGTTCAGCTGTAAATCTTGTATTAATTACATAATTTATTTGTGACGGTACACATTGAAATTTATCAGCAATTTCACTCCGTTTAATTTCAATATGCCCTTCTCCACCTAATTCAAGTACTTGCTTTAAGTAGCCTTCTATGATGTCTGAAATATTACGCATTTAGGAATACACCTCGCTAACTACACTGACTTTGACTATCTTTGACTATCTTTGAGTATATTATACAGAACGCTTGAAAATAATTGCAATTAATACGCACATTGAAAAGGATTAAGTGTCATTATGCCCTAAAGTACGTTTTATCATCAGCAAACGTGGCACGACACTTCACGGATGGGAGTTGTGCTACAGAATTCATGTTTATATCTACCCTTTCCACCTATAGAAAAAACGCAAGCATATGCACCTAGCATATACTTGCGTCTATAAAAATTATACCCAGCGACCAACAATTGGATAACGCCAAGGCTCGTCAGATATAGCCTTCACAATACCGATAATTGGGACGATAAAAGTCATAATACCGAAAATTAGTAAGAACGGTAAACCGATTAACACAAAGCTTAAAATACCGGCAATTGCAATTAATACCCACATTACAATTTGGAACAGCAATGCCTGAATAGAGATTCCCTTTACTTCTTCATCAGTACTAATTAAGAAAAATAAAATCGGTACTAAAAATGGTGCAAAAAACGCACTAGCATGTATGATTACCTTAGACCATTTTGTTTCCATATATATCATCAACCTTCCTTTTTAATTTGTCTTTTGCTATTTGTACTACTATTTACGGACCTATACCCGAAATAGTTTCATACACATATAAATTTTTTTAAATTTTTTTGAAAGGCATGTGATAACACGATGGAATTTAATAACACACTCGCAAACGAATATGAAAAAGGTATTCGACGTACATTGCCTAGCTATGATGCAATGTTACGTTTAACACAAACCTTTTATCGAGCGAACTTGCCTGAGGAAGCTACGTTTTTAGTACTTGGCTCAGGAAGCGGTAATGAAATCTTACAGTTCGCTGAACAAAGACCTCGCTGGTCCTTTGTGGGGATAGATCCTGCACAAGCAATGCTACAGATTGCTGAAGAACGCTTAAAATCATTACCTAATAATATTTCCTTTTGTCACGGTACTATACTTGAAACATCGCTACCATCAACAAAGTTTGATGCTGCAAGTTGTATACTAGTTCTTCATTTTATCGAAACATATGAAGAGAAACTTGCGACATTAAAAGAAATTGTGAAGCATTTAAAACCTGGAGCTCCATTTGTCCTTGTATCTAAATATGGGTTGCTTAACTCAACTGAAACCGAGTTACAGTTTGACTTATGGCGTGCCTATTGGCTACAATACACAAAACTTTCAGCCGTAGAAGTGGCTAATATGGAGCAATCCATTCGCGCTCTGTCGTTTATGCAGGAAGAGGAAATTTTATCTTTGCTACAACAAGCAGGCTTCACACAGCCGTCCAGATTTTTTGCTACAACATTATTTGCTGGTTGGGTATGCTATAAAGAGAAACCTTAATAGTTGGGGATAAAAATTCGCGGAGTAAAACCTAACGAAATCCCCATCAGTAGGAACTAGCGACCGATAGCGACTTTTAATTAATAAATTTAATTGGTTACAATCGACTGAATAAATACAACCACATTTCCATAAATGCCCCGTTTGCAGATGTTTGAAGCAGCGGATTTAACATCCATTTATATAGAAGAAATAGAATTGAGGTGAATGCCGTGATTCGCACAATGGGCATTTCGAAAGATCAGCAATTATTAAAAGGATTTCCGCTTGAAGATATTAAAAATAATAATTTTGAATGGTTTTGGGTTGATTTTAATTGCCCAACTACTGCAGAAGAATTATTACTCGATACGTTTTTTCATTTTCATCCACTAGCCATTGAAGATTGTTTAATGCGTTTACAACGGCCAAAGCTCGATTTTTATGATGATTATCATTTTTTCGTTATTCATAGACTTAATGAGGAAACACTAATAGCTGAGGAAATAAATATCTTTGTCTCTGATAAGTTTATCGTTACTTTCCATAAAAACCAGGCGCCTGAAATAGATAAGGTGCAAAAGCTTTTAGAAGATCAACCAAAGAATTGGGAACGTGGCACTGTATTTCTAACCTATCAGACAATTGATAAGATTGTCGATAGCTATTTCCCACTTGTCTATACAATCGAAGATCATCTTAATGCACTTGAAGATGAACTGACATATCAAAACAGTTTAAATGCGATGCAGATAGTATTTGAATTTCGTAGTGACTTACTGCATTTACGAAGAACCATATTACCAATGCGGGATCTTTTATATCGTATCCTAAGTTCTTACCGCTTCGCATTAAAAAAATCCGAACGAGCCTATTTCGGTGATATTCACGACCATTTAGTCAAACTTACAGAGATGGTTGAATCTAATCGTGAGCTTACAGCAGACATGCGGGATAGCTATATGGCGATGAGTTCTAGCCGCATGAATGGCATTATGATGACATTAACTATTGTGTCTACGATCTTTATACCGTTAACATTTATTGCAGGTGTTTACGGAATGAATTTTGATATTATGCCAGAACTCCATGGTCAATATAGCTACTTTATCGTTCTAGCTATTATGCTATTAATCGTAATCTTTATGCTGTCGTTTTTTAAATACAAAGGTTGGTTCAAACTATTTAAACCCAAATAAAGAGGCATCTAGAAACTTCCTAGATGCCCTTTATGATTAATACGGCCCTCGATCATCGATTTTATTTTCCCCTTGCTGTGGAAATAAAAAGTATGCAAGCACACCAGAAACTAATGTTGCGCCAATCGTAATTAAAAGTTGATCTAAATCCGGTACTTCGGCATAATAATTGTTTAACATATAAACTGAACCGATAGCGACAACCACCATGACAGGGATGACAAACTTAAAACGCTTCTTCTCCATGTAATGTCTCCTTTTAGCAAATTATGTTGATATTTCCACGTACAATTATTAATTAAACTAAACAGTTCGTATTTTACAGGTTTGTCCTGTGGAATTCAAATTGCTTTTTTATTCTAGAAAAAAATATTTCATGACTTTTAAACGACAATCCCTTGAAATTAATGCAAAAAAAATAGAAATAAACTAAAATTTTAACCATATTTGCCACTAAAAATAGTAGAATAGAGTAAATACCAGATATTTCGCAACTTTACATTCCTAGCAATACGAAGACACTTTAATGAATATTTATTATGGATTTATTAAGAATGGAGCAGACAACCATGAGTTGGTTTACAAAAAAGAACAATTCTAGCTACTCAATTTTATTATCACCCGAAGATTATAAGCATAATGTACAATTAGATATTGCTAGCCACCCAAACCTTCAAAAGCAATTGCAGTTATTAGATTTAACAATTGAAGATTTAGCGATAATTAAGCAACTTCAGCCTTTAGCTAAGGACTTAATTCCTAAAATGGTCGATCAATTTTATGCAGCTATTAGTTTAAGCCAGGATTTATTAGATATTATCCATAAAACTTCACAAATTGACCGTTTAAAAGTTACATTACATAAACATTTAAGTGATATTTTCGAAAGTCATATTAATGATTCTTACATTAACGAAAGAAAGTCAATCGCCGAGACACATGTGCGGATTGGTTTACAATCTAAATGGTATATAGCTTCATTTCAATCATTAACTTCGACATTTGCAAACTTTGCCAATGAATTAGATATATCTAAGCATGATGCGCTACGCGCTATTAATGCTTTCTGTAAAATCATTAACTTTGAGCAGCAGCTTGTTATTGAAGCATACGAAAAAGAAGAAGAACGCATTCGTACAGCAGCAGATGCAACAAAACATTCACTTGTTACAACCATTCAAAGTACAGCAGAAGAGTTAAATGCTATTAGTGAGGAAACAGCTGCCTCTTTAATGGTTATTTCTGCACAAACAGATGATATTGCTGTAGCAACAAAGCAAGGTTTGAGCTTTGTTGAAGATACGAAGGAAAAATCTAGTCGAGGCCAACAACAACTACAAGAGCAAAATGATTTAATACATGTCATTTTACAAAGTGTAAATAGCCTTGAGGTGACGATGAACCAATTACGTACATCTTCACAAAAGATTTCTGAAATTGTAGGGCTTGTTACAGGTATTGCAGATCAAACAAATCTATTAGCATTAAATGCTTCCATTGAGGCTGCTCGTGCTGGTGAGCATGGTAAAGGCTTCGCTGTCGTAGCAGAGGAAGTTCGTAAACTTGCTGAGGAAACAAAAAATGCCGTACAAAACGTTTCGCATCTTATTAAAGAAACCGAAAGCAATATTACAACAATGGCGAGTTCTGTTATCAATGTCGACCAAAAGATTCAACATAGTGTAGATACACAAACGAGTTTATCAAAGTCATTTAATGATATTGCAGATGCTGTTACAGGTATTCAGCAACAATATGTCAATACCGCTCGTGATATTTCTGCCATTTCAAACTTAATTACAGAGCTGTCACAAGGTGCCACACTTGTTTCCTCATCATCTGACTCATTAATTAATGTAGTGAATGAATTAAATATCTAATCCCTTCTAAACCTAAAATGCTCTACTACAAAAATAAAGGGAAATTGACCTCCATGTGTCAATTTCCCTCTTGTTTTAATGTGCTAAAGCACGCTTTTGCTTACGGTGTTCCCGTCGTGCAGGGCCTGTTTCAAACAGACGTTTTTCTGCATCAGTTTCTGGAATAATGGCCGGAATAGCCTTGGGTTTACCTTTTTCATCTACTGCTACCATTGTCACGAAAGATTCCGTCGTTAGCTTCTCTTCACCTGTTTCAATATTACGTGAAATCACCCGCACATAAACCTCCATGGAAGAACGCCCCGTAGAAGAAACAATGCTTTCAATTTCTAAAATATCACCTACATGAGCTGAAGATAAAAAATCAACCGAATCAATAGAGGCTGTTACAACATGCCCTTTTGCATGTTTCATCGCTGTAATTGCAGCAATTTCATCAATATAAGCTAACACTCTCCCACCAAAAATGGAATTGTGATTATTTGTATCAGGCGGTAATACGAGACGCGTTTGAACCGTACGTGATTGGCTCATCGGAACAGCGTTGTTTGTCATAGTTCTAGTAACTTCCCTTCATGTATGTTCTTCCGTCATCGTATCGTACAACAAGATTTGATGCAAACTAGAATGATTTTTTCATGGCAATAAACTTCATATCTGTCATTTCTTCAATTGCCCATTTAATACCTTCGCGGCCATAACCACTCATTTTCACGCCACCATATGGCATATTATCAACTCTGAAAGTTGGAATATCGTTAATAATAATAGCTCCTGCTTGTAATTCATCCGCTGCACGTAATGCATCAGGCAGTACATTCGTATATATTCCTGCATTTAAGCCAAGTTCCGACTCATTCACTAGTCGAATAGCGTCGTCTAATGTTTCATATGAAACAATTGAGACGATTGGTGCGAATGTTTCCTGGCAAACTATCTTCATATCAGCGGTCACATGCGTCATAACGGTTGGTGTTAATGTGCGTTCTGTGAATGTTCCACCTGTGGCTATGATAGCTCCTTGCGCCTTTGCTTCCTCAATCCACTCTCGAATACGTTGTACCTCACCAGGATTTATCATGGCACTGACATCTGTATTTTTATTGAGTGGATCACCTACGATTAATTTTTCAGTTTCTTTTACAAATGCAGTCGTAAATTCATCAATAATCGAGGCATGAACATATATGCGCTGCAATGAAATACAAACCTGTCCAGCAAAGCTAAACGCGCCGCTGACACACCGCTTTATAATTTTATCTATTGGTGTCGACGGCTCGACAATAACTGCAGCATTGGAGCCAAGCTCTAATGTTACTTTGCGCAATCCTACTTTTTCTTTTATGCTCAGTCCAACCTTGCCACTTCCAGTGAATGTCACCTTCTTAACAAACGGATGTGTCACGAGGGTATCACTTAACTCTCCTCCACTACCAGTAACAATTTGTAGTGCACCCGCTGGTAGACCTGCTTCTTGAAAAATTTCCGCCATCACGATTGCACTTAACGGCGTTTGGGTTGCGGGCTTTAACACCACTGTATTACCTACTGCAAAAGCTGGACCTAATTTATGTGCTACTAAGTTAAATGGAAAATTAAAAGGTGTAATAGCAGAAATCACACCAAGTGGCTCACGCTTAGTCCAGCCAATGCGGTCTCCAGCCCCTGGGGCAGCATCCATAGGCACAGTTTCACCCATTGTTTGCTTTGCTCCCTCAGCGGCGAATTGATATGTCGCTATTGTACGGTCAATTTCAGCTGAGCTTGCCGATAAAGGTTTTCCCGCCTCTTGCGCTAAAATCTCCGCTAATTCTTCTTGACGATGTCGCATAATGTCGACCACTTTATATAAAATTTCGGCACGTTCATAGGCTGTTGTTTTCCTGAACGATAGAAATGCGTCCTGTGCACCTTCTATTGCTCGTTCAACATCTTGAACGGATGCCTTTGCAATCTTTGCAATCACCTCACCGCTATAGGGTGATTTTAAATCATATGATTCCTTTGTGTCTTGCCACTGGCCATTTATCCAAAGCATTGTTTCCTTCATCTTCAAAAGCACCTCCGAAAAATAATTTTCTTCATTAGTTTATCACGAAGAGCCCGAATTTGATGCCACAGCAGCAGCCGTAACTGCCGCCATCATTGCAGCCTGCTGCGCTTGTATTAATAACTCGATAGATGCCATGATGGACATTGATAATGATTGTTGCACTTTCGCCATATCAAAAATAGCAATTTGTATTGCCATAAACAGCACAAATTCACGATGCCATTTTAATAATTTCATACCCTTTAATTCATGGTACAAATCCGTAATTTGCAGTATTTGCGCATTATTCACTTGAAGAATTGCTAAGAATCCCAATAATGGATAGTGCATTGTTTTTACTTTTACATCTTGTTTTTTTAATGTGTCACGAATAGTACCAACACTTGGCACAAGGTTATTATCATATTGTGGAGATAAAAACGTCAGTACCTGTGATAGCCATTGTAATTCATTGCCTGCATTGAAATAATACGTGCGTAACTCTTTATAATAACGATTCATTGTTTCAGCACGTAGGACAACGTCATCTGTTGGGTTACTTAATAATACTGCATAGGGAATATCATCAAAAGAGGTTAAAAATCGATGATGTTTGCGAATCGCTTCATACAATGCACGTGCTGTTTGTGCGTGGGCTTTTTTCTCACTTTCGATTTTTGTTAGAAACTGAGCACCTATAAAATTAAAATTCCCGCTTTTAAATTTTGCTTCTTTTAATATTTTTTCGTTTACAAGTATATTTTTTACCGCTTGCTCGATATCATCCTGTTCCATTATGTTAGCAGCTATACTGTACCCTATGGTCGTTCTTAGTGGAGACATCCAAGACGTTTGCTTCTTTATCTCTTGTAACACTTCTTTATATTTTAGCGCGTCAAAGGTTTTGCCTGTCGCTACATATGTACTGGCAATAGCTAATACGATTTTTCGATCAACTGACCAGCCAGCAACCTTCGCTATGTCCTCCACCGTTTGTGTAAATTGGTTTTCAATTATAACAATATCCATCTTTCACACGCTCCTTTTTACTATTTACGTAATATTTTGTCGAAAAGATTCAATCATTTTGTAACAATTAACATAAAAAGTAAACTTAAATTAATGTATGTGACTAGGTTTTATATGGTTTAATAAAAATAAATCAATATTTAATGGGGGATTATGATGATTGAACGGACGACTAAAAAATCGTTATTCACTGAAACCTTACAAGATCGAATACAGCTTTTTTTACTATTACGTAACTCTCAAAATAATATTAATTTACATAAACTCTTTCAGAAAAATTAGCATAGAAAAACAGCGAAAAACTTCAATGGTTTTTTCGCTGTTTTTTAATTTTCAGACTATTACACCTTAACGTACTACTTCCTGTACAATAAAACGCTTGTGAAACATTACTGAATCAAGCCCAATTCTTTTAACTCTGCTGTGGAAAAAGCCCTTGATCTTGTTAAAAACCGTTTACCTTCAACGCCTTCAAGTGAGAACATACCACCTCTACCGTCTACAACGTCTAAAATAATTTGTGTGTGCTTCCAATAATCATATTGGTTCTTATGCATATAAAATGGCACACCACCAATCTCACCGAGACATACATCTTGGTCACCCAGTATTAGGTCTCCCTCCGGATAACACATTGGAGAGGACCCATCACAGCAGCCACCTGACTGATGAAACATAACCGGTCCATGTTTTTCTGTCAATAATTCGATTAGTGCTAGCGCTTCTTCTGTTGCCAATACACGTTCAACCACGCCTTCGCACCTCCTTACTGATTAGAAGAAACCTAGTTTGTTTTCGCTGTAGCTAACTAATAAGTTTTTCGTTTGTTGGTAATGTGATAGCATCATCTTATGTGTTTCACGACCGATACCTGACATTTTGTAGCCACCGAATGCAGCATGTGCTGGGTAGGCATGGTAGCAGTTTGTCCAAACACGTCCTGCTTGAATACCTCGACCGAAACGATATGCAGTATTCATATCACGTGTCCAAATACCAGATCCTAAACCGTATAATGTGTCGTTTGCAATTTCTAACGCTTCTTCTTTGGTTTTAAATGTTGTTACTGCAACAACTGGCCCAAAGATCTCCTCTTGGAAAATACGCATTTTGTTATGTCCTTTGAAGACAGTTGGCTTAACGTAGTAGCCATTTTCAAAGCCTTCACCTACTTTATTTTTCTCACCGCCAATCAGACACTCAGCGCCCTCCTGTTTACCAATATCTAAATAAGAAAGGATTTTTTCCATTTGCTCACTTGAAGCCTGTGCACCCATCATCGTATTCGGGTCCAGTGGGTTTCCAACTTTAATGGCCTCTACTCGGTGTAGTACACGTTCCATAAACTTATCGTAAATTGATTCTTGAATTAATGCACGGGAAGGACATGTACATACTTCTCCTTGGTTAAGAGCAAATAATACAAAGCCTTCCACTGCTTTATCTAAAAAGGCATCATCTTCATCCATAATATCTTCGAAGAAAATATTTGGTGATTTTCCGCCCAATTCTAACGTAACGGGAATAAGGTTTTGTGAAGCATATTGCATAATTAAACGACCTGTTGTTGTTTCACCTGTAAAGGCAATTTTGCCAATACGTGGATTGGATGCAAGTGGTTTCCCTGCTTCTAAACCAAAACCATTCACAACATTTAGTACACCTGGTGGCAATAAATCACCAATTAGTTCAACTAATACCATAATAGAAGCTGGTGTTTGCTCAGCTGGCTTTAACACTACACAGTTTCCGGCAGCAAGTGCTGGTGCTAGCTTCCACACAGCCATTAGTAACGGGAAGTTCCAAGGGATAATTTGACCGACTACCCCAATTGGCTCATGGAAGTGATAAGCAACTGTATCATTATCAATTTGACTTAACGAGCCTTCTTGTGCCCGTAAAGCTCCCGCGAAATAACGGAAATGATCAATTGCTAGAGGGATATCTGCATTCAATGTTTCACGTACCGCTTTTCCGTTATCCCATGTTTCGGCAACGGCTAATTTTTCTAAGTTTTGTTCAATGCGGTCCGCTATTTTAAGTAAAATGTTTGCACGCTCTGTTGCAGATGTTTGGCCCCATGCATCTTTTGCCGCATGTGCTGCATCAAGTGCATGTTCAATATCCTCAGCAGTTGAACGCGCTGCTTGTGTAAAAACTTGTCCAGTAACAGGAGTAACATTATCAAAGTATTGGCCTTTCACCGGGGGTGTCCATTCTCCACCAATGTAATTATCATATTTTTCCTTGAATTGAACTACCGATCCTTCAGTGTTTGGAAATGCATAAACCATTTTACTTCTCCCCTTTACACAAAATAATGAGAAAATATCTATAAAAATCGCTATTTTATATCGAAATAACGATATTTTCATAGAAACCCTCTTACACAATATACTGTCAGAAAAGAAAAATAATTTCAACTTTTTATAAAATATTTTCCAATGAAATTATTTTTGCTAGAAAAGCATCTAGAATTCACGGTGTATCTAACGATAATGTATACTTAAAGTAATATTAATGTATAGGAGAACTGTATGCGTATTAATAAATATTTGAGTGAAACTGGTATTGTATCACGACGCGGTGCTGATAAATGGGTAGAGGAAGGTAAGGTAACCATTAACGGGGAGCTTGCAACAGTTGGAAGTCAAGTCGAAGCAGGTGATCTAGTTTGTGTAGACGGCAAAGAGGTAAAGAAAGAAGAACAACTGGTATATATTGTGTTAAACAAACCAGTGGGCATTACAAGTACAACTGAGCAACATATAAAAGGAAATGTCGTTGACTTTGTTAATCACCCTTTGCGCATTTTTCATATTGGGCGTCTCGATAAAGAATCCGAGGGATTATTATTGCTGACAAATGATGGTGATGTTGTAAACAAAATATTACGTGCAGAAAACCATCACGAAAAAGAATATATTGTTCAAGTCGATAAGCCGATTACAGAGCAATTTATCACGAAAATGGGGGCAGGTGTTGATATTTTAGATACAACCACTCTACCTTGCGATGTTGAAAAAATTTCCGATAAAGTATTTAAAATTATTTTAGAGCAAGGTTTAAATCGCCAAATTCGCCGTATGTGTTCCACACTTGGCTACTCTGTCAAAAGGCTACAACGTATTCGTATTATGAATATTAAGCTCGGTAATCTAAAGATTGGACAGTGGCGTGATTTAACTGACAAAGAACGAACAGAACTATTCAAACTACTTAATTACACACCGAAATAAAGCAGTTAAGGGGGATAGAGCTATGCTTTCCATTCAAAGTACCGAACAACTGACAGGAGCACGGATTAGTGGGGACTTTTGGGATTTAGATCAACTCATAAATGCGATTTATAAAGTAACTGGAGATGAAAATAGATATTACGATTACCAAGGTGCGCGGCAGCGAATCCTTGGTATTTGCTACAATCTTCGCCATGCGGCACAAGGCGACCATCAGCTTGAATTTGTTAGTAATGGACTTACGAAAAGTGTCCTTACTCACCATGAAATCATTTTTCCAAATAAAAATGTCTATTATGCAACGGAGGTGCTTTGGCCGGAGCTTATTTTTACAGCCATTGCCTTAAATGATTTTATCCGCTTGCATCAGGAGGTAATCGATTCTTCAGAGTGGAATATTTATATTGCAACTATTCGTAAATTCCAAGCGACCGTTGCTGAGTGCTTAGAGCAGGAGCTTGAGGATGATGAATATTTAGTATTTTTAAGAATGCTTCATACGAAAAGCCCTTTAACTTTCCGTTACGCTACACAATATGTAGACATACTGAATTTAGAATACATAGATTTGAATACCGAGGAACGCAAGGCTCATTTAGCAGCCTTCGCTCTTCGATTAATGCTTGAAGACGATGAATATATAGCGCTCAAATCGCAGCTGATGGAAGCTGCGAAAACGACCAAAAAAGCACTACACGAGATTCAAATTAATGCAAACTACCCAGAAGAAATTTTGTGGTAATTCATAAGGTCGTTCAATCAGTAAAAAGCAGTTAATTTCAACATTCTTTTCACGCTAAGTTTGTTTAACGCGCAACAAAAAGCCAACTCAAAGTACTTCGAGTCGGCTTTTTGTTATTTAATTGCCTTGTAAGCCATTTTGCGAATGACAGCTTCATGCTGCGGATAATCTGCAAGGAGCTCATCTTGTGTAAACAATTCAAAATCTGTAAAATCAAAGCCCGGAGCCACCATACAACCTACTAAACTAAATGTATTAGCATCCTCTACAGACGAGCCAAAAATTGTGTTTTTCGGTACAGCCACTTGTGGTACCTCCCCTGCCTCCATATTTAATCCTAGCTTTTTGGCTTCATATGTACCGTCAGGGTATACCATATGGACAGTTAATGGACTTCCAGCATGGTAATACCAAAGCTCATCTGATTTTAATCGATGTAAATGGGATATATCCTGTGAACGTAGTAAAAAATAAATGCTCGTATAAATTGGTCTTTTTACATCCCTTACAGCCATTTCTTCAGCAGATCTAAATGAAGAAATATAGTAACCTCCCTCTGGATGCTCTGCTAAATTTAATTTATCAATAAAATATTGTGCTGAATACTGCATATACCTCACTCCTTTCTCCCACCTTACCAAAAAATTTAGGTCAGGCGCTAGCGCTATCCGTTGTTTTAGCTACTCTATTCATCATTTTCGCCGTTCTATCCGTCACGTTGCCATTTCAAAAAACGAAAGGAGGTATCTCAAATGAATTCGAGAAACCTCCTTTTCTATTACAGACCACCCAAATATGCTGCTTTTACTTGCTCACTTTCTTGTAGTTCTTTTGCTGTACCAGATAGAACAATTCGACCTGTTTCAAGTACATATGCACGGTCCGCTACTGATAGCGCCATATTTGCATTCTGCTCCACAAGAAGTACTGTTGTACCTTCTTTATTGACCTTTTCAATAATATTGAAGATGTTCTTCACCATTAATGGCGCCAGACCCATCGAAGGTTCATCCATTAAAAGTAACTTCGGCTTTGCCATTAAAGCTCGGCCCATCGCAAGCATCTGTTGCTCGCCACCGGATAATGTACCTGATTGCTGCTTACGACGTTCTTCAAGACGAGGAAAAAGCTCAAATACATGATTCATATCCTTTTTAATACCCGCTTTATCATTACGAAGGTATGCGCCAAGCTCTAGATTTTCCTCTACTGACATATTGGCGAATACGCGACGGCCTTCTGGTACATGTGAAATACCTGATTTTACAATCGTTTGTGCAGCCTTCCCCGCAATCGAGAAGCCTTCATATTCGATAATTCCGCCCTTTGGTTTTAGTAGGCCTGACAATGTTTTTAATAATGTACTTTTACCAGCACCGTTTGCACCGATTAACGTTACAATCTCACCCTCGTTTACTTCTAAAGAGAGGCCCTTTAATGCTTGGATGTTTCCGTAGAATACATCAATATTTTGTACTTTTAGCATTAGCTGATAACCTCCTCACCTAGGTAAGCTTCAATTACCTTTGGATTGTTGCGAATTTCCTCTGGTGTCCCATCTGCAATTAATTGACCGTGATCGAGTACGTAAATACGTTCGCAAATCCCCATTACTAAGCTCATATCATGTTCGATTAGCAGTATGGTTAAACCAAACTCTTTACGAATGAATGCAATTAACTCCATTAAATCGTGTGTTTCTTGTGGGTTCATCCCTGCCGCTGGCTCATCCAGTAATAATAACTTCGGATTTGCCGCTAATGCACGTGCAATTTCTAGTCGACGTTGCATGCCATATGGTAAGTTTTTCGCAAGCTCATCTTTATAAATGTCTAAACCAAAGATCTTTAAGAACTCAAAGGATTGCTGTTCCATCTCCACTTCCCCTTTAAAGTGACTTGGCAAACGAAAAATCGATGCCCACATGGAGTGTTTGGCAAGTGAATGGTTCGCGACTTTTACATTATCTAAAACAGATAGTTCTTTAAATAGACGGATATTTTGAAACGTACGGCTGATTCCTTTTTGTGTTACTTGATAAGGTGCAAGACCGTTTATCTTTTTACCGTCAAATGTAATCGTACCTTCAGTTGGCGTATACACCCCAGTTAGCATATTGAAGCTCGTCGTTTTACCAGCACCATTGGGGCCTATAAGACCAACTAATTCACCTTGATGTAGGTACATATTAACGCCCTGTACTGCCTTTAAACCACCAAATTGAATGCCCATATTTTCCACGTTGATAAGAAGGTTGCCAGTCATTATTTTGTACCTCCTTTTTTACCAAACTTGAATAAGTCCGTAATTTCTTTTGTCCCCATTAACCCCTTTGGACGATATAGCATTACGATTATAAGTACCAAACTGTAAATAATCATCCGTGTTTCGGGGAAATTCGCTAGATATGTTGAAACAACCGTCAAGAATATTGCCGCGATTACAGAACCTGAAAGACTTCCTAAACCACCAAGTACTACGTAAATTAAAATATCAAATGATTTTAAGAAACCGAAAGTTGTCGGTTGAATAATGTAGAAATTATGTGCGAAAATGGCCCCAGCAAGACCCGCAAAGAATGAACCAATCGCAAACGCCACAACTTTATAGTATGTTGTGTTAATGCCCATTGCATCTGCAGCAATTTCGTCTTCACGAATTGAGATACACGCACGACCATGACGTGAATTTGTGAAGTTTGCGATAACTACAATTGTTAACACAACACCTACGAACGCATAAGTCCAAGTCGATAAATACTTAACCTGCATACCCGCTGCGCCACCAACATAGTCCGTATTTAAAAATACAATACGTATAATTTCCGCGAAGCCGAGCGTTGCGATTGCTAAATAGTCCCCTTTTAAGCGTAGCGTTGGAATACCTACGATTAAACCAGCTACTGCTGCTGCAAGCGCCCCTAAGAAAATAGCTAATGGAAATGGCAGCATGAGCTTTGTTGTAATAATAGCTGAGATATACGCACCCACCGCTAAGAAACCTGCATGCCCTATAGAAAATTGACCAGTAACCCCAATTACAATGTGCAAGCTGACTGCAAGCATGATGTTAATACACATTGTGATTAACATGTTTTGATAGTAAATATCAATAGTGCCGGTTGTAATAAGCACCTGTATAATTGCATAGATGACTAGCGCTAATACAGCATAGCCCCAGAAAACTTTAGACTTCTTCATATTTACCGCTCACCTACACTTTCTCGCGGGCGTTTTTACCAAAGATACCCGATGGTCTGAAGATTAAGATTAAAATTAAAATAACGAATGCCGCTGCATCGCGCCATAGAGAGTAACCAAGTGCACTTACCATGGATTCCACGACACCTAATAACATGCCACCTACCATTGCTCCTGGAATAATACCGATACCACCAAGAACCGCAGCGATGAACGCCTTAACCCCAGGAATAACACCCATTAATGGATCAATTTTTGTATAGTACACGCCGAAGATAACACCAGCAGCACCTGCTAAAGCAGAACCAATTGCGAATGTCGCTGAAATTGTATTATCCACATTGATACCCATCAGACGAGCTGCATCTGCATCATGTGATACTGCACGCATTGCCTTGCCGATTTTTGTTTTATGTACGATGAATTGTAAAAGAATCATCAGTACGACAGCGACAGATAATATTAAAATCGAGGTACTGCTAATTTGAACCCCAAAGATATCAAATGTTCTATTTTTAAATACTTCAGGATATGCCGCCGGTTGCGCACCTCTAAAGAAAATAGTCGTATATTCGATTAATAGCGATACACCAATCGCTGTAATTAATGCAGCAATACGCGTTGCATTTCGTAAACGCTTATATGCAATCCGTTCAATTAACACACCAAAGATTGCGCAAATTGCCATTGCCAATAATAAAGCTGGGAAAAAACCAAGCTCCCATTTAGCAATTGCATAGAAGCCAATAAATGCCCCAATCATAAAAACATCACCGTGGGCAAAGTTAATTAGCTTTATAATACCGTATACCATCGTATACCCTAACGCTATTAACGCGTAGATACTACCGAGTGAAATACCATTCACAAGCTGCTGTATCCATTCCATGAGCGTTCACTCCTTTTAAATTTTTTGAGGAATGCAAAAACGGGACGTATTTCTACATAATTTAGTGAATGCAGAAAAACTCGTGTCCCTCGTAAACAGTTATTTCCGATTCCTTATGCTAGAATCTATGCTTTTTTATCAGTCTAGTTGTCTATGAAGCATAAAAAGGGAAGGCGAGTTTGCCCGCCTCCCCCCTTGCCAAAAGTTAAGGATTTACTTTAGAGTTGAACACTTGTTTACCGTCTTTAAATTCAAGAACTGTTGCTGTTTTAATTGGGTTATGGTTTTCGTCAACTGAGAATGTACCTGTTACTAATGACAGGTCTTTTGTTTCCGCTAATTGATTTTTAATTGCTTCGCCATCAGTAGAACCTGCGCGCTTGATAGCATCTGCAATATAGTAAATAGTGTCATAGCCAAGTGCATTGAATGCATCTGGTGCTTTGTCACTGTTAGCTGCTTTAAATGCTGTTACAAAATCTTGGATTTTTTGATCAGGATCTTCTGCAGAATAGTGGTTGGTGATAAACGTATTATTAAGCGCATCTGCCCCAGCTAACTCTACTAAAGTTGGAGAATCCCAACCATCAGCCCCCATAAGCGGTACTGTAATACCCATTTCACGTGCTTGTTTTACAATCAATCCAACCTCTTCATAGTATCCAGGGATAAAGATGAAGTCAGGGTTGGCTGCTTTAATATTCGTTAATTGTGTACGGAAGTCTGTATCTTTTGCCACATAAGCTTCCTCTTTAACAACGGTACCGCCATTTTTAGTAATCGTTTCTTTAAATGACTTTGCTAAACCTTTTGCATAGTCAGAAGCATTATCTGCAAAAATAGCTACATTTTTCGCATCAAGTTCACCAGCCGCAAAGTTTGCTGCTACGATCCCTTGGAACGGGTCGATGAAGCATGTACGGAATGCATATTCATTGACACTACCATCATCATTCACTGTGATATTTGGTGCCGTACCTGACCCAGTAACGATTGGAATTTTGTTGTTATTCGCAATTTGTACTGTTGCTACTGTGTTACCAGAAGTAGCTGGCGCTAGCATTGCTACTACTTTATCTTGTGTTGCTAATTTAATAGCAGCAGCAGTTGCCTCGGAGTTCTCTGATTTGTTATCTACTTTAATAAGCTCGATTTTCTTACCATCAATACCGCCAGCATCATTAATTTCTTTAACCGCCAGCTCTGCACCCACACCAATTGAAGATCCATATGATGCTACGTTTCCTGAAAGCTCTAAGTTAGCACCTATTTTAATAGTATCACCGTCAGATGACCCACCACCTGATGATGATCCGCCTTCTGAACTTGTCGAATCGTCGCCTGCACCGCAACCAGCAAGTACGCCAGCAAGAAGTGAAGAAGCGACTAGAAGTGAACCGAACTTTTTAAGCTTTTTGTTCTCTTTCATAATTAATTCCCCCTGAAAATTCTCAAATATTAGATATTTCAGATAATTATAAACAATTAAATGCATTTCCTCAATAGCAAAAATAATTATTTATAACTATCTATTTTTGAAACTAAATATTATTCATTTAAGCCTTTTACATTGTAAAACATTCTTTAAATTTAGTCTAGAGTGATTTTTCAGTATAATTAGTTTTTTAAGAATTATCTATTAATTAATAGCGATAGTTAATACAAAACGATCATTTAAATTTGTTAAATTTCGTATAAATAATCGTTAGTGACATAAAAAACCCATCCTTTTTTTGAAAATTGATTCATCTACATATAAAAGTCTCTAAAAAAACAATCTAAAATACCCCTCGTGCAGGAAATATTAACAGTCAATTTATAATTAAAAATGGCTTATGTATTTTATTTCCGGGAAAATAATAAGGGCTTGCTCTAAATACTTGTATTATTTTGTATCATTTGTTAAGCTATATCAAAAATATATTTCAATGATGTGACCAAGTAAGTAAAAGAAGTGTTACAGAGAGTATAGTAATTGCTGAGAGCTATACCATTATTCTTTACTGAAACGTACCACGGAGAAGTTATGAAAACATAACCGGTTCGTTTCCGTTATAAAACGCTAGAGAGTTTTATACATTTATAAAACTAAAAATAGGTGGTACCACGTTTGTTAAAGCACAAAGACGTCCTTAGTTAGAAGGATAGCTTTGTGCTTTTTTATTTACATTATTAGTAAGCAAGGAGGAGCAATTATGACGATTCAGCAAAATGAGTTTACAAAATGGTATATTGAAACAATTCAAAATGCAGATTTAATGGACTATACACCTGTGAGAGGATGTATAGCATTTAAACCTGACGGCTATGAGATATGGGAGCATATTCAAGCCGAAATGGATTATCATTTTAAAGAAACCGGACATCGCAATGCGTATTTTCCAATGCTAATTCCTGAATCATTTTTTCAAAAAGAAAAGGATCATATAGAAGGTTTTTCACCTGAATTACCGTGGGTTACTGAAGCTGCTGGAGAACAATTAGAAGAGCGCTTAGCATTGCGTCCAACATCTGAAACAATGATAGGTTATTTGTATTCAAATTGGATTAAAAGTTATCGCGATTTGCCATTATTACTGAATCAATGGGCGAACGTTTTTCGCTGGGAAAAGAAAACCTTACCTTTTATACGCACTTCAGAATTTTTATGGCAAGAAGGCCATACAGCTCATGCTGATGAAGAAGAAGCACGGCATGAAACATTACAAATGCTAGATATTTATAAGAAAGTAGTAGAAAATTTGCTAGCAATTCCTGTATTTGATGGCACAAAAACCGAATCAGAGCGTTTTGCAGGCGCAATCGATACATTTTCAATTGAAGCGATGATGAAAGATGGAAAAGCTGTACAAGCAGGGACATCTCATTATCTTGGCACAAAATTTGCAGAGGCATTTAATATAAAATATTTAAATAAAAACAACCAACATGACTATGTTCACACTACTTCTTGGGGCACATCTACTCGCTTAATAGGTTCTGTTATTATGGTACATGGGGATGAGCGAGGATTGGTTTTACCACCAAAAATTGCACCAACCCAAGTCGTATTAATTCCAGTTGGGCCCTTTAAAAAGCATCCTGAGATACTAGAGAAGTTAGATGACCTATATAAGGTATTAAAAGCTAAAGGGATTCGTGTGAAATTAGATGATTCCGATTTAACACCGGGGTTCAAGTTTAATAAGTGGGAACAAAAAGGGGCATCACTTCGTGTAGAATTTGGTCCTCGTGATTTTCAAAACAACCAAGTAGTAATAAAGCTACGCGATGAAGAAGAAAAAATAACAGTTGCGCTTGATCGATTCACGGATGTCATTGAGGAAGAATTAAATGTAATGCAAAAGCGTCTACTTGAAAAAGCTCGACAATTTCGAGATGCCAACTCACATGTAACAATTGATTCGCTACAACAGTTACAAGATCATATTACACAGAGCAAAGCCAATAAAAATATTCCTGGGTGGATTTTGGCTGGATGGTGTGGCAGCAATATTTGTGAGCAAAAAGTAAAAGATGAAACAAAATTTACATCGCGAAATATTCCATTTAATCCACCAATAAAAAAATCGAATTGTATTTATTGCGGGAACGAGGCAAAACACACAGTTTGGTTTGCTCGCGCATACTAAATACATTGACACCCTTACTTCTTATATAAAAAATCCCTCTAGCTAAGCTTGTAGCTGGAGGGATAAAAATTAGTGAAATTGTGCTCTATGAACACACACTCCAAAAGCTTAGGGATGGGATTGTAGTCACATGCTAAGCTTTTTTTAAGGCAAAAACGCAAAGTCGTTCATTGACATTTGTTTCATTTTCTAGATGGACCTCGTGGAGTAATTCAAAAGAGGTACCCTGATGTAAAAATTGTAAGTAATCATACGGTGGATAATATAAAATAATATGAACTTCACGCCTATTCCGCTCATATGATTCCCATATATTGTGAATGACTGTCCGAAAAATATTGATGGAAAACGGGTTAAAAAAGAAAAATACATTGTCTTTTGGTTTAATAGGGTATGCCTCTGCAATTGAATGAACAAAGGAAATTGAAGCTCGTGAACCCTTTCTTTTGCGGTAGCTTTCCTTATTGTGCTCCGCCTCTGCATAGAAACCTGCGTCCATCTCGATACCTACCGTTGGAATATGGAACTTATCGTTTATATAAATTGGGACACGCCCTTTTCCACATCCTATATCGACAAATACCGGATTTTTAGGTAACTCATACTGCTGAAATAGTTGGTCAAGTCCTGTATATGGGGTAGGTTCATAGCGATGGTAATGGGCAAGTTTTGGAAAACCATATTGATCGCCTACCGTATTAATATGCAAATATTTATCAAATTGTTGATCATTCATAACTTTGTAGGACTCCCTCGAAAAATGAATGCTTTATTTTAGCATGTGAAGCGCTAAAAACCATACCCTAAAGTTTCAGATATGGTTTATTTTTTATATCCCTCTTCGATTGAAGCGGAAAACAAATGTAAGTGCTAGAAGTAATACAATACATAAAACACCTGACGTAATGGTTGTATTCTTATCAATCCCTGAAGGTTGTACTATTTGCTCATTACCTTTGTTGGGGCCTATCTTGCCACCTACATGCCCTTGCATTTGAATGTTGTCTCCATCTTGATCATTTGCGGGGGTCCTTGGGGCATTTGTGATGGATCAAAGTCTTCTGGAGATTGAGAATCAAAGTTAAACGCAAAATCCTCCGTAAATGGTTCTCCCCCCTGCATTTCGTTGTCTGGGTTCGCTTCTATGACTAATTCACCCGAGAGTTACTTTAGAATAGACGCTGACCGTTGTTTAGCAAATTCAGGTAGGCTATTCTCTCCTTTTACACCTTCTAGAAATTGTTCGGTTGTTGAAAATTTAGTTGGATCCGCTTCTACATACGTTGTCAGCATGGAGGATAATCCATTCGTTATATTCTGGAAAAATTCCTCTGTTAAATAGTTTTTCGCTAGTTGTTCTAAATAGTTTTCATAGATTTTACGATATTCGTCATTTGAAAGAAGCACATTTAATAAAGGTCGTTCCTCCAACGTTACACCAAACACTGGGTCCTTTATGCTAAAGTTAATAGCCCTATCAGACATTAAGTTAGATGACATATCCATGAGCATATCCATATTCATAACATCTTGTGGAAAACCACTATTTTGTTGAGAACCATCCTGTGGCGTGCCATCATGTTGATTCACATTATCTTGATTACTATTCGGATCGTCTTGATCATTTATAAGCGGTGGTGTATTGCTAGCTGGAAATTGTTGTGTTTGTTGATTTGTGTCCTTGTTGCCAATAGCATTAGCTTTGATCCAGATTCTGCATGTCAAATGTTTCACTACTATCAACTATAATGGGTAGCGCTTGACCCTTTCGCCTTATAAAGAATATTTCAAATTTATAGGCTATCTATTGACAATGACTTCCTGTGCCACTTATCATTGATTGCGAATGATAATCACTGATAATTCATTCAAATAGTAGATTTTTTCTACTTTAAAGAAAATGATTAGGGGGGTAATAACATGATTATTGTTACAAATCGTATTCAAGTAAAACCCGGCTTTGCAACGAAAATGGCACCTAACTTTACAAAACCAGGTCCTCTACAAAAGTTCGAAGGTTTTCATAAAGTAGAGGTGTTAATTTCGACAGATGATCCTACATATGACGAAATGAGCGTCAATATGTATTGGGAAACAAAGGAACATTTCCAAGCTTGGAGAAATAGTGATGCCTTTGCAGCAGCACACCATCGTCCTGAACCAGGATCTGAAGGCGCAAAGCCTGAAAATAGTCCGCTCATTGGCAGTAAAATAGTTGTTGCTGAGCTTGCATCTTCCATTGAAGCATCACACTAATCACTTATTCGAATCCTGTTAAATCATCTTCTGATTCTATCTAAAAAAGCCTTGCATATTTGTCTAAATATGCAAGGCTTTTTATTGGGGAATGTAAAATTGTTCCCTTATTGAAATAAAATAACCAATACATAACCAAGAACGGATAAACAAACCGAACCTATCAATCCTGCAATAAAGGCTTTAAGACCTAATTGTTTAAATGTTTTTATTTCTACGTTCAAGCCCAAACCAGCCATCGCCATAGCAATTAAAATATAGGCGCAGTTCACGATAGACTGAGCAATAGCAGGTGGTACAATACCAAGCGAATTAAGGGCACTCATCGCTAAAAATCCTAGGATAAACCATGGAATAATGGACAGGGAAAAAGCCTTTTTCTCTTGTCCGTTCTCACTTCTTTGATACCAAATACCAATTATTATTGCAACTGGTACAAGCAATGCTACACGAGTAAGCTTAACAATTACCGCTATATCAACGGCTTCATTTCCACCAGCTGCTGCTGCGGCTATGACATGGGCAATTTCATGCAATGTGCCACCTGCAAAAATACCATATTGCGTCGGTGATAATCCAAATAACGAATACAGCATGGTGTAAACAAGTGTAAATACTGTTCCAAGTAATGCTACAATCGCAGCACCTACCGCCGTTTCTTTTTCATTTGCTTTAATTTGTGGTGCGATGGCAACAACTGCTGCAGCACCACAAATGGCTGTTCCACACGCTGTTAAAATACCGAGCTTTTTTTCTACATGAAATATCTTGGTTAACCCATATACAACCATTAATGCAAACAATAAATCTATAAATGCAATAACAAAGACACTTGCCCCAGCATGATAAATATCAGCTAAATTCAAACGCATCCCCAGCAAGATAATACCAAAGCGCAATAACTTTTTACTTGAGAAGGCAATGCCTGGTTGCCATGAATCTGCTACATTGAAAGTTGCTTTCCAAGCCATACCTATAATAATCGCAATAACAAGTTGCCCTAAAATAGAAAAGAAAGGAAAGGTCGAAATATATTTGGCGATTAAGGCCATACCGAAAGTCAATAATACGCCTTTAATAAAGGGTGGTGCTAGAAACTTCTTAATCCCCTGTTGTCTGTCCATGCTGTTCACTTCTTTCGTCCTTTATGATTATTACTTTATTAAAAAGTTAATCATCAGTAAAATACATATATATAATCGCAATCATTAATATTTCTAATTATAAGGGGTGAAGTACTATGCAGTATGATGCGTTAAAAACATTTATGACACTAGTGGAAGTAAATAATTTTACGAAAGCCTCAGAAATTCTACACATATCTCAGCCAAGTGTCAGTTTACACATCAAGAATTTAGAACAAGAATTTCAAACGACTTTATTTATTCGTTCACCAAAGTTTGTACAAATAACACCTACTGGTGAAATTTTATATAAACGAGCAAAGCAAATTATGGCACTTGCAGAAGCAGCAAAGAATGATATTTTAACCTTTCACCATGCGATTCAAGGAACGCTCGTAATCGGTGCTAGTTTCACCATTGGAGAATATATTCTACCGCCAATTTTAGCCAGCCTACAGCAACAATTCCCCCAACTTGAACTACAAGTTATTATTGGCAATACTAATGAAATCATTCAATTGGCAAAGTTATTACAAGTCGATATTGGCCTCATAGAGGGACAAGCACTAGACAACGAGCTTATCATCGAGCCGTTTATGCAAGATGAATTATTTATTGTTGGTGCACAAAATCACACACTTATGAAGCAATCTAACATTACTGTTTCAGATTTACAGCAGCAAAATTGGGTCGCGCGTGAGGCGGGTTCTGGCACGCGCAATTATTTAGACCATCTATTTAGAACAAATGGCCTCCAAGTGCGCTCTTTACTGACAATCAGCAGCAATCAAGGCGTAAAAGAAAGTGTTATGCAGGGATTGGGTCTATCCTTACTATCGCGCTGTGTTATTGAGCGTGAACTTAAAAATGGCGACATTGCCATCTTGCCATTTGATGGGCAACATTTTATGCGAACTTTCTCTTATCTGTACTCACCTACCATGAAAAATAATCGGAATGTCGAAACACTCATTGAATTTATAACAAAGAAAAGCTGACCATTAAAAAAGCTTAGCTGGCTATTTCTAGTCGCTAGGCTTTTCTTAAGTTCTTCGATTGATTCTTTTACGTTCTTCCTTATTTTCAATTATCTCTACAAATTTTGTAGCCGCACGAGATAATGGCACACTTTTCAAATAACACATACCAATACTACGCTTCGGAATACTTTCTAGTAATGTAAGTTCATAAAGTAATCCTCTCTGTAAGTAATCCTTTGAAAATTCTTTCGTTACACAAGCTATCCCTAAATTACTGCGTGCAAATTCAAGGACAAGATCATGTGAGCCGAGTTCAAATTCAGGGGCGATTTGAATCCCTTTAGCAAACAAATAATTTTCCACATATTTTCGTGAATTCGATTTCTTTTCAAGAAAAATAAGCGGAAACTTTGATAAATCTTCGTAACTTAAGCTCTTTGTCTCAAGTGTTCTGTACTTCTCCCCACACACGAAAATATCTTGGACCTCTGTGCAGACGGTTAACTGTAATGTCGGATCTTCTACTGGAAAATTACAAAACCCTACATCCGCCTCTCCTGATTTAATAAAATTGCAAATTTCTGAAGTCGTACCATTAAACATTTGCAATTTTATATTTGGATACATTGTGTGGAATGCCTCAAGATAGGGCATTAAAAAGAAACGAGAAATAGTATCTCCTACACCTATCTTCAGTTGCCCTGTTGTTAAATTTTTAAATTCAAAAAGCTTTTCTTCTCCAGCAACTAAAAGACCTAAAGCCGAATTCGTATACTCATAAAGAAGACTTCCTTCTGTAGTTAGAGTGACACCTTTAGGCGTGCGATTAAAGAGACGTGTGCCAAGCTCTTTCTCTAACTGCATCATTGCCTGGCTAACTGCTGGCTGTGTCATATATAAATCCTTGGCAGCCCTAGAAAAGCTACTATTTTTAGCGACAACACTAAAAACACGGTATAAATCTAATTTCCCAATCATATAAGCACTCCTTATAGCTATTATATGAACTATTAATTTTACTTATATCATTAAACGGGCGTATAGTAAAATCATGTTGATTTTTATATAAACCTATATATTTAGAGGAGAGATTATTTTGGAACGTGTAGTTGGTACAGTCGTAAGAGGTCTTCGTGGTCCAATCATTAACGAAGGTGACAATATTGAACAAATCGTTGTTGATACTGTGTTGAATGCAGCAAAAATCGAAGGCTATTCAATTGAAGATCGTGATATCGTAACAGTAACAGAATCTGTTGTAGCTCGTGCACAAGGTAACTATGCATCGATTGAAGACATCGCAGCGGACGTAGCTGCTAAATTTGGTGATGACACTGTCGGTGTAATCTTCCCAATTCTTAGCCGTAACCGTTTTGCTAACTGTCTACGTGGTATCGCAAAAGGTGTTAAAAAAGTAGTGTTGATGTTAAGCTATCCATCTGATGAAGTCGGTAATCACCTAGTTGATATTGACGAACTAGATGTAAAAGGCATTAACCCTTGGACAGATACTTTAACAGAGGCTGAGTTTCGTGAACACTTCGGCTATAAAAAACACACATTTACTGGTGTAGATTATATTGAATACTATAAAGAATTAATTGAAGCTGAAGGCGCTGCTTGTGAAGTTATCTTTTCGAATAACCCAAAAACTATATTAAATTATACGAAGAGCGTATTGGCTTGTGATATTCACACACGCTTCCGTACAAAACGAATTTTAGCGGCAAATGGTGCTGAAAAAGTTTATAGTCTTGACAATATTTTATCTGTTTCAAACAATGGTTCTGGCTTCAATGCGGAATACGGCTTACTTGGCTCTAACAAAGCGACAGAAGAAAGCGTAAAATTATTCCCACATACTTGCCAACCTATCGTTGATGGCATCCAAGCAAAAATTAAAGAAGCGACTGGAAAAACTGTTGAAGTAATGGTGTATGGCGATGGTGCATTCAAAGATCCTGTAGGGAAGATTTGGGAGCTGGCAGACCCTGTTGTCTCTCCTGCCTTCACAGCGGGCTTAGACGGTACACCAAACGAAGTAAAACTTAAATACTTAGCAGATAACGATTTTGCTGATCTTCGCGGTGAGGAATTAAAGGCAGCTATCTCTGCGTATATCCAAAACAAAGATGAAGATTTAACTGGTCAAATGGCCGCTCAAGGTACAACACCTCGTAAACTAACAGACCTTATTGGTTCTTTATCTGACTTAACTTCTGGTTCAGGGGACAAAGGTACACCAATGATCTATATTCAAGGTTACTTTGATAACTATACAAAATAATATCCTATAACAAAAAAACTCTCGCTAATGGTCGCGAGAGTTCTTTTTTTATGGACATAATGTACGAGCAATATTTTCAAAATAGCGCACACCGTAGATAAGTGCGTCCTCATCAATTTTAAAACGTGGATGATGCAACGGATAAGCCTCACCAAAATCTACATTATGCACGCCTATGAATTGCATCGATGCAGGTACAGCCTCTGAAAAATCTGCAAAATCTTCTGTCCCAAACATCGGATCAGGTAACTCTCTTACGCCATCTTCTCCTACAATGTCACCAGCTACTCGACGTGATAACGCCGTAAGCTCCTTATCATTTGTTACAGAAGGACAGCCAAGCTCCCATTTGATGTCCGCCGTCGCCCCATGCATTGAGGCAATGCCATTAACAATTTTCTCTAAATGTTTGCGAGCATCTACACGTACCTTCGCATCTAATGATCGAATTGTTCCACCAAGTTCCGCTGTTTCAGCAATAATATTTAAAGCCGTGCCACAATGGAATTTTGCTACTGTTAAGACCGGTGCATGGATGCTTGGCACTTTACGTGAGACAATTGTTTGCAATGCCATGACAATCTCTGAGCCAATTAATAACGGATCAATCGCAACCTCAGGAGTCGAGGCATGCCCACCTCGCCCGAAAATCTTAATCTCAAAATCATCTGCTGCCGCTGTAAACTTTCCATCCTTCATCGCAAACTGACCGACTTCATAATCTGGGCTTACATGGAGTGCAAATGCGTAATCTACATTGTCCACTATACCTAAACCAACAAGTTGCGCAGCCCCACCAGGTGTTACCTCCTCAGCATGTTGGAAAACAAAACGTATTTCACCGGTGAAATCTGTTCCCCGCTCTGCTAATGCCTTTGCTGCACCAAGTAACATAGCTGGATGCGCATCATGTCCACACGCATGCATCACGCCTTGATTTTTTGATTTAAAGGGTAACTCAGTTTCCTCCTCAATCGGTAATGCATCGATGTCCGCTCGCAATAAAATGGTATGACCTTTCCCCTCCGTTTTCGTACCTCTTAAAAATGCACAGACACTCGTTTCAGTTAAACGCTTCACCTCTAAATGTGGAAATGTTAATAATTGATTATAAATGTATTGTGCTGTTTGATGTTCTTGATGTGACAACTCTGGATGCATATGCAAATGTTGTCGCCATGCGATCACCTGTTGTTCCAACGTATTAATTGCTCTCATCAGTAATTCCTCCTATCACTTCTTGGGTACATTATCTGTACTACTGTATCAAGTTAAAATGGTCCGTAATTCATGACATGTGCAATTACTAATAAAATAATCGCTAGGCCTGTTTGAATAAGGAAGTATGGAAAAACCCATTTAACCCATTTTGAAAATGGAATACCCGCTATGGCTAAGCCTGCCAACAAAACACCGCTTGTAGGAATAATCATATTTGAAATACCGTCTCCGAATTGGAAAGCCAGTACCGCAGTCTGCCTTGTCACACCAATTAAATCTGCTAAAGGTGTCATAATTGGCATCGTTAAAGCTGCTTGACCGCTTCCAGATGGCACTAAGAAATTCAAACAAAGCTGTAATAAAAACATGCCCACCGCATTAATTGAAGCCGGTAAAACGCTGACTGCATTTGCTACAAAATGCAAGATTGTATCAATGAGCCCACCTGTAGTAGTAATCACTAAAATTGTTTGAGCAAAGCCTATGATTAAAGCACCCTCTACCATATCTCTTGCACCAGTAATAAAACCTTCTGCCATTTTATTCGGGCTAAGTTTACAAATTACCGACATAATAATACTGCTTAAAAGAAAAATCCCACCAATTTCACTGATATACCACTGGAATTTTATAACACCGACAATTAATGCCACAAAATTTGCTAATAAGACAAGAAACGCTAATAAATGACGCCCACTCATTTTAAAATCCAAATCAATTTCAATAATTTCTTCTCGCTTGTATTTTCCGTATATACCTTTAGAAGGATCATTTTTTACTCTTTTAGCGTGTCTGGATATATATATGACCGTTAGAATATAAAACACAAAGAATACGATAATTCTATAAGACATGCCTGAATACATTGGTAATTCTGCTATCGTTTGAGCGACCCCGATATTAAACGGATTTGTAATCCCTGATGTAAAGCCAGTGGCTAATGTGCCTAGCATAACTATTGCAAAACCGGTAATTGCATCCATTCTAAGTGCCATCGTTAACGGAATGATGATGGCAATATACACCAATGTGTCCTCGGCTGAACCAATTAAAGTACCTAAACTAGCAAAGATTAATATGAGAATAGGAATTAACACATACTCCTGTTTCCCAAATTTAGAAGCCATTACTTTAATAAATGAATCAATCGCTCCTGTTTTTTGCATGACACCCAGTGCTCCACCAAATAAAAAGACAAATAGAATAATGGAAGCGCCTTCAAGCATGCCTAAATGAACACTTTTAAACATATCAAGGAAACCAACAGGATTTGAATCGATATAGTGGAATGATTCTGGGTCCACTACCATGCGTCCATTACTCTCCACTCGATCATACTGACCAGCTGGAATAATGTATGTAAATATTGTCATTAACAAAATGATGATAAACATTAATACAAATGCATTGATTCCCTTAATTTTTGGCTCTTCTACTTCTTGATTGTTCTGCAGATTTGTCATGTACTTTCCCCCTAACAAGTAGTAATAAAAGTATTCTCGTGACTCTGTTTCAAATAATCTAGTATTTATTCAATGCTCTTCACAAGTAGAATTTCGCTATTCACATAACCCCTAAAAACTGACTATTGCTATTTAACAACTAAACAGTATCTTTCATTGTTGAGAACTTTATACACCCCTCGTTTTTCCGTATGACGGAAATATATTCCGATAAACGGAAATACTATATGTAAAAATATAAAAAAAACAAAACTAATATGTCAATATTTTTCGATAATTCTGTATAATTAAATTATTAAACTCCTACTAGGGCAGCAAAATTCACTACATGAGGTCCAGCAAAAATGTTCGCTTTCCGATGACCGTCCATCTGCTCGCTCCTTTGCTACACTTCGTGCGGGTCTAGCATGAGTTGAAGGCACCGTACGAGGTAACCTGAAGCCATGCCCGTAAAGTCCGCCATAGCGGACATCAACGGTCCCTAGATACTTCTAATTTAAAAAGAAAAAAACTGTAAACACACTCAATGTTTGAGTTTGTCTACAGTTTGGCTGGGGTTTTAAACCCCCTTTTTTAAATATAAAATGTATAATCCTCTGGAATAACACGTTTTAAAAACTTCTTTGTACGCTCCTCTTTTGGACTGACAAATATATCATGTGGACTTCCTTCCTCCACAACTACGCCACCATCCATAAAGATAACGCGATTTGCCACATCTTTAGCAAAGCTCATCTCATGCGTGACCACAAGCATAGTCGTCCCTTCTGTGGCAATGTTTTTCATAACAGTTAGCACTTCTCCTACTAGCTCAGGATCAAGGGCAGAAGTCGGCTCATCAAATAAAATAATATCTGGGTTCAATGCAACGGCACGTGCAATACCTACACGTTGTTGCTGTCCACCTGATAGCTGACTCGGGTAAGCATTATATTTTTCTGATAGTCCCACTTTATCTAGCGCCTTTTTCCCAATATCAATAGCTTCAGCCTTTGCTACCTTACGGCCGATAATAAGCCCTTCAGTGACGTTTTCTAACGCTGTTTTATTGGTGAACAGATTATAATTTTGGAATACAAAAGCTACACGTTGACGAATCGCATGTACATCCTTCTTTTTTACATTTTGAAAATCTACATCGATATCACCAAACGTCGCATGCCCTTGGTCGGCTTTTTCTAAAAAGTTAATGCAACGAAGCAAAGTTGTTTTTCCTGAGCCACTGGGGCCTAGAATAACAACCACATCGCCCTTATCAATTGATAGGTCGACACCCTTTAAAATTTCATTGTCGCCAAATGATTTGTGAATATTTTTTATCTCTAACATGCTGAATTCACCCCTTAGGCACTCGCCATTTTAAATTTACTTAAATGTTTTTCATATCGTTTAAAAATGTATTCAACTGTACTACACAAAATTAGGTACACTATAAAAATATCAATGTATGCTTCTACGTAATTGTAGCCAACATTCGCTGCAACTTTGGCCTTCAATGTAATCTCTGGTAAAGACATTGCATAACCTAGTGAGGTTGCTTTTATGAGATTGACTGTTGCAGTACAAATATTCGGCATAGCCACTACTAACGCTTGTGGAATAATGATACGGCGATATGCTTGGAATGTTGTTAAACCAACTGCATGTGCTGCCTCTAATTGGCCTTTTTCAATGGTACCCAATGCCGAACGGAATACCTCGATTAAGATCGCTGTTGTACTAAAAGCAAAGACGATAAAAGCATACCAAATAGGGTTGATTTTATAGATATCATAGGCGATATTATATTTTTCAAATATAATTTTCAACAATAATGGAACGCTGCTGTAAATAATGAAAATCTGAATAATGATTGGTGTACCTCGTACAAAGGATACATAAATTTTCGCAAAATGATGGATAATAGGAATTTTATTAATGCGTGTTAAGGCTAGTAAAAATCCTAGTGGTATAGCAATGAGTAAAGCAACAATCGTCACAAGGAGCGCGATAGGGACACCCGATAATGCTACAAAAAATGTTTCTATCAAAAATTGATAATTCATGATTACGCCTCCTTACGTTGTTTCTAATGTTTTTTTACCCTTGCTGAAAAACTTTTCTAACATAGCAAAGAATTTTTCAATAATAATAGATAGCACCCAATAAACAATTGCAAGTGCGATATATATTTCAAGCGCATGTGCATTAATATTGCTGGCAATAATTAAATTTGCCTTCCCTACAATATCAATTAAACCAATTGTGTAAGCAAGTGCACCCTCCTGTAGCAATGCGATCATGCCATTTCCAAAGTTCGGCAATGCGATAACAAGAGCCTGCGGAAAGATAATACGACGATATGCCTGAAATGGTGTTAATCCTACACTGACAGCAGCCTCAAATTGCCCTTTATTAATCGCCAAATAGGAAGAGCGAATAACCTCGGACATGATGGCTGCGAACTGCAATGTGAAAGTAACTACGACAAAGAAGGCTGTTTCAATCGAATGTAGATTTAGGCCGAAGTTTTCTGCTAATGCGGGTACGCCATAATACACGAGGAATAATAGGACGATAGATGGCGTACACCGCATAATAGTTGTATAGAAATTTGCTGATTTTTGTAGTACTTTTAGTGAACTTAACTTTGCAGCCGCTAATAGCAAGCCGAACAGTGTGCCTAGTACTATGGAGGACCCTGCAACTAAAAAGGTAACTTTTAAAAACGGCAATAATACGGGAATAGCATTCCATATATACGAAGCATCAAAGTATTTATCCATTTCCTCACCAACTTTTATAAATGTTTATTCAATATTGCCTAAGTGCTCCTGTTATTAAGAAAGACTGCTGAGTTCACTGACTCAACAGCCTTTAAATCATTATCGATTTACGTTTTCTAACACTTCAAATAAATCACGGCCATAAAACTTTGTGCTTAAGTCACTTGTTTTCTTTTGCTCTTTAACTTGTGCTATAGCTTTATCATATGCATCTGCAAATTCTTGTTCTTTTTTATTGAACAAAGGCCATGTTTTAATCACTGCGAATTCGTTGTACACTACTTCATCTTTTAAATTATAATAGGGGCCCTCTTCTGCTAATACTTGTTGTTTGAACGGACCTTCAATCATCACACCACCGTCAACACGGCCTTCATTTACCCACTGCACGACATCCACAGTGAACGCATCTCCAGCTTGTAATTTCACTTCATTATTCGGATTTGCTTTATTGTACTCATCAATAATTGTATACTGTGCATTGTTTGCAGCAATTGGTGCTAATGAATAGCCCTTTGTTGCAAAGTCTGCCAATGTTTTTAGGCCTTCATCTTCTTTACGTAACACTAAACCTGCACTACTTAACCCTAAAAACTCTTTTGGGAAAATAAACTTTTCTGTGCGCTCTTGTGTAAAGAATGCATTTTTTACCCCAACTTGATATTTGCCTTGCTCGACACCAATCAGTAAATCATCACTTGTTGTCCCTACATATTCAAACTCGTATTCTGGTAATAGCTCATCTACAAGTTTCATTACTTCTACATCATAGCCAGTTGGATTGCCATTATCGTCAATATAACTAATAGGCTTGGATGCTTGATCATACGCAACCTTAACTGTACGAACTTTATCGCCATCTTCTGTGTCTTTATTTGAAGTTTCTCCTGAATTACATCCTGCTAAAATAGCAATTGATGCTAACCAGATAGCTGCAAATTGAAGTACTTTTTTCTTTCGCTTAAACATATGCATTTCCCCTTATTGTCAATGTTTGATCATTTATTTTCATTTAATTTCTGTTGCTCAATAGCAGCTGTTGCTAATTTGATAATTGTCATGTCATCCATCGGTGGATTATGTAATCCCGCACGCACATTTCGATAATAGCGTTGTAGTGGATTAGTAAGTTGTAAGCTTTTTGCACCTACAACACGCATCGCCTTATCTACGATATCTATAGCTAAATTCGTTACCGTGTGCTTTGCAACAGCCATTTCATTCGTTAAAGTATTCCGTCTAACAGCATCATCATAAGCTTCTGCCACTCCATACAGTACAAAGCGGGCTTGATGGAGTTTCAACTCTATATCACCTAACAGTTGTTGCACATTTGGTAAAGTACTAATTGGCGCATTTAAACTATTTGGTTGATGATGATTTGCAAAATGCAGAGCATAGTCCCTAGCCGCTTGCGCAATGCCTAAGTAAGTTGCAGGAATGTGTAAAATCCAGCCGTTTATTTTGCCACCACTTGGATGATTCGGCAGTTCAACTAAATAATCCTTAGAAACAATGACATCCTTTAACACTAAATCATGACTACTGGTGCCACGCATTGCAGACATTTCCCAATTTTCTTCAATAGAAACTCCTTGCACATCTTTATGAATGAGGAAGAAACCTATTTGCTCTTTTTCCTCAATCCAAGCAGAGGTTAAGAAGTAATCAAGTACCGGTGATGCCGTCGTAAATATTTTACGCCCATTTAAAAGCCAGCCATCTGATGTCGCCACAGCATTTGTGCCTGGACGACCACCACGTGTTGGACTGCCAGTAGCTGCTTCACTTACCGCTCTATTCACAATGGCACCTTTTTTTACTTCCAACGCGAACGTCTCCAGTAAATTATCTGACCATAATTTCTTTTCATATATTTCACCAACAACACCTAATGTCCAGCCCAAAGAAAGTGATGCATTTTCGTCATAACTAGCCAATGTTTCTTGAATGAGTACCATATCGTAAACGGATAATCCTTCACCGCCATATTCTTTCGGTAATGTCAATTTAGGATAACCAATTTGCAAAAGCAGTTTATGTGCTTCAAAAGGAAAACGAGATTGTTCATCGACCTCTACAGCCTGAGCTTTAATCTGCTCTGCAATCGATGTTAGCTGTCCCATCCAATGATGCTGTTGCTTTGTTTTAATAAATAAATCCTTCAAAAAATCTCCTTCTTCCTAAAATATATAAAACATATATATTTACTAAGAATTAATGATGTAAAAAAAACCTCTAACTACATTTGATAGTGAGATCATGTGTGGTACTGAATTTTCTGATTCATTGACATTATAATACTTTCAACATGTTAAGTTGTCAATAATTAATTACAAGTTTTTTTGTAAGTTTTATAGGTTTTAAATTGACCTGTCGTTCTTTTCAAAGAATCCGCGGGACAACAGTATGCAAAGCTTGATTTTTTACAATTCGAAATCCAGACACAATTTCCCGCGCAATAATTATTTGTTAGCTATTTTATGCACCAAGCTGTATTTACAACATATGCTAAAACTAAAGAAAGAGGTGTATGTATGACCAATATTAATCCCTCAGCAAGTATTACCTCTATTCCACAGATGTCCCCTCAAATTATTCAAACAAAATTTGGCGATATAAATGGAGATGGGTTTTTTGAAACAATATTTTTAATGGGCACTAAATCGCCTGATAGTCCACTTTGGCGAAATTTAACACTTGCTATTTTTTACGGCCCAACACGACAATTTGAACAAATAATGCTGAAAGAGAATGTGGGCTATAATCCAACTATTTTTCTAGGTAATTTTACGGGTAATCATATCGAAGATATTTTAGTTGTATCTGATACTGGCGGTAGTGGAGGTATTATCAATGGGGAAATTTTTTCATCGCAAAATGGAAAAGTGCGCTCTATTTTTGATACAGAAGCTTTTAATAATACGCTAAAGTATACTGTAAACTATGAAAATAACTATAAAGCCTCTGTCAGAAGCATGAATCCAAAAAAACTATACATTCTCGATTTGCACTATAAAGGGCAAGATTATTTAGCTGAAATTTATCATAAGGATGGGACATTGAAACAACCGATTGAAGGATGGGTCGATCCAATTAGCGGATTATACCCAATTGATTTTGACCGTGACGGGACATATGAGATTTTAGCATTTCAAGCAATAGCAGGCAGATACCACGCCGACGGTTTAGGCTATATTGAAAATGTTCTAAAATGGAATGGCCAACAATTTGTCGTTGAACGACAAACAGCCGCAATTTATGGGGAGGATTTATCGTAAATGGACTGTCCCAAAAGTAAAAACAATATGCTGATGTTTTTCTAGTTATGTTATTTTTTGATTTAAAGGTAAAATCCGCGTAGACTCCTGCCGGAAAAGCAAGAGCATGAGTCCCAGCAGGGAGCGTTAACGCGCGATGCGGCTCATGCCTTGCCCGCGGAAAGCGATGCGGATTTTTACTATATAGGCAAAAGTCGTTATTATTTGAAGGCCTTTTTAAATCAGCCTTTACGTATTATTTTTCAACTAATGCAAAATAATTATTTTCGTGATCAGCAAAATTAAAAACTCTACCCATTGGCATCGTTACTAAATCGCCAACTATTATTCCCTTTGTTTGAAAATCCTGATATAGCTCTGTTAGATTCTCTGCGTAAAACATAATAGAAGGTGTCTCTAAATTTAATTCTGGCTGCATTTTTGCAATGGCTTCTTTATTGTGAAGAACGAAGCTCGTTTGCGCTTTCTTAGATGGCGCAATTTCAATCCATCGCATCCCCGCCTCTTCCTGTTCAGCTACTACGATAAATCCAATTTTCTCTGTCCAAAACTTTACAGCGGCATCTTGATCATTCACATATAACATAACTTGTCCGATTTGTTGAATCATAATAAATTCCTCCTCCTTTGAGCATTAGTATACAACAATCTGCTAGTTATCCTTCACACAAAAAGGCTAAATCATTCAGTTTTTTTCATCATTTATTCTTTTTATCACTACTTCATGTTCATTCTTTTAGAATCACTCTTTCTAAAATAATCATTTTAAAACCATTTCCGCTTGTTTTTTGGATGACTTCTGTCATTTATGTAGCTCTTTCTCAAAATGTGTATCTACTCTATTAATTTTTGATAAAATAAGTTAGTCATATTTATTTCCTTCTAAGGAAAAGTATAGAACAATACATCATAATAATAGTGAGGAACAAACAAGTGAAACTTCTAAGTTTAAGGAAAAAGCTCATTTTTTCATTTTTGGCTATGCTTATTATTCCAACATTACTTGTAGGCATCGTTTCTTATCATAGTGCTGGAAAGCAAATTTTGAAGGAACAGCAAGCAAGCACCGCTGAAAGCATTCGCATGCTCAACACGAATATTACAAACACCATTGAACCGAAAGTTGAAGACGTTCAATATTTTACAAAAAAGCTCAATCAATCTTATTTACAAGAAAATAGGATGTCCGAGCTTAAATCGCTATTACACGAATATACCAATATGCATCCAGAGGTTGAACTCATCTATATAGGTACAGCTGATGGAAAACTATTGGACGAGCCAGCGCAAGAGTACCCTAGTGATTTTGACCCTCGAACAAGACCTTGGTATAAGCAAGCATTAGAGAACAAAGGCCAAATCACTATCACTGCGCCCTATGTCACACAGACTTCAGGTGATATTGTTATTACCATTACACAGGCTTTACAGGACGGTTCAGGTGTAATCGGGTTAGATCTCAATATTTCTACATTGAGCAACATCACGAATGATATACGCATTGGAGAAACTGGTTTTGCATCTCTTTTAGATAGCAACAAAATTTATATTGCCCAGCCCGATAAAGAAAGTGGTATGGAGGCAACCGAAACCTATATAGCAAAGATTTATGAGAAAGAGAGCGGTACTATCATTGAAAATGATCGTCAGCTACAATTTATGACTAATAAGCTAACCGGTTGGAAGGTTGTTGGAACAATGTTTTCTGCAGAGGCGACGAAGGCTGCAGCTACAACCTTTAATGTCAACTTAATCATCATCGTCGTTTCAATTATTGTTGGTGTTGTTTTTATGCTTTACATGATCCAAAGCATTGTCAAACCAATTAATCGACTAAAAGAAAGTGCCTTAAAAATTAGTGAAGGCGATCTCACCGAGTTCATTGATGTCCATTCGAAAGATGAAATTGGACAGCTTAGTCAAGCATTTATTGCGATGAAAGTTAGCCTAAAAAAACTCATTCGTAACGTTGATCAAAGCGCCAATCATGTACAAATCTCTGCACAAGGATTATCGGCAAATGCGGAGCAAAATATTGCTTCTTCAGAACAAGTTACGCAAGCCATGCAACAAGTGGCTATAAGTGCAGAAAAGCAAACAACGGGTATTGATCAAAATGCTATTTCTATTGAAGAAATCGCAAAAGGAATCGTTGAAGTAGCAGATAGTTCTATGCAAGTATCCGATCTTTCTAATCATGCCATTCAACAGGCAGATGAAGGTGGTAGATCAGTAGAACGTACCGTAAACCAGATGATTTCTATTAATGAATCTGTTACCCAGTCCGACTACATGATCAAATCTCTCTACGATAGAACAAAAGAAATTGGTTCTATTTTAGAGATTATTAGTGCTATTTCAGACCAAACAAACTTACTTGCACTAAACGCAGCTATTGAAGCCGCTCGAGCAGGTGAACATGGTAAAGGCTTTGCTGTAGTTGCAGATGAAGTACGAAAATTAGCTGAACAATCACATCAATCTGCTGAACAAATTTCTTCATTGATTACCGGGATTCAGCAAGATACTGCGAAATCTGTGCAAACAATGATAAAGGCCTCTACAGATGTTCAGGACGGTTTACAGCTCTCTCAAGATACGAGCGAAAAATTCGCGAACATCCTAGAAAGTCTACGTAATATTGCACCGAAAATGGAGGACATATCTGCTTCTGCACAGGAAATGTCAGCTGTAGTCGAAGAAGTAACTGCAACTGCTGTAGAGCTAACAGACCATGCTAAACTTAATGCTGCTGCTTCAGAGGAGGTTGCTGCTTCCACTGAGCAAACATTGTCCTCTATGCAAGAAATGGCTATGGCTGCAAAATCACTTCTAGATATGTCCGATGAATTACAAACCTTTGTAAAACGCTTTAAATACTAAAAACAAATGCACAATATAAATATAAATATAAATCTAAATAACTACTTGCAAACATTAAACATTGTTCCTATGTTATCTTTGCAAAAATCGTTTCCTTAACCAAAAGAAAGCACGATGTTCAGGGTCTTTCCCCGCTACATCGTGCTTTTTATATTATGATTAATTTCTTTCTTCGTAACTAAGTTGCCATTCAATGCCAAACTTATCAGTCAATGAGCCGTAGCATTTACTCCAAAAAGTTTCTTGTAGCTCCATATTGACCTTGCCACCCTCTTTAAGCCCCTTATAAGCTGATCGTAACTGAGCTTCATCATCCAAGACAATCGCTAATGTTACATTGTTGCCCACTGTAAACGGCGAGCCTGGGAAAGTATCCGAAAACATAACATTGCTACCCAAAATCGAAAGTCGCGTATGCATAACAAGATCCTTAGCTTCCTCTGGCAATTGATAATTTGGATTCTGCGGTGAATCACCGAATGTCATAATTTCTGCCTTGTCCGTATTAAAAACTTTCTCATAAAACGATACAGCTTCTCGACAATTTCCATTAAAAACTAAATACACCTCTACTGCCATTTCCAACACTCCTTTGTCATTTTAGAAACAATTCTATTGTACATGGAAGATGAATGATAAGCCAAATCCTACGTATATACATTTAAATTGCTTTCTAAAAATGGAGTTGATTATTATAAATCTTCAATTTTGCTATTATAAAAAGCCTTTTTAATAAACTGTAAACCGTTCTTTTCATGTACCTAAAGTAGATTTTTAAGTTATTTTGTTAAAAACTTTGACATTTCCTTAGAAATGATGTAAATTACCAAATGACGAACAATTTAAATTAATTCTTTAAAAATATTCGTATTTTAGGAGTGTATATAATGGATAACGTATTTGACTATGAAGATATTCAACTAATTCCCGCAAAATGTATCGTAGAGAGCCGTTCACAATGTGATACATCTGTCACGCTTGGTGGCCATACATTTAAGCTTCCTGTTGTACCTGCAAACATGCAAACAATCATCGACGAAAATATTGCTGTGAAACTTGCTGAAAACGGTTACTTTTATATTATGCATCGCTTCAACCCAGAAAAGCGCACAGATTTTATTAAAGATTTACAAAGCCGTGGTTTAATCGCTTCTATTAGTGTTGGTGTAAAAGAAGAAGAATATACATTTGTAGAAGAGCTAGCATCTGCTGGTTTAGTACCTGAATTTATAACAATCGATATTGCACATGGTCACTCAAATGCTGTTATTCGAATGATCCAGCATATTAAAAAGTTTTTACCGAATAGCTTTGTCATCGCAGGGAACGTTGGTACTCCTGAAGCTGTAAGAGAACTTGAAAACGCTGGTGCAGATGCTACGAAAGTAGGCATCGGACCTGGTAAAGTATGTATTACAAAAATTAAAACTGGATTCGGTACAGGTGGTTGGCAACTAGCAGCACTACGTTGGTGTGCAAAAGCAGCGACAAAACCAATCATCGCTGACGGTGGTATTCGGACAAATGGCGATATTGCAAAGTCAGTGCGTTTTGGTGCTTCAATGGTGATGATCGGTTCCCTATTTGCAGGTCATGAGGAATCCCCAGGTGAAACAATTGAAATTGATGGTAAATTAGTGAAAGAATACTTTGGCTCTGCTTCAGAATTCCAAAAAGGTGAAAAGAAAAACGTTGAAGGGAAAAAAATGTACGTAGAACATAAAGGTAGTCTAAAAGATACGTTAATTGAAATGCAACAAGACCTTCAATCATCTATTTCCTATGCAGGCGGCAATAAGCTAGATGCTATTCGAAATGTAGATTATGTAATTGTGAAAAACTCAATTTTTAACGGTGATAAAGTATACTAACAAAAATATAAGATGAGCCCAAACAAGATTTTTAGCTCGGTGCTGCACCCCAAAAGTTAGAGTAATAAATCTAACTTTTGGGGTGTTTTTGTATGGCGAAATATAGCCAAGGTTTTAAATTAAAGATTGTTCAAGAGTATTTAAAAGGGAATTTGGGGTACTTAT
>NZ_PYWI01000015.1 GCF_003049575.1 Lysinibacillus parviboronicapiens | reverse complement strand
GCATCTATGCTCGAAGAGTATGTTGGATACGGCAGTAATTTACCAAATATTAAAAATGAAAGAGAAAGAAAAATGACAAAAGCCATCGAGAGTGAACTTCTCGATGGCTTTTGTCTACAGTCTGAAGAGTCGGTTTCCCGACTCTGTTCTAACGGTTGTTATAATTTTTTCACGAATTCTGATTTTAATTTCATTGCGCCGAAGCCATCAATTTTGCAATCGATATTATGATCTCCTTCAACAAGACGAATACTTTTTACTTTTGTACCAATTTTTAATGTCGACGAACTGCCCTTCACTTTTAAGTCCTTAATGACTGTTACTGAATCGCCATCTGCTAATAGATTGCCATTGGCATCCTTCACAATGAATGCATCTGACTCCTGCTCTGTTGAATTAGTATTCCACTCATGCGCACACTCCGGGCACACAAAGTTTGATCCATCCTCATATGTATATTGTGAATTGCATTTCGGACAATTTGGATAAGCTGTCATTTCCGCTTCCTCCCTTTTCTTTTTTGCTAGGTAAATCCTATATATGCTCCTATCTTTACATACTTAGTACTTTTACGCAAAGGTCGTTCGTATTTTTTGTTCGTATTTGTGAAATATATATGAAGCAAATCAAGTAATCACTACGTTTTACATTCAAATTTCCTATCATTTCTAGTGCTCACCCATTGACTTTTTTGTAAAAACCATCTTACTTGCAAGATCGTTTATCATGACGTATTATATCCTTAAAGGCTGCATTGTTCGTATAATATTAAGTTTTAACCTTTAAGCTGTAAAAGGGAGTTTTATTATTGGAGTTGGAATGACGGGCCTCACACCAAGGTGCATGAGGATAAGCAGGAAAACTTCTGCGAACACCCACTTTGAGGAGTGGTGGTTTAAAACTTTCTATAAGACATACGGCATACGCGGCTTTTTATACTAACTATTTACATCAAGGTTTATATAGCACCTTAACCAAATTGGTTAAGGTGCTTTTTTCATCCCTAAACAGGCTATAGGATTAAATTGGAGGTAAACTTGTTTGCAATGAATGCTAAATACTAAAAGACCACTAGCACGAGTGGTCTTGTTTATCTCTATTTCCTATCTTTGCTTGCCTTTTTTAAATAAACCTGCTGCGACTGCAGCCTCAAAACTGTTTCTAGCAAATTGAACTGGATTTCCGACATTCTCCCAGTGCATGTACATTAATCGAGGATTATCAAAAAGCCAATGGTTATGCACTGCTGTAACAATAAGTCCTCTCTTGCGAAGTTCCGTCATAAATGGATTAATTTCTTCCTGAAGTACTACAGATTCACCGAGGTTTAGTGTATTAGCCCCAATCCCTTCAAAAGAAAGGGCAAACGGAAGTGCGAGCGGAGATCGAGTAGTCCGTCCAAGAATGGTAGCTTTAATATCACGAAGACGCTGTACAACACAAACCGGTGTTGAAGTAATAACTTCCCCACCGATGATATTAGCAAGTTCTTGACATTTTTTCGAATCTACACAACCACAGAAGTTTTCTGGCAGAATGCGATCAAGGGAATGATTATCACGTTCCAATCTATTCACCTCCTTTAATTTTCCTACTAACCAATATATTCTCAAGTGTTTGATAATACTGGGAACTTGTAACATTGGAACCTTTTAATCAAAATTATTTTCTATCCATACCTATTGCCTTCCAACCATTCCAATTAATTTTCTATATTAGATTTTATTTATGTACGACTATCACACTCTTTGGCTTTAAACCGGCTTTGAACTACATCACATGAATGATAAATTATCGAGTTAATTGCCCTTCTCACTAACTTTTTTCTACATATCCTAAAAATGAAAGGAGGGAAAATTGTGTGCGTAAATAAAGATAGTTGTAATTGTTTATCAACACAAAGAGAATGCAATCATTTAGGACCTTTTGTGGCTATAGATATAAACTGTATAAACACACCTATTGACGACGGTGATGGTACTAATGACAATGGTTCAATAATCCCGTTTTCCTCTGGCATTACTACATCAGTAGTTGGTATTGCTGAAGGCGCTACATTGGTAGCAAGCCTTATAGGATTCGGTAGTGCTATTAACGGTATCACTTTATTAGGCGATAATACGATAGACTTAACTGGGATTCTAAGCGAAGCCTTTTCAGTTCCACGCAATGGTAATATTACTGGGATTTCCGCGACATTTAATTCATTTATAGACCTTAATCTAACTGGTACTCATACGATTACGGCTCAAATTTATCGTGCTCCTGCCGGAACTAACATCTACTCCCCGACAAATGCACGTGTTGATTTAGCACCACCGATTACAGGACCGTTTCCAGCGATAACTTTTGGAACAGGAGATATCGAGCCTGTACCTGTATCAGTAGGCGATCGTTTATTGATGGTATTTTATATTTCAACAACAATAAATCCTCCAGCTCTCAACTTCTCAATTTCAGGTAGTGCGAGTGCAGGTATTACTATTGTATAAATTTTTTTCTCAATCTTGTCGTTATAATCTAACGATAAATAAGCGTTTGATTTAAATAGATATGATTGAGCCATACGCTAATTTATTGTTTTCCATTATCACGTGCATTAAGCCAGTTATAGAACGGTACTGGTCGCTCAATTCGTAAAATGAAGTCACTCACCTTGTAGTAAACCCCAAAAGCTGGTTAAAGTTCGAACTCTTGGGGTTCACTCACACTACACCTGAGTGGCTTTTTTATATGTTACTTGATTAGTGCCTCTTTAATTTGCTTATCCTTGTAAGTGAAATGGTATAACGTACCCGAAGTTAAGTTGGAGGTGGCGGAGATAAAAAAGTCTTCAACATTTTTATTACTACTTTTCATCAGCCTAATATTAAGTGGTTGCTGGAGCAAAAAAGAATTAAATGAACTTGCTATTGTAGTAGCTGCTGGTGTGGATAAAATAGATGATGAATACGAAGTTTCTGTGCAAGTAGTTGCTCCTGGTGAAATATCTTCAAATAAACCCTCTAGTGGACGATCACCGGTTGTAACATACCATGCTAAAGGGAAATCTGTATTTGAAGCAATACGGAGACTGACAACAGTTACACCTAGAAAAGCTTATTTTGCACATCTTCAAGTTGTTGTCATCGGAGAGAAATTAGCTACAGAGGGTATCGATCAGACAGTAGATTTATTAGCAAGAGATCCTGAAACTAGAAATGATTTTGATGTCATCGTATCTTACCAGTCCTCTGCAAAAGAGGTATTAAATGTTTTAACACCCATAGAAAAAATACCTGCCAATAAAATGATAAATTCATTAGGTGGAACAGAAAAAGCTTGGGGATCCACAGTGTCAGTCAATATAGAAGACTTAGTAACTATCCTTGGCAATAAAGAAAAAAGCGCCGTGCTCTCTGTCATTGAAATACAGGGAGATACACAATTAGGTATGGATAAAGTCAATGTAGAAAGAATTAAAACGCCTACGTTATTGAAGTATGCGGGTTTAGCCATATTCAAACAAGATAAATTAATAGGATTATTAACAGAAGAAGAAAGTAGAAGCTTTAATTTTTTGAATGATAATATAAAAAGTACTGTTGAAGTTATTTCTTGTCCTAAAGAAGGTAAGTTAACCACAGAAATCACAAAATCAACCACTAAAATTAAAGGAAAATTTAAAAATAATACACCTAAAATTAATGTTCAAATTGATATAGATCAAAATGTGGGCGAAGTTGAATGTGCTATAGATTTAACCGAAAACAAATCTATTGCGTACATTAATAAAAAAACTGCAGAATTAATAAAGGTTCAAATTGAAGAAGCGCTTATGACCATTCAAAAAAATTATCAAGCCGATATTGTAGGGTTTGGGGAAGTGCTTCACCGTGAAGATTACAAAGCATGGAAAAACATTAAAGATGATTGGTCATCGATATTTCCCGAGTTAGAGATAAAAGTTGAAGTCAATGTAAATACTAGTGGATTGGGTACTATGACAAACTTGAAATTAAAGGAGTAATTACAGTCATGAAAGAAAAACACCAGTATTCATTTAAATTGTAATACCTACTCTTTCCCATGTATTCATTTGCTTCAAGAGTCCTGAATAGTTACTGTTGTTGTTTTATCGAGCGCAAATATGCACATTCCTAACAGCACAATCTTTTAAGTGGTCTATCATTAAAACTTTCTTTCCAGCGATGAAGATGTTTCTTTATTTATAACAACGCTACATTTTCCGTTTTTTATAATACTTTGTAATGAGGAATTATAGCTCCTCTTGTATAATTCATACGCAATTTGAACATATATGGAGTAACAAGGGAGGTAATTAACATGAAAAAACTATTGTACATCTTGCTGCTATTCACACTTTTATTATCAGCTTGTGGAAAAGATGCCGAACCAAAGAAAGTAGCAGTCGACAAAGACACATCAGTTAAGGATATAGTTGGCGCAATCGTAAAAAATAAATACACTGTCGAAGAAGACAAAGGTATCGTCACAATTTCGATACAAGATACCGATGTACGTGAAGGTTTAAAAAGTCAAATGTTAAAGGATTCCACAAGAATATTTGCAGAAATTTCAAAATTAAAAAGTGTAAAAACCCCGACAATTATCTGGTCTGCCCCGTTAGCTGAGCCTAATGGTCAGGAAGAAATGGCGGAGGTATTAAGTATTTATTTTAATGAACAAGATTTTAAAGAAGTAAATTGGACGACTTACGAACAATTGAATATTGAGTCAATTGCCACTCAGTATACAGAAAATGATGCCCTAGAAGATTAATAACATGCTTTTACACCCATTCTTCATGTGTGGTTAGCTCTTGCAAGTTCAACTTCATTTTTCTGCATTAAAATACCCATCTTCGCATTTTACAAAGATGGGTATTTTATATTGGACATACGTAAACACCGTGTTATTTAACATATGTATGTATGGCCTCAGTTAGCAGCGTACGCTTTATTTTATAATGGGTTGCTTGCCAAATACCTTTCTCATTCAGCAAGATTAAAAACTGTGGTGATTCATGTTTAACGCCAAGATCGTTTTCAATGAAGTTCGAGACGTCTCTTTCCAGTTGTACAATAACTAAGTATTTAGGCAAATCTGTGTTCAGTGCTTTAAATTCTTTTAATGCCGAAATACTACTTATACAAGTCATACTGAACTTTAGTAGAAGGATGGGCTGTTCTTTCGACTGCTTTAAAATTTTCCCCCAGTCTTCGTTTGTTTTAATGCGTTGCACAATGTATTACCTCCAATACAATAGCTTAAAAGATACCATTATTATATACCACCCTAGGTATTTTAGAAGCTATTAGTATTCGAGAACATAAATTTGTTCCAACTAAATTATTTATATACCTGCTGTGTTCATCAACACAAGACGCCAACCATCAGGGTCTTCAATTGTAATGCCCTTTTCCGCCCAATAGGGATTTTCTGGTTCAACTTCCGGGTATCCCATGTGCGCCAAGCGTTTGGCGATACGCTGAATAATTTCGTGCTGCGGCATATAGAGCACGAGGAGATTGTCTTTTGATGGCGCTGGGCATGGGCTACCCTCAATATGCTCCGTAAACTCCAAATGATAGCTGGCGTTTGGAAGTCCAATCATCACACCTTTATAACCTTGATGTCCAGTGAAAGAGCCTACCTTTTCTAACCCTAGCCCTTCACAATAAAACTTTTCAATCTCGTTTAATTTATCAGTCGGTCTTGCAACACGTACCTGTGCTACCTGTAATTCTGTTGACCATTGTTCACTCATATTTTTCCCCTTTTCGATCATTATAGTATTGAAATGCAAGAAGGGAGAACAGTCAAAGGTCTGAATATTATTTTGTTTCCGCCTCGCTGTCATCCTGAAATGTGGAAATCATCGAAATACTAGCGAAACATTCCGCAATCGTAGAGAGCCATTACTCACTGACATGATAAATTTTATCTGCCTGTTGTAGTGGATTTTCTTTTTTCATATAATACGCCTCTGCTTGCCAGTATCTACTTTTGTACTTATCCATTCGTGCATGTAAATCACCAATATAGGAATCACGACTTAATACTCTTTCTTCCCTTATTGTTCTCGAACATTGTAAAAACAAAGTATAATCATAAAATTTTCTCCACTCGTGTCTTTGTAGAAATATCCCTTCAATTAAAAGAATGCTGTCTGTTGCTACTACCATTTTTCTATTTGTCATTAAATTAGTTGTACGATCGTAAAAGAGTAGTAAAATCTCTGTCTTGTTACAATGAAGTTTCTTTAAGATATCCTTCTTTATTAACTCAATATTCCATTGTAAGTAGTAATATTCATACCATTCGGCAAATCCGGTATTGTAACGTTTGTTACTTTCCACTATATGGTCATCAATATGAATGACATTGACCAAACTATTACGCTTTAGCCGATCCTCAAGTTCCTGCACCACCTAATCCGTCTAATGCCACAATTAAAGCCCGATTTTTATTACAGCGTCGTTCAAATTTATTGATTATTGCATTTATCACTTCTTGCGTGCACATGAATGGCCCCACACTCCTATCAATCAATTTTACGAAGGGATTAACCGGTGTTTCTTAACGCAGCCTTATATAAACTCTCTATCCTATTGAAATGTATCTTTAAGCTCAGAAGTGTTAGCATAAAATTTATGTTTAGAACGTTGAATATTACAAATAAACAATACAGTGGCTACTAGTAACATTATCAAAGAGCCTGAAACGACAACAACTCTGATAGATAGTACTTCGGAAGCAAATCCAAAGATAGCAGTGACGATAATAATAAGAAAAGCTTCCACAAGACCATAAATACTCCCTATTCTCCCCATAACATGCACAGGAATATTATTTTGATAAAAAGTATAAAAACCTGTATTGGCAAAGGCCGTAGCAAATGACAAAATAAAGCACCCGATGGATGCTAGTAGAAATGTATATGAAAATGCGAACATTATATAACCACTTGCAGTTATCAACGAACCCAATCCAATAAGCCAAGAAGTAAATATTTTCTCAACAATTAGCATATTCGTTAATGAACCGATTAATACCCCTGCACCAGCAATGCTCACTAAAACTCCATATTGCCCTTCAGATAACGAAAGCACCTGAGTAGCAAATGCCGCCTCTAAAGAATCCGTAGCTGTCATCATGACGATCATGGCACTATATAAAAGGTAGATGGTCATGATATATGCATATTTTCTACTAAATCTTAGAACAAGCTTCCAATCTTCTTTTAATATCTTTATTGATAATTTATTTTCTGCTTTCTCAACAAATAGTCTAGATGCTTCAACATTGGGCATTGCTAACGTCATTAATGCAGATAGAAATAATGCAATAGCATTGATATAAATAGCCATGTTAGGCGTACCTATTGTAAACATTAATCCTGCTATCGCTGGACCTGTCAAAAAGGCACCTGAATCTAATAAACTGCGCAAAGCGTTAAATCGCTTTCTTTGTTCAATCGGTATTAACTTCGTAATAAAGGTCATTGATGTTGGATGATATATTGAACTGAAGATAGTAATTAAAAAAACCATACAATATATAAAACCCAAAGAAGATACAAAAGGTAATACTGTAATGAATAAAGCTTGCAACATATTCAGTACAATCATGAGATATTTCTTATTCAAACGATCAATTACACTACCTGACCAAATATTCGTACAAACTGTCGATAAAGCTCTAATAATATATAAGCCAGAAACAGCAAGAGCTGATTCCGTTATGTTCAAGACAATGAGGTTTAAAGCTATAAAATATATCCAACTACCCACACTTGACACACCAATACTACATAATAAAATAATCGGGTACCGCCAATTTTTAATATTCAATTCCATTCCTCCTTAATATTTTCATCACAATCTATTTTTCAGCAAAATAAAAAAATCTCATCCCCAAGACTTTAACGTCTTGGGGACGAGATTTTTTATCGCGGTACCACCCCTGTTTATTAATATGTCACCATATTAACCTTATCAGGTACAACAAACTATACCCTAGCTCTATAACAGGAGCTCCTGTCACACTATCCCCCCTATATTCGGGTTCCAATGCGCTACTCAGAGGCTTGCTTCAATAAAATTTCCCTTGCTCCCTTTCAGCTACCGGAGTTCTCTGTAAAGAAATAATTTTATTTACTCTTCTCTTCATTGCATATGTAACATATTAAATTTTTCATAAATCTAGTTTCAATATAATTCTTAATAATATATACGACAATATTATTAATTGTCAATAGTTGGAACTATAGAAGTTTTACGCTCCTATTCACATGTAGTAATGAACTTTTCTTTGTGGTCTTACTTACATATAAAAACCAGTTCACTTTAATAGTGACTGGTTTCAATAAATTACTCTGCTAGCTCGACTGTAAATGACGCAGAGGTTTTCGCCTTCACTTCCTCTAGTGTTACACCTTCCGTTAGTTCAATCAGCTTCATGCCCTCATCCATAAAATCAAAGACCGCTAAATCTGTTATTAATCTATGCACAACACTTTTTCCTGTCAAAGGTAACTGACATTCCTTTTTAATCTTCGATTCGCCATTTTTATTGACATGCTCCATAACGACAATCACTCTTTTTGCACCAACAACAAGATCCATGGCACCACCCATGCCTTTCACCATTTTCCCTGGAATCATCCAGTTAGCAAGATCTCCTGTTTCTGAGACTTCCATGCCGCCTAAAATAGCAAGATCAATATGACCACCACGTATCATGGCAAAGGAATCAGCACTGTCAAAAAAAGATGCACCAGGCACAACTGTAACAGTTTCCTTACCTGCATTAATCAAATCAGCATCCACCGCACCCTCTTCTGGGTATGGACCAATGCCAAGTAGACCATTTTCGGATTGTAAAAGAACATCATAATCAGCAGGGATTGCATTCGCCACAAGCGTTGGGATACCGATACCTAAATTGACGTTCATGCCATTTTCTATTTCTTGTACAGCTCTGTCTACAATTCTTTGTCTTGTATCAATCATCACGCTTCCCCCTTTTTCACAGTAAGACGCTCTATACGTTTTTCATAATTTTCGCCCAATAACACACGTTGTACAAAAACGCCCGGCGTATGAATATGGTCCGGATCTAGTTCACCAACTTCAACAATTTCTTCCACTTCCGCAATAGTAATTTTTCCTGCCATTGCAGCTAATGGATTAAAATTACGTGATGTTTTACGATAAACTAGATTTCCAAGCTTGTCTGCTTTCCAAGCTTTCACAAGGGCAAAGTCTCCGACAATGCCCTTCTCTAATATATATTCCTTGCCATCAAAAACTTTTACTTCTTTGCCTTCAGCAATCGGCGTTCCAACACCTGTAGCCGTGTAAAAACCAGGAATACCTGCTCCCCCAGCACGTATACGCTCCGCCAGTGTGCCTTGTGGCGTTAATTCAACTTCAAGTTCTCCACTTAAAAATTGCTGCTCAAAAATTTTATTTTCACCTACATAGGATGCAATCATTTTTTTTATTTGTTTATTGGCTAATAATAACCCTAATCCCCAATTATCTACACCACAGTTATTACTAACAACTGTTAAATCTTTTGTGCCCTGTTGTTCTAATGCTGAAATTGCTTTTTCAGGAATACCACATAAGCCAAATCCGCCTACAACTAATGTGTCTCCATCTTTAATATCTGCAATGGCTTCCTCGAACGAATTCCACACTTTCCCGATCCCCATCATCGAAACCCCCTAATATAGCTCGTTTATTAAGGAAAATTCTACATCAATACCATTTTATAAGTAAAGGAATTAATTTGAATACTACTTATTCCAAAAGGGCATAAATCTATTTTTCCTACTCTTCTTCCGAACGGATGGTCTTTAACAACTGCTTTAACGCATAGGATTGATATGTATTTTTCTTGGTAATAACCCCTAAACGCCAAGGCATATCAAAATTCAGCAAGGGGATAATTTTTACATTTTGGTTGGTTTGCTTAGCGGCAATCGAGTAAGGTAAAAGTGTTACGCCTAAGTTTGATGAGACAAGCTCCACTATCAAATCCCATTGAGAGCTCTTATAGCCAATAATTGGGTTAAAACCAGCTCTTTTACAGGATTTAATGACATAATCATGTAATGTAAATTCTTCTGTTAAAGTAATGAATGATTCATTTTTTAAATCTTGCAGAAGTATATAATCTTGCATTGCTAAGGGATGTTGCTCATTAATAAAAACAAAAAATTGATCCTCTACAAATGATTGAACCAAGAATTTACGCTCATCTGTTGGTAAAACGACAATACCCATATCAACTTCACCGTTGTCCACTAAAGTGCCAATCATTTTAGCTCCTCGTTCCACCAACTCTAAGTGAACTTCTGGATATTGTTTATGAAATTTCCGAGCAATCTCTGGGAAAAATAATGTGCCAATTAATGGCGGTATTCCTAATTTAATAGACCCTGTTTTAATGTTAAGCAAATCATCCAGTAATATATGTAAATCATGAACAGATCGCATTATTTTCAGTCCTTGTTTATAGACGATGTTCCCTGCATCGGTTAAATCAACATTTCGAGTTGATCGGTTTAATAATTCTACATGAAGTGTGTCTTCTAACTTTTTAATACTTTTGCTTAAAGATGGCTGTGACACGAAAGATTCACTTGCCGCTTTGGTAAAACTTCCATGTTCAACAACACCCATAAATGCTTTTAAATCTCTTAACTCCATCTAAAAACCCCTTATTTATTCTAATTTGTTATAAAAATATTTTTAAAAGTCTTATTTAGTAATAAATTCTCTGCTATTTTTTTAATCCTTCTTCTAAAACTGATATAAGGTAAATACAATAGCGATAAGGTTTTCTATATCTAAAATAATATTTAATTATGTAATTTCTGTGAACGCAACTTAAAACGGCAATTCTATTTAAAGTTTCATTTACTGTCCTTCGCTCCATTTTTCTCTTTATTTACATATTTCTCTATGTAATATTATGAATAAGGGATGGTAGAGAAAGAAAGGGGATTTTTTAAATGAAAACATTAACTAAAATTTCGAATACTATAATGGAAAAATATTTGCCTGACCCATACATATTTGTCACTATACTCACGGTGCTAGTCTTATTATTAGGAGTCACATTAACAGACTCTTCCCCACTTGATATGGTCACATACTGGGGAGATGGTTTTTGGGGACTGTTATCCTTTACGATGCAAATGGTGATTGTTCTAGCCGCTGGACACATTTTAGCAAATAGTCCGGTATTTAAAAAAGTGTTATCCACACTTGCAAGCAACATAAAAACGCCAAGTATGGCGATTATTGTTGTTACATTTGTTTCACTAATCGCTTGCTGGATTAACTGGGGATTTGGTCTGGTTATTGGAGCGCTTTTCGCAAAAGAAATTGCACGTCATGTACAAAAAGTAGATTACCGCTTACTCATCGCTAGTGCCTATTCGGGATTTGTTATTTGGCATGGTGGTTTAGCGGGCTCAGTGCCACTTTCCATTGCGACAGAAGGCCACACTTTTGCAGATATTATGGGTGTTATTCCAACAAAAGTTACATTATTTTCAACATATAACTTGTTTATTGTTATCGTTATTATTTTAACATTGCCCTTCTTTAACAGATGGATGATGCCTAAGGAAAAAGATGTAGTAGAAGTCGACCCTTCTTTATTAGCGGAAGAGAAAATTGCACTTCCCCCAGTAGAAAATAACTTTGCAAGTCGTTCTGAGCGCAGTTACATTTTAACAATTTTAATTGGAGCTATTGGGCTCGGGTATTTAATGCATCATTTTATAACGAAAGGTTTTGTATTAGATTTAAATGTCGTAAATACCATTTTCATTGTGCTAGGTATTATCTTCCATGGTACACCACAACGTTTTCTTGCTGCTGCACAAGATGCAATTAAAACAACAACAGGAATTGTTTTCCAATTTCCGTTTTATGCAGGTATCATGGGGATGATGACCGCTTCTGGTTTAGCAGCTGTATTTTCTGGATGGTTTGTTAACATTTCAAATGAGCATACTTTCTATTTATTCACATTTTTCTCCGCGGGACTTGTAAATTTCTTTGTGCCATCAGGCGGTGGTCAATGGGCTGTGCAAGCTCCGATTATGTTAGATGCAGCGACTAAATTAGGTGCAGATTATGCCAAAACTGCTATGGCTATCGCTTGGGGTGATGCTTGGACAAATATGATTCAACCATTTTGGGCTTTGCCAGCACTAGCGATTGCTGGTTTAAAAGCAAAAGACATCATGGGCTTCTGCTTATTCATCCTTTTCTATACAGGCATTATCATTAGCATTGGCTTCCTGTTTTTCTAACAAACATAGTCCTTTTTAACTTCACGGGAACTCTCCGTGAAGTTTTTTTGCGAGATTTAAGCAATTAGTGTATATTAATTCAATTGCAAATAGTTTAATGTTAAACTATTTACCGTGAAGAAATAAGAGAGCCATCAATACACTCGGTTTATCGTTTATTTTAGGGGGATTTAAACTTTAATATCGATGGCGCAAAAACACAAGCTCAAGCTTTAGTAAGCGAAGTATCAGCAGTATTCCTAGATGCTGGGGATGCAAAATCGATTGAAGCAGCTGTCGAATTTACTGTGGAACAATACGGTTCACTAACTGTTGGTTTAACCAATCTACGTAAAGATTTAGATGTTGTAAATATAGACCTAGATGAATTTGACCGTCTAGTAAATGTAAACTTAAAATCAGTATTGTTAGGGAGTCGATTCGCTATTCCTCATATGCAAAATGCCGGTGGTGGTTCAATTGTAAATACGGTTTCTATGGCAGCATTTGCAAGTGATCAAACGCGTACAGCTTATGGTGCTACAAAAGCTGGTGTTGCAAATATGACGAAAAACATTGCCACGCAATATGGTAAAGATAAATTCGTTGTAATGCGGTAGCACCGGGACTGATTTTAACATCCACTGCAAAAAATAATATGCCGCAAGATATGTTAGCTATTTATTCGAAATTTAACGCATTGCCGTACCACGGAGAAGCTGATGATATCGGGCATGCTGCCGTTTACTTAGCCTCTCATGAATCCAAGTTCATGACTGGTCAAATACTGCAAATTGAAGGTGGTCATTACATTACAAATCCAACCATTGCAGATACAAATATTTGGATTGCGAGTCAACAACATAAAGGTAGCTAAAACTCTGAAAAGACACTGCCTATAAAATAACCATATGGAAGCTCGTGTTTAATGGGCCTTTAGACTGACGACAAAAGGTGTTCGGAATGATCACATACAAAGAATACCTTTTGAAATTTTATTAGAAATATTGGTTACAAATAGCCCCTATTAACGATCGTAGTACTCTAAGGGGTTAGGTGGCTCCTTCAAATAATCGATAGATAAAATTAAAATCAAGACCCGTTTCCAATGTGCATAAAAAATTCTTTAGGCACCATTTGGTCAATTGTCAGTATGTTAATTGATGTCGTTTAATCTATCTAATTTTTGACACCCTGGCCATCATCTTAATCATTTTAGACGTACACTAGTTGATTGGAGCGCAGGCGGCGACTTCTGCGGGAATAGCATGAGTTGAAGGACCCGCAGGAGTGTAACGACGAGGAGATTGAAGCCATGCCCGCGAAAAGTGTCCGCCGTAGTGGAAATTAACGGGTTCTTTTAGAGTTTGACTACAATTTGAAAGCCCATGTTTAATGGGCCTTTTCTAAGGCAAGCTTAATGCCAAATCCAATTAAAATTGTACCTGTTAGTCCCTCAATAACTGTTTTAGTTGTGGGCTTCTTCATAAATGCACTAATTCTATCTAGCAAGTATACATAGAACACAAACCAGAGGGCTGTTATAGCAGTATAAATAAGCCCCATGAATAGAAATGGCACAAACGTGGCGCTTGAGACATCTACGAACTGCGGTAAAAACGTTAAGAAAAAAACTGCAACTTTAGGATTCATAATATTTGTCAAAAACCCTTGCTTAAAGCAAGATTGATGTGCGTATTTATGATCTACTTGCGTCTCATCTTGTAACACAGGAGGCAGCGAGCGTATTGTTTTTAATGTCCATAATGTCTTCACACCCAAATAACATAAATATACCGCACCTACGTATTTTAAAACTGCAAATACATATGCTGACTTTACAATAATTGCTGAAAGGCCAATCACTGCAGCAAACGTATGAATTAGTAAACCACAGCATGAGCCAAGTATCGTCTGTATACCTCCCTTTTTACTAACTGTAAGCGTATTTTTTGTCGCAATGGCTGTATCTGGACCAGGTAAAATAATCAGCAACACACACATTAGTAGAAAAACGGATACGTTTACCACTTTTAACCCCTCCTAAATATCTGAAAATTATAAAAATATTCTACCATATGTACAGACATACCAAAAGACACTTAGAGATAAAAAAATATCTTAAACTGTTCTGATTGACATGCAACCATAAGGTATTATAAAATCATAACACCTTATGGTTATATTTTTAAAAATAAAGGAGACTTAGTATGTCAGAAAAAATACAAAATATCATTAAAACAGTTACACTAAATGCATCTATTGATAAGGTCTGGGACTCTGTCACAGATGCCGAAAAACTTGGTACTTGGTTTATGCCAAATGATTTTCAACCTATTGTTGGACATGAATTTACGTTACAATCCCCCTTCGGACCTTCTCCATGTAAGGTTGAACAAGTGGACGCACCATATTTCGTGCGGTTCACTTGGGATACGGATGGATGGTTTGTAACATTTGAACTTGAACAAGTTGGTGAACAAACGACATTTACCTTAACACATGGTGGCTGGAAAGAGGCGTCTCATATTATTCCGAAAGCTCAAATGTCAGCACAAGCTGTGCGTGAAAAAATGGACGGTGGCTGGACAATGATTATCGATAAAAGATTAAAAGAGGTTGTTGAAACAAAATGACACAGCTTGCTGAAAAGTATGATGTTTTTCAAGCAATTGCTGATCCTACGAGACGTCATGTTCTACAGCTTCTTGCAGCGAGTGACAAACCAATCACTCATATTTCTGAGCATTTTGCCATTAGCCGAACTGCTGTCGTTAAACATTTAAAAATATTAGAGCAAGCCGAGCTAGTATCTGCCAAAAAAAAGGGTAGAGAAAAGATTTATACATTACATGTAGAGCGTTTGAAAGAGATTGAAGATTGGTTACAGTATTTTGATCTATTTTGGGATAATAAACTGGCTCAATTACAAAACTTTGTTGAAAAAGAGTAAATAAAAATAAGAGCTGTTCAAAAAGTCATTCGAACAGCTCTTTATTCAACGCATATAAAATAATCCACCATTAATAATTTCAATTTTAATTTTTGCATCGTATTGTTCTTGTAAAGCTTTCTTTTCAATCTCATAGCATTCTGGCTTTTGTTCTACATCTTCATAAAAAAAATCTAATACGCGCTGATCTCGTTGCCACCTTTTTTTCGCTTGCACCGCCCAATCATGGTTATCCTGTTCGATAATCGCTTCGATTGTTGCATCTAATCTTTTAAGTGCACGGATGGGTTTAATAATATATTGCACATGGAAAACGTTCTCAGATTGAATAGCATCAAACTCAACTTTACTCAATACCTCATGAAAATCCTCTAAGATCATACCTGTCATTAAATTTAAGCCAAAGGAATACAGCATCTCTTTTGTTCGGTCGCAACAATATGAAACCTTATAATTCACACCAAGCCAGGGTGTAAGCATGATCTGTTCTCTCGATGCTTCAACTTTCTCAAACATTTGAACAAATGTCCCAAGCTCTCTCGTTGCTTGAAATAGCTGATTGAGCCTTGGTGAACCGAAATTTACTATCTCTCCGCGAACATTACTAGCTAGTGCCGTATGATCTGTAATAAATGTTACTTGTGCTGGATTTGGATCGCCATTCGTAGCTTCTACATATTGCCAATAGAAGGGACGATTCATAATTCTTTTATCAATATCAATGGTTAATTGTACTGTGAGATAACAGGCGTCCTCCCCTAAAATATTGCAATCATTTTCCATGAAAAATTGTTTTAAATAACTGTGAACCTGCTGTGGAAACATGGCACTCCCCCCTCACATGTCAAACGGATTTTTTGAAATTTGTTAAGATAGCATCTAAGTCTCCGACTACCTTCTCAAATACATCAATTTTCGTATGGAGCAATGCCAAAATATCTTTTTCAATTGTGTTTTCTATAGCCAAATTATAAATATGAACATCGTGTTCTTGTCCTAACCGATGCACACGACCAATACGTTGCTCAAGCTTCATTGGATTCCAAGGCAAATCGTAGTTAATGACATGGTGGCAGAATTGCAGGTTAATACCTTCTCCTCCTGCTTCAGTTGCTATAAGCACCTGCGCTTTTTCCTTAAAAAGATGCTTCATATAATCACGCTTGTTTTTATTGTACTTACCATTAAAAAGAACGCTCGTAATGCCTTTTGAATGTAAGTACCACTGCAAGTAGATTTGAGTTGCCCGATACTCCGTAAAAATAATGACTTTATCATCCGCTTGCTTAATAATTTCTAGTGTCTTTTCAGCTTTGGCGTTCACTTCTAAAGCCATTAATTTGGCAAGTATCCCTTCAATCTCTTTGGTTTCCTTACTGTCTTCGAGCATTTTTGATAAAGTTAAAGCCGTCGCTTCTTTGCTACTGCACATTTCCTTTTGCAAGGTAATTAATGAAAATGAGCCGCTAGAAAGCGTTCCAAGTAGATCATAGATTTCTTTTTCCTCAGTGGTAAATTGTATGGGGATGATTTGAACGTGACGTTTTGTCCACTCGACGCCCGTGTCTTCTCTTCTATTTCGCACCATCACCTGATTTACTAATTCTTTCAAATAATCGTCATGCTCTAAATCATGCTTGCTAGCTGAAAATGCCGATTGGAATGTTTCATAATTTCCGAGATGACCTGGTTTGAGTAAAGAAATTAAATAATATAATTCAAATACATCATTTTGAATGGGTGTGGCGGTTAATAATAAACAAAACTTTTTCTTTAAGCCTTGTACAAATTCGTAAATCAATGTTTTATGATTTTTAAGTTTATGGGCTTCATCAATAATAATCATGTCATAATTCTGTGCATAAATTAGCTCTTTATGTGGGCTCTTTTTTGCCGTATCCATGCTCATTATCACGATATCATAGCGATCAATGGGACAATTTTTTTTATACGCTATTGCTGGAATATGAAATTTTTGATTCAATTCTTCAATCCATTGATTAATAAGAGAAGCCGGTGCTAAAATCAACGCTTTTTTTACGAGTCCACGAATCAGATATTCCTTTAGGATTAGGCCCGCTTCAATGGTTTTACCAAGCCCCACTTCATCAGCAAGTATCGCTTTTCCGTTCATGCGTTCAATAACCGTTTCAGCCGCTTCTAGTTGATGGGTGAGCGGCGTTAAATTGGGTAAATATTTCGTCGCTTGTAAACCCGTGAATTCGGGAATTAAATTCATTTTTACAATATCATAGCTCATCTTGTACAATGTCCAGCTATCCCATTTCTCAAGATTATCTAATCTACTTATAAAACCTTCTTCCCATTCGGACGACCTTTCTACTATCATGATCATCACCTCATGCATTTATTTCTTAGTTAGGTTGTCCAAAAAAGTAAAAGCTATGTTAGATTTCGCTCTTGTAAAAATATACATATTTTAAGTGACATTCAAATGATTCCTTGCTGTTCAAATCATTTAATCTTCGAATTAATGTTGAGGTATTGTACTTTATTCTATTCGATTAAAATTTAAAAAATGTAGGTGCGTTAGCTAGTTATTCTAAGCTAGGTTTCTTTTTTCGATACCCTCCAAGTAAGAGTGCTATAGCATCTGGAAGTGGTTATATGGCTACATTCAGTGGGACACTTTCTGCATGGGTTGAGTAAATTCTAAGCTCACCCGGTTGGTGAGCTTTTTAGTAATTACCATAGCTTTGAACTACGAGAAAAGAGAAGGCTTTTATGCCCTCCCCTCCTATTATCGAATAACTTACAAATTTAGAATTGAATAAAAGTATATTTCACATTGAATTTACAGCTTATTTGACATAGGCGACAGCTCTTACTGGAGATGCAGTTGAGTTTTTCAATTTAAGTGGCAGTGCCATAAAAGTAAAACGGTCATTTAAAGGTAATTGTTCAAGATTAACTAGATTTTCTACTATATAAATAGGGACACTTAACAGCTTTAAATGCACCTCACGTTTCATATTGTCATGGACATCAATATTCGCTAAATCTAGACCAATACATTTTACTTGCTTCTCGAATAACCAATCACCTGCACAAGTCGCAAAAGCATGCTCTAAGAAAAAGTCTCCTTGTCCCCACTTTGCAGTTCGTGTTCGTACTAACACAATATCATCTCGTTGTATAGTTATCCCTTGTCTATGCTCAGCCTGTGAAAGCATCACTGCTGTAACAGGTTCGAACGGATCTTTGAAAGAGGAAACATCAAGTAAGACAGCCTCTCCATAAGTTTTTGTTAAATCCATTTCAGCCGTAGATTCCCCACCTCTGATAAAGTGAAGAGGTGCGTCAATATGTGTCCCACTATGATCAGACATACGTAAAAAGCGAGATTCAAACCCTTCACATGGTGCTATATATCGATGACCGGAGTTATCAAAAGTAGATTCTTCTTGTATAACGATTGGTGGATGCGATGTATAGGAAACTAAGCCATCATAAATTTCTAATGTTAAATCAATAATTTTCATTTATATTCCCTCCTTAAAATGAATCACAACTTTTCCATTTACTTTGTTTAGCGCACTTTCAAATCCATCAAGACTATCTTTAAATGAAACCGTATGTGCGACTAACTTATTGAATGGATACTTTGAATCCGTAGCCATCTGTAAAACTGCTTCATAATTTGCTTGTGTAATACCGTAACTGCCTTTAATCATTATTTCGCCACGTACAATTTGATCCATTGGCACAGAAAACTCAGCAGAATTAATGCCGACTAATACAAGCTGGCCACCACGTTTAAGTAAACGAATAGCTTCTTTCGGAATGGCTGGATGACCCGAGCAGTCAATGATGGCATCATAGCCTGAAAACTTATCGTGAATTAGTTCCTCCGTAGCAACAAACGTTGCTTGTACACCGATTTCTTTTGCTAACTGCAAACGACTTTGATCTTGCGGCACTCCAAGCATATGTGTTCGTTCATTACCCGCGCCCACTAATATTGCTGCTACCCCTAATCCTATAGGTCCAGGCCCAACTACTAAAATGGACTTTTTCTTGTAATCGGTTACTTTTAAAACTGCGGTATAACTAACTGCTAAGGCTTCTGAAATAGCTGCCACTTCATCACATACAGTGTCATCAATGACAATAATATTATTAATATCTGCTACCATATATTGTCCCATACCGCCAGCCTCGCGGAATCCATATCGAAGAGCTTCAGTTGGTGTTTTTATAAATTTATAGTCGTTGAAATCACAGCAATTCGTTTCGCCTCGTTGACAATAATCACAAACACCACAGCTTTTATAGGGGTTTATTACCACTCTCTTATTTAAAAGTGTTTTATCGCCAGCCGCCCCCATTGCTATAACAGTTCCCGTAACTTCATGACCGAGGACAAGTGGGTAAGTGACCCAATCATAGCCACCATGTCCATCATACATATGCAAATCACTCCCACAAATACCAACAGCACTTACCTTTAGTAAGCATTCATTACGATCTAACTCCGGGACAGTATAGGTTTTAAACTGAACATCCTTTTTCTTTGTTGAACACTTTACTAATGCTTGATATTTCATCGCCATATCTACTCCTGCTCTAATTTCATAATTGTCGTCATTCATAGAAGCACCTCTACTGAACCAACTTAATAATATCTAGTAGTGTCTTTTCTTTTTGTGCCAAATATTGTTGCTTATCGATGGATGACCAGTCGTAAAATCCCTGATTGGATTTCATGCCATATTGTTTTGCGTCTATTTTTGCATGATGGATTTCAAGTGGTTTCGTGCCATTCTCTAAAGTTGGGTATACATAGTCTGCAATGGCATAATGCGTATCTAAACCATTTATATCTCGTTGCTCAAGTGGTCCTGTATTGGCTAACCGTACGCCTAGGCTCATTTTAGCAATAAAGTCTAACTCTTCAGCCGTTACAATCCCCTTCTCAACCAAAGACATCGCTTCTCTAGCAAGTGCACTTTGTAATCTATTTGCTACAAAGCCCTCAATTTCCCGTTTCAATAAGATAGGCTTTTTACACATACTCTGTAAAAATAGCATAGTAGCATTTGCTCGTTCCTGTGATGTATAAGCGCTAGGAACTACTTCTATTAAAGGGGTAATATGTGCGGGCGAAAAGAAATGTGTCCCGATTAAGCGTTCTTTATAGATCATTTTTTCTGCAATATCGCTAATTAGATAACTCGAAGTATTGGTACAAAATGTAATTTCTTTTCCGTAGTATGAATCTAGCTGTTCAAATAAAGTTTGTTTGACTTGTAAATTTTCAACAATAGCTTCAAAAACAAATGTTAAACCTTCAATACGCTCTAGTTTCGATAAAAAGGTGATTTTCTGTAAATCTGATTGTTGCTGTAATTGCTGTAATCTTTCTATATTTGGCTCATATAAATACACAGTCACATTATATTGCAGGAAATATTTTGCGATAGCAGAGCCCATAAAGCCTCCGCCTATTATCAGTATTTTTTGCATTGTTGGGTCTCCCTCTTTAAGCTTTATCTTGCTCATCATTCCAAATTACTTGTATACCTACCGCATAAATACATAGCGCTTTGACCTCTTCTAAAACGGCGGCACTCCCACCTAACGAAAGCGCATTTGCTTTATGAATCAGAATGCCTTTTTCATAGGCCTCACAAACATTAATGGCATACAATAATAATTCCTTCAATAATCGGGAAACTACGTCATCACGTAAAGAAGTCATGCGTAGATTGCTATACTTTAATAAAACATCTGGAGCGTAATCTACTAAATATTGAATCCATTTAGGTAATACATCAAACTCTTCTTGATAGTAGTCAATACATTCCTGCTGTGAGGAAAAAGTAGCTACCTCTCCCCCTTCTTCAACAATCTGGATGTCTCCTGAAAGTTGCTTTGCATATGAAATCGCTTCTATCCCAGATAACCAAGTTGGAATACCTCTCGAAATAATGGCTGATGCAATCAGCTCTGCAACTTCTGCGACAGTATTGCCCGCTTCAACTGCTTGCTTTACGAAATAAAGCATTTGTTTTTCCTCACGTCGTGCTGCAAATAAACCTACAAGTAACAATGTTTTTTCTCTTTTTGTTAAAATACCTTCTGTTAGGAGTGCTTGATACATCCTCGACATTTATAAATCCCCCTCATATAATAAAGGCTGATTAAACATTACATTTAGATTTTTGATGCAAAAAATCCGCTCTCTTCCCGCGGACGAACCACAGGCCTCGCAAGTGCTAAAGCATATGCGGAGGCTAGCTTGGCTCGCTTTTCCACAGAAGTTTAGCGAATTTTTTGCTGAAATCCTATAATACTATTACTCGTCAAATTGGCGCCTATAGCCTTTTGGAACAGTCTACTACTAAAGTAAATAAGACCAAGCTAACGTTGCCAAGATGTAAATAATCCCCACGAAGAACATAATCATCACAAGGAAGCCCATAATATCTTTTAACTTTAAACGAGAAAGTGCCAGCGCTGGTAAAATCCAAAATGGTTGTACTAAATCGTTCCAGGCATTTCCTAACATTACGGACATTGATGTTTCAGATAAAGATGCGCCTAACTCTTTTGCTGCATCAATCATGAATGGCCCTTGTACTGCCCAGTGTCCTCCAGCTGAAGGTGCAAAGAAATTAATAAAGAATGAACTTATTAATCCCCAAAACGGTAGCGTATGCTCGTTGGATAAGTCAACGAATACTTTCGCAATGGTGTCCACTAAACCCGAAGCAGCCATAATGGCCATAATACCCGCGTAAAATGGAAATTGCAGCACAATCCCTGAAATTGTTTTAATCCCATCTGCTAAATGCTCAGCATAACGAGCAGGCGTCCCTAGTAAAATAATTCCTATGAATAAAATGATAAAATTTAAAATATTTAAGTTTAATGAATTACCGTTTGTGAAATATATAACAATATAAATCAGCCCTAACGCACCAATCGTGTACGCTAAAATGCGACTATTATTCAATTTATTTGCTATCGTATTATCGACTAATAGATTTAATTTTACTTTTGGTTGATCTGCATATAATGCTGGATCAATCTCCACAACGTTTTTTGGATCTTTTGGATGCAACATTGCATTAAATAAAGGCAATGTAATTAACAGCACAACTGTTGTGATAATCATAGGTAAGCTAAAAATTGTTTCTGATAATGTAACTAAGCCCATTGCATCTTCCAAGAAGTGACCTGGAGTTGAAATTAAAATAGGGATAGAAGCCGATAGACCTAGTCCATAGAAAGTAAATCCAGAATAAGCGGCTGCGATAATCAGCGGGTAATGAACCCCCTTAACTTTTAAAGCTAGTTTTTTTGCAATAATCCCCCCAATTACTAAACCAAATCCCCAGTTTAAGTAGCTACCGATCCCCCCAACAAGCGTTGCAACGATAATTGCCGTTTTTGGCGTATGCACCATACTTGCAATTTTGTTTAACAATTTATCTGTTATAGGTGCTGTAGCTAGTACATATCCCATTGCAAGAATAACAGCCATTTGTGTAGTAAATGCTAATAAATCCCAAAATCCTCCACCCCAAGCAGTTGTTAAATCCACAAAGCTAATATCCTCAATTAATAGAGCCAGTACAAACGTTAATAATGTAAGTCCAATTGCAAATACAAATGGATCTGGTAAATACTTCTTCATGATATCTGTGAAAAAATTTGTCAATTTTTCCATACTAATTCCCCCTTGATGTGTTGAACTAATTAATTTTTGGAAGTACCTCTTTATTGCGTAAAACATGATAGAATTAACTTACAATCTATACATGTTGGAGGTCATTTCCTTGCAAAAATTAACTAGTATTTTAGTGACCGCTTATGCAAAAGCACCCCAGGGCACGTCCATGTACGAGATGTACAAGCATGCCGGTATTGTGTTAGAAATTGATCAAGAAACCCATAAAATTATTGATGCAGAATTTACTTTCATTACTAATCTTGCACAAGATTTCTTTAAACGTATGTTGATTGGCTTTGATATTACAGCCAATATTGATGAATTAATTGCTCGTGTAGATGAGCACTATTATGCACCCTCAAGTGGTTCAGTCGTAGTAGCTCTAAAATCTGCACAAAAGAGATACCTTGAAAAAATTCAAAAAGATAGCTAAGTAGCTTCACCGAGTCATGTACTCGGTGTTATTTTTTATGCTTGGCAGTTTTCAACGATTGTTGAAACACCAAGCCCCCCTGCGATGCATAATGTTACTAAGCCATAACGCTTACCTGTTCGTTCAAGCTCATGAATAAGTTTCGTCATTAAAATAGCACCTGTTGCCCCAATGGGATGTCCCATAGCAATTGCACCGCCATTTGGATTCACTCGATTTATATCTAACCCAAGTTCATTGATTACTGCGATAGATTGTGCAGCAAAAGCTTCATTTAACTCAATGATATCTATATCTTGAATCGATAAGTTTGCCTGCTTTAATGCTTTTAATGTAGCTGGAACTGGGCCGATTCCCATAATAGATGGATCTACACCTGCGGCTGCTTGAGCAAGTATTTTAACCTTGGGCTTGTAACCTAGTTCTAGCGCTTTTTCGTTCGACATTATTAATAATGCTGCTGCACCATCATTACGCCCACTACTATTGCCTGCCGTTACTGACCCACCTTTACGAAATACAGGCTTTAGCGTACTTAACTTCTCTTGACTCGTTAAAAATGGATGCTCATCTTTTTCAAAAATTTCTACTGATTTTCGTTTTTTCACTTCATAAGGTACAATTTGTTTGTCAAAATAACCTGCTTGTATGGCCTGTGCTGTACGTTCTTGACTACGATGTGCAAATGCATCTTGCTCTTCTCGAGAAATCGAGTATTTTTCGGCTAAATTTTCTGCTGTTTCACCCATCGTTGTAATACCATAAACTTCAAACGGTTGAGAGCCTGGTTGACTTTCTGTATTCGGATCTAACATGACAGCATTACCAACACCATAACCATAGCGAGCATTTCGTAAGTAATATGGCGCTGTACTCATGGATTCTGTTCCTCCTGCAATAATAATATCGCTGTAGCCAAGAGCAATTTGCTGTGCCGCGTTATTAATGGATTGCAGGCCAGAGCCACATTGGCGATGTACAGTATAACCTGGAACGCTAATTGGTAATTCAGCACGTAAAGAGGCAAGCCGCGCAACATTGGATTGATCGGCACTCTGTTTTGCTTGTCCCAAAATCACTTCCTCAATTAGAGAGGGGTCTAGCTGTGTCCGATTTAAGAGTTCACGAATAACTATTGAACCAAGAATATCTGCTGTCTCATTGATTAATGAACCACCTAACTTACCTATAGCTGTCCGAATGCCTTCTACAATAACTACTTCTTTCATGCTACTTCCCTCCTATTTCAGTGCATTGACAAAACTTGCTTCGGTGCTTGCCTCTACTTGTTGTAATGTAACTTCAGGCATTAATTCAACCAAATGTAACTGTCCATCTACATAGTTAAAAACAGCCATTTCAGTAATAATCGTATCAACGCTACGTGTTGACGTGATTGGATAAGTGCAATTCTTTAAAATCTTACTTTTCCCATCTTTTGATGTATGTGTCATTGTGACAATCACCTTTTGTGCTCCGATTAGTAAATCCATCGCACCACCAACACCAATAATATTTTTCCCTGGTACTGCCCAGTTGGCGATGCGTGCTTGCTCATCTACCTGTAGTACGCCTAAAATGGCTACATCCACATGCCCTCCTCGAATCATGCCAAATGACTCTGCACTATTAAAAAAGGATGATCCAATCGCTTCTCCAACTGGCATTTTTCCGGCATTCACTACATTCGGATCAATATCCTCCTCATCCACACCTACCACACCGAGCATGCCATTCTCTGTATGAAAGTGAACATTGTCATTTTCTACATACTTTGCAACAAGTGTAGGAATACCAATCCCTAAATTAATAATTTGTCCATCTGCAACTTCCTTAGCAGCTCTTTTTGCTATTAGCTCCTGAATAGGATTAGCCATGTTCCACGACACCTTCCTTCGTTAAAATCTTTTGCGCTACAATCATTCGATCAATGAATAAATGCGGGGTAATGATTTCATCACTGCTTAGTTCGCCCGCTTCTACAATTTCATCTACCTCAACAACGACTGTCTTTGCCGCAGTTGCCATAATCGGATTAAAATTCCGTGCGGTTTTGTAATATACTAAATTCCCAAGCCTGTCTGCCTTATGTGCACGAATAATTGCAACATCCGCCTTTAACGCTTCCTCAAATACATATTCTTCACCATTGATTACTTTGGTTTCTTTGCCTTTCGCCAGATCCGTTCCAACTGACGTCTTTGTATAATAACCACCAATTCCTGCACCACCAGCTCGAATCGACTCCGCTAATGTACCTTGGGGTAATAAATCAATTTCTAGTTCTCCACGTTGAAATGCTTCACCAACATCTCGATTCCCAGTGAAGTAAGAGCCAATTGCCTTTTTTACTTTCTTTTGCTCCAGCAGTTTACCAAGGCCCTTTCCTTTTTCCCCTAAATTATTACTAATAATTGTTAAATCGTTTACATCTAACTCCACTAAGGCATCGATTAAAGTGAGCGGACCACCTACTAAACCAAATCCACCAACCATAATCGTTTGGCCGCTTTCTACACAAGATAAAGCCTGTTCTACGGATTCATAAATTTTCATTGTATTCACTCCATTACTTTTGGATAAGCGCATCACTAATTTCAAACCACGAAGGAATGCCAGCTGTTAATAGGCAAATATAGCCAAGCTCTGCCAATTCTGCTTCCTCTACACCTATTTCACGTGATTGTCGCGCCCAATAATCTGTTTCCGCATTTTTCAATACGGTTGTGTAAATTCCTGTCATTAAGATATATTTCATCTGTGTTGATACAACATTGCCATTAAGTAATGCATCCTTTAAAGCGTTTTCATCTCCCGCAACAAAGAAACTCAATAATTGCTCAAAATACGTCTTACTTTTATCTTTCGAAGCAAACGTACTGTAGTAGCGCACAATATCACTTGCTGAGGCTTCATGCGAAATTTTGTCTGCATTCTTGTTCGTTAGCTCTAAAGCATAGTCAAATGACTGCAAGCCGATTTGTAATGCTTTTTCCCCACCATAGTTATAAGCTACAAGTAAGTACTCGATTAATTCTTCGAGTGTGGCGCCACCATCAATGGCACCTTTCGTGTGATACACCATACTACGAGCATAATGTCTTGCAGCGTTCATCCCGACTAACAAAATGTCCTTTTCCTTCACAGATAGAACACCCTGCGCCATTGCTGCTCCACGAAGTGCTGTATAATGGTCTAACATCGCTGGATTATAATCGTGCATTTTTTGTACCCATCCAGGTACAACATCATAAACTTTTTTGAAATACTCTAATCCTGTTGTCATCTATTAACTCCCCTTTTTGGAAATTTTGAATAAAAAAAGGCCACACTTCCCCAAAAGTACGGTATTTGCCGTACGTTCAGAGAAATGTAGCCAACAGTCAAGCAGGGAAAGTAGAAAAAGGTCTTTTTTCTAAAGCTGCTCGATAGGCATTAATAATTGTTATTTAATTATTCGCATAAAATTTAAAAAACTGCAACTCTTTTTTTATAAACTCTCTAAAAAACGCAGTATTACTGGGTTAACATCTTTTCTCTCTTCAAAAACCAATGTGTAATGATTACTATTAGATGTGAATTTCCAAATGTTTTTTGCATATTTGAGCGTTTCTGCATAAGATTCAGCCAAAAATAATGCAGGCATTGCTCCAATACTACCCGTCGAATGAATTAAAAGTATGGGGCATGCCACATTTTCAAAAACTTTTACAGGGTTGTAATCATAAAAACTTTGGAAATCTAAACGAATTTTATCTTCGTTAGACTTATTCTCCCAATGTCCATCTTTTTCTGCAATCTCATAATGGCCAACACTCGCTAAATGATCTGTCCATTCCACACCTAGGCGACCATAAATTGCTTTTATTTCCTCAACATATGCGTCTGCTGTGTCATACGGCTTGCTAATTCGCCCCAGTGAGGGCTCAACTATTTGACGTTGATGATCTGTACAAGTAGCAGCTCCATCAAGCAAAATGACCCCTTTTACATCTTGTCGTTTACTAGCAACATTTGCCATTATAAATGCACCCATTGAATAACCCATTAATATCGGGCGTTCAATGTTTAGTGCATCAAGCAAAGCTAATATATCTTGTGTATGTAACTCAATACCTGTATCCGCAGGTGCTGGTGCACTATTACCACGTCCTTTTAAATCAATCGAAATAAAACGATACTCGCCTTTTAAAAGTTCAGCATAATAATGCATTTGCATATGGTTCCCGGTTAAACCATGTACAGCTATAATTGTACCTTTCTCACCTGGATAGTCTGCAAAGTATAATGCACTACCATTCACATCAATTGATTGGTATTCCATTTCCATCATCCTCCTCGTAAAATTCATACGGCGTTTAGAAGTCCATTTGTAAGAGTACACTCTCACTCATCACCTTGCCGAGAAAAGCCTTTCGGCATAGCAAAACATTCACCGAATGAAGATAAAGATATTTTTACATTGTTTTTTCGAAAAAGTCAAAAAATTTTTCTCAAAGTAATTTATGATTTACGTGTTTCTTTAAAAGGTATTTATATACTTTAATCGACCATTATATTATTTTGATATAGTTAAAGATATGTATTAATTACTATTTATGCATTTAATAACCTACTAAAAAATCGCCACCTCGCTAATTTCCAACCTTTAAAAATGAAATGGTCTCTTCTATATTTTACATAGAAATAATTTATTGACTTCTATTAGTAAGAAGAAAAGTCCACCATAAATTTACTTTTAAAGGATAAAATATACGGTGCGATTACTTTTTGTTACACTATTTGAAAAAGAAAAAAGGAGTCTCAATGAATAGAAAAAATAGCAAAGTATTTATTTTACACGAAATTTATGGCGTAAATAATTTTATTCGACAACAGGCCCTTGCATTTATGGATAAGCATACGGAAGTTGAATGTATCCATCTTTACTCAGATAAGAAAAGTTTCTCATACGCCCAAGAAAAAGAAGCTTATCTGTATTTCACAAATGAAATTGGCTTCGACGCTCCTTTAGAGATACTTGTCAAAAAACTAAGAGTTGCCCTCCAACAATATGAAAAAGTTATTGTAATCGGTTTTAGTGTAGGCGCAACAATTGCTTGGCGACTTTCTACACTGCCGTTGTATCGCGTTGTATGTATTTACGGCTCCCGTATTCGGCAATTTCTTGACCTACAACCAAAGTGTCCGACACTGATTCTTTTACCTAGTCAGGAAGAAAGTTTCAATATTCAAGACTTGAGACATGCACTGAACCACAAACAATTTGTACAAACTATTCAATTTCCAGGTAAACATGGATTTATGGATCGTCATAACACATCATTTCATCACGAAAGTGCTATGCAGGCACAGACGTATATAAAAAATTTTTTTTAAATCTATTATCTGGTGGAGGCTATCGCTTTGAATCAACAACTACTTTTAGAAATCGACCCTTATACTGAATCAGGAAATGTCATTTATCCAAGCTTTCAACTTCCTTTGCATGCCGGAGCTATTATAGGCATCTATACAGATGTGACGAAAATTAATACGTTAATGCAATGGTTTTCAAGACAACAAAAGACATATACGCATGTACGTGAGAACGCATTATACGAACGACTTACTGTTGGTGAGTATATACATTTTTCTATCAAGCTATTTACTGCACCTCAGTACAATAAAGAAGATATATTAAAGCTGTTTTCATTATCTGAACAAAAAAATAATAAGATTCATACGCTCCAACATGGCGAAAAACAACGTTTAAAATTGCTGTATACATATCTAAGTTCAGCACCCACTCAAATTATTGAGGAGCCCTTTCAAAACTTAGATGAATATTCAAAGCAAAATGTTCTTAAGCTTTTGATAGCCCTTCAAAAGCAAGAAAAAACCATTGTTTTACTTTCAAACAATTTGGAAGAGCTTATTATTTCGAGTACCGAAATATATAGGTTAGATGCATTTGGTTTACATGCACTTGATGTAAAGGAAGATGAAATTGAAAAAGTTCCTACACATATCGAAAGTGCACCTATAAGACTTGATAAAATCCCTACTAAAAAAAATGACAAAATCATTTTATTTAATCCGCCAGAAATAGACTACATTGAGAGTGTGGAAGGTGTTGTTTGTGTTTATGTTGCGAATGAAGCCTATCCATGTACATTATCTCTTAATGATCTAGAACAAAAATTGACACCATTCGGCTTTTTTAGAAGTCATCGTTCTTATATCGTTAACCTACAAAAAGTACGTGAGATAATCACTTGGACCCGTAATAGCTACAGCCTTGCTTTAAATAGTAACGAAAAAACGGTTGTACCTCTGTCGAAAAATAAACTAGCAGACTTAAAAGAAATACTCGGAATATAGGAGATTTCCCAGGAAATAAACGACTCCTGTCACATTGCTATTTCTCCACTGAAGGGCATTTTTCTGCCTTTCACCTGTGATTGAATGTCTTATTTAACTGTATCCTTTAAAGTGAAGACATCAACAACACATAGGAGGTTTGAACATGGGGACAGTAATTGATGTTCAGCATTTGAAAAAAACATTTAATAAAGAAGTAGCCTTACAGGATGTTTCATTCTCAATTCAAAAAGGAGAAATTTTTGGGTTCCTTGGTCCAAGTGGTTCGGGAAAAACAACCACCATTAAAATTTTGACAGCACAAACTGAAAGTAGTGCAGGAAATGTTTTTTTATTTGGTCGCCCTGCTAATGCAATGAAACAAAGTCATAACAGAAAACGATTTGGTATTTTAACAGATAACAGCGGGCTTTATACGAGACTTTCAATTGAAGAAAACTTATTACTATATAGTAATTTATATCAACTCCCTCGTTCGGCTGTAAAAGAAGCATTAGATTTTGTCAATTTGTATTCTGAACGAAAAAAGAAAATCAGTCAGCTATCTAAAGGAATGATCCAGCGTGTTACGCTTGCCCGTGCGATTATGCATAAACCAGAGTTATTATTTTTAGATGAACCAACTTCAGCACTAGATCCTGTGAATACTCAACATATTTATAATGGTTTACGAAAATTAAACGCAATGGGTACTACAATCTTTTTAACAACTCATGATATGGGTGAGGCTGAGATACTTTGTGATCGTGTAGCCTTTTTACATCAAGGAAAAATTCGTGCTATTGGTTCACCAAAACAATTAAAAAAAGAATTTGGGGATGATTCTATTACAGTAGAATTACAAAATGGTGAGCGTACGACGATCCAAAATGGCGCACAAGATGCACAGAAATTATATTCTTGGATGAAATCGGAAGAAGTTGTGCGCATTTATACAAACGAGCCAACATTAGGTGATATTTTTATGCAGATAACAGGGAGTGATTTAGTATGAATATTTCAATGACACGTATTCAAGCGATTTTTATGAAGGATTACAAGGAATTTTCGCGTAATTATGCAGTATCGACAATGGTATTATTACCACTTATTCTCGCCTTTGTTTACAATAAAAGCGGAGTAAATAGTATAAATTCTTATTTTTTACCAATAAATTCAGCGTTTGCTGTTGTGACTGCTTATGTACAATGTTGCTTAATTGCTGAAGAGAAAGAGAAAAATACGCTAAGAAGTTTAATGCTCTCTCCTGCCTCACTTGCAGATATTTTAATAGGAAAAAGCTTATTTGTCTTTATCATTTCACTTTTTGTCGTAGCATTGACTATTTTCCTTCTTGGTTATAATCCTGCTAACATTGGCATTTTAACAATTGCTCTAGTACTTTCTACAGTTTTTTATATAGCTTTAGGAACATTATGTGGATTATTTGCAAAAACAATTATGGAAGCATCCATTATCGTGTTACCTGTTATGTTTATTTTCTCATTCGGACCGCTTGCTTTATCGTTATCTGCTGCCTATCCAATCTTAGAAGTTGCCGAGTGGCTACCAAGTTCTCAACTGGTCATTCTAGCAGAAGCATTGGAAAGTAACTTTGCAACAATGGATGTCCTAATTCCAATGGCTACAATCGTAATATGGTCACTTTTAACTTGGGTTCTCACTGGATTTATCTATAAAAAAAGAATGGTCGATTAATGACCATTCTTTTTCTACGATAATAGGAATTGTTGTTCAAGTTGCTCTATTTCTTTTAGCGTATCTGCGTACCAAATACCAACGAATCTTGATTCAACTAGCTTGGCAAAAAAATCGCCATCATAATAAGATAACGGAAACAAAATACCCTGTTTGACTAAGTTCTCTATTTTTTGAAAGAATGCTTCATTTTCTTTAACATCTTTTGCAGCATAAGAAGTGAATTTATTGACCGGCTTACCAAGAGCCTCATGGAACATCAGCATGGAAGTAGAGCCATTTTGCCGAAAATTCAAATCAATGGCTTGCACATCCCCAGCCTCTGTTACAATCAAATCAAAGCCCGCTACACCAACAAAGCCCTCTGCAACACCCTGTTCCATAATATGACAGCCTACTTCAATCACTTTTTCTGGTACTTCATCCACAATGACATTTCCTTCATAAATGCCATTATCATCTGTCATTTGTTGAGAAGCTCCTAAATATTGAATACCGAGCGCCTCTGAATAGGCAAACTGACAGCTATAATTATCCTTTGCCTGTAATAGCTCTTCAATAATAATACTGTCTGTACCTGTCATACGAAATTGCCGTAACCCCTCTGTTAGTTCTTCTTTATTTTGACAAATTATTACCCCATATCCACCGGAAGTCGGAGAATCATCTCCAGGTTTAAGCACGACAGGAGGCTGCCAATTTTTTATAGCATCTGAAAGTTTGTAAAGTTCTACATTTAAACGACTCGGCACAAATTTGCTATCAATTAAATGGTCAATGTATGCCTTTGTATTTAACTCATTAAACTTTTCAGCATCCATCCAATAACAATCGCGGGTCATATGCTCAGTTTCATGCAAATATTGACAGACAATTGTCTTCCCTTCATCACACCAAGATTGGATTTGGGCTAAGTATTCTTCTTGTGTTTCATAAGTATAAGGTTGCTCCACCCAAGGTAGACCTGCCAAATCATGCAGTTTTTGTGCTTTTTCACTCTGTGTTGCTCGATGGACTAATACTGGAATATCGGCAATGGCCACTTCCCTTGAGGTCAATGCATCTAGTTTATGGGGATCATCCATCATCCACGGATTATCACTATACGGTGTACGTGGTGTATAAACAGCATCATCACCATAAATTTGTCGTAATGTTAATTTTGGTTTCATGTAGATTACCTCTCTTTCAAGCTTTTAAATAGTTTTCAAATAATCTACCCCTAAATTTTAATACTCACACTTTAATTGACAAAAAATAGTTTTATTTTTTAGTTTTTCACCATCTACAATTATTTTTCAGCTAATATTTTTTTATTAAATTTTCCAATTGCCTCTTCACGACAGGCCATTGTTCTAATATGATGCTATACATCACTGTATGACGAGGTGTACCATCTTTGCGTATCATATGATTGCGCAAGACCCCCTCTTTTATTGCTCCAATACGTTCTATCGCCTTTTGAGAGCGTATATTTTCTTGATCTGTCTTTATTTGTACACGCTGTAACCCAAGCACTTCAAAGCAATATTGTAATAATAAATACTTGCAGTTTGTATTGATAGCTGTGCGCCAAAATGCGGGTGTAATCCATGTATGTCCAATCTCGAGTCGTTTGTGATTGTCGTCAATATCCATAAAACGCGTTGAACCTATAATTTCCCCCGAGATTTTATCCACAATAGCATATGGGAATTCTTTTTGCTGCGACTTTGCAAATAAAGCTTTGTTCACAAAGTTATGCACATCACTTTCCTGTTCAATGTTTGTGGATAAATATGGCCAAATCTCTGGATAACTACCAGCAGCTAACATCTCTGAAACATCTTCTTTTGTTATTGGCCTTAATAATACAATGTCATTTTCTAATGCTGTAAAGTGCAATTTTCACCACTCCTTTTTCATCTATTTAACTTCAATTTTGATATGATGAATATAACCAATTTCATAAATCAACACCATACCAGGAGGTTATTAAAATGGAACTTTCTATACTATTCTCTGGAAACTCCCCAAAATATGTGCAAATTTACGAGGAGATTAAACAAGCAATACTCATGAAAAAACTATCCGCTCATGAACAGTTACCTTCCAAACGCATGCTTGCCAACACGCTTAATGTCAGTGTTCATACTATTAAAGAAGCCTATGAGCAGTTACTTGCAGAAGGGTATATTTATAGTAAAGAGCGTTCAGGCTACTTTATTGCTTCCTTTCAATTTGAGTGGCTACAACTACCGCAAAAAGATAAGCAAGCTCCCATTCAGCCCTTAACGAATACGATTAAATTTGATTTTCACAACGGACATGTAGACAAAGATGCCTTTCCATTTTCAACATGGCATAAGTTGATGAAAAAACACTTCAATGCACATAATTTATCAACCAGTCCCTGGCAAGGTGAAGCTACTTTACGTCAGGAAATTGCTCACTATGTTGAACGTTCAAGAGGCGTTATGTGTGATGCATCACAAGTGTTTGTCTACAGTGGTACACAAACACAGCTACAAGCGCTTTGTCACTTTTTTGGTCAACTAACACAAGTTGGATTAGAGGAACCTGGGTTTAAAAGGGTACATGCTACTTTGCTTCAATGTGGTCTACCGATTCATGCTATTCCTGTTGATAACTCAGGTATTACGGTACCGCAAACAGAAGTCCACATGTTATACACAACACCGGCACACCAATTTCCACTCGGTATGGTGATGTCAATGGAAAGACGTGCTCAGCTCTTACAATGGGCGACATCGAATGAGGCATTTATAATAGAAGATGATTATGATTCAGAATTTCGCTATAAAGGTCTACCAATCCCCTCACTTGCGAAACTGGATCAGCTACAGCGAGTCATTTATTTTGGCACATTCTCAAAAATTCTTATTTCTTCATTGCGCATTAGTTATATGATTTTACCGCAATCACTTGTCGAAGCATTCACTGTCTTCAATCAAGAGCAAAAATCTACTGTCTCTAAGGTGGATCAGCTCATACTTGCTGATTTCATCGAACAAGGATTATTTGAAAAACACCTTGCTAAAATGCGCACCATTTATCGCAAAAAGCAGCTAGCTTTACTAGCTGCCATTAGCACGCATTTCTCCGACGACTTTCCAGTAATCGGAGAAAAATCAGGTCTACACATTATTTTAAAGTTACCGCAATGGCTATCTGAAGATGAAGGGCTTCGACGTGCACAGGTAGCTGGCATTAACGTATATCCCTGTTCTACCTCCTTTTTACACCCTTCTAAAAATAACATGATTATTATTGGTTATGGCGGTTTAAGCATAGCGCAAATTGAAGAAGGAATTGCTTTACTGGCTACAGTATGGCAATAATTTATGTCCGTAAAATTACGTAATTTAATGTAAACCCCACAAACAATGTTGAGAAAACGAAACCTTTTGAATTATTTATCGTATTCTATTTAAAGTGAGCTTCATTTAATGGGGAATGTAGGATAAATGCACAGATAAGGGGAATCGCTGCAATGGAGAATAAAGAAGAATTAGAAATACAATTACAGACCATACAAGCATGGGAGAAGGATCAAAACGGTTTATGGTTTTGGGAGAAGCTAGGACGGATACCTTTTAAGCTATTAGATAAAATGACACCGGCTTTCATTCAAAATAAAATAGCTGTATTGGTTGATGAATTAGGAAGCTATATTCAATCAGGTGGAAAATATTTAATCAATGAACAAGCCATGCTTAAGCGCATACGCAATGCCTCATCTTATAAAAATATTATTACCATTTCTGATGTTGGTAACATCCCCTTGGAAGATATGATTATTCTGAGTGACAAGCTTCAAAGCGAGCGCGCCAAGCTTGCAACAATACAAGGTGCCTCTACCGGCATCGGTGGCATCTTTACGATGGCAATCGATATTCCCATGATTTTAGGCATGTCGTTAAAAACACTGCAAGAGATTGCCATTATTCATGGATATGATCCAAACGATAAATTGGAGCGCATTTTCATTGTCAAATGTCTACAATTCTCTTCTGCCGATATTGTTGGAAAAGAAGCGATATTAGAAGAGCTCTCTACTATGCACAAAGATAAAAATGTATCTGAAAATATGATTTCACAGCTCCAAGGTTGGCAGGAAGTATTTTTTACGTATCGTGACCAAATGGGTTGGAAAAAGTTATTTCAAATGATTCCCATTGCGGGCATACTCTTCGGCGCAATTGCTAATAAAGGAATGATCCAAGATGTTGCTGAGGCAGGTACTATGCTATATCGAAAAAGACGAATCTATGAAAAATTAAATGAACTAGATAATCTTTAAAACAATTTGACAAGTAATCTTTGCATAAGTTATCCAACACGAAAAATAGATAGCCATAAACAGGAAAAAGTATAAGACCGTAATCTAGATAAATATTAAATACTATCGAGGAGTGATTGTATGGCAACACAAGCTACCCTAACTGAAGCTACCCGATTTTTTAATGAACATTTTCCCGAAGGCAGTGCCTATGATTCAAGATACTCTCAAGTTTCTACTATCCGTTCTGGCAGCAATGGACAAGATGTGAATCTACGCTTTCAAAGATTGGGCAACCAATTACAATTCTTGGCAAGTTTACATGACAAATTACCATCTTCGTCTTCCATTAAAGAAAGCGTTAAAACGGCGATTCTTGCAACATTTACTTCCATAGAAGAATTAAAAAATAGTGCTGGTCAATCATTACTGTTAAGCAATGCAAATTTAGGTGGTTCCCCTGCTGGCGGCATTGTTTTAGCCGGCTTAGTCATAACTCGTACAGGTGTTTATCATGATTTAGATCAAACAAATCGAAATCGAATAGCATTCGCTACAGATTCTTTGGCAAATCAAATTGCCTCTTGGATGGATAGTTCCTCTAATCCAAGTTACAACGCTTTAGAGGATTCAATTAGTTGCTGGAGAAATCAAAGATTCGCCAACTTTGCTGTGAATGGCCCTATTCTTCACGTAGGGGGACTTGGGTTATATTTAGATCTGATAGCGACGTACAGTTCAGCCTCTCAATTCCCAAAATATCAAACACTCTATAAATATGGAACTTATGTTATGGATAAGTGGGCAACTTTAGATGCTTCGCAAACAAAAGCTTCACTTGCAATTGGTGGCTTACTTACAATAAATTCTGGCCGTAAGTTCTTCCCTTCATCAGGGTATAATGCATATGTAGGCATGGGGTTAGCTTGGCTAGCCCACGGAATGATGTATACAGGTAACCTTGGTATTATTCCAGACGCTCGTTTAATCTGTGATGCCAAAAAAATAAACAATTTTTATCAAGATGTTTTTCATGCTCAATCTAACATGAAGGCTTATGAAATCAGCGAACCCGCAGATTTCACTGGTGAAAAATTAAAAGAAGATACCATACTTGCAGTTGTAGAATTAGGCTATAGTAGAACTGAAATTGATCAATTACTTACTAGCCATCTCGATAGTTCAACGGGTTATTTATACACACTTGCCTGGAACGGTGATGCTGCTTTTTTAACAGCCCTAGACAAGGCTGTTCGAACTGCAGGTGAAACTGTATTTTTAGACTCGGAAGCGACTGACGGCTCTTCCATCATTATTGCTTATTCTCGCACAGGTGAAGCAGCAGCACATCGAGCGATGGCTGGATTTGCTGGTATGCTTCAACGCGAAATCCTAACAGTATCTGATGGTATATGAATCCGTTGATTTCCGCTACGATGAATGCTTTTTTTAGGGCATAGCTTGCGTAACGATTAAACGTATATTTGCATGCGAAAGAAAAGCACGTAGAGGATTCTTACTTTTTCTGCCAAATTAGAAGAAGCTAACTAATTAAACATGGCAAAGTTCAAAAATAACTGGAAATAGTTGCTCATAGAGTCCTACTGTCGTTTCTAGGAACTATTTGGAACGAATATAAATTTCAAAAGGTATTCGCAATGTGATCATTGCGAATACTTTTTGTCAACAATCTGCGATAACTTCGGTACTCCGTATCATACATAAAAAGTGGAACTTCCTATATTTTAATTAGGATTTTCCCTGCATATTGGCGGCTTCCCATTAGTTCATGGGCTTTCTGCATGTCCTCTAATGCAAAAATGTTAGCAATAGGTACTTGGAAATGTGCATCACTTACTAAAGAAAAAATATCCTGTGCAACGTGTTGCAGCATTTCTGGCCTTAATGAGCGAGTCGTCCCTAAGCTAAAGCCTTTGACATTGCGACAGCTATTATGTAAATCAGTTGTTTTAATGTGGCCCGCTGTACCATACTATTTCCAAATTGTATTGGGCATACGCTCCGTTTTTCGGAAATGCGAAAACACAATCTCCCTTTTTAAACTTACTACTATCATCAAAAACTTCTTCTATCTCACTAGCAACATCTAAACCAAGAACCATCGGGAAATTTGCCTTAGCTTTATTCCCTGTTCGATTTTTAATATCGGCAAAATTGACACTTGTGTACATTGTACGAATTAACACTTCCCCTATTGAAATAGCAGGCTTTGGACATTCAACATACGTTAAAACAGACGCTGGGCCAAACTCATTAATAATCACAGCCTTCATAATCTCACTCCTCCCTGATATAGTTAAAGTATAAGATCGTAACAAAAAAAAGGGATACATTTACATATTGATATAGTGGGGGAATTCCAGTGAAAATATAGCCTAAAAAAGATGTATATAAGGGCCAAACTTACAACTATTTTGAATTAGGTAATGATAAAATCTGTTTCATGTTTTCTGGTACGGGTTACACGTATGATAAACCTCTTATGTATTATTCCACGACATTCATGCTGGAACTTGGGTATGATGTAGTGCAAATCTGTTATTCTTTTGAACAGCAACAATTTGAACAAGAGCCAACAGCCATTTCAGAAATGGTCTATAGTGCCACAAATCCTATTGTGACTTACATGTTAGACAGCAAACCATATCAAGAGGTTGTGTACATAGGTAAATCGTTAGGGACTCTACCAATTATAGATTTTTATATGCAACAGCATACATCTTTTCCTTCTCGCTATGTCCTATTTACACCACTTCTGTCATTCGAACATACCCAACATAATTTGCAGGACAAGCATGCCTTTTTGGCAATTGGTACAGCAGATCCACATTTCTCACAAGAAAAATTGGACCAGCTGAATTGTCATCATCTTGCAATTGTAGAAAGCGCTAATCATTCTCTAGAATTAGTAAATGATACGCTAACTTCCATTACGCTTTGTCAGACACTGTTAAAAGAATTACAATTATTTATTCAAAAATAATACAGCACAACGTACATCAACAACAGCAAAAATCTACTGCACCCTCTTCATCGCTGTTGGTGTTGGCTTTAAGTAGTACTATTCACTGCTAAAATACTTATACTTCTCTCAACTAGTCACCCTGTGAAATTAGCTGTATATTAGATGTATACATAGTCATTATATGAAGGAGGAATTTTTTTGGTATCATCGAAAGATGTAGCAAAATATGCAGGTGTATCACAAACAACCGTTTCTCGTGTGTTAAACACGCCTGAGTTAGTGAAAAAACCAACGCTCGATAAAGTAATGAAAGCCATTCAAGAGCTGAATTATTTCCCTAATGCACATGCGCGTTCACTTGTTCAAAATAAAACGGGTACCATTGTCCTTCTATCTGGGCCATTGCACAATCCATTTTTCGTCGACACAACTACTGCGATTGTAAATTTTGCGAATGATATGGGCTATCGTGTGAATGTACAGTTTGTCAATGATAAAAAACTTTCTGAAGCCTATGCTACAGCAATTGAACATAAGGTAGACGGTATAATTTTATCCTGCATATTAATTGACGATCCATTTTTTGAGCAATTGAAGCGAATGAATATTCCATTTATTACTTATAACCGGAAGCATAGAAATAACGAACATTTTGTAGAGATTGACAATTTTGAAGCAGGCTATTTAGCGGCAAAACATGTCATCGACTTAGGGCATAAGCGAATTGCTTGGGTAGGTGGACCATTAACTGTTAGTACTTTTAACAATCGTTATCTTGGTTTTTTACAAGGCTTGCGGGATGCTGCTATCGACATAGCAGCATCATATATTTTTAATACAGATACCTCAAAGCTAGATATTTCTCATGCTTTTCAAACGTTAATGGCATATCCGCACCCCCCTACTGCCATTTGTACAGGTGCTGATTCACTTGCACTAAATCTATTAGATGATGCGATGCGGGACAATATTGACGTTCCTAACGATCTGAGCATTATTGGAATAGATAACGTGGACTTGAGTCAACATGGAGCTATTCAGCTAACGACAGTGGGGAGTATTTCAGAGCAAAACTTAGGATTTATGGCCATTGAGAAATTAATTGAAATAATTGAAAATAAAAAAAATAGTTGCGTAAAAATTACGGAATCTGTTAAAGTGTTTGAAAGAAGCACTACTCGAAAAATATAAAAACAAACTTTCAAAAAGGTTTGTTTTATATTTTATGGTTAAATGAATACGTAACCATACCCTTTTTTTTAATACTTTTATGGTTACGTATTCATATATTTATATACCCGTAGTAGGGCATCGTTATTTTTTTCTTCAAAATGGTTACGTATTCATCGTAAGGGGGCATGTATCATTTTATAGCGTTCATTTAGTAAAGGGGTTATTTTCACATTTAGGAGGAGAAATGTTTTATGAAATGGAAAAATCGTAAGTACGGCGAAGAGTCGCCTTATATTCCAGCGGGTCCTTTTAAAATCCGCTTACCTTTTATTCACTATCGTTTTGAATGGCCAGATTATGTACAAGGTTTGTTAATGTGCGCAGTTGATTTGTCTGCAATTCCATTGTTAACAACTTTACTCGGTATGCCGTTTGAGGTAGCTTTAGCAATTATAGTATTAAATGGTTTGTTTTATTTAACGCATCATTTATTAGGTGATCCAGCAGTGCCAGGGTGGATTACACCAGCAATTCCACTAATCACATTGTATTGTCAGCAGTTCCCTGAAGGTCCTGAACGTGTTCATGCGCTCATAGCCTTTCAGATGACACTCGGTTTGTTATCCATCTTCTTAGGTGCTACTGGATTAGCCCAACGAGTAGTACGACTAATCCCACCAGCAATGAAATCAGGCATTATTCTCGGTGCTGGACTTGCCGCTGTTATTTCTGTATTCCAAGTTGGTGGTCGTTTTGAAACATTTCCGTGGACAATCTCTATAGCCATCGGAATAGGATTTTACTTATTATTTTCTAAACATTTCGCGGTTTTCCATAAACGAAACGCATTGTGGGCAACTATTGCCAAACTAGGAATTTTCCCTGTTATTCTGATTGCAGTAATCATTGCTCCCCTATTCGGAGAGGCACCTTGGCCGACTATTCAATTTGGGTTTTCAGCACCCGATTTCATAACACTTTGGAATGACTACACCGTATTCGGTTTAGGCTTACCTCCTTTGATGATGTTTGTTACAGGACTACCTACTGTATTAGCAACTTATATCGTACTATTTGGTGATGTTTTACAAAATAAGGTATTGGTAGAGGATGGTGCAGCAGCTCGACCAGATGAAAAGCTTGAGTATAGTCCAAGTCGAGCACATTTAATCTTTGGTATCCGTAATTCATTTATGAGTATCTTAGGTCCTGATGTGACGATGTGTGGACCAACCTGGTCAGCTATGCAAGTTGTTATGATTGAGCGCTACAAAAAAGGGCGTAAGGCAATGGATTCCTTCTTCGGTGGTATCGGTTCCTTCCGATGGGGTACAAATACAGGCTTGCTACTATTGCCGATTGTCAGTCTAGTTGAACCAATTTTAGGTGTAGCACTAGCATTAACCCTATTAATTCAAGGTTATGTCAGTGTAAAAGTTGGGATTTTAGAGGCTCGAAGTCAAACTGACTTAGGGATTGCGGGTATTATTGCAGCTGTACTTTGCATTAAAGGTGCAGCATGGGCATTCGCTGTTGGTATTATTTTATGTTTATTAATTTATGGTAAAGACTTCTTTAAAGGTGAAGTCGACAAAACATTTACAAAAGACCAATTGACTCAAGATAAAGCTTAATGATGAAAGGATGATTAGATGAAAAAACAATATTATGTAAATGGTGAATGGAAAACTGCAAATCATTTCGCAGCGCTTCACTCCCCTTATTCTAAAGAGGTTATTGCCGAAATTTCTCAAGCTACACGTGAAGATGTGGAAGAAGCAATTCAGTGTGCCTACCATGCAAATTCAGCTATGGCAGCATTAACAGCTTACGAGCGTGCAGCTATACTTGAACATATCACACAGCTCTTTACTGAAAATCGCGTGAAAGCTGCTGAAATAATTGCCCTTGAAGCAGCTAAACCTTTGAAATATGCATTAGGGGAAATCGATCGCACAATTGAAACCTACAAATTTGCTGCTGAAGAAGCTAAACGGCTTACGGGTGAAATGATTCCAATGGATGCAGCCAAAGGTGGCGCTGGGCGTTTTGCCTATACGATTGAACAGCCTTTAGGTGTTATTGGTGCTATTACTCCCTTTAATTTCCCACAAAATTTAGTGGCACATAAGGTTGGTCCTGCCATTGCAGCTGGTAACACGATTGTCTTAAAACCTGCTTCTCAAACGCCACTTTCTGCACTATTTTTAGCTGAAATAATTGATCAAACTGCCCTACCGAAAGGGGCTTTTAATGTCGTAACAGGTAGCGGTAAAACTGTTGGCGATGCACTTGTAGATAGTAACAAAGTTAAAATGATTACATTCACAGGTAGTCCGGCTGTTGGTATTGGCATTCGTGAAAAAGCAGGCCTGAAAAAGGTCGCCCTAGAATTAGGCTCCAATGCAGGTCTTATTATAGATCACAATGTAGACTTAGATAAGATCGTGCCGAAGTGCGTTATGGGGGCTTTTTCAAATCAAGGTCAAGTTTGTATTTCATTGCAGCGCGTTTATGTACTGGATGAATTATATGAGGCATTTACTGAAAAATTCATAGCTGCAACAACACAATTAATGATTGGTAATCCTCTTGAAGACACAACAGATATTTCTGCAATGATTCATCCTGATGAGCAGGTTCGTGCGATGAACTGGGTACAAGAGGCAACCCAAAACGGAGCACAACTTTTAACTGGTGGCACTGTAGAAAATGGTGTGTTTTTGCCTACAATTTTAACGAATGTAGCCTCTACATTAAAAGTTTCATGCCAAGAAGTATTCGCGCCTATCGTTATCATCAATCGTATTTCTTCTATTGATGAAGGCATAGCAGCCATTAATGACTCGAACTACGGCTTACAAGCGGGTATTTTTACAAAGGATATTCAAACAGCCTTTACTGCTTCCAAAAAGCTTGAAGTTGGTGGTGTTATCATTAATGACATTCCCACATACCGTGTCGATCAAATGCCCTATGGTGGTGTTAAGGAAAGTGGTACAGGTAAGGAAGGTTTAAAATACGCAATACATGAAATGACAGAAACAAAATTGGTCGTTTGGAATCAACAATAAGGAGTGCTGATTATGTCTGAAAAAATTACATTTGCCCCTATTAGCTATACGGGCTGGGGTTCGTTATCTCACCTATTAGATGAAGTAAAACGTTTGAAAGCCAGTAAAATACTAGTAGTAACTGATCCTTTCCTTAAGGATATCGGTCTTACTAATCAAGTTACAGAGCCGTTAGAGGCTGAAGGTTACGCCATTGAAATTTATACAGAAGTTGTTCCTGAACCACCTTTAGCAATAGGTGAAAAATTAGTGGCTCATACACGTGACAATGCTTTTGATTTAGTTATTGGTGTAGGCGGTGGTAGTGCGCTGGATTTAGCAAAATTAGCTGGTGTACTTGCTTCACATGAAGGCAATGTCGCACATTATTTAAATTTAACAGGCACAAAACAAATCACAGAAAAAGGAATTCCTACTATATTAATTCCGACAACTTCAGGTACAGGCTCAGAAATTACGAATATCTCTGTCCTTTCTCTTGAAACAACAAAGGATGTGGTGACACACGACAACTTACTAGCCGATGTGGCCATTGTCGACCCTGCCCTGACAATTTCTCTACCACCAAAAATCACTGCCGCTACTGGAGTTGATGCTTTAACCCATGCAGTAGAATCCTATATTTCTAAAAATGCTAGTCCTGTTTCAGATGCTTTGGCATTACAAGCTATTCGCCTAATTAGTAACTCGATACGTACAGCAGTTGCCAATGGACAAGATAAACAAGCACGAACTGATATGAGTTACGGTAGTTATCTTGCAGGTATTGCCTTCTTTAACGCTGGCGTGGCTGGCGTTCATGCACTTGCTTACCCTTTAGGTGGCCAATTCCACATAGCCCATGGTGATTCGAATGCCGTATTACTTCCTTATGTAATGGGCTATATTCGCCAAAGTTGTGAGAAACGAATGAAAGACATTTATGATGCAATGGGCTTTAGTTCCATAAACCTTTCTCAAGAAGAAGCATCCTATAAATGTGTTTTAGAATTAAAACGCTTAGTTGAAGATGTGGGTATCCCCTCTTCTTTAAAAGGCTTTAACATTCCAGAAGATGCTTTACAAAGTCTCACAAATGATGGCATTGAACAACGTCGTATTTTAGCACGAAGCCCAATGCCTCTATTAAAAGAGGATATTTATACGATTTATAAAGCTGCTTACGACGGCGTAATTGTGGAACCTTCGAAATAGGTGCCTAATAGAGGGGCCGTCAAGTCCGGCTACAATCTGAAAATATGAATCTGCTCGAGTTCTGCGCGTAAGCAGGAAGTCTTCTCGACGCTCAGCGTCTAGCAAGATGCTTGCTTTGCCTAGCGCGGAAATCCGGCAGATTCACTTTTATTTTCAAGTCCGGAAAAAGCTATTCGCTTTCCGCGCGCGAGCCAGCTAACCTCCTCCTTTGCTCGTTTCGTGTGGGGCCTAAACCTGCTCGCGTTCTTCTGCAGGAGTCTTGCAATGGAAAGCGTCCGTCGTCGCGGAAATCAACGGATTCTTATAGACTCCTCAATTTTAAAAGCAATTTTGATTTTATCTTCAATCTAAAAAGCTCTCCCCAATATGGGGAGAGCTTTTTTCGATATTGAATTTTAGTATGCTAAACCAAATAAAGCTTTGATGTGTGTAAGATAGCGAATGTTAGACGCTTCTTTCATAAGTGTAGCAGGAAGTCCTTTAAGTTGAGTGTTGCTAGCACCTATTGTAGCTACAGCATCTTTGCGACCTAAGCTTGCAAGTGTACCAGAGTTAACTGCTGAGAATGGCTTCAAATCTTGGTTTTTGTATTGTGCGAATAAGTTGTAACCAGCGCATTCGCCCATTTGCCATGCAACTTGTGCAGTTGGTGCGTAAAGTGGACGTCCACCGTCAGCTGGTAATGCAACAGATGCATCACCGATTACGAATACATCAGCATGTGATGTAGATTGTAAGAATTCGTTGATAGTTGCTTTACCGCGATCAGCAGCAAGACCTGACTCACCTACTAGTGGAAGTGGCGCTACACCCCCAGTCCATACAAGTGTGTTTGCAACGATTGGCTCACGGTCTTTAAGTGAGATTACATTACCGTCAACACCAGTAACCGGTGTCCCTGTAATGAATTCAACACCACGTTTTGTTAAGCTTTCAGTAGCACGCTCAATAAGCACGTCTGGCAGTACTGGTAAGATTTTTGGACCAGCCTCAACAAGTTTGATTTTAAGTTCAGCAAAGTTAACACCGTGCTTTGCTGCGATTTTAGGGAAGTTGTCCACGATTTCGCCAACAAGTTCAACACCTGTTAAACCGCCACCACCAATAACGATTGTTGCATCCGCTTCGTCTTTTGACTGTGCGTAAGCTTTAATACGGTCTTCGATGTGTCTATTAATTTTATTGGCATCATTTACTGATTTAAGTACCATAGAGTTTTCTTCTAATCCTGGGATACCGAAGAAACCTGTTTGGCTACCTAGTGAAACTACTAAAGTATCATAATTTAAAGTATATCCAGTATCTAAATCAACCTTTTTAGTGTCTACGTTGAATTTCGTTACTTTTGCAATTTCTAGATTAATATCTAAACCTTTGAAGATTTTTTTTAGTGGTAATGCTACAGCACCTTCTGCAATAGTACCTCCAGCTAAACGGTGAAGCTCAGTGATGATTTGGTGTGTTGGAAATTGGTTAACGACTGTGATTTTAGCTTCATCAGCTGATAAATACTTACGTGCTGTTAATGCAGTTAAAACACCAGCGTAACCAGCACCTAAGATGACGATTTCTTTTGACATTATTAATTAATCCTCCGTCCTTACGAATTAAATGTATCTCGAGTCTTATTTAGATTGACGTTCAGCGTTTACTTGTAAAAAAGCATTTACAAAACGGAAAACACCTTGAACTTGAGGGTCTTTTAGCATTTTCATAAGACCAAATAAACCGATAACTTCTTGGCTCTCAGAAGCACGGTCTTTTGCTTCAATTGCAGTAGCTGCAAGATTTTTAGCTGTACCTACAACTGGACCAGCCATTTCTGTAACAGCACCGACAGTATCATTTTTTAATACTTCATCAGTTGCAACTGCTTGTGCGAACTCATATGATTTTGTTAATAACGTCATCATTTCAGTTAACTTTGGTAATTGCTCAACTAAAGTTGTTAGAGAGGCTTGTACCTCAGGCTTTAATAGTTGGTCTAGTACATCTAGTTGTTCTTGACTCACAGTTAATTGTTCAGATTGTGCTTGGTTATTCGTTTCTGACATGTTGAACTCTCCTTTGCCATCACTATTACTATTTTTATATTACTTCCATGTAAAAAAGACCATTAAGCGATTTCTTAACAGTCGTTACAGCGGATATCTTACACATTCACCAGTCACAAGGGCTGGATAGTAATTCGTATGATCAGTTATTACAATGTTAACTTCATTTTGCAAAAAGCACATCACAATTCCATCCTTATCTTGGTGACATTACAACCTTCATTATAAAGCTGTTTGTACATTATTTCAATCAGCTAAATCACAATTTCAACATTCTTTTCAAGATTCATTGAATTTGTCAACTATTTGTTGTTAACAAAGATATCTTTTTGTCCATTTTGTTAAAAAATACAATTCCTTAATTCTCTTTTTTTAGCTGATGCGGTAATAAATATTTTACAATCAATAGTAATGCATTCTATTTTCTAGACAGTCTACTACCAAAACTTATGACGACTTCTTAACAGACAGCCAAAAGAAATCAATAATCTCTTTCGCAGCATTGGCTTCTGTTTGAAATAGTCGATTACCTTCGCCATCTTTAAAATAGCCAACTGACATGAGCGCCATAAAGGTATGTGTAAAAAATTGAGCATTACCAGTCCGAATTGTCCCCTTGTCCATTTCACTTTGCATCGCCTGCTCAATTGTTTTATACATTTCGTTTTCCGAGGCATGAACTTCTTTTAATTGTTGCTCTGATAAATTAATTGTAGCTTCACGCATAAAATTCTTCATATCAATATCCAATGTTGCAGATAAATGAATTTCGACTAGTTGCTCTAATCGCTCTTTAAATGCTGTAGGCTGTTCTAATATCTGTTTAATATGTAGCTGAATTCTTTTCATCATTGCAATTAATGCGGAAGTATATAACTCCCCTTTAGTCGGGTAATAGTAATAAATAGTTGCTTTCGTAACATTGCATGCTTTCGCTACATCATCCATCGACACATTCTTATAGCCATCTTTTATAAAAAGTCTTGTTGCCGTCTCCAGTACAAGTTCTTTAGTTGGTTTAGCATTGTCATCATGGCGAGGTCTTCCTAGAACACGCGGTGATTGTTTCAACAAGTTCGCCCCCTTATAACCGATTATTATTAGACATAGTATAACATATCAGTAAATAGCAATTGATTAATTAACCTTCTAGTATATATAATTATCATTACATACATGGAATGGAGGTTTCGTCATGCAAAAACACCCACTCGAGCAATGGGGCGCATTAGTTGCAGGTAAAAAAGGTCGGTTGTTGGCACTTACCATTTGGGTTTTACTCGTTGTTGTCCTATCTTTTGCTTGGCCACAAATAAATAGTATCGAAAGTGAATCGGCTAATAATCTGCCAGATTCAGAAATGTCTGAGCAAGCAGCAGCCATTATTGCAGAAGAATTTCCAAATGATGCCGGTACCCCACTGTTACTTGTCTGGCATCGTGAAAATGGTCTAACGACCGATGATTATTCAGCTATTCAAAAGGTATATAAAGATCTTAAAACAAAACCTTTGGCACACCAATCGCTTGTGCCACCTTATGATGAAATGCCACCTCAAGCTTTTTTGGCAGCTACATCTGACAATGGTTCAACAATCGTTACACCTATTTTCTTTGAAAAAGGTGTTGCTACTGATTTATTACAAGAGAGTCTTGATAATTTAACCAAAACAATGGATATGTATAATGTCCAATTAGATGAAGAATTAACAAAAGATGCACTCCATGTATGCTATTCAGGACCTGTGGGTATTGCAACAGATGCTGTTAGCTTATTCTCGCAAGCGGATGTGAAACTACTAATAGCAACGGTAATGCTTGTACTTGTGTTACTGATACTAATCTATCGTTCACCTTTACTTGCCATTATTCCACTAATCGTTGTAGGCCTTGCTTATGGTGTCATTAGTCCAACACTTGGTTTCTTTGCGGAGCAAGGCTGGATTGATAAGGATTCACAGGCTGTGTCCATTATGACCGTATTGCTTTTTGGTGCAGGAACAGACTATTGTTTATTTTTAATATCCAAATATCGTGAAATACTGTTTGATATTGAGGATAAGGCTTCAGCAATGAAACTTGCTGTAAAGGAATCTGGTGGTGCTATCTTGATGAGCGCTTTAACGGTCGTTATCGGATTAGCCACACTTAGTCTTGCCCACTATGGCGCATTCCAACGCTTTGCGGTGCCATTTAGTTTTGGCGTTTTAGTAATGGGCATAGCGGCATTAGTTGTACTGCCTGCCATCCTCGTTATTATTGGGCGTGTAGCATTCTTTCCATTTACACCTCGAACAGAGGACATGGCTCGTAAGAAGGGTAAAAAACAACATAAGTCATCTCATAAAATAAGCCGCAAAATCGGACACTTCGTCACGCATAAACCTTGGATTGTTATTGTTGTAACTGTTCTTTTACTTGGTGGTTTAGCAGCATTTGTGCCCCGTATTCAATATACATTTGACTTATTATCTTCTTTCCCAGAGGATATACCCTCTCGTGAAGGTTTTACTTTAATAGAAGAAAATTTCTCACCGGGAGAACTAGCGCCTGTCCAACTTGTAATTGATACGACAGGCACAGATATTAATATCCAGCAGTCGCTCACTGCACTTCCTTATATAGATACTGTGGGAGATGTCCAAATTGGGGAGAAAAGCGATGCCATTCAATTATATGAACTTACGTTTAATGCAAACCCTTATGCAAAAGAATCATTGGCGCATATACCAGAGCTTAAGGCTGAAGTCGTAAATATACTTGAAAGTACAGGCATCAAGAATGCTGATCAGCAAGTGTGGATTGGCGGAGAAACTGCAAGTCAGTATGACACACAACAAATTACTGAACGTGATGAATCGGTTATAATGCCGACCATGATTGCGTTAATAGCAATTTTATTATTTATCTATTTACGTTCTGTGACAGCAACAGTGTATTTACTGGCGACAGTGATTATTTCTTATTTTGGCGCACTCGGTGCAGGTTGGCTTATTTTGCATCATATTATGGGAGCAGAGGCGATATCGGGTGCCATTCCACTGTATGCATTTGTATTCTTAGTAGCCCTTGGGGAAGATTATAACATCTTCATGATTTCAGAAATTTGGAAGAAACGTAAAAATACAGATCATTTAACAGCGGTAGAAGAGGGCGTAGTTCATACGGGTAGTGTCATTACATCTGCAGGTCTTATTTTAGCAGGTACATTCGCTGTCCTCGCAACACTACCTATACAGGTACTTGTGCAATTTGGCGTTGTGACTGCCATCGGTGTTCTACTGGATACATTTATCGTACGTCCACTGCTTGTGCCAGCGATTACTACTGTTCTTGGAAAATATGCTTTTTGGCCAGGTCCGCTATTTAAAAAGGATGCCTAAAGCCTGCTATCCAACTCTTAATATTTTGTAATTAAAGCAGCACGTTAATGTATAAGAATAGACCCGTTTTTTGTGGATGCTACTAGGCACACAGAAAACGGGTCTTATTTTATCCTTTTATAACATGACTTTTCATCTAGATTATTAAATGTATCGACCAACTTCTAGATTTTATCGATAACTTCAAACGATTTATCCCCCAACTATACGATTACTGTAACAACGTATTGAAAAAAACATAAAAAGCCCCGTTCTTAGAACGGAACTTTTTGTCGTTTATAAGCTAAATTTAAATCATTTCTCTCATTTATTACTTTGTAGGTTTTTTCAAATCCATTGTAGCTGCTACACTTTCAACTTTTACACGTTTTAAGAAGAATGCCAGCACTAGTGCAAGAACTGTTACAATAGCCGCTATTAAGAATGAATGTGTAATCCCATCTAATAAGGCTGTTTGCATAATTTGATCTTGCATTTGTTGCATTTGCTCAGCTGTTGGCACCACACCGGATTGAGCCGCCTTCGCTTGTGCATCTGCGATTAAGTCCGCAGCTGTCGCTTTCGTACGGTTGTTCATAAAAGTAACCAACACGGCACTACCTATCGCTCCTGCTACTTGTTGTAGAGTATTATTGATAGCCGTACCATGTGGATTCATAATTTGTGGTAATTGATTTAAACCGTTTGTCATAATAGGCATCATTACCATAGACATACCGAACATACGAATTGAATACATAGACACGATAAATGTATAACTCGAATCCATGGCTAATTTCGTTAGACCAAATGTAGCAAGAGTAGTAATCGTTAAACCAATAATCGCTAAAATACGCGGCCCGAATTTATCAAAAAGCTTCCCTGTAATTGGAGACATAATGCCCATTACAAGTGCCCCCGGAAGCATCATTAATCCCGCTTCAAAAGGTTCAATTCCACGAATTGATTGCACATAAGCCGGTGTTAAAATCATCCCAGAGAACATCGCCATGGAAACAATAACAGAAATAGCCGAGCCCAGTGCAAACATCGGATATTTGTAAATACGTAGTTCCAGTAAAGGTTCATCCATACGTAATTGTTTAAAGATGAAAATAATTAACGATACAAAACCAATTGAAATGGTACCGTATACCCAAGGGCTAGACCATCCTTTATCGCCTGCTGTACTGAAACCATAAAGAATACCACCAAATGCAACTGTCGATAAAAATACGGAAAGGAAATCTAATTGAACTTCACGTGTCTCCATCACGTTTTTTAATTTCCAAACGCCAAATAGTAAACTAATAATGGCAAATGGAATAATCATTTGGAATAGCATGCGCCAATCATGATGTTCCACAATCCAGCCTGATAATGTTGGACCAATAGCTGGTGCCGCAATCATAACTAAACCAAAAATACCCATTGCTGCTCCACGTTTTTCTTTCGGGAAGCTCGTCAGCATAACATTCATTAACAGGGGTGACATACTTGAAGCCCCTGCTGCTTGCACCATACGACCTGCTAAGAGCACGCCAAAGTTTGGTGCAAAACCAGCCATAATTGTACCAATTGTAAATATTGTCATCGCTGTAATAAATAGATGTCTATTTTTAAAGCGTGTTACGAAAAATGCCGAAGCCGGTACTAAGATACCACTTACAAGCATATAACCTGTAGCCAGCCATTGTACTTTTGCATACGTAATACCAAAATCTTTCATAATGGTTGGCAACGCAACATTTAACAATGTGTTGTTAAGAAAAGCAACAAAAGCACCCACAAATAAAATAGCAATCATGCCATAAGGGGGCTTTTTCATTGTTAAGTCATTATTCATTTATATCCCTCAATTCTTTCTTGTTGTTTAAGATAAAACTTATTTTATACTCACAGTCTACTTTTTTCAACAATTTAGATTAATAATTTTAAAAACGTTGATATATAAGCGTTTTCATTATAGAATGAGAGTATAATAATTAAAAAAGGTGAGGTTATGAACAAAAGAAAAAGACAAATACTTACTTCTGCCCGTGAACTTTTTATAGAAAAGGGATTCGTAGATACATCTATTAACGATATCATCAGTGCTGCTAAAATATCTAAAGGCACATTTTATAATCATTTCGCCTCGAAAAACGAATGCTTAATCGCCATTCTAGATGAAGGGCGCGAGGAAGCAAGCAATCGCCGACATGAGCTTCTTTATGGGAAAGATCCAACTGACTTGGAAGTATTAACACAGCAAGTTGCAGTGCTCATGTATGTCAACCGCGAGCAAAATCTCATTCAAATTTTCGAATCAATTTTCCATTCTCGGGATAATGAACTAAAGAAAATTATTTTGAACTACCATTTACAAGAGTTAGAATGGCTTGCCAATAGACTTGTACAAGTTTTTGGAGAAGAAATTAGTCCGATGAGCTATGAATGTGCGGTACAAACACTTGGTATGATTAACCTTTCTTTACGTGCAGTGTTGATTTCAGATTATAAATATATAAATCGAGAAGCAATTGTACGCGTAGCATTACGCAATATTAGTGTAATTATTCCCGCAATGCTAAAATCAAAAGATATCATTATAAGTGTCGAGATGATTAACGCCATACAAAATGTTGTAAATTATCGTTCAGTCAGTAAAGAAATGGTAATCGAACAACTTCAAGGCTTTACGAAGGGATTATCGAAGGATGAAACTGTTGAAGGTTTAGAGTTCGCTACGTTTTTAATGGAAGAATTGCAGCAAGAAAAACCTAAGCTCTTTATTATCGAATCACTACTTACACCTTTCAGAAAAGCATTTGTTGGGACTGAACACGCAGCAGAGGCGCGTGACATCGCCAATAATTTATGGCGTTACGTAAAAATAGAACATCCTTCCGAGCACTGTCATAAAAAATAATCATAGGCCAAAAAAAAGAAAAATAGTATGCTAGGAGTACCTATGCATACTATTTTTTGTCATGTAAAGTGAAAATGTACTTATTAATTTATTTGCGCAACAGCGAGGGGCAATGAAGCAACAGCGGTTAAATCCTCTTTGTCTAATACTCTGTAGCCACGATGCAGCGCGTACCTTAAACACAGAAAGCGCAGCACATTGTAAGGACTTATTTTCAGACTACGCCATCATATAACTTCATGCTAATATGAATGCGCTATTGTTCATATGAAAATTTCACAACAAAAACGGTACCTCTTGCATCAGAACTAACACGAATTGTCCCATCATGCAAATCAATTAGTTGTTTGGTAATCGCTAACCCCAGACCAGTACCTGTAGCATCATCGGTTGTATTTGTTCCTCGGTAATAGCGCTCAAATAAGTTATCTAGTTCTTTTTGTGGAATTCCCGGACCTTGGTCAGCAATTGTCAACATGACGCCTTCTTGCGTATTTTGCGCTTCAACACTTACCTCCGTGTCAATCGGGGTATACTTCTTGGCATTTGTAATTAAATTATCTAATATTCGCTTTAAAAGAAGTTCATCTGCATCCAGTATGACATCTCCATAGACATGCACACACACCTGATTGTCTGCAAATTGCAGTAACCACGTATTGAGGGCTAAGGATACCTTTTCAAGCTTTATCGCTTTATTTTTCAACTGATACGTATAGGTTAAATCTTGGATAAGAGCATCCATGTATGTGGCCTTTTCTTGCATTGTTTTCGCAAATGCACGCATTTCATCATTCGTCCACTCATAATCACCAGACGCCAACATTGTGGAATAACCGTAAATAGAGCTTAGAGGTGTCTTTAAATCATGTGATAGCCCCGTAATCCATTCTTCACGTAATTGTTCGGATTGCTTAATTTGTCTTTCATTTGAGGCAAGTCGGTCCGATAAATGATTGAGCGATTCATCGACAGGTTGAAATAATTTAAATTTACGCTTTAATTTCCCTGTCTTCTGGTGATGAACTTTCTTATCGCTCAATTTCCGGTAGTCAAATTGCGCAAGTTGTTCAATCCGTGAAATAACGTAAACAAGCGGTCGAACAAATTGACGAGAAATCCCAATAGATAAGAAAATGACGCCAATTAACAAGATAATATGACTGCCGAAAAAAATTGCAACAAACAGAAGCATCGCTTTATTAAACGGTTCTTCAAACGGTTTATAGGCTGGGTTCGGCATACGTACAACAAGTGTTGTTTCATCTGCCAGTGTTGCACTTTGGATAAGTTCTTCCTGTTCGAAAATGTCATAATTCTCTTCAAATAATTCTGGCTTATCCAGTAATTTATAACTTTCACCAATAACTTCTACGCGTTTCCACCGTTCGTTATAAAGCTCTATAGTAGCCATATTATCCTTTAAACGCTGGAGCAAATCTGCAGGTATGTCCTCTTGTTTTTGCCAAACACTATATGTCTCATCAAATAGAGGCTGCACAAGTGAAGTAGGTAAAAATAATAAGTAATATTTAGGTAGTTTCCACGTATGCATACCTGAACGTTCGAGCGACAAAATTTCACTATCGGCTATTTCGCAAAGTTCGCATGTATCCCCTGTATAATCCACTATGTCCATTGATTGATTGATTAAATATAACTGCCCTAAATTCTCCGCAGCACGTTCTACTAAATAATCGGCAATTCGTACAGAATCCCCATCCTTTACCACTGCGTCATTTTCAATTTCATAGGAAGTCATAGTATGGATATTATCACCAACACGTGCATTGATAAAAAACGCAAAAAATAACAGACTGACAATAAAACCCAAAATAATTAATAAATAAAATACTGTGAAATATGAAACAAAACGCAGCGTTAATCTTCTTGATGGTTTCATCACTGAATATCTCCAACGAGTTTATAGCCAATTCCCCTAACCGTTACAATGCACGTTGGTTTACCTGGATCTTCTTCAATCTTTTCACGTAGTTTACGAATATGAACCATCACCGTATTATCATCGAATATATAATCTCCCCACACGCGTTCATATATTTGTTCCTTTGATAATACTTGCCCTGTATTTTCACAGAGATATTTCAGTAAATGAAATAACCTTCCACTAATAATGTCCTTTTTTCCATCAACTGTGAGCTCTGCCGCATCCACATTAAACACAAAACGATGACAAGTATATAGATGTCCCTCTTGCACATCCACCTTCTTTTTCATGTAACGCGTGAGCTGTACTTTTACCCTCGCTACAAGCTCTAGCGGATTAAATGGTTTTGTTATATAGTCATCCGCTCCATTCATAAAGCCACGTAGTTTATCCGCATCACTACTCTTGGCAGTTAAAAAGAAGATTGGGGCATCACTGTTCTCGCGGATACGCTTCGCCATCTCTAAGCCACTACCGTCTGGTAACATGATATCTAACAGATAAAAGTCAAATTCTTCCTTTCCTATTTCCCTCATGGCACCTTGTACAGTGTCACAAAGTGTAATGTTGTCAATTCCTTCTTTTCTTAAGATGATTTCAATCATTTCTGCAATAGCTCGTTCATCTTCTAATACTAAAATTTTTGCCTTTTGCATATTATCACCAACTTTTAAGATTACTTTAAGGTAGTCATTATATCTCTATAAGATTTTACTATTACTCTATGTATAAGTTAACCAATTAAGGAGATAAAACGCAAATGACAACAAATCGAGTTACCTTCATTGACAGTATACGTGGATTAAGTTTGTTTGGGATTTTGATGGCTAACCTGCTTATTTTCCAGTTTGGCATGTATGGCAAGGATGAATTAAAAAATTTATCAATGGTAGATAACGGTGCATTATATTTTGTAAAAGTCTTCATTGAGGGCTCATTTATGCCTATTTTCACCATCTTATTTGGCTTCTCTCTTATTAAATTTATCGAATCTGTCCGTAGAAAGAAAACTAAGAGTCGGTGGTCAATTCTACGTCGCGCAATTGGTCTAATCGCCATCGGTTGGCTCCATTCTTCATTTTTATGGGAAGGTGATATTTTATTATCTTATGGCTGTATGACATTATTTTTAATTCCGTTCATTAATCGTAAACCAAAAACATTATTTATATGGTGCGGTGTATTATTTTTACTGACGACAGCTTTAACATTCGGTCCTACGGAAATCACAAAAAAAGAGCAGAATGAACTAACTACTTATATCGAAAAGGCAGATGCAACTTATGCAAACGGAAGTTACCTAGACATCTATGATTTCCGTGCAAATGTTATGCCCCCTGGATTAGACGATCCTATTTTTGTATTCTTTATCTTTATTTTTGCACCTTTATTTTATGCACCACTGTTTTTATTTGGTATGGGGCTTGCTAAACTACACGCTTTTGAAAATATGCAAAAAGAAAAGAAATGGTACGTTATCGGGGCAATCTTAGTACCAGTGGGCCTCGCTTTCAAAGCATTTAGCTTTATAGAAAATAACTTTTCCGGCATGTTACTAATGGGTGGTTCACAGCTATTAGCGGTAGGCTACGTGTGCTTAGTAGCATTATTTTTTAATACGCGACCTGTACAGTTGCTCTCACCTGCTTTTGAAAGTGTCGGCAAGCTATCGATGACCAATTATTTAATGCAAACAATCATTTGTACAACAGTATTTTACGGATACGGACTCGGCTTATATGGCCAATTAGGCGTATTTGGTGGCATCATATTCGGGGTTGTACTCTATAGCTTGCAATGCATTTTTAGTATTGCTTATTTAAAGAAATTCAAACGTGGCCCGTTTGAAACCGTACTGAGAATATGGACGAATTGGTCATGGAGTGGGCAAACGAAACAGAAAGGAAGTACTGTAAATGAATCGTGAATCGAAAGAAGATTTTACAGATACATGGTGGTTTCTAGGAATTTGTGCAGCCGTAACCGTCGTTCTTACTATATGCGCATTCTAAAGACTTAAACCTCATAAAAAACATTTTGGCACTAAACGTGAAGTATATTACCTTAAACTCTTTTTACTAAGAAATAGAATAAAGCTCAATGTCTTGCAGGTTAAGTTACCGACAGCAACGATTACCAACCAACGATTTGTAGGTTCTATTTTAAGCATATTGAACGTCTGCTAATGCTCATGAACTATCCAAAACATATTCATATTCGTTTTCATATGTCCCCCTACTGTATACTATTTGTAGATAATATATAGCTTAGGGGGCTTTTCTATTGCTACAAAGAATAATAATTACAGGCTACAAACCACATGAACTCGGTATTTTCAATGATAAACATCCCGGGGTTCACATCATAAAAAAGGCATTGGAAAACCGTTTACGTCAATTGATTGATGAGGGGTTGGAATGGGTTATTATTAGTGGCCAACAGGGCGTAGAAACTTGGAGTGCAGAGGTTGTCCTCTCATTAAAGGAAGAGTTCCCTGCATTAAAACTTGCCATAATCACACCATTTTTAGAGCAGGAGAAAAATTGGCAGGATATTAAAAAAGAAAAATATCTGTCCATAGTATCTCAAGCAGACTTTGTAACAAGTGTCACTAAAAAGCCCTATGAGGCGCCATGGCAGTTTGTTGAAAAGGATAAATTTATCATTCAAAATACGGATGGGCTTCTTCTCATCTATGACGACGAAAACGAAGGCTCGCCAAAATATATGAAGAGACTCGCAGAAAAATTTAGAGAAACTAACGACTATACCCTTTTGATGATTACAGCATATGACCTACAAGTAATTGCAGAAGAAATACAACAGCAGGATTGGTAGATAAATATTGATATAATTTTCTGTCAATTATATACTAAACTAAATAGATTATGACGTCATTTATCCTGAAAGGAGCTGTTGACATTTGAATAGAAAAATCGAAATAATTGTTGAACCCTCACCTGTGAATATCTCACACGATACGTACCGTCGAGAGTGCCAATATACGCGGGGGATTCATATTGAAGAACAAGAGTTCAAAGCCATTTTAGCTACAATGTGCCACGATTCACGCTTGTATTTTGATTTCCACAATCCTCGTAAAGAGATTAAACAAGGAACATATTTAAATGGACACTCCGGTCTAGCACGTGATATTTTTGATTATTATAAAAGAAAAGACGGCACTGAAATTACTGAGCTCATGAACGGCAAGGATTTTTATGTGAAAATAATTTAAAAAGCGACGTAGACTCAATACTATTTCATCATGTCTACATCGCTTCAGACTATAGACAAACTCGGCAAAAGTCGAGTTTACCTATAGTCTTTTTTCTTTCCCAACAGAAAGCAAAAATATTTAATGCCACGCGCTTTCGGCGGACGAACAAGCTCGCATCCGCTACACTTTGTGCTAGGACTGGCTGGCTCGTTCTTACGCAGGAGTGTCGCAGTTTTTTTCTCTCTATATCGAATCAGAGAGTCGTGTCTAAAAAATAATTCCGATTGCTTAAGCGGTACCACCTGATCGCTAAGCCGTACTAGAAGCTAGATGCATCTTATAAAAAGACATGTATTAACTACTTCAAAATCCTAAAAACGTGTTTCAGTTTTCTATCCTTTAATTTTTATACTTTAAATGAATTCGTTTTTTCTTGTAAATCCTCCGCCATTTTAGAAAGTGTTGACGTAGATGCTGTAATCTCCTGCATAGAGGCTAGTTGCTCTTCTGTAGCCGCTGAAATATTTTGTGTCCCTACCGCAGAGCTTTGCGCAATTCCATTGATTTGTTCGATTGATTTAGACATTTGATTAGCTCCTACAACCATCTGTTGTACGGAAGAGGATACTTCTTGAATTTGAACAGCTACCTCATTAAAGGCAGATTGAATTTTTTCAAAAGATTCCCCCGCTATGTTCACATTGTGAATACCTGTTATGACTTCATTCGTTGTGAACTGCATGGAGTCTACTGCTTTATTTGTTTCGGCTTGAATTCTTATAATAAGTTCAGAAATTCTGTGTGCCGATACAGATGATTCTTCAGCTAATTTTCGCACTTCTTCCGAAACGACCGCAAAGCCCTTTCCATGTTCTCCTGCTCTTGCTGCCTCAATTGCTGCATTTAATGCCAGTAGGTTGGTCTGTGCTGCAATACCTGTAATGACTTCAACGATTTGTCCAATTTCAGCCGAGCGCTCACCCAAACCACTAATGACATCATTTAAACTACCAATAGATGTTTGAATCGCATTCATTTGTTGAACAGCGGTTTTAATAATATCATTTCCTTCCACTGAAAGTTGTTCTGCTTGGATAGCTGCCTCTGAAACGTTAGTAGAATTTTCAGCTATTGTTTGCACACCATGTACCATTTGAGTCACAACATCTGATGTTTCTATAATTGTTCTCATTTGCTCGTCTGAACCGCTTGCCACATCTAACGTCACTGACGCAATATGTTCACTTGCCTCACTTGTTTGTTCCGCACTCGCCGTAAGCTCCGACGAGAATGCCGCCATCTGGTCGGAAGTTTCTTTTACCTGACCAATTAAGTCTCGTAAATGAGCAATCATATTAATAAACGAAGTAGTTAAGACCCCTAGTTCGTCCTTTGAATCATAGTCTATATTAAAATTCAATTCTCCAGCCTCTGCTAATTGTACAGCAATTTTCAATTTTTCAATTGGCGTAATTAAATATTTTCGTACACCTATAAAACCAATTACAACAAACAGAATCCCTAAAACAATTGAAATGATTAAAGAAATTAGCGTTCCTTTACTTGCTTTAGCTTTACTTTCCATATTTAAATCACCTGCATGTTTTTGATTTAAATCTGTTAACTCCACGCCTTTATTGTTAATTTGTTCGACTATCGGCTTAACCTTTGAATTAAACAAGTTTATTGCTTCCACATTCTTATTAACAGTACTTAGTTGTAAAATTTGCTCCATTCTGGCTTTAAACACAGGATAGAGCTGTAGCAGGTCAGCTACAATGGCATCCTCATCTGACTGTAATTTAGCCGCTTTCAGTAGCTGAAGATTTTCTTCATTCGCTTTAAGAGCTTTCTCTATTTCATCTTTAATTTGTTTATTTGTTGCTTCATCTACAGTTAAAAAAGAAAGATACATATCTGAAGTGATAACTCGATTATTAATTCTATATTGAGTCAAAACAAGGCTTGGTTCTAGTCGGTTTGTAAAAATATCCTCTGTATTCTTCTCCAGTGATTTTATTGTGATATATCCATTTAGCTGAATAATACCAATTGTTAAAATAGATATACCCATTAATAGAACTAACTTTTTAAACATGGATAAATTGCGTAACATGGTTAATACTCTCCTTTTTGAATTCAGTTATTTAGTGCAAATTCTAATGAAAGACATTGAATCAAACATTAGTATGGGTCCATGCCGATATGTAAATGCCAGCATAGAGACTAACCCGTTTCTAATCCCATGGCTTCTTTATATTTGGTCTTTTTTGCATACTCCTATACCGTTAAACATACTTACAACTAATACAGATTTTGCTGAATATATTAAAACCCTTACTTTCTAACCTCTTTTTAAATTAAATTAAATAGTATATTTACCTATTCTAAATCTCTATATCGACGAATTATAATATTATTGAACTAAATTTTATAAAATGATTTAATTGGGTATTTAATACCAACAATAAATTATAATGTAACAAAAATGGTTCTTTTTGTTTAAAAATAACATTTTGCATAAAAAAGAGAAGTGAAATTCCACTTCTCCAAACTTTTTATATTGTTATTTTTTAACCCTCGATGATTCATCTTCTAATATGGTAGAAGGATGTGTTGACATGGACCCATTGAAGCTACAAAAACGTTTCCCCTTATTAAAGCCTTTTAATGACTTGCATACTGAAGGCTATTTGTTTAATTTTGACAATAAGCTCTATGAAATACCAAAGCACGCCATTACACGAGATGAACTTGAGCTATTGCGCATTTTCTCAGGTCCACTTATTATTTCTACCTTGCAGGACACCGATTGGCATCAGTATTTAACCAATCAAACCAATACAATACCTGCTGCTATTCAGGACCACCGCTTATTATTTTTACACTTTGACAAGGTTTTTACAGACCTTCACCTCCTACGGACAACACTTGAGGCACTGTTAGGTAAGGAAATATTATTAATGTCGTTAAATGAGCATTTATTTGTAGTTATCGAACAAATTACAGACGATGAGCCACTAATATTCACTTACTTTATTCATCTCTTGTGTGAAGATTTAGAAGCAAAATTAAAAATTTTTGTGACAGATGTTATATCAGATATTACCGTGACAAAAGCAAGGTTTAGTTGGCTTTCATCATTACAATCATCAATTTGGCATCATACTTCCAAGCATGTACTTACACAACAAGAATTACTTATTCCTTATTTAACACTTCAGTTAGACTCACAGGAAAAAGCTATTTTCAGTGCTTCGATTTTAAAAGAAGCTGTTGAACACCCAGACTTACTGCAAACCGTCAAGCAAGTCATTCAGTATGAAGGCAATATTTCATTTGCAGCTAAAAAATTATTTATGCATCGTAATACCTTACAAAATCGACTAGAGAAGTTTCATATTCTTACGCTCAAGGATATTAGACAATTCGAGCAAAGGCTTGAGGTGTTTCTTGCCATTACCCTCTTTGAATCCTTGTAGGTGTATGGCACATTGCACAGTTGTTGAGACAAAAACTGTGCAGAATTGCTCTGTTCAGAAACATACTATTTTTTTACACTATCCATATCACTACTAAAAGAAAGGATGTTGCCATGACGGAATTACGCTTGGAGCATATCTATAAGATTTACGATAAAAATGTGCAAGCTGTAACGGATTTCCATTTGCATATTCACGATAAAGAATTCATTGTCTTTGTCGGCCCTTCAGGATGTGGGAAAACTACAACACTTCGTATGATTGCGGGCTTAGAAGATATTTCGAAAGGTGAATTTTACATTGATGATGTCCTTATGAATGATGTGGAGTCAAAGGATCGGGGTATTGCTATGGTTTTCCAAAGCTACGCCTTATACCCCCATATGTCGGTTTACGATAATATGGCATTTAGCTTAAAGCTTCGAAAAGTCGATAAAAAGGAAATCGACCGACGCGTGTTAGAAGCCGCAAAAATTTTAGGCTTGGAAGATTACTTAAAACGTAAACCTAAGGCATTGTCAGGCGGTCAAAGACAGCGTGTTGCACTAGGGCGCGCCATTGTCCGTGATGCTAAAGTATTTTTAATGGATGAACCCCTTTCTAATTTAGATGCGAAATTACGTGTGCAAATGCGTGCAGAAATTCAAAAACTACATCAACGTATTCAAACAACAACGATTTATGTAACTCATGACCAAACAGAAGCGATGACAATGGCCACACGTCTCGTAGTGATGAAAGATGGGCTCATTCAACAAATTGGCGCGCCAAAGGAAGTATATGATTATCCAAATAATATGTTTGTAGCAGGTTTTATTGGATCACCCTCGATGAATCTATTTCATGGACAGCTCACTGAAAATGAGGTAAAGATAGGAGATTTCAACTTACCTATTCCTGAAAGTTATTTAACAATACTAAAAGACCAAGGCTATCTAGGAAAAGATATCGTGCTCGGAATACGTCCAGAGGATTTACAACTTACATCCACAACTTCTTCTTATACGTTTGACACAATGGTAGATGTAGCAGAGTTACTAGGTGCTGAGGTTTTCCTCTACGCTACATTAGCAGGGCAATCATTCACCGCACGTGTAAATGCCGATACACAATGTCACCCAAATGACACGGTAAGCTTAAGAATAAAGGACAACAAAATACATTTTTTTGACCCTCAAACAGAAGTACGTATTCATGAATGAACTGAGGTTGTGATCGCAACCTCAATTTTTACGTTTTACAACCTTCTTATGAAGGCCCTCGATGGCAGCGCGTGTCGTGTCTAGATAATTGATTGTTTGTTCATAGGAACTAGTAGCCACAGCCATAAATAGAATATCAATAACATGTAGTTGAGCAAGCCGTGATGATGTGGCACCACTTCTAAAAGTTGCTTCTACATTTGGCGATGTATATAAACAAATATCTGCTAGGCTAGACACTAGCGAATTGCCGTAACGCGTTAAACTAATGGTTGTCGCTGGTGTTTCACTAGCTATCTCTAAAATTTTTGCCACTTCATGTGTTTCACCAGAAAATGATATCCCCACTACCACATCCCCTTCCTCTGCATTTACTACTGCTGTAGCTCCTAAATGCAAGTCCATTAGTGCCGTACTATTTTTATTAATACGCAAAAATTTCTGGTCTGCATCCATTGCCGCAATACCTGATGCACCAACGCCAAAAAAGAAAATCCGCTTAGCCTGCGCTAGAGATGTCACCGCTCTCAATAACTCTTTGTCATCTATTAAGTCTGCAGTTTCCCGTAAAATTTGACTACTTTGGGTCGTCACCTTTTCTACAATAGTTTGTAATGGTTCATTTGGTTCAATATCACGATCATCTACCATTTCGCGTTGTAAATCTCCTGCAATACGTAGTTTCAACTCTTGTATACCACTAACATTTAACGATTTACAGAGACGAATCACTGCTGCACCACTTGTTTTACTTGCTTCCCCCAATTCAACAGCAGTCATTTTAATGGCTTTCGTCGGATGTTCTAAAATGTAGCTAGCTACCTTTCGTTCTGAAGGGGGAAGCCGCTCCTCCATTTCTGCCAGCATAATTAACCCTGCATTGATTTTCTCCATTTACTATCAACTCCGTTTTCCAATATGTAATGCAACGACAAATATCTTATGGATTTTGGAGCTAGCTGTGCCAGCTCCACCTGTTAATGCCCAGATACACAGTACAAATAATTGGCTCTGTTTCCTTTTTTTACTTCCTGTTCTTTAACTCCATCGCTGTCCGTACATGTCCTTCAGATTGGGCTAATAATCGTTCTGCTTCTTCATAAGTCGTCTCCATCAAAAGCATGATGATGGCTGGTTTCACTTTATAATCCGTTTGCGTCAATACGCTTTCGGCCTCTTGATAGGAAACACCCGTGGCATCACAAACAATCTTTTTTGCCCGTTCGCGTAATTTAACATTACTCGCATGAACATCCACCATTAAATTTTTATATACTTTCCCAAGTTTAATCATTGTTGTTGTTGTGATCATATTAAGAATTTGTTTATGGGCAGTTGCTGCCTTTAGTCTGGTAGATCCTGTTAAAATTTCTGGTCCTGTCATTACCTCTATCGCTATATCTGCATATCTACTAATCATTGATTGTGGATTACTCGTTAAGCTTACCGTTTTCGCCCCGATTTGTTGCGCATAAACAAGCGCACCCTTCACGAATGGGGTTCTTCCACTTGCGGCTATTCCAATAACAATGTCCTTTGCCTGTAGGACACGATGTTGTAGTGCCTCTTGTCCCAAGGCTTCATTATCCTCTGCACCTTCGACAGCGACTACGACTGCGTCTAAGCCACCTGCTAACACCGCCTGTACGAGCTCCGATGATGTACTGAAAGTCGGTGGACACTCGACTGCGTCTAGTAAACCTATGCGACCACTCGTTCCTGCTCCTACGTAAAATAATCGCCCCCCGTTTTTTATAGCTATAATAACTGCTTCAATCGCACGCTCAATTTCAGGTAACACTTTGGCGATTGCTTGCGGAATCTTTACATCATCCTCATTCATAAGCCGCACAATTTCAGTGATAGACATTAAATCTAAGTTTGCCGTTTTTGGATGATAGCCTTCTGTTTCCAACTTTGTCAATCGATCCATCGAAGTCAGATTCCTCCTGCCTTATCTTCATTATCTAAATCACACTACATTCTTCTGTCATTGAAGGGATGTCGATTAAAAATTGGAGTATACCCTTGCTCCTTTCTTTCACTAAGTTCACGTAACTATTGAGGTGCATTACTTCACTGCTCCGGCTGTCAACCCTTCCATGAACTGTTTAGAAGCAATGAAGAACAAAACAATCATAGGCAACGAAGCCAGTGTTAAACCTGCAAATAGTGAGCCCCAATCCGCAGAATGCTCTCCAAAAAGCGACATCATCCCTACCGGAATTGTGCGCTTTACCTTATCAGTAATGAATATAAGCGGGAAGAAAAAGTCATTCCAAGCAGCGATAAAATTAATAATGACTACAGTGCCAAGCGCCGGTCTCATTAAAGGTAACACCACATGCCAGAGCACACGCAAATTACCGGCCCCATCAATACGTGCAGCCTCTTCTAGTTCATACGGCATTGTCCTGAAAAATCCAGTTAAAATTAACATTGTTAATGGAATACCTGTAGCAATATTCATAAAAACCAATGACCATAGTGAATTAATAAGCCCCAAATCACGCATTAAAATAAACAATGGTACAATCCCCAGCTTAATGGGAATCATCATTCCTAATAAGAAGATGAAAAATAAAGCATTATTCCAAGAAAATTTAAAGCGTGCAATATAGAAGGAAGCCAATGAACAGATTATGACAATCAATACAACTGATACAATGCTTACAAAGACGCTATTCATGAAATACGTTGTAAACGGAATTTTTGACAATAATGTACGGTAAGTATCTAAGCTAAAGCTGGTCGGTAATCCTAAAGGATTTTTGTAAATTTCAACACTTGTCTTAAAAGATGATAACATCATTAATAAAATAGGATATAAACTAATTGTCGCCATAGCAAATACCACAATATAATAAAACGGTCGTGTCCAAATTGCGCCCTGCTTCATCTATGCACCTCCTACATCTGCACGTCTTTTTTGTTCGCAAAACGTAAAAACACCGTTGTGCAAATCAAAATGAATAAGAATAAAACCGTGGCTAATGCTGAACCTAAGCCAATCGCCGTCGTACCTGATGCTGTAGAGCTACCAAATGCTAAACGGTAAAAGAATACTGCCAACGTATCAGTTGAATAATAGGGTTCACCCATTGACCCTTGCATTGCATAGACAAGCTCAAAGGCTTCAAATGATTGAATGAAAGTTAACACACCCATAATCGTAATTGAAGGTACCATTAATGGCAGATAAATGGTCCGTAATAACGTAAAACCCTTCGCTCCATCTAACCTCGCAGCCTCTATTAACTCAGCTGGGATGCTCTGAAATCCTGCTAAGAAAATTAATACCCCAAAGCCGAGACCAAACCAGCAGTTTACTAAAATAATGGCGATTAATGCTGTATTGGGATCCCCTAACCATGCACGTTGTAAGCTCTCTAAGCCGATTTTCTCTAAAATGATATTCAATGTGCCGAAATTGGGATTCAATATTAACTTCCCTAAAAATCCTACAACAATCACTGATAATAATCGTGGTAGAAAAAATGCTGCTTTAAAAAACTCTGCGCCTTTGATTTTTTGGTAAATAATAAAGGCAAGAAATAGGGCGAGACCATTCATAACGACCATTTGTAATACAAAATACAACACATTATGTTTGAAAGCGTTCCAAAACATGGATCCATAAGGCTCTGTCGTAAATAATGTCACGAAATTTTGAAAGCCTACAAAATCTCCTCTCGACATACCTTTCCACTCGAAAAAACTATAGGACAGAGCCGCTAAAATTGGATACAACACAAACATACCGTATATTACTAGTGCCGGGATTGGAAACAAATGTATGGTCCACTTCGCCCAAGATTTTTTCTTTTTCGAAGGCATAACTGTCACTGTTTTCAATTTTCGAATACCCCCTGTCATATCCTAGACGGTAAGACCCCACCTACTTCTTGAGAAGTGCTAGTGGGGCCCTACTTAAAAACCAGAAATCGTATGAAATTTCTCTATCTTTGTGTTGGCCATAATATCTGTTCTCGTTAAGTAATAAGTGTAAGTAAGCAAAGTTTACTTCACGCTCTCAAAGCTAGCGCCAAAACTACCACAGCATATGGTGTCTTTTTTATTTTGATTTATTTTTGGAATGGCGCGAACCATGTTTTTGCATTATCTTGCACTTTTGCCGCAACATCCTCTTGCTTCACTTGACCTAAATACATACCTTGCAACTCCGTTTCTAACACGGTTTTCGTTGTTGGATCTCCACCAGTAAAGTTGGTTACCCACATGTAAGGTGTCGCTTCACTCTCCGTTGATTTACTTAAATCATTTAACAATGCATTGTCAGATGAAATGCCAGGAATTGCACTAATCATTGAGAATTCCTTGACGAATAGCTCACCAAATTCTTTAGTTGTTAAAAATTCTAAAAATACTTTCGCTGCTTCTTTATTCTCGGAATTTGCATTTATCGCAAAAGAACCATCCACCCATGTTGTCACCGTCTTAGTTCCCATTTTTGATGGAATCGGGAAGTAGCCGAAATCTAAATCTGGATTCATTTCTAGCACAACTGGTATCTCCCAGCTTCCTAAAGGAAACATCGCTGCTTCTTCCAGCACAAAAAGTGTGCGTATATCATCCATACCTAATCCCTCTGAATTTGCAGGGAAATACTTTTTCAAATCATTCATTACTTGAAGGGATTCTATGAATGCTGGGTCAGTAAAATCTTTTTCACCTGCAAGTACTGCCTTGTAAAAATCATTTCCTTCATAAATTGCTGGCCCGACAATACCGTGTAGTAGAGATAATAGCCAGCTCTCCTTTGTTCCCATTGCAATAGGTGTAATGCCTTTTTCTAATAAAGTATCATTCAATTGCATAAACTCATCCCAAGTTTGCGGTACTTCCAGCCCATTATCTGCGAAAATCTTTTTATTGTAGAAGAACTGTGTGGAACTTAAATTAATCGGAACACCATATTGATTGCCCTCCGCATCTTTTGAAGCAATTAATGCTTCTTCTGGATATGTGCTTAATTCCTGTAAATCGTTAATTTTTTCTACGAAGCCTGCTTCAGCTAACTTTAAACCTGCTGCGTATGGACGTAAGTGAAAAATGTCAGGTCCTTCCCCTGCTTGTAATGCAGTATTAAGCACTGTATTGTATTCAGTATTTTTTGTTGGATTAAAAGAAACTTTGATATCAGGATGTTTCTCATTGAATAAGGCAATGACTTTTTCATATTTGGCAACATCCTCTGTCCGCCAACTACCAATCGTTAATGAAACTTCTTCGACTCTATGGTCATCCGTACTTGAAACAGGCGCTGTCTCTTTTGCTGGCTCCTCATTTGAAGAACAGCCTACTAAAGCCGCCACTATTAATAATGGCATCATAAAGAGCCATTTGTTGATCTTTTTCATAACCATGCATCCACCTTTCATGTAATTAGTTCTTCAAAAATCATCGTATGAATTTTTTCTCTAATCTCCATAAAACCTCTGTCTCTTCCATAATGCACAGCATTTGTTAATAAAATGACGAAAGCCTTTTTCACCGGATCCATCCATATACTTGTACCTGTAAATCCTGTATGACCAAAAGATCCCTTTGTCCACCCCCTACCGAAGCACTTCAATACATCACTTCCATTCCAAACCTCGAAGCCAAGTCCTCTGTTTTCAATAATATTTGTATACGCTAAGGTCATCCAATCGAACGGTATAACCGACTGCTGAGTAATGCCTAACCAATATTGTGCAAATGTTGCTAAATCTTCTGCACACGAAAATAAACCTGCACTACCGCTTACTTCTTGAAGTAGTAACGCCTTCTCATCATGAACAATTCCCTGTACAAATTTACTTTCAATCTTTTCTGTTGAAGCCGCTTGCATTTGTTGCTCTTTTGACAGTTTATACTGTGTATCATGCATGCCCCATGGCTTAGCAATTTCTCTATCTACGAAATAATCAAGAGACTGCCCTGAAACCTCTTCGATGATTTTGCCTAATAAAATCATACTCAAATCACTATAGAGTACTTGCTTGCCCGGTTGAGTGATTACACCCGCTGATAATACTTCCCCCATGATATCCCGTTGATGATGTCTTTTTACAGGTGGATCTAAATCTGCTACTAGTCCCGAACTATGCTGTAAAAGATGCTGAATATTTACTGTAGGATATTTAAAATCCGGCAAGAAGGTTTGTACGGTATCTGTGAGCTTTATTGCATTCCTACTAAGTAATAACAAAGTTGCAGGTAATGTCGCCACGACCTTGGTCAATGATGCCAAATCAAATAATGTATGGGTTGTTATTTGTTGTGTGCTTAAATTTGCAGCACTATAGGCGCCAAAGCTTTGCGTCATAATGCGCGTATGTTGTTGTTGTATGATGAGGACGCCGCCTGGAATCTTTCTCTCTGACACTAAACTTTTCATAAATGTATGAACCAAATTAGCACCCCACAGATAAAATTCTTAATTTTCTGTAAATAAATCATATAAAATAAAATGCTAAACAACAACACATTTTTTAAAATATTTTTTTAAAATTTATGCATAATATCAAAAACTAAAAGAGCCAACCTTCCACATTGAGTGAAAAAGATGACTCTTGATATCAATAATAAATTGTAATTTTTAACTATTTTTCGGTGGAACTAATTCAAACATCGTAGTGTTATGTTCTTTCTGGGCAAATAAAAAGAGTTACTCTCCAAAAAATGGAGATATAACTCTTAAATCTTAAAGATCTGCTACTTGTGCGCTAACATCTTTATTATTGTAAATTTCAGTATCCAACTCTTTTGTAACACGTGCCGTTGCGACACCTGCCGTCATCGAACCACTTACATTCAATGCAGTACGACCCATGTCGATTAATGGCTCAACAGAGATTAAAATACCCGCAAGTGCTATTGGTAAGTCAAGTGCTGATAATACTAAGATTGCTGCAAATGTTGCACCACCGCCCACACCTGCTACACCAAAGGAACTGACTGCTACTACTGCAATAACAGTAATGATGAACACTGGGTCTAGTGGATTGATGCCGACTGTTGGAGCAATCATAATGGCAAGCATGGCAGGATAGACACCCGCACAGCCATTTTGACCAATCGATAATCCAAACGAACCTGAGAAGTTTGCAATACCTTCTGGTACACCAAGTCGCCCTGTTTGCGTTTTAATATTCATCGGTAACGCACCCGCACTTGAACGAGAAGTGAAGGCGAATAATAATGTTTCCGCTGATTTTTTTAAATACGTAAATGGATTTAAGCCACTTAACGAAATGATTAGTAAATGTACAAGTAACATAATGATTAATGCTACATAAGAAGCAATTACAAATTTACCCATATTGTAAATCGCACCGAAATCTGATGTTGCAACTGTACGAGCCATGATAGCTAAAATACCATATGGTGTTAAGCGTAAAACAATTGTTACGACACCCATAATAAGTGCATAGATTGCATCTAGTCCTTTTTTAATCGTAGCGCCTGTTGCTTCATCTTTACGTGCTACACGTAAATAGGCGAAACCTAAGAATGCTGCGAATATAACAACAGCAATCGTCGATGTTGAACGAGCACCAGTTAAATCAAGGAATGGGTTCGCTGGGAACAATTCAATAATTTGTGTTGGTAAATCGGGTGCTGTCATGCCACTTGTTTTTTCTTCCAGATATGCACCACGTTCAGTTTCAGCATCACCGTGCATAATTTGTGTTGCATCAAGATCAAAAATGGTCGCTGATAGAATACCAACGCCCGCTGAAACAGCTGTTGTACCAATTAAAATGGCTAAAATAAGTGCTGCCATTTTCCCAAAGTTTTTGCCAATAGTCATTTTCGTAAAGGCAATTAAAATGGAGATGAATATTAATGGCATCGCGACCATTTGAAGCAATTTTACATAACCGCTACCAATGATGCTGTACCACGGTGTTGTTTCGGCTAAAACTTGCGAATCAATACCGTAAAATAATTGAAGTCCAAGACCGAGTGCGATACCCAAGCCTAGACCTGCAAAAACACGATTTGAAAATTTCACGTGCTTTTTGTTCATAACATATAAAATTCCAACGAACACAAGCAATATGGCTACGTTGAGAATGACTTGTAAAGTTGACAATCGAAAGCCCCCTAAGATGTTTTATGATAATGTAAATCGAATTATATACCTACAATACCTATTAATCAAGTATGTTTTATTAAGTTTGATAAATTTCTAATTTATAAGTGATCGGTTTCTTTTGATTATGCCCCTAAAACACAATATAATGAATTTAGTTTAAAGCTAAACTTTTTTTCAGGAAAGAGGAGAAGATTGAGTGGGAAATTACAAAACAAAGTAGCTATTATTACAGGTAGTGGTGCAGGTATCGGCAAAGAAATCGCACGTAAATATGCTCAAGCAGGTGCGAAGGTAGTTATTGCAGACTGCAATGAAGATGCTTTAAAGACAACAGTCACTGAATTTAACGAGGCTGGTTATGACGCCTTTGGTGTAAAAGTAAACGTCGATGCAGTTGTTCATTTCGGTCGTATAGATATTTTAGTCAACAATGCAGGAGTTGGTGACAATATGCAGGCTACAGCAAATGTGCAAGATACGGTATGCCAACGCGTTATGGACATTAATGTAACAGGGATGATGCGTGCCATACGCCAAGCCTTACCAGTACTTATCGAAAATGGTGGCGGAACAATTGTCAATATGGCCTTGATTGCTGGTTTAACGGGTGGACGTGGTGGTCTAGCTTATACAAATGCTAAACATGCAGTTGTTGGCATGACAAAAAACATCGCTTCACATTACGGCCCACAAAATATTCGTTGCAATGCCATTGCACCGGGGCATGTAGAAACAGGCTTTGCCGCTGCGATGACCAACGTAAATCCATTCGGAATGGAGCAATCAGTTCGTGGCGTAAGCTTAATGCCAAAAGCAGGACAAGTTTCAGATATCGCCAATATTGCACTATTCCTGGCATCTGAAGATTCTGGTCTAATTAATGGTGTAGCAATAGCAGCTGATGCTGGCTGGAGTACTTATTAAGGAGTAACCCAACAACGAAAAGAAACCTGCCTCTTTTAATGAACGAGGTAGGTTTCTTTGCCATTGATAAGATAACAGCTTCCTGAGATTTTCTTGCATTCTTTTTTGATGCGAGTAATCGCATCTGATAATTGTTCAACAGAGTCAAACTGTCGATGTTCATTTGTAACTACTGCAATAGAAAGTGAGGTACAGGTGAAGGGTTGTAGTTTACCTATTCTATTTGGAACTTGTAAATGTACAATGTCTTCAAGTTCGTAAAATCCTAAGATTTGCGAATCAAACTCGTCAATAATCCGCTGACAAATTACCCTTACCTCATAATGTGGAACGATGGCAACAAAGTCATCTCCTCCAATATGCCCTAGAAAATCATGTGTCCCAGCTATATTCTTTTTCAATATTTCCGTTAAATAACGCAGTATTTTATCACCCTTATTAAAGCCATACGTGTCATTATAGGATTTAAAATGATCTAAATCAAAATAAATGAGACTATATTGCCGAAACTCCAAGGTTTCTTCTAGCTTGTCATCGATTAATTTATTGCCAGGTAAACTACTAAGAGGATTTAAGAAGCTCGCAATAGCTACCTGTGTTTCTACCAACTTTAACAATAGTTCTCGAATGCTAACAACCCCAAAAAAATAACCATCCTTCGTCACAATTACATCGTCATATAAATCTTCTGCCGGTCGTTGCATCGCTTCTGTACTTACTTCCGTAATAGGTATGCATCTATCAACAATTAGCGGATTTTCTTTAATAATAAGCTGATTTTGGCGACCCATAAATAAATTATAGCCATAACGTGTACCAATTTTTTGATAGAAATGTGTGCGTGTTATATGTCCAATTGGTCTACCTTCTTGAACAACCACAACACTTCGCATTGACGGATTACTTGTAAAAAGTAAATCTACCTCTTTGTTTTTTACATATTCATCAATACAAGGAACGTTCTCAATGACTTCCCCTATTTTCATGGTCACCCATCCTTATTTTCCCCAAATGTATGTCCTTTGCAGGCTTCCCTAATGCATATCCTTGTGCGTAATGGATGCCTATTTGATGTAAATAATCGAGCTCCTCTTGACGTTCAATGCCTTCTGCGATGATTTTGGTTTCAGCTTGTACAGCATACTTCATTAGCAATGTGACAAGCTGCTGTTGTTCATGATTTTTATCTATAAATTGAATTAATGAACGATCTAGCTTAATAAACTCTGGCTTTAAATAAATAAGCGTTTTTAAGCTATTGTAGCCAGAACCTACATCATCCACTGCAATACGATAGCCCTGTGAACGATAATTTGATAATACCCGTTCAAACTCCACAAAATCGATTACTGCGCTACGTTCCGTCAACTCAAAAACAACCTGCTGTGGTTTTATGCCAAGCTCCGTTAACAATTGTAGTGTTTCACCACTATGATACTTTTTATCTAATAATACATTGGGATGAATATTAAGAAAAAGCATAAAATCTTTGTGCATTATATCTCCGGGCAATCGTTCTTTAAAACGTTGCAAGGATAGGTTACGACAAAAGCATTCAAATAAAAACACACAATCTGTTTGCCCTACAAACTCATAAAAATGGTCGACATTGCTAAACAAATCTGAAGCCTCCGGTCGATTTAATGCCTCAAATCCCATCGTTTGCTTTGAATGCAAATCGACTATCGGTTGAAAATATGTATGCAAATCCTTGTCTTGGATGATTTTTTTTAATGCCTTTAATCGCCTCATATATAAAGTATTGTTTTGATGCTGGTCATAAAGATATTTTATATAGGAAAATAAACTGCTTGATTTTACACTTTGTCTCACAACAGACTCCATTCTCGCACCTCTTAAATTGGTTATTAATAGCTATTGTACGCTTCCATTGTAAATGTACTGTGAATAACATGTAAAAAGAGCTAGTGCGAATACTCCTACCAAAGCAAGGCGTAGCAGTCGCTAGAAAAAGATCATCCATTAGTTTTCCTTAATTATAGTAATATTTACATGAACGACATTATATGACATTCTATTTATTTGATATAATTTACGAATAGTGTATGCTTGTTATAATAGTATTTTATTACCTTTTATAAGAATTTGTGTTTCATTTGGTAGAACAATGATAGATAATCAATTTTGTTCTTTATAGGAAATACCTATTTAGATAAAGTGAAACTTCAATCACTGGGCCAGTGATTGTTCGTTGAACCAATCGGGCTTTTACGGTCAGTTGATTGCCCGTTTTACTTTACTCGTTCTCAGCTTTCAAGTTGAGGCGGGTTTCTACTGACCGTTAAAGCGGGGTAAAGTGAAACTTCAATCACTGGGTTTTCTTCCCCAGTGATTGTTCGTTGAACCAATCGGGCTTTTACAGTCAGTTGATTGCCCGTTTTACTTTACTCGTTCTCAGCTTTCAAGTTGAGGCGGGTTTCTACTGACCGTTAAAGCGGGATAAAGTGAAACTTCAATCACTGGGCCAGTGATTGTTCGTTGAACCAATCGGGCTTTTACAGTCAGTTGATTGCCCGTTTTACTTTACTCGTTCTCAGCTTTTAAGTTGAGGTGGGTTTCTACTGACCGTTAAAGCGGGATAAAGTGAAACTTCATTCACTGGGTTTTCTTCCCCAGTGTTTGTTCGTTGAACCAATCGGGCTTTTACAGTCAGTTGATTGCCCGTTTTACTTTACTCGTTCTCAGCTTTCAAGTTGAGGCGGGTTTCTACTGACCGTTAAAGCGGGGTAAATTATTATCAAGGGAGGATCACGTGAATGAGATTGTCTATTCAACAACTATTGGAGAACAAAGGAATTGAAGCAAAATCTGAACACCTTGAGCTACTTAAAACACGATGGGAAGGCATGCAATCACTTCGTAGCAATTTAGAAGGCATTGCCATTGATGACGCGGATATCGCTATTCGCAACATACCAGGAGGTGACCATATTGACAACTGATTTACATTTGAAATCTGTAGAAGAATTGGCACCCTTAATTGAACATAAAACACTCTCTCCCGTCGAACTGACGAAGGCAATTTTAAATTTCGCTGAGGAAAGTCAACCAAAGATCAATTCTTATATGGCTTTTTATCATGATGAAGCTTTAGCTCATGCTAAAGAAGCAGAAAAAGAAATTTTAAATGGGCAGTATCGCGGCATGTACCATGGCATTCCAATGGCATTAAAAGATAATTTATATTTTAAAGATAAAATAACAACGATGTCCTCGAAAATTCATAAGGATTTCGTGTCACAATATGATGCGACTGTTGTGGAAAAGCTCCGTGATGCGGGCGTTATTTTCACTGGAAAATTGAGTATGCACGAGTATGCTTGGGGTATTACAAATAACAATCCTCATTACGGACCTGTACGGAACCCATGGGATTTAGATAAAATTCCAGGTGGCTCTAGCGGAGGCTCTGGTGCAGCTGTTGCAGCAGGAGCGAGCGTTGCTTCATTAGGCACAGATACAGCAGGTTCAATTCGTATCCCTTCATCTGCATGTGGAATTGTTGGTTTAAAGCCTACTCACGGTCGTGTTAGTAAATATGGCTGTTACCCACTTGCTTGGAGTCTAGATCATATCGGTCCAATGACAAAGACAGTCAAAGACGCTGCTGGTATGCTTGAAATTATTTCAGGCTTTGATCATCGTGACCCAACATGTGTGGATGTAGCAGCTGATAATTATGTACAGCAGCTTTCAGGCAATGTTAAAGATTTAGTCATCGGCGTCAATGAGGATTATTTCTTTAATCGCGTAGATTCAGATGTGGATCGTGCTGTTCGTGCAAGCATTCAAAGTTTAGTTGACCAAGGAGCAAGGGTTGAGGTTGTAAAAATTCCATCCTTACAGTATGCAGAATGGGCTGAGCTCATTACATCCCTTTCGGAGGCAGCTGCTATTCATCACTCTGACTTACTGAAAAGACCACAAGATTTCGGGGATGATATTCGTCTATTATTTGAACTTGGTGAATTACCTTCTGCTGTTGATTATTTACAGGCTCAACAGGTACGTAGACAAATCAAGCAAGAATTCACCCAAATTTTCAATCAGGTTGATGTAATGATTACACCAACCTTACCTGTTGTAGCTAGTAGTATCGGAGATGATTTTGCCGAACTAAATGGCGAAAAAGTAGATTTGATTGACAATATTATTCGTTTTACTGGTCCTAGTAACTTAACAGGTTTACCGGCACTCTCTGTTCCTTGTGGTTTCAAAGGCAACTTACCTATTGGTCTACAAATCATTGGACCAGCCTTTAAAGAAGGCCGTATCCTAAACGTTGGTTATGCTATTGAACAAACGAACCCGATGAAAAACAGAAAGCCTAATATTTTCGCTAACATTTAAAATAGTAGATACTATGTAGCCGTCCATTCGTGGGCGGCTTTTTACTTTATTAACCCCTTTTGTCCAACAACCTGTTCCCCGAAGCAGCTCGGTGCTTGCCCGCGGAAAGCGCCCACCTGTAGCGGAATATCCCTATATGATTAGGAACAATTCCTTTATTTTTTTAGTTAATATTCGCCGTTATGAAAGTGAATTATGAAATTGATTCATTTAAGTGATAATAGATTTTATAATAAGTATATAAACTATTAACTCAAATCCATTACCAGAAAGGTTGCTAGATCCCCTTATGAACGTAAAAAACTTTTTACAACTACCTATTACCAAGGCATTTACAGTCGTTGCTGGTCGCAATGGTTTACATAAACCTGTTCACAATGTAGAAATTCTAGATTTTGAATTTTCGCCTGATATACAAACTGTTAGAGAAACGGTTTTCACACCAAATAGCGTTGTTCTAAGCAGTTTATTATTTGCAAAACAAGAGCCCGAGTATTTATTAAATGCTGTGAAAAGTCTTATCCAGCTAGATGCTAGTGCTTTAGCTTATAAGCCAGTTATTTATAATGATTTGCCAGAAGAAGTCCTCGCCTTGGCAGATGAACATCATTTCCCGATATTACGATTTGGTGGGGATGAATTTTTTGAAAAAATCATTTTAGAAACAATGGCTTTTGCGAAAACACAAGATTACACATTCTTTTTAGCAACCATCATGGGACGTCTAATTAACGAGGAACTATCGGATGAACAAATAAAATCCTTTCTACAACAAATGAATAAAACTTTTGAAAAGTATGTGTTTGTTGCAAATGTTCAAATGAACCAAATGGTTAATACGCAATGGATGGAAAACTTTTTCAACTTAGAGCCTCTATTGAAATCAGGCATTATATGTACTTTTAAAAAAAGCATGTTTATCCTGATGACCCATCCATCTCAGCAGCTTCAATTTGAAAAGCTACTTAACGAATGGCTAACGATGTATGATATTGCAACAGAGAATCTCTTTATTGGTTATAGTAATGTACATTTAACAGAGGTAAAGCTTCATCTAGCCGTTCGGGAAGCCTACTTCTCTCGTATCATGGCAGAAATTTACACAATCCCTACTTATCATTATAAAAATCTGGCATCTGATTGTCTGCTTATTGAATTGCATCGTAAGGACGCACACTTTGCTATGGATTATGTGAATAATTACTTAGGCCCCCTACTAGAGAATAAGGTAGACCCTGATTTAATGAACACAGCTATAACCTTTGTGATAAAAAAAGGAAATATTAAAGAAGTAGCTGTTGCACACTTCTGCCATCCTAACACCATACGCTATCGCATGACAAAAATACGCCAACTAATAGCTCCTTTAGAAAATGATTATGTATTTTATGAACGCTTATCGACAGCCGTTAAATTGTACTTACTACATAGCAAAGTTAAAGAATGATTGTCAGCTTTGGAATAAGTACAAAAAAACGCCTGAAAGTTTAGAATTACAGTCAAATTATTTTCTTCCTTCTCATGCTATCCTTATTTAAGTCAGGAGGAAGAAAGATGAAACAATACATAGCTGATGGTATGCTACTTGTTACTGCAATTGTTTGGGGTAGTGGATTCGTGATTACTGCCATCGCATTAGAATATTTAACTGCTTATCAAGTAATGGCAGGAAGGTTCTTATTAGCTTCCATTATACTGACAGTCTTATTTGGATACAGATTAAAAAAGGCTAGTAAATCAGTTATATGGAAAGGTGTGCTATTAGGCACTATATTATATATTGCCTTCGCTCTTCAAACAGTTGGTTTGCAATATACAACACCATCTAAAAATGCATTCTTAACCGCTGTTAACGTCATCATTGTACCAATCATTGCCTTTGCCGTTTATAAACGACGTATTGATGGCTATGAAATAATTGGCTCGATGATGGCGATTGTAGGGATAGGTTGTTTATCATTACAAGGATCTATGACGATGAATATTGGTGACATCTTGTCACTAGCATGTGCGGTTGCCTTTGCATTTGATATTTTTTGTACAAATCTTTTCGTACAAAAAGAAGATGCTATTGCACTCACGATTATTCAATTTATAACAGCATCATTCATAGGAATCGTGGTAGTAATCAGTACAGGTGAAATACCAGCAACACTTGAAAAAGAAGCCATCTATTCAATTGTCTATTTAGCCATTTTTTCCACTACGATTGCTTACCTCTTTCAAAATGTGGCAAATCAATATACCACGGCTACAAAAGCAGCAATTATTCTATCAACTGAATCCTTTTTCGGTATGGTGTTATCGGTAATATTTTTACATGAAGTACTAACTGGCCGTATGATTATCGGTGCGGTGCTAATTTTATTGGCTATATTAATCGCAGAGATTAAGCCTGCTTATCCAAAAAAACGACTGCTAAATAGCTAAACAAAAGTATTTTTCTACAAAATGAATGTTAAATAGTTTCAGCCTGCTGGAGCTATTTTTTTGTCTCTAGTGATGATTTTGACTAGTAACAATACTCGTGGTAATCCCAACCATTAATACTGTAATAATAGAAAGCAATAACGTACTAGAAGACAAAAGGAGCCCGCCAAATACGATGACGATTGAATCAATAAAAAAAATCAGGACTCCAACATTGATGCCTGTTTTATCACATAGAAACTGAGCTATAAGATCAGTACCACCAGTGCTTGTCTGAAATCGAAGCATCAAGCCAATACCAAAGCCAACAAGTATACCTCCTAAAATCGCACTATAGACAGCATCGATTTCAATCATGTTACGAACTGGCTTTAACAAATCAATAATAAGTGAAGAAGCGATTAATCCATGTACACTATTATAGAAATAAGCCCTATATTTAAACCAAGCAATAATAAAAATTGGAATACTTAAAATGATAATCATCAAGCCAATTTTTAGCTTATATAAATAATGTAAAATTAAAGCTAATCCCACAACTCCTCCATCTAAAATTTCATAGGGTGTTAAGAATAGATTGATTCCTAACGATAAAGAAATACTACCGATAATGATGACCAAGCCTTTCTTTAGAAAAAGCATACAACCTCCCTCCGAGCACTGAGCATGTACTATATTATGAAAGAATGGAATTGAACAGACTTTACTATGAGCAAAAATTACATTGATTTCAACGAAACCTTCTTCATAATTTCCACGTATAATACTGTAAAATACCAATTTTATGAAAAGAGGAATTTTAATGGAGCAAGCCCTACTTGAGCGGGTAAAGCACACACGGATATTTTTACGAAAAGAACTGCTAGCAACAATATTCGAAGAATTTGATGTCCAGCGTATGGGGCTCGATGAGGAACAGCGTTTAGAGAAATATCGTACAATGCTAGAAAGTCCATTTCGTTTTTTCCGAGGGAGTGCCTATTTATTTTATTTTGATATCACGAAAGTGCCATCGATTTTCCATACAGCCGATAGCAGGCCTACTTGGATTCAAGGCGATATGCATATGGATAACTTTGGTGCATTCCAAAATGAGACAGGTGCTATCGTTTTTGATGTCAATGATTTTGATGAAGGCTATGTTGGCTCTTATTTATACGATGTTATTCGTATGAGCGTTAGTATCTCACTTTATCTCGAGGAACAAGGTTTACATATTGCGGCTCAGAAAATGGCGATGCATCATTTTTTACAAGGCTATCTGGATCAATTAAAACGATTCCAACGTAAACAAGATGATCCGCTAACGCTAACATTTACAAAAGACAATACCAAGGGACCAATTAAAAAAGTCTTGAAAAAGCTTGAGAATCGTCAACGTTCTCATTTTTTACAAGATATAACACACATTAACGATAACGGACAGCGTGTTTTCCTATGGAATGAAGAAGTTCAACCTGTATCTGAAGATGAATATGCAGCTATTTCTAACGTACTTGCCAAGTACATGATTAAAGACATTGCCGTTAAACATGGCTCAGGCACTGCATCCATTGGTTTAAAACGCTATTATATTTTAGTAGATGGCGAAACAGACGCTCTAGGAGTAGAAGATTTAGTACTTGAAATGAAGGAAGTGCGTACGGCGATTCCTGCTTACTTCCTTCCATATAATGAAGCTTTCTGGGCTAGCTATGCACATCAAGGTGCACGTGTTGTCGGTACCCAAAGGGCGATGCATCATTTAGAGGACCCCCATTTAGCTTATGTCACGATGGATGGGCAAGAATATTATATTCGTGAGCGTTCACCTTATAAGAAGAAAATAAAACCTAAAAACTACAAAGACTTAGAAGATTATTTTGTCACAACGTCCACTATGGGGCGCATCGCAGCAAAAATTCATGCACGTGCCGATATCGATTATTCCAATGTTTTTACTTACCATAGTGAGGACGAAATTTTAAAAGCTATCGGTAAGGAGCGCAACGTCTTTATTGAAAGTACGATTTTACAAGCAATGCACTACAAGGAAATCGTTTATGCAGACTATGAGCTGTTTAACAATTGGGTAGCAGAGAAGTTTAAACATCTAGCAACAGTTTCGGAGTAAACAAAAAAAGTCGCTCATAATGGGTCCGCGAAGATATAAATGAAACAGAACCTCTTCCCGAGAACGAACAGCTACAGCATTATATACGTTGGACATTTTTAAGTCACGGTCAACACAAATTTCGAACAAAAAACACAGAAAAAAGCAAAAGGTTTTGAGATGCTGTGCATTCTCAAAACCTATTGTCTTCCATGTAAGCTCGTTCAACAAGCATGATATTATTTTAGATAACTAGGACAAGAAAAATCGTTATCCTGTAATTCAAAAGTGTAAGAACAGTTACAACGCTTCGATAACTATACGATTTTCAAGAAGAAGGTCTACATGATGCCTTGAAAATTTTAACTCTATCCTCACGACAAAGTTCTAATAAATTATTACTTATAGCCCGCAAAAATAAAACTTATTTAACTTTTGCTCTAATTCTGTCAAGCAAGAAACCTCCTTTAAATGACTTCGGCTCGTATGAAATAATAAATGCATTCGGTTCAAGTTGTTCTACTAATTGAAACAGCTCTACCTCGCGATTTCGCTTCGTCAAAATTTCGTATTTATAACGATTACTGTCTCTGCCCTCTCCAACATAAATCGTTACTGCAAATCCTTCATTTCGTAACAGCTTAACTAGTTCTTCATTTTTATTTTGTGTGTTAATTGTCGTATATACATAGCCAATAGCAAGTTTGCGTTCAATTTTTGCTCCCACAAAAATACCCAAACCAAAACCAACTGCATAAACAATCATTGCTAAAATACTTTGATCCCCATTAAATACAAGCGAAAGACCAAACACATAGATTAACATTTCTAGCATACCAAACATCGCTGCAAGTAAAGTCACATTTTTAACTAAGAATATTGTACGTAAAGTTAAAAAAGGTACATAGATTAATTGTAGTAATAAAATCAGCAATATATTTTGCATTTTTAAGACCTTTCGAAGTTATATTTTTGAAACACTATATTTCATAGTAATGAATATCTAAATGAAAAGGTCGCATTCAATAGTGAATGCGCCTTAAAACATGTATTTACTTTTAAAAACATTATCAGGTCTACTCCTATTTTTTTATATTAATTACATTAATACGGTTTAATAGATTATATGCAGGTTCTTTGCTTAATAAACCTTTTCTAATAACTATTTCTTTAATTCCCAGCATCAGTTTTATATGCCTCTGCTACAACAGTAACACCAATTTAGTTATAGATTTAACATTTCCCTCTTTTGCCTTTTAATAAACATCAGGTTTACAGTAAATGGGTGCCCAAAAGTCATTGGAAAGCATCCTGCAAACAATTTATTGAAATACAGACCTTTCTCGATAGGCTGTTTTCTATAGTTTCTTGTTACTCAATGAAAAACGAAGCAGGATAATCGAACAAGCAAGTTGTATTATACATAGTAGGTGAAAGAAAAAACAAGGATTTATGGTTGAGGGAACATTAAGGGAATGCATAAAGAATGATAAAGGTTTCGAGTCTTTACATATTATGTCTTTATTAAAGAGTGAATTTGAAAAAAGGTATCAAGGCTAACGTATTACTTCACTAACAAGTACTTTAAATGCAACAAACACCCGAACTCCTTATTTATATTCGTTCTAAGGTTCCCTCGATGCTACAAAGCTTTTCACGATTTGCGTTAATTTAACGTGGGTTTGCGTGCTGTTTGCTTTCCTATTATGTATAGGTAACTAACGAGGTAAAATATTATAATTTCACTCACTAAATTTTTATATTATAATATAATTTTGGATATTATTTCATACGTTTATGTAGTTATAAAGTAAAACGTAGCGTCTTAACGAGGTGAAAAATTGCAAAGAATAATAATAGCAATTGGGTATATCGTTTTTTTAACATTATTTTTATACCTAACTATTAAAACACTGATTTTTTCTACAATGAGTGATTCTTTTCCTAATTTCCAATTTATTATAACTATGCTTGTATTCATAGTAGTCACATGGACATTAGGATTACTGATGAAAAAATCCGAAATTTTTAGAAATTCTAAGGTTCTATTTGTAGGATCTTCTGCGCTTTCATTAATTATTGTAATGGTGATATTTTGAAACTCTTAGAATAAAAAAGCAGTGGATTAAAGCTCCACTGCTTTTTCTTGTTATTCTTTCTTTTACTCGTAAATAGTATAAACTTGAATCGCTACCACCCACATAGCTTTACCTTCAGCATATAGCCAAGCAAGACCGATTATCGTTAATATCCAGCAGCAACTTTTGTCCATGTAGGTTCTAGTACTAAATACAAAACAGCTACAAGGCTCATAGCGTCTGTTCCTCCCAACTCTTCTAACATGTGTTTTCGCATTCAAAAAAGCCACCTACTTTCAACTAAATTAATAGGTGAAAATAGGCGACTTGCTAACATTCTTTTCATCAAAATATGTGGGATATTTAGATGAAAGCTATTTAATTATTTGCTGTAAAATTAGCCCTGCATCGGATCATTTTTATGTTTTGGGCCAATCATATTAAATAAAATGTTCAGGACAATCGCTGTGACAGAACCACAGACGATGCCATTTGACGTTAAAATGGCTACGCCCGGTGGCAGTGATGCAAAGATATCTGGAACGACAGATACGCCGACACCAAGACCGACAGCAATCGCAGCAATCATGGCATTTTCCGCTGATTCATTCATAACTGGTACTAACATACCCATACCTTGCGTAATCACCATACCAAACATCGCAAGCATTGCCGCACCAAGTACTGGTGTTGGAATAATTGTTGTTAACGCTGCGATTTTCGGTAGGAAGCCAAGTGCTACAAGTAAGCCACCTGTGATATAAATAACTTTGCGGTCTTTCACGCCAGACATGCGTGTAAGTCCCACGTTTTGCGAAAATGTTGTATATGGGAAGGCATTGAAAATACCGCCAATGACAGAAGCAAGACCTTCAGAACGATAACCACGCGCTAAATCTTTAGAATCTAGTTTTTTATTGCAAATATCGCTAAGTGCAAAATAAACCCCTGATGATTCTACTAGCGAAACCATCGCTACAAGCGTCATTGTAAGAATTGCGGTTGCATCGAACGTTGGCATGCCGAAGTAAAATGGCTGTACCATGTGCACGACACCTGCATCGGAAACAGGACTAAAATCGACTTTACCCATGAATATACCTAAGACTGTACCCGCCACTAATCCGATTAAAATCGAAATGGCACGGACGAAGCCTGTTGAAAAACGATAAACCACTAAAATAATAGCTAATGTAATAAACGCTAAAGCAACATTGGAACCAGATGCAAAATCTGGTGCGCCTTGTCCACCCGCCATATTGTTCAATGCAACTGGCAATAATGAGATACCAATAATCGATACAACAGAACCGGTTACAACTGGTGGGAAGAATTTCACTAGCTTACCAAAAAAGCCTGCAATCACTACCACGATTAAACCAGATGCAATAATCGAACCATAGATATCTGTAATCCCTTGCTCAGGATTGGTTCCGATTGCGATAATCGGACTAACCGCTGTGAACGTACAACCCAGTACTACTGGTAAACCAATACCGATAAACTTGCCAGAATAAACTTGTAACAGTGTTGCGATACCACACATCATAATGTCTATCGCCACTAAGTACGTCATTTGTTTAGCATCAAAGCCAAGTGCCCCACCAATAATCAGCGGCACTAAAATGGCACCGGCATACATCGCAAGTAAGTGTTGAATAGCAAGTGTCGTTGCTTTAAAGTTATTCATTACGCGCGATCCTCCGCAAATGTTACTTTGCCATCTTCTAAAGAATTGACAATTGCTAAGGATTCCACGCGAATACCTTGTTGTCGTAATAATTTCCCGCCATCTTGGAAGCCCTTTTCAATAACAATCCCCACTCCGACAACATTTGCACCTGCTTGAGATGCGATGTCTAATAATCCTTTCACCGCTTCCCCATTTGCTAGGAAATCGTCAACGATTAAGACATTATCGTCTGCGTTTAAGAAATTACGTGATACTGAAATATCATTTGTTTCGTTTTTTGTGAAAGAGTGTACTTTGGAAGAATAAAGATTATCTGATAGTGTTAGAGATTTCCGTTTACGAGCAAATACAACTGGAGCTCCGATTTCCAGCCCAAGCATGACTGAAGGTGCAATACCTGAAGATTCGATCGTCAGTACTTTCGTAATAATTTGGTCAGAGAAGCGATTTGCAAACTCATGTCCAATTTCCTTCATAAGCTGTGGATCAATTTGATGATTTAAAAACGAATCTACTTTTAATACAGATGAAGATAAAACTTTACCTTCTTGCATGATTTTGTCATGTAATAACTTCATTTCCTTAAATCCTTCTTTCTTATTAATAATAGAAAAAACGCTGAATACTTTGATTCCAATCATCTACGAGTGGAGCAAAGCGTTCAGCGCAAAAACGTCGACACAATTAGAAAAACGGCTCACCAACTTGTAGGAGGTCTTCTAAAACATTGCTACCCATAGTCGATTCATTTACGGTAAATCGGTAGAAACTCGCGAGCCCTATTCTCGCTATTATATGAGTGAAATGGTATTAAGCTGTTAGAATGTCCTTATTATAAACATCCACTTTTGTACATTCAATATGAATATTAATAATAGGATTATTTTAAATTTTCGGAATTAACTGGTATTCCTGCACTTTTTGACAGTGAACGTTCGTGTTTCACATCAATGTTCTGATTATATCAGACTATTTTCGACCATGCTAGTCATTATTTTGATAAATGGAAAGGTACTGTCATAATGACGACATTTTTGTGAAATAACAACGATGTACGAATTAATAGACTCGATTGATTGTGTAACATATGATGCCAACCTTTTTTCGGTAAAAATTGTGGAATGACAACTGTAACTTGATAATCTGTTTTCGCATATTGATGTTCAACCTTGTCGATAAATTTTTTCAATGGTTGTGTAATACTACGATACTGCGAATAGTAAGTGACAAGTCGCACATCTGGTTTCCAAGCCTTCCATTTCTCTTCAAATGCTTTTGCATCTGCTTGATCGAATGCCACATAGAAGGCAATAATTTTCTCTACCTTTAGCGACTGCGCATAATGCAATGAGTTTTCTACCACTTTAGTAATGCCAGCTACTGGCACAATAAAGACATTGCCCTCTACATTCGGTAATGCTACATGATCTAATCTGAGCTGTTCTCCCACTGCATCATAATGTAGCTTAATGCGATGAAACAGCCCAATAATAATTGGTAAAAATATAAATACTGGCCATACTTGGGCTAACTTTGTCACAAAAAACATCATCGCAACAATAAATGAAATCGCTGCACCAATCGTATTCACTGTAAATTTTGCCATCCAGCCACTTGGCTTTTCACGCCACCATTTTCGCATCATACCTGTCTGGGCTAATGTAAACGGGATAAAAACACCCACTGCATAAAGTGGAATTAAAAGCTCTGTTGTCCCATCAAACAAAATAATTAGCACAATTGCTGCTGCCCCAAGCATCAAAATGCCATTCGAATAGCCAAGACGATCCCCACGAATTTGAAATATTCTTGGAATAAAGCCGTCCTTCGATAAATTTACCGCAAGTAACGGAAAAGCTGAATAACCTGTATTGGCAGCAAGCACCAATATCATTGCAGTTGTTCCTTGCACAATATAGTAAAACATATTGCGCCCAACACTCGCCTCTGCAATTTGTGATACCACTGTTGCCTGTTCATTTGGTACCACTCCATAGAAATAGGCTAGACTCACGATACCAATAAATAGCACCGCTAAAATGCCTCCCATTGCTAGTAAAGTTTTAGCTGCATTTGTGGGAGCAGGATTTTTAAAATTTGGTATGGCATTAGAAATTGCTTCTACACCTGTCAGAGCAGAACTACCTGAAGCAAATGCCTTTAATAATAGAAACAGGCTAATCCCCGCAACTGGTGTACCTATTTTTGGATGGAGATCTGCGGGTACTTGCCCTGTTGCTACATTATAAATCCCTACTGCAATTAATAGCAGCATTACTGCTACAAATAGGTATACAGGGTAAGCTAAAATGGATGCAGATTCTGTAACACCTCGTAGATTTAAAAGCGTTAAACAAATAACAAAGAACACAGCAATGACTACGTTATATGCATGTAAGCTTGGGAAGGCCGAAGTAATAGCATCCGTTCCCGCAGAAACACTAACAGCAACTGTTAATATATAATCCACGAGTAGTGAACCACCTGCTACAAGACCTGCATTGACACCTAAATTTTCACGAGAGACGACATACGCCCCACCACCATGTGGATAGGCATAAATAACCTGACGATACGATAAGATGAGTGCCACGAGCAGCACTGCTACTCCGAATGCTATCGGTAAAGAATACCAAAATGCAATCGCACTTACTGTCATGAGCACTAATAAAATTTGCTCTGGTCCGTACGCAACAGATGACAACGCATCCGATGATAAGATAGCAAGCGCCTTTGTTTTACTAAGCTTTTGTTCCCCGAGCGCATCGGATTTTAAAGGTTTTCCGATAACATAACGTTTGAATGAAGATCCCATACTAAACACCTTCTAGTTTCATAGAGTGTGTTTCTCGTTTCTAAATCAATATTCGCTTAGACAGGCTTGCTACCGCTTCAATACTACAACACGATAGCTGAATGAAGATAAAAAACGTCTACAAGTCATCACTAAATACGACTTGTAGACGTTTTTTCGTCTGCAAGCTTCAATTTTTCTGCTCTTAACGCTTACGGGGTTAGCTGTCGGATTCGGGCCATGAGTAGCCCTACTCTTCAGTAATAAAGAGATTCACCCCAAGGATTGCCTATACAATCCACGAAATTGGTTCCCCCGCGTCTATTTGCTTCAGCGATTTAGAAATTTGAAACTTTTATAATGATGTCATATTACGCTTGTCAATTGAAAAAGTAAAGGTGAAAAGTATAGGTATTGTATATTCTTTTAAGATAGCTTATCAGTACCTTAGCCAACAAAGAGTGCTGAACGATTTCCATCCCCTTCTTAACGTAAAAAACTACCTTAAAAGTATACACTCACTTTTAAGGTAGCTGTCCGATTTTAATCTTCAATATCTTGTTCAAAACTCACAATTTCGCCTGTCAAAGCATTGATGTCTATTTCATATTCAAGCTGTCCGTCTACGATTTCAATTTCATAAACGCCATCATCCATCTTGATTTTTGTCACTGTACCCTTTGCCTTCGTTAAAGCTTTTTCTATTGCCTGCTCTTTTGTTATTGTAGTTGCTGTAGTGTTAGTCGTAGCTTGGAGATTTCCCCCCATATCGTCATCTAAATCATCATTGTCTAATCGTTCTTTCTTTTGCTTCAACAACTTTCCTGTAACGGCATCGAATTTCAAGTCATATTCTTCCGTTTCAGTGCGAACCTCTACTTCGTATACAGAATTGTAACGATTCTTTTCGAATTCGATGTCTGACACCGTACCATTTACTACTGATAATGCCTTTTTCTCAATTTCTTGCATTGTTAGAATCTTTTTCTCTTGTGCATTCCCTGTTAATAAAGATGTCGAGCCAATTACCGCACCAATGCCAAGGACACCAACTATTGCCGGAATTATAACGATTTTTTTCATATCCATCTCTCCTTTGTTTTATCTATCCTTAGCTTATCAAGTAAAGATGATAGGACAATAAGAGAAAGATTAGAATTTCATGAGAAGACCTTTTTCTTTATATCAGCTCTTTAATGATCGTTGTCCCAAGTAACTGACAACACTTTACCAGAAACTGCATGTATTTGAAAAACAGCCTCATCCTTGTCGGTTTCGATTTCCACTAAGTAATAACCGCCATCTTCTGTTTTCTCATAATCAACCGAATCAACTTCGCCATTTAGCTGCTGTAAGGCAATTTGAATCGCCTGCTGCTTGGAAATTACACTCGTTCCTTCATCAGGCTCTGTCACCTGCTGCACCTCTACCTCTGTTAATACCTTTCCAGTATAAGCATCAAGCGTAAGCTTTTTCACCATATCTTCTTTCTTAATTTGCACCATATAGGTAGTGTCAGTTAAGGTTACACTGTCTATCATACCAGGAGTATGGGCTAATGCTCTTGGCCGAATTTCTTGCTCTGTGAGCAGTTTATTAGCGGGCTTTTTAATTTTTAAATTACTTACCTGTTGTGTATGCTGATTCAACTCAATAGCATAGGTAGCACCACCTCGGAAAAAAACTATTTCGTAGTTCTCTCCTCTTTTCTTAATATGCTCCACTTGTCCATTATAAAGCTCTTCGATACGTGAAATTGCCTCTGCTTCTCCTAGCGGTTTATCGCGAAAGAAACGATCTTGCAGAAACCATAGTGAAAAACTGCATAAAATGATCATTATCGAAACTGGAATCGTCCATTTTTTCATCATTGCTCCTCCTTCGGCACGTGCAGTGTAAAGGAAGAACCCTTCCCAACTATACTTTTGACCTCAATTGTAATAGCTAGCTGATCGGCAAGCTCCTGCGCAATAGCTAGCCCTAAACCTGTACCTCCAGTTTTTCGATTGCGGTCCTCTGCTACTCGATAAAAGCGCTCAAATAAATGTGGGATATGTGCTTCTGGAATACCGATACCAAAATCCTGAATGGTGATAAGGACATGGCTTGGGGTTTCTGTTGCACGTAACTGTACCTCACCATCGCTGTATTTGCGCGCATTATCAAGCAAAATGAAAAGAAGTTGCTTCACTATTTTCTCATCACTATAAATATATTTGGGCATCTCTGTATCAACAATAAATGAGCGATGATACGCTTGTTGCATTTGTGACGCAGCCTTTTTTAGTAACGGATTAAGCTCTAATTGTACATAATGCACAGCAAGTTGCTCTTTGTTTTTCGCTAAATCTAATAATTGTAGCACCATTTCATGCATATGCGCGGATTCATTTACAATCGCTTGGAGAGATTCTTGTGCGACTTCTTTATTGTCAAAACCTCTACGTAACAGTAATTTTGCATAGCTTTCAATAACTGTAATAGGTGTTTTTAACTCGTGTGAAGCATTCGAGACAAACTGCTGTTGTTTTTGGTAGTGCTGTTCAAGCTTTTCCATCATGCCATTAAATGTATAGCTAATTTCAGTAAGCTCATCACGATTTTTATCGAGGATTTCAATTTTTTCATATGTCCCTGTCTCAGCGCTTTTTTTCATTGTCTGACTTAATCGTTCAAGCGGCTGTAAAATCAAATTACTAAGCGCAAGGCTCGCTAAAAAGATAGGAATCATTGCCACCAGTGTTACCACGACTAAAATGATTTTAAGTAGGCCCATCATGTTAGCTACTTCTTCCATTGACTGCATTAACTCAACTTGTACTACAGTCCCATCAGTCCAAATTACAGGCATATCATACGTAATGTAAGGTACGTCCGGCATATTTAGTGTCGTTTGTACCTTCATCTTCAACTGCTCTCCATCATAGATATAAACAGCTCCGTCCGTTGGCATATATGCGCGTAAAACCTGCTGCAAATTGCTTTGTTCATCTAGTTGACTGAGTGCGGTACTGAGCTCATCTGCACGCTGCTGTAGCTGCTTTTCTTCAGTATTATCAGCAAGTTTCTCATATAAAAAGTAAATGCCACTGTTAGTCGCTACTAAAATCACCAACATCAATAGCGTTGTGAGCAGATGGATTTTTGTTTTAAGTCTCATGCTTGTGCTCCTTTAGCACATACCCAACACCGCGCACCGTATGGATTATTGGCTCATTGCTAGCAGTTTCAAGCTTGTGACGTACATAACGAATATAGACATCTACAACATTCGTATCACCGTAATAATCGTAGCCCCATACAGCCTCTAAAATCTGCTCCCGCGTTAGTACTTGCTTAGGGTGCTTCAGTAAATATAAAAGTAGGTCATACTCACGTGGTGTTAGTTGTACATTGTTACCGTAATAAACAACCTCTCTTGTTTGTTCATCGATAGATAACTGTCCATACAGTTGTGCTACTTCTTGGCCATTAATTTTTTGTGAAAATCTTAATGCTGTCCGAATACGAGCGAGTAATTCTTCAATTTCAAATGGCTTTGTTATATAATCATTCGCCCCCAAGTCCAGGCCCTTTACCTTATCCTCAACATCACTTTTAGCTGTAAGCATAATAACAGGTGTTTGCAACTCTGTTGCACGAATACGCTTTAGTACATCAATCCCGCTCATCTCCGGCAACATGACATCCAGAAGGATCAAGTCCCATTGTTGTTCACGATATTTCAGCAAGCCGTCCGTTCCCGTATGAGCCATTTCTGCCTCATAACCCTCAAATTGAAGCTCTAATTGCAATACACGAGCAATGCTTTCTTCGTCTTCTATAATTAATATTCGATTCGTCATGTGGTGTCATTCCTCACCGTTTTATTTTCATCGTAAACTACATTGGGTGTCAAAGTCTAATTAGAAAATGATGAGAACAGTGAAGAACAGTGACATCAAAACATGTCATCCTTAAACACCTTAGAGTAAAACATAGAAATCCCCCGCTAGGACTGCAACATCTACCTTAGGAAGAGAGGTACCTTAGAGCAATGAAACTTTGCTGTCATCTAATTTTTTTTTAGAAATGAGCAAACAACTTCACATTTATCAGTTCAAGCTATAGAATAGTAGTATATTATTTTTCCTTAGGGAAACTTTATTTCTTTTGAGATACTTTTTGAAACGAGGGAACGTTATGGTTTATAAACGCAATATTAAGCCGACAGCTGAGGCGGTTTTAGATGGCGATATTCAAGGTTGGAGACGCATTCTCCCCTTCCTTGGCCCAGCCTTCATCGCAGCTGTTGCCTATATAGATCCTGGCAACTTTGCAACAAATATTACGGCTGGCTCACAGTACGGTTATTTACTTCTGTGGGTCATCGCATTTTCAAATTTAATGGCTGTACTCATTCAATCATTATCAGCAAAATTAGGCATAGCGACTGGAAAGAATTTACCGGAAGTCTCACGTGAGCACTTTTCTAAAAAAACATCAATCTTTCTATGGATACAAGCTGAATTGGTTATCATCGCAACTGATCTTGCGGAGTTCATTGGAGCAGCACTCGGCCTTTACTTATTGTTTAACATTCCGATGCTTCCAGCCGCACTTATTACCGCAGTCGGGTCATTTGCTATTCTAGAATTACAACGTAGAGGTTTTAGAGCATTTGAGGCAGGTATTTCTGGTATGGTGTTAATTGTCGTATTAGCATTCGCTTTCCAAACATTTTTAGCGCAACCGAATTGGGGCGATGTAGCAATAGGAATTTTCACACCACAATTTGAAGGTGTTGACTCTCTATTACTTGCAACAGGTATTTTAGGCGCGACGGTTATGCCACACGCTATTTATTTACATTCTTCATTAACACAAAGCCGTGTTGTTGGGCGAAATGATGGGGAAAAACGCAGAATTTTCCGCTTTGAGTTTATCGATATTGTCATCGCGATGGTTATTGCTGGTGCGATTAATATGAGTATGTTAATCATTGCAGCAGCTGTGTTCCATACACAAGGATTAGTAGTAGAGGATTTAGATATAGCCTATAACGGATTACGTGATGCACTTGGCCCGATGGCAGCAGTCTCCTTTGGGCTTGGGCTTCTCATTGCAGGGCTGGCAAGTTCTTCTGTCGGGACATTAGCAGGGGACGTAGTTATGCAGGGCTTTATTCGAAGAAAAATTCCATTGTACTTACGCCGAGCAATTACTATGATTCCCCCAATTGCCATTATTGCATCTGGCGTCAATGCTACTTATGCACTTGTGCTAAGTCAAGTCATTCTATCATTTGGTATTGCTTTTGCTCTTGTGCCTCTTGTCATGTTTACAAGTAAAAGAGACATTATGGGCAGTCTTGTCAATCATCGTGTAACAACTGGACTAGGTTGGATTGTGGTAGTAATAGTTGTTGCGCTAAATATTTATTTATTATGGGAAACTATATTTGCATAAAAAAATGCCAGAAACTCTAACAAAGTAACATTGTTAAAGTTCCTGGCTTAGGGGCTATTATGTTAAATTGTCAGAATTGTTTGGGTGCCATTGTTTGGGTGCCTGGCACCTTAAACATCTACGCTTTCAATATTTCGAATGGATAAGTAGGCAATGATAATACCGATGATTGCTAATGTTATCGGGATAACTATAATGTCATTTAAAGAAAAGTTACCCGTATTAGAGGATACGACCATGACAATTAATAAGGATGAAAGTATTGTTGTTGGAATCGAATATTTTTTCATACCAAAGTACAAAGGAATTAGAGACATTCCTGTTGCTGCAATAGCATTCATAAACGTGGAAGGGATTTGTTGCATAACCACTGTCATTGTTAACGTATCCGGGATTAATTGATAGGTCGTACTAACCAAACAAAATATAGTAGTAATAAATACATTAGAAACAATAATAGCAACGAATGTAAATATAATGACAATTGCAAGCTTGGCGGCAATCAATTTTTTTCTCTTTATCGGATACATAAATGCTGTAGTGATTGTTCGATTTTTATATTCTCCAATAATCAGTTTGGCAATTAATGTAGCAGCAAAGACAATAAATACACCTCTTACAAAAGAGTCAATGACAGTTAGTGCTATCTGATAGTTTTCGATAGCACTATCTTCTTCTATTTTCGAGATAAACAGGATCATAAACATAAAACCTGCTATGACGAAATTTGCAATGATAGCTGCTTTTACATAGGAGCCTAACTGATACTTCTTCATCTCTAAACGCATTAAATTAAGCACTTACTACACCCCCATTAATTATTTTTAAGAAATAATCTTCTAATGAGCTTGTTTTCTTGCTAATTCCTTCAATATCAATATCATGTTCAATGAATGTTTTTGAAATATCCTTTTGAGAAGTGGACGTTTCATAAATCCGAATACAATGCCCATCAATTAGTTTAAAGTTTGATATCTTTAATTTATTCTCTAAAATGAAAGCAGCTTTCTTCCCATCACTCACAAACATTTCAATATACTCTGTTTGGCTACGGTTGACATTATCCATTGATACCTCTATTATTAATCTACCATTATTAATTACACCAATCGTGTCAGCTAATTGTTCAATTTCTCCTAAAATGTGACTAGAAACTATAATTGTTATGCCATATTCTTTACAAAGCATCATGAATAACTCACGAAGCTCCTTAATTCCAATTGGATCAAGACCGTTAATTGGCTCATCCAAGATAAGTAATTCCGGTTTTGTAATAATTGCTCGTGCAATGCCCAATCGCTGTTTCATACCAAGTGAAAAGTCTTTTACACGTTTCTTATCCGTATTTGTTAGCTTTACTAAATCAAGTACATGACTAATTTCATTTTTATTGTAATAACCCATATATTCACAATGCAGTTCCAAGGTTTCCCTAGCCGTTAATTTCTCGTAGAAAATTGGATATTCTATAATAGTTCCCATCCTTTTTAGCACTTCGTAGGATTGATCTGTTAATTTTTCACCAAAAATTTCGATATCCCCACTTGTTGGCTTAATAAGGTTTGTTAACATTTTCATTACTGTCGTTTTCCCTGCACCATTGGGACCCAAAAAACCGTATATCTCCCCCTTCTTCACATGCAAATTGACATTCGCTACAACTTCATTGCCCTCATATACTTTTGTAAGTTGATTAGTCTTTACAATATAAGTCATTTTTAAATCCCCCCTAAGTATGTGTCTTTCTTTATTATAAAAAGTAAAACTCTCTATTTTATTACTCAATTCTTACTTATTTCTTAAATGCAGAAGAAAAGCCTGTAGAGCATTATCAGCTCTACAAGCAGAGTTGCTTAATATGTCATTCTTTTTAAAGAAACAGTAAAAATTGTTTTCTCATAGGGGATACTTGAAAGATGAATGGAGCCATTCATTATTTCTACAAGTCGCTTCGTTATCGTTAAGCCAAGCCCACTCCCTTGAAATGATTTATTTCTTGAATCTTCAAGTGTATACATTCTTTCAAAAACATAATCAGCTTGGTATTCATTGATCCCCTTCCCACGATCCCAAACGTCTATATAAATATTTGCACTATCCTTTCTTACAACTATTCCAATCATATTTCCTTCTGCGCCATAAGCAAGTGCATTGGACAGTAAATTGTTCAATATTCTATCTAGCGCTTCCTCATTACCAAGTGCAAAAATTGGTTTTTCTGGAATATCAATGTCAATTTCTAGCCCCTTTGACGTCACTAAATCGTATAATGAGAGGATATTTTTTCTACATATTTCACTTACATTTATTTTGGTTATAGGATAATCGGTATCGCCCGCTTCAATTTTAGCAAGATCGAAAAAGGAATGAATAATGCACAATACCTCCAGTGTTTTTGTATGAACACCTGCCAGCAATCTTTGCCGCTCGTCATTGCTGATTGGCTTGTCTAGTTGAAGTATCTCAATATAGCCTAGGACTACTGTCAGTGGTGTTTTGAGATCATGTGAAATATTAGCAAGCATCTTTTTCATAGAACCTTCCATTTTTCGATGCGTGGCCAATATTCTTTGATTATGATTCAGTAATGTATTCATGGCATTCAGTAATTGTTTTATTTCACTATTCGTCGTCGAAACTAAAATTTTCTCATTTGTTTGTTCAGTCATTATTGATTGCAGCTTATTATGCATGTAATAAATAGTAGCATTTTGTTTTTTCTTTTCTTTGACCTGAAAACCAATAATCCCAATGAGTAATACAATAATCATAGATAACAACAAAACCATACAATCAACCTTCTAACTTATAGCCAATTCCCCATAATGTCTTAATATATTGGGGATTGGATGGATCATCTTCAATTTTTTCTCGTAGCCTTCTTATATGGACATTGATAATATTTTCATCACCATAATATTCATCATTCCAAATCTGCTGATAGATTTGCTGCTTTGTAAATACTCGATTACGATTTGTGGCAAACAGCTTTAAAATTCCAAACTCCTTTGAGGTAAGTTTTACTATTTGCTAATTTTTTTCAACTGAAAAATTAGTTACATTAATTGATAAATCACCGACGATTAATACATCTTGCTTTTCTTCAATCTGATTCGAATACTTGGTCGCTCGTCTAATCGCCGCTTTTACCCTCGCTGAAAACTCCAACATTGAAAATGGCTTTGCAATATAATCGTCTGCTCCCAACCCTAATCCTAGCGCTTTATCGACATCACTATCTTTTGCAGACATAATAATAATTGGAAGTGCCTCTTGCTGACGAATAATCTTTAAAACTTCTAATCCATCAAGTTTTGGTATCATAATATCCAAAATGACTAAATCAAACGAAGTACTTAAACATTGTTGTACAGCTTCTTCACCATTTGAAACAGAGGAAACGACAAATCCCTCCATCAATAAAAATTTTTCCACCATTTCTCGGATGGCTTCATCGTCTTCTACTAGTAATATATGTTTTTGCATAATGTGCACCTCTTCTCTTCTTAAGAGAAACTTTTTATGTATAATAAACAGATCATATCTAAACAAATGTCTATTTAACCTTCCGTATCTATAATACCTTACCATATTAAAAAAATTTAAGATTATTTTATTTACTACTAAAAAAGCTATCCTATTAGCCATTTTACAATGACTTACAGGATAGCTCCATTAGCTATTTTTCCACGTTCAAATCACAATCCTTAAGTGGAATCATTTTCGTTTTATTTTTTACTTTAAAGCCAATCCATAATGCTAAAAACAGCGGTATTCCAATATATGAAACCAGTATGCCATACCAGTCAATTGTTTCACCTGTAAAGGCTGTGTAGTTTTGACCGACTACAACAATCATACACACTGTAAAGGCAAAAATCGGACCAAATGGATATAGCTTCGCTTTATAGGGTAGTAATTTCGAATCTAGACCTTGAGCCTCGAAAGCTCTACGGAAACGGTAGTGGCTATAGGCGATACCGAGCCATGCGATAAAGCCTGACATACCCGAGGCATTAAGCAGCCATATATAGACAACCCCATCACCAAAAAAGGACGCTAGAAACGCAAGACTGCCTACTGCTAATGTCGCCATTAAAGCATAAATTGGTATTCCACGGCGACTTAACTTCATGAAGACTTTCGGTGCATGTCCATCAACAGCTAATTGCCATAGCATACGCGATGACGCATAGAGCCCTGAATTTCCCGCTGATAGCATAGCTGTTAAAATAATGGCATTCATCAGTGAAGCTGCAAAGGCGATACCTAATCGATCAAATACTAGTGTAAATGGAGAGACTGCAATGTCTTCAGATAGTAAACGTGCATCTGTAAACGGAATAAGCATCCCAATGGCTGCAATCGCTAAAATATAGAATAAGATAATACGCCAGAACACAGATTTCACTGCTTTAGGAATATTTTTCCCTGGGTCATCTGTTTCCCCAGCCGTAATACCAAGTAGCTCTGTCCCTTGGAACGAGAATCCCGCTGCTAAGAAAATACCAAATGTAGCAAGGAAGCCACCATGGAAAGGCCCATCACTAATGAAGAAATTCGTGAAGCCGACGGGTGCTTGCCCGCCCAAAATACCAAATATCATCAGAATACTGACAATAATGAAGATAATAACCGTTGCAACCTTTATCATTGCAAACCAATATTCACTCTCACCGTAGCTTTTTACTGATAGAAGGTTAAATGATAGTACTATAGCAATAAACAATACTGTCCAAAGTGCTGACGAGCTATCTGGGAACCAGTATTTCATGATTAGTGAGACAGCTGCAATTTCTGCTGCGATCGTAATGGCCCAGTTATACCAGTAATTCCAACCAAGTGCAAAACCTAGTGCTGGATCTACAAATTTACTGGCATACGTACTAAACGAACCCGAGGATGGCATGTAGGCAGCCATTTCCCCTAGGCTTGTCATTAAAAAATACACCATAATACCGATTAAGGCGTAAGCAAGTAGTGCGCCACCAGGGCCTGCCTGTGCAATGGCACCACCACTTGCCAAAAATAGTCCAGTACCAATTGTGCCGCCTAGCGAAATCATTGTTATATGACGACTTTTTAATTCTTTTTTTAGCTTTGGCGGTTTATGTCCAAGCTGATTAACTTTTATTTCACTCACGTTAAAGCTTCCTTCCTTTTATAAGAGGTACTCATATTCACCTCGACGTAATTGTACCCATTGTGTTCGCACATCATAACATTGGCGAATTAGGTACAGTAAAATGCGTACCTATCAGTCAGCGGAGATTCTACTTTAGTCAGTAGGTAATCACATACCTACCGTAAAGAAATAAAAAAACGCCATCACATAAACGTATGAACGTTGTGATGGCTAAGTTAATCCCCAGTTCTTTCAAATGATAGCGCAACACGTCATTCCAACGTGACAGTTCTGTTCCTTTCGGAAACAGCCCCAGCATGAGGTTTTCAAGTCCCCTCACACTTCGGCGGTATTTCCTTTCAGCTAACATCTTTAATGCTTGTCATTTCCGTTAGCATACTTTTAAACACCGCGACCTCTACCTCAATACAAACATGAGGCATATAATTATTAAATTTATGATGCTACTCAGTTTATCATACGACCTTAGACATTTCAATAACAATAGTAGTATTCAATATTTTAAGAATTTTCTACTATTTTTAATAATGTGGTAAAGTGGTATAGTTGTTCGAATTATTATTGTTTTAATTCAAGGAGGACTTATTTTGGCAACTAATGAACATGCTACTTATCCTAGCAAAAAAATTAGCTGGAAGGGAAAAACGCTATTACTTGTCATTGGTGTTATTTTTATAGCTTCTACACTACGGATGCCACTAACTGTCGTTGGTCCAATTATTTCCTTCATTCGTGAAGGCCTTGGCATTTCCAACGTACTCGCCGGCTTTTTGACAACAATTCCATTACTAGCGTTTGCGATTATATCACCATTTGCCCCAGTCGTTGCACGCAAATTAGGTTTAGAATTGACATTGTTTTTATCAACAATTTTATTAGCATTTGGCATTATCACTCGATCCCTTGGTACAACTGCACTACTCGTTCTCGGAACCGTACTAATTGGGGTTGCGATTTCTTTTGGTAATGTGCTTATACCAGGTTTACTGAAACTGAAATTTCCTTACCACGTCGGTTTACTAATGGCATTCTTCACAGTGTCTATGAACCTGTCAGCAGGTGTAGGGGCTGGTGTTAGTTATCCAGTAGCCAATTCTTTTCTTGGTTGGCAAGGAGCTCTCGCAATAGCTCTTATTCTAGTTGTCTTTACCATTATAGTTTGGATACCACAATTAAAATCGAATAAACCCGAAGTTGCTTTCGTATCTACGAAAGCGCGTATACCATTATGGAAATCACCGGTAACTTGGGCTGTAACGGGGGCAATGGGGTTACAATCACTCATATTTTATACAACGGCGGCATGGATACCTGAAATTTATATTGCCCAAGGACTCGCTGCCGATCGTGCTGGCTGGATGTTTTCAACAATGCAGTTTTCACAGATACCTATGGCGCTAGTTGTACCTATTATTGCAAGCAAAATGAAATCCCAACGTCCTCTTGTCATAATTTTTACAGTGTTTTATGTTATTGGCTTTATTGGTTTAGTAATGGAATGGACAAGTCTTGCAGTTCTTTGGATGATGCTTCTTGGCTTAGCCGGGGGAGCTTCATTTGCGTTAGCCATGATGTTTTTCACTCTACGTACACGCACGGCCTACGAAGCAGCTGATTTATCTGGCTTTGCACAATCTATTGGTTATTTACTAGCAGCAGTTGGACCAATCTTATTTGGTTATCTGCATGATTTATTTGGAGGCTGGAACATCGCTGGCTGGCTCTTCGTTGTGGTGGCATTACTACTCTTCTTCTGCTCTATGAGAGCATCTAAGAATGAATATGTGAATTAAATAAAAAAGGCAGCTCATGTGCTTCTGATGTGCTGCCTGTTCTATTCAGTAAGGGGGCTTCTGATAAAAATAGTTTGGCGTATTGTAAACATTGACGAAAGGCTTATGAAAGATATGTGTTGCAGCGGGCGATAGTGGCGGAATTAGCCATGCCCAATTACCTGTTAGCTCTCGTCCTGCCTTCTCTTCTGCTTCTTCAAATAGCTTAAACTGTTGTGCTGCCGTGTGATGATCCACTATGCTAACGCCGTCTTCTTTAAAGGAATGCAGCACTGCAATATTCAACTCAACTAATGCACGATCTCTCCATAGTGATACCTGCTTTGTCATATCCAACCCAAATATTTCTGCTATTGCTGGTAGCATGTTATAGCGATCGTGATCGGCTAAATTGCGTGCACCAATCTCTGTGCCCATATACCAGCCATTAAATGGTGCCGCTTGAAAATCAATTCCTGCCATCTGAAAGCGCATGCTCGATATAATTGGTACAGCATACCATTTTAAGTCAAGCGCCTCGACCTTTGAATATTGTGGATGACGAATAGGGACTTCTAAAATATATTCAGGTGGGATTGTAAATAATTGTGGTGTTCGCTGATCTACTTGCACAATCAGGGGCAATACATCAAACGCTGTTCCCTCACCTTGCCAGCCTAGCGATTTGCATATTTTTGTGAAAGCGATAGAATGTGAATCACCAACGATTCCCTCTTGCGTTTCATAGCCTGCATAACGAATAAGCTGATGATTCCATATACGCACACGTTCTGGTGCAAACACCGTAATTGTCGGACGGATTTTCCCATCATTTGTTGCATACTGAATATGTGCCAGCAAAGTTTCAAAAATGGACTGCTCATCTAAGATATCCCGTGCATCAACAACATGTAGCGATTGCCAAAATAAACGACCAATGCATTTATTACTGTTACGCCATGCTACCCGTGCTCCAAAAACTAATTCTTCTGTTGTCGGGTTATACTCCCCTTCAGATTCCACCTGTTGTAATCTATTTGCCAGCCATGTTTCGGACTCATTTTGTTCTGATTGATAAAGTGCTAAAAACCGCTGTACCTCTAGTAAATTCATGTCGATTTCCTCCATCTATTCTCATATTAGAACAATGGCACAGGATTCACCATGAAAAAATCTACTAGAAAACATACATATTGCATATATGAAATACTTTGTTCAAATTTAAGCTCATACTTTTTTCAATTATATTTTTGCCACTATAAAATCTTAGACTTTATCTCTATTAAAGAATGATGAAAAAGATTGTTATACCCCTCTACAATCTATAACTGTAGGCGTAAACTCACGTAGGACACAAAAAAATCAAAAAAAAGCATATAGCAACAACATGCTACATGCTTGATGACCCCTACGGGATTCGAACCCGTGTTACCGCCGTGAAAGGGCGGTGTCTTAACCGCTTGACCAAGGGGCCATGGCTCCGAAGGCAGGACTCGAACCTGCGACAACCTGATTAACAGTCAGGTGCTACTACCAACTGAGCTACTTCGGAATAATGGTGGGCCTAAATGGACTCGAACCATCGACCTCACGCTTATCAGGCGTGCGCTCTAACCAGCTGAGCTATAGGCCCCATTTGGAGCGGGTGATGAGAATCGAACTCACGACATCAGCTTGGAAGGCTGAGGTTTTACCATTAAACTACACCCGCATATGGTGGGTCAGGACGGAATCGAACCGCCGACACTTAGAGCTTCAATCTAATGCTCTACCAACTGAGCTACTGACCCATACGTTCCATGCTAAGCTGCAAATATCTTTATCAGCCAGTCTCGTTTATTCAGTCACATACTGTAAGTACGCTCCTTCATGCACTCGTTTGCTTCTTCAATCTTTTTGCTTATCATGAATCTCTTATTATAAAAATGGCGGTCCCGACCGGGATCGAACCGGCGATCTCCTGCGTGACAGGCAGGCATGTTAACCGCTACACCACGGGACCATTTGGTTGCGGGGGCCGGATTTGAACCAACGACCTTCGGGTTATGAGCCCGACGAGCTACCACTGCTCCACCCCGCGATAATATGAATCGTTATAAATAACATGATGATACGCTTAATGTAAGATGACGTCTTCCACGCTTTGCTTGCGTCGACGTTAATCGCAATCTTCGTATTGCGATTTGCTCCACCCCACGACAATATTATTTATACCGAGCTTTTAGAACACCATTTATAAAATATAAATTGGAGGAGGTAGAGGGATTCGAACCCCCGCGCGGTGTTACCCGCCTGTCGGTTTTCAAGACCGATCCCTTCAGCCAGACTTGGGTATACCTCCGTAACAATATATAAATGGTGGATTTTGTAGACCTGAACCTTTTTATAATAAATCAAAATTCATTGGCTTACAACTTGCAATATTCTAAAATGGGGCGACTGATGGGAATCGAACCCACGAATGCCTGAACCACAATCAGGTGCGTTAACCACTTCGCCACAACCGCCATGAAATTAATTGGCAGGGGCAGTAGGAATCGAACCCACACCAAAGGTTTTGGAGACCTCTATTCTACCGTTGAACTATGCCCCTATGAATTAAAAACTGGTGGAGGGGGACGGATTCGAACCGCCGAACCCTAAGGAGCGGATTTACAGTCCGCCGCGTTTAGCCACTTCGCTACCCCTCCGGCAATACATGGTGCCGGCGATAGGAGTCGAACCCACGACCTACTGATTACAAGTCAGTTGCTCTACCAACTGAGCTACACCGGCAAAAATGGTGGAGGATGACGGGCTCGAACCGCCGACCCTCTGCTTGTAAGGCAGATGCTCTCCCAGCTGAGCTAATCCTCCACATAAAAAATAAGCGAAGCGACGTCCTACTCTCGCAGGGGGAAGCCCCCAACTACCATCGGCGCTAAAGAGCTTAACTTCCGTGTTCGGTATGGGAACGGGTGTGACCTCTTTGCCATCATCACTTCACTTATTTAGTTAAAAGAACTTATTATTTCAAAACTGGATAAACGGTGCATTGAATGTTTCAAACATTTTGGTTAAGTCCTCGATCGATTAGTATTCGTCAGCTCCATGTGTCACCACACTTCCACCTCGAACCTATCTACCTCATCGTCTTT
>NZ_PYWI01000014.1 GCF_003049575.1 Lysinibacillus parviboronicapiens | reverse complement strand
AGATGTGTATAAGAGACAGGATGAATCGTCAGCACATAGGAATTTTATTTGGCGGAGTACTACTACTAGTTGTAGCGATGGGGATAAGTCGTTTTGCTTTCACACCGATACTCCCGTTTATGCGCCATGATGCAGGTTTTTCGTTGGAAGTGGCAGGGTTTTTAGCATCCAGTAATTATATTGGCTATTTTATAGGAGCCTTATGGGCTGGATTCATTTATCGACATAGAAAGAATATTTTACTGCTGAGTGTCGTCTTGAATGTGCTGTCAGTTGTGCTAATGGGAATGATTGAAATATACATGGTGTGGCTTGTTCTGCGTTTGATTGCAGGCATCACAGGGGGACTTATCTTTGTGTTAACATCGAGCATTATTATGGATTATTTGGCGAAGCAATCGTTAACACGCTGGTCTGGCTATTTATTTAGCGGTATCGGGCTGGGCATTGCTATTTCAGGTTTACTAGTGCCTTACTTTGAAGCGCGTTTTGCTTGGCAAGGTACTTGGATAGGTTTAGGTATTTTATCGGCACTATTTTTCATCATTACGTTCGTGCTATGGAGAAACTTACACGTTCATGATGGCATGAAGGTCAAGAAATCCTATGAAACAAAAATGTCACGAGGTTTTATGCCATGGCTCATTGCTGCATATGGCTTCGAGGGGCTAGGCTATATCATCACAGGTACTTTTTTAGTGGATATTATTCATAATATTCCCTCATTACAAGCCTACTCTTCCTACAGTTGGGTCATCGTCGGTGTAGCAGCAATCCCTTCAGCACCTGTGTGGACCGTATTATTAGAGAAGTTTTCGGCCATCAAAATGTTGTATGTGGCGTATATATTCCAAGTAGTTGGTATCCTGTTACCCGTATTTTCACAAACAGTGTGGAGCGTATTATTGTCGTCCTTTTTATTTGGTCTAACATTTGTTGGCATCGTGACGGTAACAACTGCTTATGCACGGCAGCTATTTCCAACTCAAAGTGGAGCCGTTGTTTCCTTACTAACAACGTTCTATGCATTTGGACAAATTATCGGACCAATTATCGCAGGCAAGCTAGTTGCAGTTTACAGTAGCTACAAAGCAGCCCTCATATTTGCAGGAGCCATTATCTTGGTTGCATTGATGGTTATGCTATGTGGTAGATGGATAACTGGTAAGCGTCTGGCAACACTAGAAAAAACAATTGCTATTGACACACAATCTAGTCCTTAGTTGGCTAGAGAGCCATTATAGTTAGACCAATTTGAAAAGCCAGAAATCCGATTATGGATTTCTGGCTTGATTTTTTCTTAAAGATGGCGTGCCTCTATCTACATGATATAAAAAAATAAATTATAAGTCTAGTTCTTTTTTTTTGAATATGAAAAAATAAGGGTGTGCACAAGAAACGTAATGTTACGATTAAGTAGAAAAGAGGGCGTACTATGGAAAAAAAAATGACAACTGACGAGGCCATTAAGCGTTGGAATCGCCATGCAGAAAGTTTCACAGCAAGCTATGATGAGCATGGTGGCATTCACCGTGAGGTACTGTTAAATCCAGCGATTTTTTCATTGCTAGACAATGTACAAGGAAAAAAGCTCTTAGATGCAGGATGTGGAGAGGGCTATCTAAGCAGAATACTTGCTAAACAAGGAGCTATGATGACTGCCGTTGATTATGCCGAAAAGATGATCGAAATTGCCAAAGAAAGGACGACGAGTAAGGAGGCTATTGTCTATAAACAGGGGAATTGTGAGAAGCTCGATTTTTTAACGGATGCACAATTCGATATGATTGTCTCGAATATGGTACTGCAAGATTTGGAAAATTACGAGGCAGCATTAAGCGAGATGTACCGTCTTTTAAAACAAGGAGGTTCTTTTATTTTTTCAATTCTTCATCCATGTTTTATCACACCTAATAGTGGATGGGAGCGAAATGAGCAAGTGAATAAACAATATTGGAAGGTCCAGCGTTATTTCTATGAAGGCGTATATGATCAAAGACTCCCAATAGATTCAGATGAAAAGATTGTATTTTATCATCGAACATTAACGAGCTATATAAAAGCCATTATCAAAATAGGGTTTACGTTGGAAGACGTTATTGAGCCTATGCCTTCTAAGGAAATGCTAGGTAAGTATCCTCAATTCGAAGAGGATCTACACTGTGCGGATTTCATCGTGTTCAAACTAAGAAAATAGAGGTAAGAATATATAGTTCAAGGGGGTAGGCCATGTGCGGATTTTCCATGTAAGTGAAGAAAGTGATATACAAGTGTTTCAGCCCCGAGTGCCTACTCGAACGGATTTAGATTTCACGAAAGGACTTGTATGGGCTATAGATGATAAATGTTTACCTAATTTTTTAACAGAAATTGTCCTCGTGTTTGCTTTCATAGTGGTGCAAACACTACTGAAATAGATAAACGAACATATCTAACGTCAACATCATGTACACATGTAGTCGTTATAGAAAAGAAATGGTTTACTAGAATGAAAAATACTAAATTATTTTTGTATGAATTTGATATCAAGCAATTCACACTACAGGATGAAAATGCAGGCTACTATGTAAGTGAAACAACACAAACACCTATCGCCAAATTTGAAGTGGTTGATCTCTTGCAAGAACAAATTAAACGAAATGTTGAATTACGTTGCGTCGATAACTTGTGGGGTATTTATGATGATATGCAAAAAACAGCGTTCAATTGGTTTATGTGTAGAATGCATTTTGCCCAGCCAAGGATATAAAATCTGGGGAATTTTTTAGCTACTGCAAGTATTGCAAATCAAAAGGCTGTTCCAAAAAGGAAATGCTTTGAAGTAATCTATTATGTCTTGCTGTAAAGGTAAAAATCCGTAATAGTCTTCTGCGAATCATATCGTTGAAAACGAAGCGGATTTTTACCATTTATGAAGAAAGGCGTAATTGTAGAAGCCTTGCTGTTTTTCTGAACGAAATAGTCAAAGCTGTTGTAATGGAGCGGTTGTAAACCCTAACAATGTATAGGTAAACTTGTATTCGTAGTTGATGGATCCATTCAGCATAATTGGTAAATAATATTTAACATCGGCTATACCTAAATTGTTGGGATGGTGTATCCATGATATATCCTTCCAATCAAGAATTCCTTCATCAACTTTAATAGGGGTATTGTATAGATATGATTGTGATAACTCAGCAATAATAGCATACGTATCACCTAAATAGTTGCTTCGTCTGTCCAAGTCACCTTTCCTCTGTATGTTTCACTTGCAATTTTGATAGGTGTTTCCTCTCTGATTTCTCGAAAGGCACAAACTAGCGGTGTTTTGTCTTTTTCAATATTTCCACCTAGCCATTTCAAACGCCCCTCTATGCCGGAAAATCCCTATTTAGCAATAAAATTTTACACTCATTTGAATAAAACCAATCGTAGAGTCAACTATGTTTTTTCCAGCTTTTCATGTTATGTAGTTAAACTGAAGAAGTATCCATAGCCTAGTGGATGTAAGCTTTACTTAGTTCGAAGGAGTAATACTTTATTTTGATTTTGTTAGCATTAATTATAACAAAATAGTAGAACAAGCCGATAAACGGGTTGTGCTATTAATATAGTTTATCATTTGAATAAGCCTGTAAATTTCTATTGCACCTTACAAAAATATTTCTACAATTAATGGTTGAAGTATCCCAATCGTTAATAAAAGAGTTGGGGAAGGAAGCATTCAGATCAATATGAAAGTTTGTGTCACAAGCTGTTGACGGATTTTTAGTTAAAGTAGATGAAACGTACTACATAACTAGAGTGATAAGGAAATGAGGTGCATGTATGATTTTAATAAGTGCTTGTTTAGCAGGGTTAAAGGTTCGGTATAATGGGACAGATAGTTTAGACGAAAAAATCAAACGGCTTGTGAGAGAAAATGCGGCTGTGACGGTGTGTCCCGAATTAATGGGCGGCTTTTCTACACCACGAGAACCAGCTGAAATTGTTGGAGGAGACGGCGAAGACGTCCTAAACGGTAAAGCGTTTGTGTTAGAAAAATCTGGTCGGGATGTAACAGAACTGTACGTAAAAGGTGCCTACGCGACATTACAGAAAGCAAAAGAAGTAGGCGCTACTACAGTCATATTAAAAGAGTATAGTCCTTCATGTGGGAGTGCTGTGATTTATAGCGGTGATTTTAGTAGCACAAAATTAGTTGGAGTAGGTGTTACGACTGCCTTACTTAGAAGAAATAATATAACAGTGCTGTCAGAAGAAAATTATAGTGTTTTTAATTGAATAAATGAATGAAAAATCAATCGCAACTTCTAATTTGCGAACTAATTGTTCTTGGGAACCACTTGATCAATCGGCGTCATTTTAAGTTGTTCGTTCATTTTGTAAGTTTTTCGACATCATCGCACAACACGTCTTAATTCCTTAGAGAGCAAAAAGCAAGAAGACTCCTGCGCCAAGCGAGTGGCTTTTTCTGGACTTGATTTATCTTACTTTCTACAGTCTAATTGACTATAATTATGTCTTTTTTCACATCGTCCTTTAAGGGAATAATTACACATTCTAAAATGTATAGGTCTATTTATTAATTTTTGTGACATTTTAATATTCAAACGAATTTGCCGATAAGAATTATGCGTATTTATCTCACACTAGTGCTACATTTATACCCTGAATTAACAAATACAGAATAATAAACGATATTATTTTTGGCATTTTTGTTTAATTTAGTGAAGATTCGCATTTGAAAATAATACTATGTATGATTGTAACAAAGGAAAAGCAAAATGATTTCCCAGAAAGGAGGAACAAAATGAGAAATTTTTTCGAAGACCAGTACATAAATAGTGAGCAACAACTTATAAACTTAGTTAGTGAAATTAGTGAATATAAAGGAAAGTTGACCGCTTACCAAGAGCAAAGACCTGATATATTCACAAGGCTTGAAAAAGCTATACCCCTACACTACATAAAAAACTATATTTCAGTTTATGAGGATATAAAAGTTTCAAATAAGCGATTAAAAGAACTTATTTTAGATGATATGATACCCCAATCAATTTCGGAAGATGCGATATTTTGTTATTATGAAACCCTGACGCTTGTACATAAAAAATCTTGTACTTTTTCTATTTGTCCAGATACTATACAAGAATTGCATTTTCAATTAATTCATTTTAATACCTCTGACAGTGCAAAATGGCGCCAAAAGCCATTTTCTATCCCAGGAATTCCTGAAAAAGGGATGCACACGATTTTTTATCGTCCTCTTCCACCTGAAAATATTCCAATGGCTGTAGAACAATTATGCAACCAGTACAATTTATTAAACTGTAAAAAAGAGATACCTACACTTCTATTGATAGCTCGTTTTATATTGAATCTTTATTGTATTATCCCTTTTAGTCAAGGTAATGGTAGATTAACACTTATGTTAATGCAATTACTATTAGTCAAAAGCGGACATACATTTGTAAAATATGTTTGTTTAGATGAATATATAAAGAATAGAGAGTCAGAATACTATGAAGCCATCTATAAATCATCGGTTAATTGGTACTGTAATGGGCATAATACTAGCTTCTGGTTAAAAAATTTCTTAACTATTATTTTAGAGGCTTATAAAAATCTACATAACAGAGTACTGGATTCTATATGTAGGCATACGAAGATAGAGCGAATTCAGAATTTTATTCATAATCAAAAACAACCTTTTACAAAAGAATGCATTCGTAGCATTTATCCAGATATAGCCGAAAGTACAATTAGTAAAGCTTTATCTGATTTGCAATTAGTAGGTGAAATTAAACTTATTTCAAAAGGGAGAAATGCGCGCTGGATGAAAGTCCAATCTTGAAGTGAAAGGACCGCACAATTCATTTGAGCATAGCCTTTGCATGCATTCTTTGAAACACACAAAATTTAAGAGGATCTACTCGGTTACTTAGAGAGGGTATAGTATGGACGGATTAGTTTACACGTCCGTCCCTTTAATATACATAACTTAAAAATTACTTCATGTAGAAGTTAAAAATAACGCTAATTTGAAAAGCTGGAAAATCATTTGTATGGGCGATTCCGTACATGGATATCAAGCATATGCAGATATGATGTACAAAAATTTGTTACAGATTTAGTGATTGAACATGCGAATAAACGAAAGAGATTAAAGATGGTGGTATGTTTTAATCAGCGTCTACTAAACACCTAAAATCTAAGAACCAATTGCCAATCGATAATCGGCAATTGGTTCTTTATTTTTCTTTGTTTCTAGTGATTCTCGAGGCTTTGAAACTGAAAAAACTACTTAGATTTTTTGAAATGTACTTGGCTAAGTTATGAACGTTGTTTTTTAAAATCAATTATTTCCTGTTGAATCAACAGCTCTAAATTAGCAACTTACCTGTAACTTTCACATATGTTGTCAGCTCTTTACAAACAGTTCCTTTGTTAGAAAGTTATAACTTGGCTCCTCTGCTCCATACTGATGGATCCAACACATAACTGATATATGACTCAAGGGAAGTTGTATTGTAGGTACCTCTTACAGTTAATTTAATCATATCAGGTAGATAATATTTTTATTTGTTATCCAAACCAAATACGTCCTGTCTAGAGTAATTACTAGCAGTAACGCTAAATTCATTTCAGTTTCCCTAGTTTTTACACTAGAACTAAAAATATGTCATTTTTCTAGCTTCTATCTCATAATTTTCCACAAATTATGACATATTTAAATTGATTTTGTTCATATTAATCTATTTTAAAATCAAAATAACAGTGAAAATAATCTATTTTGTACATAAAATAGATTATTTTCACTGTTGTTTGCCAAAAAATGTGAATATATCTAAAATTTACATCATAGGAAAACGTTATTCCAAGCAGAGCTTTTCCTAAAACTATCAGTATATTGGGGTGCTCAAAATGTGTAAGAAATCGACTAAATTTTTATGATGAAAATTATACAGGGGAGGTAAACACAATGAAAAAGAAAATAATTACAGGATTGATGGTTACATCCATAGTTGCTTCGGGAGTTCTTCCTATTCATACTTTTGCAACGCCTATAGTGCAAGCAGAGATTCAAGAAGAGAACATAGCTCTTTCCTCATCATTAAGAAAATTAGGTGCACAATCTAAATTGATTCAAATGTATATAGACCAAGCTTTAATGAAACCTAATGTTCAGTTAGCGGAAGTACCAGCTTTAAATACAGCGCAATTCCTCATCAAACAAGATATGAAAGAATGGTCATCGGAACTTTATCCAAAATTAATACTCCTAAATTCAAAAAGTAAAGGATTTGTCACAAAATTTCATAGCTATTATCCAACATTAAAAGGATTTGTAGACAATCAGGAAGATAAAGAAGGTTTCCTGGATAGGCTGGAAGTCCTTGAAGAAATGATGATGACAAACCAAGACAACGCGCAACTCCAAATCAATGAGTTAACAGATCTAAAATTACAGCTCGATAAAAAGCTTAAAGAGCTCGATACTGATGTGACAAAAGCGCAGGGGATACTAAGTGCAGAGGGAACAGGGAAAATAGACAAGCTTAAAGATGAATTACTAGCTACTCAAAAATCTATTCAACATAATTTACAGCAAATAGCATTGGTACCAGGAGCCTTAAATGAACAAGGCCTTAAAATATTCCAAGAAATTTATAGTCTTTCAAAAGATATTCTTGAACCAGCTGCTCAAACAGCGGCAGCAGCGTATAACAAAGGAAAAGAAATTAACAACGCTATTTTAGAAGCAGAGAAAAAAGCAGAGCAAGAAGCAAAAGACAAGGGTATGTCTGCTCTAGAGATTGAAGCTGCCAAAAAAGAAGCGCGTGAAGCAATTGAGAAAAACAAACAAGGTGAAATTGCTGCAGCTGCAGCTACAAAAACGAAAGAGTACGACCTGATGAAAGCAATTGACCCAGAAAAAATCAAAAAAACATTTAGTACCTTTGCTGAAGTAAATAAACTAATGGCGGAACAGCGAGCATATTTAGATGATTTAGAGAAGCAAAACCAAAAATTATATGACCTAACAACGAAACTAACAATAGCAGATTTACAACAATCTATGCTTCTTCTTGTGCAACATGATTTGCATACATTTGCTAACCAAGTGGAGGTAGAACTTGACCTAATGAAACGCTATAAAGAAGATTTGAATCTTATGAAAAATAGTATCTCAACGTTATATAAGGATGTTGATACTACTAGCAATCAGTCTCAAAAAGATACATTAAGACGATTAAAAAATGTCATAAGTCAACTTGAGGAACAGGTGAATAAATTTTAATCGTTAGCATTTGAGAAAATTATATTGACCTATCGAAAAATTGGGAGGAAAAAGTATGAAAAAATTTCCATATAAAGTGTTGACCGTGGTCACTCTAGCAACGGTTATAACTGCCACTAACAGTAATTCTATTCATGCTCTTGCACAAGAACAGAACGTTCAAGTACAGATTGCTCAAGAACAAAAAAACGGGAATTATGAACTAGGACCAGAAGGATTGAAGAAAGCGTTGGCTGAAACAGGATCTCATATTCTTGTGATGGATTTGTACGCGAAAACAATGATTAAACAACCGAATGTAAATCTATCTAATATTGATTTAGGTTCAGAAGGGGGAGATTTAATTAAAAATATTCACCTAAATCAGGAGCTATCTCGAATCAATGCAAATTATTGGTTAGATACAGCGAAACCAAAGATTCAAAAGACAGCGCGTAATATTGTCAATTACGATGAACAATTTCAGAATTATTACGACACATTAGTAGATTTTGCACAAAAGAAAGATAAGGAAGGCCTAAAAGAAGGCATAAGTGATTTAGTCAGTACAATTGATATAAATTCAAAAGAAGTGACAGAAGTCATTAAGATGTTAGAAGCTTTCAAAACAAAATTGTATACAAATACTATAGATTTTAAAAATAATGTGGGTGGTCCAGATGGCAAGGGTGGGTTAACCGCAATATTGGCGGGAAAACAAGCTCTGGTTCCACAACTGCAAGCTGAAATTGAGCAACTACGTGCTACTCAGCAAGCACATTTTGACAATGTATTAGCATGGTCAATTGGTGGTGGATTGGGAGCGACTATTTTAGTTATTGGCACTATTGCGGGAGGGGTCGTAATTGTTGTGACTGGTGGTACTGCGACACCAGTTGTTGTGGGTGGCCTTACAGCTCTCGGTGCAGCAGGCATTGGTTTAGGTACAGCAGCTGGTGTTGTGGCGTCTAGTCACATGAACGCCTATAACGAAATTTCACATAGAATCGGAGAATTAAGCATGAAAGCCGATCTTGCTAATCAAGCGGTTATTTCACTTACTAACACAAAAGACACTCTGACATATCTGTATCAGACAGTAGATCAAGCGATAATGTCTCTAACAAATATTCAACTTCAATGGCATACAATGGGGGCAAATTATAAAGATTTATATGATAATATCGATCAAATGCAAGACCATAAGCTCTCTTTAATACCTGATGATTTAAAAGCAGCCAAACAAAGCTGGAATGATATCCATAAAGATGCAGAGTTTATTGCAAAAGACATTGCTTTTACACAAGAACTAACGAATTAAAAATAGATAGGAGGAATTTACAATGAATAATAAACTTCTTTACAAACTACTCGCTGTATCTGCGGCTTTAACCTTGACAACATCTTCTGTAGTCTCACCAGTAGCAGCTTTTGCAGTTACAAGCAAAATTGAGCAAACTAACAATGATGATACGTCTCTTTCTGCAAACGAAGTGAAGATGAAAGAAACCTTGCAAAAGGCAGGACTTTTTGCGAAATCTATGAATGCCTATTCTTATATGTTAATTAAGAATCCAGATGTGAACTTTGAAGGTATTAATATTAATGGATATCCAGATTTACCTGGTAATATTGTACAAGATCAAAAGGATGCAAGAGCACACGCTCTTACATGGGATACAAAAGTAAAAAAACAGCTGATAGATACATTGACAGGTATTATTGAATACGATACAAAATTTGAAAATTATTATGACATAATTGTAGAGGCCATTAATACAGCAGATGGAGAGACGTTAATAGAAGGAATTTCTGATTTACAAGGTGAAATTCAACTAAATCAAAAATATGCACAACAATTAATAGCCGAATTAATTAAATTAAGGGACGCTATTGGCCAAGATGTTAGAGCATTTGGAAATAATAAAGATCTCTTACAGACGATTTTAAAAAACCAAGGGGCTGCGGTTGAGGATGATCAAAAGCGCCTAAATGAAGTTTTAGAATCAGTAAACTATTATAAAAAATTAGAATCTGATGGCATCATAACAATAGCTGTACCTACTATTCCTACATTGATTGCCGGAGGTATTATGCTGGGGATAGCAAAAGAGAATTTAAGTCAATTAGAACCTTTATTAAAACAATTACAACAGACAGTTGATTACAAAATAACATTAAACCGTGTAGTTGGAGTTGCACATAATAGTATTAGTGAGATGTATAATGCACTCGATGATGCGATTAATGCTCTTACTTATATGTCTGCGCAATGGAATGACTTAGACTCTCAATATACGGGCGTGCTGAGACATATTGAGAATGCAGCTGAAAAAGCCGATCAAAATAAATTCAAATTTTTACTGCCTAATTTGAATGCAGCTAAAGACAGCTGGAGAACATTAAAAGTAGACGCAGACACATTGAAAGAAGGGATAAAAGAATTAAAAATGTAACCTGTTGCCACACATAGAAAGAGGCTTACGGATTGACGTAAAAAAATCTAGAATCCTATAAAATCAAATTAATAAGTCATAATAGATATACATTACCTTTATGTAAATCGGCTTATACGTTATAAATGCCCCCATCATTCAGCAATGAGGGCATTTTTTTTACTCTACAATTATCTACTACATGGTCTGCTAAAGTTTCATTTTGTAAATTAATCATCTTGATTTCGGAGGATGAGTAGTCTGCATGATACGTCGGCAGCTGTAATTCTACAGAGTTAGACATATTGGCTGTGCACACGCAGATAATCTTTAACTATCTTGACAATATCATCTTCATCTTCAACAATTAACACTTTGGATTTCTTAAGCATGGTTCGTTGAATCCTTTATTGTCAAATTTACACGATTACCATTTTCGTTTGTGACGCAAGAAGAAAAAGAATAATCCGATCCATAACATGCTATAAATAAAAATCCAAGCAAATTGCCAGTAAAAAACGGTGGGTATATATTTCAAACTGTCGTCTGAGCTCATCATTTCTAAAACTAGATGAACAGGGGGGAGCAGCCAAATAAGACCTTTCACTTGTAGGATTACATTTTTTAACGTGGCAATTACAACAGCTATAATGAGGATACTAAGAACGCCCCACCAAGTATTTTGCCTGTCTCTTATGAGTTCTCTTGTAAATATTGCCGAGAGTGCTATAGCTAGGACAGACAGACTAAAGTGAGATAGAAAGCCCATTAGTAGATGTAATACGCTTGGCGGTTCACTAAACGCTCCAATCAGAGTAGGGTAAATCACTGACACCGTGCTTAGACAAAAAGCGATAGCTACACAAACAATAAAAAGTGACCTGTTATACGCACTTTGCCCTTTAGAATGGAGTATGGTAATGACTTTTTGCCCTTCTTCCTCAGTGTGAAATACGGTGATTGTAAACCAACCCATCAGAAAGAACAGCATGATTGATGTAAAGGAATAACTATCTAATATGGGATTAGGCACAAACGTATAATTCACCACAATAAACAAAATGAAAATTGAAAAAGGTGGAATATAGTTTTTAGTTCTTAAATAATTGATACATTGATAGCACAATAAATTTTTCATCTCGGTTTATAGTTCCCCTTTATTTAGAAATGGGTATAGAATTCTTCCTTCTTCCGATTTGTAGGCAGTAGTTGTTTAATGGAGGCATTTTGATGAAGCAATGCCAATAAGAGTGTGTTTGTATCCTCTTGTTTAACAGTTACTATTAGTTCCTTTATGTCATTATTTAAGGAACGCTGTTGTTGAATTTCAATAAAAGGCAATAGTTCTTCCAGTGACTTTAGACTGGAAATCTCAAAAATTACTCTATTTTGGTGATTTTCTGTATCATGTAATGGATTCGTTTGACTAACTTGCCCATTTTGAATGACTAAAACCCGATCTACGAGATTTTCTAGTAATTTTGTTTCGTGGCAAGTTAACAAGATACTTAAGCCATTGTCTTTTAGAGAGGCTAGTGTATCTTCTAAATCACTTTGTGCCTTAGCATCAAGACCTGATAATGGTTCGTCCAAAATAAGGAGATTTCTTTCTTCAAGCATGGCCTGCATAATCATGATTTTTTGCTTCATGCCTTTAGAAAAATGGACAATCCGCGTATGGCGAGCCTCTTGCATATTAAAAATAGTCAGTAAATAATCGATTCGTTGCTGTAATTGCTTCCTAGACATGCCACTAATTGTGCCCATATGATACAGATACTCTTGTGGGGTAAATAGGATTTGAGAAGGGGTTACCTCTGGCACGTACCCGATGTTTAGAGATGGTAGATGCTTGTCAATTACACCGGCGTCTGGATGCGCTAAGCCTCCTATAATTTTCAGTAGCGTGCTCTTGCCTGACCCATTCTTTCCTACAAGTGCCACAATCTGATGCGCATAAACGGACAATGAAATGTTCTCTAAAACTTTCTTGCCTTTATATTGTTTAGAGATGTTTTGCAATTCTATAATAGTATTCATGTTTACACCCCTTTTTTTATGAATGACCCCTGGTGCGGACATGACCCGCTACAAAAATTCGAATGGTTGTTTTTCGATTAACTTGTAAGATTATTATAAATTAATCTGTAGTCGATTGCTTTTGAAAAGTGGTACAATTTTCTATTTTTGTTTATGAACACTTTGAAATGACAATAAAAAGGTCCTGCTCAGTGCGAACTGGCAGAACCTGTGGAGATTTATTATAATGAACGATATTTTTTTAGGCTAATAATATTTAATAGGATAAATAGGAGAGCAAAGCCTGCAAGTACCAATAAATCAACTAGAATTTCACTAAAAGTAAATCCTTTGTACATCACGCCATTTAAGGCATTTGCTGCATAGTAAAGAGGCATGATACGACCAATATTTTGTAACCACTCAACCATACTATCGAGCGGGAAGATGCCAGAAAAGAATACTTGCGGCACAATGACAAGCGGGATAAACTGCATCATCTGAAACTCTGAGGCAGCAAAGCTTGATAGCAGCGCCCCTAATGATAATGACACTAAGGCTACTAAACTATTGATAAGAAGCACGAGCCAGATGGAGCCCACATGAACAATATCGAGTACATAGATGCCAAAAAGTACAATAATAATCGTCTGAACCAAGGCAAACAGACCATATCCCACCAAATAACCGGCAACAATTTCAGAACGTTTAATGGGGGTCGCTAGTAATCGCTCTAATGTTCCAGAAGTCCGTTCTTTTAACAACGCAATGCCTGTAATTAAAAAGACGAAAAAGAATACAAAGAAGCCAATGAGCATAGGGCTAAAAATATCAAAAATGGCTGTATCTTCGTCACCGTATACATAGTCAGTGACGAATGTCATCGACGAAGCCTGCTCGGGCTGTAGTGCTTGTGCAAGCTTCATTTGCAAAGCTTTAGCAGCGGAAGGATCATCATTTAATAATGTCAACTTTGTTTGTTTTTGCTGGATATCTAGCCATGCATCATATTGATTGTCTTTTAATTGAGTAATTGTCACATTATCATCTTCGATCACATGAAAATCCGCAGCTTCAAGTTTTTCAATTAGTTGTGCAGGACCATGTGATACGATAAGCGTTACCTCTGACTCATCGCTATTAAAAATAAAGTACATTAAGGATAGCACAAGAAGCGGTGCACAAAACAACAGTGCAAGTGTACGTTTATCGCGCATCATCTGCTGAATAATTCTTGTCACAATGGCGCCAATTCTCATACGATAGCACCTCCAGCCTTTAAAAACACTTCGTCAAAATCTTGTGCCTGATAGTGTGCTTTTAACTCTTGCGGTGTGCCCTGTGCCAATATCTGTCCACTTCTTAGCATGGCTAATCGATCACAGCGTTCTGCCTCGTCCATCGCATGCGTCGTCACTAAAATGGTTTTATGCTCTTTTTCTTTCAGGCGAATAAGCTCCTGCCAAATTTCTTTTTTCAATACTGGATCGATGCCAACTGTTGGTTCATCTAAGATTAACAGCTTAGGATTTTGTATTAAGGCAATCGCTAGTGACAGTCTTCGCTTCATACCACCTGAATAATTCACTACCTTATTATTTAAATCCTCTGTTAAACGAACAAGATTTGCAGCGTACGCTACACGTTCCACGCGCTCTTTTTTCGATAAGCGGTATAGCTTGGCAAAAAAATGAAGATTTTCAGCACCTGTTAAATCGATATAAAGCGCATCCGATTGTGCCATATAGCCAATGTCTATGAGAAGCTGTTTATGAGGTACTACATAGTCTAATACTTGGATACGCCCATTATCGGGTTTTATCATCCCCATGATCATTTTGATTAACGTCGTTTTCCCACAGCCAGAAGGACCAAGCAGACCGATTAGTTGCCCTGTTGGAACTTCTAAGGAAAGGGGGGCAATGACTTCTTTCTGATGAAAACGTTTTTCGATGGCGCTTAACGTAATCGCATTTTCTCCCATATCCAACTCTCCTTTACTGAACACAGTGTTGATACAATTAAAATTTTACGTTAGCATATACGCAAATACAATAAACACAATGACAAAAAGTGTTAAGTGAATTGTGTGGAAATTGTTTGCGTGCCAGGCACCAAAGGAGGGAGTTCTTCATGTCAGTGCATGAAACAATGAACTATGAAACGAAGCAAGCCATCAAAAAGGCATTACTGATACAAATGGAAGAAGTAGGTTTCCAACGAGTAACCGTAAAAAATCTCGCATTGACAGCCAATATCAACCGCGGAACCTTTTATATCCATTATCAAGATAAATTTGAAGTAATGGAGGATTTACAGCAGGAGCTATTAAGTGGACTGGAGAGCTATGTAAAAAAGGTTCAACCACTAGAAGCCTTTCACACCTTACAGAACGGACAACTTTACCAACCATTTGTCGTTGTCATTCACTTTATTAAAGAGCATGCAACAGCTTTTCGCGTAATACTTGGGGAGCAGGGGAGTCCGGATTTTAGTAAGAGGATGAAGAAAGTCTTTAGTGATAACTTATTATAAAAACTCTCTTTAATTCAGGCTGAAGTGTTAGATCCGGTCTTTAGGCAATATTTTCAAGCCTTTCTAACATCAGCGATACTAGGTGTGATACAGGAATGGTTAGAAAGTGATGACAAGGATTTTAATGTTGAAGAACTAGCGACTATCCACTTTCGCATATTACGCTTTTTCCGTCATTTGACTAGCTTATAGCAATCTAAGAGCCAGTTGGTTGGGTGCCAGGCAATCAGGAAGTGATCAAATTGTGTGGAAATTGTTTGGGTGCCTGGCACCAATAACCGGCACCAATAACCGGTTTATGTTTCATAGTAAGCACTTAAAGCCTTCTCTAATCGTTCTTCTAAATGTTGCGAAATATAGCCTACAACAAATTGTTCTTTTTCCATGTCGATTTGAGAAGAACGGAAAACTTTAGCGAAAAATCCTGCCTTATTGTGCGTTGAAAATTGCTGTAAAGCTTCTGTCCGTAATGTCGATACAATTTCATTTTCTATATGACGCTCACGAATTTTTTTGACAATATCCTTCACACTACCCTCTTGTAGCTCTAGTATTTGCTTTTGCAGATTTTCATTTTCATCTTTTAGGTCTGCTGTTTCTTTTTGAATTTCAATAATTTGATGATTTGACTCGGTGGAAAGAGATTGCATATTTTGTGCGAGAAAATCTTGGTTAATCGAAATTTGAAAAATACCTTGTTTATCACTTGTTTGCATATCAAAAAGTCCTGTTTGCATTATTTGCTGCAACACATTCCCTAACACATCGACTTTATTGGCCAGTTCGTCCGTAGAAGCGAGTGTTGTTGCCGTTATTTGATGTTTGAGGAGCTGTCCATCTTCATCAATACCTAAAAGCTGTTTTAGACCTTTCACTCGGTATTCGTCCTTCAACAGCAGAATCATGCGTAGCCTTAATATGGCAGAGAGATTTAAACGTATATTAGTGATCGGATTAATCGTGGTGTTATCAAAAATATATTGCTCAAATGGTTTGATGTAATAGCGGAGCATCGCATCAGTAATTTCAAACCAATTGGCAACCTCCGAGATGGAGTAATGCTCTTTGTCATGAATATGTGTTAAATAGACATCACTATAAAGTTGTTCTTCTAATGGCGTATGTTGTATAACGATAAAAAGGGGATCATGTTGCACAATTTCAAGTACCATCTCTTTTGCATTACTTATTTTAAGCATTCTTTTACACCCCACTTTATTATTCTTTAGCTAGATTTACATTTCTCTCTATATAGGTTTCTATTCAAGTGAATGCAATTGTATGCCTATTTTAAGAGGGAAATAATTTCTAGCTGCTTATAAAAAAGAGATAATTCACTTACATAAAGTGTATAGATAAAATGACCTGTTTATGATTACAAAAAATTGTTATTTTTGGCACTTAAGAAAAACTTAAGAAATACCCATACAATTTATTAAGAAATGCTCCCTATAGTAAGAGTTATCTTACAAGACATAATACAGGGAGTTAGTAGATGCAATTTATAACATTCTTTACCGAATTTATTAAACATCCAAAAAATACAGGCGCGATTTCACCGAGTTCGAAATTATTAGCGAAAAAAATGGTGGAATCCATTAATTGTCATGAAGCACAATGTATTGTTGAATTAGGACCTGGCACAGGTTCTTTTACAAAAGAGATTGTCAAACGAAAAGGACAGCAAACGAAACTCGTGCTAATCGAAAATAATGAAGTGTTTTCTACTGCATTAAAGAAAAAATATCAAGATGATTCAAGTGTCATTGTCATACATGGATCTGCTGAAAATCTACGTACGTATGTGACGTCATTACATATTAAAAAAATAGACTATATATTATCAGGCTTACCTTTTACCTCTTTGGAACCGGCAGTATCGTCTCGAATTTTAAATAGTGTACATGACACATTGGAAGAGAATGGTGAATTTATTACTTTTCAATATTCACTCATTAGAAAATCCTTTATCCAAAAATTTTTTGACGACATTTCATTGAAAAAGGTTTGGGTGAATCTTCCACCTGCCTATGTGTTAAGTTGCAAAAAAGGAAGTCAGAGGATAAGTAAGTAATGGAACTACAAGATTTAATGGCATTTATTGAACATTATGGTTATTTTGCGTTATTTTTTAGCCTTTGGCTTGGCATCGTCGGCATGCCCATTCCTGATGAGATGATTGTCATGAGTGGTGGGTTTTTGTCATCTTTAGAAAAAATGGGTGTTATTCCGGCTTTTATTTTAACTTACCTAGGTGTTGTATCAGGGCTTTCGTTAGGGTATGTCCTTGGAAAAGCGTTTGGTCTTAAAGTTCTTGATAAATTGGTGAAGAAGAACAAAGCTAAATACCTTATAAAATCAAAGGACATGATCAGCAAGTACGGGCATTTTGCTTTAGTGATAAGTTATTTTATTCCAGTAGTTAGGCACATTATTCCTTATTTAGTTGGCATGAATAACATGTCATTTAAAATTTATGCATTGTATTCTTACACAGCGGGCTTTGTATGGACAATGATATATTTTACACTTGGCTTTTTCTTTGGAAAACAAATGGAACTGATTGGCAGGCTTGCTACGCAATATGGTGTATATTTTGGCATAATCGTTATGTTCGGGTGGATTATTTATTATTGTTATAAACGAAAATTATCGAAAATGTTAAAAGTAAAGAGAAATAATGGTTAACTATAAATTATTAATCTAGAAATTGGTGGGATAGTATGACGAAAGAAACGATACTGGTAGTGGATGATGAAAAAGAAATTAGGGATCTAATCACCATTTATTTAAAAAATGAGGGCTATGAAGTTTTACAAGCAAGTGATGGAGAGGAAGGTCTATTGCTGTTAAAACAACACAAGGTACACTTAATTGTTTTAGATATCATGATGCCGCATGTGGATGGTATCCAGATGTGTAGAAAAGTAAGAGAAATAGCTGAGATGCCGATTATTATGCTATCGGCAAAAACGCAAGATATGGATAAAATTGTTGGTTTAACAATGGGGGCCGATGATTATGTGACAAAACCTTTTAACCCGTTGGAGTTAATTGCTCGTATAAAATCGCAGCTTCGAAGGTATTTGAAAATGAGTAGTGCGGAAATACAGGATGCCCATGAAATAGAGATTGGCGATATGCGAATCAACATAGCGACACATGAAATAGCCGTCGCTGGGCAGAAGGTGAAGTTAACACCTCGTGAATTTTCCATTTTGGAATTACTCGCACGCAATCAAGGTATTGTAATGAGTGCACAACAAATTTATGAAAGAGTATGGCAAGAGGAAGCATTTCAATCAGATAACACAGTGATGGTACATATAAGGAAAATAAGGGAGCGAATAGAGAGTAATCCGAGAAATCCTCAGTATATCAAAACAGTTTGGGGAGTAGGTTATAAAATTGAAAAAGATCATTAAGCTAAGCCCTTACTTATTCAACAAACTAAAAAAGTTCATTGTAAATGCTCTAAAAAAAATTCGACAAAGCATTAGAATTCAACTATTAACGACATTTATTCTTTGTGCTTTTTTGGGTTTACTTGCAGCTAAAGCATCAATTCCGTTTATTTTGAATATAAAACAAACAGCTACCATTGACTATAGTCAAGGAATGCAACAGATAAACCTTCAAGCGCAGCGTGCGGCAGATTTAGCTATTGATGAAAATAGTGTAGAAACTTTACAGCAAATGATTGAATCAGAAAATGTAAAGCTTGAAATGAAACAGCGTGCATTGAAAGTGTTTGTTACCGATGAGAGCGGCAAGGTTTTATACAAAACAAAACAAATGGAAGAGCAACAAATCAATGTGCATAATAAAATTCGTAATGTAATGGATTTTGCGACAAACCATCCGCTCTATGTTTATGAGATACCAGCAATCGAGCACTCCGCGCAAGAATTTATTGCATTTTATCCATTAATCATAGAAGGTGAAAACTTATATTTGTTTGTCAGTGGTATTCCGGAGGGGATGGTAATCGCAAGTTCGACAGAGGGTCTTATCCCTTTATTTATTGCAATTGCTGTTTTTACCTTTTTCTTCTTCTATATAACGAAACGAAAAATGAATCAAATTGAGGAGTTGGCGAAGGGAGTTAGGGAAATTGCGAAAGGGGATTTATCCTATCGAATAAAGAAAAAAGGGATGGATGAAATAGCATTATTAACAGAGAATGTAAATCATATGGCTGAAGCAATTATGATAAATATTGAAAAGGAACGAAGAATTGAAAAACAAAAAAATGAATTAATTACCAATGTATCACATGATTTGCGGACCCCCTTAACGTCTATTATGGGGTATTTACGTTTATTAAGAGAGGGGAGATATGACAATAGAGAGCAATATGAGGAGTATATAAAGATTGCTTTTTCAAAGTCAGAGCAGTTAAAAAATCTAATAGAAGATTTATTTGAGTACACGAAACTTACGAACGACAATATCATATTAAACCAGCACAAGGTATGTATCAATGAGTTACTAGATCAACTGATAGAAGAATTGGTTCCACAGGCGGAGGAACGTAATCTGGAATTTGAAAAAAATTTTCTGGAAGAGCGCCTATATGCTTCGGTCGATTCAGAAAAGATAGTGCGAGTGTTTGATAATTTATTAATGAATGCCATCAAATATAGTACGGGTGGAAGAGAAATTAAAGTATCTGTAAAAAAACAACAAAATAGCCTGCAAATTTGCGTCTCTAATTATAGTGAACCGTTTACGAACGAAGAATTAGGGAACTTATTTGAACGATTTTATAAAAAAGATCAATCGAGAACAAGTGTCTCTGAGGGCTCAGGGCTTGGGCTTGCCATCGCGAAAAGTATTGTTGAACTACATGCGGGGGAAATTCGAGCAAATTATCAAGAGGGGATATTACAGTTTTTAATCTTGTTGCCAATTTCCACAGAGTAGTCTGTAAAGAGCTAAACTAATCTTCTAAATAGTAGTCCATGGAGAGCCGTTGTATAAATCTACAGTAAATACTAACACCTGCTGAAGAACGAGTCAGCTAGACCTCGCAAGTAGGATGCAGGCTGATTTGCCTTGTCCGTGGAACAAGCTATGCCCGTAACTAGGTTGAGCAATCGGGGAATATTGTGCAGGTGATATCAAAAACTGGCTGAATGCACATGCTTAACAAAGTGCGCAAGTTGATGTCATACATTTTTCCATAGTTCTCAAATCAAAAGGTCTCGGAATTCTTAGCAACCCGAGACCTTTTGTCTTTTTCTACCAATCTACGTAAGTAGTTTTCACTAGTAGGACAATACACGCTTTTCATGACCTTATGGCTAACACTGCCCAATACCATTTTCTGTAGCGGGTTTAATCCACGACTACCAATGACAACTAATTCCACCTTCGATTCATTTGCGTAACGGATAATTTCGGGACCTGGCAAACCTTTCAGGATAGTTGTTGTGTAGGAAATGTTAGTGGCTTGGAGTATTTGCTCTATGGGCGCTAATTTACGACGACGTTCTAACGCTAAGCCTTCAGCCGAGCTAACATGGAGAAAATCACTTTTTGCTTTATCAAAATCTGCTAAAGGCGTTTGCTATGTATGAAAGCAAGCAGTATACACTGCTCGAAATTAAGAATCAGGCGGGAATTAGTAAGTCAACGCTGTATCGTTATATAGACGAAGTCAGCAATGATAGATGATGCAATGGTGATGTACCGACTCCTACTATAGTCTTTCAATTTTTAGAAGGTGATTTGGATTTGATGGCATCTTTTGAGGAAGAGTTTCTAACATTTCTATTAATATATTTGTGTCCTTGATTAATATTTGAATTTCTGTTTGTTTGTATTGTCGTTGAAATTCTTGAATATATTCATTGATTATTTGTAAGTTGAGGCTGTTTTTAATTTCTACCTCTACAAAAAATGGTAAAGTTAATTGAGGTAAATAGCAACAACCGCGACGAATCCAAATCGCTTCATTAACATAATAACGGATGGGCAGTTGACGATCACTAGCAATAAATAAGTCCATTTCATTCTCCTCTTTTTTAAAAATATAGATTTATAAAAGGTGATTATATGGCACTAGTCATTTGCAAAATAAATTTGAAAGCTCAAATTAGGTAAGTATCAAATAACTAAGTCTGTGATGCTTTATATGTTTTAGTTAGTATTCAATATTAGCATATTCGTAACAAAAGAGCCTATTGTAATCCCTTTCCTTTGAGAAATTTAGCGAAATGAACTGGCTATGTTTTACAATTCTTGTTAGTTCGACGAGCAAGAAACAGTTTGCATATAATTCTAATCAGCAGGAATATGAAGGGGAATGGATGGAGAGAAAATTTTTAGCACTTGTTGTTTAGACAGGCCATCAATATTTCTTACAGCGATATTGATTTATAGTTTGGTTTTAAAAAACATGGGAAGACTATAGAATAGTTTCTTTCATGTTTTTTTGTTTCTTTTTTATTAGTAGGATTAATTATTTTATCTATTTTATAGCGAATATGTCGTTTCTTTGGATTAATTGTATAGTGTATGTAAACATTTGTTTAATGCATTGTAAACGATATTTACAAACAACACGAAACTATTAATAATAAAGTCTGACATCAAGTGAAAGGGTTGAGATTATTTGGATATCAACGTACAAGAAATGATTTTCCGATTTCTAGGAGGTTTGCCAGTCAATAGCCATCAAATTTAGGTTTTCTAACTACGGGTTATGCCTGAGGACAGAAGCTCGGTCCTTCACTAGCAGGAATATTGGCTAGTGCAACAGGCAGCTATCCGTACGCTTTAATCGGTGCAACGGCAGTGTTTTAATGGGCGCTTGCTGACGGATCAGCGGAATGAAATATAAAAAAATACAGTTGAAAATTATACGTGAATAATAAAATACCTATGGTGTCAGCCTAGCTAATGAGCAACTTAATAAATTAAGCCATCGTTTAATTCTCATCGATGCTTAAAATGATGTAGTGAAACCAAAAAACAAGTGAGTAGGTTATTGAGGACCTGCTCACTTGTTGTACTAATGAATATCGCGTTTTTTAAAGTTACCGCCGCGAACCTCTGAAACGTCTGAAATGACGACAAAAGCCCCTTCATCGATATCTTTAATAATCGATACAAGTTTATTTTCTTCCATACGGTTAATGACACAGTTTAAAATTTCTGTAGATTCGTTCGAAAAACCGCCTCGTCCTTGTGTATAGGTAACGCCGCGTCCTAAGCGGGATTGAATAGCGTCTCCAATTTCCTCTGATTTTGAACTTACAACACGAACAGATTTCGATTTTTCTAAACCAACTTGAATAATATCAATCACATTTTTTGCAATGTAGTACGTTAAAGCTGAGTATAAGGCACTTTCAAGTCCGAAAATAAAACTAGCGCCAATAAAAATAAAGGCATTAATAAATAAAATAATATCGCCGACTGAAAATGGAATTTTACGCGATAGTAAAACGGCTAAAACCTCAGAGCCATCTAAAGCCCCGCCATTCCGTAAAACAATTCCAATCCCGACACCAAGCAAAATACCACCAGCTAATACGATTAATAAGGAATCATCAGGCCCTAAAATCGTCTTCACATCATGTAAAAGGACTGTTGAAATGGATAACGCCGCAATGCCGACAATACTCATTAGGGCAAATGTTTTCCCGACCTGTTTATAGCCTAAATATACAAAGGGAATATTCAAGACAAAGAGTAATACGCCTAACGGTATCCCAAATAGATGCGCGCCCATAATACTAAGCCCTGTGACACCACCGTCGATGACATTATTGGGGATTAACACGGCCTCTAGCCCGTAAGCTGCAATGACTGCACCAATGACAATCATAATAATTTTACGAATGTTTTGTACTAACTTTCCTTTTTTCATAAATCTTCTCCATTTCTTTTCCCGATAAGTTATTTCTCTAAAAAGTACTTTACTATTGTAATATTTTTTTTAGGTCAATTGAAAGCTATGGCTTCGGAATAATGTTGAAAGCAATGGTTTTTGTTTCTGTCTGCTCATTTAACGTGCCCATTTTATAATATTTAGTCATTAAATTATTGAGGTCTTGTTGAAAAAGCATAAATTGCTCGCTTGATAAAGTTAAATCTACAAATGAAAATGTCGCGGTATCTTCAACATGTTGTGTTTCCGCAATTGAGGTTAAATAATGTTGGTATTGCGTTAGTAAGACTAATTGATAGTAGGAAATATAGTTTAGCTTTTGTTCTTGGGATAGATGCTGCCAGTCCTCCGGATTTAGTCGTGCTGCATCCTCATTTAATGCATAAAATTTCTCAACGACTGAACGCACTTTTCGTTCCTTGACAATCTTAATAATACTTTCATCTGTTAAAATCTGAATATGTCGGTATAAGGTCGCCTGTGGAACATCTTTAATCACTTTATTCATCTCTAATGTACTTAAGCCATCTTCTTTGTTTTGCATAAGTGCCTGTAAGATTTTCATTCTCACAGGATGCATTAAAACTTCTGCTTTATTCCGCATATTTAACTCCTCCATTAAGCTTGAACGCTGTGTAAATAAGAAAAAAACAACTTAATTATATAAGTTGCGAATGTTATCAAAAAATATAATATAAATTAATTCAAATGTATAGTGTAAAAAAGTAATGCAATTGGTAAGGTCTTTTGTTATCATTATTGATAATGATAATGAATGAGGTGAACAGCTATGAAGTTACACTATGGTTTCGATGAATTAAGTCATATTGATTGGGCAAGTATTCTACCCATCTTGATTCCGTTTTTACTTGTTGGATTTTTATTGATTTTGATTGCTCTAATTGATTTATATCGTTATCGAAAAGTAAGAGAAAACGTACTTATGTGGACGATTGTGATTGTGTTATTTAATACAATTGGACCGATTTTATATTTTACGATTGGCAGAAAGGATGTAAACGAACGTGCGCTTAGAAATCAATAATGTAACAAAAAAGTTTAAGCATAAAACGGCTGTCAATCATTTTTCGATGGTCATTGAAGAGAATGAGTGTGTAGGATTAATCGGACCAAATGGGGCAGGGAAGTCGACGTTAATTCAAATTATTGCAGATATTCTCTATGCGGATGAGGGGAGTATTGTTCTTGATGGACAAAATATATCTAAGAAGAAAAATCAAATTGGCTATTTGCCTCAATACCCCAATTTCTACTCTTGGATGACAGCCTATGACACATTACTATTTATGGGAACGCTGTCCGGTATTTCGAAAAACCAATTGCACAAAGATATTCCGCTAATCTTAACAAAGGTGGGGCTATCGAAAGAAGCACAGTCAAAAGTTGGTGCATTTTCAGGGGGCATGAAGCAGCGTTTAGGTATTGCACAAGCGTTGCTCCATAAGCCTACCTTGATTATCATGGATGAACCCGTATCTGCCTTAGATCCAATAGGACGAAGAGAAGTGTTGAATTTACTCAAGGAGATAAAAAGTGAAACGACGATTTTGTTGTCTACACATATCTTGGGAGATGCTGAAGAAATCTGTGAACGTTTTGTTGTCATCAAAGATGGACAGAAAATTGAAGACGCTACAAAAGAGCAGTTGCTTCATCGAAATCAAGAATCAGCTATTTATCTAGTGCTACAAAAAGATGATGTCGACTGGCTCGAAAAAGTGGCGCAATTACCTTATGTAAAGAAAGTTGAAAACTACGAAGAGGGCTTTAAAATTCATGTCGAGCAAGTGCAAGTGGATGCCTATCGATTATTACAAAATGCTATAGATCAAAAAATAGCTTTTACAAAGTTTGAAATAGGCGTTAAAGAGAGTTTAGAAGATACATTTTTAACATTGGTGGTGGATGTATGAATACTTTTGCAGTATTAAGTAAAAAAGAGTTCAGTCAAATGGTGAAAGAATATAAAATACTGTGGTTACCTATTGTTTTTATGTTACTAGGTCTTACGCAACCAATCATGATGTATTATCTGCCGATGATTTTAAAGTCACTTGGTGGAGTGGAAGGGATTATGATTGATCCAACAATGGCAAAACCCGAGGGGCAAGAAGTACTAGCTTCGACATTAAATTCACAGTTTGACCAGTTGGGCATTATTATCATTATCGTTGCAGCTATGAGTGTTATTCAAGCAGAAAAAGCCAATGGCATGTTGGCATTTATTTTGACAAGACCCGTGTCTATTTCAAGTTATCTAGGCAGTAAAATAGCAACACATTATTTGTTGGCGGTTTTTAGTTTGGCCATTGGCTATATAGCGTCATATGGCTATACAGTGTTTTTATTTTCTCCTGTACCCATTTCTCAGGTAATTTTAGCATTTGCACTGTACTGTCTATGGTTGTTATTTATCATTACATTCGTAACGATGTTAAGTACATTCTTTAATAGCCCTGCTGTTATTGCATTAGTAAGTATTGTCATGTTATTACTTTGTCGTTTGATTGCTGGGCTACATCCCGTCTTGGATATATTTAATCCAGCTGGTTTTAGTTTGCGTGCATCGAGTGTTCTAATTACAGGCAGTGTTGGTGCTTGGTGGGAACTTAATTTACTAGTTACATTTCTTGTTATTTTAGGCATGACATTGACGATGCATTATTGGATAGCGAAAAAGAAATTTTGATAGATAGTAGGTGTGAGCGTGTTAACTATACGTAATCTAAAGAAAAAGTATGGACAACATGAAGTGCTAAAAGGCGTAGAATTACAGCTTCAACAAGGTGAAGTTTTAGGGTTTGTTGGAGCAAATGGGGCAGGTAAAACAACAACACTACATTGTATTACCGGTTTAGAAAGACATGACGATGGAGCTATAGTTATTAATGATATTCCTAAATCTCATGATGTTAAATATAAAAAACAGTTTTATTTTATCCCAGATACTATTCAAGTGTTTAACAATATTTCTGCATATGACTGGATAAAGTATGTTTTAACATTATATGAAGTAGAGGACAAAGGAAAGCTAGATAACTTGATAAAGGCATTTGGTATGGAGAATAGTATCTATAAACCAATGGGGACGTATTCTTATGGAATGCTTCATAAAATGGCGCTCATTACGGCTTATACGATTAGTCCGCCAGTACTCATTATGGATGAGCCCTTGAACGGTTTAGATCCGCTTGCTGTAGTAGCATTTAAAAATTGTATGAAAGAATACATAGAAGGTGGAGGAACCGTACTTTTCTCTACACATTTATTAGATGTTGCCGAAAAAATCTGCAAATCGATCGCCCTGTTAAAAGATGGCGAAATTGTATTGCATGAGTCTCTAGAGAAGCTATTGCAAGAAGGAAACTTAGAAATGGTTTTCATGGAGAAGCAAGCCTATGAAGCTTAATTTTCAGCTCGTAAAAATCTTTTTGACATCTGCATATACAAGGCCACAGCAACCGATGCTTCAAGTAATATTAGTTCTTGCTATATGTTATTTAGCAGTACAGTATTTAGGGCTTAATGTCATGATTTATTTTTGGGGAACTGCAGAGGAGTACTTATTTTATCATGTTGTGCTATCCAACGTGGTTCTCTATATATTAACAGCATATTTTGCAATTTCGATTGTATATAGCCAGCGTGACTTTATGATACTAGCAAGTCTACCACTATCACCTAAAGAAATCGTCAGAGCTAAACTAATAAGTGGTCTAGCATTACCGTTGATAGTAGGGAGTATTCTTCACATTCCAACTATTATAATAGTACTGATAAATTTTAAATGGACTGTAGCTGTTACTTTTTTAACGTTTTTACCTTTGCTGAATATCTTTGTAGCGCTATCCCTGTTGTTTGTACTATCCATCCTAAGTCGTTTGCAACGCAAATTTTCTCATGCAGTAATATATTTATCTATAAGGCTTAGCATTGTGTTACTAATTGGCTTAGCTCCCTTCGTGTACTTTATAAGCGATAAGTATGAGGAGATGACAATGTTAATTAAGAACTTAAATATTTCAACACTGTCAACGCTAGCCACTTCATTTGTAGATTTCTTGGACATAGGGTATAGCTTTGCCACACAACAGTTATTCTTCAAGATGATAATAATGCCTTATACAATGGAAAATAGCGTTAGTTATTACTTGCTCTTACTAAGTATTTGTATTCTTTTATTTATAGCCAGTGTAAAGAATTTAACGAGCAGTTACCATAATAATGCTTTCCTCGTAAACTGTGTGGAACATAAACCTAAAGCGAGGTTGTTTCATGCAAAAACAAGTTGGGGTTTTTATTTGCAACGTGAATATTGGGTTATTCAATCAGAACCATATTTTATGATGCAAGTAGTGCTAGGCTTGCTATTATCCCCCATCTTTACAGGTATATATCTAATTCTTATTCAATTTAATTGGAGTGGGGTGCCACTAAACCTAAGTAATGATATTCCCATCTTTGCTTACATGATTGTATGTGTAAGCTGTGTAAATAATATAAGTGGAACGCCCTATTCAAGAGAAGGGGTACATTTTACAACGTGTATTGCGCTACCGTTAGATCGAAGAAAAGTATTTTTCGCCAAAGTCACAATCTCTTCATTCATTAGTGCTCTAGCGGTGCTATGTAGTTATGGCATTTATCTATTATTTCGTGGCATCAATACTTTAGACATTTTTTATCTGAGCATTACTTTGTTGTTCATTATCAATTACAATTTATTAACGCCAATTTATGATATGCGACATCCGTTACTAAATTGGAAAAATCCATCCGAGGCTGTGAAAACAAATCCTAACGTTCTAATTAGTCTACTTTATGGCTTTCCGTTGCTGTTATTTATTTTAATCATCCATTTTACGCTACTTTCTATGGGTGCTTCACAGTGGGTGGCCACAAGTACAATGGGCATTTTAGCAATAGGAAGCATGGTGATTTTATTGTCTAGTGTAGGAAAATATCATAGTTATTTGACAAAACGTGAGGAAGTGTGAAAAATAAAAGAGATATCCCTGCATACAAATAGTCCAGTTCCTCTTTATAAACAGTTAGTTCAGCAACTGATTGTAGAAATCGCTAAAGGTAATTTGAAGTATGGTGAGGCAATGCCTTCTATCCGTGCTATGGCGTTGCAAACAAAGCTCAATCTCCATACTGTGCATAAAAGCTATAAAGAACTACAATTAAAGGGGCTAATAATAAGAAAGCCTCACTCAAAAGTGTTCATTATCAATCCGCATTCATCACCTTTAAACGACAGTGATTTACAACAAATTTCAATCGAACTTGAGCAAGTAATAGTAGAAGCCTATGTTTTGGGGCTGGAGCAACATCAATTACAACAAATATTTAGTGATATCTCACAAAAGTATTCATTTTCCTAATCGTCAAAGCCAATTTGAACGAAAGCTATTCCGTGCTTTAAATACCTAAAAACCCATCTATAAAAAAGGATGGGTTTTTTCCATGGTTAAATCAAAAACATCGCCACAATCGTCGTGACAACAAGTCCTATAAGTACAGGAAGCAGATTGCGCCGTGCAAGTTCGAATGGGCTGACATTACAAATAGCAGCAGCTGGAATTAATGCCCAAGGGATTAGTGTACCTCTGCCATTGAAAGCCATATTATTTAGCCGAAACGATAATAATCTCTCTTGCTTGTTTACTGCTCTGATAGTCGTCTTTTGTATCGATCACTAATTGTTCAAAAATCGAGGTCATTAATTGCTTACGTTCATATTCATTTGCCTTGAACCACAATTGATCTATGTTTAGCAGTAATGATTTTAATGCTACATTATTACCATTATCATTTTGCTCTATAGTTGTTATTTCACGCTGAAGTTCTTGTTCTTTTTTACGAAGTTTCTCGGTCTCTTGCATTAATTCATCAATGTCAATTACATCGTTTTCATACATGACTTTTTTCTTTCGCATTAATTTTTGCACAAACGTTAAAGCCGTTTTTAGTGACTGAAGATGTTCTGTTGGAAATTCTGTTGCGCCTTCACTACTTGAAAAATCTCCAACCAAATCATCCCATTGTGCAAAAACTGTTTGAACGAGATTGTCTTCTAATATCATATGACTATTGCAGGTTTTTCCTGTTTTTTTACCTGTGCATCGATAGTTCTTTTTCTTACCAACTCTGTGTCCTGACATGGAATGACCACATCTTGCACACGTTAAAAGCGTTGAAAAGTAATAATCGCTGGTTTGACGTTTACCGCCAGAAGTTCTACGCAGATCTAATATATCTTGGAGTTCCCAAAATTCTGCACGGTCAATAATCCGTTCCTGATGGCCTTCAAATAGTTGTCGTTCACGTGGTGGCTTTTTTATGTCCTTTGGATTGTCGTTAAACATTAAATATCCTGCATATGTTGGATTATTAGCAATATCTCTAACACTATCAACATGCCATTCTCCAGCATGTCTGGGAGGGATACCTTTGGCAGTTAATTGTTTGGCAAGGGTGTAAAAACCTATTGTTCTAGCCAATTTAAAAATTTCTCTAACCGTCTTTGCCTCTTCTTTATCGACAATTAATTCACCACCTGTAACCTTGTAGCCGTAAGGAGGAGTCCCGCCTTTCCAAGAACCGAGCTTGACCTTCTTTTCCATCCCCATACGAACACGCTCGGCAGTATTTTCCCGTTCCCATTGTGCAATTGCAGCTACTAAAGTGATAAATAAACGGCCCATTGCATTGGTGGTATCGTAGACTTCAGTTGCTGACTTAAATTTACAATTATAGTTGTCTAATTCTTGTAAAATCTCGTAAAGATTAGAAACGGAACGTGTTAATCGATCTAGTCTATAAACTAAAACTACATCGATGTGTCCTTTTTTTACTTCCGTAATCATTCTTTGGAAATGCGGCCTTTTTAAATCTTTAGCAGAATAACCTTCATCAATATACACATCTCCAGCCATTGTCCACCCTTGGGAAATGCAATATGCTTCTAACTTCTCAATTTGAGCTGCAATAGAGTAACCATGCTTTACTTGTTCTTCAGTCGACACCCTCACATAAAGAGCGCAGCGCATTCACATCCACCTTTCTATTGTCGTTGTTATTGTATATTCATGGACGCAAAAGAATTATGTAAATGGTGCATTCAAAAGTTATGCCACCAGCATTTTATTCATTAAAGGTTTATGGCATGTCGTTTCAAGACGTCAAGAGCAACACCTCGTTAATTTGCTAAATTACCTAGTGTCATTTTATTTTCATGCCATCATGCTTTATTTTTTCACCCATAGTCCTCCTTAGCTGTAGTTTCCATGAAATAACTTAGACAATTTTGAAAAAGAGTACTTAATTAGTTAAATTAGACAAGCTCATTCGACATATTCTGATAAAAAAGGGGTGTGATTATGCAAAAGTTCAATATGACAGAAGAAAAAGTTCGTAAGCTGTTGCCAGTTGTGGAAAGTATTTTGTCTAGGGAGTATGGTAGGACAATTAGACTGAAGGATTTAACAGTAGGTGGAATTACCGTCAAGAGAGGAGATTGCGCACAGTAGCGCGGTCTAGCAATTTTTTGTACAAGCATTAAGGCTTACATGAACAGAGCACAGTGATTGGCATTGAAATTGAATAAATTGCTTAGTACATATAAAAACACAAGACAGTTGCTGAGGTAGCTTGCCTTTGTTACAGGGAAAGTATAAATCAAGCTAAATAGGATAATTTATAAATTGGAGGTGATAATTTTGACAAAAGAAAAGCGCAATAAAAGTGAATTAGATCAAGAAGAATATGGGGCAGATTTAAGTCCTGACGATTTAGATGTGCGTGAAGAAAATGATTTGACGAAAGAACAAAGAAATAATTCAAATAACGAAAAACAACGCAACGAAAGCAATTCTTCAACACGCAAATAATAAAAAAATCCCCAGTTTATACTGGGGAACCGGTTTGTCAGGTTTACTAATTATTATTTTTCAGGGTAATCTACATGCAATGGTGGGGGAACAAGCCAGCCTTTAGTTTTATTTAGACGTAAGAGCTTGGCACCTAGCTGTGCTTTACTTGTATGGAATTGACCATACATTAAGGCAACATCTTCTCTAGTGCACATGCCCATCGCTTGACTACATGCAACTAAACCAGCAGCAAGATCTACTGAGAGCGCAGCACTAATTTCTGGATCGTTAAATTTAGCACCAGCAGGAATATCTTCAAGTCTTGCAACAGGTCGTTCGGGTGGTGCAGGTGGTAAGCCAACACCGTTAGCTTTTAGAATTTTTTCTAGTGGTTTTACTTCGTCTCTTAGAACATCGATAATATCTTCAATCATTTTTTTTAGATCTTCATCGCCAGCATGATTATAAAATGTTTGATATCCAGCAATTAAGCCATAGTTTGTCGATAGACCTGTCCAAACAGTAAACACTTCACCATAATGTAATGGTTCATCTTTCGGATTTCCACCAAGTATGCCCATATTTACACTTCCTTTGCTTTTTTCGTTATTTTTAAACAAGGATAGTATGTGGACAGAAAGAAATATAATACCACTTTTTATAAAAAAATATGAAAAGGGTCACCCGGATGAAAGTGACCCTAGAACAAAAAAATAGGAGGGACCAAGCTTTTATTTGATGATCTTAGCTGGCCCACAAAAATGATGTTGTTAATATAAGAAACTAGCGCCCACAATAATGAGAAGGATAAATAGTACCACGATTAAAACAAATGATGAACCACCGTAGTTACTGCCACCGTCATAGCCACAGCTATATCCCATAGAAATTCACCTCCTTTCGATAATTGCTAATATGAAAAGGTGAAAAAATAAAAAGTAGTTAAAAAGAGTCACATTGAAAGTGACTCTTAACAATTGGGAGGCGTAAGGCTAAATTAGCTTTACACTACTATAGTTATGATGTGATGGCTATGTTGGTCTAGCCATTTGTCTGTGAAATAGATTTTTTAAAGTTCGATCTAGGTGTAAGCCATTAAGAACATGGAGATATGTGCTGTACCAAGGTTGGATTATGTAAGCTCGGGAACAAATCGCTTACCTTGTAGATCATCTAAGTATGACTACACATAAATAAAAACATTAGGGAAAATCTGATGTGTAAATACTAGTGCTTAGCTGAATGTCTGAAGCGGACGAGCAGAAAAATAAAACAAATGAATAGTAGATGAAACATGAACCTTTATGATTATATGCATTTGACAGTTAGTCAACGGGGTTATACAGTAAAGCATTTTATACTAAGTATTGACATATCATACAGATGATGTTTGGTTAGTATCTGTCCGTACATATAGCTGAAAGTCTAGCTTTTAGAAATAGCGACAGTGAATGTTGTATGCTTTACTCAAACTGTATTTAACTACGAAGGAGGTAAGTAACGAATGTCAGTTAGTAAGATAGAAGAATATTGGCAGAAGTACGCGAGAGAAAATAACCTAAACATGACTGTGCCAGAAGCATGGATGTTTGGCGATGGTTCCAAAGAAACGGGAGATGAATTAGGCACTTTAGTCGTATATGGCAACAAAACAGCAACCTGTGCAGCACATTGTGTATATGAGCTTGAAGGACAAGATCTTCCAAAAGTTGGACAGCACGATATTGTATTGGATGGAGACAATAATCCTTTAGCCATTATCAAATATACAAAAATTGATGTAGAAAAAATGAATGAAGTAACAAGTGATTTTGCAAGGTCAGAGGGTGAAGGCGATTTAAGCTATGATTATTGGTTTCGTGAGCATGTTAAATTTTTCACTTGGGAGTTAAATCAGTATGGACTCACTTTTACGCCAGACATATTACTAGTTTGTCAAACATTTAAGGTAATGGATGTATATAAAGCAAATGTCTAAATGAAAGAGAAATCATGCGCTTAAGTTAACAATTAAGTAAGTTTAATAGAATTTCATTAGAGTGGGGTAATCGTATCATACTTGATGTTTGCTTGTTTGCACATGATCAAACACCTATCAGGGCATTTCTTAGCGATTGTGACTTTTAGTATGCTTTTTGCAGTAGGAGATTGATAGGTATACAGTACAACTAAAAGCATCTATGTCAGCCTTTTTACTTATTCGGCCTATATAATCAAATATCCTTTTTGAAATTGTCGGAAAATAAAGTTGTTGCTTATAATAAACTAATAACTATTGTTAGAGGTGAAATTATGGGAAAAGCAGTAATAGATAATAATCTATATCCTACCTATCAAAACACACAGGATGAAAGACTTATCGATCGAAAAGAAGAATATATGGAAGAATTAGAAAAAGCAAAAATTACTGGTCAATTACTAAATTTTGCCGTGTTATCAGAAGAATTGTCTGAGTGACATCTATAAATTAAATGAAGCATCTCACACGAGGTGCTTTTTATTACGCTAGAAGTTTATGAAGTACTGTTCTTAAACAAACGAGGGCATACGTTGGAAACCAAAGGATTGTTTAAGTGGCGAAAAACAGTGCAGTTCTTGGCCATATGTCTTTGCTTGGGATTAGTGTTCCGCCACCAATCCAAATCGCTGTAATCTGTCCGAGAGCAGTTAGAGTGGCGGTACCACCACCAAGTGCATTGCCAAACAAATTACCGACAGATCCGGCCAAAGAAATACCAGAGAAACCAGAACCATCTAAACCAGTAATGGCGCCAACAATAGCTAACGTAACAACAGCTATTTCCTTTGTTAACGGCACAACTGCAGCTAAACCAACACCTAAATCATTGACAATCCCATGTGAAGCAACAGGCAGAAAATCACCGATAATTTGCTTGAATCCGGAGTCACCGAGATAAAAGAAGGCAGCGATTGGAATCACAGGTCCAAATACTTTAAAACCAAATTGGAACCCTTGAATTAAATAACTTGTCGATTTCTCAAGCCCCTCTTTTTTGTGTGCGACAATGCACAGTACAAGCAAAATAAAGACAGCTGTTCCTCCAATTAAAGCAGTCGCATCTCCCCCCTGGAGCTTTAAAATCGACATAGCAATGACATCGAGCAAAAAGGCGATGGGAATGAGAATCGCAAAAAAATGTTTTTGGCCACGTGTCAGCAAGTTTTCCGTAACTTGCTCTAGTTCATCAGCTGTTTCATTGGTTTCCTTTAAATCAAGAGTACCCCGCTTCATATCACGCCGTAATAACAAAAAAGCAACAATTGTTGTGACTAAGCCCATCGTAATGACAAGTGGAATACTCGCAGAAACAACATCGCCTACTGGAATACCGGCAGCATCTGCAGTGAGTTTCGGCGCACCTTGAATAACAAAATCACTAGACAGCGCAATCCCATGACCAAATAAGTTCATGGCCATTGCGACGCCAAGTGCTGGCAAACCTGCACGTATAGCAACGGGCAACAGCACGGCCCCTAATAACGCGACAGCAGGAGAAGGCCAGAAAAACCAAGAAATAAACATCATTAAAATTCCAATCGTCCAATAAGCGAGCGTCGGTGTTTTAAAGATTTTTGTAAATGGCGCAACCATGACCTCGTTAACACCAGATGCCATTAATACGCGACTCATCGCAACAATAATGGAAATAATGAGGATGGTCGACAAAAGCTCAGTAATCGCATAGATAAAACTGTTAAACACACCACTTATAGAAGAAGTTAAATCGCCGGTAGCAACAATGGCTAGCATGAAAATGCCAAGTATACAAATGAGGGTGGTATCGCGACGTTTAACCATAAAACTTATAATTAAAACAATGAAAACAACATAAATCCAATGGAGAGCAGTGAGTTCAATCCCCATACATTTCCCCCTCAAAATTCGGTCTGATGCTATAGAATATGAAGAGAAAAAAAAGTTGGTGCTGGTTTTGAAAAATTTCGCCTTAAGTAGAATGGCAAAGTGAGTTGAAATTTGAAAAGTGTAAAAGGAGGGGAATATGTAGATTGTTCTACCAGCAGGAAAGTAATATGCTCCCCATTAGGTAGAAGTTAAACATAAAGCATTTTATTATTTCGACTGTCTACTTTGATAGAGAGCAGTTTCAAAACGCGTTTTTGATTTTGTCTAATTTTATCTTCAGAAATGGCTTTAACAAACTATTCCCTTAATCATTTTGAATTGACAATAAGAATTAAACATGAAACTAAATTCTTATTTGTTTAATCGGCCGGCCTTGGACCTCGTTGGCCTCCTGTATTTTCTACTGTCATTATTGGTCGAACTGTAATGTCTTCGATTACACGAATTTGACAAGATAGACGCAAACAGTCTTCATATAAATTTTCATCTATATTTTTAATGGCGAAGGCGTTTTTTTCAATTTTAGAAACATCCATATAATCACCCGCCAATACCTCTACCCTACAAGTGGTACATTTTGCTTTTCCCCCGCATTGATGAAGTATATTTACATCATTATCTTCTAGAGCTAAAACTAATTTTTTCCCTGCTTCTACTTCGAAAGTTTTTCCTCCAAATACTGTTATAAATGGCATACTATGATACTCCCTTAAAAAACATATATTAGGTCGATGTGAACTTGTGCTAACTACGATGCCGCAATGAAGTTATTTTGAATATTAGTTTGTATTTATTTGGCTCTTCTCATACATAAATCAAGAATCATTTACAAAAATTTGTCCTACATAAGCCCTCAATTACGTTCCTTAATTCCAGTAACCATTATGAATAAGTGGGTTTTTAATCGAACATGCCACGCTTGCAAAGGAGGAAATTAATTTATGACAATTCAACGTAACAAAATATTTATTGATCCAAACGATGCAGCACTTTTACTGATTGATCACCAAAGTGGTTTATTTCAAACTGTTAAGGATCTTGATGTACCAACTCTACGTAGGAATGCAATTGCTTTAGCTAAATTGGCAAAGATAACTAGAATTCCAACTATTACTACTGATTCTGTTCCTAGTGGTCCTAATGGTCCGTTAATCCCTGAAATAAAGGAAATTTTGCGGGATATAGTATATGTACCAAGGAATGGAGAGATTAATGCCTGGGATAACCCGAATTTTGTAAAAGCGGTTGAAGCTACAGGCAACTATGGCTTACACATTGAAAGTTAGCAAAGAGCGTTCAAAGAAGGTCAGGCCTCCGATGGAAGTAAAAAAGGTGACATTTAATAAAAGAAGAGACTACATGTCCTTGTAATAAAATAATTTAAAAACACGCAAATAAAATCATTCAATTGCGTGTTTTTATTTACTTTAATAGTAATAATCCACACGAGGAAACCTGTACAGAGGGTATCCAAATAGCCGATGCAACTGAAACTTCATGTTCACATGATTTTCCGCCATATAATACATAAACTTTCTTCTTCATACTATTCCTCCTAAAATAAGGTTTTCTACCGCGGTAAATAGAAGTATAAACACATTTGTCCTGGTAAATATAAATATTTCCTTAAGAAATACTTAAGATATTCAGAATAAATACTTGAGATTTTTTGAATTTGTCTTGTGAAATTAGCAATCAAAGAAAGATATGAGGTTTGTGGGAATTACATGATACTATCAGTAGGAAGTATGAAAGAATCACCATTCGTACATGTAGATATTATGAAATATAAGTGCTATAATGCGTGTGAAAAATCAGTGTAGTTGAATTGAAGGATTTACAACAGTTATACGACTATAAAAATTTGCTAGTTCAGGGTGAAAAAATAGCAACGAAATTTATTGTAGATAAATAAATACTGAAAAATAAATGAATAAAAGCATATGGAATAAATAACTGTAGTCACTAAAGTAAAGGATAGATGGTGGCTACAGTTTAATTATACTATCGTTCACTTTTTAAGGAGGAGTTACTAATTGAATTTGAATATTTTAGTATTAGACGATGAAAAGGAAATAGCTGATTTAATTGAGGTTTATTTAAAAAATGAAAATTATAATGTGTTTAAGCATTACACGCCAAAAGAGGCCCTAACATGTATTGAAAGTGAAAAAATCAATCTAGCTATTCTGGATATTATGATGCCTGAAATTGATGGTTTTACTATTTTACGAAAAATTAGAGAAAAATATAATTTTCCAGTTATTATGCTTACTGCAAAGGAAGAAGAGATAGATAAGATAAATGGATTTTCTCTTGGCGCAGATGACTATATAACAAAGCCCTTTCGACCATTGGAGCTGGTAGCACGCGTAAAAGCCCAAATACGGAGATTTACCTTGTATAATCAGGACACGCAGCAAAACGACGATATTATAGACTTTTCTGGTTTAGTTTTAAATAAGAATACACGGCAGGTTTTTTTACATGAGAAACAATTATCTCTTACACCCACTGAATTCTCTATCCTTTGGTATTTAAGCTTAATATAGAGGGAAAGTAATTAGCTCAGAAGAATTATTTCAAGCGATTTGGGGAGAAAAGTATTTTAACAGTAATAACACTGTAATGGTTCACATTAGACATTTACGAGAAAAAATGAAAGATTCCGTGGAAAACCCCAAGTTTATTAAAACTGTTTGGGGAGTGGGGTATACAATTGAAAAATGAGTTTGGGAGACTGAAGAGGAAAATACTGCTACAAATTATTGTTATTTTAGTTATGGCAATAATTATTGGTTATTTAATCAATATTGTTTTACTTGATGGTATATTACAGGCTCCTTTTGCGGATTCTTTTATTGCTTTTTGTGAAAATGTACTGCAATTAGATTATTATGCAGCACAAAATGCTTACAATATTTTATTTCGTCAGAATAAGCCTTTGTGGTTAGCTGTAGGATTTATTATTTTACTTCTTGTCATTTTTTATATTGCTCTTTCTCGTTTCACTCGTTATTTTAATCAGATTAGTACAGGTATAACGATGCTGTCTGATGAGTCTGATAAGGAAATTTATTTGCCTGCTGAGCTTGACTTTTTGGAGAAGAAATTAAATGGTGTGAAAAATAAATTAGAAAAACGTGCAAAAGATGCACAAGAAGCAGAGCAGCGAAAGAATGATCTTGTTGTTTATTTAGCACATGATATTAAAACGCCTTTAACATCGATTATTGGGTATTTAAGCCTTTTAGATGAGGCAAAGGATATGCCTGTTGAGCAAAAAGAAAAATATGTAAAGATAACATTAGATAAATCTTATAGGCTCGAACAATTGATTAATGAATTTTTTGAAATAACAAGATTTAATTTACAATCCATTATTCTAGAGAAAGATATCATCCCTTTAAACTATATGTTAATGCAATTAGCTGATGAGTTTTACCCTTTGTTATCACTGAAAGGACAAAAAGCAATTGTTAATATTGATGAAGAAATCAATATTTATGCAGATGGTAATAAATTAGCAAGGGTATTTAATAATATTTTGAAAAATGCTAGTGCCTATAGTGATTCAAACAGTACAATTGAAATTAATGCTAAACTCGAAAATAATCAGACGTTTATTACGTTTACTAATAAAGGGAAGACCATTCCTACTGAAAAATTGCAGATGATTTTTGAAAAATTTTATCGTTTAGATAGCGCTAGATCAACACAAACAGGTGGAGCTGGGCTTGGTCTAGCCATTTCAAATGAAATCGTACAGGCCCATGGAGGTACGATTACAGCCACTTCAAAGGACGAAAAAACAGTTTTCACTGTAATTATTCCGACTAATTCTTAAGAAACCAAAAAATTCAATAGTAGTTAATTATCAAAGAACTCCTTTTTTTATGCTTGAATAAAAGCATATAAAGAAGGAGTCTGTTTTTTATGTTGATAAAATCAGCACAATACTCATATAAATGTATTTTATAGAAATATTTGGTATAATAATATAGATTTACTTATATTAGAACTACTAAGGAGTATGGAATAGATGAATATAAAAAAGAGTCTGTTGTTTTTTATAGCACCAGTAATTTTTTTAGTTTCTTGTAGTGATGATGATCCTGTTGTTAAAAATGATGAGAAAATGTATATAACATCCATTCAAAAAAAACAAATATACGAAATTAAACAACCTGCGAAATCTAATGTTTCAAGAGGGTTAATACTTAGTAATATGAACAATTCATTAAATGTCAATGAAATTGAAAAGGGCTTAATGGAATTATCAGTAGATTACTTTTCGACTAAGAATTTTTATTTGCAAGAAGGACAATATTTAGATAAAAATATTATAAATCAGTGGTTAGATAGAAAATCAACAGAAGGTTCTGGTTTAAACCCATCTATCAACAGCAGGAGTGGAGATATTTTAGAGGATGAAAAAAATAATCCTAAAATATTATCTCATGTATTGGAACAAAACTTTATAAATAAAGAAAATGGAAACGTAGAGGGACTATCTTTAGCCATATCATTAAATGAATTTTATGATATTAAAGTAGCGGATGATAAAGGGTTGATTTATACAGATCAAGTTAAAGTAGATATTAATGACGATGAGATTGATGATGTAGTTAATTATGGGAAAGAAATAGCTGAAATTATAGTAAAAGATATAAGAAAGAATGAAAACATACCGAATGTTCCTATTTATATGACTTTGTATCAGGAATCCAATATAAATGATATCATTCCTGGACTATTTTTAGCTGATACATTTATCGCTAAAGGAGAGGATAACATAAATAAATGGACAAAAATAGATAGAAAAAATTATACATTCCCTTCAGATGCACTCTATAGTTTGGACCAAGATACATATAACAAATTATTAATTTTAAAAGAAGATATACAAAAAAATTTTAATCATTTAAATCCTAAAATAATTGGTAAACTTCGATATGAGAACGGTAAATTAACCGATATCAAAATAAATGTGAATGTGCCATTAATAAATGATACTGAATTGATTGGTCTTTTACAGTTTAATAGTACGAAATTAAACGCTATTTTGTTTGATTATGTACCAGTGACGATTCGTATTATCGATCAAAAACAAGATGTCGGGATTGTAATCTGGGATGCAACGGAAAAACAAATTTTTGCGTCGCCACTTTAATGAAACCTTTTACAAATGTAGAAGGTTTCACATCGTAGACAAACTTTGAACTGTCCCTCAATCGTAAGAAACCGTTAATTTTCGTTCTAGACACGCTGCATAAGTTTTCTGCCCCGTGCTGTTCCTGCAGGAGTGCCACACCCTCCGCTCCAATCAATTGGTAACGCCTATTCTGCTCCTAACCTGCTAAGAACATTTGAAATGAAGGGCTGTGACTCCTGCTTGGAAAAGTGGGGAAATCGAGATCCTCGACAGAGCGAAGCGGGGGAAGTAGCTCGACTTGCCCACGGAAAGCTTCTGGCGTTATTGTAAGCGATTTACTAGTTTGTGACATTGAACACCTTTTTTGTTTTTGCTATAGTGTGTGAAAACTAGAAAAAGGAGGACGCACTAGGCATGAAAGAAATTTTAACCTTAAACCACGTAACAGGTTTATCACAGGAACAGTGTGAAATTATTTTAGGTGCCGCTCAGAACCTTCAGATAATGGCTGACCTTTCTCAAGCAGATCTATTTATTAATTGTCTGTTGATAAAAGACAACGCATCGTTAGTTGTAGCTGAAGCAAAACCTACTACGACAGCTTCTTTGTATAAAAAAAGTATGTTAGGCCATATAGCATTGGAAGAAACGGAACCTGGTGTTCTATTTAGTTTAAAAACTGGAAAACCAATTTTTAAAGCAAGGGGGATTACGGAGGAACGTGGAATCATGCAACAAGACATTATTCCTATAAAAGACCTGTGTGGCGAAACCATTGCAGTATTAATTAAAGAAAGAGATATCTCCCAAGAAGTACAGAACGAAAAAAATATGGAGCAACTTATGAATGCGGCCAATAATGAAGAAAAGCAAGGTGCATTTCAAGCCATTGTTGTTCAGGAAATCCATCACCGCGTCAAAAATAATTTACAAGTTATTTCTAGTTTACTGCGATTACAAATGCAACGTTGTCATTCGGTAGAAGTAGCGGAGGTATTTCACGACAGTATATCGCGTATATCCAGTATGGCTTTGGTTCATGATTACTTAGCACAGCGCGGCATTGAGGAAGCAGATATTAAATTTTTAATACAGCAAATTTCTACATTACTAGTGTCTTCGTCCATTATTCCAGGCCAAAATATTGCTGTGTCTGTCGAAGGAGAATCGGTATTCTGTTCTCCCGAGAAAGCAACAGCTGTTGCACTGATTGTCAATGAGTTGGTTCAAAATAGCATAAAACATGCTTTTCCTGCGTTGAATTATGGGAAAATTGAAATAACTTTGAAGCGACTAAAGCAAATGGTTACTATTATTGTAAGGGACGATGGATGTGGGATGAGGGATTCTTTTTCCACAGGCGAGATGGCATCTTTAGGATTACATCTTGTGGAGATGTTAGTGGAAGAGAGATTGCAGGGAGTTCTGTCATTTCCTCTGTCCGACAAAGGGACAAAAGTTTCGATAACCTTTCCGATATAAAAGCTACCAACGTTAGTGAATAGAAACTGTTCAAATAAACTTAAACTTTGGATGCGTGAAACTAATTTTCGAGGGAATTTGTGTCTTGTCCGTAGCGAGCCATTCGAGCTGAACCCAACAGAAAACGATATAGAGCTTTATTCTAAGAGGGATCTGTTTTTTGAAATACGAAGCACTCTTTACAAAATCCTTGTGAATAGTGTAAAATAAACCAAAATAATAGCTGAGGCAAAGGCGCCTTTCACGCCTGAAGAGAATTTTCTTCAGGAAATGTGAAAGCGCTTTTTTTCATGTAATTGCAATCGTTAACATATAAAAAGGGGTGTTAAATGATGAAATTGTCTTGTGTAGTAAAAGGAACTCATTATTCGTTTTCGTCGGTAAAGGAGGTACTTGCAAAAGCAAGTGAACCGAAATCAGGGGATGTGATGGCGCGTGTCGCAGCAGCATCATCGCTTGAGCGTATGGCAGCAAAAGTAGTACTTAGCGAGATGCAGCTGAAAGAGATTTATGAGAATCCGGTTATTCCGTATGAGATAGATGAAGTGACGCGTTTAATTTATGATGATATTAGCGACACGATTTACAAAGATATTCAAAATTGGACCGTCGGAGAACTGCGAAATTATATTCTGTCATCTGATACAGGTGCGAATCAATTATTGAAGCTTTCAAGGGGACTGACAAGTGAAATGATTTCAGCGGTTGCCAAGCTTATGTCAAGCATTGACCTAGTTATAGCTTCACAGAAAATGAGATATCAAGCACATTGCAACACGACAATTGGGGAGCCTGGCCGTTTGGCATTTCGTTGTCAGCCTAATCATCCAAATGATGTGACAGAAGGAATTTTGTATTCCATAAAAGAAGGATTATCCTACGGAGCAGGTGATGCGGTTATTGGTATCAATCCGAATGTGGATACGGTTGAATCCGTCAAAAGGCTTTTGACAATTTCGCATGAATTTATTGAGAACTGGCAAATTCCCACGCAAAATTGTGTCTTGGCCCATATCACCACACAAATGGAAGCGCTAAAACAGGGGGCGCCTATCGCACTGATGTTTCAAAGTTTAGCAGGTACACAAAAAGGTAACGAAGCATTCGGTATAGCTAAAAAAATCCTTGATGAGGGATATGAGATGATGGCCCGATATGGTACATCCACAGGCCCAAACTTTATGTATTTTGAAACAGGCCAAGGTTCGGAAGTATCTTTGAATGCTGACTATGGTGTAGATATGCAAACGCTTGAATCAAGAAGCTACGGCTATGCACGCCATTGGAAACCTTTCATGGTTAATACTGTTTCAGGTTTTATAGGACCAGAGACGCTTTATGATGGACGCCAATTAATCAGGGCAGATTTGGAAGATGGATTTATGGGGAAATTGCATGGCTTGCCAATGGGGATTGCGCCCACTTACACAAATCATATGGATGCCAATCAAAATGATCAGGAAGTAGCTGGCATCATTACAGCAGTTGCAGGCGCGAATTTTTATATGGGCGTACCAGGTGGGGATGATGTCATGCTTAATTATCAAGATACAAGCTATCACGATGATGCAAGTTTACGTGAGATTCTAGGACTACGACCACTTCGAGAATTTGAAAAATGGATGGAAAAAATGGACCTGATGGAAAATGGAAAGCTGACAAAACGTGCGGGCGACTTATCCATTTTTGATTAACGGGAGGAGGATACAATGAATATTCAAGAAATTGTTCAAAGAGTCGTTGAAGAAGTACAGAAAAACATGATGACGCCAAAAGCTAATACTGATCAAAGAACAGAAGAGACAATCGATTTTCCAGAAGAACGAATAAACGGGGTAGTCGAGCCACAGAATGCCGCATCTATTGAGCGAGCACAAAGTGTTACACCTGCACGTATCGGCATTGGTCGAACAGGCACCCGCATGTTGACGACAAGCTATTTACAATTTTTAATCGATCATGCAGCCGCCCAAGATGCAGTTTCAAGAGATGTAAGTGATGAATTTCTTCACAAAATGGGACTGCATAAGCTGGAGACAAACGCTCATGATATGAAATCTTATTTAATGGATTTAGAATCTGGTCGAAAGTTGTCAGATGAATCAGTAAGGTTTCTCGAAGCAAATGGGGATAAAGGGAAAAATGTGCAAATAATTGTTTGTGATGGATTGAGTTCATCGGCTGTAGAAGCCAATGTTCGTGATATATTACCAGCTTTAATTCAAGGGCTACAATTAAAAAACATCAGCGTCGCAAAGCCGTTTTTTATTAAGCGAGGACGTGTTTGGGTGCAAGATCAAGTAGCTGCTATTGTTGATTGTGACCTAGTAATTTCATTAATTGGTGAAAGACCAGGTTTAAATACAGATGAAAGCTTGAGTGCATACATGATTTACCGTCCTACTGAAAAAGCGGTTGAAGCCGATCGGACGGTTATTTCAAATATCCATAAAGATGGACTGACACCAGTTGAAGCTGGTGCCTATTTATCTGAGTTGATCGAACAAATGCTTCAAGCGAAATGTACAGGTGTTTCTTTTGCACAGCAAAGAAATTTCAACAAGTAAAGATAACAGGTATCCTGTTTTTGAGTGATTACATGTAAATCTTGGACGTCGAGTAACTATCTGTTGCGCTTTAATAATGGCAGTAACGTAACAAAAGGTAGTGATTTACTTAAAGTCTGTTGAATAGGGCCGATTAATGCAAGAAAATCAATGTTAATGACATGAATTATACGATAATCCTTTTTTCTGTTCAGAAAGGTTGTGATGTTTTATGAAAAAACGGATTCTGATCGCGGAAGACGAACCAATTATCAGACTGGACTTGAAAGTAATGCTTCGGAATCACGGTTATGAGATAGTTGGAGAAGCAGGAGATGGGGATCGAGCGATTGAACTTGCTTTTAAGTTAAAACCGAATCTTGTGTTAATGGATATTGATATGCCAAAACTAAATGGTTTAAAAGCAAGTGAGGTGATCGGTCGTCAGCTGGATATACCCGTGTTGTTGATTACTGCCTATAGTCAAAAACAATTTGTAGAAAAGTCTAAGCAAGATAATATAATGGGTTATCTAGTAAAACCAGTTTCAGAAGGTAGCCTAATTCCAGCAGTTATGATTGCCCTGCAACAAGCTGAGAGAACACAGAAGCTAAAGCTATCTTTACAACTCACACAAGAACAGATTCAAAAGCGTAAAATGATTGAACGCGCAAAAGGGCAACTTGATGGAAAGTAATCAGCTAGCGGTGGTGGGGGATTTCCTCACCCCATTGTAAGTTAACGAGGGGATTCAATAATATCTTAAAAAAATGCCAAAGCCTACAGAGATGAAAACAGGACTAATAGTAATTAGTGCTAAAAATCTAATGAACCAGACAAAGAGTAGCTTTCCTAATAGAGGAAAGCAAATTCCTCCTCCGGTGCTGGGCTGGGGCTAGTGATTGCCAAAGACATTATCGTTGCACATGGCGGAACTATATTTGCTACGAGCAATGATGAACATACAGTTTTTACTGTACTCAGTCCACATTCTTAAGAAACCTTAAGAATTCTATAATAGATTATTAAAAAAGGACTTCTTTTTTTATGTTTCAATAGAGACATTGAGAAAAGGAGTTGTTTTTTATGATAAAGAAAAAGAGTATATATGGTCTATTTTTAAGCATAGTCATTCTTGTTATATTTATTTTATTTGTAAAAGAAAATTTTATGAATTCAAGGGAAGACATTTTAGATTCCTTTCAGTTGGAGATGCCAAAGAAAAGTGCTGAAAGTTTGGATATAGATTTACACAGTTCAAATGCCGTATTAGTCAACTTGAATGACAATAAAATCTTACTGGACAAGAAAAGTGAAGAAATCATTTTTCCTGCTTCTTTAACGAAAATCATGACTGTACTTGTGGCAATTGAAAATATACCAGAATTAAATGAAAAGATCTTGCTTCCTCAAAGTATATTTACAGATTTATATGAAGCCAATGCTTCAATGGCAGGCTTCCTTGCTAATGAAGAAGTATCAGCAGAGGATTTACTTTATGGTTCGATGCTGCCATCTGGAGCTGAAGCTTCTATTGGTTTAGCAAATCACGTAGCAGGGTCAGAGAGAAAATTTGTCAAACTTATGAATGACAAAGCGCAACAGCTCGGGATGAAGGACACGCATTTTAAGAATGCAACAGGACTTCATCATCCTGACCATTATACAAGTGTGAAAGATATTTCAATACTTCTACAATATGCATTAACAAACAACACTTTTCGCGATGTCTATACAGCACAAAGACATACGATATCCCCGACCAATCTTCATTCAGAAGGAATGACGTTTACGAGTCGAATGTTCAAAAATATTAGTTCAAGTGATTTACCTCATGGGGAGATTATCGGAGGCAAAACAGGCTATACAGAAAAAGCTGGCTTATGTCTAGCAAGCCTAGCGGTAATCAATGAGCAAGAATATATTCTCGTGACAGTGGGAGCTGAGGGGAACTCTCATACCGAACAGTATAATATTACTGATGCATTTTCAGTGTATAGTGGTTTGTAAAACAATATTGGATAGATTGGTACGCGTATCTTGGAGACAAGCGTTTGAGGACTGCCTAGTGGGTGGTCTCTTTTTTCTCGCTTGAACAACAGAAAACCGCCTACTTCAAGCTGAAAGAGGGCTACTATATAGAACAAAAAAGTTGGTTGAATAAGTAAGTAGTATCAACCTTGATAAAAGCACAAATCTAAGAGAATGTTTTGAAAATAATTTTTATATCGTCTATTGTATTCACTTTACTTTGTAGAAATTTCCCTTGTGGGGATTAGGCAAGATCGAATGATGAACAACTTAGTACCTTAATCTTCGAACCGCTTTAACAATCTGAACAACTTATTTGAACTATTTCGATGTTTTAAGTGTTCAAAACAGAGTTTATCAAAGGCCGCCAGTTCGATAGTTTTTAGAAGATTACCACTTGATTTAGCTAGTTCTTTAGTTTTGTGTTGACAATCCACATATTGTAAAATTCTCATATAGAAATTATTATTTATTAATGAAAGAAGGTGTAAATGGATGTATGATATTACAGTTATCGGTTCAGGTGTAAGTAGCGTTTTTTTAGCATATACCTTATCTCAAAGTTATCAAAAGATATTAATACTTGAAAAAGGAAAATCTATAGAGGAGAGAAATTGTCCTTTAGATCGAGGCGAAACATGCCATTGTAATGTATGTGAGAAATATTTTGGTTTTGCTGGTTTGGGTAAATCAGAAGGAAAGTTTAATTATACAAGTGATTTTGGCGGCGAATTAGAGCAAAAAGTAGGTAGAGAGAACCTTCTACAATTAATGGATGAAGTTGACGAAATTTTATGCCATTTTGGTGGAGACTCCGTTAGAAAATATTCCACAGCTAATACAGAACTCTCAAAAAGAGCCCAATTATGTAACTTACAGATGTTAACTACTGAGGTGAGGCACCTAGGTTCGTCACTTTCAACAAAAATTTTCCAACAAATTTATAAAGTTTTATCAAGTAAGATAGATATTCAATTTGAGGTGGATGTGCAAGATATAAAAAAAGATAATAATTCTTTTACTTTAATTACAAGTAAAGGGGATATTCAATCGCAGCAAGTAGTGTTTGCAACAGGGCGATCTGGAACAGATTGGTTAAAAAAACAATGTTCTAGTCTTGGAGTGAAGCAAGGTAAAACTCGTTTAGATTTGGGTATTAGAGTTGAAATGGCAGAACAACAGCTACGCTTAATTTTGGAAGATACCTTTGAAACAAAACTTGCTTATGTACATGAAAATATCATTTCGAGTACTTATTGCATGAATCCTAAAGGAAGAATCATTCGTAAATATCAAGAAGGTTTAGTCATGCCAGATGGTCAAAACTTTCGAGAGCAAAAGAATGGAACTTCTAACTTGAATTTTACTTTGTTTACGCCAACGTATTTTTCTACTCTTAAAGAAGCAAATATGTATGCACATAAGGTTATCGGTGGAATAAATAAAGGAACAGATCGTATTGTAGTACAACGTTATGGAGATTTAAGGGAGGGACAGCCTACAACAACAGAAAAAATGTATAATAATCGAATTCAGCCTTCGTTAAAAGCTGAATTTGGGGACTTAACTAAAGAAATTCCTTTACTATATATTCAAATCTTGCAGGGATTTTTAAACCATTTGGAAAAATTTATTGGTGAAGCAGTTGATGGGGATACATTGCTTTATGGTATGGACGGAAAGTTTTATTCGCCAATAATAGAAACCGACGGAAATTTCCAAACAAATATTCGAGGATTATATGTAATTGGAGATTGCTCAGGAGTTACACATTCATTATCACAAGCAGCAGCTAGTGGTATTTTAGTAGGTAAATATTTAGCTAATAATGGTTAGTTTTAAGAAATTAATTGTTTTATTGTAAAAAATTACTAAAAACGAGTTTACTTATTTAACTAACCATATAATAGGAAGTCAATAATTCTCCCTAATACTTCATTTCATCTGGGTGCGATTTTCAATCATCTCGAAAAGCCAGATGTCTGTTTATTTCAAACTCCCAATTTGAAAGATGTGAACGTGATGAGAGCGATTGTTCCCACCTTTTTGAAAGTATCTGCGTTTTACTATCCCATATCCCCCTTTAGGGACATATCCAATTTCTTGCATCTCTATCCGTGAGGGATGAAAACCCCCACGGATTAAAGTTTCATTTTATAAGCATTAAGTAAGTTTCGAGTCAAAGTGACAATAATGTTAGAGTAAACTATTTAATGTCATCAGAATCGATGGTTCCTTGATATCTTTTTTCTTAATATAGCTGTATAAAGCTTAAAGGAGAGAGTATCATGAATATTTCGGAAATAAATAATCAGTTATTTAGAACGGTTAATAGCTTAGGGAAAGAATATCAACACCTTAATTTACCAATGATTATCATTGCTGAATATACAGTTTTTTTCTTAGCTATTTTCGTTATACTGTTGTGGTTTACTAAAAATAAAGAACATAAAATAATGCTTATTTGCGGAAGTATAGCGTTTATTTTGGCTGAAATTGTAGGGAAACTTGCAGGATTATTGCATTTTAATCATCAACCATTTGCGGTGCTGTCAAATACCAATCAGTTGATAGAAAAAGCAGTCGATAATTCTTTTCCTAGCGATCATACTATTTTATTTTTTTCATTTTGTATGACCTTTTGGTTGTTTAAAAAAGGGACATGGTTTGGCTGGATTTTGTTAGCTATATTAGTGGGCGTTTCACGTATTTGGGTAGGCGTGCATTATCCATTAGATGTTTTTGTCGGTGCTGTTATTGGGATTACTTGTGCAAGTATTATTTACTTTACAGTGCCAAAATTAACAGTTCTAACAACTACCATCACGAAATACGAAGCCATTGAAAAAGTAATTATCGCAAATTTTATCAAGCTAAAAAAAACTAAAATTTAAATGAGATGTTTAACAATATGAATCCTTTATGTAATCTGGGTCAGTTTTATTTATAAATATTTGGCTAATAAATTCTAAACAAGTCTATAGATTTTACGATTTTTGAAAACCAAGCAAAAAAGGGGCTTAAGGCCCCTTTGTCTATTTTTACGAATAAATGTTAGGTTCCCTCAGCGCATCTACACGGCTCCAAATAATTTCAGAATATTAATAATGAGGATACCTACTACTCCGAAGTCTGAATCACCGAAAGTTGTACCTTCGTAACCGATATCCCCCATAAATATCAGAAGGATGGCTGGTATAAAACTGATTATCAAGCCATTGGCAAAGGCGCCTGCCATGGCACCCATTCGTCCACCCGTTGCATTTCCGAAAACCCCAGCAGCTGCCCCTGTGAAGAAATGGGGGACGAGACCAGGTACAATGACTTTTAACCCAATGAGTGGGAGCGCAAACATGGACAGTAATCCTGCAAAGAAGCTAAATAAAAAGCCGATAATTACTGCATTTGGCGCGAATGGAAAAATCGTTGGGCAGTCCAATGCAGGTTTTGCTTTCGGAACGAGCTTATCCGCAATCCCTTTAAATGCAGGAATAATTTCTGCAATGAGCATACGCACACCTGCTAAAATAATATATACCCCTGCTGCGAAAGTAATGGCTTGAATAATGGCGAAGACGATGAAGTTAGAGCCACCTGATAATTCTTTTTCAATATAAGATTGACCAGCAAACATTGCGACAATGATGAAAAATATGCTCATTGTTAAGGAAACTGCAACAGATGTATCTCTTAAAAAACCTAGAGATTTAGGTACTTGAATAGCTTCTGTTGAATGTGCTTTATTTCCAAAAAGCTTGCCAATTTTAGCGGAAACATAATAGCCAATGCTACCAAAGTGACCGACAGCAAAATCATCGCTACCTGTAATTTGGCGAACAGTTGGTTGTAAAATAGCAGGGAATACAACCATACATATACCTAATAAAATAGAACCAACAATAATAAGCGGGGCACCACTCATCCCACCAACAGAAAGGGAAGCTGCGATTAAACACGCCATAAATAATGTATGATGACCAGTTAAAAATATATATTTTAAAGGCGTAAATCGCGCTAACAATAAGTTCATGACCATACCGAACACCATAATCATTGCAGTGGATGTACCAAAATTCGTTTGAGCTGCTGCAACAATGGCTTCGTTATTTGGAATAACCCCTTGCACATTGAAGGCAACATCGAACATTTTACTAAAATGAGTTAAAGAGCCAATTAAAACGGCGGCTCCAGCGCCAAGAATCACAAAGCCCATAATTGTTTTTAACGTACCTGAAAGAACGGTTGAAGCGGATTTCTTTTGGATTAGTAAGCCGACAAATGCGAAAAGGCCGACTAGTATTGCTGGTGTACCTAAAATGTCATTCATCATAACATCTAACATACCAACACCTCATCCTATCCAAATTATTTTTTACATCCCGTACTAACTGTGCTCAGCCACCTATTTCAACATGAATAAAGGAGAAAAAAAGGGGAGGCGATTTCATTATAGAAGTAAAAATCATGCATTATAACAACGGTTCAAGCTTTGATTTAATTTCAGGAATACTCATCATATTGACGACACGGACAATTTTTCTAAAACCATCATCTAGTTGATCCACAATGTCTCCTGCACCGATATACATATCAGCTTGCTCAGCCGTTGCAGTTGTTAAATCTGTATGCGTTACATCGGCTTCTTGCCCGAGTTCAGCCAGTGCTTTTTTAACAGTGAGTGCCATCATGAAACTACTACCTAATCCATTGCCACACACGACTAAAATCTTCATTATATTTGCTCCTTTGTAGCGTAGTGTTTTATTTTTTCAACAATGCTTTCTGGATGCTGGCAGGCGATAATATTGTCGATTTGAGTGGGGTCCTGTAAAACGTGCGTTAAATCGACCAATGCCTGTAAATGAGAGGCATCATCTATAGCCGCTAAAACAATGATTAAGTAAACGGGTTTATCTGGTGCGAAATGTACAGGATTTTGTAAGCTTAATAGGCTCATGGCGAATTCGTTCACCCCTTTAGTTGGCCGAGCATGGGGAATCGCCACTTTAGGGGTTAGCACTATATAGGGACCGTGTTCTTCAATGGCCTGAATCATCGCTTCAATATAGTGCTGTTCTATTTTATGTTGCTGTAATAATGGGGAGGAAGCTAAGCGAATCGCATCCTGCCAAGTGTCTACCTTGTTAGCAATTTGAATCGTCTCCTTAGTCAGTAACTCGGAAAGCAAATTGTCATACCTCCTTTCAATGGGCATTTAAAAGACTTCTCTTTATGTTATTAATGCAAGTTAGGTAATTATGTCAGGAAGGGAATATTTTTTAGTGAAATTGTTGAATGCTGACGGATGTGGATTTTTAATAATCGAGAGATGTCAAATGGCTGCCAATGACCATTTTTGGTAGGAGCGTATAGTGGCGGCTCCAGCGGGAAAAGCAAGCGAACTGCGACCCTAGACTGAGCTTTTATGGGAACGAAGGCTAAAAGCATCACGTCCTGTGACAACGCCTTCGTGACCATGCCCCGAAGTGCGGCTCGTGCTTGCCCGCGGAAAGCGTTCGCCTGTAGCGGAATTACTGAGGTGATAGGAACAATTACTTTATTTTCTTTTATAATATTCGCCTTTATTGATATGAAAGTGAACTATGAAATTGATTCCGCTAAATCGTAGATAGATTTTTTTACAAATTCATCGATGTTATTGTCTAGTCTGGATTTAGGATAGACGAGCTGAATTTTTCGTGTCAGTGTTATGTCATGTAAATCTTTTTTCATTAATAGACCTGATTTTAGTTCTTCCTCAATAAGAGCCACTGATAGAAAAGCAATGGTTTTGCCAAAGGTAAGCATCTTTTTAATGGTACTGACAGAATCGAGTTCAATCGTATAGAAGGATGGCTGGAAAGGATCCATCCATTTTTCGATAAAGTGATTAGTGGAACTGGATGAAGTGTGCAATAATATTTTGTTTTTAAGGACATCTGACTTAGAGATGTCTTTTTTTGTTGCAAGTTCATGGTTAGGGCTTAAAGCTAATACAAGCGAGTCTTCGCCAATCGTTTCATAGACGAGGGATGGATGTTGTTGTTTTGTCTCCATGATTAAACCAAAATCGAGTTCTTGGAGGGCCACCATATTTTCGATTTCAGGTGCCGTCTTTACCTCTAGGGAAATTCGTATGTCTGGATAAGCCGTTGAAATTTGATGGATAATATCAGGCATAAAAATATGTGCTGGTAGTCCACTTGCACCTAGTCGGATGGAGCCGATATGGCCGGCCAATAGATTTTCAAAAAAGCGATTTATGTCATGTTGTAATTGCACAATTTGGCGTGCATAGTGATAGAGCCCTTGTCCGGCTTCTGTTAATCGATAGCCTCCTGCGTTTGTACGAAATAATCGCACACCATATTCCTCTTCAATCGAGCGAATGTGGAAGGATACAGTAGGTGGTGTAATCCCTAGCTCTTTTGCGACAGGAGCAAGTTTTTTTAAATCTACGAGTAAGCAAAATGCCTGTAATTTTAGCTGATTCATTTTATCCTCCTAAAGTAAATTAGATAAAGTATTGCATTTGCTTTAGTTTATTAGATTTTTTTTAACGACATATTAATAGTAGGTTAATATTTTCTAAATATCTGGAATTTATAGTAGAGATAGACGAGGAGGATACGATGAAAATCTCAATGACAAATATAGAGAAAAAATATGGACAGTCTCAAGCGCTGTGGCCAATTAACATGGTATTAGATAGTAAGTTCATCACAATATTAGGGCAATCAGGCTGTGGAAAGACGACATTATTAAAAATATTAGCAGGTCTTGAAAAACCAACAAATGGTGAAATTATGTTTGATGACACGATTATTTATTCTTCTAAGTTGCACAAAAATGTCAAGCCAAATAAGCGCAATATAGCTATGGTCTTTCAGGATTTCGCGCTGTGGCCACATATGACCATTTTTCAAAATATTGCATTTGGCTTAAAGGGCATTGTGCCAAAGACAGAAATTTCTGCTCGGGTAGCGTACGTCATGCGATTGGTGAACATGGAAGGTTTTGAAAAACGAAAACCCGGCGAATTATCAGGTGGACAGCAGCAGCGGGTAGCACTAGCACGGGCATTGGCCACCAATCCCAAACTAATTTTATTTGATGAGCCATTATCCGCTTTAGATGCAGTGCTAAGAGAAAAAATGCAAGATGAAATTATGCATATTATTCATGAACTAGATTGTCAGGCCATTTTTGTAACCCATGATCAAACAGAGGCAATGACGATGTCAGATCAAATTATTGTCATGGAGTCAGGCAGAATTGCACAGATTGGCTCTCCTGAAGAAATTTATCATGCACCGGCAACACCGTATGTTGCGGATTTTATTGGCAAAGTAAATTGGCTGGATAAAGATAGCTGTATCGTGCGACCAGAAGGTATATCGAGGCGTCCACAGCCAGGAACCATTGCCAAGCAAGCGATGATTGTGAAAAGTACTTTTGTGGGAGATCGGTATTTAGTACAGGCACAAGTAGAAGGCAAGCAATGGAGCTTTTATGAAGCAATGCCGCTCGAACATGGCAAGCAACTGGAAGTTTTTGTAGATGAAAAACAAATCTATCAATTGGAGGGTTTACAGTGAAAAAACGTTTCAAATTACTAGCAACAGCAGGGGTTCTTTTAGCTTTGACATTAGCAGGTTGCGGAAATAAGCAATCAGCGGAAAGTGTCAGTAAAGATGCGGCGAATGCAAAACCACCAGAAGTTCAAACGTTAACAGTTTATTCTGCTGGTCCGGATGGTTTGGCGGCAAATATTCAGCAAGCTTTTGAAGAAAAAACAGGCATGAAAGTAGAAATGTTTCAAGGGACGACAGGGAAAATCTTATCTCGCTTAGAGGCAGAAAAAAATAACCCTGTGGCAGACGTTGTTGTCTTAGCTTCTGTTGCATCCATAGACGGACTAAAGGGTTCAGATCAGTTACAAAGCTATAAAGACGCTGAAAATGCCACTAAAATTAACAGTGATTGGTCGGATGCAGATGGCTATTACTATGGCTATAGTGCATCGGCATTAGGGATTGCCTACAATACGAAAAATACGAAAGAAGCTCCGACAGAATGGACAGATTTAGCAAAAATGGAGTGGCAAGATAAGATTAATATCCCTGATCCAAGTTTGTCAGGTTCTGCGGTAGATTTCCTATACGGCTATGCGGAGGCAGAAAAAACAGCTTGGGATACAATCCAATCATGGAAAAAGAATGGACTACAAGTGAATGGGGCAAATAAGGAAGCTCTTGATGCTGTGATTACAGGGGACAAAAATGCAACTATTTCAGGTGTAGATTATATGGCCTATAAAGCTAAAGCGAGTGGTGAGCCAGTTGAGATTGTTTATCCGAAGAGTGGGACAGTTGTCAGTCCCCGAGCTGTGGGCATTATGAAAGAGGCTAAGAATGTTGAAGGTGCTAAAGCTTACGTGAATTTCTTACTGTCAGATGAAGGCCAAAAACTTGTCACAGATGCTTATTTACTACCCGGCAATAAAGAAATTCCTGTGAAAGATCGTGCAACATTGGATGAAATTCCACAGTTCAATGTGGACTGGAAAGGTGCAGAAGCAAAGCAACTGGATATTTTAACTAAATTTAATGATATTTTTCGCTAAGCGGCAAATGTAAAAGTTTAAAATTCTCAGTGCTTTCGAGTAGGCCTTAAAAATTTCTATAGAAAAAATATTCATTTTCAGCGGGGCATGGCGAGCCTGCACGATACAACCACATCTGTGGGATCTTGCCTGCTTGTTGTCCCGCACATCAAGCCTACTTCTGTAGGCTAAGCTCCACCCATGTTTACGTAGGAAGGAATGAAGTAACAATGATAATGGAAGGCAGACGCACTTTTGGATTATTACTGACGATTGTCGCAACGTTTGCTATCGCGCCATTAATAGCTATTGTCTATTATACTTTTTTCAATGATGGGCATTTAGATGTTTCGCAGATGAATAGAATGTTTGCTAATGATAGACTGTGGCAAACACTGGGCAACTCCTTATTATTAGGTTTATTAGTTATTTTGGGCACAACGATATTAGCCTTGCCCATGGCATTGATTCGCACAAAAACCAGTTTACATAAATTTGATTGGTTAGATATTATCCTCACCATACCTTTTATGACACCACCTTATATTGGCTCGATGGGATGGATACTGTTTATGCAGAATAATGGCTTTTTACAGCAGTTAATTCCGAGTGCATCATGGATGTCGAATACCTTTTTCTCCTTATTTGGAATGGTCATGATTATGAGTCTACATTTGTTTCCATTTCTATATTTAATGTTGAAAAATACATTATTAAGAATCAATGGGTCATTTTTAGATGCTGCACTCATTTTTGGACGTAGCTCTTGGCGCAATTGGACAAAAGTTGTTTTGCCTTTATTGGTTTCAAGTTATGTTCTAGGTATATTGCTGATTTTTATCAAAACATTAGCAGAATTTGGGACCCCTGCAACCTTTGGAAGTCGCATTGGTTTTCAAGTTTTTACGACAGAAATTCACTCTTATCTTGCAAGATGGCCGGTAGATATTAGTATGGCGACATCCCTTTCATTGTTTTTACTCTCCGTGTGTCTAGTCATCTGGTATTTCCAAAATTTCATCGGGCGTAAATATACATACAGTGTGCTTTCTGGTAAAACCCCTGCTGTTCGGGAGATTAAAGATACATGGTATATCAAGCTCGGCTCCTGGTTATTTGTAGGAATGGTGTTACTGTTTTCGATAGCTATTCCGTACTTTTCAATTATTGTCACATCGTTGCAAAAAGTACGAGGAAATGGTTTGAGTGCTGGTAATTTCAGTTTAGCATCTTATCAGGCTGTATTTACAAGTGGAAGCGCTGGTTTATCAGCATTTCTAAATAGTATAGTTTTCTCGATAATTACAGCTGTCGTAACAGCGATTATAGGATTATTTATTGCACTGTATATTAAAAAAGGCGAACGCAAAAAGCAACAAGTGTTAGATTTCTTTAGTCTCATGCCGAATATTATTCCAGGAATTGTTTTTGTCGTCGGTTTAATCATGTTCTGGAATGCACCTTGGTTGCCAGCGACTATTTATAACACGAAGGCAATGGTAGTTGTGACTTATTGTGTGCTGTTCTTACCCTATTCTGTGCAGTATACCAAATCATCTTTATCACAATTGGATCAATCGATTTTTCAATCAGCCGCTATTTTTGGCCGTAGTAGTTGGGACATGTACCGCTCTATTTTTATTCCACTATTAATGCAAGGAATCCTCGCTGGCATGATGATGACATTTATTATTTCGATGCGTGAGCTCGTAGCAGGATTGCTTATTTTGCCACCATCAGTTGAGACGGGTGCAACATTTATCTACAGCCAATTTGAGCAAGGAAACGTTGGCGTAGGGATGGCTGTTGCGGTTATTACAGTCGCTATGACAGTTATTTTCATGTTCGTATTAGATTGGCTTCAAAAACGGGGAGGACATGCAAGTGCTTAATGTGGAAATTTTAGGGGGAGTTGGTGAGTATGGTCGTAATTGTTTTTATGTCGAAACTGAAGGGCGGGCCATTCTTCTGGATTGTGGCGTGATGAATAATCATGAGAAAACGTCCCCAGATTTAACCGAAGCCCATGTGGCCAAGCTAGATGCTGTCTTTATTTCTCATTCGCATATTGACCATGTGGGTGCTCTCCCTTTACTTGAGCAGTGGGGCTACAACGGGCAGCTATTTATGAGTAAGATGACAGCGCAACAACTCAAGCACACTTATGAAAATATAACAATATTTCAGCCAGAGTCGATGGGCAACTGGTTAACTATTAGCGATAATCTGTCCTTTCAATGGGGCTTTAGTGGCCATGTAATTGGCAGTGTGTGGTACAAAATTCGATTTTTAGAGGAGGTGATATTTTTCTCGGGAGATTATGTTGTAGATTCCTATCTATTAAAGGCTACTCTCCCGACAGAGGATGATAGGGGGTATGATTTAGCATTTATTGATAGCGGCCATATTGAGAAGCGCATCAAAAATGTAGAAGTGTTGTAGCAAATCACGAAATTTATCAATGCCAAGCAAAATTGCCCGATTATTTTTCCATCTTCTTTTTCGGGAAAAACCGCTGATATTGCGACTTACCTTTTTCAGCATACGGCAAGAGAACTAATTGTAGACAATGAATTGTTGGCCTTTTTTGAAGATTATGTCGAGGCGCCAGAAAATCTAATGTCTTCAACGTTTAACACAGTGTTAACAGCATTAAAAAGCAACCACTTGCAGGATAAGACAGAGGGGGATAACGCAATCTATTTTGTCCCAGAGCGTGACGAATCGACAATTTCGAAGCTGTTGTCCGAATTTCCGACAGCCATTGTTATTTTTACTGGGTACTGTAAGAATGGCAGCAACTTGAAACATGTAGTGCAAAATCGAGCGAAGCAATTTTTTTACAAAACACACCCTGATTATCATGACATCATAGAGCTATCCAAAAAAATAAACGCTCAAAAAATCATCTATTTTCACAGTCAGTTAACAACTAAAGAAACAACACTTTTAAAAATTATAGGAAATGAGGATGACATATATGATGAACCATGTTAAGAAAATGGCACTGCAACTAACTCTAATGGGTGTTGTATTACTTTGTATTGGCGTAATGGGTGTCACACAGGCGAAAGCAGCAATCGAACCTGGTCATGAGATTAAATATAATATTAAATCGGAGTTATTCAATGAAGCTAACATCTTAAGTACTTTCAGTGCTACTAAAAAAGATGAAGTGAAAATTTATTACTTCGATACACCAAGTAAGAACTTTCAAACTGCAGACTATAACAACCGCTTACGTGTCTATAAAGGTAGCAATAAAATCGATATTACGTATAAAAAAAGATTTCTAAATACACCGCTTGAAGAGGCACTAGCTATCACAGAGAGTCATGGTTTCACTGGCTCTGAATCCAATTATAAATTTGAGTTGGACATTAAGGGCGGTAATCGTACGTTCACAATCAGTCGAAAAGAGTCATTAAAGGCAACATCTAAAGTTTCCTACGATACAGTAGATACGAGTGCTGCAAAGAAATTAATTTTAGACAACGTTCCGAAGAAAATTTTAAATTGGGATTCGGCAGCATGGTATAACGACACATTAGCACAGGCTGTCGTTTACGGCCCTGCTACGGCGACAACGTATAAAGGGAGCTATGCTGGTTATGAAGCAGATATTGAAGTTTGGAACTATCAAGGAGAAATCATGGTAGAACTTTCAACGAAAGAAAGCGATGCTGCCAAAGCGGCTAGCATTGAACAACAATGGCAAGATCATTTACTAACGGCTGGCTATTTAAGTACAGATCAACGTGGCAAAACGGCCTTTGTTATGGACAAGTAATACAAGGAAACCCTTCTCAATGGGCGTCTGTAAATGCGCTTTAACAAAATGATTTTTTATGCATTATAAAAGCTTCCCTGACTGTAGACACTCAAAGAAATTTGAGTTTGCCTACAGTCTTTTTTTAGCATAAATAGCAAGTAACCGTTGATTTTCGTTGTAGGCGCTCCCTTTTGGCCGGCACAGCGTTAACTAATTTTGCGGTGGGTCACCACAACTTGGATTTTCCACACGTGCTGTTCCTGCAAACGCGCCGCGCCTTTTACGCCACTCAGCTTGTATCGCCTATTGTGCTCCTAACCTGCAAAAATTCTTGAGGGATAACCATTCGATGCCGTTGGTTTTAGGTCTCAGTAAGAGACTGCTATCATTGAACATATTTTTTAGCACTTAAAAATAGATTATAAACCGTGGTCTATTATTTCCAATCTGCCAGAAGCTATTTATGTAAAACTATTACTTGAGCATAATAGATGTGATGTCGTAAAGAGAAACATTGCTAGTAATAAAATTGTGGCATGGTTATGAGATGAAATAAAAACACCGAAAAATTTGTTCTAACTTTTTTGATTTAGCTTACACTTACTATAGGACGAACTTAGCATGGAGCAAGGAGGAAATGACATAGCGAAAAAAATGGGAATTGTCGCGCTATTATTATTTGGAGTGTATGTTCTTTGCATGTATTGGTATATTTTTCATGGTGGTGGTGGCACAATACCACAAGCATTAAAAGGAACAGTTGCGGACCCAGCGATGTTTATGTCTGAACGAGAACTATACTTAAGTGGTGAATATTCAAAAATACGAAATTTCCTATTTTTTGTGGCTACACCTTTTGAATGGCTTGTCTACCTAGTTATATTGCTGATGGGATTATCACGCTATTTTGAAAAGGTTTCAACGGCACAAACTAAATGGAAACTTGTGCAAAATGCCGCTTATTTGTTTTTATTATCGATTGTGCTGTATGTAGTATTATACCCAATCGAATATTATCGTTTTTATCTAAGTAAAAGCTATGGCATAAGTACACAAGGTTTTTCTTCGTGGATGCGAGACGGTGTCATTGATTTTTGGGTGAATTTTGGCATGACTTTCCTCATTGTATCTGTACTGTATTGGCTCATCAGGAAGAGTACTAAGAGATGGTGGTTGTTTGCATGGCTTTTAACCATCCCCTTTACGATTTTTGTCATGTTTATCCAACCGGTTGTCATTGATCCGTTATACAATGATTTTTATCCGCTGAAAAATAAAGAGCTAGAGACAAAAATCTTAACGCTTGCTGAACAAGCCCAAATACCGGCGGAGCATGTATATGAAGTCAATATGGCGGAAAAGACTAATGCTTTAAACGCATATGTGACGGGTGTAGGTAGCAATTCGAGAATTGTCTTATGGGATACGACCTTAAACCGACTGTCGGACAATGAAATTTTGTTCATCATGGCACATGAGATGGGCCATTACGTAGAGAAGCATATTTATTTTGGTATCGCTGGTTATCTTTTATTGACATTAATAGGACTGTGGCTGACATCGAAATGTATGAAATGGCTGATTACACGTTATGGACACATATTAAAAATTAATAAAATTAGCGACATTCATTCATTACCATTGTTTTTACTCATTACCTCTATTCTTTTGTTTGCATCGAGTCCACTCTCTAACTATATTTCAAGATATCAGGAAACAAGAGCAGATCAGTATGCTATTTCCTTAATGGGCGATCAGGCGTCCGCGGTGACCGCATTTCAAAAGTTAACAAAGTCTGGCTTAAGTGAAGTTAATCCACAGCTGCTCGTAAAATGGTTCCGCTATACTCATCCGCCTATGCTGGAACGTATTTATAAGGTAGCTGAAAAAGAGGGACAAAAAAAGGAAGCGCCGATTAAGGAAGAACAAAAGAAATAGGGATTCTAGATAAGGGCACTAGATGCCACGAAAACGATGGATGTAGGTTTTTCAGGCGAATAAGTTGGGTATTCTAAGGGAAAGATGAATCAAAACTTGTTCGTTATAGAATGGTGGGGGATTATTTATGCGCAATATTGTCATCATTACGCTGGCATCCATAATAGTAGGCTTTGCTTATAATTTTTTGTTAATTCCCCATGAAATTTTGAGTGGCGGATTAAGTGGGATAGCCATCATGCTTGGTATTGTCACACCCTTAAATACAGGGGTTTTGAACCTTTTATTAAATTTACCATTGCTAATTTTAGGTGTTATGAAATTGGGGAAGCGCTTTATAGGATATACCATTCTATCGGTAGTCGTATTGTCGGTAAGCTTATATGTTATCCCTATTTATAAAGCAACACAAGAGCCAATTCTGGCATCTTTATTTGGCGGTGTCATTGTAGGTATTGGCTCTGGCATTATTTTTCGTGCCTCAGGTTCTTCTGGAGGTTTTGATATTGTAGCAATGTTGTTAAGTCGCAAACGGGATTTTCCGCTCGGTGTGTTACTTTCTGGAATGAATGCAGTTGTTGTAGCCATCTCAGGATTTGTCTTTAGCTGGGACGCTGCTTTACTAACCCTTGTATCCATCTATGCCACAGGGAAGGTTGTAGACACAATTCATACAAGTCATATTAAATTAACGCTAATGATTATCACTAGTAAAGGTGAAGAAGTAAGGCAACAGCTTTTAGCGAAGCTTCCTCGCGGTGTAACAATTATTGATGCCAAAGGGGCTTACTCTGGAGAGGGGCGCAAAGTATTAATTACCGTCATTACGCGCTACCAGCTTGCAGAAGTAAAAAGTATGATTAAAGAAACAGATGGAAAAGCGTTTGTCAATATTCTACAAACGACCGAAGTCATCGGTATGTTCGATCGTAGCTTAAAGTGAGGGATTGTTTTGTTTTTGTTGGTAAAAAATTAATCTACTATGATTGTGTTTTGTCACGACAGGGATTCCAAACGTTCCTTACAAAGAGTCACAATTACAATTGCTTAGGCACACGTTACTGGTTATAATGTTTATAACCGAACGTGTGTTTTTTTATACTAATAATGTTGAAATGGAGCGAATCATATGGACAAGGACAAGATACATGATTATTGTTTGAAGCTTGCAGGCACAACACATGATTATAAAGAAGAGTGGGAAGCTGAGCGTTATCAAATTGGCGATAAGCTGTATGCCATGATTGGCGGAAATGCCACTGGGAAGCCAGTTCTTACCTTGAAATGTGAACCTAATCGAGCTGAGGACCTTAGAGAAACATATGAAGATATTATCCCAGGGTATTACATGAATAAAACACATTGGAACTCTATTTACATGAATTCAGATATCTCGATGGATGTAGTTGAACAGCTCATTCAGCACTCCTATGATTTAGTTTTCGCAAAGTTGACAAAAAAAGTTCAACAACAAATAACAGCACAATAGAAACATTATTTTAACGCAGCATAATCGCTCTAACTCAGACCGTGGACAAACTCAAAATTGAGTTTGGTGACAGTCTTTTTTTCTTTTAAAAGAGAAGTATCTATATTAACCCGTTGATTTCTGCTACGGCGGACGTCTTTCGCGGGCATGGCTTCAGTGTCCTCGGCAGGGCCTTCAGCACATGCTTTTCCCGCAGAAAGCTTTGCTCTGTAGCGAAAGGCGAATGCCGTCAGCTACACTCGCCACCTGTGCTCCGATTAACTAGTGTAGATCTATAAATGATTGAGATAATGTATTGTTGATAAAAATTCAAAAGGTATTCGCAATGTGATTATGGCGAATACCTTTTGTCATCAGTCTGCTAACTTTTTTGTGGAATTCCAAGTATTACTTGTTCTTGGGAGAATTATAACCTTGTTCGCCAAAGGGCTGTAGTTCGTCGAGCCATTTTTGCTCAAGCTTTTCGAGTTCTTTCTTGGCATCGAAATAGCCTTCTTGTTTTTTCTTTAAATACGCGACAACCTCGATATCGAATGCCTCCATGCCGAATGTATTGTAGTCAGCCTGTAATGCTTTATTATTATGTGTATTTGTTTTTAACATAAACTTGAAACCATTTAAACGTTTTAAATTATTAAAGCTACTGACAAACACTTTACCATTTTGTTTATTGGTCATCGTGAAAACACCAGCTTCAATTTCAATTTCTTTATAGGACTCTTTCAATTCTTTTTTATGATCCACTTTAAACCCTACTTTCTTATTTTTTTACCCAATAGGCACTGCCATCATCTTTACGATTCATAAAACCATACTCGATTAAATAGCGACGTATTTGCACATAGTCCTCATAGATAGGTTGAATAACCGCAGTTAATTCTTTTTCTGTATAGTGTTTTGAGTCATCCAGAAGCTTTGTGATTGCTCGAAGTACAACAATTTTATGCTTTTCACGTTTTGGGAAGCGGACAAGCTCTTTGCCGATACCACTCGGGAAGAATTTTTCAAGTAACTGTTGTTCTTCCGTAAGTGTAATATTGTAGCGATCATCTACCATCGTTGCCGTTTTGTGAATAGGCACAAAAGTATCGACTTTTTCATCATGCTCTTTTAATAACTCCATCATTGCAAGAAATGTTTTTGCCTGACGTTCTTTTTCTTTTAATGCAAAACGATGGTGACGGATAGTTGTGGCACTGCCTATTTCCAATTCTTCTTTGATCTCTTGATCGGTTTTACCCTCATAAAATAAGCGCAAAATATGACTTTGATGATCCGTTAAGCCTGTCATTTTTTTATTTAATCCATTAAGGTAATGAAAAACGGATTGGTGTGTTGCCGTTATGTGAAGCTGCATAAATTTTTCAGCCTCATACAATACACCCTCGTGTGGATATATAATTCCTTTTTCGATTGTCTCGCCACAAAGCAAACAAGTGAAGTGTGTCCGTTCTTCTGTATAGCCTTGCTTAATATCATCAATTGAAGCTTGCCAAAATAATTGATTTACATCCATTGTGGAACCTCCTGAAAACAAACTTTTATTTACATTGTTTGTTTATTTATAAATAATTTATCAAATTGTTTGTTAAAAATCAATAATAAACACATCGTTTCTATAAACGATGTGTATTATATATGGCATATATTCAGATTTTTTGTAATAAGCCCATATTGTTATTGCTTTCTCTTTTGTAGTTCTTGATTGATTTTTTCAATATCATTTATTTGTAGCACGTATAAAATGCACCAGACGATGGAGTAAATGATTACCTCAGAGACAAACACATAGAACATGCCCGAATGTTCAAACCAACGGCCAAAATAGCCTGCTATGAAAACGCAAAGTGTTACAGCAAGAAAGTGCAGAGCAAGCTGAATAGTAAATAATAAACGCTCTAATTCAAAAATTAGGGAGAGTAGGCCAATGACAATGCCGAGTATGGCGGCGATTATAATTTGCTCTAGTAATTCTGGTCCTGTTACCACAGCATTATTAGACACAATACTAATCGTCACGAGGACGTAGGAAGAGCTAAGTGAAATGAGTAGTCCGATAATCATCATGCTTAAAATTCTCATGTTATGAATCCCTCCCGATACCTAACTGGCGCTTTAATTCTTTTATATACTTACGGCTAACATGAATGGATACATCATTATCGAGAAGTAATTCTGTGGTCCCAATTGTGCCCATCTGAATCGAAGCAATTTTGTTCATATTGACGAGTGTCGATTTACTAACACGGGCAAAGTCTTTTGCTAACTGTGTTTCTAGTTCATATAATTTGCGCTTGGTTTCGAATTCCTGCTCTTCCGTCTGTAAAAATACTTTCGCACCCTCTGCATAAATTGAATAAATATCGGTAATTTTTACTAGATGGATTTCCTGCTGCAAATAGCCGTCAAGCATTGTTGTTTGAGCTGCTTGCAATTGTTTCATTAGTTTTTCAATTTGCTCGTTGTACTCCTTTGCGTGAATATGAATCTCGGTTTCTTCTAGCGCATTATTAATCGTTAAATGAATTTTCATTGGTGGCCCCCTTACAATCAATTACATCTAAACGTAACTGTTCCTGCACTCTTGCGGATGGCGTCCATCAACCGAATCAGGATAATATAAATGTAGCATAGAAATTTTTGGATAGGGTAGATTCTTTGATAAGAGGTTGCAATTAATTCATAACAGGTTCTTTTATACGCATATAGGGACTAGAAAGGTAGTGGAGTGGTAAATTGATTTCGTTCACTGCATAATAGAGCTATTCATTCGTAAGGGGGTGCTTGGTCTGTATGAATTTTTGAAGCCAATATTGATTACGTTATGTATTGGGTATATTGGGGCGCTGTTATTTCAATTTTTACATATTCCGATGCCTTGGTTACTTGGGGCCATTACTGCAGTGCTTTGTGTCCAACTGTTTACAAACGTTCAATTGAAATGGCATAAATATTTTCGCAATTTTGGTTTAGTCGTTGCAGGCTATTCCATTGGCTTTGCTTTTACGCCTGAAGCGGTTTAGGATATTAAACAATTTTTAGGCAGTATGATTGTGCTGAATGTAATCTTTATCGTGTTGTTTCTTGCCATAAGTTTTTTAGTAGCAAGACGTACAGATTTAGATTTCTCGACGGCCTTGGCATGCTGCGTACCTGGGGGAATGGCACAAGTCGTGGCTTTCGCTGAGGAGCAAGGGAATATGGATATTGCCGTTATTACATTTTATCAGGTTTTGCGTGTGCTACTGATTGTTGGCTTTGTGCCCTTAATGGTGGCGGGCTCCGGTGGGAATATCATGCCTGTAGATGGCGGCTGGACATGGGAACTAGCAGGCTTGCTTGCTATTTGTGGACTAGCAGGATGGCTTGCACAAAGGGGGAGAATCCCGACAGGCTATATGCTTGGGCCAGTATTTTTATTAATGGGCTTGAATTTAGTTGGGCTGGATGTCCCAAAAATGCCATTGTTTCTTCTTCATATGGCGCAGCTATGTATTGGTATTTATATTGGGCTTTTATTGAAAAAAGAGGATTTACATTTATCGAAGAAGCATGTGTTTTATGCATTTGTATCAGCAGGAATTTTTATCGGTACTGCCTATGGTTTAACTTTTATCTTGAAGAGATTATACGAGCTTGATTTTCAAACAGGTTTTTTAAGTATCGTACCGGGTGGGCTTGACCAAATGGGGATTATTGCCGCTTCGGTTCATGCCAATGTCACCATTGTCACTGCATTTCAGTTATTCAGGTTACTGATTGTCTCCATTTTCCTTGTTCCTTTCGTGAAGGTGTTCGTGAAAAAAGTGAGAACCTAAAAAGGACTGGATGCCTATTTCAGAGATATAGCCTAACAAGAATGTGGACTACGTAAAAAAGATTGCTCATTATCAAATGTCTTGATAATGAACAATCTTTTGCTGAATTAGTATTTTACATGAATCCCAGTGAATCGTTGTTAGAACGACATGTTGCACTGATAGAATTGCATTTGTCGCTGAAACAACCATGACTTGCGCTGATAAGATACCGCGTTCACGGAAGTTAGTATTTAAACTGATGGATTAAATCTTGCAGTGTTTCTGCATTTTTTGTGAGCTGGGTTGCCGCGTTGTTTATGTCTTCCATGGAATAGAGGTTGGCTTCCGCAATCTGTGTGACTTCTTTTGACTGCTCACGTGCATCGACTGCGATTTCAGCCATAATCTGTGTCGAGGCATTCGCTTGTTCGATGCGTGCATATAATTCCTCGGCGATACTAGATACCTCTTGGATTTTATTTGTAACAAGTGAAACTTTTGTCGTAATGTCTTCAAAGGCTACGCTTGTTGTATGAACAACCTTCACAGTTGAAGTGGCTTCCTTTTCACTTTGTTGCATATGTTCGCTTGCTTCTTTGGATAGTTGCTGCATGGTATGGATAGTATCAGTAATTTGAGCAGCAGATGTTTTAGATTGTTCAGCTAATTTTCGAACTTCTTCTGCGACGATGGCAAAGCCCTTGCCATGTTCTCCAGCACGCGCCGCTTCTATTGAGGCATTTAGAGCAAGTAGGTTGGTTTGGTCAGCTATGGCATGAATGACCTCTACAATTTCGCCTATTTTATTGGCATGTGTGTCAAGTGCCGCAATAGAATTGGCACTCTCTTGGACCGCTGTTGTCATGACATGCATTTGCATCTGCATTGCCTGAGCAGATTCTTCACCATGCTTTGCAGTGTCAAAGGCATCCGATGCATAGGTTGAGACTTCACTATTTGTTTCTGTTACAAGTTGAATACCACCTGCAATGTCCTGCATGGCTTCGACATTTTCGTTAGCACTGTGTTTTTGTGTGCTTGCACCACTCGCTAATTCCGCCATGTTGGATGTTAATTGTTTAGTTGTACTTGTCGTAGAACCGGCTGTAGCAGATAACTCAGCGGATGAAGCGGAAACTTGATTGGCTGTATCATCGACATGTCGCATCATATTTCGCAGTGTTTCCAGCATGGCATTGAATGAATGGGCAAGATCACCGATTTCGTCTTTCGCATTAACGACTAATTGTTGTGTCAAATCACCTTTGCCAGCAGAAATTGTTTCAAGTTGGTCGTTTAAACGTTTTAAAGGCTTAACGATACCACGCACAAATAATATGCCGGCAATGACAGCAATAACAGCAGCTATAAAGGCGATGACCCCCATTTTTAACAGCATTTTTTGGGCCACGGCATCTATTTCAGAAGTAGGGACACCTGCAAATATCATACCAATTATTTCACCATATGCATTTTTTATCGGTTCATATTGTGTTAAATAGGGTTTGCCGACCACTTCTGCTGTTCCACTGTATACGTCTCCTTGTGTTAACACGGCATCTGCAACTTTTGAATCGGCAGTTGTACCTACAGCGCGTTGACCATCTACCATAACGTTTGTATTTATACGTGTATCTTTAGCGAAAATAGTAATCGCTGCTTGCGATAACTCTCCTAATTTATCAACTAAAGCTGTCTCGTTGGCAATTTTTGCTTCCCCCTTGTAAAGCTCCCCATCTTTTAATTGCCATTCACCAGGTAGTGTTTGATCTAAATTATATACGCTTAAATCAAAAATTTCGCCAAGACGAGCCTTGTATTCCGCTTCTAATGTGGTTTTCATTTCGCTTGTATTAACGAGGCCTACTGCAATAAGGACAAATAAGGTGATCCCCACTAATAACAAGCTCATTTTGTTTTGCATACTCAATTTTTTCATAGAAGTCCCTCCAAGTTCTTCCTTACACAAAAAGACAGTAAGTTAACACTAAAGTAACTTACTACCAAATAATCATAATATTATCTAATTATTACAATTGATAAGGAAAACATTGCTATTCCACATTAGTATATAACTACTAGAGATGTTTGTATATTTCAAAAATAAAAGTTATTGCATTTTTTTCTGTTTCCAATTTCTATGGAGTGTGGTAATATAAAACCAATTATGATGAACGGAGGTGAAAAGGAATGAATCAAAACGCTACGAGAACAGGTGTAAATGCAGATAAAGCGATGTATTTTGCACGTGTACTTACTTTCGATTTTGCAAACAACGGGATAGGTCTGTCCATTTTTAAGCAAAATCAAATACAAAACGTAGCGGATTAACCATTCTTTTTCACAAATAATGAGGGAAAAGACTGCTTGTTAATGGAGCAGTCTTTTTTTGTTGTCTTAAGATGTTTTCCGCACGTTTCATGGAGGAAAAAACGATGCAAATTAAAGCTGAACATATACAAAAAGTTATGGGTGGTAATGTCTTATTTGAAGGACTTCAACTGGAAGTCAATACAGGAGAACATGTGGCGATTGTTGGTGTAAATGGCTGTGGAAAAACGACGTTATTACAGTTGTTAGCAGGTGCCGATACACCAGATGCAGGACGTATTATTAAAAGTAAGGATGCGACAATTGGGTATTTACATCAAATCCCAAGCTATCCTTTACTTACAGCAAAAGAGGTGCTTGAGGAGGCATTTGCCAATATCTATGCTGTAAAAGCAAAAATGACAAAGCTGGAGCTGGAGATGCAAACTGAGGTTACTGACAAAGTATTGCAGCAATATGGTCATATACAGGAACTCTATATGCAACAGGGGGGTTACGAGGTAGACGCACAATTAGCAATGATTGCAAATGGGCTCGGTATTACTGCATTGCTCTCACAGCCCTTTGCAAACTTAAGCGGTGGCGAAAAAACAAAAGTCATGTTAGGGCAAATCCTTTTAAGTAATCCCTCCATTCTATTATTAGACGAACCGACCAATCATTTGGATATGCAGGCCATTGAATGGCTAGAAAGTTATGTGCAAAACTTTACTGGAATGATTATCGCAGTATCGCATGATCGCCAGTTTATGAATCAAATGGCGCAAAAAATTATAGAAATTGAAGATGGCGAGGCATTTACGTATCAGGGGAATTATGACGCTTTTGTGGCACAAAAAGACGCGAAAATTGAACAGCAATTTGCCGAGTTTGAAGAACAACAAAAGAAAATTAAAAAAATGCAGGAAACCATTAAACGTTTAAAACAGTGGGCAAATGAAGCGAATCCACCTAATGCCTCCTTACATCGTCGTGCCAAAAGCATGGAAAAGGCACTGGCACGTATAGAACGTGTAAAAAAGCCAATGACCAAAAAGAAAATGAACTTGGCCTTAACGATGGCTGAACGTAGTGGTAAGGAAGTTGTACAGATACAAGACGTTAGTCATGCATTTGAAAAGCCATTATTGAAGGATAGTAATTTGTCGGTTTATTTTGGGGAACGAGTGGCGATTGTCGGGGACAATGGCAGTGGCAAAACAACACTGCTCAAAATGATATTAGGTGAGATTGTGCCAAATAAGGGCAATTGTAAGGTAGGAAGTAGTGTGAAAATTGGTTACTTATCGCAACAATTTGAGTATGACAATCCAGCAATTCGACTAATTGATGCCTTTCGTGAGCGTGTGTCTGTTTCGGAAGCCGATGCCCGTCATCTACTTGCACAGTTCTTATTTTATGGCTATGACGTATTTAAGAAAGTAAAGGATTTAAGTGGCGGCGAAAAAATGCGACTGCGTTTAGCTCAGTTAATGCATGAGGATATCAATTTACTTGTACTTGATGAACCGACCAACCATTTAGACATTGAAGCTCGGGAAGTGTTGGAGGATACCCTTGAATCTTTCGAGGGTACCATTGTTGGTGTATCCCATGACCGATATTTCTTACAAAAAATCTTTACAAAAATTGCATGGATTGAATACGAAAATATCCAGGTATATGAGGGTGATTATGAATGGGCGCGTACGAAGCGCCTGTCCGTAGTGAACGTACCGATAAACGAAAAAGCACAAGCGAAAATCCATAATAAAAAAGAACTATCTATTGAAGAGCAAATCGAGAAGCTAGAATTGAAATTAAAAGAACCGAAACTTGCCAAAGAACAACGCCAGAAATTAGAGCAACAGCTAGAGGTTTTATATGACCAATGGTTAGAAGGAGATATTGAGCATGCGTAATCTGGAAAAAATTATACAGTTGGATATTGATTATATAAAAAGTTTTAGTGACATGGAGAAGTGTGCAGCGGGAATATTGTTTTATAATCAGGAAATGCCAACATATTATGACGCCAATCATGCGCATATATGGCAGAAGATTGAGCAGGTAGATTGTTTTTTAATGGACATAAAGAAATTTTATGTTTCAAAAGGTCTTATACCAAGAATGTATTTATACAATGTAGAGGAAAATCAACAATGCATAGAGAAATTACATGTGCATGGCTTTCAATATGAGACCTTTACAGATGACATACAATGCTGGAATGGCGAGTTTGTGCAGCTTCCGATAAATCCAGCGATTGATATTGAGCGTGTAACAGATAATAATGTACAAGAAGCATTGGCTGTAGAAATGAGTATATCCACATTCGGTGAGCCCGCTTTAATAAAAGAAGCTTTCTATAAAACGTATCAATCACCGCACTTTACGTATTATTTATTAAGAGTTAACGGGGTAGCTTGTTGCACTGCCAATATTTTTGTAGCAGGAAATCAAGGTAGAGTGGAGAGTGTCGCGACTATTGAAAGCTTCCGTGGCCGTGGATTGATTGGCTATTTGTTGCAGCATATTCAACAACAATCGATGAAAGCCGGAATAGAGAATCTTTGGATTATGCCAATTAGTGCGCCTGTTGCAAGGGTCTATGCCAAGTTGAATTTCAAGTCAGTTGGTTCAGTGACATCTATTCATGCGTTTACAGAAGGAAAGAGCATTAAAGAAATACGTCAGGGTTAATAAACAGGCTGTCCAATCATGATGACAAGCACAGTTTGTGAGGTAGTCTATACATGAGTAAATCTTAACGTGGAAAGACGTGGAAGAAAATAATATTGCGCAATATTTTGGATTTGGCGTATGATAGACTACCTCCGAAAAAAGATTTTACAACTTTGAAAGTTTTTTACTTGAAAAAAAGCCGTATTCGATTTATTGTCTTTAGAGATACTTGTTAATTGGACTTGGAGGATATGGAATGCACGGAATTTATATACGCTACAATGTCTCAGAAGAAACCCCTAAAGCACAATGGCCCAAAAAATTGGATGCATTTGCCTATGTTCAACGAGGGAAACCACAACAAGAAAATGACAACACGCTTTCGTTGGAAGAGTTAAGAAGTCATGCAATCCGCTATATTAAAAGCTTAAAAGAAAATGCGAGTGTCCATTTGGTAGAACAACGCAATGGTGAAATTGAGCATTTCGATCGTCGCTATATGGAATCGTTAAAGTTAAAGGAAAATATCGATGCGCAACTCATTAATCTCGAGGAAATTCGCTTACTTTTGCAACTAATGAATGTCCTGAATTTGTCGCATGGTTTTGGAGAAAATGCTGGGAAACTACTCCGCCAAATTACCCCATATGCAAAAGAGGTGGAGCATCCAACATTCCAAACAACACGAGTAGAACGTCATTTTTATACGGAATTGATTGAACATATTGAAACAGTGTATACACGCATCATGCGCCAACACAATCCGTCTACAAATGAAATGCAGCAGTCGGAAAAGCTCTGGACAACAGTTTGTGAGCAGACAATTGAAAAGGTTGAGTCACGCATAGAACGTTTGTCTTCGATAAAATTAAAGCATGAGAAAAATTTGTTAGAGTTTAGTCAATTAAAGCAGCAAAATGTCGAAGCGAAGGAACGCTTAGATCATGCTGTTAATGAGCTGGATGTCATACTAGGTGCATTAGAATCGTAATCATCTAACGATTGACGGAGACTCCGAATAAAAATAAAAGCATGTTGCCGATTGAGCTCAAAAGTGTAGCTCTGCTCGGCAACATGCTTTTTATTGTGGTTTTGCTTTCTTTTCTGTTTCTTCATTTTTTGACTGGCGATAGACCCGTAATAAATCAAACGCCAGTAACAATACAATAATATAAAAAATGGGGCTGTTCAAAGATAGTCCGAATTGTGACTTCCCACCAAGTAATGATAAGATAATCCAAAGTCCGACTGTGTAGAGGGTTACACCCACATATGCCTTTTTAGATAGCCTCTTATATGTACCCTTTGCTGTCGATATTTGAATAATGACGAGGACGATTAATATAACAAGGATAACCTTCTTCGATAAAACCTCTGCTAAAGTAGTGGCAGGGAAAAAATCATTGACGAATAGTAGCGTGAAAAATACAAGAATACAAAAATTTAAAATGCTTGAAAGCTTCATGTAATGTCTCCTTTGATGCCAAATGTTCCTTTCTATTGTAACATGGTTCTTTGTGTTAAGAATATAAAGCCACATTTAAAATGATGAAAATTTATTTGTTTGTGATTCCTCAAATAGAAGGAGAAGCAAAAAAATTCCCTCTCCACCATTCGCTATAACGAACAGTGAGAGGGAAAAGTATGTTTCTATTTTTTATTGATTTGTCGATACAGGACAGTTGCAAATTGCTCGCGAGTAAGAGGCTTTTGTGGATCTACCCCATTCAGTAGGCCTTGTTTTTTAGCCCATTGCCAGCCCGCTTCATGGGAATCACTAACAGGTCGTTCCACCAATCCTAACGATTTTTTAATGAAATCTAATTGTTGTTTTATAGCCTGGTTCTCCGCTTTTAATTCTTCAAATTGTGACACTGTAAAACCTCCCTTATTGTCCGTCAGTAGATTCAGTTCCTTCTGTACTCTATGTAAGAAGGAAGACCATCTTCCTTCATCAAGAATACGATGGGGGCAGTATTTTCCATTCCAATCCTGATGCTTTCTCACTCGATCCATTGTCCAGCCACGTTCATGCAATAGCTGTGCTGTAAGTTGAACCGCTAATTCTTCAGCCCTTGCATAGCGTTCACCACCTGATTTCGAGTAACAAATCTCAATACCGATGGATTTCATGTTGCCGTTGCTTTTTCCATCTCCACAATGCCATCCAGTACGATGTAAAGGTAATCCTTGGATAACTTCTTGATCATCCACAGCAAAATGGTAGGACACCTGATTGTGATTACTAATCATATAACGAATTTCGTTTGAAGCTGCCGCATCATTGGCTGTATTATGTATAGTTATAAATTGTGCATCCATGTGATAAGGACATTTGATACCGTATTTTGAGGGCGATACTAAATTCTGTTTAATGTTTATAGTCAATAAAATCATCTCGTTTCGGTTTCACATAAGCCAGGGCTCTTTTTGAATCACTAACATTGGCCGTGGTCGGGTCTAAAATTGCGTTATATGTACTGACTGCCATTAAAGCTAATATGTAAGGGTTAGCAAGCGCATTGACAATTAAGGTCCAGACACTTTCCCAGGTAGTCAAATCAGCGCCAGTGATGCCGTAGTAGGCAAATAGGGGGGTAATAATCGATAATCCTAGGGTCACCCAGAATTGTGGGTTGCAAATTCGAACTTTCCAGTTAATTTTCATATGTATCCATTCCTTTCTTTATAAACCTAGCCATTTTAGTAGGAGTGCCCCTACAATTGTTGTCGGAATGAAAATCCACCAATGTAAATATTGTTTGATCGTGTCACTAATAGAGAGGCTATCTTTAGCGGATTCCAGTTTTAAATCCTCTTCAATACTGTCCACTCGTTTTCCAATGCCCTTTACATCATCTTGTAGTTCAACTTGCGACATGTTTAATTTGGTGAGGTTAATATTTATGTTATTGAAGGTTTTATCCATTCTATTTAATTGAATTTGTTGGTGTTTATTCATTTCTTGTTGTTGTTCTGACACGACTGTTAAGCGATACAATAATTCATGATTACCTTCCAGTTTTGAAATACGGCTATCCTGATTCTTGATTTCCACTTCAACACTAGCTAATCGTTCACCTAGCTTGTCATTTTGCAATTTAATCACCGACTTTATATAAATAATAAAAGGATAGGGAGGACGATAAGATCCACACCTATCCTGAACTGACTGCTCATTTCATCTAGTTTTCAAGTAATGTAATATCCTCAAAAATTTCACAGAATCTATCAAATAGAGTTGCTTTCTTACCTGTGAATTCTAAATCACAATTTAAGACAATCTCCTGTAAAATATGTAACATGTCAATTTTTTCTGCCGTTTCTTCAATAATAAAATCTTCATGTAGTAACGTCAAAATTTGTTGTTGCACTTCTTTTTCTGCTTCTTCAGTGAAAATAGGAAGCTCAATCTCTTTTTCATCTACAATTTCTGTATTATATAAAATTTCTCCATTTTCATCTTTTTCCGCATATTCATCAACCAATTGTTGTCTTTCTTGATTTACTTGATTCAATTGCTGTTCTAACAATTTGATAAAGCGAGTTCTCATTCGTGATTCTTTCCCTTTTAAAATGAGGTTAAAAAGAAAAGCTTGTAATTCACCGATTTCGTAATTTTTTATAATCATCTCTATTTCTCCTTTTGTTCACTAATTTACATAATAAACGCATAGCCAGTAACGCCGCCATTCACCACAATGACTGTGTCAGTGTTATGAACCATTAGGACACGGGGTTCGATCGTCGTGACAATATCAGAATCATCCCAAGTCGGAATAGTAATTTCAACAAGGATCTTTGGCTTCGATACAGATAAATCAGTGTTGATTTGACTGACTGCTTTACTAGTAATCTCAGTATTAATTTGACTTACTTTACGTGCGATAATTTCAGTGTTTATTTCACTTACGTAGGCTACAAAAATTTCAGCATCCGAATCAGCATCTTCATATACTCTAGCAGTAACTAAAGCTTCAACAGTAGGCTTAGATACAACAAGTTCGATTAGTATATCACTCTTAATATTCGGTTCAATTTCGACCCAAATATCGTTGCGATATTTTACTTCAATTTCAATGTAAATTTTTGGTTTAGAAACAGCTATTTCAGTATATAAGTTATTATTTTTAATAACTCGTGGAGTAATTTCCGTTGGGATAGTTTCCTTGCTCACTATAATCTCAGTGTTAACAACACTTGCATAAATAGTGTTAATATCAATTTCAGTGTTAATAACGCTATTCCTATAAGTAGGAATAGTAATTTCAACATGTGTGCAAGGTTTAGAAACGACTAATTCGGTGTCAATTTCGTCCTCTTTTCTTCTTGAAGCTGATATTTCAATAGGAATAGTAGGTTTGTTGACAATTATTTCAATCAAAATGCGACTATCTCTTGGATTTCTAACACTAATCTCTGTTGTAATATCGTGATCTTTCGGAATAGCTACTATTAGCTCGGTAGGCACATAAGGCTTATTTGCTGTGATTTCAACACATATATCTTCATCTAAAGGCACTTCTGATCGGTGCACGTAAAGATATGTTTGTTGATCAGAAGATTCAAATGTTGAATCAACAGTTATTTCAGTATTTTTATCTGAATTTAGCCGCTTATATACGAAGATTTCAGTAATATGCTGACTTCTACCAAAACTAAATATCCTGGAGTCATAGTATTCTACTACTAACGCTGGAGGGAGTTTGGATTCCCTGGTTTTAAATGTAACTTGTCCATCCGTTATTTCATTAGACACACGAATGATAAAGCCGTTATTTATTTGAGTAAGTGCTACCCAATTTTTTACAATATCGAATACATTAAATTCAACGTAACCTGCTTGTTTGTTGACAGTAAATTGATTGGTAATTAGCTTAATCGGAGTGGGTCTATTTAAGTGCGTAATACCATATTCAGACCATGAATTATTAGCATTTAAAACTTCTAGAGTAATATTTTGAGGGATACTGTTACTGTAGTACAATCTTAAATTTGCATCCGTAAGTACATAAGATGGATTAATGGAAGACAAGTCAAATTGTACAAATGAACGCCAAATATCCTCGTGACTACGACCAACTACCATAGAAGAATAGCCACCGTAGTTAATTGTTTGATAGTCCATTTTTTCACGCGTGAAAGCGTCTTGAGTAGGGTTGAAAATGTCTGTAATAATGGGCGGTTGTTGAATTTCGTAGAGAGCTGACATCCGATTATGAGGAGGTATTTCTATTTCAGCTTCTAGGTTGTTGTATCCAATCGGTTGAATTTCAGTTAGAATTTCTGAATTACCACGATACATAATGTTTATGTAAATCTCTTTTGAAGTCTCATCATAGGCCCGAGGGATAATATATGTATTAATATCAGCGTTTTCAGCAGGTCTCGCAATAATTTCTGTAAATACGTCATTGTTTCCAACAGCGATTAAAGAATATTTGGCTTTAAAGCTGTTGTGAGGGGGTGAATCAGTGTGGAAGGATGCTATTACTATTTCACCCGTATTCTGTTGTAGCAGGGGATCCGTAACTCCTTCATTAAAATTATTTTCCTCCATAATTTCACTTCCTTATCACATTGTATTGTGATTAGGCTTTGTCTGCTCTCACGATTATGTCAAATGAACCGTTAGCGTCAGGCGTAGCACCTAATTCAGATTTTAGTCGAATGAAGAATGGTATTTCTTCGTTATTTTGAAGCACACCACTTAGTCTTAAATCAGGCTGTGGCATGAAGGGAGATAAACTTGTACTAAATTCAATGCTCATACCTGTAGGGAAATTAGATGTGTTAGCGTATAAGTGAATGTTCTTAACGTCATAGCCATATTGGTTTTTAAGAATAACCTCATGCTCAATTGTAGTTTGACCTGCGATAATAACACCGAAGTCAAGATACTGTAGAACTTCACCAATCTCACTAGAGAAGTATTGCCCATAGACATCTTTGAACATAAGACCTGAATATGTTCCCATGAATTGAGTTGACCAATAATCTGTAGTTCCAAAGAAATCTTGAAACTCTATTTTAAGTGTGTTCCAATCATCAATTCTAATATCTTTACTACCGATTACTAACTCAATGTTCTGAGGTGACTCACCTAGTTTAGTAAAGCTTCCATCAGTAGGGTAGTAGTAACCATTGTTGAGTAATACACGATATTGAACACGAGTTAAATCACCATCACTTAAAACACCTTTAAGAATATTAGCGTCAAATGAAATGTCGATTTTAGCAGTAGTGTTTAAGATGTATAAGCTTGTGTCTGAAATAGTTGTAGTGTCACGAGGAAGATAATCTTCATATGAAACACTCTCCACAACAGAAACAATTGTGTCACGAGGGTTGTCTTTCAAGAACACACCAATGTTCAAGTATTTTTCTTTCCATGTACGCCACTGAGCATCGGTGATGTTATTTAGGTCTGTATGTTTCATACCATTAGCTGATATTGCTTGCTCCGTAGAAGCATCAGAGACAACAAACTTTTCTAGTTTTTTATCCCACACATACCATTTATCAGGTGTTTCTCCACCAACAAAGTAGCGAGCTTCATCACGATATGATTGAGATATGTCATTGACGATAACATCATCTAAAGCACCATAGACACGTTTAGGGTTGACTAGTTTAATAAACTGAGGTTTTGGTATAGCAGTCATTTCAAGCACTCTCTGTGCAGCCTCAGGGGCTTCATCTGTCCATGTGACAACTTCAAAATCACCTTCTAGTTCATCTATAGGCGACCAATTAGCTTCAAGAATTAAATCAGCTTCATTTACTTCTTCATCATCTGTGTAATAAAGAACCTCAACATTGTCGCCAAATTCATCATAAATATCAAATGGCTCAGTAGTTGTTGATACGATAATATCGTCTGTTGTTTCTGTGTACACTAGAACCTCAGGAAGTTCACCAATGTAGTCATAAACTGAATAAGGTTCTACTTCATCAATTAATTCAATAAATGTGCAACCACTGTCTGTGTAATATAAGACTGTTGCATCATCCAGTTCATTTATTACTGAGATGCTTTTCTCTAAATAAGCATCAATGCCTTGATTAACAAATTGGTCTTCTGTTGGATAAGTAGACGAAACAACTTCCCATGAAGATGTTGATGTGTTGTAAGTCTTATAGTTATTTTCGTGAAAGACTAATACTCTTTCAGAGTATACTAACTCAAAAACCTCTAATTCAGCTACACCCCAACTATTAGTTTGGTGTCTTGACTTGTGTACAATTCTAATCCCACTTACCCAAGTGGGTGTGAGGTCAAATGTAAGTGTTTCTAATACAGCTCCATGACTTCCTGCATGAAGGACAACCCAAGTACCATTAACTAACCCTTGAAACTCCCAAGTTTTCAAGTCTCCATGTGACCAAGAATAGCCAACTCTAATAGTGTATCTTGCTAAAAAATACTCTTTTGGAAATGTCATTTGAATATATTCGTTTGCGACAGGGAGAATACTACTTCTTGGTGTAGTGGAATTGTTTTTATCGAAAGCATTGTTAGGGTTTTGAATTTGAGTTGTTGAAACTGTAATCTTAAAACCATCAACTGTCCCACCCGAAGCAGTTGGACTGTTGGTAGTAGGAAATGCAGGTATAATACTATTGTACTCCATATTATTTCACCTCTCTTATAAATGTATTTGTTGTCTTATTTTTTTCTTTTCCACCTATTTTAACTTCGAAGACTTTTCCTGTTCCCAATGTTTTTTCCTCATTAGAAGGGTAGAGTTTCTTGTCAAAAGGTACATCTAATTGAATCTCTTTACCTTGCTCAATTCCATGTAAAATCATGTTTTTATCAGAAGAAGATGGGAGATGAATTAGAGTTTTATTGTCGAGAGAGTAGTGTTTTTGAGTTGTTGAATTTTTTAAGATAGATGAATTTCTGTTGTCAAATCCAAATAGCAATTGCCCTATTCCTGTATGAGTATACCCATTGTTTGTTAAGATTTCGATTCTGTAAATTTTATATTTTTTATTATTACTTATATCGAGCTCTCTTTTTTCATTAGGCGACCAATTTGTTTGGTTAGAAAATTCAGCAATAATATCAAAGTTAGTGCCATCATTAGAAGCTAAAATTTTAAAATCTTTTGGTGGTGAAGTTGCACCTGTGGCTGAATCATTTCTTGAAGTAAGTACCATTTTATTAACATATTTTTGTTCACCTAAATCTAATTGTAGCCATCCTGTAGGTACATTTTCTTTTGTAGACCAAACATCAGTAGAACTTGAGTTAGTTCCATTAAATGCTTTCCAAGCATCATACGTAGTTGAAAAAATACTACTAGCACTCGCCACAAATGGGGAAGGAGCAGTATTGCTTGTCATTTTTGTTTCATACCAAACTAAGACACTCATTTAATCATTCCTTTCTTTTATTAAATTTAGAAAATCAAAAAGCACTAAGTCTAATTAAACTTAATGCTAAGAGGTTTTCTATTTATTTTTGTAGTCCAAAGACCTTCTGCATTTTCACTAACAGTATCTTGTAAAATGTAGTTTTTAGTAGCTATTGGTTGATTCATATCTGAAAATAACGATTTACCGTAATTTATAAAGTTTTGTTTAGAGAGAGAGGGTATTTCATAGGCTACCATGCCATTACCACTATATCCTACTCTAACTTCACTAATTCCTATATAGGGCGCACCATTATTAGTTTCTATGAAAATTCTAATATATTGATATTTTCTAAGTGAAAAAGAAAATATTTTTATTTCTTCTTTTGTCCAAGATAAATTAGTAGTAACATGTAAGTCATTCCAAATAGCATTATCATTAGAACCTTGAAGTCTCATATTTTTTGGATTGGCTGTAATTACATAAGAGGTAGTAATAGCAGATGATACTCCTTGAATACTAATAGAATCAATTAGTTTCTTCTCACCTAAGTCTATAGTAAGCCATTCATTTGCGCTACCTAATGAAAGCCAAGATGTCGTGAGGTCATTATCAAATGCTTTCCAAGCAGGATATGAAGTATTATAAATTCTACTTGCACTAGCCATTAATGGAGAGGGGGAGGTGTCAGATGTCATATTTGTTTCATACCAAGTGTCGATATTTGATACTGAATAATATTTTCCTTTGGCAGAGAGTAATGTTTTACTCGTTGCAAAAGAACCACTTCCATCAAAGAAGTGTGTTCCTTCGAATTCACTATCCTCTAGCAATTTGTCAGCACTATTAAGGAATGGTGCTTGACCTGCATTGATAAAAGTAGAGACATTAGGATTAGCACTTGCGGCACTACCTATGACTGGCTTAATCTTTGTTATAATGTTTTGAGGATGGTCTTTTATATCAGCCCAATTAGAAAAATTTCCACCGTTTACATTCCATCTAAGTTTACCTTGAGTTGCAGATGTTAAGTCTAGATGAACACCGTAGACAGCATTGGCTACTGGTTGCCATATCGCAATCATAGTTCCAAGCATTGACGCAGGAGCGTTCCAAGGAGGATTGTCTTTATCAGTGAGTCCTATCCATCTATTAGAACTTCCTGAACCATTTATTATTTCAAAATAAAATTTACCATCTCCGAGAGAGCGATAATCTATTGTGCTATCAGAACGCAATACTCCATTTGCCACTGTGTAGTCATTAGAAGCAATCCATCTGCTGTTTATTATAGATACTGCCATATTATTTCACCTCTATCTTTATACTTCTAATATCAAAATATTTCTTTAAATCAATTGTCTTACTAAATACTTTCCCAATTTCTCCTGTCCCTAAAATCTCACTTTTCTCTGCCATTGGCAAAGATTCTAATTCTGCGACTGTACGGTCAAGTATAGATAGTGAATCCATACCTTTAGTAACGAACTCATCTTTGGTCGGAATTGTGTTTGTTACATCTTCCCATTTTTCTTTTACCTCTGGAATATCTTGAGTTAATAAAGTAAATCCACTTAGAGAAGCAAATCCACTAACTGTAGCCTTTACAAATATTCTATAATATCTGTAGTTATCTGGATTGTCTATTGTGAATTTTTCATAGGAGTCAATTGCTAATGGATGTTCGTTTACTTCATCTAGGTCTATCCATAGATTATCATCATTACTTCCTTGTAAAATCCACGACTTTATTTGCTGAGTTATATGTCCAGATGTCAACTGATATGTGTAAGCTTTTCTTGGAGATGACAAGTCAATCTTAATCCATGTATCACTAGAAGAGTTAGCAATCCATCTGCTTGCACCATTTAGTATTCTATTGAATGCATTGAAAGAGAAAAAACCTCCATAAGAATCCTTACAACTTGATACATATGGTACTGGATTAGTGTCATTAATCATTACTGGTATTAAATTTGTACCAGAAACAGCATCTTTACCTTCGATGTATCGTTTATACTCACCATCATGTAAAATAAGAGTTTTATTTTCAATTTCATAAGTATCTATACCATAAAAAACAAACGCCCTACTACTAGCACCATCATAAACTGTTATAGTTGCATTGTGATTTCCATAGTCCATTTGCTTTTCATAAACTAAAACATATCCAATATCTCCTGTACCTCTTAGTGTTGTAATTGATTCTTCCATTCCACCATCTATTTTTATTTTTACATTTGTAGCTCTAAAATTATCTCTTGTCCCTGCAATAATTCTAATAGCACTGCCAACAAAAGAAAAAGTTATAGTAGCACTTGCACTTAATAATCCAATACAATTGCCATAATCAGAGGTTGTTCCCCTATAAGTAAAAATACTGTTTTTATAGTCATATCTTGTCCATTTTTCCTCAGGCTGTGTTAATATACTATATAATTCTGTCACTCTTCCACTACCTCCAATCTATCAATTCTTACCCAATCATCACGAGTGATTTTCTTTCTGTGTAAGCTACCTATGTCTGACCAAGTTGAATCTAATTCCTTGTCATAAGTATAATCACGTTTGAGACTTAAAGATGTTGTACCTTCTTCATAGAAATCTAATTCTCCTAAGCCTGCGTATGAAGCATGTCCATTGTTTTCAGAAAATTTAAGTCTATATGCTTTATAAGTATCATTGTTTAAAATAGAGTATTCTTTGTCTTGATAACTTGCTGTCCATGATTGCTTAGTTTGAGTACCTAAGTCTACCCACGTTCCATTAGTACCATTTGTAGTATCTAAGCTTCCTTGAAGAACCCATGACTTAACCATACCTGATAGCTGACCACTAGTACCACCTGCGCTTCTTACCTTATATTTGCTAACTCTAACAGGATTGTTAAAATAGAATCCTACAAAACCTGTTAGAAAACCATTTCTAGAAAGATAACCTTCTGCTTTGTCTGCTTTATCAAAAGCATACCAAGCTGAATAACTACTACTATACTCTGTTTCTGCAAAAGCAAAACCTTCTGAGGAAGATGTATTTGATGTTAATCTAGGGACAATATAACTACCTGCTTTAACTTCTTTTTCTTCAATAAATTCATTCGTATTGAAATCACTGTTCGCTATAGTAAAAACATCCGTAACAAACCCTGCAAATAAATCTATTCTTACTTGAATGTACTGCTTAGTGTCAGACTGAATTGCCCCATCTTCCGCAATCGCAATCCAATCAGACCAATCTCTACCATTGTCTGAAACTCTTGTTAATACTGCGAATGAGCTTGCGCCATTGTTTGTATTAGTTGTGAATATTTTTTCGAAGTCCTGAAAAATATCTCCTAAATCAATCACATCAGAAGTCCATGAACCTTCTTCTGTGTAAATAGGGTTTCCTTGACCATCAATATCAACTTCCACTAGTTGAAGAAATCCTGTTGTCTTGTTAATTTCAGTATTGTCATGTGTTCCTGAGACACCAATAGGTAATCCTATTTCTTTCTTTTCTAAATTACCGCCTATAAGAGCCATATGAGCATTTTCCTTTCTTATTATTAAATATGAGTTATATTACCTTCTTGTCTATCTCCTGTATCAATCGACTCAATACCACCAATAAAAGTAATAAAACTACCACTTACGTTTGTAAATGAATTATCTAAAAACAACACAATGAACTTTGAGTTTTTAGATGATTTAATTTCTCCAATCTTAGCGTCTAAGCCTTTGCTAACAAGTTTATCTACTAGCATTTGAATTGAGTATTTTCCTGTGTCTATTGTGTATGCTTTCTCAGTTGAAGACTCAAATAAAGAAATCTTGTTGTTAGCTGTTGTTATTTCTAAAGAATCATTTTTATCAGGTAGATATAGCCAAAATCTTTTCATAATACCATTTCCTCGCCTAGTTAATTATTTGATAGTCCAATTCATCTGACCTGCTCTATTGGCTTCTAAAGGGGCGTAGAAGCGTTCTACTTCAATTCCTCTTGACTTAAATACCAAATGACCATTCATTGATTTATTGGAAGTCAATTTAACTTCAACAAAAGGACTTTCATTGTCTAAAGGAAGTGAAACAATAGGCTGAAAGAATAATTGAACTCCTTCTTTTTCGTAATTTGTTTTGTAGCCAAAATTAATTGACTTTAAGTTTGATTGCTGAATACCTTGAACGTTGTTGTAATCAGCGTAAGCTTCTTTATATGTGATAAGGTCTTTGTCTGCGAAGTTTGTTGTTAAGTGATATACTTCTGCTATTTCATCAATGTACTCGATTTCAATTCTTCTACCGTTTAGGTTGAAAGAACCATCAGACATTTCGAAGTAAAGTTTCATTCCTTGACCAAACAAACCAAAACGAATGACCTGATTTTTCTGAATTAAGTAAAAATCATTTTTTTTATGCGTAAGTAGGTCATACTCAGCGTAATTTTTTCCATTTGCATAATCAGCATTCCAATTGAAAGGAATACCATATGCTTGATTGTTTCCTGCGTTTGCGAATAGCATTTTTATCAATCTCCTTCATTGCATTGAAGTTTTTCTTTTAATCAATCTATAAAAATAGGGTAGGGGAGAAAGCTCCCTTACCCTGTAAAATTACTATTTTATTTCTTAAATATCATTATGTTGCTTTTACACATAACGGTAAGAAACACGTTGCATTAATAGGTTTTTACCTGCGCTTGCTGTAATTGGTACATCTGCATAGACAGTAACTTTTACAAAGTTACCGCCTGCAAAATCGGCATTGCTTCCATCATCTAATGTGTCATGTGCCAACCCTAATATTTCCTTAGCAGCAGGTGTTTTATCAATTTTAATTGCCATATACTCAATGTCATTGTCAGGTACTAAATTGCCTTCCACTTTTGCCCATGAGGGTTCTGTTACATCTGTTGTACCAGCTTTAACTACTTTATAGATAAAACCATTTGCTACTGTAGGTTGTATATAAGTATCTAAAACTAAAATCGTGTTGTTTGACCACACAGAAGCATTTTTAGCGTTTTTGTTAGTTGTAGTACCATTTGTACCTAAATCTTTAGTACCTAATGGATTCGCAGTCCCACCTTTACCTACAGGCGTAAATTTAGTTTCATTTAAAGTGTCAACTCGTACATGGAACCAGTTATCACGTACAGCTTCAACAACTTTACCAACTGAATCCCCAGGACCACCTTCTCGGTCGCGAGTTGTAAATGTCACTTCTTCCATTTTTGAACAATCAGATTTACCCTCTCTATTATTCCAAATATAAAATGTTTTATGTGGGGACTCTGAATCTGCGTCAACAGTACCATAGTTTACTGTGTTGTTTACTTTGCTTGCCAGTTCGTTTGTACCTTCATACCATGATACTACAGGTGGGTTTGTCATTATAAAATTCCTTCTTTCTAGTTAATTTAATTTTTTATAATAAAAAACTCTCCGAATCAATGAAGATTTAGAGAGTCGTTTAACACTATTTTTACATTGACCGATAAGTTTTGTGCATCGACAGAAAAAGAGGGGATAGTTAATCTGAAAATATCACCTTTTTTCACATTACGTTCTGTTAAAGCGTGTGTTTTATCATCAAGATAGTGGTTTTCGCCAATCACAACTGGGTTATCCGTGATATCATGCCAATCCGTAAAATTGGCAGATTTTTGAATTTTAACGGGAGTTGGTTGAGCGCCTTTTGATGTGACAGAGGCTTTTACTTCTACAATTTCACCTTCGTAATCAAAGACAACATGAGGATCTTGAACGCCTTCTAAGATATCTTTTGGAATGATGAATACAATTGTTTTCTCATTAACAAATTCAGTAATGCCTTTAAGTTTCATATAATGCTCTTTGCTCATTAATCCGTTTAAAAGCTCACTTGCTAGAGGAATGTTGCCCCCTAATGCATCGATAGGAACCCAGTCTTTTCCGTTCCATCTATAGCGGATGCCTGTATCAAAAACCTGAGTAGTCCATCCAACTTCCGGGTAAGGGAACTTTTTCGCAATATCGTTATATGTATTGACAAAAGGCTGATAAATTAGAACAGTTGTTTCATACGCGTCTTTTACTAATTCGGTAGCATCTTTTGCTTGCTGTGTTGCAATTAAAGCCTGGTCTGTGGCGTTATTGGAATTGTTAATAGCGATGACAAGACGGTTTAAGTACTCTTCATAAGTGTCTGTTCGATCTATTAATTCTTGTACTTGCGCTTTACTTTTTTCAATGATTTCATGCAATGATTCAGTAGCGGTTGTCCCATCATAATGAATGATACGAGTAGAAGGGTAGAGGATAAGGCCTCTTCCTTTATATATAATGGAAAGGGTCTCCGCTTCTTTTGATTCATGGACATAAACAAAGCCGTTCGTATAGTCAACATAAAATTCATTTTTATCGAGGTTGTGTTTTATAAAGGCTTCGTAGTTTATCTCAAACATGCCTGCAATACGTACTTTAAACATCTCGTCAGGAATTTCTAATAAGAATACCCGTTGATTTACTACTCGTGCAATATCAAGTCTATCGATAAAAGGATCGTTGGGCGTACCTTTTCTCCAAACGATATGGATAGGATTATTAAATTCTAAATAGTTAATAGGTAATGACAATTACTCACCTTCTTTCTTCATTTTTTTCAACCTGAGAATACGTTGCTGGAACCTTCACTTAGTGTTGGTGTAGTGCCTCCATGAGTAGTCACTTTGTCGCTTTTTCTGGCTAATGACTTGCCATTAACGAACACAGTCGAACTTCCTCCAGTAACAGAACCAGTGGCATTTGTATGAGAACCACTGTCATAAGACCAACCACTCGGAACTGAGTAGGTGTCTTTTTCTGACGTTTTTGCTCCTGAATATACCACTTCTTTTCCATTGACGAATACATTGGAACTACCTTCGTTTATTTCCCCTTCAATCGTTGCACTAATGTGATCGTATGAGTGAGAGGAGGAGGGGGGAGTTAGAACACCATAGCACACGCCACCTGACCAATATCCTGAATAATATTCACCGTTCATATAACCTGCTTCACAAGTATATTCATTTGGTTTTTTTACCTTGATATGCCCCGTTGCTGTGCTATTTTGAATTTTATTTCCTTTCACTGAAACTTCAGGCATGTTACTTCCTCCTTAGTTGAGGTCGATTCGAGACCCATTTACCTTAACTCCCGAAGTGCTGATGACAATTTTATTTTCTCCTACCGCTAAAGTAATGGCATTGGAAGCTTTGAAATTAATATTTTTGCCATCGAAGTTCATGGAGTGAGGTGTTTTCATTAGAATGGATTCATCGCCATTTTTAAGAGCAATTTCTCGTTTTTGGCCATCCGTGCCCACATAGTCAAAATAGAAGCCATCACTTTTTTTGTATTGGTATCCGACATTGTTTCCTGCGCCCGCATCTCCGCCTGCCCCCCACGTCATGTGAGGGTAAGCAGCATCTCCAGTTTCTTTCACTGTGATCGTGAGCTTATCTTTTTCAGAACCGCCATAATTTGTTTTAATCTTAAAGAAATTATCCTTAATATGAATAAAGTCTTGTGGTTGGTTGGAATTCAGTGTCTTTAATTTATTGACCGTTAAATCGGAAATATAACTTCCATCCACATCTTTTATCATTTCATCACTATCATTACCCATTATAAGAAGTTTTTTAGCGTAGATAAGGCCATCTTTACCAATCCAAATGCGCTTTTCACCTTTAACATCAATGGCGATGCCTTCATTGGCATTTAAGCGTATTTCTTCGCCGTTATTGCCGTTAATCGTAATACCTTTATTGTGGTCGAAAGTTATTTTCTCTCCTAAAAAACCGTCAACAATTTTTAAATTATGGGTCGTAATATCTTTGGCATAAAGCCTACCATCTGTGTCAACGTAGAATTTTCTATTGCCGTTAACATAAATTGAAATGGCTTCGTTTGCGTTTAGCCTTATCTCTTCGCCATTTCTACCAAAGATAGTGATGCCACGTTCCCAATCAAGAATAATGGCGTCGCCTAAGTTGCCATCTACAATGCGTAAGTTTTTTGTGACTAAACCTTCAGCATACAGTGTGCCATCTTCCCATTTATCGTCACCTAATGTAGCAAATAATTTACTGACCCATTTATCATTCTCCCACTTTTGCAGAGCAAGACCATTAGTAGCATTCAGGAAAGCTCGATATTTACCATCACTGCGCACAGCTATAAAACCAAACTCATTCATAATTAAATTATTATTATATGCACCCATGTGAATACCTGAATAGAACAAGGAGTCTTCAATAGCCTGTCGAAGGCGAGTAGCCTCATCATAGTAATCTTTAAATCTTTGCACAAAAATACCACGATTTTCAATCGGACTTGTGGATTCTGTCAATGGATCAGTCATATCAATATTCAAATTTTGTGATTCCGAATAGCCGTTATTAATTATTTTTATGTAATTTGAAATATAATTCATTAACTCTAAATATTTATTTTTTAAAGCACCTGTTGAATATCTGTCAGTTATAGAATAGACAGTACGGAACGTTTGAGTATCTGTATAAAATTTGCCATCAACATCTGTTTTATTATCTCGTTCACTTCTAATATACTTTTGCGCTTGTTGAAGAAGCAGCTTGTAGTCTGAGTGTATTTTATATAATTCTTTAATAAGCTCTAATTTTTCAAGCGTAGTCAATTTACCGTCTGCCACAATCTTGTCAAATAAGCCAATATCAAAGTAATTATTTTCAGCATCTAAAATTACTTGGTCTAGGTTATTTACGATTTTAATATTTTCGGCCACCATATTTCGAGAATACAACGTACCATCTGTATTAGCCCATAGTACTTTTTTCCAATCATCGCCGTCTTTTTTGCTGACTGAAAAACCTTCACAAGTTGTCAACGCTACTTTTGTTATCGTATTCCATGAAACAAGACCAAAACATTCAGATTCTTGAGGAATTAAATTTCCGTCTTTATCTTTTTCATTATCTGATACAAGCCCTAACCGCATGACTTCATCACCGTTACGATTATAAATAGTGGTCCGTGAGCCTTGTGTCAGCCAAACACCTGATTCGTCTTCAATGATTAAATTCACACCCGAAATTATTTTACCGAAAATTCTCTCGCCAAAAATACCATCCTTCGAAATGGCGTGCTTCCATGAGTTGCCGTTATCGTTTGTGATAGCTAAAAATCCATTTTGAATCACTAGCCAGCTTAAAGGGTCGGTTAAATCTTTTACTGTAATGCCGCGCTCATTGATTTCAATTTGCTGATTATAACCAGCCATTACGGCATTTTTTAAAGAGTCCCATTTATTGTTAATGATGTCGTTGATGGCCCCATTGTTTTTTTCGGAAAGATTCCATTTCCATTTTTCCATTTGGACGAGGGTAGAGGTATTGCCAGCCTTACTAAGTTGCTCTAACCAGGTGTTTTTTTCATCAATTTCGTTGGTGATAATAACTGAAATACTTTCTCGTTCAAAATCATAGGTAATTTCCGTTATTTTAGCTTTAATATCTACCTGCAATCGGTCATAACGAACACTGACGATATCACCTAAATTGAGTTTGTCCCAATCATTTTGACATTCCACGACTGCTAAAAAATCAATCATATTCATATCTAATTTAATTTTTGGTTGTAAGTATTGTTTGAAAATTTCTTGTGCTTCTTCTAACAAATCTTGATCATCGACAATCGAGTCATTTGTATATTCTTTATCGATTTCGAAATTGGATAATTCAGCCAATTGCTCTTTTGAGAAATTATTTTCTCTTAGTAATTTACTTCTTAATCGTTCTAACTCATCTTGATAATTGCTTAATTGATAGTTTAAGTCCCGAATAAAGGCTTCTTGATTGGCAATCTCAGCTCTTTTTGCTTCTAGTTGGTTAATGATATCCAGGTGAGAAGGGGAGTTCGATTGAAAGTTAGCATTGGATAAATCTAATTCATCTTCTATGATAATTCTTTGTGTTTGTAGACTGCTAAGACGCTGTTCTTCAGTTTGAATAATGGAATTCTGCGTAGTGATAGAACTCGTTAAGTGAGTGAATTTTTCTGCTAATGACTCTACTAATGCATGATAATTTTCTAATGCAATACATAAGTCATCACTTAAGTACTCCGAATGGCTAATGACGACCCCATTTTCACGTTTAAAGGGGTAGAGGTAGAATCTAAAATCTTCTAAATAAGCCTGACCTGTGGGGTTTAACCGATGTATTGTCAGTCCATCTTGACCATAAACCTTTAATCGAGTGATTGTATCAATCGTGTTAGTAGACAAATTAAAGCTTTCTAAATATTTGCCATCTCGGATATAAAACCCTTTATTGTTGCCAATATTATCAGGTCTATAGTAGTTTATTTCACATTTAAGTGTGTCCCAAACAATTAGAGCATTCCATAGGTTTGCTAAATCATAAATAATTTCTAGAATATTATTTGAGGATACTTCATAGCTGCGATAGGTTTCGAAAAAGCTATCGACATAACCAATTTTCCAATTAGTATTTGCTGAGGATAATATTTCGTTTGTAATTTGTGCGAGCGTTTTACTGACTACTTCAAAATCTCTAATATTTTTATCGCTCAGTTGCACACCCAACGATAGGGCAGAGTATTGAATATATTCATCATCGCTATAAGATTTGGTGGATTCATTCAATAAGAAGTATTCCGTTACAGGACCGAACTTCAGTTTAAATAAATATCGATTTTTAATCGTTTGGATATTCGGATTGTCCGTGGGAACACCATCTTGCAAAATAACTGTCGGTATCTTGAAAGATAATTCATTTAATACATTTAACTTCGTATTATAGCTAATATCATAAGCTTCACTAAGAAGTGCGATTGTTTTTTTATCGGGTCTACAGAGGAAAATTCTCGGTTGTGCAGCTTTTATATCATAATTAATGTCACCTAATTTCACTTTATCACCCCCTTTCATTGAAAATTATTGTTGAATAAATACATGTTGGTATCTAACATGCATATCGAAATCTCCATCTGCTTGAATGTAGTTGTTCCCAATCGTTAGTTCCAAAAATTCATCATTGTGATCATCATAGCGATAGACGCCTAAATATTGTCGATTTGACACTATTTCTTCTTTCTGACAATGAATAAAAACTTCTTCGTTATCAATTAAATTATGTAATTGCATCTTTTGATTTGTCATAGTATTCGTTATTGCTACGTTTCCATTGCCGTTCTTTTTTCTAATCCATACTTTAGGTTTTACCGTAAAATCACCTAAGTTTTCTAAAACAGCACATGGATCAAAACTAATAGAGAATGTTTGGATATAAGGTTTTTCATGCTCTTTAGTAGCACTCATGACGATTTTATATCTAAAGGACATTCCTTTGAGGCTATATTGATCTAAAAGACCAGTATCATTGAAATTTATTGGCTGCCATGCGGTCCACTTAAGCGTATCGTAGGATACTGAATAATAGAATTCGACTTGTTTAGCATATACATTTACAATATTAGCTGCCATCGTTGTCAAATATTTTTGGGCATTAGTAGAAATAGAATGTATGTTGGAGATATACGAGCCTTTTACCGTTGAAATGGAACCCCAATTTGTCATGCAAGCACCTCTATTCTATTTTGCCAAATGGCCTAAATTCACAGCTGTTTCCAATACGTTTCCATTTAATGGTCTTCGCTTTTCGCCAAACGACAGAGTTATCAATGGATGCAGTTTCATTTTGAATGGAAGACCATACGGGTTCATTTACTGAAGACAATCCTGCTGTTTCACAAATGTAGTAGTATTGTTTGCTACCATTAGTAGGATAAACAATATCCCCAACTTCATAGTTATAGTCCTTGCGCCAATTACTACCATTAACATCATAAAACTCTTGATGTAATCCTGTAAGGAAGGTAGGGGAGCTAGTTGAACTTTTGCCATCCACTACACATTCATATAAACCACCATTATCAGGCACAGCCTTTATTAAATCTCCTACAACATAATTCTTGTTAGGTTTCCAGGTTTTAGCATGGATGCCTTCTCTCGTGGCAACCCAACCAATATGGGCGCTAATGGCGGGTGCTTTGTTCCATACAATATAACCAATCGGATAAAACGTGTTATCATGTAATTCTTCAATAGATTGAGCAGACGATTTTAAGTATTTTTCAAGTTTATTAAAGTTTTCACCATAGTTGACAATGGTTTCCTTGATATCATCCTGCTCAAATGTGGTTTCTGTTACAATTTTTAAGCCTAGTTTATTTGTAGTTTCCATTTCAATTGTCACCCCAATTCGTAGTGTTGGCATACAATATGCCCCATGTGTTATTCATTGCATCAATTGTCAATCCATTTGAAGTAATTTTCATATTATGGCATTCTCCTTCCGCAAATGTAGTCATATCATCCTTTAATAAGTAACTTTTATTCGATTCTCGAAACTCTATCTTATCTAGTATATGTTCATGCGAATAGGTATAAGGTGAATCGCATCGAATCTTTAGTTCTACATAACCTTGTTTGAGCCCATTATGTATGAGCGTTGAATCACCTTCTACAAGTGCATACATGACTCTATTAGGATTATGATCAAATACTAGTGGTTTATAATAGGGTTGGAAGAGCCAGCGTGCAATTTTTCTTAAATCACTTTCGTTTACCCAATCATCTAGATAAAAGGACAATTTAAAAGAGAGTGGTTCATGCTCCACTCTCTGAAAGTAAGGTGTTTCATTATTTGCGATTTTCTTTTCGATAATTCGCCGTGACGGTAAAAAATTCTCTTCAAATAAATTACCTGAAGACCATCCTATCGTAACGCCCATATCCTTTGATGAGATATTATCATACATAAAATGAATAGATTCTAACACTAATTTCTCATCCCTTTCTTACGTAATAAGTCATCGTTAATCATTTTGCTAAATTTATTGAGATCATTCATATCACCATTCATTTTATCGATGTTAAATTCGATGTTGATGTCTCCGTATGTTGCAGCAGAAGCGGCTTGAACTGTACTGAAGGTATTGCTAAATTGCGGGATTCTATCTAATATTGGTCGGAAGAATAAGCTAGCTCTATCCATTATATTGGCCATTGAAAGTAAGTTTTTAGTGTCAATAGGGGAATGAATTAATTCATTTGGATGGACAATCATCGCTTTCCCACCTAAACCGTCAATACCATTGCTAGAAAAATTCGTCATTCCTCCTTGTAAGGCAGAAGCAGAGTTATTAAAATTGTACTGAGTCCCGGCTATTCTTAAGGCATTTGCTTTATCTATGATAAGATCCTGAAGTTGGGGTGTTATGACTACGTGCTTCGCTTGTTCCATAAAAAAGTTACTTAATTTAAGTAGATCATCATCAGATAGTTTTGTTGTTATGTAATTAGTAAAATCGATATCTGTGGGAATCTCAGAATTATTTTTTCTGCCTTCTTGGGCCAGATTGTGAGCCTTTTCTCTAATACTTGCTTTACGTACAGAGTTTGGTTCTTCTTCAGCAAGAACATCGGTCATAAACTTCCCTAACAGTACTTGCATATCACCTTCAATCAGTGAAGATTTGTTTTTATTATTGCTAATATCATCCGAAGAACCATACTCACCATTTTCTATTTGTGATGATTTCTCAACCTGATTCATTAAATCTAATGCTTTTTCTAATTCCTCAATAATATTTTGTCTGATAGAGGTTCCAACTTTATCGAATGTTCCAGTTAGTGTTTTCTCTAAATCGGGCATGCTTTCGGTTAACCAATTTTTAAAATCGCCAAATTCCTGTTTTAATGAAGCGAATTCTCCATCGCGAATTTTCTTTCTAATTTCTTCGAATTTACGTTCATCATTTAGTCTATCAGTATAGAACTGTTCCCAATATTTCTTTTTCTCATCTATTAAGTTTAATTCTTTTTCATGATATTCATTTTCCAGCTCTTCCTTTTGACTCATTTCAGTTTCTTTTGCTTCTAATTGCTCATTTAATGATTCTTTCCGTAATTCTATTTCACGGTCATGGCGTTTTTCTGAAATTTCCTCGTCAATTTGAGCAAGTTGCTCTTGTAAATTTTTTCGTTTAGATTTAGCCTCGTGAGAATTATCTAGCAGCAATAAATTGTATTGTCCTTGGATATCATTGCGCTCTTTTTCAAGTTTAGCAATATCCTGATCATAATCACGCTGGGATTCTTGCTGGTCAATTAGTTTCAATTTATCTTGGATATTTTTTCTAAATAAATCCATTTCATCTTTATAATTGTCCATGACAGTGTCGTGACGGTCATTTTCCCGCTGTATCTCGTCATCGATACTTTTTATATGTGCATCCCGTTTTTCTTGTATGTATTCTTTATAGGCATCAATTAATTTATTTGCTAATTCTTCTTGTTTTTTCTTTTCGTCTGCTGCAAGTTCCGCTGTTAAACGAGCCCTTTTAAGATCCAAAGCTTTAAGGTCTGCCTCTGCTTTTTTTAAATCCTCAGGAAGCAAACTGAGTTGTAATATATTATTTTTGGTGGTGTTTATTTGGTTTTTAATACTTTCTATTAAATTTTTTTGCTGTTCTTTTTGGAATTTACTTTCACGAATATCTTCATCGGAGCCTTCATCAAACATGGACTGGATAATTTTACTTCGCTCGATTGAAAACTCAATATTATCATTTTTCTCATCATATTGAGTCTTAATATTAATCAATATTTCGTAATTCTTTTCTCGAATTTCAATATCTAGCAATTTTATTTCAGTTGTAAGCTGTGCATATCGCTCTTTAAGCTGCTCTAAAACTTCGCCTGAATGCTTGCCGTTTGCAATCTGCTGTTGTAAATATTGTAACTCGCTTCGATTGACCTTTTGCTTTTGATTCATGTAAATGGTCATCAGTTGCAATGTCTTGGCATATCTAGCGGAATTGGTATCTAATTCTTGTATTTTAGCATTCTCATATTCTAGCTGTGATTCTGGCATGCTGCGTTGATAGTCAAACGTTTCGAGTTTGTTCAAAGCCAATTGTGAAATGGCATTATTGGTGTCTAACATTTCGGTTTTCAATTCCAATAATCTACTTTTCATTTCATCTAGCGTGATAGCTGAAAGAGAGCCATTTTTAATTAATCCTTCTAAATAGACGAGTTCCTGATTATTTACGGTTTGCTTTTGCTCTAAATATTTCGTTTGTAGATCGATTGTTTTTGTATATCGACTCGAACTTTTATCAACCAATTTTAGCTTGGAATCCTCATAATCTAAATTAGATTGTATATTTCCTCGCTTCCAATCAAAATGAGATAACTGAGAGTCTATAATGTCTTTTTCAATTTTAGCAATTAGCTCTTTTTGATTAAGAATGTCACTTTGTATTTTGAGCAACTCGGATTTTGCTTGGTCGATTGCTTGTTGCGTTGTTTCTACAGCAGTCGAGCTGCTAGAGCTAATAATTCCTGATTTTGCATTGTTCAAGTAGTCAGTAGGATTAATAGTTTTATCGTTCTTTCTGACTTCGTAATGTAAATGAGAGCCATCACTTGAACCTTTATAAACATTCCCCGAATTACCAATTGTTCCAATTTTGGTTCCTGCTGTAATATTGTCTCCGATTTTTACGAGAGTTTCATTCATATGAGCGAATAGGTGTTTTATGCCATTGTCATCCTGAATCATGACAATATTTCCATATGATTCATGCTCTCCGTTTTTAGCTGCGTCACCACTTTTAATAACTTTTCCATTGATAGGGGAGTCTAGTCGTTGCCCCATGGAGCCATCGATATCTACGCCTAGATGAAAATCCTTTTTTCCATTTAGTGTACGATTGCCGTAATTGCTTGTAATTGGACCATTCCAACCATTTAATTTAGAAGAGGTCGCGGAAGTTGTTGCATTATTACCTGAAACAGTCCCTGTTTTATTAATCTTTCCTGCAGCAATCTGAGATTTTATGGATTTTTCTTGATCCTCAATTAAAGTAAGCTTTCTCTTTTCGAGTTCGATTTGTGCTTGAAGTGACTTTCGATACTCTTCGGAATGTTTTGGTAGGGTGGATTGAACTTTAACCTGTTTTTCAATCTCAAGATTTAAATTATCTAGTGTTTGTTTGTATTTGTCTGTAATATGGATGGATTCTTTGGTTGTTGAATTTGTAGATTTTGAGGCTTTCTTAGAAGACTCAATTGAAGAAGTAAATTCGTCTATCTCTCCAATATTAAAGTCGAAATCTAAAGTTAAACCACTTAATTCTTTTTTGTAGTTACTAATAGTATTTTCTACAACTAATTGTTGTGCTGTCAGTGCTATACCAAGAAACCCATTCATCGTGCCAATTGCTTTTGATGAGATTTCATTAGCTCTAACATAATTCTCTAACATCATAATTTCTTTTTTAGCATTTAAGATTTTAAATTTTGTTGCTTGAGCTGAAGATATCATCATTTCCTGGTCAGCAGTTAATTTTCCTTCGCGAGCTAACTTATATGCTTTTAAAAGTGTTTCATTTGCATGATTTTCAGCTTGAATGGCTTTAATTTTTTCTTCACTTAAGGCTATTGCTTTACCGTCATTATCAAGAAGAAAAGGGTAGTGTGTATTCAAACTATTCATGATTAGATCACGAGACTTTAAAGTATCTACAAGCTGCCGTTCTTCCGCTGTTAAATTACCTTTTTGACTAAGGTTTCGTATCTCTTCTTCTGTATATCCCTTCAATTGATTCGTTAACATTTCATATTGGAATAATAAGTCCGAAGTATCATTTACTTTTTTCTGTGATACCCCTGCTAGTTGTTCATAAGTAGTTGTAAGTTTTTCTACTTCTTCCTTATAGTCAAAAACTTTTGCTTTTGCTTCAGCGAATGTTAAGTTATTAGCCTTCATTTCAATTGATACTTCTTTTTGAGTTTTAGTAGTATCATCGAATTGTTGTTTTAAAGACTTCATAATACTATTTACTTCATCTTCGCTTAATCCTAACTTTGTCAGTTCAGCAGTCATATTTGATATTTTATCTTTTGTTTCATTAGCCATTGAGTCAAAAGTGTCAGAGGTAGCATTCTCCATGTTTTGGAAAGAAGCTATAATATCATTTGTTACTGTATCGGCGTTATCGTTTGAAAATAATGATGTTAACGATTCTTGTAAAGTATCTAAATTACTTGCATCTGTTACGTCAATTAATTGTGCAGCAAAACCTGCCGCATTGTTTTTTACACTATCAGTTAATTTATCATTTTCGCCTATTATATGGGCAATATTAGAGATATAGTCAGATTTTTGTGCTAAAACTTCCTGATTAAGTTCTCTCTCATTTTTAACAATTTCTTCTTTGAAGTGTTTGACGTTATTATTTAGTCTCTCATAGTAATCTGCTAAATCACTATTGCCACTTTTCTCAGCACTAGATTGAAGTTTATTTAATTCTTTTATTTTATTTTCATAATCCTCTGTTGATTTAAGTAAAGGATTTCCTTTGTTATCCGAAAAAGTAACTTTATCTTTAATGCTTTGGCTCATGTCTGTACTATGGGTTAAGGTGACGGCAGCATTATGCGCTATATTTTTTTGTTCTTTTTCAAGGCTAGAAATTGTTTTTTTTCGTGTATTAATATTGTCGTCACGTTCTTCTTGTGCGACTTGTTCAGCACTTTGTGCTTCTAATGCCTGTTGTTCTTTAAGTAGACCTATTTTTATCTTTAATGCTTCCGATGAACCAATGATTTTATTTCCAAATTCGTCTTCACCTGTAACAATGTTTGGTAAAATCTCGCCCAGTTGATTAGCAATGTCACGATATTCGGCAAGTACAGAGGAGTCTGTATTGCCTAATGTCATTGCATTTTCTAATTCAGCGTATCTAGTAGATAATGTATCAATTTCTGTAGCATTTGAAGTAAAAGTATCCAAAATATTCTTTTGTTCAGCCGCTAATTCTGCTGTTTTTTGTTTTGCTTTCTCGCTGCTTTCAATTATTTTTCCAAACACAAAATCGATACCTGTTAGAGCTAAGCCAGGTCCAAATGTTGAAAGTAAACCTTTCCCAATTGCTGCTATACCTGTTCCGGCTCCTCTAATATCACCATATGCTTCCTTTGCTGTTTTTGATAACTCAAACATGTTTACCCCAAAATCAAGTAGAGACGTTGAACTTTGAGAGGCTTCTTTAGTATTCTTGCCAAACTCTGCAATAGCTTGATTAATGCTTTCTAGTTGGCTTGGGATTTCAGAGATGCCTGCAATTTGTATACCTTCACCAAATTGAATATTATTGATTTGAGTATTTAAATCTGAAATTTGGTAGGTTAATTGTTCGAAATTGGTGTTGTTTGCGTAGGCTTTATTTAACTCATAAATGTTATATAAATTTGCTTCGAGCGCTTGCAGGTTTTGTTGTGTTTCTTGAATGCCATTTAGTTTAAATTGGTTAAAATTGATTGTTTCTATTTCTGTTTTCAGTTGTGTCAATAGCTGCTCTAGTGATTGTAAGTCGCCAGTAGGAATGCTTGCTAAACGCTTGTAAAATGATTTTACATTTAGATTTGCATCACCGATGGCTTCATTTAGCTGGTCTATCGATTTTACTGAAGAGGTCACTTGCTGTTTGAATTCATCGAATAGTGAAAGGGTAGGGGATGATCCAGTTCCAACACTCTGTAATTTTTGGTTTAACGCGTCTAAATGTTGTTGTAGTGCATGAATTTGTTTTTCGTATTCAAGGAATAGTTGCGTATTGTGACCTTTTACATCTAAGTTTATCGTTAGAGCATTTATATTTTTTAATCTCTTTATATATGTATGTATATTTTTTCTTGAAACCTCGTCATTGACTCCTAGAGCGACTAATAAGTCCATTGGTTTTTTTGTTTGTCCACCACCAGTACTCAATCGTTTTTCCCTCCTAATTTAAGATAAACATAAAAATACAGCAACTTTAACAGTAGCTGTAATCATCAGTTTATCGTTTTATTTTTTTCGAATATGGTTGAATATCCTAAAATGTTCAAGTACCCACCTAAAAAGGTAGGGGAGTAGTTCAAAATTTTAACGATTGCTAAGTGAAGGCTCTTTTACTAGTTTGTCTTTGTCAGTAGACTCGATTTTATTGATTAGCTCTTTTTCGAGTTCTAAAAACTGCATACTTAAATTGAGTCGCTTACTAATTTCCTCTAGCACATTTGAGATTTCCTGCATCGTAAACATTTCCGTTAAGAATAGGTCGTACCAACCAATCTCTACTAGATTATTCATAGTAGCAAAATGACTTTCAATAGATTTATCTTTAAGTTCAGTTTTTAAATCAGTAAAATGCTTGATCACTAAAAAGAGGACATAGTGTTGTAGTTCATGGTCATTCTTAAAGAAATCTAAGTTATTTTGCTGCACATAGTCGATAGTGCTTGCTAAGTCATTTATTAATATCGTTACTTTACGCTTACTGAATTTTGGATAGTAATAAATGAATTTACCCTGGTCTTTATCAATGTGAAATTTTTGTTTTTTATTGAGCTCATCCGCATTTTGTTGAATATCTGCTAATGTTAGTTTCGTTTCACGTTTAGCCATTTTTAAACTCCTTTTTTTAATTAAAGATAGGCTGTCCTAAAAGTAAGTAAAAACAATAAGCTTAGAGATATTCTTCCTGATATAAAGGTAAGAATCCGCGTAGACTCCTGTGGGAAAAGCAAGAGCATGAGACCCAGCAGGGAGCTTTAGCGAGCGATGCGGCTCATGCCTTGCCCGCGGAAAGCGAAGCGGATTTTTACCATATAGGAAGACAGGCGTTATTGTTTGAAGAACTTTTTAGACAGCCTCATTTTAAATTAATTCATTTAAATTACATCAACAACAATTGTTTCAAGGTATGTACCATCAGTTACTTCAATGATTGTTTGGTCATTTGCTGCTGCAGAGGCACCTAAAGTAATGACACCATTTGCATCAACACTTGCGATTGTTGTGTTCTTGGAAGTCCACGTTAAATCACTATTTTGTAAAAGGACATTGCTGTAACCTGCGCCTCGGATACCTAGTACTGCGATGCGTTGAGCATCTCCTGCGACAGCAGAATCAAGCACTAGACGAGAAGGATTCGAAGCTAATGCTGTAACTTGTACTTTTTCATCAGCTAGATTACGAAGTTTAATGTAGGCATAGTTTCCTTTTTTGTCTGCTAGTGAGCTACCTGCAAGAGAAGAAGAAGCTACACCTTCATGTGTCATAGAAATTTCCACTGCACCATTTGGTTTAAAGTTAGGCACCTCGATAATTACTTCGCCTGTTTTTCCGTTATTAGAGCGAATATCTACATTTAATTCCATACGTACAGCTTTCGGGAATGAATCAGCAGAGATTTCAATTGTATCCATCATTTCCTGAACAGCATAGACAACTTGTACTTCTTTGCCAGCTAATGCTGGAACAGAAATCTCTTTGCCAGTAGGAGCGTATTGCGAGAATGTACCATTAACTTGTTCCACATGCACTTTGCCAATAGGCGTGTCAGCTAATGTTCCTTTACCACTCGCATCAAGTAAAATGATTTCATCCGTATAGAATTCGGCTAATTGATGATTGATTTCTGTACCATTTTGTAAGGCAATATAAGCTGTATCGAATGCAGCATCTTCAATTGAGAACGTTAATTCTTTTTGGTAGTTAAGTTCGTATACTTTTTTCGAGCCTTTACCTGCATGAATAGCCTGTGTTTGAATTGCTTGTGTCATCGATGAATTCAATAAAGTTTTACCGTTAAGAATTAATTCATCCGTTAAACGATCAAATAAACGTACATTTGCTACTGAAGTTAAAAATTGATTTTGTTGTGTCATAATAAATTACCATCCTTTTAAGTTATTGTTTTTTATTTGAACTAGAATCAAGTCCTAGCTGTTTCATTTGTTTGTCAAATGCTGACTTTGTCATAATGACATCCTCATTTTTCTTCGGCTCGTCAATATGGCCTAGCCAATGGGGAAGATCTTGATCATTTTTAAATTCAACCATTCCAGAGTAACGTGCATTCAGAATGGCATCACTGCTGACCATATAATCCATACGAATTAAACCTTTATGAAATTGATAGAGGGTTAGATTTTCTATTTCATGGTAGGGGAGACCCGATTTGCAATGATAAGCGACTATTTGCTGTTCTAAATCTGCCTGTTTCGTTTTTCTTTTTGCCATAAATGCTCGTGCTTCTTGAATGGCCTTTTTAGTGCCTGGATCGATAAATTCATCGTCTAAATCGATGAGGTTTTGCTCACTGATGATAGTTTTAATTTTATCGAAATCACGTTCATGCAATGAAATACCGTCGACAATTATAAATGCCATACCTTTTTCATTGATTGTGAATTGAATGTCTTCCGTTTTGAAAATCAAACGATATAAAGCAATTAATTTTGCTAATAAATCAGGGCCATCTTTGTTTTGAGAGAGGGCAAGCAAAAACATGAAATAAGACATTCTAATGACTTCTGGTTCTTGAAAATCACTTTTTGGCAATAATAAGCATTGTACGTAATCATAAAATTCATCGGCATCAACCATGCGAACAGGATAAATACTTAATCCTTTATATGTAGTAGACTTGCCAAATGCTTTTTTAGTTGAAAAGCTCATGATTGAAAACCTCTTGCCCCTTGACCAGAAGGAATAATATAAATCCAGCGATACCCTACAAATCCTTCAGGTGTATTTACAATGGGGATCCCACTGTGAAATCTCATATCTCCAAATTCTTCAATATCCTCTTGAAATAGCACTTCATTTAACATTTCACCTAGCCAATCGAGTCGAAAATCTATATTATTGATAGCAACTGGCGTATAGATATCAAAAATATATTGTTGTGTGCTAGAGTAGGGATGATCAGTAAATTGATTTGTGCTTTTAAGATAATGCTTTTGAGGCGTTCGTGGACCAGTATATAAACAAATGCGAGAAAAATGTGAATCAATTAAATCGCTTGTTTTTTCTCCAACTACTAATAGGTTGTTTATAATAAGATCTTTTTCAGGTAACTGTGAAATATCCATTTTCGACTCATCCAAAGGATCATCTAAATGATTTTTTGGCATGTAGTACAGTAATCGAAGTAACTTTTCATGTTCTTTCAATGCTGTATAAAACTTAGATAAATAATTTACAATTTTCATTCTCCTTTGTCCTCACTTCCTAAAGAAGGTTGATTTTGAAGGTTTTGCTCTCATGATTAAAAAAGAGTATTTTATAACGTTTTTACATTAATTCATTTATTAATTTACTTACTTACTTCAACTAACAATTGGTGGGGATGAGAAAGCCTCCATTGATTGAGTTTCACTTAATACATACAATTGTCATCACCTACTTAATTTCGATTTGAGAAACAGGTACTTACAGTTTACGATTTAGTATTGATTCTGTTCTCATGTTATGTATTCCATTTATAAACCTCTTTTGAAGTACATGAAACCTTCATGATGTATCCATGCCTTCGCATAGATACATTTGAAAATTTCATTCAAATTAATAGTATGTATTTTAAATTAATTCGTTTATTAACCATGTTCTTCTTCGACTTCTTCAATTCCAAAGGCAATTGCTTCTAAGTAAGAAGTATTGGAAAATGTGTTATGTCTGATTGAACCTTTTTTGATTTCTTTTTGTTTATGATGAGATAATACATAGTTATCTTGCAATTGATGCTGGGCACTTTGATTTCTAAGTAATTTTGTAATCTCTCGCCGTCTGAGATTGCGTCTTTTGGTTTCTTTAATAAATTTTAAATTCTCTTCTTCTAATAACAATTCGGCTTTAGTAAAATATCCTTTTGTAATATAATAACCAATCATATCTAATAAAATTAACGTCTGATGGGTATGTGAGGTTATACTGAAATAAAATTCTAACGGTATCTCTTCACCTTGATAAATCACTTTTTCATTTTCTAGCATAAATCTTATAGTTCGCACTCTTTCCTCCATTGGGAGGTCTAAATTCAATTCTACCATTCTGTGAGGTAATTGTAGTTTCATATTATTGCTCCTTCTACTTATTAAGGTGACTGGTGTATCTAAAAAGCTACTATTTCCGCCCAAGTGATTTTTTGAAGCTACTTTTTGCATTTCTTACACTGTGAATGATATAAATCTTTACTGCTGCTATTTAAACTGTAAAACTCGTCGGTTGCAGGAAGTCGCTCTTTACATTTGCTACAACTTTTAGTTCGTAGATTTAAATTCTTTGTATATACTACCTTTCTCCATTGTCTATCATTTTCTTGTTTTATTTGGTGACAAATTGTATTAAACCTTCGTCCCACCGTTTTTAGTGGAATCCCTAAAAGCTGTCCAATTTTATAATTAGTGTAGTCTTTAGCAATGTATTCAAGTAATTCCACTTGCTCTTCATTTAAACATTTTTTTATTAATTCATCTAAATCGGCAAATAAACTAATTACATCCGTGTTCATTTTTAAAGTATTTGATGCACACACGCCCTGACTGCCATTTAACATCGTATCATCTATTGAACCTCTAAACGTCAATAATTCTTTAATTACAGTTTCGTCTGATAAAACTAAATGTTGATATTTTGTATCTTTAGCTGTTTGATAGGCCATTAACTGTCATCTCCTTTAATGTAAGTATTCGATTACACTTATCCATATTATAATTGCTATATTTTATAAATCAATATATTTTTATATTAATTCATTTATTAATTCTCATTCATTTACCGTTTTTCATTGTTTCTTCCTATTAAATAAGCAATTTAATAATCTTCCTAAAAAGAAATGGTGTATATCATTAATTCATTTATAATAGTTACATTTTAATTTAGCATATGGTACTATTAAAATAATCATATTTTTAATGGAAAAACAAGGGAGTGGAAACTTTGAAAATTGGTAAAACCCGAGAATTATTAATCGAAGATATTAAAGCTAAAATCCCATTGTTAGTTCAACATGATTTAATTTTAGATGAGATATCTATTCAACTTAATCGATATAACATTAATATAGGCAATATTTTAGAAATGATTAATGATGAAAATGTGCTAAGAGAAACAAATTTAAGCGAATTATTACTATTAGGTGAGCAACTTAATTTAAAATTTGATGACAGTAATCCTGGGTGGATGAATGAATGGTTAAATCCTTCTGAAATCAAAGAATTAAGATTCTATAAAAGAGAATCGCCGTATGAAGACATCATAACGTTACCATATACTTTTGAACATGTTATAAAAACAGGACATCATGAGTTTGCAGCAGTGCTCCCCAATATAATTATCGGCAAGCTTTGGATGAGTGGTATTTCTATGTATAACCCAAATATACAGCGACAAGCCAAAAAGAAAAAACTAAAAAATGAAATTATCGAAGTGATGAATTTAAATCCAAAATCATTGCGTGAGATTGAAAAGCAAACATTAAATGGAGATTTAATTACATCTACTTTACGATATAATGCAAAAGTTGGTACGGGTAATGACGGTTTAGAATTATATTATGATGAAAAAGAACAATCCCTTACTGTATTAGAAGGAACTACACTCGATGTTTTAGATGGGGCACATCGTACTTTCTCTATTTATAATGCATACATGAAAAAAAGTGATCTGCAAGGTAATATGATTGTTATTTTTTCAAATATGACAGAGGCTCAATGTAAACGAGTGCAAGTAGATATGGCAAAAGCTAACCCTATCCCAAAACCAAGACTGCAGGAATTAGCAAAAGATAAATTGTCTGATGAGGTAGTTATTGAGTTAAAAGTTGATGGGGAATTAAAGGGAAAAATTACTTCTAGTTCAAATGTTAAATATTCATTTGGGGAAGTGGTTACTTTTTCTGAATTATCCAATGCCATCGATAACAGTTTTAAAATAGAAAGTCGTTTACAGGTAGGTAAAGTTGTAACAGTAATTAACGAATATATGATGTATCTTTTTGCTTATTACAAGGATAATTTAACTGATAAAAATTCATTAATGTTTAAAAATAGAATGTTTGTTGGCCATATTGAATTGGCTGCAAGGATGCATGAAGAAAATATTCCTTTTGAAATTTTAAATAATTATTTAGATCAGATTGACTTCTCAATTCATAATTCATTATGGGAGGAGCTTGGTATTTTACAGTATGGCGGACTAAGCACACGAAATAGAAAAAAACTTCAAAAAGTATTTGAGGTTTTAATTAAATAATGAGGTGTACAATTGATGCTTAAAGAAAATGTATTTAATAAAGATATAAAAGAGTGGTATTTAAAATCTTTAGATGTAAAAGATAATAGTTTAACTACCTATTTATCGCTCTTTAATAAAGCAACGCTGATAGAAAATCAAAAAAATAAGGATATTTTTGATATGAATAAAGTGGAATTGGAAGAATTGTTTTATAGTTTAAAATCACCTAGTCCACAACCTATAAGTGCCTCCATTGGTTTTATCTCAAGGTATATAGATTGGGCAATTATGAATGGTTATACGGAAAATCGTTCACAAAGGTTACCAAGTATAATCGATATTGAATATTGTAGTAGATTTATTTATAAAGCGTCAATCGTCAGGTATACAAGAGAGCAATTGATAACTTATATGCGTTTATTTGATGATCAACGGCATGCAGTATTTTTATTATGTTTATTTGAGGGAATCAAAGGTGAAGGCTATAGCGAAATTTTAAATTTAAAAATGGCTGATTTGAGTAATGACAATGGGGTTTGCTTTGCTAGATTGACGAATAATAAGGGGTATAGAAGAAAAATTGAAATAACCGAAGATCTTTATTGGAAGCTTGAAAAATTAGACAAAATATCCTCTACTAGTTTGACACCAAAACAAGGACAAAAATACTTTACGGACAATACTTATATATTTAAGAAAGCAAATTCAAAAAGTAGTGATATTCAACTGAGAGCTTCTTTCGGGAATAGAGCACTGGATTTAGCCAAAACAATCTTTGACAATAGTAATTTAATAGCTAGTACGATACAGATTTCAGGTATGATGTGGTATTTGTGGGAAATGGTAAAAGATAATGAAGTGAAAACCCTAGACAAAGAGCTATTAGAAAAAGTTGCAAATAAATATGATACCGGTTATGCGAATAAAGATAATAAGTATGTAAGTTATTCTATACTCAAACATAAATTAGATTTTGATTTTATGAAAACAAATTATGGAGATTTTAATATAGAGCTATAGAACTGGTGAATACCAGTTTTTTTGTTGTCCTGCATTAACGGTCAGTAAGACGCCCACCTCAGGTTGAAAGACGAGGTGGGCGTTTTACTGACTGTAGCAGCCTGATTGGGTGAGAGAAAATCCCCACTGATGGTCGTTTTACTTTATAAATAAAATAATAAGATAAAACGACTTGGGTATTGGGTAAATTGTAAATATTCTCTAAAAATAAACTTGAAAACGAACGTCTGTTCGTGATAAGATAAGAACAAATCAATGCTGAGGAGAATAGCTAGAAAAAGTTATATTAGGAATCATTGTAATACTAGGGGGTTTTCAAGTGGATGAGATACAAACAACAGCTATTTTAGAGCTGGTTATTTATAAGGATAGCAATATTTCAAATGAGTTAATGAAAGATTTTAATGGAAGTATTACAAATGTTATTCTGAGAGATGAAGGAGGTAATACGCTTGAATGTGCATGTATGGACAGTTCGGTTTCTAGTTTAATACTAATGGATTCATTGCATGAAGAGGAAATAGAATTAATGAATGAACTGACTGATACAAAATTCATCTATCAAAAAGCACAAGATATTCAATATGATAGTTTAATTCAATTAGATGACAGTCAGGACAATATATACTGTGTTGTAGAGCTTGAAAATATAATTTATTTATATAATGGCTTTTTAAGAAAAACCATTAATGATGATAGTATTACGTCTTTAAAAAGCTTAAAAGATTATTTAAATATCCACTATCCAGCACATAAAATATTGGAAAGAATATGTTAAAGGTTTGGAAAATGAGTAGTTACGGAAAAAGTGAAAGGATGATAAAGGTCGATGTTGTACTATTATTGAAAGGTGGTGAACAGAAATGGAAAAAATTTTAGTGAAAGAATTTGCTTCTGAACTAATTGGACAATCAAAAGGAAGGATCAGCAAAATCGACGCTGAAGCAATAGCAATAAATTACATATCTAAGGTCAAAAATTTTAATTTGTTAAAGACTAATGGTACTAGAAATGTTGTACAGAGCATCATTGGGGATAAACAAATTGTCGACTTAATGAAGGGAGGAAGCACATATAATTTTTCATTTAAATGAAATAATACTAAAAAAGTGAGGTGCGAATAGAAATTTATACGAAAATTTCTAAGTCTATCATTCAAGAAAGTCAGTACAGCTTTATTTGGATGAAATAATTTAAAATATTATAAAATTGTAAGAAACAAAATGCTATAAATAATTAGAACTATCGATCGTAAAAAATATTGAAAGTAGGGGCTACTATGGATAATAAATTATTAAAAGAATTGACGTTAGATTTTAGCTATATTTTTGGCGCAATCAATCAGGGGAAAGTTTTTGACAATGAAACCAACATGAAAGAATTTTTGCTAAAAAGTAAAGAGTTTCAGAAGAAGCTTGTGGATTTAACAGAGCAAGTAGCATCAACGTTTTTGGATATAGAATATAAACGTGAAAAAGCTCTATTAACATCACATATCCAATCAGAGAATGAGATAACACTGAAAAAGCTTAGTGCACTCATGGCAGAGATTGATAAACAAGTCTATTTGAAAAGAACATTTAAATTGTAGCTAAAGTAATTTTTGAAGGGAAGGGGATTCAATGAAAGCTTTCAAAGATGGGAATTCAAATAGAAGTACTATTGATCGTTATGCGATGGCATTAGCTTATCAAGAAATGGGAAATATAAATTTAATCATTTCTAAGGAAATGCAGCATTTAGAAATTGAGGCGGCAAAATCAGTAGAGACATTCTTAAAAAATATGAACTTTTATAAATGTTAATCATCAATATTAATCTGTACATCAATTTTTTATACCTATAATACATAATAAGAACAATCTATTAAATAAATTAATATAAAAAGGTTTGATTCTACACTTTAATAAATAGCCTTGAAAATCATGTGCCAGTATTAATGTAGAGTTTAAGGTATTTTTATGAAAGCAATAACAGTAATTTCAATAATATGGGTTATTCTCTTTTTAATAATCTTTGTCCTATTATACGAAGATGACAATAACATTGAAAATAATAACTATAATTCAACAGTTGTCATGCAAAATTCGGCACAGAGCAAGTATGAGAACTCGGTTACAAAAATCAACAGTCAAGCACGACGATTAAAAGCTGAAAGGCTACAAAGACAACAAGAAATGCAAAGGTTAAAGAATAAGGAAAAGCTACAAATAGAGCAGCTTAGATTAAAAAAAGACCATCAAAATCGTGCTAGCTATTCAAAAAAGAATACAAAAATAATTGTGCATCATGACAAGGTAGCAAGCAATCAAGCTGAGTGGCAGCAATTTAATGCTTCGTATTACGGTTCTGATTGTACAGGCTGTAGTGGTATAACCGCAACAGGCATTAATGTTCGTGAAACAATTTACTATCATGGTTTAAGAATCGTGGCGGTAGACCCTACAGTAATCCCGTTAGGAACAATTGTCGAAATTAAAACGCCCTATGAGTCGTTTAGGGCAATTTCTGCTGATAAAGGTGGTGCCATTAAAGGCCACAAATTAGATATTCTGGTTGAATCAGAAAGAATTGCTGCACGCTATGGTCGGCATCATGTACAGTTGCGAATCGTTCAATATCCAGAAAAGTAAATTAAAAATTAATACATAGAATAATGAAAAAAGATAGTTGAGCCAATGACTTATACGTTGTAAAGTTATTCGTTTTTTTGAAAAATGTAAAATATTATGAAACTTATAGGGGCGTGTATCCGTATAGTAGGTAATACGATGAAAAGGGGTGAACAACTTGACGCTATTTGGCTATTCACTTGAACAGATTTATTTGGTGGTGTTAATTTTTGCTGGCCTTGCTACAATATTGTTCATGTTTTTTGGAGATGCTGTGGAAGGTATTGGCGATGGACTACCCATTCTAAATCCAAGTGTGATTTTATCATTCATCACGATGATGTCAGCAACAGGTTTTATATTAGAGAAGCTAGCCTTATTTTCAAGCGCATGGAATATCGTTGCTGCTATTATCATCGGAAGTATTTTAAGTGCACTATTTTATTTATTTATTCTTGTTCCGCTGAGATCCGCTGATGTCTCGTTAGCTTATACGGAAGAATCCCTTGGTGGTCAATTAGGGAGGGTAATCGTACCAATACCAACAGACGGCTTTGGGGAAGTTGTGATAGAGACGGCGAGTGGCATGATTTCCAAGCGAGCAGCAGGTTTTGACAATGAGGTTATCGATTATGATACAACGGTGCTTATTGTGGAAGTGAAAGAAGGTACTCTACTGGTGAGAGCCTATGAAAAGAAATTTATCTAAAGGGGAGACAGTAATATGACGAGTATTTTGATTGTTGTAGGGGTTGTAGCATTTATATTAATCGCCATTGTGGGATTGTATGTGACGAAGTATCGTACGGCTGGTCCTGACGAAGCACTGATTGTGACAGGAAGCTACCTTGGCTCAAAAAATGTACATAAGGATGAGTCAGGAAATCGCATCAAAATTATACGTGGGGGCGGTACATTCGTTTTCCCAATTTTCCAACAAGCACAGCCACTCAGTCTATTATCAAGTAAACTAGAGGTAACAACACCGGAAGTGTATACGGAGCAAGGAGTTCCCGTAATGGCAGATGGTACAGCTATCATAAAAATTGGCGGCTCTATTACAGAAATCGCCACAGCGGCTGAGCAGTTTTTAGGGAAGCAAAAATCAGAGCGTGAAGGTGAGGCGCGTGAGGTATTAGAAGGTCACTTACGCTCTATTTTAGGCTCAATGACTGTTGAGGAAATTTACAAAAATCGTGATAAATTCTCGCAGGAGGTTCAGCGTGTAGCCTCTCAGGATTTAGCGAAGATGGGTCTTGTGATTGTATCCTTTACGATTAAAGATGTACGTGATAAAAACGGCTATTTAGATTCGCTTGGTAAACCGAGAATCGCACAGGTGAAACGTGACGCAGATATTGCGACAGCAGATGCAGAAAAGGAAACACGCATTAAACGTGCAGAAGCATCTAAAGAGGCACAGAAAGCAGAAATAGAGCGTGCCACAGAAATTGCAGAAGCGGAAAAAGAAAACCAATTAAAGGTAGCGGAATTCCGTCGCGAGCAGGATATTGCCAAAGCTCGAGCGGACCAAGCATATGAACTTGAAACAGCCCGTGCCAAACAGGAAGTTACCGAGCAAGAGATGCAAATTCGCATTATTGAGCGCCAAAAGCAAATTGAACTAGAAGAAAAAGAGATTTTACGTCGCGAGAAGCAATATGATTCAGAAGTAAAGAAAAAGGCAGACGCTGATCGTTATGCAGTGGAGCAAAATGCAGCAGCGGAAAAAAGTCGTGAGCTCGCGCAAGCTGATGCTGAAAAATATCGTATTGAATCGTTAGCGAAAGCAGAAGCGGAGAAAATTCGATTAGACGGTATGGCAAAAGCCGATGCTGAGCGTGCCCAAGGGGAGACAGATGCAGATATTATCCGTCTGCGTGGTCTAGCTGAAGCCGAGGCGAAACGTAAAATTGCCGAAGCCTTTGAATATTACGGCCAAGCAGCTGTTCTGGATATGGTTGTACGCATGATGCCTGAATATGCGAAAGAACTGGCTAGCCCGTTAGGCAACATCGACAAAATTACAGTAGTGGATACTGGTGGTGGAGAAGGCGGTGGCGGTGCCAATAAGGTGACGTCGTACGCAACAAACTTGATGTCAACACTCCAGGAATCATTGAAAGAAACCTCAGGGATTGATGTTAAGGAATTGATTGAAAGCTATGCAGGTAAGCATACATTGCGTCCCGAGCTTGAGCAAATTGCGGTAGGTTTAGGGAAACAACAAGCGCCTGAGCTAACAAAGGAAATAAAAGAACCAGTTGAACAATAAAGACAATAGCTACCTGACACTTCGGTGTCAGGTAGCTATTTTTTAGGGCACTCCTGTAAATATGTGCACAGCAAGCGGTGAAGTAGCATGTATAAGCGGCGATATATGCCGATTAACGCATAATATTGGTGCTAGCTCTTATAGCAATGCCTGCCATTCCTTTACGAGCATGCCATATACCACATGGTCCACATAACGATCGTACAGCCATTCAGCGTCACGAATCGTACCTTCTATTGTAAAGTTTAATCTCTCAGGAATAGCACGACTTTTCACATTACCTACAGCTGCACGAATTTCTACTTTATTGAGCTGTAGCTCCTCAAAAGCATAGTGCATTAGAGCTTTTACGGTTTTTGTCATGATGCCATGTCCTTGTGCGTCTTTACTCAGCCAATAACCTACCGTGGCAGTTTTATTCGAAGGGTTGATGGCATTAAAGCCAGCAATACCTACAATTTCATGTCGGAAAATAATAACAAGAGAGAGACTACTCTGTGCCTCGAAGCCAGCGATACAGCTTTCTATATAAGCCTTTGAGTCGGCTACCTCTTTTGTAAAATCAAGCCATGGCAACCATTCGCGTAAGTATTCTCGAGAGGCATCCGTTAGGGCAAAAACAGCTTGTGCGTCTTCTACGGCAACAGTGCGTAAAGCTAATTCATTATCAATGGTAATTCTCATGCCATTCACTCCAATTCTTTAGGTTTTCCCGCTTTAACGGTCAGTAAAAGCTATGGTTGCTCAACTGACCATAGAAGCCCGATTGGTTCAACTAACAATCAGTGGGAGTAAGACCCCCACTGATTGAAGTATCACTGTATCCGGCTTTAACGGTCAGTAAAAGCTATGGTCGCTCAACTGACCGTAAAAGCCCGATTGGTTCAACTAACAATCAGTGGAGGAGTAAGATCCCAACTGATGGAAGTATCACTGTATCCCGCATTAACGGTCAGTAAAACGAACAACTGACCGTAGAAGCCCGATTGGTTCAACTAGCAATCAGTGGGGGGAGTAAGATCCCCACTATGCACCCTATCCTTGATTATAGTAACATCTTTTTTAGTCTCGCTAAATTTCCTTTAAGAAATAATAAAGCATTTTTTTCAATTCCACGGCGTTTACACCACCCGATACGATTAAAAGCATCTGTAAATCATAATGGCCTGTTAAAGGATATCTAAAATAGCTTTTACCCGTTATTTATTTTGGTGCAATTATTTTTTTACCACCCATGTATGGTCTTAAAACTTCTGGAATAACTACGCTTCCATCTGCTTGTTGGTAGTTTTCTAATATAGCAGCAACTGTACGACCAATGGCAAGACCTGAACCGTTTAATGTATGAACATATTCTGGTTTTGCATTTGGCTCACGACGGAAGCGGATATTCGCTCGTCGTGCTTGGAAATCCTCAAAGTTAGAGCAAGAAGAAATTTCACGGTACATGTTTTGTGCAGGAATCCAAACTTCTAAATCATATTTCTTCGCTGCAGTAAAACCTAAATCAGCTGTACACATTTTTAGTTTACGATACGGTAAGCCTAGTAATTGCAGTACTTTTTCAGCATGACCTGTTAACAACTCTAGCTGTTCATAAGATTCCTCTGGTTTTACAAAGCGTACTAATTCCACTTTGTTGAATTGGTGCTGACGGATTAAACCACGTGTATCACGGCCCGCAGAGCCTGCCTCTGAACGGAAGCACGCACTATAGGAAGCAAAGCCTTGTGGTAAAGCCTCAGCCAGTAAAATTTCATCACGATAGAAGTTTGTTACAGATACCTCTGCTGTTGGAATCATGAAATAATCTGTTTCCTCTAATTTAAATAAATCTTCTTCAAATTTAGGAAGATTTCCAGTACCCGTCAAGCTATCACGATTAACAATGACAGGTGGTAGCATTTCTTCATAGCCATGCTCTTCAGCATGTAAATCCATCATAAAGCTCATTAATGCACGTTCCAAGCGAGCGCCAAGTCCACGATAGAATAAGAATCGGCTACCCGTTACTTTTGCGCCGCGTTCAAAGTCTACAATTTGAAGATCTGTAG
>NZ_PYWI01000013.1 GCF_003049575.1 Lysinibacillus parviboronicapiens | reverse complement strand
TGTCTGCTATGTTCGCTGGTTGACCGGTACGTTTACGCTTTTTCACTTTGACACGACAAGACCAATTATATTTTTGCATCACTCTTTGTACCGTTTTTTCTGCGATTTCTGGAAATAAAGTAGCGATTTTACGATAGCCATAACGATATTTATGGGCTGCACAAGCTTCACCAATCGCTTGATCTCGACTATCTTTATTGGACAGTATTCCACGGTGTTTTCGCCAACGGTAATAGGTCGCTCTCGCCACGCCCATATGTGCACAAATGGTTTGAATAGACATTGTTCCTTTTAATTCTTCTACGAGGTCTACGAATGCCTGTCCAACCACTTCCTCTCCAGTTCTTTGTACTTTTTTAGTACTTCAATTTGTTGTTTTAAGAAACGAATTTCAGCTTGTAAACGTGCCTCTTCTGTATCGTATTCAGGACCTTTACCAAATGAATATTGTTTCCCAACCGGTTGTTGTAATCGTTGATGCTCTCCTTCACGATACCATTTCATCCACACTTTTAGTTGCGTGTGATTTTTAATATTTAATTGCTCAAGCACTTCCTTCACTGGTACACCAGCTAACCTCATTTCAATCGCTTTCATTTTTATCTCAATTGGATAACTTACTCTTGTACCCATAGAAAAAACACCTCCACGTTGATTGTTTGGTATTCAATACCCGTTTTTCAACGAAAGGTGTTTTTATTTGTCTCATATTTTTAGGTCATTGCAAATGGTGATACATTTTGACACAGCTTTTTTTGTATAAAAAATCACTAACACGGTCACCTTGATAGTATGGGGGTGTCTGTATGGAAGAATATTTAACGATTATCTTTAGAACATGTTTTCTATACGTGTTCATACTAATAATATTTCGATTAATGGGTAAACGGGAAGTCGGTGAGTTATCTGTAATCGATTTAGTTGTATTTGTGTTAATTGCAGAGGTAGCTGCCTTTGCACTGGATGACTATGAAAACCCGTTATTTAATGCGATTTTGCCAATACTCATATTGCTGATTATTCAAATCACCAGTGCCTATTTATCGTTAAAAAATAAAAAAATCCGTGATTTAGTTGATGGTGAACCAGCGTTACTTGTTAGAGATGGTGTCATCTTAGAACGTGAAATGCGCAAACAACGCTATAATTTAGATGATTTATGTCAGCAATTACGTGAACATGGTATCGCTTCTGTTACAGAAATTGCGTATGCATATTTAGAGCCTTCTGGCAATCTATCCGTTTATAAGAAAGATGAGAAGGCTTTTGTCTATCCACTTATTATCGACGGTGATATTCAGGAAAGGCATTTAATGATTATGCATAAAGATGTTGAATGGTTAATGGCAGAGCTTGACAAAAACAATATTAAGGACAGTAGTGCTGTGTTTTTTTGTATATGGGAGGACAATCGACTCCATATTCAACTGAAAGAATCCTAAACTTTTTTTGCCAGCTTGCGAATATAGCGTAAATCTGTCATGCGTAACTGATTGGAAAACAATAAGAACGTGAACAGTAAAAATAGCGTAACACAGCTACTTAAAATAAACGGAAGCGGCATGAACTGCATGATAAAATATTGCGCGATACAAACGGCTATAAAGCAGCTATAAGGAACAACGAACATACGGAAGCCAGCGCGTAAGTTTTTACGTTGTCGTACCGTCGCAATGTGCAAGAACGATGTGAGCAACACACCAAAGCCAATGGCTACAACAGCACCTTTTTCCTGTATACCCGATTGTGAAGCAAGGACAAACATGACAAATAATTTACCAAGGCCGCCATATATGGAATTCATCATGGCAGCTCGCGCCTCGCCAATGGCTTGCAAAATCGAATGTAATGGACTTTGAATATAATAAAAATAAAAAATTGGTGCTAAAATTTTCACATAGCCACGATTTTCCTCTAAGTGGAAGAGCTTCATAGCAAGTTCGTCCCCATGAATAAAAAAATACGTAGCGGCAAAGCAACCTACCAAAGAGGAAAGGCGTAAGGAGACAGAAATCCTCTCCTGTAAGAGAGATGTATGTTGACGTGCTACAGCATCGCTAACAGCAGGTATCAATACGATTGACAGTGCGGTGGATACGAATGCTGGGAATAATAAAAGTGGTACTAAAACGCCTGAAATGACCCCATATAGAATGGTTGCCGCAGAAGCGGTTAGACCTGCCATTGTTAATGCTTTTAAAAATATAATGGGCTCTAAAAACCATGTGAAGGAGCCAAAAAGCTTGCTTCCCGCAGACGGTAGTGCAACTCGTAGCATTGGGGAGGCAGGATAGGACTCAATTTTGCTTTTCCGTGTCAATAATCTTTTCTTTGAAACGATATAGTGGAGCCATAAATACAAGAAAGCAACTACTTCCGCTAAAAGCGTAATACCCATGGCAGAGGCCGCTGTCACTGCCGCATTATTATAGGCAGCCACAAAGGGTAGCATAAAGGTAATGAAACCTATGCGTACAACTTGTTCAAGCATTTGTGCCCAAGCCGTTGGCGTAATTTTAGCGACACCTTGTAAATAGGCACGCAATAATCCAGAGCCAACGGATACAGGTACAGCAAAGAGTGCAATCCATAGTGTAAATGTTGTTTGTTCATTATGTAAAAGTGTAGAAGAAATGTAAGGTATAGTGAGTGCAACGAGTGGCATAAAAACAATCATACCAATAAACGACCAGAGAATGGCCGTACGCATAACACCGAAAATGCTTTCTCGTTTGTTTTTTGCTAGTAACTCTGCCACAATTTTTGCCACGGCGATAGGTAGTCCTAATTGAATGAGTGAGATGAAGAAAATAAATGCAGGATAGGCGGTCATATAAATACCGACAGCCTCTTCACCTGCAATACGCATAAATTGCATTCTATAAAAGAAGCCAAAGAGTTTAGATAAAAAAATAACAAACATTAAAAATAATGTACCACGTACAAAAGAACTCATGCCATCCGTCCCTTCTCAAGCCGCAAAAATTCATTTACACTATTTGTATGCAAACACGTCTTACGATACAACTTTGATTGGAGATGATTCAAAATGAGTATGCAACATGCGCAACTATTTGAAAAAATTCGTCCGGCAATTGATAGTAAGATAGAAGAATTCAAGCACTTTCAGTACGATGCTATTACAGCGGAGGAACTATGGCGTTTTTGTGTAGAAAAGAAGTGGCGGAAAAAAAATATCGAGCAATTACGCCTTTATGAAGTAATCGCTACTATTTTTGCTGTAAGGCCGTCCGATATCGTATCGTTTAACCAAGTGGAGTTTTTACAAAGTAATGATTGGTTTGCAGAAGTGAACACGGACGAGCTAAAATTATTGCTTGGTCCTGTTAATGTCGAACCAGAATATGTAGGATCTGTAAAAGATTAAAAGAATACTACAGTGTAGAATTGACACCAAGCGCAACGTGTTTCATAATGAGTGTGTTGCGCTTTTTTACTTTGTACAAGTTTCGTCAAAAAAACAAGCTGTATAAATGTGCGCGTTATTGAACGATTGAACTAAGTAGAGCAATTTCTTTTGAAGCACAAGTAATATTATTCTAGAAGAAAAGGAGGAATAAACGCTTCAAAAGTATTGCAAGTATACTTGTTTGTAGTGTAAGGGTTGTCCTTGCACCATTTCGAGGAGGATTTTTAGATGAAATTAAGAAGTCGTATTGTTGCATTCGTGCTGCTTATGGTGTTATTTATATCTACCATGAGTACGACTGTAGAAGGCGTCTTAAAGGACATTAAGCTTGGCCTTGATTTACAGGGCGGGTTTGAGGTTCTTTATGAAGTAAAAGAATTAAAAGAAGGACAAAAAATCACACCAGAAGTTGTGACAGCTACTGCAACGGCTCTTAACAATCGTATTAATACGATGGGGGTTAGTGAGCCTAGCATTCAGGTTGAGGGTGAGAACCGCATTCGTGTGCAATTAGCGGGTGTCGAAGACCAAGAATCTGCGCGTAAATTATTGTCGACTTCAGCGAACTTAACATTCCGTGATGTCGATGATAATTTATTATTAGACGGTGATGATTTAAAGGCAAATGGTGCTAGTGATTCATTTGACCAACAAAATCGTCCAATTGTTTCACTTACATTAAAAGATGCGAAAAAATTTGCGGATATTACAAGTAAAATTGCAGCAAAGCCAGCAGGTCAGAACTTACTTGTTGTATGGTTAGACTTTGAAGAGGGTGTTGATTCATATAAAGCGGAATCACAAAAAGCTAAACCTCGCTATGCGTCAGCTGCAACAGTAAGCCAAACATTAAACACTACAGATGTAATGATTAGTGGTAATTTTACAGTTGAAGAAACAAAAAATTTGGCAGGCATATTAAATGCTGGGGCACTCCCAGTAAAACTACTGGAAACTTACTCTACTTCAGTTGGCGCACAATTTGGTGACCAAGCACTGAAAAGTACAGTTTTTGCCGGAATTGTAGGGGTAGTTATCATCTTCCTCTTCATGCTATTCTATTATCGTTTACCTGGCTTCATATCAATTATTACACTGTGCATTTTCACATTCCTAGTCCTTGTCGTATTCGATTGGATTAATGCTGTCTTAACACTTCCAGGTATTGCAGCCATTGTGCTCGGTATTGGTATGGCAGTAGATGCGAATATTTTAGCTGCGGAGCGTATCCGAGAGGAACTGCGCGTAGGACACTCGGTAAAGCAGGCGTTCCAAATAGGTTCCAAACAATCGTTATCTGCAATTATCGATGCGCAATTAACTACGTTATTAGCAGCAGCTGTACTCTTCCAATTTGGGACAAGCTCTGTTAAAGGTTTTGCTACAACATTAATTATTTCGATTTTACTAAGTTTCCTAACAGCTGTTTGGGGATCTCGAGTACTATTGGGATTACTTGTGAACAGTGGTTACGTCAATAACCCAGCTTTATTTGGGATTGCAAAATCTAAACAGCATAGTTTAGACGAAAATATAGGTACGCTAGATTTATCAACGAAGTTTGATCGTTTTGACTTTGTTCATAATCGTAAAAAATTCTATACCTTCTCATTAGCTATTTTAGTAGCTGGTTTAGTAGTCATTGGTATCTTCCGCTTAAATCTTGGCATTGATTTCTCAAGTGGTACACGTGTGCAGATTGAAGCAGACCAAACATTAAACAAAGAAGAAGTCTCTAAATATATCGATAGCATCGGCTTCCCATCAGAGGATATCGTTCTTTCTGGTGAAAAGAGCAATTCGGCGGTTATCCGTTATAAAGATGACTTATCACAAGATGAGATTTTAAAATTCAAAAAAGATGCTGGCGAAAAATATGGCCATGAACCGTCAGTTAGTACTGTTTCAGCGACAGTCGGAAAAGAGCTTGTGAAAAATGCGATTTATGCTTTATCACTTGCTGCTCTTGGCATCATTATCTATGTAGCGGTTCGTTTCGAATGGCGCATGGGTGTAGGGGCAATTGTATCCTTGCTCCATGACGTATTCTTAATTGTTGCTGTATTTAGCTTCTTCCGTCTAGAAGTAGATATAACGTTCATTGCTGCAGTGCTGACGATAGTCGGTTACTCTATCAATGATACAATCGTTACGTTTGACCGGATGCGTGAAAACTTAAATCAATATGATACCATTCAAGATCGTGAAGTACTGGCGAATATCGTGAATAAATCATTACGTCAAACAATGGGACGTTCTGTGAACACGGTATTAACAGTAATTATCGTCGTTGTGGCCTTGTTAATTTTAGGGGCACCATCTATTCAAAACTTCTCAATTGCGTTATTAATTGGTTTAATCACTGGTATGTATTCTTCTATTTGTATCGCAGCACAAATCTGGTACTCACTAAAAATCCGTGAGATGAAAAAATCAGATGGCCAGCTACACAAAAAAGAGAAAAAACAATGGGGTACTGACGAACCTACTGTTTAATAAATTTTTATTATCTTACTTGCTAGATGAAGTGACCCTGCCCTTTATATAGGACATGTTAAAAAACTCTAGTCAACTTGAAGAAGATGCTGTCTGTAATTTACAGACGGCATCTTTTTTTTATGCATAAAACCCATCATGGTTATAAAGTTTTATCGTTTAATAGCTGATTGCATGCAGCGACTGTTCACATATCGGTTGTAAGAATAGTTGATAATGAAAGATACTCAGTTTGTTGTGAATTTCGCATACGAACGCTGGCACAGTTACTAATATGCAGCTCACAATTAGAGGGAGATTAGAGGGAATTCTATTATATTTATAGTATAATGATTATTTCAAATATGGCATGTAAAACAGGGAGAGATGTAACACATGACTACTATATTAGTTGCTGACGACGATGTGAACATTCGCGAACTCGTTTGTTTATTTTTACGCAAGGACGGATTCACAACTGTAGAAGCGGGAGATGGCAAGGAAGCATTGGCCGTTTATGCTACGGAACAAGTTAATCTTGTTGTGCTCGATATCATGATGCCGATGATGGATGGTTGGGCATTGTGTAAGGAGCTCCGAAGAGCCAATCCTGATCTTCCGTTACTTTTACTGACTGCAAGGGGCGAAACATGGGAGAAAGTGAAAGGATTTGAACTTGGAGCAGATGATTATTTGACGAAACCATTCGATCCGTTGGAGTTGTCAGTTCGTGTTAAGGCATTATTGAAACGATACCGAATTGGCTCAACGCAGACAATTCAATTCGGCAACATCATTCTTGATCGACATACCTATAAGGTGATGAGGGGCACGGAGTCACTCACGTTGCCATTGAAGGAGTTCGAATTACTTTATAAGCTCGCCGGAACTCCCGGACAAGTCTATACGCGCACACAGTTAATCGATCAAATTTGGGGGATTGATTACGCTGGAGATGATCGAACGATAGACGTACATATTAAACGCCTGCGTGAACGGTTTGCGACTACTACCGATTTTCGTATCGAAACGGTGCGTGGGCTTGGTTATCGCCTTGAGGTGCGTGAATGATCAAATCTTTATATACACGCGTAGTGCTAATATTTTTAGTGTCCGTAATTGGTGGTACGATCATTGCCTTTTTTGTCGCAACTTGGGTATTTGAAGATAAACTAAACGAAAATTTGGGAATCCCCTTACTAAACTTTGGTCAGGACGTCGCCAAGATTTATGAGACATTGCCGTTACGTGAAGCAGACGCATTCGTAAGTGGCATGAATCAGCTCAATTCCTATCATATTCGAATTTACGAAGATACGGGGCAGTTCCAGTCATACGGAGCGTTGAACGGACACAAACTTATCACTGTGACGAATGAACAAGTGAAAAAAGTGCTAGATGGAGAAATAGTTCAAGTTAATCGGGGTGGAGTTTCTACGGTTCTCTTAGGCTTGCCGATGATAACTGAAAGGGGCAAGCAAGCGATGTTTGTAGAACCAATAGCCCCTCCTTCCACCTCTTTTGTAATAAAATGGATTTTAAACTTTTCAAGCTATTCGTTGATTGCAGGAAGCCTATTGATTCTGGTTGCTGCCATGTTCCTAGTCAAACCAATCAAAATGCTGACAAAAGCGACTAGACATATAGCAGGTGGCGATTTTAATGTCAAGCTGAATATTAAGCAAACGGGTGAGCTAGGTACTTTAGCGCGTAGCTTCGAAGAAATGACGCACGACCTGCAGCAACTTGAGAAGATGAGGAGGGAATTTGTAGCCAATGTGTCACACGAAGTTCAGTCACCGCTTACCTCAATATCGGGGTATGCTCTAGCGCTCAAGCAAGAAGACATCGCACATAACGAAAGACATCGTTATCTTGATATTATCATTGCTGAAGCAGATCGAATGTCCAAGATGAGCGATAGTCTATTAAAACTGAGTATGCTTGAATCGCAGTCACAGCAATTGCAGCTGGACACAGTCAGTGTTGATGAACAAATCAGACGAGTCATTGTGGCAATTCAGCCGCAATGGATGGCTCGCAACATCCGTTTTGAGCTTAATTTGGAAGCCGTTCGACTAGAATCTGATTATGATCAATTAAACCAGGTATGGACAAACATTCTTGTGAATAGTATCAAATTTTCCAAGGATGACAGCGTGATTAACGTCAGCATTAAACAAGATACCAAAAACGTGACAGTACGAATATCCGATAAAGGCATTGGAATTTCCTACGAGGACCAGAAGCGTATATTCGAGCGGTTTTTTAAGGCCGATCGTTCTCATAGTCGTAAGTATACTGGTAGCGGTATGGGGCTTGCCATTGTTAAACAGATCGTTTCGCTTCATCAAGGGAACATCCGCGTAGAAAGCGAACCCGGCAACGGAACGACTTTCATTGTCACCTTGCCCATTGCAACACCGAACAAGTAACTACAAATTGTACGTTCAAATTATGGTGACAACCTCGTATTCTCGCTGTTATGACGTCATGTGTAAACTTTGTTGCATATGACGCCGTAACATTTTTTTATTTGTTCATACTCCGTTCATATTGTGGTCATAGGGAGTACACCTTCATTGTATAAGCTGTCCTTAACGGTTTGTAAAAGTAACCGAAATATACGGATGTGGATAGAAGATACGAATAGAGAATGAAAGAGAGGAGAGGCACGAGACTAAAGGAGAAAACGGCCTTCCATTGCCGCGCTACACCCTCGTGCTCGTGCAAACATCATGCAAAAAACGATAACCATTATAGGTAAATTAATAGCGGCTCTAGCTATAGCCATAATACTTTTTCTAGCTATTGTTTTTCTCGTTAATATTGTCTGCAATAAAATGGAGCAAGGAAAAAAAGAATCTTATGGTCAGTTTGTAACCGTAGATGGGAAAAATATGAATGTCTTCATTCAAGGGCAAGGAGAAGAAACGGTTGTGCTCCTACCAGGTTATGGAACAGCAGCACCAGCACTCGATTTTAAGCCACTTATCGATGAGTTATCTCCATTTTACAAAGTCGTTGTAATTGAGCCTTTTGGTTATGGATTAAGTGAACTGACCGAAAAGGAACGAAGCACAGAGAATATTGTCAGTGAAATACATGAAGCGTTACAGCAGCTAAACATTGAGCGTTATATTCTAATGGGCCACTCCATTTCTGGCATTTACGGACTGGATTATGTGAACAAATATCCAAACGAAGTGAGTGCATTTGTCGGGCTCGATAGCAGTGTGCCAACGATAAGCGAGAAAAAGATTGGATCTCCAATAATAGGCACTTTAAAACTACTCAAAAAATCAGGTTTAGCCAGATTGCAAATCAAGCTAGGCGATGACCCATACGCTACACTACCATATGATGATAAAACAAAAGAACAATTGAGTATTCTTATACACAAAAACAGGTTTAATCCCAACCAATTAAATGAAGCTGAAAATATGTATGCTAATTTTAGAGCAGCTGAAAATTTATCATTCCCAAAAAATCTACCCGTTATTTTCTTTATACAAGCAGATCATAAAGTAACTGAAAGATGGATACCAGAGTATAAAAAACAAATAAAAGATTTAGTACACGGGAAAGTGATGACATTTGAAGGGGATCATTATTTATATCGTACCAAAGCAAAAGAAATTGTTGAAAATTTCAGGGCGTATATGGATGAAATAAAATAAGTGTAGTGAAAAAATTCCTGTCACAATTATTGTAATAGTTTTGTATCAATTACATTGTCTAAGCCACATTCTCCAAGCTACCATTAGAGTTTTCTAGCATGTGACGCTGTAACATTATTTTATGTGTCATACTCCGTACATATTGTTGTCATCGTGAGTACACTTTCGTTGTATAAACTGTATTTATCGGTTTGTAAAAGTAGCCGGAATATACGGGATGTGGATAGCATACGAATAGAGAATGAAAGGGAGGGTAGGCACGAGTACAAGGTAGAGAACGAGCATACCGCTCTACACCACTCGTGCAAACATCATGAAAAAAACGTTAACCATCATAGGTAAAATAATAGCAGTTTTAGCTATAGTCTTAGTGCTTTTTCTAGCTATTGTTTTTCTAGTTAATATTATCTGCAATAAGATGGAGCAAGGAAAAATAGAATCTTATGGTCAGTTTGTAACAGTAGACGGAAAAAATATGAATGTCTTCATTCAAGGTGAAGGAGAAGAAACCGTCGTGCTCCTACCTGGCTATGGAACAGCTACACCAGCGCTTGATTTTAAGCTGCTTATCGATGAGTTATCTCCATTTTACAAAGTCGTTGCGATTGAGCCTTTCGGATATGGATTAAGTGATGAGACCGATAAAGAACGAAGCACTGAGAATATTGTCAGTGAGATGCATGAAGCTTTACAACAGCTTGATATTGACAAATTTACGCTAATGGGCCACTCCATTGCAGGTATCTATGGACTTGATTATGTCAACAAATATCCAGACGAGGTGAGTGCATTTGTCGGAATCGATAGCAGTGTTCCAACACAACCGGGTATGGATGTCGAATTGCCAGTAAAAACGTTTGCATTTGTTGAAAAATCAGGTCTCTTAAGATTGATCATGAAAGTAAGTGGTGACCCTTATGCTGGACTAGCGTTTGATGCTCAAACCGTCGAGCAAATGAAAATGATTTCGAATAAAAACATGTATAATGCCACTACCTTGAATGAAATGGAACATATATCTTCTAATTTTAAAGGGGCTCAGGACTTGACATTTCCTAAAGACCTTCCTCTTCTTCTCTTTGTACAAGCGAATAATGCAGGCGTAGAAGGATGGATTCCACTACATGAAGAGCAAGTAAAAGATTCTGTATATGGAAAAATGATCCCAATGGAGGGATCACATTATTTACACCATACCCAATTCAAAGAAATCGCTGACAACTTTAGACAATTTATGAAAGAAGCAAAGTAAGTGTGCATAAGTGATATGAAAACCGTCCTTTGGGGCGGTTTTTCACTGTGTACATGATGATAGCATTTTTTTCACTTGTTCATACTCTGTTCATACTGCCGTCACTGTGAGTATATCTTCGTCGTTTAGGCTTTCCTTAGGGCTCTTAAAAGGTAGCCCAAAACGATAGGAGAAGATGTGAGTGAAAATACAAAAGGTGAAGAAAATGGACTTGGACACAACAACAGGCAAAAAACCAGCTAATAAGAGGAAAAAATTGCTTATCATTTTACTTAAAATATTAGCAGCATTAGTTATAGCACTCGTCGTTTTTATAGCCATTGTTTTTGTCGTTGATAAGATCAGTAGCAAAGTAGAGGAAGGAAAAATAAAACCTTATGGTCAGTCTGTAACAGTAGATGGGAAAAATATGAATGTTTTGATTCAAGGACAAGGCGAAGAAACCGTCGTGCTACTACCAGGTTTGGGAACAGGAACACCAGCACTTGATTTTAAGCCGCTAGTAGAAGAGTTATCGCCATTTTATAGAGTCGTAGTGATTGAGCCATTTGGTTATGGATTAAGTGATATAACCGAAAAAGAACGAAGCACAGAAAATATTGTCAGTGAAATTCATGAAGCTTTACAGATTCTTAAAATTGACCGCTATATTCTAATGGGTCACTCCATTGCGGGCATTTACGGACTAGATTATGTGAACAAATATGAACACGAAGTGAGTGCATTTGTCGGGATCGATAGCAGCGCTCCAAGGCAATATGGTGATAAGGTTGTTGAATCTCCAATACCTAATTCAGTAATTACACTACTCAAAGAATCAGGTTTAGGCAGATTGGTAATGAAACTAAGTGCTGACCCATATGCTGCACTACCAGTTGATGATGAAACAAAAGAACAAATGAGAATTCTTTCTTACAAAAACTTTAGAAATCCCACCATTGTGAATGAAATAGAAAATAGGTTTCCTAATTTTAAAGCAGCTGAAAACTTAACATTCCCAAAAAACTTGCCTGTTATTTTCTTTTTACAACCGAATAGTACTGGAATTGAAGGATGGTCAACACTACATGAAGAGCAAGTAAAAGATTCTGTATATGGAAAAGTGATGACATTTGAAGGAACACATTATTTACACCATACCAAATCAAAAGAAATCGCTGAAAACTTCAGGGCATTTATGGAAGAAGTAAAGCAAGACAGTAGATAATTTTAAAAATGAAAGTTTGTTTGTAACTAGTTGATGTAAACAACATGCGCTCATTCGCATTATCTAAACGAAACGGTCCTCGTACTACCCATGCTACGGCATCGTGTGCGAGCTTCTTGCATGTGCGCTGTAGCATTTTTTCATTTGTTCATACTCCGTTCATACTGACGTCACTGGGAGTATATATTCGTCGTATAGGTTTCCTTAGGGCCCGTTAGTTGCCCAATAAACAGATAATGAGAGGAGAAGATACGAATGAAAATAAGAGAGGTAATGAAAATGAAGATGGGCACGAAAACAGGTAGAAAACGAACTCCAATCGTCGCTTTAACCCTTATGCTAACAATGCTTGCTCCAATGTCTGCATCAATGTTAGTTCCAATGTCTGCAAAGGCCACAACAACCACCGATAGCAGTGTTGTAACATTTGATGCGACTAAGAAAATAGCTACTGAGAAAGCCAAGCTGATAACAGAAACTTACGGCATCTCAAGTGCGCAATATGCGATTATTGATGATGGAGAAATTGTCATCTCAGGGCATGCAGGCAAAAACGACATAAAGGACAATATTCCTCTTACTTCAAATACAATGTATGGTATAGGTTCTACAAGCAAAATGGTACTCACAACTGCCATTATGAAGCTTGTAGACGAAGGTAAGGTAGATTTGGATTTACCCGTTGTAAAATATATACCTGATTTTGAGATGAAAGACGATCGTTATAAACAGATTACAACACGTATGCTGCTGAATCATTCCTCTGGTCTTCTTGGAACCTCTTACCGTAATACAGGTTTGTATGGGGATAATGATACTTATGCACACGATAATTTGTTAGAGCAATTGGCGACTCAAAACTTAAAGGCAGAGCCAGGAGCGTACTCGGTATATTGCAACGATGGTTTTACATTAGCTGAGATTTTGGTAGAGAGAGTAAGTGGCATGTCTTTTACAGCTTTTATTCACAAGTATTTGACAGAGCCTCTGAAAATGAATCACACGAAAACACCGCTGGATCAAGTGGATTCAAAGACAATGGCCGGGATCTATTCCCCAGCTTTTAATGGCCAACTCCCAAGTGAGAATTACAATATCATTGCAACAGGTGGCATGTACTCCACAGCTGAAGATCTCGTTAAATTCTCACAAATTTTCACTGGACATGTAGATAATATTCTTTCTAAGAAGTCGGTGGAAGCTATGGCACAAGAAGAGTATAAAAGAGGCATGTGGCCAGAGCAAACTGATCCTTCCTCCATCGCGTACGGGCTAGGCTGGGATAGTGTGAATTTATTCCCATTCAATGAATACGGCATCAAGGCACTTACGAAAGGTGGAGATACGATGAATTATCACTCTTCGTTAGTCGTGCTTCCAGAACACAATATGGCTGCGGCTGTTATTTCTTCAGGTGGTTCCAGCGTAGTAAATCAATTGTTAGCGAATGAACTGCTGCTTAGTGCACTTCAGGAGAAGGGGGTTATTCATGAACGGATGCCAGCCAATTTGCATGGTTTGCCTATAAAGGCGAGTATGCCGCAGGAATTTTCTCAGTATGCAGGTATTTACGGGGGTGGTTCTGGTAATTTAATGAAGGTAGAAATTAATCCTGTGGGTGAATTGTCAATTTCCACGGTAACGGCTCCGGACAATCCAGTTAAACAGTATATGTATACAGCTGATGGTTCTTTTGTGAACGCTGAAGGCACAGAAAAATTAAAATTCGTTGTTGAGAAAAATGGGCGCACTTACTTATGGTCCAGCTTGTATATAACCTTCCCGGGGCTAGGACAAACAGCTGTCTCAGGGTATAATGCTGAAAAGCTCGAAGCCAATGTATTACCCAGCGGCGTAGCTGCCGCGTGGGAGAAACGTGAAGGTGAAAAATATTACTTGGTGAGTGAGAAATATACATCGATGCTTTACTTCAATTCTGGATCAATGATAACTATTGATACGGTTAAAGAAGTTCCAGGATATTTTTTAAGTAATAAGATTATTGGAGAAAACAATGCAGCGAACCAACTGCAAATCCCTAGCATGGCTGGGAGAGATACTTTGGAAATCAATTTCTTTAAGAAGAACGGATTAGAGTATGTTACAGCAGGAGGTAACTTATACGCAAGTGAGGAACTTGTAAAACCGCTCTACACTGGTAAAGAATTTATATCTTCGACAACGATTCAAGCGGACGGCTATGCGAACTGGTTTTCAGTGCCTGAGGCTGCAAAAGGAAAGGTTATGACGGTTAAGATGCCTACGAAGGGCTCTTTTGCTGTATATGATCAAGCGGGTGTTTGCATTAACTACACTGTGGTCAGCGGTAACAATGAAGTTCTGTTACCAGAGAACGGTAGAATTGTCTTTGCAGGAGAAGCTGGCTCCAAATTTGAGATTTCATTGAAAAAATAAATATAGGTTTGTCTATAAGACTGTCTTATAAGGTCATTGCTACTTTAAGACATACTATTTTATTTGGCCATAAAGGGGATGCAAAGTGCGTGAGCGTTAGGACTCGATTAATGCTTGAATAACAACATATACCTAAAAAGGTTGTTAATGTTCACAAGGACTAACAAAAATTTTCACCTTTCCACAAATTAAAACAAAAAGGCGACCACAGACAATACTTCGTATGTGGTCGGCTTTTGCTATATTTTAAATTGTTGCACAAGGGATTGTAAGTGCTGTGCATTGTTACTTAATTCCTCAGCCACTGCATTGACCTGTTGCATCGTTACTGCTTGTTCATCTACAGCCTCGACTATCACTTGTGAATTATTTGCAGAAATACCAGCGCCACTAGCAATCTCTGTGACAGAAGCTGCTACCTCTTGAGCACTTGCGGAAATTTGCTCGGAGGTGGCAGAAATATCTTCTATTTGCTCTGTAAATGACTGTACCGAACAGGCAATGGAGTGGAAGGCATCTCCAGCATTGTGAATCATTGTTACACCATCTTGTACAGATGATAAGCCTTCATTAACAGCAGCTGTTACATTGCGTGTATCTGCTTGTATTTCAGCCGTAAGGGCGACAATCTGACCAGCGGACTGATTGGATTCCTCGGCAAGCTTACGTACTTCATCTGCTACGACAGCAAGCCCTTACCATGCTCACCTGCACGTGCAGCTTCAATTGCTGCATTCAGTGCTAGTAAATTTGTTTGATCTGTAATCGCTGTTATGACCTTTGTTATTTGACCAATCTCCTCAGATTGTGTGCTTAACTTTTGTGTTAATTTGGCAATACGAATAGTTGAATCTGAAATGGTGTCCATTTGCTCTTTTGCTGTTGTAATCGTTTTGCCGCCATCATTGGCAATTTGCGTCATGTTCATTGCACTATGATGTAAATTTTGCGTAGCCTCAGCAATTCGTTGCACACCACCAGCTGTCTCTTCCATAGCCACAGCACTTTCTTGGGAAGCACTCGCAGAAGAAGTTAGGTGTGTCGTAGTGTCTTGCACACGCTGTGCAATATCAGTTGAAGTTGCTGTCACTTCTTCAGTACTTGCTGATAGTTCTTCAGAGGCGGCCGATAAATGGGCAGCGTTCACTTGCACATTTATAAGTAACTCAGATAAATTTTGCTTTAGCGTATTTACCTCGGATGCAAGGGTACCAATCTCGTCATCTGAACGATGCTCAAGCTGGGCAATTGTTAAATCACCTTGTGCTAATATTTGTGCTGCGTCAATCACTTTACGCAACGGTTGAACGATTGCATTTTTCACAAAATGCATAAAATAGTAACCAACAATGGCACTTAAAATCAGTAATGCAATAGAAATAATAATTGCACGTGTCACTGTTTGTTTAGCTGTATGTTTTACTTGTTGCAGCTGTTCATCATGATAGTTGAGTAAATCATTTGTCAGCGTGTAAATTTCTTTGTTAAATTTTGTGACGTCATTATTTATGTAAGATAAGGCTAATTCTGAATCACCATTGTTAAAGGCTTGTACAGCCTTAGAAGAACTTGTTAATAGCTTGTTGTTTAGCGTATTTATTTGCTACATGATATTTGTAGTGTAATCAGAACGTACAATGTCTGAGAGTTGCTGAATAGTCTCTGGTAAAAGCGTTTCATAGCGCTGTAAGTTTTTTTGAGTTGTAGCATCTTCACTATTCAATACATATGAACGTAAAAATAATCCGTGAGAGGCAAGTGCTTGTTGAATTTCTTCCGTTAATTGTATTTGTACAATACGATGGTCGAGTACCTCTACAAGATCATCCTCAACTGCTTTAAATTGAATAAATGAAACGATACTAGAGATTAATAATAATAATGTAAGAAAAATAAAACCTATATTTAACTTTTTGCGAACGGACATTTACGTTCCTACTTTCTCTGGTTATTAAAGAATCTATGTTCTGAAATTACTATAACTTGATATTTTTATAAGTTCAATACATGGAAATTATTCAAGAATAGGATATTTATCTGGCTTTCTTAGGGAATTTTAGAGGTAATTCTACCTTCTCCATATCATTTGCTACTTTTACATATAATCACTTATTTTAATCAGAATTAATTGACAATTATGATGGATTGGCATAGAATAAGTCTAACTTTTCGTTCGATACAGGTAGAAGGTTTCGGGAGCGAGATCAGCCTTAGAACAGATGAGCAGAGTATAGTCGAGAATAGCTGAGAAATTGTTGAATAAGAGTAGTAGCATAGGTGTGCAATGTAAGAGAGTCAGTGGGTGGTGTAAACTGATTTGTAGCTTATGTGAATGGACTTATGAGAGTCGCTATTTATAATAGCGAACGGATTCCCCACGTTATCGGGGGTGCTTCAACCTTATTTTAGCGATTTTTAAACACTCGTTGATAAGGTTATAGCCTCAAATGGAATTTTTGTTTTAGCAAGTAAACAGCAGGTATAGCTGAGCTGTTTTATGCTCCAAAGCAACGTGCCCATTTAGCTGAGGCCATATAGATGAAGCACACAAGTGAGAGCACATAGCTCTAATATGAGGTGGCAACGCGGTCATGATCGTCCTCTGCAATTAGGAAAATCCTTTTTGCAGAGGGCTTTTTTGTGTTTTCCTGCATTAACGGTCAGTAAGCCGCCCACCCCAATGTGAATAATGAGATAGGTGGTCGACCAACTGACCGTAATAGCCCGATTGGTTCAATTAAAGGAGGGGTGAAGAAAACCCCGCTGATTGAAGCTTCACTTATTGGGGATTTCCCAAGCCAGTTAGTATGAAATTATTTTTGAGTAAAGGAGACTAGTCTATATGCAAACAACGAGTTCAAGAACAAAGATGAAAACGATTAACGGTGATTCACTTACACCTCTATTAATTTTTAGACGTTTACAAGGTACGCACAAATTTTTGCTCGAAAGTTCCTCACAGCATGAGAGTACGGGACGTTTCTCGTTCATTGGAGCCAACCCGCGGAAGACGTATAGAGGCATAGGCAATGAAATCCAAGAATTTTCCTATAAAACACAGAAAACCTATACACATAAGGGTGACCTCTTCGTACTATTAAAGCGCTTAATGCCCCGCATTTCCAACACAACACAATTTCCATTTTCAGGTGGGGCAGTTGGTTATGTTGGCCAGGGTGCAACGGCAATATTATCAACCAATCAAGAAGAAATGCAGCTCCCGGATGTACATTTCCATGTCTATGAAACAATTATTGTCTTTGACCACGTTACAGACGAAGTGACATTGATTCATACAAATATTGATGCTGAGAATAAAGAGCCAAATTTAGAAGTATTAGCTGAGCAGCTGTTAAAAGGTAGAGAGAGTGAGGATTCGATTTGTAGTTATCAAACAAGCAATACAACAACTAATGACCACTTTGAAATGTCTTTAACAAAAATAAAAGATTCTTTAGATGATGAAAATGCACGTGTCGTACTATCGAAACAGTTTTTAGCCAATTTACAAGGGGACGCTTTCGCACTCTATCGTCAACTACGTAAAAAAAATCCAGCCCCTTATATGTACTATGTAACGTTTGATGACCATATTGTCTTGGGGACCTCACCAGAAAGCCTAATTCGAGTAAAGGGTGAACGTGTCATTGCGACCCCTACTGAAGGAATCTCTTCACGTGGACTCACAAAAGTAGAGGACTTAGCAAATGAACGAAAATTATATGAAAACGTGGAAGTGAGGAAATCACATGCTGTATTAGTTACTGCTATGCAACAAGAACTTCAAGCTGTATGCTTTCGCGATTCTATTCGAGTCATAGATGCCATGAGAATTGAGCGTTCAAAGCAAGCTCTGCATATGACTTCACGTGTAGAGGGGCAAATTTTACCGATGCTACATGCTTTGGATGTATTAGCTGCAACTTTACCACCATTCGCTGCTACAGGTATCCCGAAGGAACATGCAAAAAATCAGTTGAAGAAAATGTCTCAAAGTGCTGGTATTTTTGGTGGTGCTCTAGGATTTATCGGCTTTAATGGACATCTAGATTTTGCGCTAACAGGGAAATCTATCATCGTAGAAAACGAAACCATGCATATGCAAACAACTGTAACGATTACGAAATATAGTAATTTCCAAGAAATTCTCAAAAAAGTGGAAGAGGAAGAGCGCTTGTTTTTACAATTACTCGGAAAAGAAGGAGGTGCAAATTAATGGACGTGATACGAGGGAAAGTACGGCAACGTGAACATTTAATGTACGAAGAAATGTTAGAGGTTGCAAAATGGATGTTTCAGGACGACACTCCAAAGGGTGAAATAGCTAGTTTTTTAACGGACTTGTCTTTAAAAGGTGAAACAGCATATGAAGTGGCGGCATTAGCAACAGTTATGCGGTCGTTTGCACTGGATGTTCCCGCAAAATCGGATATTTATATGGATAATTGCGGTACCGGTGGAGATGGTTTAAATACATTTAATATTAGTACTGCATCCGCGTTTGTATTAGCAGGTGCAGGTGTCAAAATGGCAAAGCACGGGAATCGTAAAATTTCTTCTGCTTCGGGTAGCTCTGATGTTTTGGAGGCACTTGGCATTCACACAAATATTTCCATAGAACAGACGATTGAGCTTTTGGAAAAAGAGGGCATTGCCTTTTTATATGCGCCAAATGTTCATCCAAAATTAAAACGTATCGGTGAGGTGCGTCGTGCCCTTGGCAAGCCAACCATTTTTAATCTTGTTGGTCCGTTAACAAATCCAGTTTCTTTATCAACACAATTTACAGGCATTAATCGACCGAATTTTGTCATGGAGTATGCTTCTGTTTTACAAATGCTAGGCCGTGAGCGGGCAATGGTTGTTTCTGGTCCGCAAGGGTTAGATGAGGCATCATTGGCTGGGCAGAACACCTTCGTTTTTGTAGATAAAGGAGATTTAATTCCGTTTGCATTAACGGCGGAGGATGCGGGACTTAACTATGCGCCGTTAGAAGCAATTCGCGGTGGCAATGCACAAGAAAATGCGAGGATTATGCGTACATTACTAGCTGGTAAAGAAAGTGCTTACTTTGATACAGTTTTGCTAAACGTTGGTATCGGATTGTTTTGCTATGGTAGCGCCCAAACCGTTAAAGAAGGTGTCGACATGGCGAAGGATAGTATATTGAGCGGTCGAGCATTACAGAAATTAGAGGCAGTTGTTGCCTTTAGTGAGCAAATTAAAGAAGTGGAGGTAGGGCAATGAATATCTTAAACAAAATTATTGAACAAAAAAAATTAGAAGTTGGAGCTTTACTTGAACAGCCTGACCCATTAGCAAACTTCATAGAAAAAAAGCGGATGTCTTTGTTTGAAACATTACGAAAATCACAGACATTGCAAGTTATTGCTGAGATGAAGCGTGCATCGCCTTCGAAGGGCGTAATTGCCGAAGGGGTAGATCCGGTCAAACAGGCAAAAATTTATGCAGAGGCTGGGGCAGCAGCAATTTCTGTGTTAACAGATAAGGCGTTTTTCAAAGGCTCGTTTAATGATTTAGCAGCCGTAGCGCATGCAGTTAATACACCAATTCTTTGTAAAGACTTCATGATTGACCGTGTACAAATTCGATTTGCCAAAGCATCAGGTGCATCAATTATTTTACTGATTGTGGCAGCCTTAGAAGACGAGCTTTTCCGTGACTTATATAGCTATGCCACAAGTTTAGGGCTAGAAATATTAGTAGAGGTGCATGATATCCGGGAGCTTGAACGAGCTATTGCTGTCGGTGCTAGATTAATTGGTGTCAATAATCGCGATTTACGGTCATTTGAAGTGAGTCTAGAGCGTACACGTGAAATTGCCGAAGCCTTTCCATTTGATGAAGAGCGCGTGCTCATTAGTGAAAGTGGTATTTGGACAACAGACGATGCCCAGACAGTGGCGGCGATAGGGGCTAGTGGTGTTCTTGTAGGTGAGTCGTTAATGCGTAGTGGCGATGCAGGAGCAGCCTTAAGGAGCTTACAAGTAAGTAAAGCCGGTGCATCTGTATGACAAAGGTGAAAATTTGTGGTTTGAAGGAAGTGCAACATGTGCAAGCGGCGGTGCAGGCCGGCGCGGATGCAATAGGTTTTGTTTTTGCACCGAGCAAGCGTCTAGTGTCGATTGAACAGGCTCGTGAATTAGCAAAGTATGTGCCTGAAGGGGTCTTGAAAATTGGTGTTTTTGTCAATCCCACATCTGAAGAACTTCAGGCCGCAGTGAATGAAGTGCCATTAGATTATGTGCAATATCATGGGGAGGAAACACCTGATTTTATTCGAGAACAAGGGTATCCCGCTATTAAAGTCCTATCAGTTCATTGTGCGGAGGATGTACAAAAAGCTGCATGTTATGATGTCGATTATTATTTATTTGATGCACCTGGCACGGATTATAAAGGAGGTAGTGGCCATACATTTGACTGGACGCTCCTTAAAGCAGCGGGCATTCCTCATGAAAAACTAATTCTTGCAGGTGGCTTGAAGGTAGAAAATATCGAGGAAGCACTGTCACTTGTGTCGCCGTCTATGGTAGATGTTTCAAGTGGTGTCGAGACAGAAGGTGTCAAAGATATAGCAAAAATAGTCGCATTTTTGCAGCTAGTAAAAAAGGAGAGAGTAACATGACGAAAACGATTGCAAATAGCGTGCCGACAAAGGAAGGGCGCTACGGAAAATTTGGTGGACAGTTTGTTCCAGAAACGTTAATGACAGCACTGTTGGAATTAGAATTGGCTTATGACGAAGCGATGGCCGACAAAGTGTTTTCAGATGAGCTGGCCTATTATTTAAAAGAATATGTAGGTCGTGAAACACCACTTTATTTTGCAGAAAACTTAACGAAAGTACTTGGCGGTGCAAAAATATACTTAAAGCGCGAAGATTTAAACCATACAGGTGCTCATAAAATTAACAATGCCATCGGGCAAGCGTTACTCGCAAAACGAATGGGGAAAAAGAAAATTGTAGCTGAAACAGGAGCGGGTCAGCATGGTGTAGCGACTGCGACGGCTTGTGCGTTATTAAATCTTGAGTGTGTGGTCTTTATGGGGGCCGAGGATATTAAACGTCAGCAGTTAAATGTTTTCCGGATGGAGTTACTCGGCACAAAAGTCGAATCTGTTGAAACTGGTTCAAAAACTTTGAAAGACGCAGTTAATGCAGCCTTACGCTATTGGGTGACAAATGTCGAGGATACCCATTATATTTTGGGCTCGGCTTTAGGGCCACATCCGTTTCCGAAAATTGTGCGAGATTTCCAGCGCGTTATTGGTAATGAAACACGCGCACAAATTTTAGATAAAGAAGGGCGTTTACCTGATGCTGTTGTTGCTTGTATTGGGGGAGGGAGTAACGCCATTGGGATGTTCCATCCATTTGTAGATGATGACAAGGTTGCCTTGTATGGTGTCGAGGCAGCAGGTAATGGCATTGAAACAGGCGAGCATGCAGCCGCCATTGCAGGGGGACAGCTAGGTGTCTTACATGGTGCTTACATGTATTTATTGCAGGATGAAGATGGCTTTATTCAGGAAGCGCATTCAATTTCAGCGGGCCTTGATTATCCAGGAAAGGGACCAGAACATTGTTATTTACACGATATTGGTCGTGCGAAATTCGATTCAATTACAGATAGTGAAGCACTGGAGGGTTTGCAATTGCTATGCCGGACTGAAGGCATTTTACCAGCTCTGGAAAGTTCTCATGCGATTGCTTATACAACAAAGCTTGCAAAAACGATGCGTGTGGACGACATCATTGTTGTTTGCTTATCGGGTCGTGGTGATAAGGATGTTCATACAGTCAACGCAGTACTTGGAGGTGGGGTATCATGACAACATTACAGCAGGCAATTGAGCAAGTAAAAATAGCAGGTAATAAAGCCTTTGTGCCGTATATCATGGCAGGCGATGGAGGACTTTCAACAATAAAACCAACTATCTTGAAGCTACAAAAATTGGGAGTCACTGCGATTGAAGTGGGTATTCCATTTACTGATCCTGTAGCAGATGGACCGACAATTGAACAGGCAGGTGAGCGTGCTTTAGCGGAAGGGGTGACATTGCGCAAAGTGTTAGAAACACTTGCTGTATTCCGTGAAGAAATAACAGTCCCGTTAGTGGTGATGACGTATTTTAATCCTGTATTGGCCTATGGATTAGTATCCTTTGCGGAGGCTTGTCTGGCAGCTGGTGTTAAAGGCTTGATTGTACCTGACGTACCACTAGAGGAAAGTGCTATTTTACGCGAAAAGTTAAATCCACACGGCGTGGATATTGTACAGCTTGTATCATTAACTAGTCCACCCGAGCGAATTGCGCGTATCGCCACAGCAAGCCAAGGTTTTGTCTATGCTGTAACAGTAAACGGTATTACAGGGACACGTGCAAGTTTTGCGGATGATTTAGCAGGACATTTTGCGCGATTACGTGAATCGAGCCACATTCCAGTGTTGGTAGGTTTTGGGATATCGACACCAGAACAAGTGGTGAGCATGGGCGAACTAGGTGACGGGGTGATTGTTGGCAGTGCCATTGTTACGGCATTACATGAAGGCGATTTTGGTAAGGTGGAAGCACTGGTGGCTGCCTCTAAAAATATGCGAGAGAAGTCTACTCTTTAACAGAGTAGGCTTTTTTAGGTTGTAGACGGATAGAACTGTCAAACTGACGGATAGCGTCCCTGCTTGATTTTCGGTATAATAGCCTTCGTGAGGAAGTGAAAAAATGATTCTATCAAAAAAGAGATGGCAAGTGGAGCGTCCAGATGCACAACTTGTACAAGCATTACAAAATGACTTACAAATTTCTGCGATTGCGGCAAAAATTTTAGCTGCACGTGGCTGTGAAACTTCTGCAGCAGCAGAAAGTTTACTAAATATGACTGAAGTAAATATTCATGACCCGTTTTTAATGCATGGTATGGCAGAAGCAGTGGCACGTATCAAACAAGCACTTGAAAACGGCGAAAAGATATTAATATATGGTGATTATGATGCAGATGGTGTCACAAGTACGACCGTGATGTTCAATGTGTTACTAGACCTTGGTGCAGATGTATCGTTTAAAATTCCAAACCGTTTCTTGCACGGCTATGGCCCGAATGAAGCATTATTCCGTGAGGCACATACAGAAGGCGTGCAATTAATTATTACTGTCGATAATGGTATTTCAGGCATTGAGCCCATTCGTGTGGCGAAGGAGCTTGGTATGGATGTCATTGTCACAGATCACCATGAGCCTGGTGAGGAACTACCGCCAGCGGATATTATTTTACATCCTCGTGTGCCAGAGGGGCATTATCCATTTGGCGAACTAGCAGGGGTGGGAGTAGCTTTTAAGTTAGCACATGCTTTGTACGGGGAACTGCCAACGCATTTATTTGAGTTTGTGGCGATTGGTACGGTGGCTGATTTAGTGCCGTTAGTCGATGAAAATCGTTATCTTGTCAAACGTGGAATTGAAGAAATGCGTCGTTCACTAAGTCCATGGGTACAGGCAATGTGTGAGGTAGCAAGTGCAGAGCAATCAAAGATTAATGAAGAAACAATTGGTTTTTACTTTGGTCCGCGTTTAAATGCAATTGGCCGTTTAGGCGAAGCAGCGCCTGGTGTAGAACTACTAATGGCCGAGGATGGTAGCAAAGCATCGGCATTAGCGAAAAAGCTAAATGCCAGTAATACGGAGCGCAAAGATATTGTGAAGAGTATTACAGATGAAGCGATTGCATTAATTGAAGCAGACGAAAAAATTAGCGAATCACTGGTCTTAGTTGTTGCTGGAGAAGGCTGGAATGCCGGTGTTGTCGGGATTGTAGCTTCTCGTCTTGTTGAGCTTTATTATCGTCCGACTATTGTACTATCACTAGACTCTGAGAAAGGTACTGCGAAAGGATCGGCACGTAGTATCGATGGTTTCCATCTGTTTAATGAACTGGCGAAAAATCGAGATATTTTACCTCATTTTGGGGGACATCCGATGGCCGCAGGTATGACTTTACCCATTGAGCATGTAGATGAACTGCGAGCAAGATTAGATGCACAGGCAAAAGCTTGTTTAACTGAAGATCAATTGACACCTGTACTCAATATTGATATTCCGCTTAAAATTGATGAAATTTCAGCGGACGCTATTGAAGAAATTGCCAAGCTTGGCCCGTTTGGTACCGAATTCCCGAAACCTGTTTATGTACTTGAAGATGTCGAAATAGCCGCAATGCGTAAAATTGGCGCAGCTGAAAATCATATTAAAATGGAATTAACTGATGGCTATGAAAAATTGGATAGCGTTGGCTTTCATAAAGGGCATCTGCATGACGAACTGACATATGGCATTAAAGTATCCTTTATTGGTGATCTTCAAATTAATGAGTGGCAAGGGCGTAAAAAGCCTCAGTTTATGATTGAGGACGTGCAAACAACAGAGTGGCAATTATTTGATATTCGTGGCATTCGTCAAACTTCACGTTGGTTAAATACTGTACCAAAAGAGGAGGCAACTTTTATAGCATTCCGTCCCGAGACGGTGACATATTATCAGTCGCTTCTTGGCGTGCCAATTTTGTTTGTGGAGGCAACACTTGCAAACGTGTCGCAAACAAGTTATATAGTGTTATTAGATTTGCCACAAAATGTTCAATTGTTAGAAAATGTGTTGCAAAAAACAGCGCCTTCTCGTATTTATGCGCATTTCTATATGCCTGATTCACAGTATTTCAATGGGATGCCTACACGTGAGCAATTTGCTTGGTATTACAAATTTTTGAAAAACCGTCCAGCATTCCCATTAAATATGCACTTACCAGACTTAGCAAAGCATACAGGCTGGCCGTTAGAGGCATTAAAATTTATGACACAGGTGTTTTTTGAGCTTGATTTTGTTAAAATGGAGAGTGGACTGACGACTGTCAACGTGAATGCACCAAAAACAGCGCTTACGGAAGCACCGTCTTACAAACAACGTTCAGAACAGATTGATATAGAGCAAAAGCTTGTCTATGCACCTTATATAGAGTTAAAGCAATGGTTTGATGAACGAATACATTAATATACGAAAAAGTTTCGTAGGAGGAACATCGAAATGGATTTAAAGCAATACGTAACAACAGTTGAGAACTGGCCAAAAGAAGGCATCAGCTTCAAGGATATTACAACAATTATGGATAACGGACAAGCATACAAATATGCTACTGACCAAATCGTCGCTTACGCAAAAGAAGTGGGCGCGGAAATTATCGTAGGTCCTGAAGCGCGTGGCTTCATCATCGGTTGTCCAGTCGCTTATGCACTTGAAATTGGCTTTGCCCCTGTTCGTAAACCAGGAAAATTACCTCGTGAAGTGGTAAGTGCTGACTATGGTCTTGAATATGGTAAAGATACGCTTACTATGCACAAAGATGCTATTAAGCCAGGCCAAAAAGTCTTAATCTGTGATGATTTACTTGCAACTGGCGGTACTGTGGAAGCGACTGTTCGTTTAATAGAAGAATTGGGCGGTGAGGTTGTCGGCTGTGCATTCCTAATCGAGCTAACTGAACTAAATGGTCGTGCAAAACTTGGCGATTTAAGTATCAAGACATTAATTCAATATTAAATTATGAAAAATGGCTGTCATATAAGTGAAAAAACTTATAGACAGCCATTTATTTAATTAATATTAACTAGTAGTTATCATAGGATTTGATTATTTTTTGTATGTGTCTTAGTGTTTCGTAGAAATCCTTATATTTTTCAGGGCCAATGTCATTAATAATTTTTTCCTGTATTTCGTGCCAAATAGGAGTTGCTTCCTTTAATTTTGCAATACCTACATCAGTTAGTGATAAAATTTTGGTTCGAGCATCTTGCTTATCTCGCGTAATAGCAACATAGCCACTTTGTTTCAATAAATTGACATTACGTGTAATTGTAGTTTGGTCAAGTAACAGAATCTCCCCTAATTTGCTTATAGAAACCGCCTGCTGATGATCAATATTTGCCAACATGGAATATTGGGTGATTTTTAAATTGGTAGGTTGGAGCAATTTGTCATACATTTGCGTAACAACTCTTGTTTTTTTTCTAAGGTTGGCACACACACAAATCTGTGTATAGTCTATGTTCATGTATTCTTTATCCATAAAAAAACTCCTTTTAAGTTATTTCAAGTTAAGGTAAGCTTGATTTTAGTTTATCATGATAATTGAAATAATTAATAAAAGTGAAATTAGCTTCTTGACAGTTGAAAACGCTATTACTATCATTATATATGTAGATACATATATTTTAAAGAAATGGATTTTCTTTATTTTTTTACACATATACATGTATATACATGTATATCGATGTTAGCTGGAAGGAGGTTATTTTTACAGTACGAAATGAAGCTAGGACAGCAAGTTAATTTTATACTCTGGAGAAATGTAGGTGGTGTTATGAAGCGTATACATTATAGTTGGTTTGTCCTTGTTATTACATTTTTCTCAATTATTGTAGCGGGCATCACATTGTCATCATCAGGCGTATTTATAGGCCCATTCGAAAATGAATTTGGTTGGGATCGCTCAATGATTGCCATGGCTTTTGCAATCAGTCTTTTTTTATATGGGATATCAGGTCCGTTTATGGCGGCATTACTTGAAGTAATTGGCTTAAAGAAAATGATGTTAGCAGCGATGGCGACATTAATATTAGGTATTGCGCTAACTCTTATCATGAATCAGGCTTGGCAGTTAACCATCATTTGGGGCTTTATTATCGGTCTCGGTGCAAGTCTTTTTTTAACGGTCTTGAGTCCTTATGTAGCAAACAATTGGTTTGAAAAAAGAAGAGGTCTTGCCGTAGGTATATTAACTGCAAGTACAGCAACAGGTCAATTAATTCTACTACCTATATTGGCGATGATTATAGATAATTACTCATGGCGATGGGCGATTGGGTTAATCATGGTTCTAAGTTCCGTCATGTTTATCATTATATTATTATTTATGAAAAACAAACCAAAGGATGTTGGCATTCTTCCTTATGGGCGTGATAAAGAATTAGAAGTTAACGATGTAGAGCCAAAGAATAATCCGATTATTATTGCGTTCAAGGGTCTTTTTCACGCTGTGAAAGTGAAAGAATTTTGGTTATTGGCCGGTAGCTTCTTTATTTGCGGGCTTTCAACTAGTGGTTTAATTGGTACTCATTTTGTTTCCTACTGTATTAGTTTCGGAGTTCCTTTAGTGACAGCTGCTTCGTTTCTTTTATTTATGGGAATCTTTAATCTTGTTGGGACTACATTATCTGGGTGGCTGTCTGATCGTTTTGATAATCGTTGGTTACTATTTTGGTATTATCTATTAAGAGGAGCTTCCCTCGTTATATTACCGTATGCATTAGTCCAAGGTTCATTTACCTTGCTCGTTATTTTTACAGTTTTTTATGGATTAGATTGGATTGCAACTGTGCCACCAACAATCAGTATTTCAAGGCAAATTTTTGGTACTACTAAAAGTGGAATAATTTACGGCTGGATTTTTGCATCTCATCAGGCTGGTGCGGCGGTGGCTGCATACGGTGGCGGTCTCATCTATAAATATTTCGATTCTTACACATGGGCATTTTTCTTAGCTGGCGTTTTCTGTGTCTTAGCGAGCCTATTTGTAATAATAGTTAAGAAGCAACAACCAAATACAGTAACTCTTTAATAATGAAGTTATAATGTTGAACACTGCAAGTTATATCCGTGATTATAGAGTTAGCAAATTTTTTTCCGAATGAAATCAGCTCATACTAAAACAGCCTTAATCTCGAAAACGAGCATTGTGGCTGTTTTTTTCGATGAATCACTATATTTTCGGAAATCTTTTGACTTAATTCGAACAAAAGTTTATAATATAAACAAATATAATAAAAGGTGATGCTATGAACGAAAGAGAACAGGCGGTACTTGCATTAATACGCCAAAATCCGTTTATGTCTCAGCAAGAGATGGCAGATAAAATGAACTTGTCTCGACCAGTGCTTGCAAATTTAGTGTCGAGCTTAACAAAGCAAGGCAAAATTGTAGGTCGTGCCTATATTTTACCTGAGGAAAATGAAATTATTTGTATTGGTGGCGCAAATCTCGACCGTAAATTTCATGTCAAGGGAACTGTGCAGCTCGGAACATCAAATCCTGCCAGCTCTTCATTTAGTGTAGGTGGTGTGGGTCGAAATATTGCTGAAAACTTAGGCCGTCTAAACCATGAGGTTACATTACTGACAACAGCAGGAAAGGATGCCGACTGGCTGGTGATTCAGGAAGCTTCAGAACCATTTATGAATTTACGCTATGTTGAACAGCTACCTGATGCTGCCACGGGTTCGTATACCGCCATTATGGACGAACAGGGCGAACTTGCTTTAGCCGTTGCCAATATGGAAGTCTATGACTTATTGTTGCCAAGTTTGTTAAAGCAATACGAGGCAATGCTAATGAATGCGGGCTGCTTTATACTGGACTTAAACTGTCCGAAAGAAACAGTTGCCTACATTCAACAAGTAGCGATTGCTCGTGAAATTCCACTAGTAATTGTGCCAGTATCTTCACCAAAAATGAACCGACTTCCGGATACTTTGCAAGGAGTCACATGGTTTATTTGTAACACAGACGAGGCAGAAACGATTGTCGGTCATACGATTGACAATGCGGCACATTATGAAAAAGCGTTACAGAAGCTTCTGTTACTAGGAGCTGAACATGTGATTATTACAGCAGGCGGAAAAGGCGTTTATGCAGCATCAACTACAATTACAGCAAGTCATTTTATGGCTAAAGCGATAGAAAAAATTGAAGATGTTACTGGCGCTGGAGATGCCTTTGTTAGTGCGGTTATTCATAGTTGGTTACGGGGACAACCCTTTGCAACATGTATAGATGCGGGCTTAACAAACGCCAAAAAAACATTGGCGTCTCCGTACACAGTAAGACCTGAATTATCAGAAGAATCGTTGAAAAATGAAATGGAGGAATAACATCATGAAAGAATTCATCGTATTATCAGAAGAAGTAAAAGCGGGTCAAGAGAAAGGTCTACCAATTATTGCTTTAGAATCAACAATTATTTCGCATGGTATGCCATATCCACAAAACGTACAAACAGCGCGTGAAGTGGAACAAATTATTCGCGACAACGGTGCAGTACCAGCTACTATTGCATTAATTGATGGTAAAATTAAAATTGGATTATCAGAAGAAGAACTTGAAATGTTTGGCAATGCACAAGGTGTGGCAAAAGCTTCACGCCGTGACTTAGCCTATTTATTAGCAACTAAAAAATTAGGCGCGACAACGGTTGCCGCAACGATGATTTGTGCAGAGCTTGCAGGCATTGAAATCTTTGTTACAGGTGGTATTGGCGGTGTACACCGTGGTGCAGAAACAACGATGGACGTTTCAGCAGACTTAGAAGAATTATCACAAACAAATGTAGCGGTAATTTGTGCCGGTGCGAAGTCCATTTTAGATATTGGCTTAACGCTTGAATATCTTGAAACAAAAGGTGTACCAGTAGTTGGATATGGTACGGATGAACTTCCAGCATTCTATACACGACAAAGTGGTTTTGATGTAAACTTCAAAGCCGATACACCTGAAGAAGTTGCAGCGATGCTTCGTGCAAAATGGCAATTAGGATTACGAGGCGGAGCGGTTATTGCAAATCCGATACCAGAAGCTGAAGCACTAGAGCACGAATTCATCACTAATATCATTGAAAAAGCGCTACATGAAGCTGAGGAAAATGGTATTCAAGGTAAAAACGTAACACCATTCTTACTTGGTAAAGTGAAAGAACTGACAGAAGGTAAGAGCCTTGATGCGAACATTGCATTAGTGAAAAACAATGCAGTAATCGGTTCGAAAATTGCTGTAGCCTATAATAAAGCAAAATAATCATCTTTTTTTAAGACTCTCTGTGAAGCTTACCAGCGAAACGGAGGGTCTTTTTGGTTATATTAATGGATAAATATTACAATGTTGTAAGCTGTTCACGAGATTAACTAAACTAAATGACACAGTCCCTTTACAATCGACCTCTATTTTTTATACAATTAAATTTATATCTAATCTGAAAAATTTGACGGGCAAGGTGGACATATTATGGCGAAAGAGCAAATTTTGACTCCTGTAGACGTTTTTGATTTAGTCAAATCCTACATGAATGACGAAAATGTCGCATTCGTGAAAAAAGCATATGAATTGGCACGAGATGCACATATTGAGCAATTCCGTAGCTCTGGTGAACCGTATATTATTCACCCAGTGCAAGTGGCCGGTATTTTAGCAGAATTACAAATGGATCCTGAAACAGTAGCAGCTGGTTTTTTACACGATGTTGTCGAAGATACAGAAGTTACGCGAGATGATTTGGTCCGTGAATTTGGTGAAGAAGTGGCTATGCTCGTTGATGGTGTGACGAAGCTAGGGAAAATCAAATATTTATCGAAAGAAGCACAACAGGCAGAAAATCATCGAAAAATGTTTGTTGCGATGGCACAGGATATTCGCGTCATCTTAATTAAGCTCGCAGATCGTCTGCATAATATGCGCACGTTAAAACATTTGCCTGCTGAAAAGCAACGCCGAATTTCCAAAGAGACGCTCGAAATATTTGCACCTCTTGCGCACCGTCTGGGTATATCAACTGTAAAATGGGAGCTTGAAGATACAGCACTTCGCTATTTAAACCCGCAGCAATATTATCGTATCGTGAGTCTAATGAAGAAGAAAAGAGATGAACGTGAGGCGTATTTAGACAATGTCATGAGTGAAATGAAGTCTCAGCTGACAGATGTTGAAATTGATGCTGATGTTTATGGTCGTCCCAAACATATTTACAGCATTTATCGTAAAATGGTGTTGCAAAAAAAGCAATTTAACGAGATTTATGATTTATTAGCTATACGCGTACTCGTTGATAGCATTAAAGATTGCTATGCCGTGCTAGGGATTGTCCATACGCTTTGGAAGCCGATGCCTGGACGCTTTAAAGACTATATAGCGATGCCAAAGCAAAACTTATATCAATCTCTGCATACGACGGTCATTGGTCCTTATGGTGACCCGCTAGAAGTACAAATTCGTACTAAGGAAATGCATAAAATTGCGGAGTATGGGATTGCAGCGCATTGGGCGTACAAAGAAGGTAAAAATATTGATAACGAAAAACAAAATGTCGATCAAAAATTAACATGGTTCCGAGAAATTTTAGAATTCCAAAATGAGTCTTCCAATGCAGAGGAATTTATGGAATCTTTAAAATTCGATTTATTCTCAGATATGGTGTATGTTTTTACGCCTGAAGGGGATGTCATTGAATTACCGGCCGGTTCAGTACCTATCGACTTCGCATACCGTGTGCATTCAGAGGTCGGAAATCGTACAATTGGTGCGAAAATTAATGGTAAAATGGTCCCGCTCGATACACCACTAAAAACAGGTGACATTATCGAAATTTTAACATCGAAACAATCGTTTGGTCCAAGCCGTGATTGGCTAAAAATTGCGCAATCCTCACAAGCAAAGAATAAAATTAAGCAATTTTTCAAGCGCCATCTTCGTGAAGAAAACATCATCAAAGGTAAAGAGATGATTGAAAAGGAAATTCGTGCACAAGACTTTGACATAAAAGAAACAATGTCAGCAGAAAACTTTAAACGTGTTTTCGATAAATTTAACTACACAAATGAAGATGATTTATTCGCAGCTGTTGGTGTAAATGGTATTACTGCACAACAAGTGGTCAATCGTTTGGCAGAAAAACGCCGTAAAGAGCGTGAACAGGAAGAAGCTCTAGAAAAAATTGAGCAAAAAATGAAAAATCCAATTCCACAAAAACGTACGGAGTCAGGCGTTATCGTAAAAGGTATCGATAATATGCTTATTCGCTTATCCCGCTGCTGTACGCCAGTTCCAGGGGATGATATTGTCGGCTTTATTACCAAAGGTAGAGGTGTCTCTGTACACCGTGCAGACTGTCCGAATATCCAAGTGGAAGATGAGCAAGAGCGTTTAATCGAGGTTGAATGGGAGCATGGTCTTACGCCCGAGAAAAAAGAGTATCCTGTCGATATAGAGGTATCTGCATTTGATCGTCCGGGCATTCTAAACGAAGTTATGCATATTGTCAGTGAAACAAAAACAAATATTTTAGCAGTGAGTGGTCGTGCAGATCGCGATAAAATTGCGACGATTCATTTAACAATTTCAATATCAAATATTTCACATTTGCATAAAGTTGTAGAACGTATTAAACAAACGCCTGATATTTATTCTGTGCAACGTGTCATCAATTAATAGTATTCGAAAAAACTATGCGCTATGGGCTAGTAAGTCTTGCATAAAAGCTACCACAGGTGTTGATGGGCGAAAGTTTCGTGCTAGAACACTGTGCTGTTATATACAGACAAAATAGTGGCGGGTACGGATTTTGATAGAATAGAGGTTTTAAAAAATGAAAGTGGTATTACAACGTAGTAAAGCGGCATCTGTTACTGTTGACGGAAAAGTAACAGGCGCTATCGATAGTGGTTATGTTCTTCTTGTAGGTATTACACATGAGGACACAACAGAGGATGTAGCCTATTTAGCCAAAAAAATCGCTAATCTGCGCTTATGGGAAGATGCTGAAGGAAAAATGAATCATTCCATTTTAGAGCATGGAGGGGCAATACTATCCGTCTCACAATTTACATTGTATGGAGATACAAAAAAAGGAAATCGACCGAGCTTTACAGGTGCAGCGAGACCAGAAATAGCACAACCATTATGGGTGGCCTTTAACGATACTTTGCGCGAACATGGGTTACAGGTTGAAACAGGTATTTTTGGGGCCATGATGGATGTTGCTTTTACGAATGATGGGCCTGTAACAATACTGTTAGAGTCAAAATAAAGGTACATTTCCTGTCATTCCTTCATACACTATAAAGAATGGTTAGTTTGTTGGAAGGAAGTGCATATAAAATGTCGCAGATAGGTAGCATATCGAATCCATATTTATATGAAACAATAAGAATGATGATTGGCCAAGCAATTGTTGTTCAAACGGTGAAAAATATTCAGCAAGGTATTTTAACCTCTGTTTTACCTGATCATATCGTTGTTGAGGTTTGTCGTACACCTTTCTTTATTCGTATGGAAGAGATTGTGTGGGTGACATTGGCAACGAGAAGAAAATAATTTCATAAGGGCCTTCATGTTCACATAATGTGAAATGGAGGTGCTTTTTTGTTTCAACGTGTAAATAAATTGCTAATTGATTTACCTGAGGTCGAATATGGTGATGCGAATGCAGCGAGTGCAGTACAAGAGCTGCTGGGTGGGAAATTTGGAGAAATGTCGACATTAAATAACTATATGTATCAATCTTTTAATTTTCGTGGGAAAAAGAAATTAAAACCTTTTTACGATTTGGTGGCAAGTATTACCGCTGAGGAATTTGGCCATGTCGAGCTGGTGGCGAATACGATAAACTTGTTGAACAAAGGTTCTTCATTTACCGCACTACCTGATCTAACACCATTGCAAAACGGCAAGGATATGCGCTCAACCGCAGCATTTATTGCCTCTGCACAAACATCACTTGCTGTTGATTCTATGGGGATGCCATGGACAGGGTTGAATGTTTTTACAAGTGGTAATTTAGTGTTAGATTTATTGCATAATTTCTTTTTGGAATGTGGTGCGAGAACCCATAAAATGCGTGTGTATGAAATGACCAATCATCCCACAGCAAGAGAAATGATTGGTTATTTACTTGTTCGTGGTGGTACACATGTCCTCGCTTATGCGAGGGCGCTTGAAATGGCTACAGGTGTGGATGTCTCGAAGTTGATTCCAATTCCTAATCTTGATAATCGTGTTTTCGATCACGCGCGTAAATACGAGGATATGGGCTATGGCAATGTTCTGTTTACCTGGAATAATGTCGGGGATTATAAAGATATTGATCGAATATGGAAAGGAACAAATCCTACATCTGGTCAACGTTTATATGTACAGGAAGGCTCACCAAAGGGCTATGATATTCCAAATTTAGACGAGATGCCAGAAGAATTTGCACCAGGCATTGGGCCGGAGGAGTTTCAAAAAATTGCTAAGCGTTTAATGGAGAATATATAAAAAATAAGCACGCCACTGCAACATGGCTGTGCTTATTTTTATTCGTTTACCTCAAAGTAATCAAGAATGCCTTGATAGATGCCGAGTGTTGCTTGTTCACGGAATTTTTCTGTTGTAATAACACGTTCCTCACTGACATTACTTAAAAATCCAAGCTCAATTAATACTGCTTTTTGACGGTTTTCTCGTAGCACTAAGTAATTGCCTTGCTGTGTACCACGATCTTTTAAATCAATTTTACTTGCAAGTCCACTATGTATAGATTCTGCAAGTCCTTTCTGATTGCCGTTCAAATAATAAGTAGTAAAGCCGGAAATTGAACTATTATCAGTGGCATCATAGTGCAGGCTAATAAATGCATCTGCCTCATATTGATGGCCAATTGACACTCGTTTACGCAACGCAACATATTCGTCTGATTCTCGTGTCATGACGACGTTTGCTCCGGCGGCACTTAACTTTGATTCTAATAAAGATGCTGTTTTTAAGGTGATGTTTTTTTCATCGGTCCCGCGTTGTCCTGTCGTACCATGATCATTACCACCATGGCCAGCATCGACGACGATAGTAAGGCCATTTAGTGTTCCTTTCTTTCGTGGTTCCGCTTTTTCTTCGTTCGCTAACGATTTATTTTTGGAAGTTGAAACGACCCAATTTGCGACAAAGGCGGTTTTGTCGTCTAATTGAATTTCATAAAAATCATCTTTAGTGCCGACAATTTGAAAAGATTCACCCGCATCTACACGTTCAACCACCTCTGCTGCCGTTGTTGCGTCTGTTCGTAGGTTTGTCCCGTTATAAATAATTGTGACAGCTTCTAGTTCTTTTACAGACGAAGTTTTAGAGGTTGCCTTCACTGCATTTGAAAACGTACCGTAGAAGCTATATACCCACCCTGTCTTTTTGTCATTGTATTGAATCTGTACCCAGTTATGTTCTTGCGTAAGTACTTTAAAGGTTTGTCCTTTGCTCACAGTTCCTATTTTTTTAGCTGTTAAATCTGGCTTTTTACGGATGTTTAGTGAATCAACTAGAACGGTAAAGGTCGTACCTTTGCTGTCCTTTGAAGTAGATACTTCGACTACTTTTTCATCGGATGTTTTTTCTGTTGTTTCGTTAATCGTAACATAGCTTGAAGAAACCCAACCGACTAGTCCATTCCAATTAATTTTTGCCCACTCACCGCTTTCTTTTATGAGAATTGCCTGATTACCCGTGGAAAGTTGACCAAGAACTGCTGAAGAAATATCTGGCTCTGTACGTATATTCAGACGATCAACCTGTGAGATAACTGTTTTTGCAATGGCTTGTTCGGCGTTTGTGGAAGCCGTCAGCCATGAGGCAACCCAACCTTCATATTCACCAGTTTTTACTTGAATCCAATCACCCTCACGACCAATAGAGGTTAGCGAGTCGCCTTCTTCTAATGTCGTAATGATCGGATAAGAAAGTCCTGGTCCCTCGCGCATATGTAGGATTGTTCCCGTTACTTTTAAATCACTAGTGTCGGCAAGAGCATTTTGATCATCGTGTATACTTGGAATCGTAATCGTTAATAATAGTACGAAGATGATGGTTAAATGTAAAAGTTTTGTCGTCATCAGATTCCTCCTATTCTTGTGCTATTTTATCATGATTTTATTGATTTGTTCGTGGGAAAAAGGTAATGGAATTCGATAATTTGACAACTGTTGCATGAAAAATACGAAAATAGTTGACATTAGCTGTTGTTGTGACTAACATAAAGGGTAATCAAAAAATGATTAACCGCTTATGACCAAGCGAGTAGCGTATACCTCTATTGGAGAAGAGAGGGAAAGACCTAGGCTGCAATCTTTCCTACAAAAATGTATAGCGTGAACAACACTTGAGAGGCTTTTTTCTGAAAAGGGATACTTAGTAGGGAAAAACGGAATCGGCCGTTATCCGATTATGAGGAGGGCGCATGTAGTTATTGCGTCAACTAGGGTGGAACCGCGGAAGCTTATACAGCTCTCGTCCCTTGCAATTTTGCAAGGAGGCGAGGGCTTTTTTTATTGGCTTGAAAAGTTGCGCTCAATCCGATGTGGCGTCATTCAAGTTCCCTCCATCCAGCAAGGTACACTCGCTCATAAGCAATCAATAGAGGAGGTATTTCCATGAGTTTTAAAGTGCCACGTGGTACCCAAGATATCTTGCCAGGCCAATCAGAAAAATGGCAAAAGGTTGAAACGATTATTCGTGATTTATGTAGGGTTTATCGTTATAACGAGATTCGTACACCGACTTTTGAGCAAACAGATTTATTTGCTCGTGGCGTTGGTGAAACAACGGATGTCGTACAAAAGGAAATGTATACATTTGAAGATCGTGGTGGTCGTTCGTTAACGCTTCGTCCAGAAAATACAGCTGGTGTTGTCCGTGCGTACGTAGAACATAAGATGTTTGGTGCGCCAGATCAACCCGTAAAACTCTCCTATTTAGGACCAATGTTCCGATATGAGCGTCAACAAGCAGGTCGTTATCGTCAATTTGTGCAATTCGGTGTTGAGGCTATTGGGTCAGCAGATCCAGCAATCGATGCAGAAGTCATTGCACTGGCAATGGATGTTTACGAATCAGTGGGTTTAAAGGACTTAAAATTAGTGATTAACTCACTGGGTGACAAAGAAACGCGAGATGCACATCGTACAGCATTGATCAATCACTTTGAGCCGCATATAGAAGAGTTTTGCTCGGACTGTCAAAACCGACTACAAAAAAATCCATTACGCATTTTAGACTGTAAAGTAGATCGTGAGCATCCGTTAATGGTTACTGCACCTGCTTTAACAGACTTTTTAACAGAGGATTCAGCGGCGTATTTTGCACAGGTGAAAACGTATTTAGATACGCTTGGCATTACGTATGAGGTAGATCCAAACCTAGTACGTGGTCTTGATTATTACAATCACACAACATTTGAAATAATGTCAACAGCTGCAGGTTTCGGTTCTATAACAACGCTTTGTGGTGGTGGTCGTTATAACGGCTTAGTAGAGGAAATCGGTGGACCAGACGTACCGGGAATCGGTTTTGCATTGAGTATCGAGCGCTTGTTGTTAGCACTCGAAGCAGAAAATGTGGAGCTGGATACAGCTTCGGCACTTGACGTCTACATGATAGCTATGGGCGATGAAGCGAAATTAAAAGCCGTAGAGTTAACAAGTTCGTTCCGTGCAAAAGGTATTTCAACGGAAATGGATTATTTAGACCGTAAAATGAAAGCACAAATGAAATCTGCTGACCGTTTAGGCGCTAAATTTACAATTGTCCTAGGTGAAACAGAGCTAGAAGAGCAAGTAGCAGCTGTGAAACATATGGAATCAGGCGAACAACAAAAGGTCGCTTTCTCAGAATTAGTTAACTACCTATTAAATAAATAATCTTTGGAGGAATTACAAATGGCAACAAGAACACATGCTAGTAACGAGCTATCAGAAGCGTTACAAGGCGAAAAAGTCGTATTAAAAGGTTGGGTGCAACGTCGCCGTGACTTGGGCGGATTAATCTTTATTGATTTACGCGATCGTACAGGTATTACACAAGTTGTCTTTAGTCCAGATGTAGCAGAGGCTCATGCTTTAGCTGATAAAGTACGTAGTGAATACGTAATTGAAATCGAAGGGACAATAATTCTTCGTTCAGAAGATCAAATTAACCCAAATGTACCAAACGGAAAAATTGAAGTGGAGGCGACTAGCTTAGTCGTTATTAATACAGCGAAAACAACACCATTCCAAATTGAAGATCGTACAGATGTCTCAGAAGATTTACGTTTAAAATACCGTTACCTTGACCTACGTCGTCCGGTCATGTTTGATACATTCAAAATGCGTTCAGACGTTACACGTACAATTCGTAACTTTTTACAAAACGAAGGATTCTTAGAGGTAGAAACACCAATTTTAACGAAATCCTCTCCTGAAGGAGCACGTGACTATTTAGTGCCATCACGTGTGCATGAAGGTGAATTTTATGCATTACCACAATCACCACAATTATTTAAACAATTATTAATGGTTGCTGGGTTTGAGAAATACTTCCAAATTGCACGTTGTTTCCGTGATGAAGATTTACGCGCTGACCGTCAGCCTGAATTCACACAAGTCGACATTGAAACAAGCTTTTTAACACAGGAAGAAATTTTAGAAATGAACGAGCGCCTCATCCAAGCCGTTATGAAAGATGTAAAGGGCATCGACATTCCTGCGCCATTCCAACGTATGAAATATCAAGAAGCAATGGATCGTTATGGTTCAGATAAACCGGATGTACGTTTTGGCTTAGAATTAGTAGCACTTAACGATATTTTTGATGGCTGTGATTTCAAAGTATTTGCTGATACTGTGGCTCAGGGCAAACAAGTGAAAAGTATCAACATAAAGGGTGCAGCAGACAAATACTCTCGTAAAGACATGGATGAATTAACAAAATTCGTTGGTATCTATGGTGCTAAAGGTCTTGCATGGCTAAAAGTAACAGAGGAAGGCTTAAATGGACCAATCGCAAAATTCTTTGATGAAGCATTAGCCGCAGCATTAATCGAACGTATGGGTGCTGAAGTTGGCGATATTTTAGTATTTGTTGCCGATAAAGCTTCTGTTGTTGCAGCTTCTCTTGGCGCACTTCGTACAAAATTAGGTCAAGATTTAGAGCTAATTGATGAATCACAATTCGCATTCTTATGGATTACAGACTGGCCTTTATTGGAGTACTCTGAAGAAGATGGTCGTTACAAAGCAGCGCATCATCCATTCACACGTCCATTTGACGAAGATATTGCCTTAATGGATACAGATCCAGCAGCAGTACGTGCACAAGCATATGATATCGTGTTAAACGGTTATGAGCTTGGTGGTGGATCATTACGTATTTACGAACGTGAACTACAAGAAAAAATGTTTGAACTACTTGGTTTCACAGTAGAGGAAGCACAAGCACAATTCGGTTACTTATTAGAAGCATTTGAATACGGTGTGCCCCCACATGCCGGTCTTGCATTTGGCCTTGACCGCTTTGTAATGCTACTTGCAGGCCGTACGAACTTACGTGACACAATTGCATTCCCGAAAACAGCAAGTGCAAGCTGCTTACTGACAAATGCACCAAGTACAGTGTCTCCTGACCAATTGAGTGAGCTAAGTTTAGCAATCAAACCATTTAAAAAATAAGCTGTTTCCATTGTAATTGTTTTGGTGCTGTTTACGCTCGCCGTCCTGGAGGCCTCAGCTAAGCCTCTAGGAGCCGAGTATAGGCACTGCCATAACCATTTGAAAAAACAACTAAGTATAGGAAAACTAGAAGTACTGTAATGCTAAATACCTTGATTCTCTAGCAAATTTTGTTGGAAATCTAGGTATTTTTTGCGTTTTTGCGAGGTTTTTAAAATTTTAATAGAAAATCGTTTGAATTATCTGAAATATGGTGTTATTATAACTGTAATACGAATCCTGATGTGTTTGTCTAACTGCTAACTATCTTTAACAGTTTTGACCAACACTATATCGTCGGGAGCCTTCTATTTTATAGTTGCAAACATGCCCCAATGGAGAGGGAAGTTTAACGCTATGAAGCGGGCACCCACCTGCAAATCGCGGGTTCAAAACGAATGTTTCATTGGCATTACGGCACTATCGGGATTCGTCGATACATAGAAAATCAGTAGGCATGCATGGCTATTTCAGATTGACGACAAAAGGTATTCGAAATGATGACAGTCCATTTCGAATACCTTTTGGAATTTTATGAGGAATAGTCGTTACAAATAGCCCTTATTAACGAGAGTAGCTTCATGGCATTCAGCATCGCCTGGATGAACAATATTTTAATCCCTCGTAAGGCTGATCCAAAGCATACCATGCTTTTCTTTCATATCCGCACATACACGTTCAATCATTGCTTTTCGATGTACATTAATTTGTTTCATGTCACTTTGATGACGTCAACAATTGGCTTCTTTCATATGCTGCACCCAATAGGAAGTTCAATTGATTCTTAAAATTAAATCCATAGCAGCTTCTAATTTGCATACTAAATGATCAAATGGCAGCACATTGCTAATTCCGTTCATTATTACTGATTGGTCGTCATCCTATTCATCTTCTCAATCATTTATGGACGTAAACAAGCTGATTGGAGCGCATACGGCATTTGCCTTTCGCTACAAAGCAAAGCTTCCTGTGGGAATAGCATGAGCTGAAGGCCCCGCACGAGCATAACGACAAGGAGACTGAAGCCATACCTGCGAAAAGCTTCCGCCGTAGTGGAAATCAGTCGGCTCATGTTAGATGTTTCTTTTTTAAAAAGAAGAAAGACAGTAGTCATTCCTGTAATGGCTACTTTTTTTACGACTAAAATAGCTTTTCAAGATACATAGAATTTAAATTTTATATAAAAATTTAGAAAAATAGAAAAATTATCTTTTTATTTTCTAGTGAACATTATATAATTGGTATAGACAACTATACCAAATTAGGAAATAGCTTGTCTTTTCCTTAAAGTCTTCCCAAAAATAGAGGCCAAGGGGGTGGAATGTTGGGAAATACGCTGTTAATTTCCAATGTCACAATAGTCAATTATGATGAGACGCCATTTAAGGGTGATTTATTTATAGAGAATGGTCAGATTAGTAAGATAAGTCACGAAATATCTGACAAGGCGGAGCAATATATTGATGGCAAGGATAAAAATTGGTTGCTACTTCCTGGATATATTGATATGCACATTCACGGATCTGCTGGGAATGATACGATGGATGCTACTCAGAAAGCCCTCCATCAAATGGCTCGTTCATTAGTACAAGAGGGTGTGACAGGTTTCCTTGCTACGACAATGACCCAATCTATAACAACTATTGAGCATGTATTAGAAAACTTAGCTCAATTCGAACATGGGGATGACGAAGCGAGGTTGTTAGGTATACATGTTGAAGGACCATTTTTATCAAAGAAACGTGCAGGCGCACAGCCTGTGGAGTATATGATTTTACCCTCTATTGAACAATTTGAGCACTGGCAGCAATTAAGTAAAAGACGTATTAAACAAATTACAGTAGCACCTGAGTTAGAGGGTGGATTGGCATTTATTGAAGAACTAAGTAAACAAGGGGTGCTCGTTTCGATTGGACATTCGGATGCAACAATAGAAGAGGTGCATAAGGCGATAACAGTGGGCGTAAAACAGGCGACTCATTTATACAATCAAATGCGCCCTTTCCATCATCGTAGTCCAGGCGTTGTCGGAGGAGTTTTTTTAGAAGATAAGGTGAAGGTAGAGTTAATTACTGATTTTGTGCACAGTCATCCGCAGTCGGTGCAACTAGCCTACCGAATAAAGGGTGCTTCAGGAATTATTTTGATTACTGATGCAATGCGTGCAAAGGGATTACAATACGGCGACTATGATTTAGGTGGTCAAACGGTTCATGTGACTGAAAGTGGCGCACATTTATCGAATGGAGCCTTAGCAGGTAGTGTTTTGACAATGGAACAAGCAGTGAAAAATATGAAAGCGGTAACAAATTGTTCTTTACAGGAACTTGTCGCCATGTCATCTGCAAATGCGGCTGAACAGCTACAACTAGAAACAACAGGGCGTATTGCTGAAGGTTATGATGCAGATTTTGTATTACTAGATCAAAAATTAAATGTACAAAAAACTATTTGTCGAGGTAAAGTTGTATTTGAGAAATCATAGTAAAGTGTTGATAAGGAAGGTGCAGGCTTGTTAGATAAAAATTCTCATATACCTATCTATATACAAATAGAAGAAATATTAAAGCAACGTATTTATTTAGAGGAATATAAAATTGGCGAAAATATACCTTCTGAGCGGGAGTTATCAGTGCAATTTGATGTCAGCCGCATGACAGTGCGTCAATCTATTACTAATTTAGTGAATAGTGGGCTTCTGTACCGCGAAAAAGGAAGAGGTACCTATGTTGCCAATCCGAAATTAGAGCAACCACTGATGGGCTTGACGAGTTTTACAGAGGATATGCGAGCACGTGGAATGGAGCCAAGTAGTAAGGTCTTACGCTTTGAAAAAATTATTCCACCAGTAGATGTTGCAGGTGATTTATTGTTAGAGCCAGGTGAAGAGGTATTCTTTGTTGTGCGAATACGCAACGCTGATGCTAAGCCAATGGCGATTGAAAAAACGTATATTCCTGTGAAAGTTTATCCGGAATTAGATGAAAAGAAAATTATGGGCTCTCTCTATGCGTTGATTGAAGCGAAATTTCATCAGAAAATTGGAAATGCCATTCAACAAATGGAGGCAGCTATTGTTGCCAAGGAAGATAGTAAATATTTACAAATCAAGGGTACGGCACCAGTGTTAATTATTAAACGAACAAGTTACTTAGCGGATGGCGTTCCATTCGAGCTAGTGCGTAGTACTTATCGGGCAGATCGATACAAATTCATTAGTGAAATTAAAAGGTGATTATATGCATGCTTATTTTCTGGAAATACAGAGACTTTTACAAGTAGTAATTGTGCAGGAGCAAGAAAATATTGCAGAAGCTGCACAAATGATCGTTCAACAAATTCAACGTGGTGGTATTGTGCAATTATTTGGTTGTGGTCATTCTCACCTGTTAGCACAAGATGCATTTTTCCGTGCGGGTGGGCTTGTGCCTGTACGTCCAATTACGATTGAGCCGTTAACATTACAAGCCGGGGCATTGACGTCTTCAAAAAATGAAAAAGATCCCACGATAATCGAGCGACATAAACATTATTTTGAATTTCAAAAAAATGATGTATTTATAGTGATATCGACTTCAGGAAGAAATTACGCACCAATTGACGCCGCTTTGCTTGCAAAGGAGGCAGGTGTGCTTGTCATATCGCTTCAATCACTTACTTATCGTGAGCAGCAGACTCGCCACCGAAGTGGGAAGCGTTTAGAAGAGGTAGTGGATGTCATCATAAATACGCATATACCAGTTGGGGATGGTTTATTACGCCGTCAAAATATGCAGTATGCACCAGCTTCTACGGTTATTGGCTCGGCTATCCTGAATGCTATTTTTAGTCAAGTGATTGAGCAAATGGCAGATTTCCAAGGGATTGTGCCTGTTTTTGAAAGTAATAATGTAGAATCCAATCTGCATCATAATGATGACATGATTGCGAACTATCAAAATCGCATTAACTTTACATGAAAATTGGAGGGGTATAGATGAAGAAAACATTTAAAATAACAACACCTGAAGGCCTACATGCGCGACCATCCGCTTTACTAGTTACCGCTGTTACACCATTCGAATGTGACGTTCTGTTAACATATAATGATAAGTCAGTCAATTTAAAATCCATTATGGGTGTTATGGCATTAGGCATATTGCCGGGAAGCATTGTGGCTATTTCAGCCGAGGGGGCAGATGCTGACAAGCTTATACAGACAGTATCAGATATTATGATCACTAAAGGAATTGGTGAAGAATGCTAGAAATACGCGGGATTGCCGTTTCTGAGGGCATTGCCTTGGCAAACGCCTATTGTTTAATGGAACCAGATTTAACATTTGAAAGAGTAACAATCGCGGATATAAACACTGAACTTACTCGATTTAAGGCAGCAGTAGTTCAAACAAAAGCAGAACTCCAAGAAATCTATACAATAGCGCAGGGGAAATTTGGTGATGAGGAAGCGGCCATTTTTGCTGCTCATCAATTATTGTTAGAAGATCCAGAGATGTTAGCGGCCATTGAAGGGAAAATAAACATAGGCATAAGTGCTGAGTATGCATTGGATGAAGTATCTAAGATGTTTATTGCAATGTTTGAGGGAATAGACAATGAATATATGCAGGAGCGAGCAGCTGATATACGTGATGTGTCGAAGCGATTATTAGCACATTTATTAGGTGTGGAATTACCGGATATCAGTCGCTTGTCTTCTGATGTAATTATTGTAGCTGAAGATTTAACACCATCCATGACTGCACAGCTAGATACAAAATATGTAAAGGGCTTTATTACGGATATTGGCGGGAGGACCTCCCATTCGGCTATTCTCGCACGTACATTGGGAATTCCAGCGATAGTAGGAACTAAAACGGCCACCCAAGTTATAAAGCAGGGAGCACCTATTATAATGGATGGCATAAACGGCAAAATTCTACTAGATGCTACCGCGGAAATATCACAATTTTATGTGCGTCAACAACAGATACAACAACAGCTGCAAGGCGAGCTCAATCAATTTCGTTCATTACCAAGTATAAGTGCTGACGGCTTACGTGTAGAAATTGCTGGTAATATCGGAAAACCAGAGGATGTAGAAATGGTTAACAATGCTGGTGGGGATGGTATCGGTTTGTTTCGAACAGAGTTTTTATATATGGAGCGTCAGGAGTCACCAAATGAGGAGGAGCAGTTCACTGCGTACCGAACAGTACTCGAAAAAATGCAGGGCAAACCAACAATTGTTCGTACACTAGATATTGGTGGAGATAAGAATCTTCCCTATTTTAAACTCCCTGTAGAAATGAATCCATTTTTAGGCTATCGAGCAATTCGTATTTGTTTATCCCATCAAGAAATGTTTCGTACGCAGCTGCGAGCATTACTACGGGCAAGTGCCTTTGGCAATTTAAAAATTATGTTCCCAATGATTGCTACATTAGATGAATTTAGACTGGCAAAAGCATTATTACTTGAAGAAAAGGACCATCTGAAAAGCGAAGGTATTTTAGTATCTGAAACAATTGAAGTTGGTATCATGATTGAAATTCCATCGGCAGCAATGATTGCAGATATATTTGCGAAGGAAGTGGATTTTTTTTCGATAGGCACAAATGATTTAATCCAATATACATTGGCGACAGATCGTATGAACGAGAATGTGTCATACCTATACCAGCCCTATCACCCAGCCATTCTTCGGCTGATTAAGACTGTTATTGATGCTGCCCATCAGCATGATAAATGGGTGGGGATGTGTGGCGAAATGGCAGGAGATGAAGTAGCAATACCGATATTACTGGCACTAGGATTAGATGAGTTTTCCATGACAGCATCTTCCATTCTAAAAACAAGAGCGCAAATTGCCAAGTATTCACAGAAGCAGTTACTACAACATATTGAACCTATATTAAAGTTATCAACTGCGTCAGAGGTAGAAGAATACGTAAAGAAATATTTAATCATCCACCGCTAATAGTTCGAATATTCTATAAATAGATGGAGGTGAATTGGCTATGGAAATAAAATTAATTCCACCAAAAGATTATCTGCAAGTACACCGACTAAGGGATTATTGTTTTCCGAATAAATATGTTGGAGCAAAGCGTGATGATTTCCAATATTGGATTGAGCAAAGTACAACGATAGGAGCTTATGATGGAGATAAAGTTGTTGGACAGCTATTAATTCTTCCGCTAAATATGACGGTACATGGGAAGAACTTCGACATGGGAGGTATAGGATTTGTAGCGACGTATCCTGAGTATCGTCAGCAAGGAATTATTAAAAAACTTATGCTGGAGGCCCTCCGGGAAATGCGCCAAAATGGGCAGTACATTTCTGTTTTAGCACCATTTTCTGTGTCTTTTTATCGGTATTTTGGCTGGGAATTATTTTCTGAAAAGCTTCACTATTCAATTCCACATGCGATGTTTCCTAATGTAGGCAAACAATTAGACGTCGTGAAACGTATGAGTTTTGAATGGCCAGATGAGCTTCTCTTTCAAACCATACAAGATTTTCATAACTGTCAAGCACTCGTTACCAATGGTAGTATGCTACGTGATGAAGCATGGTGGAAAAGAATCGAAAGAAGAGCACCTGATAGCCTCTTTGCTGCGTATTTTCATGCAGATAAAATAGCAGGCTATATTCGTTATATCATTCATGATGGTACGTTTATAATTCATGATTTTATAGCAGAGGATATACTAGCAGAACAAGCAATTTGGCGTTTTATAACATCACATGCCACGAGTGTACACACAATTGAGGGATTCACTGCAAATGATCATCATTTTGGTTTTCAATTTCAGGAGCCACAATTTAAACGAGAGATCCACATGGATGCTATGGTAAGAATAGTGGATGCTTTTGCCTTCATGCAGCGTTATCCGTGGGGAGAGATTCATGAACCATTGTATGTCTGTTTAGAAGATGCTTTTTGTACGTGGAATGAATGTGTCTACAGAATAAATAAAGATGGGCATGTCTCGGTAATCGAGGCAAATTCTATCATGGATAAGCATATGTTAGCATTACCAATCAATCTATTTTCAGCAATGATGGTCGGTTATCTGTCGGTTAAAGATGCACTAATTTATGCAAAAAAAGATGCTATAAAAGAAGTAGTGGAGTTATGGCAAAAAGCAATCCCCAATAATCGACCTGTATTCTATGAATATTTTTAAAATATGAAATTTTTTTAAAGTTTTTTCTGGACTATACCAGTTTGCTTAATTCATTTATTTGCAAGTTATGGAGCGTTAGCCCAATTATTAATTTCCATTTCATGCAAGGGAATTAGTGTAAAAAGTGTGTTGTGGTCTATACCAATTGGTGCTATTCTCAACATAAGAAAGCGATTACAGGATATTTGGCAATTGTAAATTTGGCATTAAATTGAACGGACAATTCGAGATAAGAAAAGGAGTGCAGACAATGAAAAATATTATGTTAGTTTGCGTAGCAGGGATGAGTACGAGTTTATTAGTGTCAAAAATGCAAAAGGCAGCACAAGAACAAAATATTGAGGCTGATATTTATGCTATTGCTGAAAGTGAGGTTGAAAAAGTACTGGCAAATAAAGGAGCCGATGTACTGTTACTGGGCCCGCAAGTACGTTATTTAAAAGGGTCATTTGAGACAAAGTATAAGGAAATGAATTTACCAATTGATGTCATTAATATGGCGGATTACGGCATGATGAACGGTGAAAATGTTTTAAAACAGGCACTTAAGCTGATTGGGTGAGGGGGGCTAACTAATGGAAGAAACAGTTATGATGCAAGCCATTATGGGCCTGATTGTGCATAGTGGTAATACGAAAAGTGAGTGTATGGAAGCCATTCAATTAGCGAAAAAGGGACGTATCACTGAAGCAAAGAAAAAAATAAACATGGCGAATGAAGCGCTTACTGAAGCCCATCATTCTCAGACAGCTTTGTTAACACAAGAAGCAAGGGGAGAAAAAGTGGAAGTATCGATGCTCTTAATTCACGCACAGGATCACTTAATGAATGCTATTACATTTCGTGATTTAGCGCAAGAAATGATAGAGCTATATGAACGTATCAAAGGGGAGTAGCATCAAGTTTTGATGTCACAATAAAAAGCAAAAGGGAGTGTGGGGAATGTTCCGTTTTTTAGAAGAAAAATTTGTTCCGGTAGCTGCAAGAGTTGGGAATCAGCGTCATTTAGTTGCTATACGTGACGGTTTTATCACGATAATGCCATTGACAATTGTTGGATCACTAGCGGTATTAATTAATAACTTACCTATCGACTTTTATCAAAATGCACTTGACTCCATTTGGAAACATGAAACTTGGACACAATGGGGCGGCAATATGTGGGGGGCAACTTTTGGAATAATCTCTCTATTATTAGCCTTCACGATTGCTTACAATCTTGCGAAAAGCTATGACAAGGATGGACTGTCAGCAGGGGTCATCAGTCTTTCAAGTTATATGACCTTCGGTACCTTTGGTGAAGGTGGTTTAACAGGCTTAACAACAGGTACAGGTGGAATATTTATAGCCATTATCATCGCTTTACTTTCTACTGAAGTATTTTGTAGATTGTCAGGCAACCGTAGACTGCTGATTAAAATGCCAGATGGTGTACCACCGGCTGTTTCGAAATCGTTTGCAGCATTACTACCTGCTATTATAACAATTGGTATATTTGCTTTAGTGCGCACAATCATTTCGGCTGGCTTTGATATTCCTGATATTGTGGGTTCGTTTTACGCAGCAATTCAAGAGCCATTTATGGGCTTAACGAATACATGGGTCGCTGCACTACTTTTAGCATTTATTCCTACGTTTTTATGGACTTTGGGTGTACATGGTGCAAATATTATCGAACCATTTATGCAAACTATTAATCTACCAGCAATTGATGCGAACGTTGCAGCTATTTCAGCTGGTGAAGCAGCGCCGTATATCGTAAATAAACCATTCTTTGACGCTTTTATCAATATGGGTGGATCGGGTACGACAATAGCACTCATTATCGCTATTTTCATTATTGCAAGAAAAAATAAACAATATAATACGGTTGGGAAATTATCAACTGCACCAGGGATTTTCAATATTAATGAGCCATTGCTATTTGGTTTACCGATCGTATTAAATCCAATTTTATTTATCCCATTTATTTTGACACCGATGATTAATGTAACAATTGCTTTCTTTGCAACAAAATGGGGGTGGGTTCCGGCGGCAACAGTTCCAGTACCGTGGACGACACCACCAATTATCAATGGTTTTTTAGTGACGCAATCTTGGCGTGGTGCTATGCTTAGTATCTTATTAATCGTTGTCGCAGTGTGTATTTACTTACCATTTTTAGCGATGGCAAACCGCGTAGCAAAGCAAGAAGAAAAGCGTAATGCTGAATTGGAAACTCAAAATGTAGAAGTGTAAAAGCTTAGCAATGGAGGTATTTGAATTGAGACGATTAGGTATTTCACTTTATCCTCAGCATAGTACATTAGAAGAAATGAAGCAGTATGTTCAGCTAGCACATGATAATGGCTTTGATCGCATTTTTACCTGTCTGATGTCCTTGAACAATGAGGATGAACGTATAAAATTACAGCAAATTAATGCTTTTGCCAAGCAACTGGGCTTTGATATATCTGCTGATATCGCACCTACCGTTTTTGAGGAGCTTGGCTTAACGTATAAAGACATAGCTGTTTTCAAAGAGCAATATCATCTAGCGGCTTTGCGTTTAGACATGGGGTTCTCTGGTCAAGAGGAAGCGTTTATGTCACAAGATGCTAGTCATTTGAAAATTGAATTAAATATTAGTAATGGCACAAAATATCTAGAAAATATATTATCCTACCAACCAAATAAAGATAATATTATTGGTTGCCATAATTTCTATCCGAGACAGTTCACGGGTCTTTCACGTCAGCATTTTTTGGAGACCACCAAACTATTTAAAGCAAATCATGTTCGTACAGCTGCTATGATTTCCTCCCAGCAGGCTATGTTTGGCCCATGGGAAAAAACACAGCATGGTTTACCGACATTAGAAGAGCATCGTCATCTGCCAATTACTGTGCAGGCAAAGGATTTATGGCACACTGGTTTAATTGATGATTGTATTATCGGCAATATGTATGCTTCTGAAGAAGAGATACGAGCGTTAGGGCAATTAAATCGCCACAAGCTAGAGCTGAAGGTTGTGCAGGCGCCAGAAACAAGTATTTTAGAAGAAGCAATCCTATTTAAAGAGCCTCATTTTAATCGTGGGGATATATCGGAATATGTTATTCGTAGTACACAGTCTCGTGTTAAATATAAAAATGGAGATTTTCAAGTCCATGACACTCATCCACTGAAACCAGGGGATATCACAATTGACAATAATTTAGATGTTCGTTATAAAGGAGAGCTACAAATAGTCTTAAAGGAAATACCGAATACGGGCTCGACAAATGTAGTAGCGAGAGTTGTAGAAGAAGAGCAGTTTTTAATAAAGCACATACAACCGTGGGCTTCATTTGGCTTTACGAAATGATTGATATTTGGATGAAGGATTGAGCCAACAGCCGTTTGCGCTCAATCCTTTTTAAGGGGAGAAGAGGATGTATGTACTGGCAATTGATGGTGGTGGCACAAAAACATCTGCAGTTATTTGTGATGAACATGGCTGCATTTATGCCAAAGTCATAACGTCACGAAGTAACCCAACTGCGATGGATGCCAAAAGCTTTGAGTTAACGATTCATAACTTATTACAAAAATTACAGGCACAAAATCCACAAATATTTGCTGCGCTACATAGTTGTTTTGCAGGTATGGCAGGGGTCAAGGAGCGTCAAGCTGAGGAGAAAGTTAACGCGATTATTCGGCAGTATGTTGACAAGACGACGGCAGTTGTGATTGAAAATGATGCTTTAATAGCCTTATATGCAGGTACGCTTGGACAGGAAGGCATTGTACAAATTGCCGGGACAGGTGCTATTACGATGGGTTACGATAATCAGCGGAATTATCATCGTGTGGGTGGTTGGGGTTACCTTTTTGATGATGAGGGAAGTGGCTATGATTTAGGCATTCAGGCACTAAAGGCTGTATTTCAAAGCTATGATCAGCGGGCAAAGCCAACAGCCTTAACAGACGTCCTCTTGCAACACTTTTCTATGGAACATGTACCCCAACTAATAGAGAGTATTTATGGCAAAGGTCATCCGAGGTCTGTCATTGCACCGTTAAGTAGGTATGTTTTTCAGGTTGCAGATCAAGGGGATGCTGTTGCGAATAGCCTCATTCAAGAAGCCTGTGTAAAGTACTATACTGCGATAAAGGCATGCTATGATTACATGACTTGGGAGCAAACGAATATACCAGTAGTATTAGCGGGAGGAGTATTTTCCAATAGAGCTTATTTTGTGCCGAAGCTTGAGCAATTAGCAGCACAAGAGCGTCTGCCATTGCATTTTATTTCGCCTATTTTAGAGCCAATCGGTGGAGCCGCAGTCGGTGCGTTTAATATGGAAAATATTCAACTTGATGACCAGTTTGTGCAAGCATTTCAGGAAAACTATGCACGGTGGCATAATTGATTTGTTAATAAAGTATTCCTACAAGGGAATACTTTATTTTTTTGATTATAATTTTCACTTGAAGGATATCGTGATAAAATGTAATATAGGTTTGATTTTATCTTAGTATGTAACTAGGTTTACTAATAAAAATTTCAATAGATGGAGAGTGTAAGATGTTACATCAATTTTCACGTAACGAGCTCGCAATAGGTACAGAGGGACTCGATAAATTAAAAAATACAACAGTAGCTATTTTAGGTGTTGGCGGTGTCGGATCATTTGCTGCAGAGGCATGTGCACGAAGTGGTATTGGTCGAATTATTTTAGTGGACAAGGATAATGTCGATATTACGAACGTCAATCGTCAATTAGTAGCGTATCTATCAACTGTCGGAAAATCAAAATCTGGTGTCATGAAAGAACGCATTGCAGATATTAATCCTGCCTGTGAAGTGATTGATATGCATATGTTTTATACGGAAGAAACGTTTGAAGAATTTTTTGCACAGGGCATTGATTATGTTATCGATGCGAGTGATACTGTGATGTATAAAATTCATATTATGAAGGAATGTCTAAAGCGTAATATCCCAATAATTTCAAGTATGGGAGCGGCCAATAAAATGGATCCAACTCGCTTTAAAATTGCGGATATTTCTAAAACGCATACGGACCCATTAGCGAAAGTGATTCGCACAAAATTACGAAAAGAAGGCATTCATAAAGGTATAACGGTCGTTTTCTCTGATGAAAGTCCGATTGTCGTACGACCAGATGTCGTAGAGCATGTAGGGAAACCAGATGCGGCTATCCGCAAGGCGAAAATGCCACCATCCTCTAATGCATTTGTTCCCTCAGTTGCAGGTTTGATTGCTGCAAGTTGGGTGGTAAATACCATTTTAGTAGATGTGAAAATTACACGTGTGCAAGGCTAATTCCATATTAATTATTAAATAATAGTATTCCATCTGGCCATAGCCTCTGAAAAATGATTAATCTTGTCGTTTTGACGATACGCTTTGTTTTTGCCAATGTAAGGGATTCATGTCTATATAAAAAAACAGCTAGTAGCCGTCTCAATTGCCTTTTGAGACGGCTACTTTTTCTATGGTACAATAGTACAGTTAAAAAGAGGAGGCAATGACAATGGAGCAAATTTATCAAATGGAATACAGAGGCTTGAATCTATTCGATGAAATTAGCACAGTGGAGTTAGCAATCGATGAGGCGAGACGGACAATACATATTTTTGATATTGGACAGGTTGTTACGCCCATTTTCAATTTTGATGTATCTGCTTATGAATTATCAGAGGGTTTTTATAAAATGGCTGATATACTTCGTCATAAACATATTTTAACAGTGCAGCAACCTGCCAGTGAATTGACGTTAAGTGAATGGCTCATAACAAATAATGCGTATTTTTATAGTCCAAAACAGAGAATTAAAAAATATGCAAATGGATGTATTGTAGAAATAGTTGATCGAGAAAAGGAACAATTCCTGTTTGACGTCTACGTACAAAGAGTATAATTCTACCAAAATAATAAATCTCACGTTCACAAAATGCTAATAATTCACGAAATTGCCTTATTTTCTTCATGCACCCACTTCTTCTTTTGGTTTATTGCTATAATTTGAATAATTCCAATATACGATAGACAACAGGTCAATTTGTTTGGAATGTACAGGACTGCTTAGGGGAGTAGGAATGGCGTTTGATAAAACAAATGAGAACATGGGAGAGTGGGACAATGGAAATACAAGTAATTCGTGATCATTTAGATATTGTAAAGCTCCAAGATAAAATGAATAATATTGTATTTGACTATCTGGACACATCTAATAATTACACAAAGGCTATGCGAGAATTAAAACCTTTATATACACAAGTAACAACTTTTTATAAAGAGCATGTTGATGGCCTTGCAGGTGAATTACCGACTGCGAATACGTATTGGCACTTGTTTATAGACTGTAGTGCAAAGCTGAGCTATTTTTTAGCAGCAGCCACCTACTATTCAACAAATGAACTACAAAAAATACCTGATAAGGTGGAGCGATTATTAGCGATTGCCGCCTATGCATTACCAAGTATTGATCAAGAAGAAAATGAAGAATTTTTGACAGCTATTTTTGCACTTTATGGTGAAGTGGTTGGCGATGATGAAAAGACTACTGCACTGCGCCAAGGCGTTTTAGCACAAAAAGGTGTAGTCAAACAATGCTTACAGCAATTTAAACTATTTGTTGATAAGGAAATAATGGATTAATATTGAGTTTTTACCATTGTCGTTCTTAAAGAGACAATGGTTTTTTTAGATTAGATTATGTTTTTTATTGCAATGCAAAGAATTTTGATGAGATGTAAGATACATATAATAGAGGTCATTATAGTTTTCGTGTTGAAATAAAGATAAAAAAGCAGGAAGATACCATCCTACAAGGTTAATATAGGATAAATGCATGAAGTGTAGCGAAATATATTTGCAAAATGTTCGTGTGGTCAATCTGGTCACAAAGTCAACAGAAGGTATGATGGCGCACATTCAACGCGCGGCCCTCACTTGTTAAAGGTACACTAGTATCAAAATTCAAGGAAATAACAAAAAAGTGATGCGTCTTCTGGCGACATCACTTTTTGCTATTTTGGAAGGTTTTCAACTTTTCGTAAATGCCAGCCATTCGTTTCTCTTCCCCAGCAATAACAGGCTTATAAAATTCTGTTCCAACGAGTGCATCAGGTAAATACTGCTGATTGACCCAGCCACCGAATGTACCGAGGGGGCTATTGTGGGGGTATTGATAGCCAACATGTCCTAAATCTTGTGCCCCCGTGTAATGAGCATCGCGTAAATGAAGGGGGATATCACCGGTTTTACCTGCATGGATACTAGCGATAGCCGCATCTATTGCTATGATAGCAGAATTCGATTTCGAGGCCAGACACATTTCAATGACAGCACTTGCTAGTGGTATGCGCGCCTCAGGTAAGCCGAGACGTTCTGCTGCTTGCACTGCCGCGAGCATATGAGCACCAACATCTGGATTGGCAAGACCGATATCCTCATAGGCCATAACGAGTAAGCGACGACTAACAGCAACTAAATCGCCATTTTCAAGTAAATGTGCTAAATAATATAATGCTGCATTTGTATCACTGCCGCGTACAGATTTTTGCAATGCGGACAGTAAATTATAAAAATGAGAACCATTTTTATCACCATAAACCCCTATTCGACCAATAAGGTGTTCAATGATATGGTCAGAGGCAATTGTTTGTCCATTTACTTCATCACTCGCATAGTAAATCGATTCAAGTAAAGTAAGTGCTTTGCGAGCATCTCCATTAGCCGCTACGGCAATTTGTTCAATTTGTTCGGCTGTTAGCGTAAATTCATATTTACCAAGTCCTTGCTTTTCATCAGTTAGGGCCTTGTTAAGAAGTTCAACTAAATTTTCTGGGGTTAAGCGTTTTAACTGATGGATTTCTCCGCAACGCGAGCGAATAGCCGGATTTACATCATGATATGGATTCTCTGTAGTAGCACCTATCAAAACAATGGAGCCGTTTTCAACATGTGGTAACAACGTATCCTGCTGTAATTTATTGAAGCGATGGATTTCATCCAAAAAAAGTAGAACCTTTCCGGATATTCTTGCTTCCTGGACAATATCCTCCACATCTTTTTTTCCCGCGCGTGTGGCATTTAGCGAAAAGTACGGTAACTTTGAGCTACCTGCAATCGCATTAGCAATGGATGTTTTACCAATGCCTGGTTCCCCGTAAAGTAACATGGACGGGACATGGCCGTGTTGAATCATTTTATAAAGTGCAGTATCAGGACCGACGAAATCTTGCTGACCAACGATTTCATCAAGGGTATGTGGTCTCATGCGATAAGCAAGTGGTTCATTATGCAAAAGTCATCCTCCGTTCGTTCGTCTGTTCTAATTTATAGTATATCATATCCTTATAGGAGTATTTCCGAGTTCTACGAGAGGATATTATGGTATACTGTCTTTAGTATTTTGACTAGACTAATTGAGGGTGATAAAATGAAAATTTCAACAAAGGGCCGTTACGGGCTAACAATTATGATTGAATTGGCAAAACACTACGGTGAAGGCCCAATACCACTACGTAAGATTGCCGCAGAAAAGGAACTTTCTGAAGCCTATTTAGAGCAACTAGTATCGCCATTACGTAACTCAGGCTTAGTGAAAAGTGTGCGTGGTGCATACGGTGGATATATGCTTGCAAATCCACCAAGTGAAATTTCGGCTGCAAATGTTATTAGTGTATTAGAAGGCCCAATCCAGCCTGTAGAAGGAATTGAAAATGAGGAAGCACCTCAACGTGAATTGTGGCTACGTATTCGTGACGCTGTAAAAAATGTTTTAGATACAACAACAATTGAAGATTTAGCACAACATACAGAGGAAAATGTAGTGGATGGCTACATGTTCTATATTTAAAAAAGTTTAGGCTAAAGCGCCACCCTTCGTAAAATCACAGTTGCAACATAGCCACGCGCGACTTTTGCGAACGAATGATAATCGAGGGTAAAAGGGCGCTTTAGCGCTTTTCATATAAAGGAGTTTTCAACATGAATTCATACATCTATCTTGATCATGCAGCGACATCGCCAATGAATGACAAGGTAATTGACGCCATGACTTTAGCGATGCGTGAGGTCTATGGGAATGCATCAAGCATTCACGGCGCAGGACGAGAAGCACGCAAATATTTAGATGATGCACGGGAGATACTTGCTCATTCTATCGGTGCGAAGCCCGGTGAAATCATTTTCACGAGTGGTGGGACAGAAGCGGATAATACAGCGATTCTAGGTACTGCTTATGCACGCGCTACTGAAGGAAAGCATATTATTACTACACAAATTGAACATCACGCAGTGTTACATACATGCGAAAAGCTTGAGCAAGATGGCTTTGATGTGACGTATTTGCCAGTAGATACAATGGGGCGAGTTTCAGTACAAGCTGTGCAAAGTGCATTACGTGAGGATACGATATTAGTAACGATTATGTACGGCAATAATGAGGTAGGTACCATTCAACCAATTGCTGAGATTGGTGAGTTGTTACGCGACCATCAAGCAACGTTCCATACAGATGCTGTACAAGCTTATGGATTAGAAACAATCAATGTAACGGATTTACAAGTTGATTTATTAAGTGTATCTGCACATAAGATTAATGGACCAAAAGGAATCGGCTTCCTTTATCAGAAGGCAGGTACGCCACTTGCTAGTTACGCTCTTGGTGGCGCACAGGAAAAAAAACGTCGTGCAGGTACTGAAAATATACCGGCTGTTCTTGCTTTTGCTACTGCCGTACAAAATGCAAGTGAGTTGCGCCTAGACAAGCGTTCACTGTACAATCACTTTAAGCAAATTATGCTTGAGGTTTTTACACATGAAAAGCTGTCATTCCATGTAAATGGAGATTTACAAAATGGACTACCACATGTCTTAAATGTAAGTTTTGCAGGCATGGAAGTTGAATCATTTTTAGTAAATCTAGATATGGCCGGCGTTTGTGTATCAAGTGGTTCAGCATGCACAGCGGGCTCAATTGATCCTTCACACGTGTTAGTTGCGATGTTTGGGCAAGGAACTGAAGAATTACGTAATTCTATTCGTTTTAGCTTTGGTGAAGGTTTAACAGCAGATGATGTCCGACAAGCCGCAGAAAAAACAGCCGTAATTGTGAAAAGACTCGCAAATTAATATTATTTAATGAACAAGTACTTTGCTTTTAAAATAACAGATAACTTGAAACCTCTGACGGAAACCATGTATGTTTAGAAATGTGCATGTCTAAAGCATCAGTGATTCCATACGTGGTCATAAAGTTGATTGAAAGAAAAGGTGACAACAATGAAAGAAACACGTGACCCTTCACAAATTCGTGTCGTTGTCGGCATGTCGGGTGGGGTAGATTCCTCGGTTGCAGCATACTTGTTAAAACAGCAAGGTTATGAAGTAATCGGAATTTTTATGAAGAACTGGGATGATACAGACGAAAACGGCGTTTGTACAGCTACAGAAGACTATGATGATGTTATTAAAGTATGTAATCAAATAGGTATTCCATATTATGCAGTGAATTTTGAAAAACAATACTGGGATAAAGTTTTTACTTACTTTTTAGAAGAATATAAAGCAGGGCGTACACCTAATCCTGATGTGATGTGCAATAAGGAAATTAAGTTTAAAGCTTTTCTTGAACATGCGATAAATTTAGGTGCAGATTATTTGGCAACTGGTCACTATGCACGCATCGACCGTAATGGTGACGGCGAAGTTTTAATGCTTCGTGGTGTGGATGACAATAAAGATCAAACTTATTTCCTTAACCAATTATCTCAGGAGCAGCTATCCCATGTTATGTTCCCGATTGGTGATATCGAGAAAAAAGAAGTACGAAAAATCGCGGAAGAAGCTGGGCTTGCTACAGCAAAGAAAAAAGATTCGACAGGGATTTGCTTCATCGGTGAGCGTAATTTCAAAGAATTTTTAAGTCAATATTTACCTGCTCAACCTGGCACAATGGAAACGATGGATGGAGTTGTAATTGGGCAGCATGACGGCTTAATGTATTATACACTAGGTCAACGCCATGGTCTTGGTATTGGTGGAGACGGTGAACCGTGGTTCGTGCTCGGCAAAGATTTAGAACGAAATGTGCTACTTGTTGGACAAGGATTCCACCATGATGCAGTGTACTCTACATCATTAACAGCTGTAAAAATGAGCTATACTTCGACAAAAAAATTGCCCGGGAAATTTTCATGTACGGCGAAATTCCGTTATCGACAAACAGATACACCAGTTGAAGTAGAAATATTAGAAGATGGTCGTACACATATTACATTTGCAGAACCTGTACGTGCAATTACGCCTGGACAAGCTGTTGTTTTATACGATGGTGAAGTGTGCTTAGGTGGCGGCACAATCGACGAAGTTTTTAAAAATAGCGAGAAATTAACATACGTTGGATAAATTGTGAAAAGACTGCTGCTAACATGATGCAGTATGCGTTTCCTTTCCTACCTCTTTTACAGTTAAGTACTATGTTGTAGGGAATTGGCACAGCTCAAAATACGGAGGCTATTACGCATATGTAACAGCAGTCGTTCACTACATAGAGGTGAAAAAATGGATTTTAATGAACAGGGCATTCTAGCATTTCAAGAAAAACGTTATGAAGATGCGGCACAGTTTTTTACCCAAGCTATAGAAGCTGAGCCTGACAATGCCATTGGTTATGTGAATTTCGGTAATCTATTAGCAGTACTTGAGGATACAGAGCGCGCAGAGCGTTTTTTCCAAAAGGCTATTACGGTGGATGATTCGGCTGCAACGGCTTACTACGGTTTAGCCAATTTATATTTTAATGCAGAGCGTTTTGCAGAAGCGTTAAAGCTTTATGAACAAGCGGTGACACATAAGATTGAGGGTGCCGATGTTTATTATATGATGGGCAAATGCTTCGAACGAATGGAAAATCCGAAGCTAGCTTTACCGTATTTACAACGTGCGGCGGAGCTTGCTCCAGAAGATACACAAATTCGATTAGCTTATGCGATTGTACTTTGTGCTTTAGAAATGTTTGACGAAGGTAAAAAAGAATTAGACTTTTTAATCGAACAAGATTGGAATAATGCCGATGCGCATTATAATTTAGGTGTTCTTTATGCTGTATCGACAGAGCAAACAGAAGATGCGATGTATCACTTAAAACAAGCCTTTACATTACAACCTGAATATGAACAAGCACGTTATATTTATGACATGATTGCACAGCGATTTAATTAAATGAAAAAAACTCGTCTCTACTACAGTAGATGACGAGCTTTTTTTGAATGCTTTTTAATATATTCAAAGATAAAGGCGACGGTTGCAGGGATAAAGGCGGTTAATGATATAAACAGTAAAGATAAAAATAAATTATCTGCAATCCATGGGATATTGCCGAGTGCAAAACCTGAAAACAGCCAAACGATTGTCCAAATCAGTGCTCCTAGACAATTGTACATTAAAAAACATTGAAAATTATAGGAAGTAAAACCACTTACAAACGGTACAGTCGTGCGCATTAATGGCACAAAACGGGAAAATGTAATCGCAATTTTACCATAGCGTTCTAAAAAATTTGTAGCCTTTAAAATTGTCTTATCCGGAATAAAGCGAAGTGGAGAAAATCGCCATGATTTTAATTTTGCCTTATTTAAAAACTTTCCGATAGTATAGTTTTGTGCATCACCTAGAATAGTTGCAATGAAAAATAACAAAAATAACAACCAAACATTTAAATGACCAATTGCAGCAATTGTACCACTGGCAAAGACGGTTGAATCACCTGGGAGAAAAGTTAATAAGATAAATGCTGTTTTGGCATAAATGATGAGAAATAACACTATATACATAACGATACCGTATTCAACAATATAGCGATATAATTCCGTGTCAATTGTTTTTAAAAAGGTCAGGGTTTTTTGCATAATAGGAATGTCCTTTCTGCATTATTCTTCTACTTGTCGATCAGATGTTATAAGAGACAAATATTTTGCTAAATGAGCAATAGGTGTCTCGTCGATAAATGATGTCTCCGTTTCATTAGCTTTTAAAATATTTATTTCCTTATTTAGACGTTCCATTTTACGATCAAGTTCAGCTGCTTGAAGTGCTGCATCTTTTAGTTCTGTACGAATATGTGTAGGAACCTCTTTATTATACTTATAGTAGATTTTATGCTCTAAGCTGGCCCAAAAATCCATCGCAATCGTGCGGATTTGAATTTCACTATAGACTTTTTCCATCCGATCAGACATGAATATAGGAATCTTTATGATGAGATGCAAACTTTGATAGCCATTTTCTTTTGGCTGGGCAATATAATCTTTTACATCAACGACTTCAATATCACTTTGCGCCTGAAGCATAGCACTCACTTTATAGATATCTTCCACAAATGAGCAAGTAATACGTACGCCAGCTATGTCACGAATATTTTCACGAATAGCGTCTATTGAAGGTTGTAATTCCTTTTTCTTCACTTTTAACAAAATACTTTTTGGTGATTTTATGCGAGTTGAAACATGTTCAATTGGATTGTACTCGTGAATGAGTTTAAATTCTTCTTTTAAAATATTTATCTTCGTCTCAATTTCATTCAGGGCAAATTTATAGCCTAAAAAGAAGCGCGTTAGTTCTGTTTGGAAGCTTTTTAAGGTAGTTGTTTCAAGTTCGTTTTTCATATAGTGTTAAATCCTTTCATGATAAAGTGAAACAATTAGTAGTGGGAGTCCCACCTGTAGTGAATTAGTGACTCGAGCTTTATGAGTTAGCATATGTTTGAGGGATATACAGGCTTTCTCACTAGTAAGCTTAACAAAACTTAGATGAAATGAGAAATAAGCGCTCCAATCAGGAAAACCTATCTTCAACAGAGAAGATAGGTTTTTCTAGTATTATACGATAATTTTGGCATTTAAGTTGTAACGTTTATTAAACTCTTCGACAAAAATTTGTAAATCAATATATGTGCCGATATAAGGTTCGTTTTCTTGATTACGTAAAAAACCACATGTCGCTTTTAATGATTTGGAAAATTCTAACAGCATTTGTTCGTTATCAAGTTGTACTTGTAATGAAAGAGAGTCATCAAAAGTATTTACTTTAAAATACTTGCCATCAATAATTCGCTCTAAATTGGTTTCTGTGAATGGAAAAACATACTCTTTATATATTAATTTCATAATACCCCGCCTTTTTTACAATAGTTTACAACATCTGAATAAAGTAAATCTCCACCAAAGATAGATAAGGCACTGCCAATTGTCACATGGAGCTTACCATTCGCAATGTCCTGAAATTTTTTCAAATCGTCTAAAGAATGAACCCCTCCTGCGTAGGTGGTTGGTATCGTAGTCCAGGCGGCTAAATCACGTACTAAGCTTTCTTGCATTCCGTCTTTTTTTCCTTCTACATCTACAGCGTGAATAAGTAGTTCATCACAAAAACTTTCAATATATGCAATTGAATCAGCATTCACTTCAAAATCGCTAAACTTCGTCCATTTATCTGTTACAACAAACCATTTGCCATCACGCATACGGCAGCTTAAATCGATGACAAGATGTTCTTTCCCCACAGCTGTTACTAATTGCTCTAGGCGGACAAGATCGAGCATTCCATTATGGAAGATGAACGAAGTGACAATCACATGTGAAGCACCTGCATCAATATATTGTTGTGCATTTTTAGCGTTTATGCCACCACCAACCTGTAAACCACCAGGATAAGTGCTTAAAGCTGCAAACGCGGCTTCTTCGTTTCCACTACCAAGCATAATGACATGACCACCTGTTAACTGGTCTTTCGCAAACATCTTGGCATAATAACTAGAACTATGAATAGAAATGAAATTTTCAACAACTTCTTGATCTTCATGTCCTAAAGTACTGCCAACAATTTGCTTCACTTTGCCATCGTGTAAATCGATGCAAGGTCTAAATTCCAATTGTTCCACAATCCTTCCCGTACTACACATTCATTCTTTATATCATAGCATGGAAATTGTTAAAATAGCGGTCAATTGTCATTTGTCAAAATAATGTTAAAAGATTTTACGGATTTGCAAGTTAAATCGATATTTTTAGGCATGCTGTGGTAAAATAAAAAGATTGAAATGAACGAGAAAGGACGAACGAAAAATGGCAGAAAATCTTGATTTATTTGAGCTAAATAAGTTTTTTATTCTCGGACGTCCTATCGTCTCAATTTTTCATAATGCGCAAAATATGTATTCCATTGTCCGTGTAAAAATTCAAGAAACAAATTTACAATATGACGATAAAGAAATTATTGTAGTTGGCTATTTTCCTCCGCTTCAAATGGATGAACAGTATCGATTTACTGGAATTTTGAGACAACATCCAAAATATGGTGTACAATTTCAAATTGAGACGTTTGCAAAAGAAGTGCCTGCGACTGAACAGGGGATTGTCCATTACTTATCGAGTGACTTATTTGTTGGAATTGGCAAAAAAACAGCCGAAACAATCGTTGAAAAACTTGGTGCAAATGCATTACGCCTTATTTTAGAGGACCCAAATGCACTCGATGTCGTACCTCGTTTATCTGCTGATAAAAAAGAGGTTATTCATCGCACGATTGAACAAAATCTTGGCTTAGAACGTGTCATGATTCAACTTAATGAATGGGGCTTTGGACCACAGCTCGGAATGAAAATTTACCAAACATATCGTACGGAAGCAATAGCGTTATTAACAGAAAATCCGTATCGTCTTATTGAAGACATCGAAGGTGTTGGATTTTTACGTGCCGATGAACTGGGTGCAAAATTAGGTATTACCGGCAGTCACCCTGACCGTATTAAGGCAGCAATTTTACACAACTTAAATACAGCTGCACTTTCAGATGGTCATGTGTATTTAGATGCCGAACATGTATTACCACAGGTAAAGGACATGCTCGAACAAAGTCAACGCGAGGAAATTCCTTATGAGACGATTTCTAAGGCGTGTATTGAAATGCGTGAGGACAGTAAAATTTATGGCGAAGAGACTAGGCTTTATTTGCCATCCTTATATTTTTCAGAGGTCGGCATCGCCTCTAAAATTTTAGCGTTAACCGAACGGAACAGTAAGGCTGAGCATTTTAGTAAGGATGAGATTCGCAAGGCAATTGGCGAAACAGAAGAGTTTCTAAACGTCACATATGCAGAAACGCAAGCATACGCGATTGAACAAGCCCTCAATTCCGCAGTGATGATTTTAACTGGTGGACCAGGGACAGGGAAAACGACCGTTGTACGAGGTGTCGTTGAAGTCTACGCAAAGCTACATGGGCTATCACTGAACCCAAAAGAGTATGCACAAAAAGAGGAACCGTTTCCCATTATTTTATGTGCGCCGACCGGACGTGCAGCAAAACGTCTTTCAGAGTCGACAGAGCTCCCTGCTATGACAATTCATCGTTTATTAGGGTTTACAGGACAGGAAAAAGAAGAAGAAACCGAGCGTGAAGTGACAGGCAAGCTTATTATTGTAGATGAAATGTCAATGGTGGATACATGGCTTGCACATCAATTATTGAAGTCGTTACATGAGGATGTACAGGTAGTATTTGTAGGGGATCAAGATCAGTTGCCTCCAGTAGGTCCGGGACAAGTGTTAAAGGATTTACTAGCCTCTCAGCAAATTCCTACTGTAGAATTAACAGATGTATATCGTCAGGCTGAAGGGTCTACAATTATCGAACTTGCCCATCAAATAAAGCGCGGAACGATTCCCAACGATTTAACAGTGAAAACATCAGATCGTTCGTTTATTAAAGCCTCCTCAGAACAGGTGGCAAATGTTGTTACACAGATTGTCAAAAGTGCTGTAGCAAAAGGCCAAGAAATTCGCAATATTCAAGTACTTGCGCCAATGTATAAAGGACCAGCAGGAATTGATAATTTAAATAAAATGATTCAAGAGTTGATCAATCCCAATGATACGGGTTCAAGGAAAGAACTTGTCTTTGGCGATGTAACGTACCGCATAAAAGATAAAGTACTTCAGCTCGTCAATCAACCAGAGAGCAATGTCTTTAATGGCGATATGGGCGAAGTAATTAGTATCATTAAGGCAAAGGAAACAATCGAGAAGCAAGACTTACTCGTTGTGTCTTTCGAAGGAATTGAAGTTACCTATCAACGCAGTGATCTAAATCAATTGACGCTTGCCTATTGTTGCTCTATTCACAAATCACAGGGCTCTGAGTTTCAAACTGTTATTATGCCCGTCGTGCGAGGCTATTCAAAAATGCTACGTCGTAATTTGTTATATACGGGCATTACACGCGCGAAAAATTTCCTGATTTTATGTGGGGAGCCTGATGTACTAGCAGGTGGCTTACAACGTACAGACGATTTACAACGTTTTACCTCGTTGCGTGCTCGACTTAATCCGATGGAAGCAACTGAGGCAATAGTTGAGGTAGTGGAAGCCTCGCTAACTGAAGAAGAAACATTGCAGGAAGAGAAACAAACAATCCCTGCGAAACTCACGGTAGACACGATGCCACATATTCATCCAATGATTGGAATGGATGGTGTTTCACCGTATGAATTTATGGATGACATTACTTAAATAAAAGATTTATGAGGTGAAGAAAGTGAAACGCATCGTTTTATTGCTCCTATTTATGCTGTTTTTACCATTTGCGCAACAGGTACATGCGAATAATACGGTTATTCAGCTAAATGAGGAAGCAACTGTCTTTGATAATCGTTCAGGCTCACTTGTACAAGTGGGAACATTATCAGCTGGACAAACCTTTGTTGTAACAAAAGATTACGGAGCCAATTGGTGGCAAATTCGTTGGGGCGGTAATTATGGCTATGTTGATAAACGCTATACAACTGTTGTACCAACAACTACGTATAAAAATACCGTGCCATCAGTTGTAAAGATTAAAGATTATATAGTGGCAACAAGTGTCACACCGATTTATGATAATACTGGCAATAAGCTAGTACAGTTTGCAACCTTGTCTGAAGGTGCTAGTTTCCCTATCTATAGTAGGATGGGCAGTTGGTACGGCATTGCTGTGAACGGACGACTAGGGTATGTACATAGTAAGTTAGTTGAAGAAGAAAAAGGCGAAGAGACAACGGATACATCGTCGAAACCGACTGAAAAGCCTACACCAACATTACCAAGTAAACAAAATGGCTATATTGAAGCGTTAGAAAACACAATACTTTATGATTTACGCCGTGAAAATCATGTGATGGCCATAGCTACTTTATTAAAAGGTCAACAGTTAGAAGTGACAAATGCGGAAGACGCGACATATGTACAAGTACGTTGGGGCAAAACATTTGTCTATGCTGAAAAATCGAAAGTGAAATTCGTTCATACACCTGCCTATAAAAATTTAGGAAATGATAAAGCAGTACAAAATAAATATTTCATTCCTATTTCTGAAAATAACGATATTTATGATCGTTCTTCAGGCAGTTTAAAACCATTTGCGAAACTTGATAGCAATCGCCGTTATCCAATTTTGCGAAAAGAAGCAAGCTGGTACGTGACGACACTTGGAGGACGTGAAGGCTATATTCACAGCTCAAAGGTAGCATTAGATCGAGGCGTACCTGTGATGATGTATCACCATTTCTTAAAAGACCATGAGCTTGGCCGCTTTAAAAATGTTAGTACCACGATGACAGATGTGCAGTTTGCCAAGGAAATGCAGTATTTAAAAAGCAAAAACTATGAAACAGTCAGTACAGATGAATTATTACGTTTTATGCGCAATGAAATAACATTGCCTGCTTATTCCATCGTCTTAACATTTGATGATGGTTTATTATCAACACGTGAATATGCATATCCTGTGCTAAAAAAACATGGTTTTCAAGCAGCGCAATTTTTAATTACGTATCGTAATGAACATTCGCCAATGGAGCAAATGTTTGATTATACAGACTTACAAGCTATTTCCCGTCAGGATATGGCTAATATGCAAGATGTCTTTACGTATGAGTCACATACGTATAACTTACATGATATGGTAGGTAACAAAGGAAAGATGCTGCTTATTCCATATCATGAAGTGGTACAAGATTTAAAACGTAGTTTAACTATTATTCCGGATGCCAAGGCATTTGCCTATCCGTTTGGTCAATATAATTCCAACACGATTTATGCTGTAAAAGAAGCTGGATTTTCAATGGCATTCTCAACAATGCCTGGCTATAACAATCCATATGATGATGTCTATCAAATTAAACGTTTGTATAGCGATCAAAAAACATCCTTTGCACAATACCAAAAAATGGTCTCTCCTATTGCGCAATAGCTAATTCTGAACTGAACTACTATTAGATGGTGCTCACCCAGAAAATAAAAGGTTTCGGGAATGCCAAACATTCCTGGAACCTTTTGCTTTTCTCTGTGGTTTTTCTAGAACACACGCGTATTGGCATACACCCAGTTAACGAGGGAGGAGTCTTTTGTTGGTGAAAAGCGAACGCTTCTTCAAAAACATCATTATGCTTTAATTACCGATAGCGTAAAAACAAACCCGCATCCTAAGTGATAAGATGCGGGTTTGTTGTGTAGTAGTTTAGATGTTAGCAATGTTCAGAATACAAGAAATTAGTGTAAGCCGATTAAGTGATGTTTGACAACTTCATATGCTTGGCAAACATTTTTGAATTGGTCTTTTTCTTCTGCAATTATGTTAGAAGCGATAGAGAATAATAAGTTTTCTTCATTGTGATCCTCCATGCTGTTCATTAAAGCCGCTTCCATTTTAGCTACATAAGAAATGATTTGAGAATTCATGTATATTTACTCCTTTTTTGGATAAAAAGTGTATTTGTTTTGTTTACGATGTTATCATACACCCATCTGTACTAAAAATCTAGCAAGGTTGTACTAATCAAAAAAGTTTTTGGATGAATGTGACACAAACATGAACTTGTTTTAAAAGTGCTTACTGGAAGCGTTTTCTTCTAATATGACTGATAAATCATACGAATGCTAAATTTTTTAACTGTATTTAAAAAGTAATACAGATTGTTATTTTTAGGCACTGATATAATACAGATTGATGCGTTGAGGAACAGATTATGGTGAAAAATCATATATTAATAAGTAAAAAACATAGGTATCAATTAGGGGTGAATGTATGCCAGCAATTACAGGACAGCAATATATTGATCGTATTGATGCATTGCAAACGTATATATCGTTAGATGGAGAAATAATTAAGGGAAAGATTTCAGAGCATCCAGCGTTTAAAGGTGTTATACAGAGTCAAGCAAGACTCTTTGATTTGCAATATGATGAAGCGGTACATGATAGTATGACCTATGTATCACCAACGACTAACGAGAGGGTGGGCATGTCTTTCCTTCAAACTGTGACGATTGAAGATTTAACGAAAAGACGTCATGCGGCTCGAGAGTGGGCCTTATGTAACCATGGTTTTATGGGAAGAAGTCCTGATTATATGAATACCACACTCATGGCTCTAGCATCAGCTGCGGAATATTTAAAAGATAAACCTAATTGTTTTCCTGATCATCTGCTTAATTTTTACGAGTATGCCCGTGAGCATGATCTGACAATGACTCATACATTTATTGAGCCACAAGTAAATAGGCAAAGATTTTATTATGAAGATGAAGAATTAACAATTGCAGCTAAAATTGTGGATAAAACAAAGAATGGTTTAGTGATTAAAGGGGCAAGGTTGCTTGCGACACAAGGTGGAATCACAGATGAGCTCCTTGTATTATCGACAAATGGCTATGACGAAGGCAAAGGATTTGGTTTCTCGATTCCCAGCAATACTAAAGGCTTGAAATTTTTATGTAGGCAGTCCTTTGTGGGTGGTGAATCAACTTTCGATCACCCGTTAAGCGCCCGTTTTGAAGAAATGGATGCTATTGTGGTCTTTGACAATGTAACAGTGCCTTGGGACCGCGTGTTTTATTTTGAGAATGTGGAAGTCGCTAATAATTTTATGAATGTTAGTGGTTTCCAAGCATTTACTTTACATCAAGTGTTGTCACGCCAGATTGCCAAGACTGAATTTGTATTAGGTGTTGTGCAAACAATTGTAGATACGATAAATATTGGCGACTATCAGCATGTTCAGCACAAGGTTGTTGAAGTCATTGTAACATTAGAAACGATGAAGGCTTTACTGCTAAAGTCAGAAATAGATGCCAAGCGAGATGCTTTTGGCTTCATTAGACCCGATCAGCCAACATTGCAAGTCGCGATTCAAATTTTCCCTAAAGTATATCCGTCCTTTACGGAAATAATCCAGTTGCTTGGAGCGAGTGGATTAATGTCGATTCCGAGCGAAAAAGCATTTGCAGCGGATGATGGTGACTTCGAACATTATTTACAATCCTCTCGTGATGGTGGGGAGGAGCGTGTGAAAAAATTCCGTCTTGCCTGGGATTTAACGATGAGTAGCTTTGGCACAAGGCAAACTTTGTATGAACGCTATTTCTTCGGTGATCCTGTACGCTTGTCGAGCATGCTTTTTCAATCTTATAATCGAGAAAATTTAGTGAAACGGGTGGAAGATTTTTTAAGTGAAAATTAAATAATGGTAGTCAGTAAATCATTATTGATAATTTGATCAAGTGAAGACATAGAAAAAATATTTGATTATATGAAGTGCAAAAGAGCAAGAGAAGTCGATAGTGATTTCCCTTGCTCTTTTACTTATAGTGTAAATGTACGTACTTCTTCTTGTAATTCTTCTGCGTATTTTTCGAGTGCTTCAGCAGTCGCAGCGATTTCTTGCATAGCAGATGCTTGTTTAACAGTCGCCTGTGCCATTGCCTCTACCTCATTTTTTGAAGAAAGTGAAATGTCTTCTATCACTTTCATGTCTCCTACAACTTGATGACTATTAGCAGATATCGTTTTTGATTTTTCTAATACATCATGGAGCTGATCATTAATTTCTTCAATGAATGTTTTCATTTCATGGAAGTTCTCTTCAGTTTGTGTAAACAACTGTAATCCTAAAGTCACTTCGCTATGGCTTGTATCCATTGATGTTGCTAGTTTTGATGCCTCTCGTTGGATAGCTGTAATTATTTGACGAACTTGTGAAGAGGAGTGGTTCGTTTGCTCGGCTAACTTCCGTACTTCATCTGCTACAACTGCAAAACCCTTACCATGCTCGCCTGCGCGTGCTGCTTCAATGGCAGCATTTAGTGCCAACAAATTCGTTTGTTCAGATATCGATGTAATAACCGCTAAAATTTCGTCAATTTCTTTGACATAGGTATTCACCGTTGTAATGTCCGTTGAAAGCTCGTTAATTTTGCCCTCGATTGTTCTCATTTGTTTTTGAGTAGATGCAACGACATTTTGACCTATATCAGCAGTTGCTTCAGCTTTTTCAGCTTTTTGCGTTAAGATATTGGTGTTTTCATAAATTTGATGAATGTCATTTGAAACTTGCTCTAGCGTATCAAAGCTTGCTACTAATTTGGCAGTTTGCTTGTCGATACCTTCAGAAACGGCGATGGCAGCCTGTGACACCCGTTCTGTAGCACGTGAGTTTTCGTCTGTAACTGCACTTAATTCCTCTGAGGAAGCAAGTAGTGAAGTTGATTTTTCGTGAATATGTGATAATACATCACGTAGTGAATCACTCATTTTTTGAAAGGCTTTACCGAGAACGCCGATTTCATCTTTTTTCTTGCTGACCACTTTTGCACGTAAATCACCTGCACTCATCGTTTTAGCTGCATTGATCATAGAGCCTAGTGAGAGTGTAATTGTACGAATTATGACATATAAAATGACACCGAAAAATGCTATAGAAAGACATACGACGATGAATGTAGAAATAAATATAGGTTTTGTCGCATTAGATATTTCACTTCTTGACATCGCTCCACCTACATGCCATCCGGTTAATGCATTTTGTTGTACAAACATTTGCTTTTCTTCATTATCTAATCGGTAGTTAATAAAGTTGTCTGTGCCTTCTAACATCGCTGATGCCCAAGACTCATCTGAAATATCTGCACCAACCTTTATTGTTGGGTGTGAAATGATTGCTTGATTACGACTTACTAAAAATGCATAACCTTCATTGCCAATATGTATGGTACCGATTAAATTTGCTAGCTCTTCCATTTTAAGATTGACAGCAAAGACACCATCGGCATTTTTAATTTCTTTGGAAATCGTCACAACCCAGTCACCTGTTGAAGCAGATTCGTGTGGGTCAGATATAACAACTTCTCCTTGTGCTTCAATGGCGTTCTTGTACCAATCCCGTGTACGTGGATCGAAATCCTTTTTTCCAGATAATCCGAGATTAGGAATTTGAATCATCTCCCCATTCCCAGTACCAATAAATGACGAAACAAGCCCTTTACTCGTATCGAAATATTGCTGCATGCTTTGTAGCAGGATAGTGCGTTCTTCTTGGGATAAAGTTGCCTCTGTTAATGAGTTGCCAAAGTAAGTCACATCTTCTACAATCGGTTGGATATGTTTATTGATAAATTCATCGACAACCGCAACGTTTTGTGAGGCACTTGTATGCATAGTATCGTATATTTCATTTTTTGCGACTGAATACGACGTTATAGCGATAAGTAGGCTCGGAATGATAAGTGCGAAGAAAAAAGTTAAGCCTAATTTTTTTCCAATCGTCATTGTTGTCATATGTTTCTGCTTGTGCATAATTATCCTCTCCTTGTTATAGTGTATCTTTATAGCGAGATACTATTTTAAGTATAACTTATTTTTATTGATAAAAAATGTATATTTTGGGAACGTTTAGACTGACGGAGTGGGGGGAATTATATGGACTATAAGAAGATTTCAACTTCAAGAAATGAACGCTTCACTGTTGGGGTAGACTATAGTGGACTTTAACAAAATTGTAGTTAGATCAATCATGTCAATGGAGAGAATAGTTTAAAAGATGGTAAGTGAACGCTAAATTAACCGTACATTGAAAAATTTCAAATAGTAGTTTATCTTTTAAAAACGGCTGTTGTGAAAGTATTTTAGCTATTCAATAATGGGATTATATATAGAAAATCTTCACAGTAATTCTTTGAGCAGTATTTACTTTAAAACAAGATGAACGTTGACACTCTTTGCAATCTTTTTTATAATTTATTGTATAATAGTAAAAACGAAGATGGAACAAGTACGTATTTGTACGTGGACAAGAAAGGGATTTCTAGGCTGGAAAAATCCTCACGACTAACAAATGCCGAAAGCTACTCCAGAGTGCAGCTAATCACTGCCGTTCACTTACGTTACAAGTGCTTGAGAGGTAAGTAGGTTATACTTACAACTAGGGTGGTACCGCGAGATAATAACAAGTCCTCGTCCCTTTTTTGGGGATGAGGGCTTTTTTTGTTTATTTAGCGGATTCATCTTTGTAATTTTACGTAGATAAGAGGAGGAACTTTCCACATGAAAGCAGCAGAAATTCGACGCATGTATTTAGAATTTTTTAAAGAAAAAGGACATCATCATGAGCCATCAGCACCACTTGTACCTATCAATGACCCATCGTTATTATGGATTAACTCAGGTGTTGCAACACTAAAACCTTATTTTGATGGTCGTATTATTCCTGACAATCCACGTATTACAAATGCACAAAAATCAATCCGTACGAATGATATAGAAAACGTCGGAAAAACAGCTCGTCACCACACATTCTTTGAAATGCTTGGAAACTTCTCAATCGGTGACTATTTCAAAAAAGAATCCATACATTATGCATGGGAGTTTTTAACAGATAAAAAATGGATGGGCTTTGATCCAGAACTATTATCAATTACAATTCATCCAGAAGACCAAGAAGCGTATGCTGTATGGCATAACGAAATTGGCATTCCAGAAGAGCGTTTAATCCGTCTAGAAGGGAACTTCTGGGATATTGGAGAAGGTCCATCAGGTCCGAACTCAGAAATTTTCTATGATCGTGGAGAAGAGTATGGCTCAGATGAAAATGATCCAGAAATGTATCCTGGTGGTGAAAATGAGCGCTATCTTGAAATTTGGAACTTAGTGTTCTCTCAATTCAACCATAATCCTGATGGCACATATACACCACTGCCAAAGCAGAATATTGATACAGGTATGGGTCTAGAGCGTATTGTTTCAGTGATACAAAATGTTCCAACAAACTTTGATACAGATTTATTCATGCCGATTATTGAAAAAATTGAACACGTCGCCAACCGTCAATATAAACGTCCAGGCGAAGTGGAATTAAGTGAAATCTTCGGATCTGAAGAAGACATTAACACACCGTTCAAAGTCATTGCTGACCATATTCGTACAGTAGCGTTTGCAATAGGTGATGGTGCACTTCCTTCAAACGAAGGTCGCGGCTATGTTTTACGTCGTTTACTACGTCGTGCAGTTCGCTATGCAAAACAAATTGGTATCGAAAAACCATTTATGTTTGAATTAGTACCAACTGTTGGTGAAATTATGGTTGATTTCTACCCAGAAGTAACAGAGAAATGTGAATTTATCCAACGTGTTATTAAAAATGAAGAAATTCGCTTCCATGAAACATTAGATGGTGGTTTAGCAATCTTTAACGATGTCGTTGAAGCTCAAAAATCTGCGGGTCATGACTATATTCCTGGTGCAGATGCATTCCGTTTATATGACACATACGGATTCCCAATTGAACTAACAGAAGAATATGCGGAAGAAGTGGGCATGAAAGTAGACCATGAAGGATTTGAAGCTGCAATGGAGGAACAACGTGAGCGTGCACGTGCCGCTCGTCAAGATGTAGACTCTATGCAAGTACAAAACGAAGTACTCGCAAACTTAACAGTGGCAAGTGAATTCGTTGGTTTCGAAACATTAACTGTAGATACAGAAGTTGCGGCGATGATCGTTAACGGCCAAGTGGCAAAAGTGGCTTCGGAAGGCCAAGAAGCGTTAGTGGTATTAGCAAAAACACCATTCTACGCTGAAATGGGTGGACAAATTGCTGACAGTGGTGTCATTTCTAATGATAGTTTTACTGCAATTGTCAAAGACGTACAAAAAGCGCCTAATGGACAACCTTTGCACACTGTAATTGTGGCATCTGGCGAAATGCATGTTGAAGATGCAGCAAAAGCGGTAGTTAGTCGTGATGAGCGTAATCTAATTATTAAAAACCATACAGCTACACATATTATGCAACGTGCATTAAAAGATGTTTTAGGCGACCATGTAAATCAAGCTGGTTCATATGTGGGTCCTGATCGTTTACGTTTTGACTTCTCTCACTTCGGCCAAGTAACAAAAGAAGAATTACAACAAATTGAACGTATCGTAAACGAAAAAGTGTGGGATGATATTGAAGTCGTGATTGAAGAAAAAGGTATTGATGAAGCAAAAGCAATGGGAGCAATGGCATTATTCGGAGAAAAATATGGCGATGTTGTACGTGTTGTATCCGTTGGTGACTACTCTATTGAGCTTTGCGGTGGTATCCACGTAAAACGCTCTTCTGAAATTGGTTTCTTCAAAATTGTCTCTGAAGGTGGTATTGGTGCGGGTACTCGTCGTATTGAAGCAGTTACTGGTAAAGTTGCCTACGAAGCCGTAAAAGAAGAAGAGGCGTACTTAAACGATGCAGCAACATTGCTAAAAGCAAATCCAAAAGATATTGTGACAAAAGTACAAGCGCTCCAAGCCGACTTTAAAGAATTACAACGTGATAATGAAGCACTATCACAAAAAATAGCGAACGCACAAGCAGGAGCGATCGTGGACGCAGCACAAACAATTGGTGATGTAACAGTGCTATCTACTAAAGTAGAAGCGAAGGATAATAATCAATTGCGTCAAATGATGGATGATTTAAAAGTAAAAATGACGAAAGCTATTGTCGTTTTAGGTGCTGTGGATGGCGATAAAGTGATGCTTTGTGCTGGCGTAACAAAAGATTTAAATGGTGGAAATTATCACGCAGGAAATATCGTGAAAATGGTCGCAGAAGCTTGTGGCGGTAAAGGCGGCGGCCGTCCAGATATGGCAATGGCAGGAGCAAAAGATGCATCAAAACTTGAAGAAGCTCTACTTTCTGTGTATGATTACGTTAAATCCATTTAATTAATCCGCCAAATCGGTTATAATAAAGAGAAATTGGAGATGAGCTTCTTTGCACATCTCCTTATTTCTGAAAGCGAGGTGCTGGTCATGAGTTCATTTGATCAAACGATGAAATTTAATTTTCCAGAAGAATCAATGGAACAGGAAGTCAAGCAGGTAATGTTGAAAGTACATTCTTCATTAGAGGAAAAGGGATATAATCCTATCAATCAGATTGTCGGTTACTTACTTTCTGGTGATCCGGCGTATATTCCTCGCCATCAGGATGCTCGTAATTTAATTCGCAAGCTTGAGCGGGACGAAATTCTAGAAGAGCTTGTTAAATTTTATATCAAAAAGAATAACGAGGACTAGAAATGAGAATTATGGGATTAGACGTTGGGTCGAAAACTGTGGGCGTTGCAATTAGTGATGCACTTGGCTGGACGGCACAAGGTATTGAAACCGTAAAAATTGATGAAGCAAATGGCGTGTTCGGCATCGACCGTATAGCCGAGCTAGTGAAGGAATACACGATAACAGAATTTGTTGTAGGATTCCCGAAAAACATGAATAATACGGTAGGACCGCGTGGAGAGGCTTCTGAAAACTATAAAAAGTTATTAGAAGAAACATTTTCTCTACCGGTCAAGCTATGGGACGAGCGATTAACAACGATGGCTGCAGAGCGCATGCTAATCGAAGCGGACGTGAGTCGTAAAAAGCGCAAGCAGGTTATTGATAAAATGGCTGCTGTGATGATTTTACAAGGCTATTTAGATAGCAAAAATTAACTGATGGGGTGACAGACATGGCACAAGAGCATAATCATGAAGAAGAATTACATGTACAACATATTACAGTGATTGACGAAAGTGGAAACGAGCAGCTTTGCGAAGTTATTCACGTACACGAGTCTCCTGAATTTGGCAAATCATACGTATTTTATGCAATGGTAGGCGCTGAAGAAGATGAAGAAGGTTCTGTTGAAATTTTCGTATCTTCATTCGTACCATCTGAAAACGGTGAAGATGGTGAATTAACACCTATCGAAACGGAAGCAGAATGGGATATGGTGGAAGACGTATTAAACGCTTTAGAGGATGAAGACGAAGAATAATCGTTTTTCTATTTAAAGTGTGGGAACAAGGATGGCAATGTGCGGTCCTTGTTCCTTTTTTACTGTGTTCATTCGTGAAGAGAAACCTCTACTGAACAGTTATTTTATGGTGATAGCTTCAAGGTCGCACCATTCGACAATTTCTCGCTCAAAGTATGAGGACGTAATTTTGATGTTGTTTAAGACAATTGTTTTGAAGAAGGAGTGATGTTTGAATGAACGAAGAAATACAAGAGTTTATGATAATAGGTAAGGATGGCAAGGAGCAAAAATGTCGTGTAGTCTTTACATTCGATGCGGAAGAAAAATCCTATGTACTGTTTTCACTAATTGATGCAGATGGCAATGAAATTCCCGGCGATATCTCAGCCATGACGTTCGACTATGATGACAACAATGGAGAAATGACCAATTTACAGCCTGTTGAAACAGAGGCAGAGTGGGAAATGATTAATGAGGTTGTTTTAACACTGCTTGATGAATTTGAAGAACAGCCACAACTTATTACAGTGACAGATGAAGAAGGTAATGATCAAGTGTGTGAGGTAATTCATACGTTTACATCAGAACAATTTGCTAAATCGTATGTGCTCTACGTTCCTGCGACGGACGAGCCAATTGAGGAGCGAGATATTTTTGCTGCGCAGTTTGTGCCAAATGAAGAAGGCCATATTGAGGAATTACTACCAATTGAAACAGATGAAGAATGGGCATTTGTGGAAGATATATTAAATGAATTATAAATGAAACTCTGAGTGGCGATATGCTATTCGGAGTTTTTTTGACGTTTTAGACGTAAGCCTAATTGAAAATTTCTATCGTATCACTAAAAGTTTTCTATCTGCAAACGTAAAATGCGCATTTTTAATTGAATATTTGTCATTAACGAGAAAATAATTGATTTTCGTGATTTTTACGTTCGTGATTTTTTAATTGTAAGGAAAAAATAAGATAAAGTGGCATTGACCAATTACAAGTAAACAGATAATATTTGTTTTAAATAAAAATAAGAAATTTCAAATTATTTGATTTTTTGAGAGGGAATTTTATATGTGCAAGAATTTTCTATTTTTTATTTCGTTATAAAACCAAGTAAATTTATTTACAAAGGGGGATATCGGATTGAGGAAATTAGGGGTATTGTTAGTCAGTGTGTTAGTGATTAGCGTATTAGCAGGTTGTGCTGCATCAGGTGAGGCAAGTAAGGATGAAACGGTCACATTAAAAGTAGGGGCAGCAAGTGTACCTCATGCACAAGTACTGGAATATTTGGCAGATGATATAGCAAAAGAGGGTGTGAAATTAGAAATTTCTATTTTAAAGGATGCCGTACAAACAAATCAACATACAGCAGACGGTGAATTGGATTTCAATTATTTTCAGCACATCCCATTTTTAGAGCAGACGAATAAAGAAAGCCATTTAGATTTAGTAAGTGTAAAAGGTATTCACATTGAACCGTTTGGTGTGTACTCAAAAACAATCGATCACATAGATGATTTACCACACAATGCAAAAGTAGCGGTACCAAATGATGTCGTCAATTTTTCTCGTGCATTATTATTGTTTGAGAGCAATGGTCTGATTGAATTAGATGATGCAAAGCAAAATGATTTTACAGTCGAGGATATAACAAAAAACGAAAAAAATATTCAATTTATTGGGGTGGATTCACTGTTTTTAGTTCGTTCATTAGACGATGTAGACGCATCTGCCATTAATACGAATTATGCCTTAGAAGGGGGCTATAACCCTGTGAAGGATGCACTCATCATTGAAGATTCACAATCACCATATGTCAATATTATCGCCACGACAAAAGATAAAAAGGATGATGCTGCCATTCAAAAAGTTGTCAAATGGTTGACAAGTGATAAGGCGCGCCAGTTTTTTGAAGAACAATATAAAGGTGCTGTCGTTCCAGCTTTTTAACATACATTTTGCAAAATTATAACGGCAAAAGGTTCACTGACAAGGAGGTAAAAATGCATGATTGAATTTATCGAAACGACGAAGGAATTTCAGGTAGGGCAATCCACTGTGAAGGCCCTGAATCACATCAATTTGACCGTTCAGAAAGGGGATATATTTGGCGTTATTGGTTTTAGCGGAGCTGGTAAAAGTACCTTGATTAGAACCGTAAACTTATTGGAAGAGCCAACAGCAGGTCAGGTTCTTGTAAATGGCATAAATCTTACTTCGTTGAGTAAAAAGCAATTACGAGAGGAAAAGAAAAAAATCGGGATGATTTTCCAACATTTCAATCTTCTCAACTCTAAAACGGTTTTTGAAAATGTGGCGATGCCATTAGAGTTAGCTGGTACCCAAAAAACAATAATTGAATCTCAAGTAAGCGAGGTATTAGCATTTGTTGGCCTAGAAGATAAGGCCAATCGTTATATAGACGAATTATCAGGTGGTCAAAAGCAACGGGTCGGGATAGCGCGTGCCCTTGTCACAAAGCCCAAAATTTTATTGTGTGATGAAGCGACAAGTGCGCTTGATCCACAAACGACAAAATCCATTTTAGAGCTATTAAAGCGTGTCAATATTGAGTTCAGTATTACAATTTTAATGATTACTCATGAAATGGAAGTAATACGCGACATATGTAATCGTGTTGCAGTCATGGAAAACGGTCAAATTATTGAAGAAGGGAATGTACTTGACATTTTTTCAGCACCGAAGGAAGACACAACTAAAAACTTTGTGCAATCAGTCGTACGTGATGACATTCCTCTGTCAATCTATGAGCAACTTAAAGAAAACAATGGCTCAAAACGGGTTTATAACATGAAATTTATCGGAGTGGATGTTGGGCAACCGGTCGTCTCGCAGGTGGCAAAGAGATTCAATGTCGATGTAAATGTACTGTTTGGTAATATTACTGAGCTACAAGGTATACCTTTTGGACATTTAATCGTCGAACTTGTGGGTCCTAAGGCAGAAATACAAAAGGCTTTTTTATATATTCAACATAAAAATATTCAGATGGAGGAGGTCAGTGCACATGAAGGTGAGCGCGCAAATCATTATCGACGCAGTGTTGGATACGCTGTACATGGTTAGTATCTCGTTATTTTTCGGAGCTATCTTGGGCTTTATTTTAGGCATTACATTGGTTGTAACAAGAAAAGGACATATTTTGGAAAATAAATTATTCTTCTCTATCGTGAATCCTATTGTAAATACGCTGCGCTCCATTCCCTTTATTATTTTACTGGTTGCCATTATTCCATTTACACGTTTAATTGTTGGTACGGCGATTGGTACAACAGCAGCAATTGTGCCGCTTATTTTGCATATTGGACCGTATATTTCAAGATTAATAGAAAATTCATTACTTGAAGTGGATGAGGGCATCATCGAAGCAGCAAAGGCAATGGGGGCCTCTCCGTTTCAAATTATCCGTAAATTTTTGTTGCCTGAAGCTTTCCCATCATTGATTTTAAGTGTCACTACAGCCACTATTGGCTTAATTGGAGCTACAGCAATGGCAGGCGCAGTTGGTGGCGGTGGTCTTGGTGATGTAGCTCTAACATATGGCTATCAGCGCTTTGATAATGTCACGATTTTAGTAACGGTTGTGATTTTAGTTGTGCTCGTTCAAATTATTCAAAGTATCGGCAATAGCTTTGAAAGAAAACTAAGAAGAGTGTCGTAGAAGGGAAGTCTCACAATGAAAAAAATTCACGTTCTCCTAGGATTGCTTACATTGCTCTTTTTACTTGTAGCATGTGGGAAATCCGAAGAAAAGGATGTCGTAAAAGTGGGGATTCGCAGCTCAGAACTGAAAACATGGGAATATATAAAAGAACAAGCGGCGAAGGAAGACCTTGAGCTAGTACTCGTTACGTTCTCCGCACAATTCGATCCAAATCAAGCGTTAGCAGAAGATGAAGTGGATATTAATGCCTTTCAGCATGTAGCCTACTTAAATTTATTTAATACAAATAATGATACAGATTTACAGGCGATAGGTACAACGATTATGGCACCTATTGGTCTATATTCCAACAAATACAGCTCATTAGCGGATATCAAAGAAGGTGCTAAAATTGCTGTACCAAACGATACGTCAAACTGGGGACGTGCATTGTTATTACTGCAAGAATATAATCTACTGACAGTTTCAGATGATTTTGATGGCAATGGTGGAGAGGACCGTATTAAAGACAATCCGAAAAATTTAACATTGTTACCTGTTGACGGTGCAACAACACCACGCGTAATGGAAGATGCAGATTTCGCGGTTATTAATAATGGTGTGGCAGTAGAAGCTGGCTTGCTTTTAAAGGACGCTATTATTCATGAGAATGAAACTGCAAAACCATTTATCAATGTGATTGTGGCAAAGGCCGAAGATAAGGACAATACCATATTGAAACAAGTTGTGGACATCTATCAACGTGAAGACACGGCGGATTTCATTCAAGAAATTTCAAAGGGGAATTATATTCCTGTAAAGATGTCATTGGAAGAATTAGCTTCATGGAAGAAGTTTTATTCATATTAAAAAGGGAGTGATGATTATGGTAAACAACAAGGAATTGAAGTTAGCGTTGTATTTAATAGGTGCAGGGATGCATGTTGCAGCGTGGAAACATCCGAAAGGGCAGGTAAATGCAAGTATTGATATTCAAGCATTGCAAAAGGCAGCTCAGATTGCGGAGAAGGGTAAATTTGATATTGCTTTTGTGGCAGACAGTTTAGCAATTAATCATGAATCTCATCCACATATTTTAAATCGTTTTGACCCACTCATTCAGATTACAGCTTTAGCGGCAGCAACGACAAAAATTGGTTTAGGTGCAACCGCATCCACAACGTATAGTGAGCCATATGTGTTGGCGAGACAGTTAATGTCTATTGACCATATAAGTAACGGTCGCGTTGCATGGAATTTAGTAACGACAGCCGACGCAACTGGTGAAACGGCTCAAAACTTTAGTCGTGATAAGCATTGGGAGCACGATCATCGATACGAACGTGCAGAGGAATTTATTGATGTCGTCCAGTCATTATGGGATTCATGGGAAGATGATGCTTTTGTTTATGATCGTCAAAATAACATTTTTTATCGCCGAGAGAAGGTCCATGAAACGGCCTTCAAAGGACAATATTTATCGGTAAAGGGTCCGTTAAATATCGCTCGTTCAGTACAAGGGCAGCCTGTTATTGTGGAAGCAGGTGCGTCGAAGCCTGGACAAAAATTGGCTGCACGGACAGCTGAAGTAGTTTTTGTACACTGGGATGATATAGAAAAGTCGAAGGAGCATTATCGTAATTTAAAGGCGCAACTTGCTCCATTTGGTCGTTCGGAAGAAGAGCTTCTTATATTACAGGGGATTTCACCGATTGTCGGTGATACGGAGGAAGAAGCCAATCGTAAGTACAATGAGTTACAAGCGCTGGTAGATCCGTATGAGAGTTTGAAGTTTGTGTCAGGTTATATGGGTAATGTTGACTTTTCGAAGTATTCTTTAGATACACCAGCAATCGAAGTAGAATTCCCGAAGGTCAACAGTATTCAAAGTCATTTCTATGAACATTTAGACATTATTAAAAAAGAAAATTTAAAGGTTGGGGATTTATATGCTCGCCTATTCGGTCCGGCACGCCGTGATGCTTTTGTAGGGACACCCATTCAAATTGCCGATGAGATGGAGCGTTGGATTAAAGAGCATGCAGCAGATGGCTTTATGTTGCAATTCCCACTTTTACCACGTGATTTAGAGGACTTTGTAGAAAAGGTAATCCCCATTTTACAAGAACGCGGCATCTATCGAAAAGATTATACAGGTTCGACCTTGCGAGAGCATTTAGGGCTGAAAATACCCGAAAATCGATTTGTCAAAAGCAAGGTGACACCACAATGAGCGATGTTTTTATTCGCAATGAACGTGAACAACAGCTTGTACAATATGCTCGTGGCTTATCCACACAAATTGAAAAAACGGCAGCTACCTATGATGAACGTGGAGAATTTCCATTTGAGCATTTTAAAATTTTAGAAGATGCGGGTTATTTCCGATTAACAGTGCCGAAAAAATATGGAGGGGATGAAATTTCACTCTATGAACTGTTATTAGTTCAGGAGCAGTTAGCTCGAGGTGATGCTTCAACTGCACTGTCAGTCGGCTGGCATTTATTAACCTTTTTAAATGTTCGAGAGGCAAGGACATGGCCAGAACCAGTGTTTGCAGAACTGAGCCGTAAAGCGGTTGAGGAAGGATCGTTACTAAATATTATAACTAGTGAGCGTGGGAAGGGCAATATTTCACGCGGTAGCTTGCCTGGAACGATTGCTAAAAAAGTTAATGGTGGCTATATTATTTCAGGTGAGAAGGCCTTTGCTTCATTAGCGCCGATATTAAAGCAATTTACGATTATCGCCTATTTAGAAGAAGAAAATTTAACTGCGGAGTTTTTAATGACGAAAAACGAGCAGGTAGAAGTTCTTAATACATGGGATGCGATGGGCATGCGTGCTACAGGTAGTCATGATATTATTTTTCATGACACATTTGTGCCTGAAGAAGCATTATTATACCGTCATCGCCCGAATGAAGTGAATCGTTTTTTAGCAGATGGTCGGGTCTATTCACTAGAAATTCCAGCTGTCTATTTAGGTATTGCAGGGTCTGCCAGGGATTATGCGATTGACTGTGCGAAAAATACCTATTCATACAGTCTTAATAATACGATTGCCCATGCTAGTCATGTACAACAAAAAATTGGCGAAATGGAAGTGTTGTATCAAACAGCCAGACGTACTCTTTATAGCATTGCCTCGCAGGTAGAACAGATTCCAGCTATTAAGGAGCAATTAGCGGATGATGTGAGTATTGCAAAGTATATGATTTGTAATAATGTGATTGAAATTGTGACAAAAGCTATGCAAATTGTTGGTGGGCGTAGCATTTCGAAATCCAATAAATTGCAGCGCTTATTCCGGGACGTACAGTGCAGCCGTTTCAATCCACCTGCTGACGATGTGGTCATTTCACAACTTGCACAAGGCTTATTGGTGGACGAAAAACAAGGTGCTTTTCAATTATGAAAATCAGGTAATCTGCTGACAAAAGTGTCAGCAGATTTTTTTATGTGTGCTAATTCTCCTGAATTGTCGATTTCTGTTTGTCGTAAAAGTTGATTTCTAGTATGATATTGGATAGTGATAGGGGGGAAACCCGTGGATAACGGTTCAAAAAAACAAGAAATGTTTTCAAAAATGCAGGAAAAAAAATCTGAGGTAAAAATTGTGAGAAAAATAGTTGCTATTATAGCAATTGTTTTTGTTCTAGTATTAGGGATTGTTGGTTTTATGGGCTATAACTATGTGAAGAGTGCACTAAAGCCGATGGATCCTGATGCAACAAAAACAATTGCCGTTGAAGTACCAATTGGTTCAAGTTTAGGGTCTATTTCGGCTTTATTAGAAGATAAGAACATTATTAAAGATGCACGCGTTTTTAAGTATTATGCCAAGTTTAAAAATGAATCACAATTCCAAGCTGGAAATTATGATTTAACACAAGCTATGACATTGGACGAGCTGATCGAGAGTTTAAAAACTGGGAAAGTTTATCGTACGCCAGTCTTCGCAATGACAATACCAGAAGGCTTAACACTTGAACAAATAGGTAAAATTATTGAGAAGAAAACGCCGTATACGCAAAAAGAATTTATGGAACTTGTGACAAGTGAGACGTTTGTGCAGCAAATGATGGCCAACTATCCTGAACTTGTGACAGAGGCTGTTTTAGCAGATAATATTCGCTATGATTTAGAGGGCTATTTATTCCCAGCAACGTATTCATACTTTGAAGAAAAACCTTCCTTAGAGTCTATAGTAGAAGAAATGATAGCCGCTATGAATAATGTTGTGAAAAATTACAGTGATGTTTTAACTGAAAAACAAATGTCAGTGCATCAGCTTTTAACATTTGCCTCATTATTGGAGGAAGAAGCGACAGCGCAAACAGATCGTGAAACAATAGCAAGTGTATTCTTTAATCGTATCGATGAAGGCATGCCATTGCAAACAGACCCAACTGTTTTATATGCACTTGGATCTCATAAAGACCGTGTACTATACGAAGATTTAGAAGTAGAAAATGCTTATAACACATACAAAAACAAAGGCTTACCACCTGGACCAATTGCGGGTGCTGGAAAAACATCGATTGAAGCGTCGTTAAATCCTAGCAAAACGGATTATTTCTATTTCTTAGCTGATAAAGAAGGGGTCAACCACTTCTCGAAAACTTATGATGAGCATTTACAAAAGGTAGAAAAATATTTACGCCAAGCTGAATAGTTGCATGTAAATAGAAAAAAGCATATGCAATAGCATGAATAGAAGGAAAGAAAAATAGCTTTCCTTCTATTTTCATGCTATTATAAGTTGTGATTTTAACATTATTCAGCAAAATACTACCTTTATAGGTTGATGCAAGTGCAGGTTTCGACTTGCCGTAAGCAGGCATAGGAAATGACTGTAGAATAAAGTTAATGCCTCCGTGATTGTCACAGCTGTTTTTTACGCGAAAATGAAGCGTCAATAAAGACTCTGCAAGTATTGGATTGTGTTCACACAATTCATCATCTGGACGCAATTACACTTAGTGTAATTGATTCAATATATACGTGGTGGCAATTGTTTCGAGCATATTCGAAAAAACAATTGCTCATTTTTGTATGGCAAAGTACCAAGACATCACGTTTGGTCTTTTTCTTTTTGTAGTAAATGATGATGAAATATGGGTATCGTCAATGGGGCTTCTCTCGTTGCTTGTAATTTATCAGCAGGTCTTTTTTATGTGACGACCAGAATCCTCTACTACGGGGATAAGTGCCAAAAAATATTTTAGGCTCAATTGAGATTCAAACTCAACTGAGTCAAGTGAAAGCGCCCAGCGAATGTCAAAATTGAGGAAAGGTCTAAAGCTAAAAATGCCAATTTCTATGGTTATCCTAGGTTATTGACATCGACTCTACCTTCTTGCATTGCTACATGCAATGTGAATTTGGACGTATTGTTATCTATGTGAAAACAGTCTGCTAGCAATGGGTCAATGGCAATTCTGCGGTGGTGTGATTAATTGAGGTGTAAATAAAACAATGGAATTATCGGATGCATATATACAATCATTTATTCAACCACGTAATGATTTGCTTTTAGAAATGGAAGCGTATGCGAAGGACCATCATGTACCAATTATGCAACTTGCAGGCATAGATGCATTGAATCAGTTACTGCGTATTCAAAATCCATCTAACATTTTAGAAATTGGTACGGCCATCGGTTATTCGGCACTACGTATGGCACAAGCTTTGCCAAATGTGCAAATCGTTACGATTGAGCGTGATGTAGACCGGGTTAAGAAAGCAAAGGATTATATAGCACGATCCACGGATTCAAATCGTATTACTGTTATTGAGGGGGACGCCTTAGAAGTGGATGATGAGGCGATTCATACGGCATTCGATGCAGTTTTTATTGATGCAGCAAAAGGACAATATCAACGTTTTTTTGAAAAATATGCACCGCTTGTGAAATCAGGTGGAGTGTTATATATCGATAATATGTATATGCATGGCTTGTCAGATTTGGACTTAAAGGACGTGCCGCGTCGCAAGCGCACTATGATTCGAAATTTAAAAAACTTCACTGATTGGATTATGCATCATCCTGATTATACAAGTGCATTTTTACCAGTCGGTGATGGCTTATTATTATGTTTGAAGAGGTGACTACTATGAAAAAACCTGAATTGCTTGTAACACCACAGACGGTGGACCATGTAAAAGCATTATTAGAAACTGGAGCAGATGCTTTTGTCATTGGTGAACAACAATTTGGCCTTCGTCTAGCTGGAGAATTTTCTGTCAGCGAAGTAGAAGAAGCAACAAAGCTTATTCATGCAGCAGGTAAGAAAGTATATGTGGCAGTGAATGCGCTTTTCCATAATGAAAAACTAGAAGCGCTTGGCAACTATTTAAAAGAGATGCAGCGAATTGGCGTTGACCGTTTAATTTACGGTGACCCTGCTGTTATCATTGTACGTCGTGAGCAAGGTGTCACAATTCCACTGCACTGGAATCCAGAAACAACCGCGACAAACTGGTTTACGGCTAATTACTGGGGAAAACGTGGTGCCACTCGAGCGGTTCTAGCACGTGAACTTTCGTTAGATGAAGTGATAGAAATTAAAGAAAATGTCGAGATGGAAATAGAAGTTCAGGTGCATGGTATGACATGTATGTTCCAATCGAAGCGTCCTTTATTAGGCCATTATTTCTTATATCAAGAAAAAGTTATGGAGATTGAAAATCGTAAGGAAAATCGGAATATGTTCCTTCATGATGATGAACGTAACAATAAGTATCCGATTTATGAGGATGCAAATGGTACACATATTTTCAGTCCAAATGATATGTGCATGATCGATGAGCTCGGAGAATTATTCGAGGCTGGTATTGATGCATTAAAAATTGAAGGTGTACTGCAAACACCGGAATACGTTGTAACGGTAACACAAACTTATCGTCAAGCAATTGACACATATTTTGACGAATCAGAAGATGCTTATGAAGACATTAAAGATGATTTACTAGCAAAAATTGAAGACATTCAGCCAGCAATCAGACCTCTCGATACTGGGTTTATCTTCAAAGAAACAGTGTACTAGGAGGTGGCAAGAACATGGCATTAGCATTAGAACAAAATGACAAAATCCGTGGAATCGTGGATGGTAAGCGTGTCATTACAAAGAAACCTGAACTACTTGCCCCCGCAGGTAGCTTAGAAAAATTAAAAGTGGCCGTTCATTACGGTGCAGATGCTGTATTTATTGGTGGTCGTGAATTCGGTCTTCGTTCAAGCGCAGATAACTTCTCTATTGAGGAAATGCGTGAGGGTGTAGGATTCGCCAACAAATATGGCGCAAAAATCTATGTGACAACGAATATTTTTGCCCACAATGAAAATATGGATGGCTTAGAGCAGTATTTAAAGGATATTGAATCTGCGGGTGTAACGGGCATTATCGTAGCGGACCCGTTAATTATTGAAACATGCCGTACTGTTGCACCTAAGCTTGAAATTCATCTTTCTACACAACAATCTCTATCTAACTGGAAGGCAGTACAGTATTGGAAAGAAGAGGGCTTACACCGTGTAGTATTAGCACGTGAAGTAGGCGGCGAAGAAATGAAGCTAATGAAGGAAAAAGTCGATATTGAAATCGAAGCGTTTGTTCATGGTGCAATGTGTATCGCTTATTCTGGCCGATGTGTACTATCTAATCATATGACTGCACGTGACTCTAACCGTGGAGGATGCTGTCAATCTTGTCGTTGGGATTATGATTTATATGAGGTAGAAGACGGTGCGGAAAAAGCATTATTCGATGATAATCATGCGCCGTTTGCTATGAGCCCAAAAGATTTAAAATTAATTGAAGCAATTCCTCATATGATTGAGCTTGGTATTGATTCGTTAAAGGTAGAAGGCCGCATGAAATCAATACATTATGTGGCAACCGTAGTTTCTGTTTATCGTAAAGTAATTGATGCTTATTGTGCTGATCCAGATAACTTCATCATTAAACGTGAATGGCTTGAAGAGCTAGATAAATGTGCAAATCGTGACACAGCGGAAGCATTCTTCCATGATGCGCCTGGCCACGAAGAGCAAATGTTTGGCGTTCATGGCCGTAAAACGACCTATGAATTTGCAGGGTTAATTTTAGACCATGATCCAGCATCGAACATTGTGACAATGCAACAGCGTAACTATTTTAAACCTGGAGACGAAGTAGAATTCTTTGGGCCAGAAATTGAAAACTTCCGCTTAACAATGGGTGAAATTTGGGATGAGGATGGTAATAGCCTAGATGCGGCACGTCATCCATTACAAATTGTTAAATTTAAATGCGATACGCCCTTAAAACCGCATAATATGATGCGAAAGGAGAATAATTAATGGCAACAAAGCGTCCAGTCGTCATCGGAATCGCTGGTGGCTCATGCTCGGGTAAGACGAGTGTGACACGTGCTATTTATGATGTTTTCCGTGAGCATTCCGTAGTGGTAATCGAACAAGATTATTACTACAAAGATCAAAGTCATTTAACGTTTGAGGAGCGTTTAGAGACAAACTATGACCATCCACTTGCGTTTGATAATGATTTGCTAATTGAGCATATTAACAAGCTATTAAAGCGTCAGCCTATTGAAAAACCTGTATATGACTATGTACAACATACAAGGGCGCAGGAAGTAATCCAGGTAGCCCCAGTCGATGTTATTATATTAGAAGGTATTTTAGTACTAGAAGATGCAGATTTACGTGATTTAATGGATATTAAATTATTTGTAGATACAGATTCTGATTTACGTATTATCCGTCGAATACTACGTGATATTAAAGAGCGAGGACGTACAACGGATTCAGTAATCGATCAGTACCTATCTGCAGTTCGTCCGATGCATAATTTATTTATTGAACCAACAAAACGTTATGCTGATATTATTATTCCTGAAGGTGGGGATAATGAGGTGGCAATCGATTTGATGGTAACGAAAATTAAAACTATTCTTGAAACTGACCACGTATTGTAATAAGATAGAGTGGTATTGACAATATTTACATGCTTATCGATGCATATACTTGTAAAGCATGCATACTATTAGGTCAAAGAGCATTTTGAAATGGATTAAAAATAATAAAATTCGATTAAATGCATCATTGCATGCATTTGGTCGAGTTTTATGTTTTTATATTGAAGAATTAGGGAGTGAAGAACTGTGTCAAATGAAAAACAGTACCCAATGACAGCTGAGGGTAAGAAAAAATTAGAAGAAGAATTAGTGAAATTAGAAACAGAAACACGTAAGGAAATCGTAGAACGTATAAAAATTGCACGTGACTTCGGGGATCTTTCTGAAAATGCGGAGTATGATTCTGCTAAAGAAGAACAAGCCTTTTTAGAAGGACGTATCTCTACTTTAAAATCTATGATTCGTAACGCGGTAATTATCGCAGAAGATGAAACAGATAACAGTGTAGTTTCACTTGGGAAAACGGTTACATTTGTAGAGATTATTGATGGAAAACCATCAACAGATAAAGAATCATACACAATTGTTGGTTCAGCAGAAGCGGATCCAATGGAATTCCGTATCTCAAATGAATCACCGATTGCTAAAGGTTTGCTAGGACGAGCAGAAGGTGAAGAGGTAGCTGTTCAAACACCTGGTGGCGAGATGAAAGTGAAAATTATTTCGATTAAATAATTGATGTGTACAAGCAGTTAGCTTTTCTTTCTTAAGAAGGGCTAGCTGTTTTTATTTTGCAAGTGGTCAGGAACTTGTTAAAATATTGGCTAGAGAGGGGGAGATTTCGTGAGTGAACGACAAACACGAAGCAGTCGTCATCTACAGCCATCTCACAATAAAAAGTTCGATAAACTTTTAAATGTATTAATTGGCGTTGTGCTTATACTAATTGTTATAACAGCAATATATGTGATTAAATGGCAAGACGACTCAGAAGAAACAGCAAAAGAGGACCCAGGTCAGGAGCAAAAGAACGAGGAGGCGACGAAAGAGCCTTCAAAAGAGGACAACGAAGACGGCAAAGTAGATGAGGAAGATGTCAACGTAGACGAGGAAGTATCTAAAGAGGAACTGCCTACAGAGGAATCACAACAGCCTGAGCAGGATACAGCTGTTGAAACAACATCCGATAATCCAATTGTTGACCGTGTGGTGACAGATAAGAACTGGCAACCTACACCTACAACCCAGACAGGTGAGCATGTGTCGTCCTATAATGATAAATCTGTAGACTGGGCAGAAAAAGTAGCAACCATTACAGCTGCAACAGGCATTGCCGAAAACAATATGATTATTTGGCGTTTAAAAAATAATGGTAGCGCTGATACAGCCATTGCTACGGTATCCACTAATGACAAGGCAGAAATGTATCGAGTGAGCATGGAGTGGGTTAATAATGAAGGCTGGCTGCCTGTAAAGCTTGAGCAACTGAATACATTGGAAGGTGCCTATTGACGAAAGTAACTCTATTGATTATTTTTAATAGAGTTGAATATAGAAGGGAAGTAACATACACATGAAAATCGCTGTAATCGGTGCAATGGAAGAAGAAGTAGAACTATTACGTGCATCTTTAGCAAATGCTAAGAGCACAACAATTGCGGGTAGTGAATATACAACTGGAACGTATGAAGGCAATGAAGTTATTTTATTGAAGAGCGGTATTGGTAAAGTCAATGCAGCCATGTCAACAACAATTTTATTACATGAATTTCAACCAGATGTAGTGATAAATACAGGCTCTGCTGGAGGCTATGACGAGGCATTAGAAGTGGGTGCAGTTGTTATTTCAGATGAAGTGCGTCATCATGACGTGGATGTGACGATTTTTGGTTATGAGATGGGTCAGATGGCTGGTATGCCGGCAGCATATATATCAGATGCAAAGCTTATGAAAGTCGCTGAAGAGGCTGTGAAGGCAGTAGGCGAACATCAATATGATATTGGATTAATTTGTTCAGGTGATGCCTTTATGAATGATCCTGTGCGTGTCGAAGCTGTACGTGCTCATTTCCCCCAAATGAAAGCAGTCGAAATGGAAGCAGCAGCTGTTGCACAAGTATGTTACCAATTTGGAACACCTTTTGTTGTTATTCGTGCTCTATCTGATATTGCAGGAAAAGAATCAAATATTAGCTTTGATGAATTTTTACCGGTGGCAGCAAAACATTCGACACAAGTAGTGTTAAAAGCGATTTCCTCGCTATAATCTACACAAAATGGTCAAAATGAGTGCCTGAAAAGTGAGAAAAATCACAGTTTTATAGTGCATACTAATGCTACACTGTCATTAATAAAATTAAACTTTAATCATGGAACTTTCGATGTTCAGGACATGCTATACAAGCATTGATACACTATAGTAGTTCATCATCCACGATTTTAGCCATCAGGAGCGGGTCCAACATACGGTACCACACAATGCGGTGAACTGTATGTGTGTTCCTATTAGCCCTCATAAATGCGCACCTACTCACCTTGAAGATAGGTGTCAGAGCACCCGTTAATATGGGGTAAATTCTCTTTACATTCGGATGGGAGGCATGAATGATGTTATTTTTGACAGCAGGTGTAGTCATTCTTACGACGTTAATCGGTTCACTTATATCAGCTGAACTTTCTGAAGCTACTCATTAATAGTATGTAAAGCTCCTTTGAGGCTGCTAAAGCCGCAAAGGAGTTTTTTCTTATCAGAGGAGATAACAAGCTACTTAGACTAATAATTTTAGACGCGGTCATGAATTATTATGACTTGTGTTGAATTTTTGTCTTTAACAAATTACAATAAACTACTCAATAGACTTTTGATCCCGTTTATAAAATTGATAGAGTTTAATGAGTGCTCGCTTTTCAATGCGAGATACATAGCTTCGAGAAATGTTCAAACGCGCAGCAATTTCTTTTTGCGTGAGTGCATCCTGATGATTTAAGCCATAACGGAGTGTCACAATTTCAAGCTCACGTTCATCGAGCATGTGTAAATAGTGATATAGCTGTGCAACGTGTTCCTTATGTTCGAGCTTTTCTGTCGCACTTTCTTCATCACATTGTAGAAGGTCACGAATTTGCAAAGCATTGCCATCTTTGTCTGTACCAATTGGTTCAAACAAGGATACATCCTTTTGAACTTTCTTTTGGGTACGCAGATGCATTAAAATTTCATTTTCGATACAGCGTGCTGCGTACGTAGCTAACCGTGTTTTTTTGTCAGGGGTATAGCTTTCAACGGCCTTCATAAGACCAATCGTACCGATGGAAATATAGTCATCAAGCTGCTCATGTTTTGGATGGAATTTCTTTACGACATGTGCGACGAGCCTCATATTGCGTTCGATTAAATCTAGACGTGCTTGCTCATCACCACCTAAAAATCGTTCAATACAAGCAGCTTCCTCTTCCTTTGAAAAGGGTTTATGGAATGTTTGCCCTTTTAAGTAACCTAATAATGCTGGGATCTCAAACCATAATTGAAGCATAGAAGTAAAAATTCCGCTCATTGAATGATTTCATCCTTTCCCCATTTTTCGACAGTATATGTTAAGAAACGGCGTTCAATGAAAAAAAGTGCAACAGCAAGTTTGCTGTTACACTTTTTTTAGCGTAAATGTACTAATCATTAATAACGCTAGTATTGGAAAAAGGAAAAGATAAAACGCAGGGTGGAACGTATTTGATGCAAAATACGTTAATGTTAATAACGTACCTGCAGCTGTAATCGGTAACCCTGTGAAAAAGCCGTTAGCTTCACTAATATTGAAGCGAGCTAATCGCATTGCACCGCAGACGATGTAAAGAACGGTCATCATCATACCGACAAAACCAAAGTCGACTAGGACAACTTCATACATTAATAATGCAGGTGCTACACCAAATGATATAATATCACTCATAGAATCTAATTGCTTACCTAACTCAGATTCTTGTCCGAGCGCGCGCGCTACTTTTCCATCGTAGCGATCAAGAAGGGCTGCAATAAAGATAAACAGGACACTATAGCTATAATATTCATGTAAAGTGGCCATAATGGCCGCGCCACCAAAGGACATATTACTAATTGTAATGAAGTTTGCTGCGTGCGATTTCATTTTCTTAACCGTGGTATCCACCAACTTGTGATAAAAAAACAAGGGGGATCACTCCTTTGCACTTAAGATATTGTACCATTATACTTCGGATGCGAAAAAATTGACAGTCTAATTTAATCGATAGGAGTTTTGCTTTATGAAAGAGAAACTGTATCAACGTTTGATAGAATTAACGAATGGCAAGCAATCTTCCCATCTTTTGCAAACTATTGCAAAAGCAAAGTGGAGTAAACGTATTATTCCAAGCTATATGAAAATATACGATATTAACCTTGAAGAAGTTTCAAAAAAACCACAACAATTTTCAAGTTTACATGACTTTTTTACACGAGAGCTTTTAGAAGAAGCACGACCAATCGAACAAAGTCCAACAGTCTATGCAAGTCCTGTTGATGCGAAAGTGGAATCGTTTGGCCGAATTGAATGGGATATGACTTTTCTTGTGAAAGGCAAGCCCTATTCTTTGCAAGACTTACTAGGGAATGCAGAGCGTGCTGCGCGCTATGCAGATGGACATTACATCGTATTTTATTTAAGCCCAGCGGATTATCACCGGATACATAGCCCAATTGATGGCCATGTACTACGACAATATACACTCGGTCAAACGTCCTACCCAGTTAATCAACTGGGTCTCACATATGGTAAAAAACCGATTTCACATAATTATCGTCAAGTGACGGAGCTGAAAACAGTGAATGACCAACAAGTCGCATTCATCAAAGTTGGTGCTACCTTTGTAAACTCCATTGTGTTGACAAATACAACAGCTCATTGGCGTAAGGGCGAGGAAGTCGGCTATTTTTCATTCGGTTCAACAGTAGTTATGCTTTTTGAAAAAGATGCCATTGCATTTACTGATAATGTAGTGCAAGGTAGCCCAATTCGAATGGGTGAAGCCTTTGCAAATATGCTATAATGGTCGAATAATACGTTTAGATTAGGGGTCGCTATTTTGTATAATTTTTTATTACCAGATGAATTTGTGACGAGTATTTTTGAAATCACACCAGAAAAGCTTCAAGAACTAGGTATTAAAGGCATTATTACGGATTTAGATAACACGCTTGTAGAATGGGATCGTGCAGACGCAACTGAAGAGCTAATTATTTGGCTACGTATTATGAAAGAGTCGGGCATTCGTGTTATCATCGCGTCGAATAACAATGAGGCACGTGTAAAACATTTTGCTGAACCACTTGGGATTCCGTATATCCATAAAGCGAAAAAGCCATTCCGTAATGCATTTTATAGTGCCATTATTCAACTAGGGTTACGTCCAAATGAAGTAGTAATGGTTGGAGATCAGCTACTAACAGACGTAATGGGGGCTAATCGATTGGACTTGCATACGGTTTTAGTAAAACCGGTTGCACAATCTGATGGGCTCGTTACAAAATTTAATCGTTTCATTGAACGCCGAGTGTTCAATGATTTAAAACGAAAAGGAATACTTACTTGGGAGGAAAAAGAATGAACGAAATGCCAAATTGTATTGGCTGTGGTACGACAATTCAAACAGAAGATAAAACAGCAGTTGGGTATGCACCCCCTTCATCATTAGAAAAAGACGTGGTCATATGCCAACGTTGCTTCCGTTTGAAAAATTACAATGAAATTCAACCAGTGTCATTAACAGATGACGACTTTTTACGTATTTTAAATGGTCTAGGAACACAGCAAGGCTTAATCGTAAAAATAGTTGATATTTTTGACTTCAATGGGAGCTGGTTGCCAGGTCTACACCGCTTCGTTGGCAAAAATCCAGTGTTACTAGTAGCAAATAAAGCCGATTTACTACCTAAATCTGTGAAGCCTAAGAAAGTCATTAATTGGTTAAAAAGAGAAGCGAAGGCACTCGGTTTACAACCAATTGATGTACTTTTAGTCAGTGCACATAAGGGTAAAGGCATGGCTGAAGCAATGGAGGCTATCGACGAATACCGTAATGGGCAAAACGTTTATGTTGTAGGTTGTACAAATGTTGGGAAATCAACGTTCATTAACCGCATCATAAAACAAGCAACTGGTGAAGGGGAAGTGATTACAACGTCTCATTTCCCAGGAACGACATTAGATATGATTGAAATTCCACTCGATGATGGTAGTGCATTATATGATACACCGGGGATTATTAATCACCATCAGATGGCACACCATATTGACGCAAGTGAATTGAAATATATTATGCCCAAAAAAGAAATTAAGCCTAAAGTATATCAGCAAAATGCTGGTCAAACTTTATTTATTGGGGCACTTGCACGCTTTGACTTTATCCAAGGTGAGCGTTCAGCATTTACGGTACATGTGGCTAATGATTTGCCAATTCACAGAACAAAGCTTGACAAGGCGGATGCATTGTATGCTGAGCATAAAGGCGAATTACTTGCACCCCCAACGGCAAACTTTATCGACCAATTGCCAGAATTGGTACGTCACGAATTTTCCATAAAAGAAGCAAAAACCGATGTGGTGTTTTCTGGTCTCGGTTGGATTACGATACAGCATGCAAATGTTGTCGTTGCCGCTCATGCACCAAAAGGTGTACAAGTATCGATTCGTCCGTCACTCATTTAATTATTAGAAGAGAAGAGGCACTAGAAAATGAAGAAATGGTTTGCAGTTATTGGTGATCCAATCGAGCATTCGAAATCACCAGCAATGCACAATGCTTGGTTTGAGGAGATGGCAATCGATGCAACGTACATACCAGTGCATGTGCCATCAGAAAATTTAGAGGCGGCTGTTAGTGGTTTTAAAACATTAGGTGCAAGTGGCTGGAATGTCACAATCCCACATAAAACAGCGATCATTCCTTATTTAGATGAGCTAGATCAGTTAGCAGAGAAAATGGGAGCAGTAAATACAGTTGTACGGACAAATGAAGGCAAATTAAAAGGCTATAATACAGACGGTGTTGGATTTGTTCGCTCACTTGAAGAAGCGATTGGCACATCGCAGAAAGAAAAGCCTGTGCTTCTTATTGGAGCTGGTGGAGCGGCACGTGGCATCGCTTTTGCAATGCATCAGCAAGGCTATACAAATTTAACGATTGCTAATCGTACTGTCGCGAATGCACAAACTATCGTCGATGAAATGGGTACTGGTCGTGCCATTTCGTTAGCACAGGCAGAGGAAACATTGGCCGACTTCAGCATTTTAGTGCAAATGACGTCAGCTGGGCTTGCTACGGGTAATTTTTCAATGCCATTTTCACTAGATCGACTTGCAAAAGGCGCAATTGTTGCGGATATTGTGTATAATCCATTAATGACGCCTTTTTTACAAGCGGCTGAGGAAAAAGGGGCAACTGTCGTTGCAGGTCTTGGAATGTTCGTGCATCAAGGAGCAATTGCTTTCAATTACTGGCTTGGCGAATACCCAAATACAAATTCAATGATTGCGCAATTGAAGGCGCAATTAGGAGGACAATAATTTTTATGTTAACAGGTAAACAAAAGCGTTTTTTACGTGCGGAAGCACATCATTTAACTCCAATTTTCCAAGTAGGAAAAGGCGGCGTTAATGACGAAATGACAAAGCAAATTCGAGAAGCATTAGAAGTACGTGAGCTTATTAAGGTACGTATTTTAGATAACTGTGAAGAGGACAAGCATGATGTGGCACAGGCTCTTGCGAAAGGGGCACATGCAGAGCTTGTTCAATTAATAGGTCTAACAGTTGTTTTATATAAAGAATCACGCACGAACAAAAAGATTGTATTACCAAAAGCAGCGAAATAGGTGAGACAATGAAGAAAGTCGGTTTACTCGGAGGGACGTTTAATCCACCACATATCGGACATTTAATGATGGCGAATGAAGTATTTCATGCGTTGGCATTAGATGAAGTCCGTTTTATGCCGAATGCATTACCACCGCATAAACAAGCTCGACATGATGCAAGTGATGCTCATCGCCTTGAAATGGTAAAGCGTGCAATAAGTCCATATCCGCAATTTCGTGTAGAGTCGTATGAGGTAGTCAAAGGTGGCGTATCCTATTCGTATGACACACTTGCTGCATTATGTGCGAGAGAGCCGGATGTAAAGTTTTACTTTATCATTGGTGGAGATATGATTGATTCGCTTCATACGTGGTACTGTATTGACGAATTAGTAGAGCTTGTACAATTTGTAGGTGTGAAACGTCCAAGTACGGAGGCACGAACCGAGTACCCTGTATTAATGGTGGAAGTGCCACAAATCGACTTATCGTCAACCTTGATTCGTGAACGCCTTGCTACTGGTGGAACGGTAACATTTTTACTGCCTGAAGCGGTAGAGACGTTCATACGAGAGGAAGGTCTATATGGAACGTGAAGAGTATTTAGCGGCGATTAAGCCACGAATGCCTGAAAAACGCTATATTCATACGATAGGTGTGATGGAAACAGCGATTGCGTTAGCGAAGGTCTATGGCGAGAACGAGAAAAATGCTGAAATAGCGGCCATACTGCATGATATTGCAAAGTACGCAGACATAGCTTGGATGGAGAAAATTGTTCGAGACGAAAAACTGGATCACCGTCTGATTGGATGGGGTAGTGAATTACTACATGGACCAGTTGGAGCGTATATTGCAGAACATGAATTTGGCATTGTTGAGGAAGATATATTAAATGCAATACGTTTTCACACAACAGGGCGCGTGGGCATGAGCCGTTTAGAAAAAATACTTTTTGTTGCAGATATGATTGAACCTAATCGAAAATTTAATGGTGTAGAACGTCTGCGCAAGAAGGCACAAAAGAATTTGGATAAGGCTGTGAGTGCTTGTGTACGTCATACATTGGCGTTTTTAATTGATACAAAGCAACCGATTTATCCATTATCAATAGATTGTTATAACGATATGATGAAAAGAGAGGACAGTGAAGGATGACTTCAACTTTATTACAGGCAGCTTACAAAGCAATTGACGACAAACATGGTGAGGATATTGTCGTGTTAAATATGCAAGGTATTTCACTATTAGCAGATTACTTCATTATTGCTCATGGTAACTCAGACCGCCAAGTGCAAGCTATTGCACGTGAATTACAAGATGTGGCAGTAAAAGAGGGTCATGAGATTCGTCGTGTGGAAGGTTTTGATGGCGCACGTTGGATTCTTGTAGACCTAGGTGATGTAGTGGCACACGTATTCCACAAGGATGAGCGTGCTTATTATAACTTAGAGCGTCTATGGGGCGATGCACCTCAGTTAGACATTGCTGAGGCGTAAGTGAGTAGCTATGAGCGTTTTGCTCAGGTGTATGATGAGCTGCAAATTGACATTCCTTATAGTAGCTATGTGGATTGGGTGATGCGGCATGCACCGAGCAAACAATTCTCGAATCTTTTAGATATTGGCTGCGGCACAGGTGTGCTTGGTCTAATGCTTGCAAATGCTGGTTACAAGGTAAGTGGAGTCGATTTATCTGAGGAGATGCTCGCCATTGCGGCGGAGCGTTTCGCAGATGTAGGCTTGCATGTACCACTATACTGTATGTCGATGCATGAATTAGACGGTTTTGTGAATTTTGATGTTATCTCTATTGCAATTGATTCACTCAATTATGTTGTTGAGGAAGCGGATGTTTATGCAACATTAAAACATATTTACGAGGCTTTACGAGATGGTGGACAGCTATTCTTTGATGTCCATTCATTATTTAAAATGGATGACATCTTTTTAGATGGACCTTTTACGTATGATGATGGTGATATTAGTTATGTATGGCATACTGAACCTGGTGACTTTGACCATTCAGTTGTCCATCAAATGACGTTTTATGTGCGTGATGCGGCAAGTGATTTGTACGAACGCTTCGATGAGGAGCATGTACAACGCACATTCCCGATTGAACAGTATATAATATGGCTTCGTACTATTGGTTTTACGGATGTTGAGGTAACGGCTGATTTTACAGACGAAGCACCTGAATACGAAAGCGAACGCATTTTTATACGTGCGGTGAAATAATGGACAGCCCTGTTGAAGTTCTAAACTTTATAGGGCTGTTTTTTATGTCCAACAGCAGTCGTAGTCCATCAAATAAGTACTTGATGTTTTAAATCTTTCCATCCATAGACATGCTCAAAGATTTCAGTGAGCCTGTACCTAAGAAGCAGCACTTGGCAACGATTCGGAGTTGAAAGTTCGCGCATGGAATACGATGTATGCTAATCCCATAGAGTTAGCACCTATTATTCAGCTTATTTTAACAGTTATGTTACTTGATGAGGAAGATATGATGCAGTTTGTTTATGTTAACCATTTCAATAAGGAAGGTGTGTTAACACAAGAGCTAAAATTAAAATATAAATCGATAATAGAGTGATACAATACTTTTTAAATTTTAAGGGAATATTGTATAATAAAGATAGCTCCATATGATGTGCCTTTTGACTAGAAAGGATGTTTGTTATGATCCAATCTTTATGGCAAAAGTATAAAAGTGTGTTGCTCCCCGGCATACTTGTCATCAGTGGACTTTGTTACTTCTATTTTTCGAGTTTTGACTCTTCACCTCCCCAAGAAGAGCTCATCGAAACAATCCAACTTACTGAACAAACAGAAACGGTAGAGCCTGTCCAAGAAGCGGTCTTTCAACAGGTGATTGTTGATGTAAAAGGTGCTGTATTACATCCTGGTGTTTATGCGCTTAAACCTGAGCAACGTATCATAGATGCCGTCCAGCTTGCAGGTGGCTATACACAGGATGCAGATACACAGTTTATGAATCATGCACAAAAAGTGTTAGATGAAATGGTCATTTATATACCTGCAAAGGGTGAGCAACTAGAACAAGTACCGTCTCGTTTTATCGCTATGCCGACAGTTGAAACAACTAAAGGGAATGAGGGCGTGAAAGACGGAAAGGTAAATTTAAATAAGGCAGATGCTGCCACACTAACAACTTTAGTTGGAATAGGACCGTCTAAGGCGCAAAGTATCATTGCCTATCGGCAGGAAAACGGTAGCTTTAAATCCATAGAAGATTTAAAAAAGATTACCGGTATAGGCGATAAGACATTTGAAAAACTAAAAGATTCAATCACGGTTAATTAAACTCTTCAATATTTTGAGATATTGACGACTCTTTTCGAAAAGGGCTACACTAGAGTAGAAAAGCATCGTTGACAGTTAGTCGCGATAGCCTAATATTATTGGAGGTAGTCATATGGAGCGTATTACTTGGGATCAATTTTTCATGGCACAAAGCCATTTACTCGCATTACGAAGCACTTGTACAAGACTAGCGGTAGGTGCAACAATTGTACGTGATAAACGTATTATTGCAGGAGGCTATAACGGTTCGATTACTGGTGATGAACATTGTATTGAAGAAGGCTGCTATGTTGTGGATAATCATTGTGTGCGTACAATACATGCAGAAATGAATGCACTTCTACAATGTGCAAAATATGGTACACCAACGAAGGGTGCAGACCTATATGTTACGCATTTCCCCTGCCTACCATGTACAAAATCAATTATTCAAGCTGGTATTGAGCGCGTGTATTATGCTACAGACTATAAAAACAACCCGTATGCACAAGAATTATTTAGAAAAGCGGGCGTGGAAGTCTTGCATGTACCATTTGATGAACGTAAAATTGACTTCTTAAGCAATGAAAAATTAGCTTTGTACATAGACATGCTGAATGAGTTACGTGAGAGTGGCCTACCGGCAGAAAAATTACTCCCTTATGAACAGAAGGTGAGTGCATTATTTGGCAAAACACTGTAAAACATAAATGGATTTACCTAGCATTAGCTGTACTTGTAGCATCCATAGCCGTACACAAGTCAGCATGGCTACTCATTATTTTACTACTACTGGCAATGTGGCTAATCTATAAAGGTGAGACACATGTGTTTTCAGCGCTCGTTGTGAGCGCTGGACTTCTTTCATTTTTCTTCTTATTAGTCGTGCAATTGACGGAACCTTCCCCTTTACCGTCATCCTTTCAATTAACATGGACAAACGAATATAAAATCAATGGGCAAAAGCTACGTGGCTTTGCGAAAACAGAGACCGGTGAAAAGCTTTATGTTGTGTATAGCTTTGCCTCAGAGCAAGAGAAAAATTTTTATATAAATACATCAATTACAGGCTTCAACTATCTTGTACAAGGCGAACTTGTAGCGCCAACACCCCCTGCACACGCTTATGCTTTCTCAATGCAAGATTATTTGGTGAGTAAAGGTGCAAATGGCATATTCGAAGTGACAGACTGGTCCTACGTATCCACAGAAAAATCGATTCGATCCTTTCTTGCGAAGCAAAGGTTGCAGGTGAAAAAGCATATTGAGGCTACGTTCCCACAATCATTAGCTGCAGAGGCACAGGCGCTTCTTATAGGCTTGCAAGATCATGTCGACGATGAACTACAACGTGCTTATCAAAAACTTGGCATTACGCATTTGTTTGCGATTTCAGGTCTACATGTAGCACTCGTGTCATGGCTGTTTTACGAAGGACTATTGCGTGTTGGTGTACGCAAAGAAATAGCTAGGGTTGTTTTACTTATTATTTTACCTATGTACGGAATTTTGGCTGGTGGTGCCCCTTCCGTATGGCGTGCAGTTTCAGTGGTTGAATTTGTCTTGCTGATGCGGTATGTGAAGTGGCAAGTGCCTATTGATGATGCACTAGCAATTAGCTTTATTGGCTTTATTCTACTTGAACCTGGTGTCATTTTTCAGGTAGGATTTCAATTATCGTATTTAGCTACGTTGGGCATTGTCTATTCAGGAGTACTCTTTAAACTGTCAAAGGGCTGGTTGATGCAGTCATTTTTAATAACAGTTGTTTGCCAAGTGCTTGTTTATCCACTATTACTTCATCATTTTTATGAAGTTTCCATTTCCTCATTTTTTGCAAATATAGTCTTCGTACCATTGTTTTCATTTGTAATATTACCATCTAATATTGTGCTGCTAGTTATAACGTATATATCCATACCTGCAGCAAACTGCGTGTTCCATCTATATGAGCCGTTACGTGTTTTACTGACGGAGGCAATCGTATATTTACAAACATTTCCATATCAACTTTGGACACCTGGTAAGCCTGCAATTTGGCTTGTTTGTTTGGCATTTGTTAGTGTGTTAACAGGTTTATATTTTTTAGAGGAACGGTACTATGGAAAATTTATAACAGTGCTTATCATCCCAGCTATGTGTATTCACATCGCTCCAATGTTATTTAACGATACAAAGCTCACGTTTTTAAATGTAGGTCAGGGAGATTGTACCGTTATTGAATTGCCTTTTCGCAAGGCTGTGTATGTTGTGGATGCCGGTGGGCTTCTGCGCTTTGAACAGGAGGCATGGAAGACATCTCGTAGCCCATATGAGGTTGGAAAACAGGTTGTTGTACCTTTTTTAAAGGGCAAAGGGATCCGAACAATAGATATTTTCTTAGTCACACATGCGGATGCAGACCATGTAGAGGGAGCAGAAGAAGTATTAAAGGAGATTCGTATGCTCGAAATTCATGTAACGCCTGGCTCCATGGATAAACCTGTGATGCGAGATTTGTTAGTAGAAGCGTCGCAACAAAAAGTGCCTGTGAAGGAAAAGATGCAGGGAACAGCCTGGCAAATGGGCGAGTCAAGCTTTCACTATTTATGGCCCCGTGATACGGATTACGAGGGCAATGACGATTCAATTGTCTTATATATGCAACAAGGGACGTTTAGAGCGTTGCTAACAGGTGATTTAGAGGAGGATGGGGAAAGAGAGCTCATCAAGCTTTATGGAAGCCTGTTAGCGAATATGACGCTTTTAAAGGCAGGGCATCATGGCAGTAAAACATCAAGCATCGAGTCTTTTGTTGAACTGTTACAGCCTGAATTGACAATTTTTAGTGCAGGGCTCAATAATCGCTATCAACACCCACATGATATGGTTGTAGAACGTTTTAGAAAGCGTCAATTAATGACAAGGACAACTGCAATCGATGGCACTATTGAAATCCGAATACAAGCGAATAGATGGACAATGCATACAGAAAAAGACCTTGTCCAATATTGAACAAGGTCTTTTCACCTGTCTGAGTGGTAGATTTACATTGCAGCGTAGTCTACTACTATTGCGATGATGAACATAATAGCGAAGACTGCAAAAGATACGCCGAAACCAATGCCTGAGTCGATTGCATCGTTACGTCTGCATTGTATATTTTTACCTTCAAATGGATTCATTGTTATCCCTCCAATTCTGTTATTTATTATAAGACATCATTTTCATAAAAGCTATATCGAAAACGTGAATTAACCGTGCTGCAAGGGACACAAATTAGTCAAAGTCACAAAGGGCCATAAATCATGTATACTATTTCTATTGCTAAATGGAGGGGAAACAATGATTTCAAACGTTTGGAACAACATAAAAAAAGGTGAGCTTTCGCCAGTTTATTTGCTCGTTGGGGAGGAAAGCTATTTTATAGATGAAACTGTAAAACGTTTAAAAGAAGCAATTGCTGCAAATGATGAGGTAGAAATGACTACATTTGATTTAGAAGAAACGCCCGTTGATGTAGTGATTGACGAAGCAGATACCATCCCTTTTTTCTCAGAACGTAAGCTTATTATTGCCAAAAATGCTTCCTTTTTAAAAGCGACAGAAAAAGGTAAAGAAAAAATTGATCACGATGTGAAACGGTTAGAGGCATGGCTAGGAAATCCTTCAGATTTTTCTGTGACGGTTTTTATTGCCCCATATGAAAAGCTTGATGAACGTAAAAAAGTAACGAAAATGATGAAAGAACATGCCTTTTTAGTACAAGCAGAAACACCGAAAGAGCAAGATTTAGCTGTGTGGATTCAAGGGCTTGTCAAGGCACAGGGAAACACTATTACACAAAATGCCATTGAACAGCTTGTAACGATGGTTGGCTCAAACATGCTTCAACTTCAAATGGAAATTGAAAAACTGTCCTTATATTTAGGAGAGGGTGGGGAAATTACAGTTACTTTAGTTGAGGATTTAGTGGCGAAAACATTGGAACAGGATGCCTTCAAAATGTTGAATGCTTATTTAGCCAATGAGCCTGTTGCGGCACTATCTATTTATCACGATTTGCTGCGCCAAAAGCAAGAACCCATCATGCTTGTAGGTCTTCTAGCATCCAATGTACGTACAATGTCGAATGTTTTTTATTTATTGAAAAAAGGTTATCATCCGCAGCAAATTGCCAAAAATTTAAAAATTCATCCTTATCGTGTGAAGTTAATGGTTGAACAGCGTAATCGTCCCTCGGAGGAAAGTTTACTCAAGGCTCTATACCAATTAGCTGAAGTAGATTTACAACTAAAAACGGCCGGTGGTAATCGTGAGCGTTATTTAGAGCTGTTTTTACTACGACAACTGTAAAATTTATTTTTGAGTTAGACTTAAATGGTTGTATAATGTCGTGGGAGGTTTTGAACGTGCAAAAACGAATTCAGTATATGGATAGCTTACGTGCCATTGCAATTTTAGGCGTGTTATTATTGCATGTAGCGACTCCGTATGTCGTACTTTATGGCAAAATAAATGAAATTGATTGGCAAATCGGCATTATTTATAATGCTTTGTCTCGCTGGTGTGTGCCAATTTTTTTAATGATCAGTGGGGCACTTCTGCTGGGCAGAACGGAAGAACCACTAGGTATCTTTTTCAAAAAACGAGCCAATAAAATTTTACTGCCGTTTATTGCTTGGTCAATTATCTATTACGCATGGGCAACATATATGTGGAGCCCTGGTTATTCATGGAAAGAATTTTTTATTATGTTTTTTAATAATCAAATATATTATCATTTGTGGTATTTTTATGCACTTATCGGCATTTATTTGCTAGCACCGATAGTTAATATTTTTGTCAATCATGCATCCAAACAAATGATTGGCTATGTGGTGGTTCTATGGATTTTATTTTATGGAGTCTTGCGCTATTATTCCTATATAGTGAGTAATGAATTTACATTGTTTTTCCCGTTGAGTGAATACATTGGCTTCTTTTTACTGGGCTATTACTTGGCGGCATTTGAGTTAACAAAGAAATGGCGTATAGGGATATATGTCTTAGGGTTTATCGGAGCAATGGAAACGGTATTACGGACAAATGTTTTAACGGCGGAGCAGGGACAATTCACAAGCTATGCTTTTTCGTATTCCAGTCCCAATGTCATTGCAATGAGTGTGGCACTCTTTGTCTTTGTGAAATATTGGGTCAATCGAAAAGCTGCTCGCGGCACTTATAGGACAAGCGGAATTATAAAACTAATTGGCCAAACAAGTTTTGGTGTGTACTTAGTTCATGCGATGATTCTTGATAAAGTACGTCCTTACTTTTTTGAAGACGATGAGCTTTTTTTAAAGCCGATTATGGCCATTCCAATGCAAGTGTTCATTATTCTAGTGCTGTCCACGATGATTGTATGGATCATTCAAAAAATACCACTAGTAAAACGCATTGTCTAGATTTGTTAAAAAAGACTGTCCAATATTAATGTTGGGCAGTCTTCTCTCATTAAAAATGAAAAAAGATCAGCTACTCCTAAGAGAGTAAACTGATCTTATAAACACTTACGCTTTTTTAGCTAGGCGAGACTTTTTACGAGCCGCCGCGTTTTTGTGGATAAGTCCTTTTGAAGCTGCTTTATCTAAAGATTTGTAAGCTGCTTGTAAAAGTTCTTGTGCGTTTTCAGCGTTAACAGCAACAGCGTTTTCAGCTTTTTTCACTGTAGTACGCATTGCAGATTTAGCTTGAGAGTTAGCAGCGTTAGCTTTTGCGTTAACTTTTACGCGTTTAATCGCAGATTTAATGTTTGGCATATCTTTCACCTCCTAAATTAGGTACGAGATGATATCTTCTCATTGATTTCTTGTGTCAATACAACAAAAATCATTTTAACAAACGCTAGGCTAAATTGCAATAGATAAATGCAAAGAATATTTACTTGACAGTTTGAACAAACTACCGATTGAGGTGAATTATATGCAAAATTTAAATTGGCAACGTTCAGACTTAATTGATGAATCAGATGAGGTTGTTTTACATCAAACGAGGGAACAGAAACAAACGCTAGAGCAGTCGAGTGGTATACAAGTTGAAGATCGAAATGCTGGCCGAGTGAAAATTACGGATGTGCAAGTCAACGGTGAGGGCGAAAAGCAAATCGGTAAAAAGCAAGGGCAGTATATTACCCTGTCCGTACCAACCCTTACATTAGAAGATAAGGATGGTTTTCAACAGCTAGAGAAAGCACTCCTGACGAATTTTAAAAAATTACATGAATCGATTTCATGGAAAGATGATGACAAAATTTTAATTATAGGTTTAGGAAATCGCACAATTACACCGGATGCTATCGGCCCTTATTTGATAGACCATTTGCATAGTCTAGAGCAAATCGATGACAAATTCGTGATGTACGCTCCAGGTGTAACCGGCCAGACTGGCTATGAAACAGGTGAATTTGTTGCGGCGTTGGCAGAACGTATAAAACCAAAATTAATTATCGTCGTCGATGCACTCGCAACGAGGGCAAGTAGCCGTTTATGCAAAACAGTTCAGCTTACAGATACGGGGATTCACCCTGGTTCTGGTGTAGGGAACCAGCGCCAGGAAATTTCATTTGAAATGCTTGGCGTGCCTGTGACAGCAATTGGTATCCCAACAGTAGTGGATGCACCCGTTTTAATTGCAGATGCTGTAGAACTGATGCTACGCTCTATAGCGGCACGTGTCGCAGAACGTGGTAAACCTTCATCTAAGTTATCACTGTCTTCTTGGCAACCAGACACTAATAAAGAATTAGATATGTCTCTGATAACACCTATTTTTGGGGAATGGGCTACTTGGTCAAAGGAGGAGCGACAACAATTGTTTGAAGAAACATTTGCGGCCTCTCATTCACAGCTGATGGTCACGCCAAAGGAGGCAGACTATTGGATTGATAAGTATGCAACACTCATTTCTTCTATGCTAACGAAATGGGCAAGCGAACTATAATTTCATCGTTCTAAAAGACACATCCCCTCCATACGATAAGGGGAGGAGGGTGTGACTTTGCTAAAAAAACTACAATGGTCAACTGGTCTATTATTGTTCTTCTTCGTATTACCTGTCATTGCTGGGCAACTTCCGTTCAACAAGCAAGCATCGACTCCGTTAAAACAACAAGAGGATAAACAAGTCGTGTTTGCCGCTACTAATTTAGCTGAACAAAGTGTGTTAGAGCAGACGAAAGATCCCTTTAAAGTTTTATTGTTATTTACCCATTCACATGAAGCATATGAACCGATTGTGCAAGCTGTCAACGGAAAAGTAGCAACTTCTCATGAAACGACCAATATTTTTAGTTTGCAAGATATGATTGTCAATCATTTTAATGTAAATGGACTGCAAACAGATGTTTTAGATGTAGATGTCATGAAAGAAATTAAACTAGAAGGCAGAGGGTATCATGAAGCTTACAATGTGATGAGACCACATTTGAGTAAACATTTGGAAACAAATAAATATGATTTAATATTAGACTTGCATCGAGATTCTTTAAAACATGATCGAACAACTTTAACATTGAATGGTGAAAACTATGCGAAAATTGCCCTTGTTGTAGGGGCTGAGCATGTAAATTATCGATGGAACACGGCATATGCTGAAAGTTTGTCAACAACCTTAAATTCGATTGTTCCTAATATTTCCAAAGGTGTTATCTCAAAAAGTGGCGATGGCGTGGACGGACGTTACAATCAGGATTTAGCAAAACAAATGATGATTGTAGAGGTTGGTGGAATTGGCAATACTGAAGAAGAAATCAATCGAACAATTGCCGTTTTAGGGAAAGCTATTGCGAAAGCTTTCGCAGCGGAGAAAAAATAATAGTCATTGTTAGAATTGAAAAATACACCATGATTAACTAATATGAGACTTCAAATAATTCAAAACGTTAATATATCAAAGTATAGAGAAAGTAAGGCTAGTTATTAGCCACTTTTTCCCTAACAACTTTTTAGCTACATCCCAAAGCAACTGGAGATGGAGCTAAAAAGTTGTTTTTGTTTTTCTAGAATTCGATGTCCATAAAATAAATAACCACTAAGAAGTTTAATTGTTAGCTATGCACCGTGATAGCACTATAGAAGACCCTTCAAAGTCAGCCTTTGTTTTAGTTTTAGGTAAAAAAATTTTTGTCTTAAACTTTTAAAGTAAATCATGCGTCTTTTTATATAGAAAATGATTCAGAACGAAAAAGGGGACGTTGTTTATCATCAGACAAAAAATTTGCAACATATAAAAATAGAGGTTGTACAGATTATTGGAGGAATTTTATGTTAAGCAAGACATTAAATCATCGTTATATCCCTGGATTAGATGGGATTAGAGCTATAGCAGTACTATCTGTCATTGCTTACCATTTTAACTTTAGTTGGGCCAGTGGAGGGTTCTTAGGAGTTGATATCTTTTTTGTATTATCAGGATATTTAATAACCTCCACAATTTTACCGGTAAAAGGAAATGGCTTAAAGTTAAGTTTAGGTCAATTTTGGATTGGTAGGATTCGACGTCTCTTACCAGCTGCATATGTCATGATAATTGTTACTTTTGTTTGGGTAATGCTATTTAACAAGGAACTTCTACATACTTTGCGGGGAGATGCAGTTTCGTCTCTGTTTTATATGAGCAATTGGTGGTTCGTTTATCATAAACTTTCATACTTTGATAGTTTCGGTTCGCCTTCACCCTTTAAAAATTTATGGTCACTAGCCATTGAAGAACAATTTTATGTTGTATGGCCTATCATATTAACAGTTGGGTTATATATTTTTAGAAAGCAAAGCAAATTATCGATATTTATCTTTATCAGTGCATTATGTTCGGCGATATTAATGAGCATACTGTATCAACCAGGAATGGATCCGAGTCGTGTTTATTATGGGACCGATACGCGCGCGTTTGAGTTACTTATTGGCTGTTGGTTAGCACTAGTCTGGCCCATGAAACGGCTTACGTCCCAAAAACTTTCTAGCGAACACGTCAATAAACTAAATATAACAAGTTGGGTTGCTTTTAGTATCTTGATACTTTGTGTTTTTTTTGTAGATGAATATCAAGGGTTTTTATACAGAGGAGGCATGTTCCTTGTTTCGATAAATGCAGCGATATTGATAGCATGTGTTTGTCACCCAGTTAGCTTTTTGGGAAAATTACTTTCATGGAAGCCCTTTTGCTGGATAGGCTCAAGATCATATGGAATTTATCTTTGGCACTATCCTATAATGGTGTTGGGTACCCCTGTTCACGAAATCGGAAATCCAGTATACTGGCGTATCGCTTTACAGATGATCGTTATATTGATTATTGCTGAACTGTCTTATCGTTTTATTGAAACGCCGATTCGCAAACGTGGATTCCGTTCATTTTATCGTCAGTATGTTGTAATCGATCTAACAAAATGGGCAAGTTTTTCTTTTGCAAGAAAAATATCAACGGTACTTTTACCACTATTTCTTCTAGTGTTTTTTACAGGCATTACAGGGGTAGTTGGTGAAGCACAAAAGGATGCAAAAGAATTATATCCAACGCATGTAAAAATAGATGGTGAACCACAGACTTCAAGCAGTGACATCGATAACAATCCGGAAACATTGGATCAGAAATCTCGCGATAATGGAGAAATAGCTGGCACTAACATCGAACACAATAAAGAAACGCCTCAAACGGAGACAAACGATTCTAATTCTAACTCATTGAATGATTCTTATGAGGGAATATTAGCCATTGGAGATTCTGTAATGATTGATATTGCTTCAAGCTTACAAAAAATATATCCTAACATTACAATTGATGCAAAAATTGGCAGACAAGTTTCGCAAGCTGTCAAGTTGGCACCTGCTTTTGCTAATTTTAATCAATCGAAAAAAGCAGTCATTATTCAACTAGGTACAAATGGTTATTTTACTAACAATCAAATAGACATGCTTCTTGGAGCATTTTCAAATGCTCACCTTTATTTAGTAAATACGCGTGTACCACGTCCATGGGAAGGAAAAGTGAATAACGCTTTGTATAGGAAGGCTCAAGAGCATGACAATATTACGCTGATCGATTGGCATGCCGCAGCCATTGATCATCCTGAATATTTTGCTCCAGACGGTGTACATTTGGAACAAAAAGGAGTCGAAACGCTAACAAATCTAATTCAACAAGCACTACTGAATCAAACGCATGTTGAGGAATAACAAACTCTTCTTCAATTGAAGTTTTTTCTGACAGTAAAGGGATATATAACACACAAGTAAGAATGCTTATTGCGTTCTTGCTTTTTCAATATCGTAAGAAAATTGTCGTGCTGTTATTTTTGAAACCTTTTCACGTACCATTCGTATTATAACTAGACAATTTGAATTGAGAGAACTGAAAAAAGGGAGACATGAATTTTTGAACCGTTGAATGAAACTATTACTTTTTGTGATTTACTTGATTGTCATTGCGGATGCGTATTACGCAACGTTGTTTATTGAACCAAAAACACCGCCGCAACACCAGACGATGAAAGGGACTACCATTACGATGGCACAACTGCGGTAGCAACCCTAACAAAAGGAAACCTACAACACATCGTTTGAAGCCATCTCTACTACAATCCATCAAGCAATTTCTTCAGAGCACTATGTGTTCCAAAGAAAAAGAGATGATCAACAATCTGTTCACGCTTAGATTGGACGTATGCAGAGTAATGCAAGAGCCACCTTTCATCTTTAATCGATATCGACTTTTACGTTGCTGATAATAATGTTAGCAATAGTTAAGCTAAAAGCTGCAGGTCTCTTGGCAGCTTTTTTTGTTTGGTACATTAATTTTCCTGTCCAATTGTAGAATATATTCGAGATCAGAAACCTTATAAAGTACCCTAGTATGTTGAAAGTATCAATCTTTTTAGAAAACAGCCCAAATGTAAAAAGAGGGACGCAAATGCCCCAATCATTCCTTTCTCACATACGCCTGTACATAAGCTCGCCCTATGATTATTAGCCCCACCTAGCCCCAAATCTATGCATTTATATGCCGTATCTTGCAAAATCTAAAAACAGCATAAAACACTTCAAGTATTGATGTTATAGGCTTTCAAGTCTAGTTGCTGTTGTACTTTGCATATCGTTCATAGTATAATTCATTATAGTTTAATTAGGAGTGGAAGATATGAACCGAGAAGCACGTTTAAAAAGACAAGAGAATATTCGAAATTTCTCTATTATCGCACATATTGACCACGGGAAATCAACGCTTGCTGACCGCATTCTAGAGCAAACGAAATCACTGACGTCCCGTGAAATGAAAGCACAGCTACTCGACTCAATGGATTTAGAACGTGAGCGAGGCATAACGATTAAATTAAATGCAGTGCAATTAAAATATGAAGCAAAAAATGGCGAAGTGTATACATTTCATCTAATCGACACACCAGGACACGTCGATTTCACATATGAAGTATCACGTAGTTTAGCCGCTTGTGAAGGCGCTATTTTAGTCGTCGATGCAGCGCAAGGCATCGAAGCGCAAACACTCGCAAATGTTTACTTAGCACTAGATAATGACCTTGAAATTTTACCAGTCATCAATAAAATTGACTTACCAGCCGCTGATCCGGAACGTGTACGTCAAGAAGTAGAAGATGTAATTGGTCTAGATGCTTCTGAAGCGGTTTTAGCTTCTGCTAAAGCTGGTATCGGGATTGAAGAAATTTTAGAACAGATTGTAGAAAAGGTACCAGCACCAACTGGTGATCCAGATGCGCCTTTACAAGCACTTATTTTCGACTCAGTGTATGATGCGTATAAAGGTGTTATCATCTCTATCCGTATCATGAATGGTACAGTAAAAGCGGGCGATAAAATCCGCATGATGGCCACTGATGCAGAATTCGAAGTTATTGAAGTCGGAATTCATACACCAAAAATCACACCACAAGCAGAACTAACTGTTGGGGATGTTGGTTATTTAACAGCGTCAATTAAAAATGTAGGCGACACGCGCGTAGGGGATACAGTGACATTCGCAAAACGCCCAGCAACAGAAGCATTAGCTGGTTATCGTCGTTTAAATCCAATGGTATATTGCGGTTTATATCCTATAGACACAGCGAAATATAATGACTTACGTGATGCATTAGAAAAATTAGAGTTAAATGATTCTGCGCTTCAATATGAACCTGAAACATCACAAGCACTTGGCTTCGGTTTCCGTTGTGGATTCTTAGGACTTTTACATATGGAAATCATACAGGAACGTATCGAGCGTGAATTCAATATTGACCTAATTACAACGGCACCATCTGTAATTTACGATGTGAATATGACAGATGGCTCGTCAGTGAAGGTCGATAACCCGTCAATGATGCCAGATCCACAAAAAATTGACCGTGTAGAAGAGCCATATGTCAAAGCGACGATTATGGTACCGAACGATTATGTAGGTGCAGTTATGGAGCTTTGTCAAATCAAACGGGGTAATTTCATGACGATGGATTATATCGATACTACACGTGTTAGCATCATTTATGAAATGCCATTATCAGAAATTGTCTATGATTTCTTCGATTACCTAAAATCGAACACAAAAGGTTATGCATCGTTTGACTATGAATTAATTGGGTACAAACCATCGAAACTTGTAAAAATGGATATCCTCCTTAATGGTGAACAAGTAGATGCACTTAGCTTCATCGTTCACCGTGACTTTGCTTACGAGCGTGGTAAAGTGATCGTAGAAAAACTAAAAGAATTAATCCCGCGTCAACAATTCGAAGTACCAATTCAAGCAGCAATTGGTCAAAAAATTGTAGCACGTTCAACAATTAAATCAATGGGTAAAAACGTACTTGCAAAATGTTACGGTGGGGATATTTCTCGTAAACGTAAATTACTTGAAAAACAAAAAGCGGGTAAGAAACGTATGAAACAAGTTGGTTCGGTCGAAGTTCCTCAAGAAGCATTCATGGCTGTTCTGAAAATGGATGATACGAAATAGCTGATATATCAATGGTTTGAGCGTATGGTAAAAAAGACCAATATTGAATTTGCCGACATTTTGCCGACGCAATGTATTTTTCCTACTAAAAGAACTTGCCGACCAGCGGCAACTGATCGGCAAGTTTTTATTTGATGTCATCCAATGCTCGTTCGAAAATATCGACTGATTCTTTTTGCATTTTTTCGGTAAGATGCGAATAAGTGTCTATGGTAATAGCAGATCGGCTATGACCTAACCGAGCTTGGATGTCTTTTATTTTAGCTCCATTTTCCATCAACATTGTTGCGTGTGTATGACGCAGCGAGTGAAAGTTGAATGGAATTTGGAGTTCTTTTTTTAATTTGTTAGTGTTATATTTCATGCTACTAGGAGTAATAGGTTCACCACTTTCTTTTACACAAACATGTTCGCTATCTATATAGTGTGGTCCATAAAATAATTTATTTTTCTTAATCCAAAGGCGATGCTCTTTCAACAATTTAATGATTGTTGGACCGAGCGGTATAGTTCGCTCGCTGGATGCAGTCTTTGTTGAACTTAGTACCCATTCCCCTTTAGAATTTACCATTGCACGCTCGACCGTGAGTGTGCGTTCATCGAGATCAATATCCTCGCCATAATAAGCCGCAAACCTCGCTCACACGTAATCCAGTATGTAAACCGATATGAAACGGCATATATAGTGGCATATCAGACTTTAAATATTCCATAATTCTAATGAGATCATCGCGCTTTATAATTTTAAATTCTTCTTTAGATACTTTTTTACGTTGGCGTTTTGGCATAGTTACATATTGCATAGGATTCTCCTTCAATAAACCCCACGGATAAACTGCATGGCGTAAAGCACTGTTAATGACGCAACGGAAAATTGACATAGATTTGTCGGAATATCCTTCGGGACGCTTATCGTTGATCCAAGTTTGCAATATCGTTGGTGTTAGATTGCGCAGCGCTATGTCACCTATTGGAGGGGCGATATGTTTTTTTATAACCATGCGATAGTTTTCCTGTGTATTTTCTTTTAAATTGAGTAATGCATATTCGGCAAACCAATACCACATATAATCCTCCAGGGGCGATTTTGAAGATTCGAAAAAGCGACCTGTTTCGTTTAGTTCGTTGAGCGCGGTTGTTAAAGCTTTTTCAGCTTCGGGCTTTGTATCGCCACCAACACGCTCAATTCTTTTCCGTTTGCCGTTCCTGGTAGGTAGTTCAAATGAGTAATACCACCGATTATCGCGTTTCCTTACTGATCCTCTCATATAGATCTCCTTTCTTCTAAGGAAAAAGAGCAAGATTTCTATCTTGCTCTTTTTTTAATTAATTTGCAAATTAATCAATAATCTTTCACTCCACTCTCCCTAGATAGGAGAGATGTAACTTTTCTTTCACTTAATAATCAATGCCGAAAATACAGTTGTTATATGTCCAGTCAATAATCTTTTCATCTTCGTTAGTTTCGTAGAACTCCGATAAGAGTTCGTTCCAGTGTTCTAGTTTTTTTTCTTCAATAGGGAGAATGCCATTTCCATTAAGTAGCAAGATATAGTTTGCTGAAATAAGCGCTGTTCGTTTGTTACCATCCCAGAAAATTTGTGTACGCATAGCATAATACATGTGTTTCAATGCGCGATAAGTAGTGGAAATGCTCTCGTCAGTTAAAATTGCTTGAATCTGTGCTGCCACTTCATCTTCTACAGAAATACAGGGTTGATAATTAAGACCATGAATACCGACATTCCCATTCCGTACAACACCCCATATATTTTGACTATGGGCAATAATAATTCAGACTTATAGCTAAATGAGACGGTAGCGACGTTAATTGGCATTGAAAGCAAGGTGAAAAAGGTGAAAGAGAAACGAAAATCCCCTAAGCCAGAAAAGGCAAAGGGGATAGAGCAAAGCGTTGGTTGAAAAAACAGAAGAAGTACGAAAAATTCGAGTTGAAGTATATCTACGTAACAGAATTTAATAACGCAGAGGGAAAAAAGGTTCATATTCATCATCACATGGTTACAAACTTCCCGGACAGAGATGTTGCAGAGGAACTTTGGAATGAAGGGGGACGAGTACAGACACTTTATTAAAGTACATTAAGATTCGATATTTTAAATAGATAAAGACCAAACATATTAGTCATATAAAATATGTTTGGTCCATTAATTTATTTAATTTTTTTCGATTTTAGTCTTGATAAGAAAGATATTGTTCAGTAAGAGAGTGAGAACACGGGTTATCAATTACCTGATATAAATGAATAAATCTGAAAAGAAAAAAGGAGCAAATCCTTGGTCAAAGGATACTTACTCCTAACTATCTTTACCGAGTATTTTATCTTTAAACAATAGGACTTAACATTTTAAGGATAATAGAAGCATTTACGTTTGTTTGTGTGCCTCCTGCTAAAGTTTGAAGGATTACTGCTGCGGCGGAGGTATGATTTCTAAGTGTAAGAATACCGCCGGCTGGTATAGCAATTATTACCTGACCTGTGTTTTGTTGAGTACCAGCCCCTGAACCGTAGACTGATTCTGGAATCGGTACACCATTTAAAAATAGTGTAAATTGGTTAGGTTCAACACCTGATACGCTGAAAGTAACCTCGTAGATTCCTGGTGTGGTAACAACAATTTGAGAGGTTCCTGGAATGTGCGTAATTCCAGGTGTAACTATACCTGTTGAATCAAAAATAACATCAGCCTCTACAGCTACAGTTTCAGGACCTAGATTATATATATAACCATATTCGCAAAGACCGCTACATGCTGTTGGTGTTACAGGAGGAATAGAGCCTGTAATTCCACAGAGATCGACTGCTGTGAATGGTCCTATTTGGCTTCCACATAAACAGGAACGTTTATTACAGTTACTACAGTTATCCATTTTTTCACCTCCATTTGTAGTATTTTATTCGAGTGAAATATGGAATAAAGGGCAATAGGCTAACAATCGACTAAATTTAATCGTCATTTTTGATGTTTTATGTAAAAGGAATTTGATTACAAGGTTAAAACTAAATTATATAAATGTTAAGTTAATGCACATTTTGAGGATCGTGTCAGAAAGACATTGTGCAGAAAAAAATGCGGTAATCGTAATCTACCGCATTAAATTCTCTTTTAATTTTATTGCTTCATTCACAATTCCCTTATGATATAAGCTAGGATTAGAAATTATTTTTTCAACAATTTCTAAGGTTTCTTTTTGAATCTGAGTAAATTCTTTATTTTTTATTTCAAATTCAATTAAATATTCATTCCAAAATCTATCGAATTCTTTATGTGAAATTGTCATAACCTATCACTCCTTTAAGAAAGAGTGTAGACATACAAATTAAATTTAATACTGAACAATTTGAGGATCGTGTCAGAAAGATATTGTTCAGGAAGGATGGTGGAAAAATGAAGTGTGAACATAAAACAATTGTTTTAGCTAATGCCACAGGGAAAAAGTCAGACACAGGTGGTTATGAAGTAGACTTTCTTGTTAGATGTGGTGATTGTGAAACAGAGTTTTCTCGCACAAGCGAGTACAAAAAAGAAATAATAAATATTTCAAAGCACTAGAAAGAAAATGTGCAGCAAGAGTAGCTTTAATGAAGTAAGTTCAGATATGCCGACATTCTTTCATACACATTTAGCAAGTAGACATATTTGCCGTTCATGCGCAAAAGACTTTTCGAAAATACTATTGTGTATAGTACGTCCAAAGAGCGTAGCAATAGTCACAAAGGATGATAGTTAGAATTATCATCCTTGAAGAAAGGTTAAATCATTTATAAAAAGAGTAAATAAAACCGAGTGTTCATTTAGGGGGTGAAGAGATTCTTAAATAATATCCATCTGGATCGACCAAACGAAAATCTTTCAGGCCCCATTCTTGCTGTTTTAGTTGGGATTCTAATTCAATTTGCATCTCGCATACACGTTGATGAAAGCTTTGAATATCAGGAACAATAATGATTATCTCTACCCCCATTCCTTTTCGAGAGGTATTAATATTGCTGAAATAATGGTCGTTTGAAAGGATACTTTGTTGCGTTAAAAGTACATTAAGATTTTTCGATTTAAATCTAGCACTAGTTTCATTTTGAGAATATAACTCTAATTGAATTACATTTTTATAAAAGTCAACAGACCTTTTCAAATTTTGTACGAACAATTCTAAACGCATATTAATTTCCATTTTCAAGCCTCCATAGATAAAAAATAGTTACATCAAAGTGATAACGAGTTGAAATGATTTGTGTTACCAATGTTAATATTACAAAATTTAATTGTTTTATCATTCATCCAAAGGACTGAATATATTCTACATTTTAAATTTAAGGGGCTTTAAATTACTTCACAATTTGAGGATTAATCGATAAATTCTATTCAGGAAGGGGAATGACAATGCCAGAACAAATTAAATTAAGTGAATTAGAGCCTGGTACATTATTTAAACGTGGTGAAACCTACGGCTTTAAAAGCGAGTACCGTAATGATAAAGGCATTTGTGAATGTTACATTCTAGGCTCAGGAGAAATGTTTTGGGGTGGTACAGGTCAACCAAATAATTTAAAAGTAGAACAGATTGATTTCCATTCCCTTATCAAGCAGGCAGAAAAAATTAAAGAACTACAATATGAATTACTACAAGCAAATAATCAAGTGCATGAATTAGAAGCATTTAAAAATCATGCAGAATTTTTACTTGGTGAACGTCAGTATGAATATTTAGAAAAGGAAACACAAATGCACCTGTTAGGAGAAAAGGCAGATATTTAACTGAAAGATTTTGTGCAGAATTATCACATTAAATGCTGTTCTTTTGCTTCTTACCAGTTTCAACACCTACTTCAAAATAAAGATGACCATAAGAAAGAATAAAACAATTTTCAAAGTGAAGGTTTCTGTCCAAAATCCCAAATAATACAAGAACACTATAACAATAGATAAAAGAGTTTTAACAATCTTTAGGGCCATTCTGATACCTCCCAATATTTGGAATGATGTATTACAAAAGAATAACATAATTAGGAATTTTTTAGAACTATGAATGGATTCATTTACTGCACAATATGAGTATTCGTTTCAGAATCATTATGTTGAGTAAAGGAGAAATGGAAATTGACAAAAATTTTAAGATTTAAGGAAAAAACTAATATCACTGATTTTGAAGGTTTAAGCGTAAATGGTGGAGCTTTTAAAGAAGGTGACGGCTTTATTCAAAAAAATACTATTGTAATGGACGTGCCTGACACTTTTAGATTTTCTACAAAAATCGAAGTTTATAGTAACGGAGAGGGTATTTGCGATTTAATTATGTCGCAATTTTTAACAAGAGGTCCTGAATTGTGGGAAATGGGAGATGCTTTTTATCGCATCGGATTCAACGATGAAGGTAACACAGAACAACAATTACGAAATTTGTGCGACGAGTTAATAAATCGCGGCTTAGTTGATTGGGTTAACTAGGCATAATGAAATTCGTGTCAGAAAGAAAATGAACAGAAAGAAGGGTGATAGGATGAGAGAATTCCTAAAAGGATTTAGCGAGAGACGTGCAGCATTCGAAACGAAGACATTGTGTTTTTAAATGAATTTGATGGAGAAAAAATGACAGGACGATGGACTGAAAGAGTTATTACTTACGTTAAGAATTATGAACAAAAAGAAGGGTATGTGGTGTTTGGCATTATAAGTCCATATTAAGCAATCGAAAGATATTGTGCAGGAGAGGAAGATGCTTGGGTTGGGAATGGTGGGCTAGCAAAAGGCAATTACAGTCTGGGGCGATGTAAAAGTAGCTATCCCGAAACTAATATATGTAATGGGGTTTAATACCATTCCAACTGTATGAAAAGAATTTCTAAGAGACAAATGGGATTACTAAACAAATATTATAGGGTCACTCGTAGGAAAGTGACCCAGAACTAACAATTCAGGAGGTGCCAAGCTAAGCGAAATTAGCTTAACACTACTATTTATATGATTGGATAACTAGGTTTGTATAGTTCATTGCCTTTGAAATAGATTAAAAAGTAAAAAACCGCAGCGTTATTACACACTACGGTAAACAAGGGTCACGTGTGGGAGTGACCCATTGTTCAAGAAAGGAGTGATCTTGATATCTTGTAAGGCTAAATTAGCTTTACACTATTATTAATATGAAGTTATAGCTATGTTTGTATAGTGAATTGCCTTGAATAGATAAAAAAAGCCTGTTGTTGAGCGATAAGTATAATCCTTAGCAATATGAAAGAAAATATGCATTAAAGCAGTAGGGAAAGAAAAAATGTTTAGATTGAAAAATTACTGAATAATTTAAAGATCCAAAAGAGATTGGAGGGCAACGAGAAAATTATGGGATGGATATGGTTTTTTGTATTTATGGGCGGCGCTATTCTTATTTGTGCGATTTTATGCTATGTATTCGTTAAATTAGATATATGGGATATAAAAAGAAAAAAGAGGAATAAGGATATATAGTTTTAAATACATCAAGACAGCATGTAACGCTAAACGTAACGGTTATTGGGGTTAAATGATTTTTGGATAACTAGGAATTATTCGGAAATGGGTTTAATTACTGAACAATTTGAGGATCGTGTCTGAAAGATATTGTGCAGCAGAAGTGACGAGCTAATTAAAAAAACACTAGGGGATTTAAATTATTATGCCTTTTTACTGAATTTTAAGCCAGCCTTTATATGTTGCAAAGTATAATCCTGCATCAGGATCGTGCACATATTCAAAAAGAGTTAGTGTACCTGAGTAAAGAAAATCTCCATCTCTATGAGTGAAATACTTTTGCCCTGGTGGGAACGATGAAGTTGTAGTGTATTTAGTGACATATATTTCTCTTATTGCTAGAGGACTGATATTTCCCTCACTTGTATTAGAGCTTTGGATAATACTCTCTTGTGCTGCTGAAACATTACCAGATGGATAGATGAAAAAAGAAAGAAGTAAAGCTGATAGTAAACTAAAACCAAAAATACGACTATTAATCTTTTTTGTCATTATTATTCCTCCAGTCTAGTTAAATCCCCTAGTAGTTTAAGTTTTAACATAAATTACAGGAAATTTCAATAAATTCAAAATATTTCTTTTGGAAATATTAGGAGATTCAAATAAAGAAGTCATTATTTTGCAGGTAATTATTGAGAATTATATAAAGATTAAAAAAGGTAGGTGCTGCACATGTACGAATGGTTGAAGGATTATCGTAAACTCGAGGAAGAAATAGCATACCTTGAATTCAACCTTACTAAAACCAAACATGAATTAAACCGTTGGGAGAACGTAAATGACTTAGGTATGTTTAAGTTAGAAGCCAAGTCACTCGGGGCGAATGTAGAAGAAAAAATAGAAGCAATCGAATATGAATTGGCTCATAAAATGAACGACCTACATGATTTAAAGAAGCTGATTTGTACATTTAATGGGCTTGAATATAAAATCCTTTATCGTAAGCATGTGGAAGGCAAGACGCTCGAAACAATTGCTAACGAATTAAATTACAGTACGAATTACATCAAGATTAAGCACGCAAACATCATGCGTATGATGGAGTATGCTGAAAAAGTTTCATCAAAGTAAGGTATTAAAATAGTACCTTACTAAGTAGAGGCTGAAACTATTGAAAAACCGTTATATGATAGTAGTATCAAAAAGCGCACGGAAATGCGTACACTAAATTGCCTTACAATAATAACCACGTTCGCTTGTACGTGTGTTTCGCAAACAAGCAACGAGTCACACCTAACCAGGTGTGGCTTTTTATTATGCCTTGAATACTGTATCAAACAGCCATACAAATAACAATGGACTAGTTTACGGGTGAGTAAGTATCTTAGGAACATTAGATACCGAAGAGCACTGGCATGTACTAGTAACCGATAGGGCGGAGTTTGATGCAGTCTTGAAGATATAAAGTCGAAAGCTAAACAGACTATAAAAGCTAATGAGCAATCACTATGAATTGTGGAGGGATGAAGAGTGAGTGTAAAACAAGTAAAAGAGGCCTGTCTCAAAAGTAATTAAAAAACGACTTTAGGACAGACACTCTTTTTTAATAGAAATACATTAATATCCTATTTTTAAAATTAGGGTAGGTGATCTAATCCAATCCTACTGCTCTAAATTGAAAGCCAACCTCGGAACCTTTTGCATCAATACTGAAAGAATAACTACCATCAGTTAAATTTTTAGTAATTTCTTTTTGACCATTTGCTTTTATTGTTTCGTCAACTATATTAGTTTTACCTTTTTTTACTTTAACTGTAATAGGTACATCACCGTTGTTTTTAATATACATTCTCACTTGTCGACTTTCATCTACATCAAATGAACCATTGTAAAACCCGTCTTCTGTCTTATCAGTGACGTCAATTAGTAGTTCAATTGCAGCCATTTCCATCATCACAGGAACAGTATTAGTAATGTTAGATTCACTTGCGCTTGCAATATCACCTGAAAATCCAAAACCTAATGTTAAAGCAGCTAACGGAACTACAATTAATTTTTTCATACTTTTACAACTCCCTTTGATTTATTTTTAGTAGGATTTTATTATAAATCTTACTAAATATTACAATACCATATTTTTGGTAAATATCAAGTTATTTTCCTTTTTGATAATGAAATGGTTAGATTACTATCGAATATTATGCCTTGAGAGGTGGTGTGTCACATGGAGTCATGGATAATCGTATTCCTAAGTGTATTTATAATAGTGTCTACTATTGCCAATGAGGTAACACATCGCAAGAAGTTAGATGAAGCATATAAGCGTGGGCTATCAGATGCAATGAAAAAGAAAGAATATTAATTGTGGAGGGCTGAACAATGATTAAACATAATCTTTTCTCACAATATTTTGGTGGACTTACATTAACGAAAAGAGGGGTATGACCGTCCTCACTTTGAAGTAAAAGCTAATTGGATAATGCTAAAGGGATACAAATTAGAGGGAAAAATAAATGTCCCAACTAATAGTAAAGGACAAGTTCAATTAATTGTGGAAGACAAAAAGGAGGAAATTAAAGTGACAAATTGGAATCCAGGTTCACCAGCTATGAAAACTGAAACAGAAAACTTTATTGCACAGGCTGTTAAAGATGGTATCATTCAAGCTTCACATCTGAAAGATTTACAGAATGGTACCATGACTACGGATCGTTTGATTGGATTGCAAATTACTATTCAACAACGTAGAAGCAAACAGTAAATAAACAACAAAGCCAAGATAGCTAAAGGACTGACCCCTGTCTTTAAGACTGGGATTAGTCTGATTGATTAAAGTGGCCTTTTTTATGGACAGTATTTCTATATTTGTAAAAAAAGTAGATTAATGCCCATTTCCTATTTTGTATAAGTTAAATTATACTATAAAAGAATATAGCCTAATACGGAGGAAAATTACATGAAAAGCATTGCAGTTTTTTGCGGATCCAGCATAGGGGCTTCTGAAGCTTACAGAGAAGGAGCTATACTTTTAGGGAAAGAATTAGCTAAACGAAATATTACATTAATTTACGGTGGAGCTAGTGTAGGTGTAATGGGAACGGTAGCAGACACAGTTCTTAGGGAAGGGGGCAAGGTCATTGGTGTTATACCAACATTACTTGAGGACCGAGAAATTTCTCATAAACATTTAACAGAGCTTATTGTTGTAAATTCTATGCATGAGCGTAAAAGTAAAATGATGGAGCTAGCTGATGGCTTTATAGCTTTACCTGGTGGCCCGGGTACATTAGAAGAATTTTTTGAAGTGTTCACGTGGAATCAAATTGGTTTAATTCAAAAACCTTGTGGAATTTTAAACATTAATCATTATTATGATTTACTTATAGCATTATTTGATCATATGCAAGAGGAACAATTTTTACAAACACAGTATCGAAATGCACTTTTAGTAGATAATGACGTATTACTGCTATTAGAAAAATGTTTAGCTTATGTGCCTCCAGCAATTAAAACATATCAAAATAATTAACATTTTGTTTAAACTTAAGCTCTGCTTTTGAAACAATTAACTAAGCTGGTCTTTATAAGGGGGAATAATAATGAAAAAAGAAAAATTACCAAAAGTCGGAGTTGGAGCAGTTATATTAGATGAGAATAACCGGATTTTACTTGTATTACGTAAGAAATCGCCTGAATCTGGCTACTGGAGTTTACCTGGTGGGAAGGTCGATTATATGGAGACGATAGAAAATGCTGTTATACGTGAGATTAAGGAAGAGCTTGGGGTTGACATCGAAATTGAACGATTAGTATGTGTTACAAATCATATCGTTCAATCAGAAGATGTTCATTATGTTGCTCCTACTTTCATCGCTCATATTACAAATGGTAAAGTACATAATAAAGAGCCCCATGCTTTAGAGCAAGTGCAATGGTTCCCTATAGATGATATACCCGAAAACATTACGATTACAACAGACTATGCTCTTAAACAGTTGAAGTGAAAAATGAATCAGCTAAGGGGGAAGTATGGATACTATTTTATTTGATCTAGACGGTACACTACATGATAGCGAGAAATGGTATATTCAAGCATGCTGTCACTGTATAGAAACAATTAGGGAGAGTCAACTTACCGATGAAGAAAAAAGTTATTTAAATGGAAAACCAATTACTAGAATTATAGATGAGTGGTTTAGCGGGCAAAAAACAGAGGTATTGGAATCATTTTTTAGACACTACGAAATGATAAATGACCAAGTTGGGGAATATAACGGTATATACAAGGTGTTAACTGAATTAAAAGATAGGGGGGTAACAATGGGAATTGTATCATCTAAATATAAAAAATATGTTATCCAGGAATTGCATAAAACAAAGCTCTATCCTTTTTTCAATGTTATTGTAGGACTAGATGATTGTAAAGAGCACAAACCAAATCCTGCACCGTTGTTAAAAGCAGTTAACGAGTTACAAATTGAACCAAAGAATTGTATTTATATTGGAGATCAGCCGACAGATATTTTAGCTGCTAAAGCAGCTGGTATCAAAAGTTTTGGAGCATTATGGGGAGAAGGGAAAAAGGAAAAATTAGAAAGTACTTTTCCTACTGGTTTATTACAAAAACCAGAAGATATATTGATCATTAATCGTATTTACAGTGTTAGTTAATAATATATTTTTTAATTAAATTAAAACCTATTTCTGCAATAGAAGCTATTGAGTTATATATACACCTTAGACAAATATAAAAACAAAGGACCAGGCGCTCATTTTGATATGCTCCCTATTAGGTAGACAGATTAAAAAATAAAATCTGTTTATCTAAGGGGAGCATTTTTATGGGGCGAAGTAAACATTCACTCGAGTTAAAACTACATATCCTTCAATTGTACGAAGAAG
>NZ_PYWI01000012.1 GCF_003049575.1 Lysinibacillus parviboronicapiens | reverse complement strand
AAAGACGATGAGGTAGATAGGTTCGAGGTGGAAGTGTGGTGACACATGGAGCTGACGAATACTAATCGATCGAGGACTTAACCAAAATGTTTGAAACATTCAATGCACCGTTTATCCAGTTTTGAAAGAACAACAACTTTCTAAAAGAGGGTTTCAAGATACGAGTAGTTCAAGGAAGCAATTGAGAGAATGAAGGAGCGTACCTAAGTACGTGACTGACTGAACGAATGAAGCTGACAAAGAAAGACGACGTATATTGGAAGCCGACAATAGTCTAGTGATGATGGCAAAGAGGTCACACCCGTTCCCATACCGAACACGGAAGTTAAGCTCTTTAGCGCCGATGGTAGTTGGGGGATTCCCCCTGTGAGAGTAGGACATCGCTAGGCACATTATAAAAGTCGAGGATTTATTCCTCGGCTTTTTTTTTGTTATATACTTTTCTTTTTATTAATAATTTACGGTACAGTCGGTAAACCCATTCATTTATTTTGTGAGATTAACTCAAAGGTAAAAGAAACCCTTTTATAAATCTATAAAAATGATATTGCTAGATAAGTTCCCATAAATAAAGGACATGTGTTCGTTGTTCCGAAAACATATTATCCGATCAGTGAGGTTGACCCAAAAATTCCAGAAGTTATGCTGACCACGCAAAAAATCCAATAATATTAGAAAAAACATTCACTGCGACGGAATTACAATAATAAAATGGCTCTTCAAAGATGTTGTACACTACCATTTGCATATCATTTCATGTTTTAATGGTGATGTTTTTTCGTGGCATGAACCAGAAATAATTGTGGGAGAGGATGAAGTTGAACTTTTGAAAATAACATTGCAAAGTTTATTGTAGATAGGGGAAATCGCAAAGGGTTTTTTCTAGTTTATCTTTCTTATCTTACATTTGATATTTTTTAATAAAAAACTAGACTTTTTTTCTGCAATTCGTAGTTCTTTGTGGGCGTTTTTTTGTCCGATTTATTGCGTCATTACTAATTGTTACAAAATCGTGTATTCTAGAAATGTACTATCAGGGTATAATGGGTTTCAGGCGCGGAAGAATAATTAAAGACTAGTGATTGGAAGGAAGAGCAATGTGGGAAAAAAGCAAATTTGGTATGAAGTAGAAGAAAATGAGACGATTGACGAATGCTTGACGAGAATGCGTCAAGATGGTTATCTAGCGGTAGGACGAAAAGAGGAACCGGTTTTTCATATAGTAGATGGAGAACCCGCGTATTTGCGTCAAAAAATACAATTTAAAGCGATGTTGTGTCAAGATTTTGAATAAATTCGACTTAAAACCGAACAATTATAATTAGTGAAAATAAAACGTTCGCATTTTTGCATTGACGATAGTGTTTTCAATTGTTAAAATGTGATAAGGAAAAACAATTAAATCCCTCATATATGCTAGAGGATTGGCTCTAGTGTCTCTACCCGGCACCGTAAATGCTGGACTATGCGGGAAAGCAACTTTTGGCATGTTAAGGGAAGGTGTGTGTACAGATGTGTAAATCTGCATATTCTTTTCATAATAAGTCCTCAAGTAAGCTGCTTTCACGTGTATTGTAGAGAGTAGTTTATTTGGGGATTTTCTATGTAGACAAAAGTAAAGAAATGCAGTGGCTATTGAATAATAATAGAGGCTTGCACAATAATCGATCATTTTTCTATCGTGTAAAAGGAGCGACAATTCATGAATCCGAAAATCGGTGTCATTATGGGTAGTTCAAGTGACTGGGAAACAATGAAGCATGCATGTGATATTTTAGATGAATTACAAGTACCGTACGAGAAAAAGGTAGTATCCGCACATCGTACTCCTGATTTAATGTTTGAATACGCAGAAGCAGCACGTGAGCGAGGTATTCAAGTAATTATAGCAGGTGCTGGCGGTGCGGCACATTTACCAGGAATGGTAGCAGCAAAAACAACGTTACCAGTTATTGGTGTACCCGTGCAATCTCGTGCCCTTAACGGGTTGGATTCACTATTATCAATTGTCCAAATGCCAGGTGGTGTTCCTGTAGCGACTGTTGCGATTGGTAAAGCAGGAGCAACGAACGCAGGACTGCTTGCAGCGCAAATTTTGTCGACAACTGATACGGAACTTGCTAACAAACTAGATGCTAGACGCGAGGCGACGAAGCAACAGGTATTGGAAAGCACAGGTGACTTAGTGTGATAAAAATTATTTATCCCGGACAAACAATAGGTATAATTGGTGGGGGACAACTTGGTCGTATGATGGCACTTGCGGCAAAGGAAGCTGGCTTTAAAGTTGCGGTACTAGAACCTACAATGGATTCACCTTGTGGACAGGTTGCGGATATTCGTATTGTGGCACCTTACGATGATGAGTCGGCATTAGAGGAACTGGCAGAAGTAAGTGATGTTATAACATATGAGTTTGAAAATATTGATTATGACGGCTTAAAGCGGTTAACTCAAATGGCCTATGTACCACAAGGTGCAGAATTAGTTCGCATTACACAAAATCGTGTAACGGAGAAGGCTGCGATAATGAACGCGGGTTGTCCAGTAGCACCTTATGTAGTGGCGGGAACATATGAAGAGCTAGTAGCCAATATCGATACCATAGGATATCCTTGCATTGTGAAAACAGCAAGAGGTGGTTATGACGGCAAAGGACAGCAACTTCTAGAATCTGCAGTTGATCTACCATTAGTGGAAGGGCTTTTCGCCCACTCACAATGTATTGCTGAGGGGTTTGTACCATTCGTGAAAGAGGTATCTGTCATTGTACAACGGAATGGTAATGGAGAGTCTTATTGTCAGCCTGTTGGTGAAAATATTCATGTTCATCATATTTTGCATGAAACCATTGTACCTGCGCGTATCAAAGATGAAACAGCGTTAGTAGCTGAACAGGAGGCTTTGAAAATTGCAGATTACCTAGACTTAGTAGGCACACTAGCGGTAGAAATGTTCGTATTAGAAAATGGCGGCATTATTATTAATGAATTAGCACCAAGACCTCATAATTCAGGTCACTATTCAATAGAAGCATGTAATGTATCACAATTCCATCAGCATATTCGTGCTGTTTGTGGTTGGCCGCTGCGCAAACCACAACTATGGGCACCATCAATTATGGTGAATGTTTTAGGGCAACATGTGGTGCCACTAAGTAACTCGATTGCAAAATATCCTGATTGGTCATTGCATCTTTATGGGAAAGCTGAAGCTAAGGTGAACCGTAAGATGGGCCACGTAACGATTATGACAAAAGATTTGGACCATACTTTAAAAGAAATCGAGCATTCTGGCATTTGGTCAGAATAGAAGGAGATACGCAATGATTGAACGTTACACAAGACCCGAAATGGGCGCAATTTGGACAGAACAAAATAAATACCAAGCTTGGCTAGAGGTCGAAATTTTAGCATGTGAGGCTTGGGCAGAAATTGGCGATATTCCAAAGGAAGATGTAGCTAAAATTCGTGATAATGCTTCATTTGATGTAGATCGTATATTGGAAATTGAGAAAGAAACACGCCATGACGTAGTAGCCTTTACGCGTGCAGTTTCTGAAACGCTAGGTGAGGAACGTAAATGGGTACACTATGGCTTAACTTCGACGGATGTAGTTGACACAGCACTTTCTTATATTATTAAACAGGCGAATGATATTTTACGACGAGATATTGTGAATTTTATTGATATTATTGCAGTGAAAGCAAAAGAGCATAAACATACGGTTATGATGGGACGCACACATGGTGTTCATGCAGAACCAACAACTTTTGGCTTAAAGCTAGGCTTGTGGTATGAAGAAATGAAACGTAACCTAGAACGTTTTGACGCAGCAGCACAAGTAATTGAAACTGGGAAAATGTCTGGAGCAGTTGGCACTTATGCAAATATCGACCCACGTGTTGAACAATATGTATGTGACAAATTAGGGTTGGCTGCATCACCGATTTCAACACAAACACTACAACGTGACCGCCATGCACAATATTTAGGTGCATTAGCATTAATTGCGACATCAATTGAAAAATTCGCAACTGAGATTCGCGGGTTGCAAAAATCCGAAACACGAGAAGTAGAAGAAGCTTTTGCAAAAGGACAAAAGGGCTCATCAGCAATGCCACATAAGCGCAATCCAATCGGTTCTGAAAATATGGTTGGTATGTCACGTTTAATGCGTGGTTATATGGTAACTGCTTATGAAAATGTAGCACTATGGCATGAACGTGATATTTCACATTCATCCGCAGAGCGTGTGATTTTACCGGATGCAACAATCACACTGAACTATATGTTAAACCGCTTTGGTAACATCGTGAAAAATTTAACAGTATTCCCTGAAAACATGAAACGTAATATGGGCCGCACATTTGGACTAATTTACTCTCAACGCATTTTATTAGCACTAATCGATAAAGGCTTAGTGCGTGAAGAAGCGTATGATACAGTACAGCCATTAGCAATGCAGGCGTGGGACGAGCAAGTTCAATTCCGTACGTTAGTCGATGCAAGTGAAAAAATCACAGCGTATTTAACGAAAGAAGAATTGGACGAGTGCTTTGACTACAACTATCACTTACAGCATGTAGACATGATTTTTGATCGTCTTGGACTAAACTAACTTTTATTCAATCATTCGACGAAATAAAGTTAGTGCCGTTGACGGATGTTACGGATTTTGAATTGCTTGTACGATTCAAAATCCGAACATCACAATGTTGAGGCGTATTTCATAATAATCTGGGGGAATGACGAAATGAATAAAGATCAACTTTTGTATGAAGGTAAAGCAAAAAAATTGTATGCAACTGAGGAATCTAATGTACTCCTAGTAGAATACAAGAATAGTGCGACAGCATTTAATGGTGAGAAAAAAGAAGAAATTGAAGGAAAAGCTGTTCTAAATAACCGCATTACTTCCTTAATATTCGAAAAATTACAAGCAAACGGAATTGCGTCACATTTCGTACAACGATTATCTGATACAGAACAACTTGTGAAAAAGGTCGACATTATTCCAATTGAGGTCGTAGTACGTAACGTTGCGGCTGGTAGCTTAGCTAACCGCCTTGGCCTTGAAGAGGGCACACCATTAAAGCGTCCAATCGTTGAATTCTATTATAAAGACGACGAACTGGGCGATCCGTTCATTACTACGGAGCATATTGATGTACTAGAACTTGCAGCACCAGAAGAAGTAGCAGCAATGTATGAAGGTGCATTGGCTGTTAACAAAGTACTGCAACCAATATTCGCAGATGTAAACGTTACTTTAATTGATTTTAAATTAGAGTTTGGACGTGATACAAATGGCGATGTACTGCTAGCTGATGAAATCTCACCAGATACATGTAGATTATGGGATGCAGAAACAAAACAAAAGTTGGACAAAGACGTCTTTCGTCGAGACCTTGGTAATTTAACTGAAGTATATACTATTATTCTTTCTAGACTCGGAGGCAAATAACAATGAAAAAAGTTAAAATTTTCGTAACATTACGTGAGAGTATTCTAGATCCACAAGGTTCAGCAGTACAAGGTTCTTTAGCTAAAATGGGTTATGGTGAAGTAGAAGAATTACGTATTGGTAAATATCTAGAGCTTACAATCAGTGATTCAGCGCGTGATATCGACACTTTAGTAAAAGAAATGTGTGAAAAAGTTTTAACGAATGTAGTAATTGAAGACTACCGTTACGAAGTCGAGGAGGCTAACTAATCATGAAATTCGCAGTACTCGTATTCCCTGGGTCAAACTGTGACATCGATATGTATCATGCGATTAAAGATGAACTAGGTGAAGAAGTAGAATATGTATGGCACACAGAAACCGATTTAAGTAGCTTTGATGGCATTTTAGTTCCAGGAGGTTTCTCTTATGGTGACTATTTACGTTGTGGTGCAATGGCAAACCAGTCAAACATTATGGCGGAGGTTAAAAAGGCAGCAGATGCTGGTAAACCTGTGCTAGGTGTATGTAATGGATTCCAGATTCTAACAGAAGCAGGCTTATTACCTGGTGCATTACTTCGTAACAAAAACTTAAAATTCATGTGTCGTACAATACAGCTTAAGGTTGAAAACAACAATACATTATTCACAAATCAATATGAGCAAGGTCAAGTAATCAATATTCCAATCGCCCACGGTGAAGGTAACTACTACTGTGACGGGGAAACATTACAAAAACTAAAAGATAACAATCAAATCGTGTTCACATACTCAGGAGAAAATCCAAACGGTTCTTTAGCAGACATCGCAGGGATTATTAACGAGCGCGGCAATGTATTAGGTATGATGCCTCACCCAGAACGAGCTGTTGATGCACTTGTGGGCGGAGCAGACGGTCTAGCAGTATTTAAATCAATTGTGAAGCAGTGGAGGGAAAATCATGTCAACAACTAAGTTTGAGCCAACAGCACAGCAAATTAAAGATGAAAAGCTATACGCTGGTATGGGGATGTCAGACGAAGAATTTGCAATGGTAGAAGGTATTTTAGGCCGCCTGCCAAACTGGACAGAGACAGGTCTTTTCTCAGTAATGTGGTCTGAACACTGCTCATACAAAAATTCAAAACCAGTATTACGAAAATTCCCAACACAAGGTCCTCAAGTATTACAAGGGCCTGGTGAAGGTGCGGGTATCGTAGACATTGGTGATGAACAAGCAGTTGTATTTAAAATGGAATCCCATAACCATCCATCTGCAATTGAACCTTATCAAGGTGCAGCAACTGGTGTTGGTGGTATTATCCGTGACGTCTTTTCAATGGGGGCACGCCCTATTGCAATGTTGAACTCTTTGCGTTTTGGAGAGTTGAAGTCAGCACGTGGTAAATACTTATTTGAAGAAGTTGTTGCTGGTATCGCAGGTTACGGTAACTGTATTGGTATTCCAACGGTAGGGGGCGAAATTCAATTTGATTCTTGCTATGAAGGAAATCCGCTTGTGAACGCGATGTGTGTTGGTTTAATCGACCATAAAGATATTCAACGCGGTATTGCAGCAGGTGTCGGCAATACAGTCATGTATGTAGGCGCAAAAACTGGTCGTGATGGTATCCACGGTGCGACATTTGCATCAGAAGAATTAACGGAAGACTCAGAAGATAAACGCCCTGCAGTTCAAGTAGGCGATCCATTTATGGAGAAGCTTTTACTGGAAGCATGTTTAGAAGTTGTGAAATCTGATGCATTAGTCGGTATTCAAGATATGGGTGCAGCTGGTCTTACGTCATCATCTGCTGAAATGGCTTCAAAAGCTGGCTCAGGTGTTGAAATGAATCTAGACTTAGTACCGCAACGTGAAACGGGTATGACAGCTTACGAAATGATGTTATCCGAATCTCAGGAACGCATGTTATTAGTTGTGAAAAAAGGTCGCGAAGATGAAATTAAAGCAATTTTCGATAAATATGATTTAGATGCAGTGGCTATTGGTGTTGTTACAGATGACAAAATGCTTCGTTTACTTCATAACGGTGAGGTAGTAGCGAATGTGCCGGCTGATGCCCTTGCAGAAGATGCACCAGTCTATCATAAGCCATCTGCTGAGCCTGCTTACTATGCAGAATTCCAGGCAATTAAAAATGTCGAACCAGCCGTAACAGATTACAAAGAGACGTTAAATGCACTGTTAAAAGCACCGACTGTTGCTTCTAAAGAGTGGGTTTACGATCAATATGATTACCAAGTACGTACGTCAACAGTTGTTGCTCCAGGCTCAGATGCTGCAGTTATTCGTGTACGTGGAACAAACAAAGGGCTTGCAATGACAACAGACTGTAACTCTCGCTACATTTACCTTGATCCAGAAGTGGGCGGTGCTATTGCAGTAGCAGAAGCGGCTCGTAATATTGTAGCAACTGGTGGTACACCACTTGCAATTACAGACTGCTTAAATTTCGGTAACCCAGAGAAACCAGAAATCTTCTGGCAAATTGAAAAATCAGCGGATGGTATCTCAGCAGCTTGTACAGCACTGAATACTCCGGTAATCGGTGGTAACGTATCTCTTTATAATGAGCGTTCAGGGGAAGCTGTTTACCCAACACCAACAATCGGGATGGTAGGTCTAATCGAAGACTTAGCACATGTGACTACACAAGAAGTGAAAGCTGCGGACGATGTTGTATTTGTTATCGGTGATACAAACACAGAATTTGGCGGCTCAGAACTTCAAAAATTATTAAATAATGGTGTGATTTCAGGAAAAGCACCAGCTATCGACTTAGAGGTTGAGGCAACTCGTCAACAAGCATTACTAAAAGCAATTAAAGCTGGACTTGTACAATCTGCACATGATGTAGCAGAGGGAGGTCTTGCGGTAGCACTTGCTGAAACAACGTTTGGAGCTAAAGGTTTAGGTGTTGATGTGACATTAACTGGTTCTGCAACAACAGTATTATTCAGTGAAACACAATCTCGTTTTGTAGTAACAGTCAAAGCAGAAAATGTTGCTGCATTTGTCGAGACTGTCAAAGATGCACAAAAAATCGGTGTCGTAACAAACAATGCGCTGGTTAAAATCAACGGGGACAACGGTGTGCTTGTAGAAGGTACAGTGGAGGAATTCCGTTCTAATTGGAAAGGAGCAATCCCATGCTTGCTGAACTCAGAGGCTTAAACGAAGAATGTGGGGTGTTTGGTATTTGGGGGAATCCGAATCCAGCACATCTTAGTTATTACGGGCTACACGCTCTTCAACACCGTGGACAAGAAGGAGCTGGTATCGTCGTTTCTGACGGTCAGCACCTTCGCGCGGTGAAAGGCGAAGGACTAGTTAATGATGTATTTAATGAAGATAAATTAAAAGCAGTCGATGGAAAAGCGGCAATTGCCCACGTTCGATACACAACTGCTGGTGGTGGCGGTATCGAAAATGTTCAGCCATTACTATTCCATTCATCAACTGGTAGCCTTTCAATTGCTCATAACGGTAACTTAGTCAATGCGACTCACTTAAAACAATATTTAGAGCGACAAGGTAGTATTTTTCATTCTAGCTCTGATACAGAAGTGCTGGCGCATCTTATTAAGAAAAGCTCGCATTCACCGTTCCGTGCAAAGGTGAAAAATGCCCTATCATTATTAAAGGGTGCGTATTCATTCTTAATCATGACAAAAGATGAAATGCTTGTTGCACGTGATCCACATGGTTTACGTCCACTTTCTCTAGGAAAGCTTGGAGATGGTTGGGTCGTTGCTTCTGAAACTTGTGCATTCGATTTAATCGGCGCAGAGTTTGTTCGTTCGGTAGAACCAGGTGAATTGTTAATTATTAACGATGAGGGCGTAAAGTCTGATCGTTTCGCTGATATGGAAAATCGTGCAATGTGTGCAATGGAATATGTGTACTTAGCACGTCCTGACTCGGATATTGATGGCATTAATGTGCATATGGCACGTAAGCGTATGGGGAAACAACTTGCACGTGAATGTGCTCATATCGAAGCTGATGTCGTAACAGGTGTTCCAGATTCTAGTATTTCTGCAGCAATTGGTTTTGCTGAAGAAAGTGGAATTCCATATGAGTTAGGTTTGATTAAAAACCGTTATGTAGGTCGAACATTCATTCAGCCGACTCAAGAATTACGTGAACGCGGTGTGAAAATGAAGCTTTCACCTGTTGTGCAAGTAGTAAAAGGTAAACGAGTAGTGATGGTCGATGATTCTATCGTTCGAGGCACAACATCACGTCGTATCGTAAAAATGTTAAAAGATGCCGGTGCATCAGAAGTACATGTTGTGATTTCTTCACCTCCGATGACTGATCCTTGTTATTATGGCATTGACACTTCCACACATGAGGAATTAATTGCATCTAGTCATAATGTAGATGAAATTCGTGAAGCGATTGGTGCAGATTCGCTTACATTTCTTTCTGTTGAAGGAATGGTGGAGACTATTGCACGACCATATGAAGATGAAAACCGTGGCCTTTGCTTAGCATGCTTTACAAGCAAATATCCAACTGAAATTTTTCCTGATACAATCTTACCGCATGAAAAAGAACTACTTCGTTAAGGTTATGCACAAGCAATCTTAGCGTGCCTTTAGCAGATGTCACCGTTGACTTTTGCATGAAAGCGAAGCAACAGTACAAATGCTTCAGCGAAGGCGAATTCGATTAAAAGGAGGATCTCTGCATGTCTAAAGCATATGAACAAGCAGGTGTAAATATTGAAGCAGGCTATGAAGCCGTTAAACGAATGAAGTCTCATGTTGAGCGTACGAACCGTCTAGGGGTAATGGGTACGTTCGGTGGCTTTGGTGGTATGTTTGACTTGTCAGAACTAAAGCTAAAAGAACCTGTTCTTATTTCAGGTACTGATGGTGTTGGGACAAAATTAAAATTAGCGTTTATGGTAGACAAGCACGATACGATTGGTGTGGACTGTGTCGCAATGTGTGTAAATGATATCGTCGCACAAGGTGCTGAACCACTGTATTTCTTAGATTATGTGGCGCTTGGTAAGGCAGAGCCAGCGAAAATCGAACAAATTGTTAAAGGGGTAGCGGATGGCTGTGTTCAATCAGGTGCAGCATTAATCGGCGGGGAAACTGCTGAGATGCCAGGCCTATACGAGGAAGACGAATATGATTTAGCAGGATTTGCTGTAGGCGCTTGCGAAAAATCAGCCATTATAACAGGTGAAAAAATCGTTGAAGGTGACGTACTTGTAGGCCTTGCTTCAAGTGGTGTGCATTCAAATGGTTATTCATTAGTTCGTAAAATTGTCTTTGCTGATAATGATTTAGCAGTGGATGCAGTTGTAGCAGGCTACGAAGACCTTGGTCCTATCGGTGAGGCGTTATTAGTGCCAACAAAATTATATGCAAAACCAGTACTTGCAGCCTTAAAGGCAGCGGATGTACACGGTTGTGCGCATGTAACAGGTGGTGGCTTTTATGAAAACTTACCACGTATGATGCCAGCAGGTTTAGCAACAGAAATTGACTTAGGTTCTTGGCCAGTGCTTCGTATTTTTGAATTCTTAAAAGAAAAAGGTCAACTAGAGGACAAAGATTTATATAATGTCTTCAACATGGGGATTGGTTTCGTATTAGCAGTGCCGGCACAAGAGGCTGATAACGTAATTGCTACAGCACAAGCAAATGGTGAAAAAGCATACAAAATCGGTCGCGTTGTGAAAGGCGAAGGTGTTGTATTTAATGGCACTCATGATGGGAGTTTAGTGTGATGGCTGCACCTACCAAAATTGCCGTGTTTGCTTCAGGCAGCGGTAGTAATTTTCAAGCTATTCAAGAAGCGATTGAACATGGCGAATTAAATGCCAAAATCGAGCTAGTCGTCACAGATAAGCCCGGCGCATTTGTTATAGCCCGTGCTAAAAAATCTGATATTCCTGTGCTTGCTTTGAATCCGAGAGAGTTTGCATCGAAGGCAGATTACGAGACTGCGATTATCGAAGCTTTACATGAAAGGGAAGTCGAATGGATTGTGCTTGCAGGTTACATGCGCTTAATAAGCGGAGTATTACTGGCTGCATACTCGCAACGAATCGTCAATATTCATCCATCATTATTGCCTTCTTTCCCTGGGAAGGATGCCATTGGGCAAGCGATTGCGCATGGTGTCAAAATAACCGGTGTGACTGTGCATTTCGTAGATGAAGGCATGGACACAGGGCCTATAATTGCACAAGCTGCTGTAGCGGTGGTCGAGGGTGATCGAGAGGCGACAGAAACAGCTATTCATAAAGAAGAACATTTGTTATATACAAAGGCATTACAACAATTATTTAAGTGAAAAAACGGTTGCTATGGGTAGTTAAGTCGCTCAATAAATGCGGAGTATTGGCTCCATTCTCCGCAGGCTTTACTTTAAGTGGTAGATAATCTACCTGTAATGTTGTTATTCCATATCGATTTAACTGTGTACAATCAAGGTAAGCGAGACATTTTCGTGGCTAAACACGAGATAAAATTAGGAGGATTTCGTTGTGACAAAACGTGCATTAATCAGTGTTTCCAATAAAGATGGTATTTTAGAGTTTGCTAAGGAATTAGTGGCATTAGGTTATGAAATTTTATCAACTGGTGGTACGAAAAAAATGTTACAAGACAATAATGTTGCAGTAACAGCAGTCGATGAAGTAACAAAATTCCCGGAAATTTTAGATGGCCGTGTGAAAACTTTAAACCCAATGATTCACGGTGGTTTATTAGGAAAATTTGACGATGCTTCTCATCAAGCACAAATGAATGAGCATGGCATTGAACCGATTGAGATTGTATGTGTCAATCTTTACCCGTTCGTTGAAACAATTTCAAAGCCTAATGTAACATGGGATGATGCCATTGAAAATATTGATATCGGTGGTCCAACAATGCTACGGTCTGCAGCGAAAAACCATCAATATGTTACAGTAATTGTGGATAGCAATGACTATGCAACTGTATTAGAGGAATTACAAGCAAATGGTGCAACAACTATTGAAACACGCCGTAAGCTAGCTGCTAAAGTTTTCCGTCACACAGCAGCCTATGATTCATATATCTCTAATCACTTAACGGAAGAAGAATTCCCAGAAAGCTTAACGATGACATATGAATTAAAACAAAATTTACGCTATGGTGAAAATCCTCATCAAAAAGCGGCATTCTATCAAAAACGTCTTGGTTCTGATTTCTCTTTAGCTTATGCAACGCAAATACATGGCAAGGAATTATCATACAATAATATTCAAGACGGCAATGCAGCCCTTCAAATTGTAAAAGAATTCGAAAAACCTGCTGCAGTAGCGGTTAAGCATATGAATCCGTGTGGTGTGGGTACTGGCAAAACTTTAGAAGAAGCTTTTGATAAAGCATATGAAGCAGATTCAACATCTATTTTTGGTGGCATTATTGCTGTAAACAGGGAAGTAGATGTAGCGACTGCTGAAAAACTTAGTCATATTTTCTTAGAGATTATTATTGCACCATCATTTTCTCAAGAAGCGCTTGCTATTTTAACGCAAAAGAAAAATATCCGTTTATTAACGATTCCATTCGAGCAAGTGAAGCAAGATAAATTGAATGTGGTATCTGTTGAAGGTGGCCTACTTGTACAAGAGCCAGATCGTTATGGTTTTGCCAACGCAGATATCAAAGTTGTCACAGATCGTGAACCAACTGATCAAGAATGGGAAGCGCTACAACTTGGCTGGGCGGTTGTGAAACATGTAAAATCCAATGCAATCGTAGTCACAGATGCACAAATGACACTAGGTGTCGGAGCAGGGCAAATGAATCGCGTTGGTGCAGCAAAAATTGCCTTTGAGCAAGCCGGTGAAAAAGCAAAAGGTGCAGCATTAGCATCGGATGCATTCTTCCCAATGAGCGATACAGTAGAAGAAGCGGCTACAGCTGGTATCACAGCGATTATTCAACCAGGCGGCTCTATTAAAGACCAGGATTCAATTGATAAAGCGAATGAGTTCGGTATTACCATGGTATTTACGGGCGTACGTCATTTCAAGCATTAATTAAGATTAAATACCCGAAGTAACATAAAAACCTTCATAAAAAATATACAGACACTTAGACCGAGATGGTGGTTCATCTCGGTCTTACTCACAAAAGGAGGATTTCCTAATAATGAATGTATTGGTAATTGGAAGTGGCGGTCGTGAACATGCGATTGCTAAGCAGTTTAGTATTTCTCCATCTGTAAATAAAGTTTTTGTAGCTCCAGGAAATGATGGGATGCATGGTGACGCCGAAGTTGTTGCAATTGATACAATGGATTTCGCGGGCCTTGCACAATTTGCAAAGGAAAATGCAGTAGATTTAACTTTTGTAGGTCCTGAGCAGCCACTCGCTGAAGGGATTGTAGACTTCTTTACTGATCGCAGCTTACGAGTATTTGGCCCAACAAAGGCTGCAGCACAAATTGAAAGTAGTAAATCATATGCAAAAGATATCATGAATAAATATAATATCCCAACGGCTGCACATGAAACGTTTACAGAAGCAGACAAGGCTATTGCATACATTAAACAACAAGGTGCACCAATCGTTATTAAGGCGGATGGTTTAGCGGCTGGTAAAGGTGTAGTTGTAGCCATGACTGAAGAAGAGGCTATTGAAGCAGTGCAAGACATGATTGGCAATCAGCGCTTTGGTGAGTCATCATCTCGCGTGGTCATCGAAGAATTCCTTGATGGGGAAGAATTTTCATTTATGTCATTTGTCCATAAGGGACAAATATATCCGATGGTTATTGCACAAGACCATAAACGTGTATATGACGGCGATAAAGGACCGAATACAGGTGGCATGGGTGCCTATTCACCAGTACCTCAAATTTCACAAGAGGTAGTGGATGTAGCGTACAAAACAGTCGTTGAACCAACTGTTAAAGGAATGGATGCAGATGGTGTATCGTTCACTGGTATTTTATATGCGGGTCTTATTTTAACGAAAAAAGGTCCAAAAGTGATTGAATTTAATGCCCGTTTTGGTGACCCGGAAACACAGGTAGTGCTACCGCGTATGACTTCTGACTTTGGTGCGTTCATGACAGCATTAATGGATGAAAAACCTTTTGATTTACAGTGGTCAAATGATGCCATGTTAGGTGTTGTAATTGCAGCTGATGGTTATCCTGGTGATGTAGAGAAAGGAAATATATTACCGAACATAGAGACATTATCGACTTCACATGCTGTATACCATGCTGGCACGAAGCGAGTAAATGGAAAGTTTGTTGGGAATGGCGGTCGTGTATTACTTATTGGTGCAAAAGCTCCTACTTTAAAAGAAGCACAAGAAAAAGTATATGCAGGAATCACAACAGAGAAATGGGATAACTTTTTCTATCGCCAAGATATCGGCTGGCGTACTTTTAAATAATTGTATCTAAGTTGTTCGTTGTTCTAACACTAAATATGGCTGAGCTATAGCCACCCTACAGTAAAAACCGTCTCAACATTTGGTTGAGACGGTTTTTTTGACTAAGAAGGATTTTGTGCGTTACTTGTGGTGCTATTACTGTTTGAGGAATTTTGCTTTTGAGAAGCACTGTTGTCAGCGGGCTTAGAAGCCGAATTAGTTTGTGACGTATTACCAGAAATAGCAGAGGAGAAATCTTGCATCAGCTTATTGATTTGGTCTGAGGACATAGAATTTTGTCCACTGAGCATACTTTGCATAGAGGTGCTCATGGCACTTTGCATATTGGAGCTCAGCAAGGCTTTAGTCGGACAATATTTAAAGACCCCCTCAGCCATTTTCATGGCACCTAATGCGATCATCAATCGACCTTTTGTACAGTCAGGATTTCTAGACACTTTGGCAATGCCAAATGCCGTCATACTTGTGCCAAGAACAAAGCGTGAAAACGCATTTTTATCACTTAAATTTGCTTGGTGCATCATTAAAATCCTCCCTTAGTCATAGTGGAAAAAAGCGGGGTGTTACAATTGAAACAAGAACATTGCACAAAGCATTATTGTATGCGTTTATGCAACAGTAGTATGTGTACCATATGAATAACTAAACCTGAATATATATGCTCCGTATGGCAATAAAATCCTGTTCAAAACGTCTTAACAAACAGTATATGTAGTTTTCATGAGAACCCATGTCCAATCTGTCTAGAAAAAAGGTGGAAAGTTGTACGAAAGCAATGGAAGTATTCGCTTGGTTAAGCTATATGAAAATATTGATAAGAACAAACTCTTAGTTAAATTTTATGTGGGGGGTGTATTATTTTGTTAAAATATAGTAAATTATAAAATAATAAAACTTGCTTTGGCAAAGTGAAATGTTACGATATAGATATCAAAACTCTTTAAGAGAGGAGTATAGAAAAATGGATTACCATTGGAAAATAAAAGATGTTAGAAATCATATTAATATTATTAATGGCGAAAATAATCCAGATATTGTTTTTAAAAATGCTCGCTATTTACATAGTATGCTTAAACAGTGGGTTAAAGGTAATATATGGGTGAGTGGAGATAGGATTGTTTATACTGGGCAAGAAATGCCAAAAAATGTGGATGGGACAGAAATAATTGATGTAGAAAATAAAGTAATTGTGCCTGGATATATTGAACCCCATGTACATCCAACTCAGCTATATAATCCACAGTCTTTTGCTGACTACGCTGCACAAGGAGGCACCACTACTTTTATTGCAGATAATTTAACACTCTTATTAATGTTAAAAGAAAAGAAAGCGTTTTCACTGATAGAGAAATTAAATACACTGCCATTCATTTTCTATTGGTGGGTGCGATTTGATGCCCAAACTGAAATTTATAATGAAGAAGAAATTTTTACAACATCCTCTGTAAATCAGTGGCTAGATAGATCAGACGTATTATTAGGTGGCGAATTAACAGGATGGCCACGTTTACTACAGGGTGATAATCAAATGCTACATTGGATTTTACAAGCAAAGCACATGAATAAAAAGATTGAAGGCCATTTCCCAGGCGCCTCTTCAAACACATTGGCGAAGATGAAGCTGATTGGTGCAGATGGTGATCATGAAGCAATGACTATTGAAGATGTGGAAAAAAGAATCTTACATGGATATGCAGTGACATTACGCCATTCTTCTATTAGGAAGGATTTAGGGAGCTTGTTAAAAGGTGTGCTAGATAAACAGCTTCCTATTTTTGATCATCTAATGATGACCACTGATGGTTCAACGCCGAGTTTTTATCGTAAGGGCGTTATGGATCAGTGTATTCAGCTTGCTTTGGATGCAGGGGTATCACCAATTGATGCCTATCAAATGGCATCCTATAATATTGCTCGTTACTATGATTTAACACATTATCAAGGTATCATCGCGACAGGTCGAATAGCGACGTTCAATATTTTGAAAAATGAATTTACACCGACACCTGAAAGTGTGTTATCCAAGGGAGTTTGGCTGAAGCGTGATGGTATAAAGTGTTATACTTTCGATGTAGTTGATTGGCAAGAAGAGAAAAACTTTGAAGTAAACTTTGATATGGAAGAGTATGATTTCCAATTTTCTACGCCGTTGGGCATAAAACTTGAGAACGATGTTATTACGAAGCCCTATAATGTTACGGCTCAAGTAGTAGACGGTCAAATTATTGGAGACAAAGATGAATGTTTTTTAATGCTTGTGGATCGCAACGGCAAATGGCGTGTTAATACTTTTATCAAGGGCTTTGCTTCAAATATTGACGGATTGATTTCTTCGTATTCCAATACAGGAGACTTCATTTTAATCGGAAAAAATATACATGCTATGCAAAAAGCTTTTGTTGCATTTAAAAAGATGAAAGGTGGAATTGTCTTAGTTGACAAGGAAGGAGCAATTGCTTCAATTCCGTTGGCCATTAACGGCCTATTGTCAGAAAGCAACTTTGAGGAATTAATGGAACAGGAACGTGTTTTAAAGCAAACGCTTAAGGACCGAGGCTATCACCTAGGTGATGCAATTTATACTCTATTATTTTTACAATCCACCCACTTGCCTTATATTCGCATTACGCCAAAAGGTATTTTTGATGTAATGAAGAATAAGATATTATTACCAGCAGTGATGCGTTAATCGAGGAAGGGGAATAGTTGTGTTTAAATCCAAGAAGTTATTTATGGCATTAGCATTTAGCGCTTTGTTCATCGGAGGATGTTCAAAAGATGCATCAGAAGCGGAAGAAGCGGTTGCGACACCTGAAAAAGAATCAGTAATTGATGAGCCTGTGAAGGAAGCAGTAGAAATTGCTCCATTAACAGGTGAAGCTGTCGCTGAAGAAGTAACACAACGTCCAATTATTGTGACGATTAATAATCACCCTGCTGCTCGTCCGCAATCGGGTTTAGCAGCAGCAGATATGTTTTATGAAATGTTAGCAGAAGGTAATGTTACTCGCTTATTAGCAGTCTATCAAAGTAAGTTACCAGAAAATGTGGGACCAGTACGTAGTGCACGTTCTTACTTTGTTGATATGGCGAAGGGCTTTGGTGCATTTTATGTTGCACACGGTTATAGTCCAGAGGCAAAATCCATGCTTAGCAATAATGTAGTTGACAATATAAATGGCATGAATTATGATGGCACACTGTTCAAACGTTCAAAAGAGCGTGTTGCACCACATAATTCATATATTACTGCAGAAAATATATTAAATGGTGCAGAAAAAGTTGGCGCTTCAATGAATTACAGTGAAAAAGTACGTCAGACTTTTTATGAAGCCGAAGAACGTGGTAAAATAGGCATTGAAACAAGTCAAGTTGACATTTACTATGGAAATAATGAGTATTTCCACAATTCGTATGTGTATGATCATCAAAACAATCGTTATGGACGACAATCGGCTAGCGTTGACACAAAGGATATGTTAACAGGCGAAGCAATAACATTAGCAAATGTTTTATTTTTTGAGATGAAACATCAAACAATTGATAATGTAGGTCGCCAAGATATTGATTTAACATCTGGTGGAAATGCGTATGTTTTTCAAAATGGCTATATGAGAGAAGTCAAATGGGCTAATATTGATGGACTACCAATGGCTGTTGAAGAGTCTGGTGAGCTAGTAAAGTTAGTACCAGGAAAGTCTTGGATTCATTTCGTACCATCTTCACCGGGGTTACAAGCAATGGTGAAAACGCAGCCTTAAAGGGAGGGAAATTGCATGCAAATCGAAAAAATTCGAGGGCATCAAACAGATCAGTTATTTAAAGCAGTGTTAGAGCTAAAAGACATCGAAGAATGCTATAAATTTTTTGATGACTTATGTACGATTAGTGAAATTCAATCGCTAGCACAACGTTTTGAGGTTGCACATTTATTACGTTTAAAGAAAACCTACGAATCCATTAAAAAGGAAACGGGTGCAAGTACAGCTACCATTTCACGTGTACGTCGTTGCTTTGATTATGGGAATGATACATATGATGAAATGTTAGGTCGTTTGTATCCAGACGAAAAGCCATTCCAAGCACCAAAAGAATAGTAGGTAACAGGCTGAGTAGAATTTCTGCTCAGTCTTTTTCATTTTTTTGTCGACAGTCATAAGCTATACTTGTAAACGAATAGATAGAAAGTGATAGGTGGTAAAATAGATGGATTATTTAGCGTGGAGACATGTGTTCAAGCTAGATCCGGCTAAGGAAATTTCGGATGAGGCACTCGAAAAAATTTGCGAATCAGGAACAGACGTAATTTTAGTTGGCGGCACAGATGGCGTAACTTTAGATGGTGTATTAGACTTGCTAGTGCGTGTTCGTCGCTTTGAAGTACCAATAGCACTTGAAATTTCAACGGTAGAATCAGTGACACCGGGTTATGACTATTATTTCATTCCAACGGTGTTAAATAGTGATGATCCGAAGTGGATTAAAAATTTACATCATGAAGCCATTAAAGAGTACGGCGATATTATGGTTTGGGAAGAGCTTGTTGCGGAAGGATATTGTATTTTAAACCCAAACTGCAAGGTAGCTGAAGTAACAGGAGCGAAAACAGATTTATCGATAGATGATGTTGTTGCTTATGCACGAATGGCGGAAAACTTCTTTAAACTACCTGTATTTTATGTAGAATACAGTGGGATGTATGGTGATATTGAAATTGTACATGCCGTTAAAAATGAATTGCAAAATACAAAGCTATTTTATGGCGGTGGCATTACCACTACGAAGCAGGCTGAGGAAATGGCAAAATATGCGGATACGGTAGTTGTTGGCAATATAATTTATGAGGATTTAAAAGCTGCACTTGCGACTGTTAAGGCAGTTAAAAATACGATATAATTAAGAACAAACGTTTGAGTGATTTTATTCAGTGGCAATTTCAACACTATGTTAATGAAATGACAGTCTCCGGCGAGTGTCTTGGATACACTACGCGTGAATTTATAGCGACATGTAGTTAGTGTAAAAAGCTTACCCTACTAACATCGCTTCGACGATTAGGCTCATAACATTGCATCGTTAAAGCGCCGTTCTAAAGCATTGCGGTAAAGCGGTAAAACGAACATTGTGTCCAAGCCTTTTTGTACGACTAAGCATAATTCGAAATTTTGTAGAAAGCTCGCCATGGGGAATTTGATTGGAGGTGCAATATGGAGCATTTAACAAAAAACTTATTAGCAGGAATGAATCCTGAGCAAGAAAGAGCAGTAAAAACAACAGAAGGCCCACTACTAATTATGGCAGGTGCCGGTTCTGGGAAAACAAGAGTATTAACGCATCGTATTGCGTATTTGATGATTGAAAAGGAAGTATATCCATCAAAAATTCTAGCAATCACGTTCACAAATAAAGCTGCACGTGAAATGCGAGAACGTATTGATGGAATCCTGGGTAATGGCACGGGGGACAGCATGTGGGTATCGACGTTCCACTCGATGTGTGTGCGAATTTTACGTCGTAATATCGATCAGCTTGGTTTGTCACGTAATTTTTCAATTTTAGATTCTACTGATCAGTTATCGGTCGTGAAAAATGTCTTAAAGGATGAAAATATCGATCCTAAGCGATTTGAACCCCGTGCTATTTTAAATGCCATAAGCTCGGCCAAAAATGAATGTATCACTGCTGATGAATATACAGCTAATATGAATGAACATAATCCCTATGAGAAAACAATTGCGCTTGTATACAAAGGCTATGAAAAACGTTTGCGTCGTAACCAATCACTTGATTTTGATGATTTGATTATGACGACAATTACATTATTTAAACGGGTACCAGAAGTACTCGAATATTATCAAAATAAATTTCAATATATTCATGTGGATGAATACCAAGATACCAATAAATCCCAATATTTACTCGTGCAACTACTTGCAAAGAAATTTCAAAATATCTGTGTCGTAGGGGATTCTGACCAATCGATTTATCGTTGGCGTGGTGCGGATATCGGAAATATTCTTTCGTTTGAAAAAGATTATCCAAACGCCAAGGTAATCATGTTAGAGCAAAATTATCGCTCCACGAAACGCATCCTGAAAGCAGCGAATGACGTCATTCAAAATAATACGACGCGTTATCCAAAAGAACTACGCACAGAAAACTTAGAGGGTGAAAAAATCGCCCTATACAAAGCCTATAACGAACAAGAAGAAGCACAGTTCGTCATCCAAACAATCCAACAGCTTATGAAAAATGAAAATCGTACGTTTGATGATTTTGCCATTTTATATCGAACAAATGCACAGTCTCGTGTTATGGAGGAAATGCTTGTTAAATCTAATATGACTTATCAAATCGTTGGGGGCACAAAATTCTATGATCGTAAAGAGATTAAAGATTTACTAGCGTATTTACGACTCATTGCCAACAATGATGACGATTTATCGCTTGCTCGAATTATTAATGAGCCAAAGCGTAGTATTGGCGCTACTTCATTTGAAAAAATGGCACGCTATGCGATTGATCAAGATCGATCCATTTTCGATGCGATGAATGATCTCGTTTTCATGGGGTTAACGGGTAAAGCGGCAGCTTCAGCAGAGCACTTTTATGCGATGATTAAAGGCTTTACAGAAATGCAAGAATATTTATCTGTGACAGAGATTGTGGAGCAGGTTATAGAGAAATCTGGTTATCGTGCAATGCTTCAACATGAAAAGACGATTGAAGCAGAAAGTCGTTTAGAAAATATTGAAGAATTTTTATCTGTAACAAAAGCATTTGAGGAGCGTAGTGATGATAATAGCTTAATTGCCTTCTTAACGGATTTAGCACTGATTGCAGATATTGATTCACTCGATAAAGACGATACATCAAAGGGAAGCATTATTTTAATGACGATGCATGCCGCAAAAGGCTTAGAATTCCCTGTAGTCTTCATTATTGGAATGGAGGAAAATATCTTCCCGCACTCTCGATCACTAGATGATCAGGATGAAATGGAAGAAGAACGACGTCTTGCTTATGTAGGTATAACACGTGCGGAGGAACGTTTGTATTTAACTTGTGCACAATCTCGTACGATTTTTGGACGTTCGAGCTTTAACAACGCTTCTCGCTTCTTACGTGAAATTTCAGAGGATATTACGCAATCAATATCCAAAGGTGGTGCCAAACCGGAAGTACCATTCGCAACTGGTAATCGTTCATCTGGCAGCTATCAAAAACGTACACTAGGTACCGTACAACAAACACAACCAGCTACTGCCCGTTTACAATCAACAGGGGGCGACCAGTTTGGTTGGAAAGCTGGCGATAAGGCTGTTCACAAAAAATGGGGAACAGGTATGGTTGTGAGCGTAAAAGGTGAGGGTGATAGTACAGAGCTTGATATCGCATTCCCACAGCCAGTTGGGATTAAGCGATTATTAGCTCAATTTGCACCTATTGAAAAAGCGTAAGCGGAGGAACTTAAATGAACGAAATTGAACAGCGCATTGCGGAGTTAAACAAATTATTGCATGAATATGGGCATGCGTATTACGTGCTGGATAACCCTATCGTTGCAGATAGCGTATATGACCAATTATTACATGAACTCATTGCATTAGAAGAAGCGAATCCATCGCTAATCTATCCTGATTCACCGACACAGCGAGTTGGTGGTGCAGTCGTGGCAGGATTTAAAAAGGTAACACACGATTATCCGATGTTAAGCTTATCAAATGCTTTTAATGAAGCAGACATACGTGAGTTTGACCGAAAAATTCGTCAAGCAATCGGTGACCAATTCTCATATGTATGCGAGCTGAAGATTGATGGTCTTGCCATCTCTTTAAAATATGACAATGGTGTTTTTGTGCAGGGAGCGACACGTGGTGATGGTGTTATTGGTGAGGATATAACAGCAAATTTAAAAACAATTCGTGCGGTGCCACTACGTTTGAAAGAGCCAATTACAATTGAAGTACGTGGTGAGGCGTATATGCCGAAAAGATCGTTCGAAAAGCTCAATTCACTGCGAGCTGACAATGGGGAAGAATTATTTGCAAACCCACGTAATGCTGCTGCTGGTTCCTTACGTCAACTGGACCCTAAAATAGCAGCGAGTCGCCAATTATCAACCTTTATCTATTCAATAGGTGGAGACGGCGAGGCATATGGTATTGATGGGCATGGGGAGATGCTTGATTATTTAGAGGGTCTTGGTTTCCCTTCCAATAAAGAGCGAAAGCATTGTACATCGATTGAAGAAGTGCTAGCCTTTATCGAAAAGTGGACTGACAATCGTCCACATTTAGCCTATGAAATTGATGGGATTGTTATAAAGGTGGATCGCTATGCACAACAGGATGAACTTGGCTATACGGCAAAAAGTCCACGTTGGGCTATCGCTTATAAATTCCCAGCAGAAGAAGTTGTGACAACATTACTTGATATTGATTTAACTGTAGGGCGTACAGGCGTTGTCACACCGACTGCGATTTTAACGCCTGTACAGGTGGCTGGTACGACAGTACAACGCGCTTCGCTACACAATGAAGATTTAATCCGTGACAAGGACATTCGCATTGGGGATACGGTCATCATTCGAAAAGCCGGCGATATTATTCCACAAGTTGTCGGTGTATTATTAGAGCAACGGCCAGAGCATTCTGTACCTTATGAAATGCCTGCAAATTGCCCAGTGTGTGATAGTGAGCTGATTCGTATAGAAGGTGAAGTGGCCTTACGTTGTGTGAATCCGGCATGTTTTGCACAAATTGCAGAGAGCATTAAATACTTTGTGTCACGGAACGCCATGAATATTGATGGTCTTGGTGAGAAGGTTGTTGAGCAATTATTGCGAGCCGATTTCATTCATGATGTAGCTGATTTATATCACTTAACAGTAGAGCAGCTTGTGGGGCTTGAGCGTATGGGGGAAAAATCAGCAACAAATTTAGTAAACGCCATTCAAACATCTAAGAATAATTCGATGGAACGCCTATTAATCGGTTTAGGTATACGACATGTTGGTGAAAAGGCTGCAAAAATTGTCTCAGAGGAATTTGAGACAATGGAAGCGGTTATGGCTGCTTCTGAGGAACAACTCGTAGCAATTCATGAAATTGGGGATAAAATGGCGTCCTCACTCGTTGAGTATTTTGCGAACGAAGATGCACGGGCAGTAATTGCTCGTTTAGCTGAAGTCGGCGTTAATATGACCTATAAAGGTAAAAAAGTGGAAGTCGCAGTAGGTGACAATCCATTTGCGGGGAAAACAATTGTCTTAACTGGTAAACTTGAGCAATTGACACGGAATGAAGCAAAGGCGAAAATAGAAGAGTTAGGTGGAATTGTCACTGGAAGTGTCAGCAAAAAAACTGACCTTGTTATTGCTGGGACAGATGCAGGTTCTAAACTGACAAAGGCTGAGCAATTAGGTATTGAAGTTTGGAATGAAGAACGCCTAGTCGAACAACTTAGCTTTATTCAGTAGGGAAAGATATTTCCTTCTTCAGGAGTTAAAATCTAATGTAACTGAACAAAAAATCTTCGTACAAAATTGATTATTAGTAAAGGGGTACTAAAATAATGAAGTCATTTCGACTCATTCCAGCAATAGTAGCTGCTGCAATGCTAGTCGGCTGTGTGCCTTCTAATAAGAAGGAGACAGAGCTTACACAGGAGACGCAACAGGAAAAGGCGGAAACAACGATTATTCCAAGCTTAAAGATTGATGAATCTTTTTATAGAACGCTAATTCCTTACAAAGAAAGTGCAAGCCGTGGATTAGTCGTTTCAAATATTTACACGAAGTATGATATGAAGGAAGTTGAAACAGGTTTAATGCGACTTTCTCAAAATGAGTTTGATACAGAAAACTACTACTTCCAAGAAGGTCAATATTTAGCTGAAAGTACAGTGAGTTCTTGGCTAGCACGTAGTTCGCAAACGGAAGATGGTTTAAATCCTCCAACAACTGATGCTATGACACCAGAGGAACGTGCAACCAAAGCACCTGTCTATTTAGCCCATATTGTTGAGCAAAATTATTTAACAAAAACAGATGATAATAAAGTAAGGCTGGGTGGTATTTCGATAGGGCTTGCCTTGAACTCTATTTATTATTATCAAAAAGAGCAATATGGTGAATATTATGAAGAACCAATTCCAGAAGCTGCCTTGGTAGAGCAAGGAAAAAAGATGGCTGCAGAAATTGTTTCACGTATGCGTTCACGTGAAGAACTAAAGGATGTGCCAATTGTTGTAGGGTTGTTTAAGCAACAAGCACGCAATGAAATAATTCCAGGCGCCTATTTCACTTATGGTGTAGCGAAAGAAGGACAAAATGATTTAAGCGATTGGAAAGCCATTGATGAAGAATATGTCATGTTCCCAACAGATGATTCACAGGATATCTATCGCGATGTGAGCAATAACTTCAAGAATTTCAAGCAAGACGTGGATAAATATTTTGCCAATTACACTAGCGTTATTGGAACGGGCTTCTATCAAAATAAGAAAATACAAAAACTAACGGTTGAAATTCCAATCCAATTTTTTGGTGCGGCTGAAGTTAGAGGTTTTACACAATATTTGACGGGTGTACTTATCAATCAATTCGATAATATAAACGTAGAAGTGAGTGTTACATCGATGAATGGTCCAGAGGCATTAATTATGAAAGATGCTAATGATAAAGACCCTTATGTGCATATTTATGATTAAAATATAGTCAGCCCTTGTGCTGGCTATATTTTTATGAGCAAGTATGATATTTTCGGCTTTGGGTCAAGCAACGCTCAGGCTCGCAACAGGATTAACCAAACCACATGAGGTAATATTCAATTTTAATGAATCATTGCCTGAGTTGGCTAAAAATTAGTTTTCACAAGGAGTTTTTGCTTTGTTCCTCCATACTGTGACATCTGTTGACAACACTTTGTCACAGTAGTGAAAGTTTCTATATTTTTGGTGAAAGTTGTGATTTTTAATACGAAAAATGTTATGATAATGGGCATGGTTAACTTTATTCAGCCCTATTGTTATCAATAAAAACAATGAATCTGATTACTATTCGGAGGTGTGAAAAATGGCGAAATTAACAAAAGAAGAGGTTAAGCACGTTGCGAATTTAGCACGTCTTGCAATTACTGAAGAAGAAGCGGAAAAATTTGCTGAGCAACTTGGGAAAATTACAGACTTCGCAGAGCAATTAAATGAGCTAGACACAACAAATGTTGAACCAACAACTCATGTATTACCACTAGTAAACGTAATGCGTGAAGACGTAGCAACAAAAGGTTTAGACCGTGAAGTAATGATGTTAAACGTAAAAGAACAAGAAGATGGTCAAGTAAAAGTACCAGCTATCATGTAATACTAAAACATAGGAGGATTCCTCATGACGTTATTTGAACGTTCAGCAAAGGAGCTACAAGCTGATATAAAAGCAGGTAACTTAACAATCGCTGACTTAACAAAAGAAGCATATGAACGTGTTGCAAAGCTGGATGGCGATGTACAAGCATTCCTAGCTTCAAACGAAGAAAAAGCAACTGCACAAGCAGCTGAAATGGACAAAGTACCATTTGAAGAGCGCGGACCACTTTTTGGCCTTCCGATTGGTGTTAAAGATAACATCGTAACAGAAGGTTTAGAAACAACATGTGCTTCTAAAATACTAGAAGGTTTCATGCCAATTTATGATGCAACAGTCGTAAAAAAATTACGTGAAGCCGGTATGATTACAATCGGTAAATTAAACATGGACGAATTCGCGATGGGTTCTTCAAATGAGAACTCAGCGTATAAAACAACGAAAAATCCATGGAACTTAAACCACGTACCAGGCGGTTCTTCAGGCGCTTCTGCAGCAGCGGTAGCAGCTGGTGAAGTACCATTTTCACTTGGTTCAGACACAGGTGGTTCAATCCGTCAACCAGCAGCTTATTGTGGCGTTGTAGGGATGAAACCTACATATGGTCGTGTATCTCGATTTGGTCTTGTGGCATTTGCATCTTCTTTAGATCAAATTGGGCCAATTACTCGTAACGTTGAAGACAATGCACTTTTACTTGAAGCAATTTCAGGTTTAGATGCAAACGATTCAACTTCAGCAAACGTAGAAGTACCAAACTTTGCAGCAGCGCTTACAGGCGATGTAAAAGGCTTACGTATCGCTGTGCCGAAGGAATTCCTTGGTGAAGGTGTTGGTGAGGCAGCTCGTCAATCTGTTCTGGATGCATTAGAAGTACTTAAAGGCTTAGGTGCAACAGTAGAAGAAGTTTCTCTTCCTCACTCAAAATATGCACTTGCTGCTTACTATATCTTATCTTCTTCTGAAGCGTCTTCTAACCTTTCACGTTTTGACGGTATCCGTTACGGCTTCCGTGCTGAAAACGTTGAAAACTTAATGGACCTTTACAAAGAAACTCGTGCACAAGGCTTCGGTGATGAAGTAAAACGTCGTATCATGCTTGGTACTTATTCTCTAAGCGCAGGTACTTACGATGCTTATTACAAAAAAGCACAGCAAGCACGTACACTTATCAAAGCAGACTACGACAAAGTTTTCGAAGACTTTGATGTAATTATTGGACCAACTTCACCTACACCAGCATTTAAAATTGGTGAAAATGTAGATGATCCAATGACAATGTACGCGAACGATATTTTAACAATTCCTATTAACTTAGCAGGTGTACCAGCGATTTCAATTCCTTGCGGCTCTGAAAATGGTCTACCTCTAGGCTTACAAATTATCGGTAAACATTTCGATGAAGCTACTATTTACCGCACAGCTCATGCTTTTGAACAAGCAACGGAGTTCCATAAACAAGTTCCTCAAATTTGGGAGGGAAAATAACATGAACTTTGAAACAGTAATAGGTTTAGAAATTCACGTTGAGTTGAAAACTGAATCGAAAATTTTCTCTGCGTCACCAAACCATTTTGGTGCGGAGCCAAATACAAACACATCTGTAATTGACCTTGGTTACCCTGGGGTATTACCAGTGTTAAATAAAAATGTTGTTGACTATGCAATGCGCGCTGCACTGGCGTTAAACATGGAAATCGAACAAGAAACGAAGTTCGACCGTAAAAACTACTTCTATCCAGATAATCCGAAAGCTTACCAAATTTCACAATTTGATAAGCCAATCGGTAAAAATGGTTGGGTTGATATTGAAGTAGATGGTTACACAAAACGCATCGGTATCACACGCCTTCATATGGAAGAAGATGCTGGTAAACTGTCTCACGCAGGCGATCATTCATTAGTTGACTTCAACCGTCAAGGTACACCGCTTGTGGAAATCGTTTCTGAGCCGGACATTCGTACACCAAACGAAGCCTATGCATACCTTGAAAAAGTAAAATCAATCATTCAATATACAGGTGTTTCTGACGTTCGTATGGAGGAAGGTTCACTACGTTGTGATGCCAACATTTCAATTCGTCCTTATGGTCAAGAAGAGTTTGGTACAAAAACTGAACTTAAAAACCTGAACTCATTCAACTACGTTCGCCGTGGTCTTGAGCATGAAGAATTACGTCAGGCGGATGTATTATTGTCAGGCGGTGTGATTGAGCAAGAAACACGTCGCTTCGATGAGAAAACAGGTAAAACAATTCTTATGCGTGTCAAAGAAGGAACAGATGATTACCGTTACTTCCCTGAGCCAGACTTAGTACGTCTGTCAATCGATGACGAATGGCTAGAGCGTGTGAAATCAGAAATCCCTGAACTTCCTGATGCGCGTAAAGCACGCTATGAATCAGAATTAGGCTTAACTGCTTATGATGCCGGTGTCCTTGTTATTTCAAAAGAAATATCAGACTTCTTTGAGGCAATGGTGGCGGGTGGAGCAGATGCGAAGCTTTCTGCAAACTGGTTAATGGGTGATGTTTCTGCCTACTTAAATGCAGAACAGAAGGAACTTAAAGATACTGCGCTAACACCAGAAAACCTGGCAGGCATGGTGAAATTAATTACTGATGGTACGATTTCTTCTAAAATCGGTAAAAAAGTATTTGCCGAATTAGTAGAAAACGGTGGCTCTGCGGAAGAAATCGTTAAAGCTAAAGGATTAGTGCAAATTTCTGATGAAGGTGCATTATTAGCTATTGTGTCAGAAGTGTTAGATAACAATGCACAATCAATCGAGGACTTTAAAAATGGTAAAGACCGTGCTATTGGTTTCTTAGTTGGTCAAATTATGAAAGCAACTAAAGGCCAAGCGAACCCACCAATGGTAAATAAATTATTACAACAAGAAATCGCAAAACGTTAATTACTTGTTGTTACACTGAGCCAAGAGAGTATAATAGCTTTCTTGGCTTTTTATATGCAAAAAATGTACATACTAATAAAAATAGCACTTAATAGTTGTCTAAAAAGAGTATTCATAGCAAAATATAGAATAGATTAACATTACAATTATTAGGGGGACTTAAATCCATGAAAACTGAACAGCAGTATTTCAATGAAGCAATAACAATTCAACAATATATGGACAATATGGATACACTAAAAGATGATAGCTTCCGCATTTATGATAATTTTGAGGTGCCGCCTAATGATGGATTTATCGAACTACTGAAGGACAAGCAACCAAAGATATTAACAATTACAGAAGATTGGTGCGGGGACGCCATGTTAAATAATCCAATTATTCGCCGTATAGCTGAGGTAGCAGGATTAGACATGCGTGCGGTATTACGTGATGCAGATACAGATTTAATTGACCGTTATTTAACAAATGGTGGACGTGCGATTCCAATGTATGTATTATTAAACGATGCTGGTCAAGTTATTGGCAAATGGGGACCACGTGCGCCTGAATTACAGAACAATGTTGTCAACAAACGCGCTAGCTTACCAGACAAAGAAGATCCTACATTTGAGGAAGCTCAAAAAGCGCTATATGCTGAAATTCGTGAAGAAAGTATGACAAACAAGGCGTTTTGGTCATTTGTTTATGAAGATTTTAAAAAACAGGTTACAGCAGCATTGCAATAAAGAGTAACTAAAATCGTAGCTTACAATAGCTTCATCTAGAGTGATGGAAGGTATTTTAACAGCCGTTATTTCTAGAAGAAGCAATGCAACATTTCAACAAATAATACGTTGAATGAAATAGAATCTAATGAAGCAGGAAGGTATGTTATGAAACGAGCAAGAATCATTTATAATCCTACATCTGGACGTGAAGCGTTTAAAAAGCATCTACCAGAAGTATTAGAAAAACTTGAGGTAGCTGGCTATGAGACATCATGTCACGCAACAACATGCGAAGGTGATGCAACACATGCAGCAAGAAACGCAGTAGAACGCGGCTTTGACATTATTGTAGCTGTTGGTGGAGATGGTACGCTAAATGAAGTTGTTTCTGGTGTGAGTCAATTTGAAAAACGCCCAAAAGTTGGTCTCATTCCAATGGGCACAACCAATGATTTTGCGCGTGCCGTGCATATTCCAAGAAATATTGATGAAGCCGTTGAAATCATTATTAAAGGCGATACGTTACCGGTTGATGTTGGATTACTAAATGGAGAACGCTATTTCATCAATATTGCTGCTGGTGGGCGTATTACAGAGCTAACCTATGAAGTGCCAAGCAAAATGAAAACGATGCTAGGGCAACTAGCTTATTATTTAAAAGCAGTTGAAATGATTCCATCTATTAAAGCATCACATATGCGCATCGAATATGATGGTGAGGTATTTGATGGAGATGCAATGATGTTTTTATGTGGCTTAACAAATTCAGTAGGTGGCTTTGAAAAATTAGCACCTGATGCGAGCATTAATGATGGATATTTCACATTACTTGTATTGAAAAAGGTGAGTTTACCTGAATTTATTCAGCTCGCCGCAATGGCATTAAGAGGCGAACATTTAAATGATGATCGTGTTATTTACAAAAAGGCAAGTGTCGTTAAGGTAACTACTGAAAATGAAGTTCATTTAAACCTAGATGGGGAATATGGTGGGGATGCGCCTGCAACTTTTGAAAATTTAAAGCGCCATATTGAAATATTTGTACCTATAGAAGATATTCGTGAGGAAGACCGTATTTAATTTAATCAGTGGGGCTGCCTAAAAAGTCCTTTAAACCATAATATCTGGTTCATTGTTTATCAATGCAAAGTACCGAACGGCAGGTAAAGATACAGCAAGACATCATACTCTATAAATTGGGGATTGTGAACGAATTAAGAAAAATGTTTGGCGAATGTGCGTATATTACATGAACAAAATTTGAAACCTTTATAATAGGCCGAAATTTCGGTCCATTATAAAGGTTTTTTTCGTTGCAATAGTGGAAAATGTGGGTATGGGAAAGGGAAAGGAAGTGTTGCCTTTGTATAAGTCACAAGAAAAAAAGCTTATGTGGTTAAGTTTTGGCGTTGCAATTATAATGCTACTTTCTATACTTGGCAAAGTATTTGGAAGTTAGGAGGGCAAAGAAATGGTGAATGAATCAGCAGTCTTTTGGAGTAGGGCATTAACGGAACTAACCTTATCGTTCCATATTATTTACGCAACGATAGGTGTGGGAGTACCGTTAATGATTATGATTGCGCAATGGACTGGATATAAAAAGAATGATGAGCATTACATTTTACTGGCGAGACGTTGGGCGAGAGGCTTCGTTATTACAGTTGCAGTAGGAGTCGTAACAGGAACTGCGATTGGCTTGCAATTATCATTACTATGGCCGAATTTTATGCAACTAGCAGGCCAAACAATTGCTTTACCTCTATTTTTGGAAACGTTCGCATTTTTCTTTGAAGCTATTTTCTTAGGCATATACTTATACACTTGGGATCGCTTCGACAGTCAGAAAAAGCATATGCTGTTACTGATTCCAGTTGCAGTTGGTGCTTCCATGTCGGCAGTATTTATTACCATTGTGAATGCGTTTATGAACGCACCACAAGGTTTTGACATTGTTGACGGGCAGCTTGTTAATATTCAACCCTTTATAGCGATGTTTAACCCAGCTATGCCAACAAAGGTAGCCCATGTACTTGTTACAGCATATATGACAGCAGCATTTGTTTTAGCTGCCATTGCAGGTTATCGTATGTTAAAAGGTTCGAATCATGTATATCATAAAAAAGCATTGTTATTACTTATGAAAGTTGGTTTAGTTTTCTCAATAGCAGCAGCCATTATCGGTGACTTCTCAGGAAAGTATTTAGCAGAATACCAACCAGAAAAATTAGCGGCAGCTGAGTGGCATTTTGAAACTGAAGATAAAGCATCACTTATCTTACTTGGAATAATGCAGGATGGGGAAGTTAAATATGCCATTAAAGTACCTTATGCTTTAAGTATTTTAGCGCATAATAATCCAATGGCAGAAGTTATCGGCTTAGATCAATTTGCAGAAGAGGATCGCCCTCCGCTGTATATTCACTATTTATTTAATATCATGGTCTTTATTGGCATGTTTATGATGTTAGTATCACTACTTTATGTGTTAGGGAAAGCACGTGGTTGGCAATTCATCCATGCACGATGGTATCGCTGGATTATCGTTGCTGGCGGTCCGCTGTCAATTATTGCCATTGAAGCGGGTTGGTGGCTTGCGGAAGTTGGGCGTCAACCATGGATTTTATACGGATTGATGCGTACACCAGAAGGCGCTACAACAAGCGATCATGTGGATCTAATGATGCTCTTGTTCTCAGGCGTATATGCTGTCTTAGGCATCGGGAGTATCGTCGTATTGATTCGTATGTTTAAAAAGAACCCAATCGAACGTGAGATTGAAGATCGCCATTCTGAAAAAGGCGGTGATATTCTATGACACTAGAGATACTAGGAATTTCGGTATTGTGGATTTTCTTATTTGGCTATGTGATTGTTGCATCAATAGATTTTGGCGCAGGCTTTTTTAATGCATATAGTTTACTCATCGGGAAAAATCACATTTTGACGAATATTATTAAACGGTATTTATCGCCGGTGTGGGAAGTTACAAATGTCTTTTTAGTATTCTTCTTTGTTGGGATTGTCGGATTTTTCCCACAAACAGCCTTCTATTATGGAACAATATTACTTATACCCGTTAGTATTTCGTTGGTTTTGTTAGCAATTCGAGGCTCCTACTATGCGTTTGAGGCATATGGTTCACGTGGACATATCGGTTACACACTAACGTATGGAGTGGCAGGTTTACTCATTCCCGCCTCACTTTCTGTTGTCTTTGCGATTGCAGGGGGTGGCTATGTGGATATTGTCAATGAACAACCAGTGCTGAATTATTTTACATTGTATACTAGTACATTTGCTTGGAGCATCGTTGTCCTGAGTATTGCCGCGGTATTGTATATATCAGCCGTGTTCTTAACGTGGTACGCCCATAAGGCAAATGATAAGGAAGCAACAAATTTAATGCGAAAATATGCCCTTATTTGGGCCCTTCCTTTAATGATTAGTGCACTTGGAATCATGTATGAAATGAAATCCATCAATCCAGAAAGTTATAGCCATATGGTAAATTTATGGTGGATGTTCGCTATTTCAGCGATACTATTTATCATTACGGTGGGATTATTATGGATGCGTAAAAATTACGGGCTTGCTGTAGGGCTTTTAATTGCACAATTTGCAGTGGCCTTCTTTGCGTACGGTATTGCTCAATATCCTTATTTACTGTATCCATACTTAACAATTTATGATGGCTTTACAAGCACACAAATGGCGATTGCATTAATCATTGCCTTTATTTTAGGATTATGTCTGCTCATTCCATCCTTGTATTTATTGTTGAAACTATTCTTGTTCAACAAAAATTATGTAACAGGAAAAGAAGACAATCACGCGTAGGAGGTTGTGGTTATGGATAAGTTTATTATTTTTTATGCTCCGTTTATAGTCGTTATTATCGGCATTGTAGTTGCTTTTTGGTGGGCACCAAAAGACCGCCATGCCACGAAAAACGGGGGAGAGAGTCGCGAATAGCGGCTCTTTTTTAGCGCTAGTTATGTAAATGAACGTATAGCTTATTCACTGCTCGGATGATGGTGGGGACTGCTCGGGAAAGTGGAGCTAGCGCTCAGGTCTGTCGCGAAACCGCTCGGGTAGAGCTTCGTAACGCTCAGGTCGTTAGATTTACTTTCCAGCTATACCTAAGAAATTCAAGTCTTGTTCTTTTTTCATCCGCCACTGCATGCTACAATAAGGAGATTGAAATGGAGGATGTTCGAATGTCAGCACCCGTAAAAAAGAATGATCGACTCACTGTTTATATAGAAGATTTAACACATGATGGTAATGGCGTGGCTAAAGTCGATGGCTATCCGTTATTTATTCAAGGCGCTCTTCCCAACGAAACGACAGAGGTGCATGTGTTAAAAACATTAAAAAACTATGGCTTTGCCAAAGTCATAGAAATTTTAAAGCCCTCAGCAGACCGTGTAGACGCACCTTGTGAATATTTCGCCCAATGTGGCGGTTGTCAATTGCAGCATTTATCCTATGAGGGACAGCTGAAGTGGAAAGAAAATATGGTGCGAAATGTCATGCAACGTATTGGCAAAATTAATGCACCAGTTTTACCGGTTAAGGGGATGGAAGAACCTTGGCACTATCGTAATAAAGCGCAGATTCCTTTGTCGATAAATGAAGCAGGACAAGCCATTGCAGGCTTCTATAAAACGAAAACGCATAGCATTGTAGATATGGAGCGTTGTTTAATTCAAACGGGAGAAGCGGACGCCGTTCTCGCTGGATTGAAAAAGGAATTGGCAGCGAGTGGTATTCAACCATATAATGAGCTAACTCATGAAGGCATGCTACGTCATGTAGTTATTCGTAAAGCACGAGCGACTGGTGAAGTCATGGTTGTCCTCATTACGAAAAAGAAAAAGTTCCCTCAAAAAGAAACAGCTGTAGCCATCATAAAAAAACTTGTACACAACATCACATCGATTATGCAGAATATTAACAGTGCTAAAACAAATGTTATTTTTGGTGATGAAACTGTAAATCTATGGGGCAAAGACGTTATTATTGATACAATTGGCGATGTTCGCTTTGAAATTTCAGCTCGTTCATTTTATCAGGTTAACCCTGAGCAAACGGAAGTGCTATACAAACAAGCACTAGACTACGCTGACTTACAGGGGGATGAACGAGTAATTGATGCTTACTGTGGTATCGGTACCATTTCCTTATTCCTTGCACAAAAAGCACAAGCTGTTATGGGTGTTGAAATTGTACCGCAAGCTATTGAAGATGCAAAACGCAACGCTGCATTAAATGGCTTTACCAATACGTATTTCGAAGCTGGACCTGCAGAGGAAGTCATCCCACGTTGGTATAAGGAAGGCAAGGAAGCAGATGTGCTTGTAGTGGATCCACCACGCAAAGGGTGCGATGAAGCACTTCTCAATACGATTTTAGAGCAACGTCCAAAGCGTGTTGTTTATGTTTCCTGTAATCCAGCTACATTAGCGCGGGACCTCCGTATTTTGGAATATGGAGGCTATCAAACACAAGAGATTCAACCTGTGGACATGTTCCCGCATTCGACGCATTGTGAAGCTGTCGCGTGGTTAAACTTAACTTAGATATAAGAGCAAGAGTTATGGCTTGAAATACCCCGTAAATGTTAGTTAAAAAACTAACGTTTGTGGGGTGTTTTTATGACAATATTTACAATAGAAGAAACTATACAAATATCTTGCATGTATTTAACAACTTGACAGAAGTCTAAATGGGGAGTAAGCTACATTAGCTGCGAAAAAAGCTATTGTGAAAGTACATTTTTTCGAATTTAATACTTATAATCTAAATTAATATAAATCTAGATTTAAATTTAAGTAAGTAAAAGGAAGGTGCAAAAATGAAAAATCTAGTAAGTAAAAAAGATGACCTATTAAACAACTTTTTAGGGATATATTTAATTGCTGTTTTGATGTTATGGTTTAAAACATACATCACGCAAAAAGCACAATTTGAATTAGGTGTAGAAGGATTCCTTCAACAATTCCTTTTAATAATAAATCCACTAGGTTCAGCAATGCTATTTCTAGGATTTTCATTTTTATTTAGAGGAAAGAGAAAATATACATCACTCGTTGTAGTTTACACTCTTATGTCTATTCTTTTATACGCTAATGTTGTTTATTACCGATTTTTTAGTGATTTCATCACATTGCCCACGATTTTCCAAACGCAGAACTTCGGAGATTTAGGTGGTAGTGTTCTTTCTTTATTAAAACCTTATGATATTTTGTTCTTTGTGGATGTATTTGTAATGTTTTACCTACGATTCTCAAGAAAAATACAAAAAGAAACCAATCGTTTTGGCAATAAAAAAGCAATGGCAATTATTGCTTTTGCATTAGTAGTATCAATCCTAAATTTAGGACTAGCTGAATCTAGTCGTCCGCAACTATTAACTCGAGGTTTTGATAGAAACTATATTGTGAAATATCTAGGAATGTATAACTATACGATTTATGACTCAGTAGAAACTATGAAAGCATCATCACAGAGAGCATTGGCGGATAGTAGTGATATTACAGAAGTGATTAACTATACAAAATCTAACTATGCCAACCCTAATGCAAAATATTTTGGTGCGGCAAAAGGAATGAACGTCATCTATTTACATTTAGAATCATTCCAAAACTTTATTATTGACTATAAATTAAATGGTGAAGAAGTTACACCATTTTTAAATTCATTAACAAAAGATGACAATACAGCGTATTTTGATAATTTCTTCCATCAAACAGGTCAAGGTAAAACTTCCGATGCGGAATTTATGCTAGAAAATTCTTTATTTGGGTTACCACAAGGGTCTGCATTTATTACAAAAGCACAAAATATGTACCAAGCAGCTCCTAGTATTTTAAAAGATTATGGTTATACATCAGCTGTCTTTCATGGTAATAACGGAAGCTTTTGGAATCGAAATGTAATTTATAAATCATTTGGCTACGATAACTTCTTTGATGCTAGTTATTATGACACGAGCTCTTCAGAAGACATGGCTGAATATGGTTTGTTAGATAAACCATTCTTTGAACAATCTGAAAGTCTTTTAAGTTCGTTACCGCAACCTTTTTATACGAAATTTATTACGGTAGGGAACCACTATCCATATAAAATGAATCAAGATTTAGTAACAATTGATAAAGCCGATACTGGAGATGCAAGTGTTGATAATTATTTCCAAACAGCACGTTATGCGGATGAAGCAATCGAACAGTTCTTCAATCAATTAAAAGAATTAGGCTTATATGATAATACGATGATTGTTCTTTATGGTGACCATTATGGTATATCAGACAATCATAATAAAGCGATGGAACAAGTCATTGGAAAAGACATTACGCCATATGAAAGTACTAATTTACAACGTGTGCCATTACTAATACATGTTCCAGGAATGCAAGGTGAAACTAACCATACTTATGGTGGCCAAATAGACCTTCTTCCAACGGTATTACATTTACTGGGGATTGATACGCAAAACTTTATACAATCAGGTTCAGATTTATTATCAGAAGAGCATAATGAAATTGTGCCATTTAGAAATGGCGATTTTGTCAGTCCTACAATTTATTCAATTAATGAAAAACTTTATGATAATAAAACAGGTTTACCACTAGATGATAGTCAATTAGAGTTGGCAAATGCTATCAAAAATGAAGTAGAACATAAATTAGGATTTTCTGACAAAGTTGTGAATGGTGACTTATTGAGATTCTATACGCCACCACAATATACGCCAGTTGATCCTTCCCAGTACAATTACTTTAAAGATACGCATGTAGAATCTAATTAATTGTTGAAATTTGGTGGGCAGTTCAAGAAAATGTGTTTGAAATCAAAGAGTGTATGATCCGATTGCTTGATGATGTCTTACCGTTATCTTGAACTGCCTTTTTTATATGTTATTTGGATAGGAACTAAAGAAGCAAACCCACCAACACCCATGTGCTGCCACATACACTCTGAACATTGTGAAGCGGTAACTCGGTTGGAGTTGGACTAATAATAAGCAGTTGATATAGAAAAAATCTATACATCTGCTTTTTTGTTTATAAATTACCATTCAGGACCGATTTTCGTTAAAATAAACATTGCTGATTTTCACAATAGTTTTTCACATTTGATAATAAGTTATTAAGCATGATATAAGTGTAAAAGAAGTGGAACATTTGGCTTTATGTTTTTTGACCGAGAGTTTAAAGTTGTATCCATAGTGAGAGGATTTGAGTTTGACATGATAGATAATTTTTGGCGTGATTTACCACGACCATTTTTTGTACTGGCACCAATGGAAGATGTGACGGATGTTGTTTTTCGTCACGTAGTAAGTGAAGCCGGTCGACCGGATGTATTTTTCACAGAGTTTACAAACTCGGATAGCTATTGTCATCCAGAGGGCATGAAAAGTGTGCGTGGCCGTTTAATATTTACAGAAGATGAACAGCCAATGGTGGCACATATTTGGGGGGATAATCCCGAATATTTCCGTCAAATGAGTATTGGTATGGCAGAGCTTGGGTTTAAAGGCATCGATATTAATATGGGCTGCCCTGTACCGAATGTGGCATCGAGAGGGAAAGGTAGTGGCCTTATTCTACGTCCAGATGTTGCGGCAGAACTTATTCAAGCGGCAAAAGCAGGCGGACTGCCTGTCAGCGTGAAAACACGACTTGGCTATGACGATGTAAATGAGTGGCAGGAGTGGCTAACGCATATTTTAAAACAGGATATTGCAAACCTTTCTATACATTTACGTACAAGAAAGGAAATGAGCCAAGTAGATGCGCATTGGGAGCTAATTCCGGACATCAAAAAATTACGTGACCGTATCGCGCCAAATACGCTATTAACCATCAATGGAGATATTCCTGACCGTCAAACTGGGCAGGAGCTTGCTGAGAAATATGGTATTGATGGGGTTATGATTGGACGCGGTATTTTTAAAAATCCGTTTGCCTTTGAAAAAGAGCCAAAGGAGCACAGCAGTAAGGAGTACCTGGATCTTTTAAGACTGCAGCTTGATCTTCAAGATCAATATGCGGAAGCACTACCACGTTCAATCACGGGGCTTCATCGCTTTTTCAAAATTTATGTTAAAGGTTTCCGTGGAGCAGGTGAATTAAGAAATCAATTGATGAACACGAAATCAACAGATGAAGTGCGTGCATTGCTTGATAACTTTGAATCAAACAATGTTGATTGACGATAGACGGTAGACTGATGTAACCGCAAAAAAGTTAGAGCTTATTAAGCCATAAATTGGCAACAATGCATGCGGTATTGAATCCACTAGCACCCTTGTGTTGCCACATACACTCTGCACATGTAAAGCTGTTTTAAGAGGCTGAAAGAAATGAAAGCCTTATAATAAGAGTAGCAGATAATTAAATTAAAACAGGATTAGTTTAATGGTTATTGATTTTAATATTAAGTTTAAGAAGCGCTTGCTTTAGTTTTTTAATGGTACGGAAATATCTTCCGTACCATTTTCTTTTGTAATTTGCTTAGTCATTTACCGTCCTCTGATTTTATCCTGCATGAACTAACCGTAGAAGCTCGATTTTTGAAGACTAATAATCAGTGAGGGTTTCTGCGACTAAAGTCTCGTATTATAACAGGCAGTAAGACTCCCACCCAAGGTTCAACGAAAGCAATGAACTGAGTAAAGTTTTACGTTATCCCGCATTAACCGCCCATAAAAGTAAGATAGCCCCCACTAAAAAAGTTTCACTTTATCCTTCTTTCACACTGTATATTTAACCACTAAAAATCTAATTTTTCCGACCTATAGGAATACTTTTTGTCTATTCTCATTAATATTGAAGATTGATGTTGACTTTTTAACTATGGTTTATTAGCATGTTTACAGATAAAAATAACCAATTAATTAGTTAATTACCATATATGTAATTAAATTTATCCTGGTGGTAAAAAAGGTAAATTATTAACAAAGGCATCAATTTATTAGGTTATGAGATAGAACGAATACATAGAAATGAAATAAAGGAGCGTGAACAAATGGATTTCATGGATGAAGAAGTTATTGAAATGACGAAACATGCAAGGCAGAAGAAACGAATGGAGAACATCGAAAACCAATTATTACATACTGATATTGTTAAAGCGATTAAAGATGGTCAGCTAATGATCGAAGATGAAACGATTGCCTTTACAGAAATTAGTTTTTATGAGGATCAAATCCGGATGTGCATGCCTACATCATTTGACGTGATGGAACCTGAATTAATGGATATTAAATATCCATCAAGTCGTAGACCAGATTATATCTATACAAGCGAAAGTACGTCAATCAACGTCACGATGAAGATCATGGAACAACAGATAAAAGCAGAGGAATTGGAAGATTTCACACAGACCATGATGAATATACTTCAAAAAACGCAGCCAACTGCAAAAATGTTGGATATCGACATGGAAGAAGTTAACAGTGTACAAATTGGTTACTTTGATTTCATCATGCCAGCACTAGATAACAAGATTTATAATTTAATGTTTTTGTTTAGGGTAGGCGAGAATGTGACGATGGGCTCGATTAATTGTTTGCAGAAAGAGATGAATATTTGGAAACCCATTGCTTACGGCATGATGGAATCTATCTCGGTTGAAAACAAATTATTAGATGGAGAAGGTGTTGTTTGATGGATCGGATGAAAAAGGAAACAGCCTTAACGTATAAAGATATGATTGTGATGCCCTATAATATTCGCGTCAATCAAATCGAAATAACGCAACAAATGAATGAACATGCTACATTGCATTTAACGGGCGTGATTCCAGATGAGCTCGAAGATTCTTATGTATATATGACAGATGCAGAAACGGCTATTGAAGTATTGCAAATCGGCAGTGATGGACAAACTATTCCTATTTTTAATGGGCTAGCGTTAGATGTGCAAGTGAAATCAGTTATGGGCACATATTATTTGGAAGTTAAAGCCGTTTCGCATACGTATGTGTTAGATGTTAAGAAGAAAAACCAAACCTATCAAAATGCGAGTATGCCCTATAGTGAATTAATAGATGTCTGTATTGCCGATCAAAAAGGTGCAGATTTCATGGATTATGTCACAAATGGCGCTAGTCTTGGTAGCTTCACGATGCAATATTTAGAGACAGATTGGGAGTTTCTTAAACGAATGGCATCACGATTTCATACAGGCTTGGTGCCAAACACTGTTCACTCAGCCGCAAAGTTTTACTTCGGTGTTCCATTTCAAGCCGGCAACACGCAGAAAATGGATGCCATTAATTATCGCGTCAAAAAAGCGATTGGCAACTTCCTTGTCTCCAGTAAAAATCACCTCGACAGTATTACCGATAGTGACTATATGTACTATGAAGTAGAATCGATTCAACTATTCAAAATAGGCAATGAAGTTACTTTCCAATCAAAAAAATTGTATGTCTATAACATCATCTCGACACTAAAAGATGGTTTATTCAAGCATATCTATACGTTAACACCTCAGAACGGTTTCAGTGTCCACACTACTTATAATCAAGCCATTATTGGAGCTTCCATTCAAGGAAAAGTAATTGATGTTGCAGGCGACAAAATTCGCATTCATGTCGATTTCGATGAGGGGCAAGAAAAAGATACGGCCTATTGGTTTCCATATTCAACGATCTATGCATCAGCAGATAATACAGGATGGTATTTTATGCCAGAATTATCTGATAATGTTAGAATCTACTTCCCAAGCAATCGTGAGGATGCAGGGATTGCGATTAGTTCCGTATCAAAAGCGCCTCCACAATCTGGTGCGATGTTAGCCAAAAGTAATCCAGCCAGTCAAGGTGGCGGCGGTCAATCAAGTGCTGCACCATCGGTGGATGGTCGCCAAGATCCAGCGCGGATGGCCGACCCAGATGTAAAAACACTCAGAACCAAGCATGGTAAACAAATTCTACTTGCACCTGATCGGATTGTTATATCGGGTGGAGGATTAATGATTTCACTGATGGATGATAATGGAATTTCGATAATTAGTGATAAAAATATTAACTTACAAGCAGCAGAGAAAGTCGTCATCAATGCAAAACAAATAATGATTAATGCGACTGAGAAAATTGAGATGACTTGTAAGGACAATTCAATCAAGATGGAAGACAAAATGGAGATTAAAGGAACAGAAGTACGAGCAAATTAGTGAGGATGTGGATGCATGAAACGAGAAGAAGCAATACAGCATTTTATGGATGAATGCGTGTCAGTTCATGTCAGCCGGTTGCAGGAGAAGGTTGATCGACAGTTTCGCCAAGAGAAGGAAAAATTGCTACAACCAATCATTGACGCACTTGAACAGCTGTTTGCGAATATTAGAGATCAGCAAGAACAGGAAAAGCTAGCGCCAGTTGGCTTTATACATTTCTCATTATTGCGAACATCATTACTAGAAAACAAGTGTACATATTTGCTAGAAGCATATGGAGAAACATGGTACTACGATTGGGTAGAATGCACGGCACAGTATGAAGCAGAATGGCTTAGTGAGGCGATTATAGATTTACAAAAAACGCTTGAAAAAGAAAGAAAGCCATATCTCTCCATCCAAGCAGCTGATATTCGAGGGATCATTCAACAGACAGTAACCCTGTTTCATCAATATATCATTCAATTGGTACGCTACCTCTTTCGCTATCAACAAGAATGCGTGCCTGAAATAGATTTTCAACGAACAGCGTGCTTACGAATTCGTGTCGGTGAATATAAAGGGTTTAGTGAAGATGTTGCGGTCATAGATGAACGGGAACGGGTGGAAAAAAATCTTCTCGCATGGTTAGAGAAAGAAGAGACGGACAAATCGTATACGTTTGAAAATTTCTCAAACCTTCAATTACAGCAGAAGCATTTCAACCAAATAGACTTTTCCTATGCGAATTTCAATGGCAGTGACTTAGAAGGTGCTTCATTGAAACGAAGTGTTTGCATGGGTACTAGTTTTGTAGATTGTAGGTTAGTACATGTTGATTTTTCTTATGCAGTCATTCAAGATGCGGATTTTCGAAATGCCAATTTAGCAGGCGCTGATTTTACGCATGCACAGGGAAAAACGCTGATGCTTTCCGATGATGAAGTTGCGTGTTACCTAGGTACTGATTTCAGTAATGCGAATTTGGAAAATGCAAGGTTTGAGTTTGCGCAGATCGCAGGTACCAATTTTACAGGTGCCAATTTAAAAGGGGCCACGTTCTTTAAGCGCGATCAAGAGAAATGTTTATTTAGCCCAGACCAGATAGAAGACATTCATTGGATTTATTAACTTGGATGTTATGTGCAAAAGTTATGAGATACAGCAATGATGGTTACAGGAGGAAAAGATGGAGTATTTTATTGTTCGGCAAGATCAAAGTATTACAAATCCAATCATTCCGTTGAAGACAGACCTCGATGATAACTTTGTCTGTTCATCTGTATTCGGGGAAGTGGTAGAGAAAGAGAATGCGCTATATCTGGATTATTTGGACAAGCCTCGAAGAATTGTGTCTGATGATTTGAAAGCATTGTTAGCGAAATACGAGGATAACTTAGATTTTACTGCCATAGTGTTTACGGATATGAAGAAAGGGACACAGCGCGTATATTGGCTTATGGACATTGTGAAGAAGAACTGTATTTCCCATGAGACAACTTATTATCCAGACGGACAAATGAAGGAGCTCGTGATCGACCCTAAGAAAGTGGAACTGGATTGTATTTTTCAAGTCGATAGCAAAAAGCAATCTTTCACCATAGTCAATTTAGATGTGGCAGAAAGTATGTTGCGCAGACCCTTTCTCGGGATCCAGTTGCAGCGAGTAAGACTAGAAAGACGATAAATAAATTCCAAAACACTGTTGCATGTAGTTTTGGACAGTGTTGAAGCGATATTTAACCACAAACGAATACGAAAGGAAGAATGTCTAATGGCTCAAGTTGTGGAAAATTTGGAGACAGAAAGTACGGAACAGGAGCAATTTAGTTATGTGGTACATGGGGCAATTATTTCCTGTGAGCATGGTAGCCATCTTAATTATTTAAACTTACCGCAAGATCATGGCGTATATATCAAAGGGAAGGCCGTGATGAATGTAGGGGATCGAAACCCTGAAAATATTCCAACCTTTGGTGTGTGCTTACAGTTGAAAAAACCTTGTACGCCAGTATGTTCCATTGATTGGTTGGAAGGGATGGAAAATGTCAATGTCGAAGGGAAGCAAGCGTTATTAAACCGCTGTCATACTCAATGCTCAGCAGGTGGAGGCAAAATCGATATTGTTCATGACGGGCAAGAGGAATTAGAAATACCGATACAAGGTTTTTAAAAGAAGTGGTTCATTGAAAGGAGGCAAGTAATGAAATCGCTAGAAGAAAATAAAGTACATATGATTAGTACGTATGAAGATCTTGTGCTCGAATGGCCTTATCCACTTATACATTTAGATAAACTAACAATCAAACATAAGGGCAATGACCATGCGAAATTGTACTTCACAGGAATGATTGCTGAGGAGCAAGCGCAAAAATATATTCAGCGGGTCAGTCATACAGATGAAGTTGTAGTGAGATTTGGGCGAGAGAGGGACATATTATTCTCAGGAAGAATTGAAAATGCGGAGTTGCAGGCATCACAAGGCGTGCATTATGTCTCAGTTGAGGCTGTATCGTTTACGGCAAATATGGATATTGAGAAGCGCTCACGTTCTTTTCAAGATGTAAGCATGACGTATGTACAGTTAATCAATAACATCGTGAGCGCCTATCCTAATGGGGATTACATCGACCAGGCTTCTAACGGTCAAGCCATGGATAGTATTTCGATTCAATACTTAGAAACAGATTGGGCATTTATTAAAAGAATGGCCTCCCGTTTGCACGCGGTTGTTTTTCCTGATTTAAAAGGAAAGGGTGCTCGATTCTGGCTTGGTACACCTCAAAGTAGGAAAAGTGTAACCATCGACCATCTACCTTCTGTCTTACGTATGGATGTCGATGCGTACCGGTTGATTACTGAAAACGATGGTACGGATGTGAGCGAAGCCGATTATACTTTTTGTGAGTTTGAAAGTACGGAAGCTCATGAATTGGGCACGTTGGTGCAATTCAAGGGAAGATCCTATGTCGTAACGGCTAGGGAAACCCATCTTGATGGGGGTGTGTTGAAGTTTCAATATACTGCCCAACCAGAGAAAAGTATTCGTCAGCGATTGGTACGCAATTTAGATCTCATTGGTGCAGCATTTACAGGAAAGATTATTGATGTCACGCAGAACACAGTCAAAATTCATTTAGATATAGATAAAAACCAGGGTAAAGAAAAAGCACATTGGTTTGCTTATTCCGCAGATGCCAATGGCGTTATGTATTTAATGCCCCAAATAGGTGCACGTGCTCAATTGCATTTTCCGAGTGCAGTTGAAGAAGAGGCCATCGTCATCAGCTCGGTGCGTGTTGACCCAGTCACACCAGAGGGTGGGCAAAAGGCAACGAAGAAAATGGCTGATTCTACCGTTAAGTCATTGGCCACCAATGCTGGGAAAGACATGACATTAGGTGTTGGAAATATTACCTTTAGTGCAGTAGATGGGGTATTGGATTTAAAAATGGATGATGGAGAAGGCATAACATTTCTTAGCAACAGTACCATCATGCTAGCGGCAGATGAAACACTCGAAATTAGTGGAATGAAAGAGCTAGCTGTGGAGGCGGAAGAATGGATTGCTGTATCAGCGCAGGAGCAAAGTCATGTGATTCTTGCAGCTGACACACAGTTAATTAGTACGCTCATTGAGCAAGAAGGTACGGAGAAGCAAAGTCAACCACCGAAGTTAAATGAAGAAGCAATCGAAGCTACGTCGAAAGTCGACTTAATTTTCCCGCAAAAGGCAGAAGAGAAGAAAGAGAAGAAAGGCTGGTTTAGTAGTTTAGTAGATGGCGTAAGTTTAGCACTGGATGTCGCTGGGTTTATTCCTGTCATCGGTACATTTGCAGATATTGCGAATGCAGGAATTAGCTTGGCAAGAGGAGATTACATGGGGGCAGCTATGAACATAGTAGGTGCAGTCCCAGTAGTTGGAGATGCAGCAAAAACAGCCTATAAGGCCGGTAAAGCGGCAAAAGTTGGAGATGCAGCCATTACAACCGCAAAAGCTGCGGATAAGGTAGTGGATGCATCAAAAGCAGTAAAAGGGATGAAAGCAGCTTATACGAAAGTTTCTAAAACGCTAGATACAGTAACGGGGCTAGCCAACAAAGGATCTAAGAGCGTGAAGACGGCAGCAGATAAAGTCATCTCCTCGATGGATGAAGTGCTAGCTGTTTCGAAGGCAGTAGACGGAATGAAGGCTATGGCGAAAACGGAGCTAACGAAATTTAATCATGGGGTATTAAAGAAATTTAATTGTACAAAAGGGTTAAGTGATAAATTCTGTAAAAAAGGTTTTGAACCCGTTGATTTAATCACAGGGCGTATGATATATGAAGGTGTCGACTTCGAACTACCTGGACCGATCCCCCTATCATGGGAACGTGCTTGGTACAGTGATAGTAGTCGGGTTGGCTTGTCAGGTCATGGTATGCACTTTACATACGATCTAGCCTTAGAGATATTTGAAGAAGAAGACCTGATTGGGATTGTGGTGACAGATGGTCGCGCAGTTGGCTTTCCAATTTTACCAATAAATTTGTCATATTTTAATAAAAAAGATAGAATGACCCTGAAAAATACCGGTGAGGAGTATCATTTGTTTGAGCATGATACACGATTGATTTATGTATTTGAACAAACAATAGAGACGAAATACCGATTAAAAGAAGTAAGAAATGAGCAAGACCATCATATTCAATTTGCGTATAACCTTAAAGGCTTCTTATCCCAAGTAACAGACAGTGTTGGTAGAGTGCTCGAGGTTACTACTAATGAGGCAGGCAGAATGACAGAAGTCGCCTTACGTAATCAGATGAGTCGTGAAGTTTTGGTCCGATATATTTACAATGATGGTCAAGATTTAGTTGAAATCCAAGATGCATTAGGGCAAAGTACGCATATAAAATATAACAATCACTTAATGATGCAAAAAACGGATCGAAATAAAAATACCTTCTTCTGGCGCTATGATGGGCCAACTACAGGTGCACGAGTCATCAAAACATGGGGAGATGGCAATGTCCTTGCAGGTGAGCTTGCGTATCACGGGGGCTATAACGAAATTACGAATAGCTTAGGCCATAAGAGTACTTACTATTTTAACGAAGATAACCTCTGTACGAAAATCGTTCATCCAGATGGTAGTGAAGTCAGCTATGAATATAATGAGGACTTTGAATTACTCCAAGCAGTAGAAGAAGATGGTCGTGTGACGACATTTAGCTATGATGAGTGGGCAAATCCAGTGACGATTACGCGTGCAGATGGCAGTACCTTATCCTCTCAGTATGATGACAAGGATAGACTGATTCGAGCTGTTAACGCAGAGGGGGGAAGTAGTCAGTGGATTTATAATGAAGTTGGGACATTACAGGCAAATATTTTAGAAAATGGCACGAAAACGGAATTTTCCTATAATAAGCATCATTTAATTGAAACGGTAACAAATGCGCAAGGTCATGTGATAAGCTTAACTTATGATACTGATCTAAACTTATGTCAAGTGACGTTACCAGACGGGACGAGTTCGACATGGGCATATGACCGTCGTGGTAATTGTACAACCACGACAAATCCGCTAGGGGCCACAGAGAAGTTCCGTTATGATAACTTGAATCGCCTTGTACGGGCCAATCTTTCAGATGGTAACGACGTTCAATTAAAGTATAATGCCTATGACGATATTGTTTTTGCGAAAGATAACCATACGCAAGTAGCCTTTGATTACACCATTCTTGGCAGCTTGAAGGCTCGAGAACAAGGTGGCAAGAACGTCAAATTCAACTATGATACAGAGGAGCAGTTAACCGCTGTCATCAATGAAAAAGGCGAAACGTATCAGTTTGATCGTGATACGAAAGGCAATATCATCAAGGAAATCGGCTTTGATGAGCTAACCAAAACGTATGAACGAAGTCTAGCAGGATTGGTGCAGAGGATTCAACGGCCGGGTAATCGTTGGACAGCGTATCAGCATGATGGTCTAGGGAATGTCATTCGCTCAGATTATTATGACGATACCTGGGAAACATTTGGCTATGACAAAAATGGTTCGCTAATAGAGACTGCCAATGAACATGTAACCGTTAAACTGGAGCGAGATCCATCTGGACAAGTAATCAAAGAGTGGCAAAATGACCATTGGATTGCGAGTAGCTATGATGAATTAGGGAACCGTTCACAGATTACAAGTAGCTTAGGTGCAAAAATCGATGTCGCTCGTAATGTGATGGGCAATGTGGCGCAAATCACGGCTTCTCGCTTAGAACAAGACAATTGGACAGCAGTGATGCAATACAATGAACTTGGTCAAGAGATTGAGAGAATCTTACCAGGAGATGTCATCAGCAAATGGCAATATGACGTGACCGGTAGGCCAACACACCATCGAGTAAGTAGTCAAAACCGTGATACACGAAGACGCGTCTATAATTGGGATGTTAATCACCAATTACGAAGCATGGTAAACGAGTTAACAGGTGTTCGAGTTACCTATGGTTACGATGAATTCAGTAACCTCGTGTGGGCCAATCAAGGCGGTCAATTTGACTTCTTACACCGCAGTGTTGATGATGTCGGGAACTTGTATGAAACAAAAGAAAAGACAGATCGTGTCTATGGCGCCGGCAGTAGATTGCTTGAAACGAAAGAAGTAACATTCTCTTATGATGAGGAAGGAAACCTCGTTCAGAAAGTCGAAAAGAATGGTGATACGTGGAAGTACGAATATAACGGCAATGGCATGATGTCGAAGGTCATCAAACCAGATAAGACAGAAGTTACTTTCAAGTATGATTCACTAGGTAGACGAATAGAGAAGAGTTCTGACGATAAAACAATACAATTCGTATGGGATGGGAATACCATTCTACATGAGTATTGTTCGGAGAATGATTCAGTTGAACTAGAAAATGATAATCTAGTCACATGGGTATTTAATGATGGGTTTGTACCTTCAGCTAAAATTACGAATGAAGGTAACTACAGTATTAGTAGTGATTACCTAGGAACGCCTGTCGAAGCTTATGATCAAGAAGGTAAGAGGGTTTGGTCAGCTAAACTTGATATTTATGGGCGAGTAAAAGAATTCACTGGTGAGCAGGGTTTCATTCCATTCCGTTATCAAGGGCAGTATGAAGATGTAGAAATAGGATTGTATTATAATCGATTCCGATACTACGACCCAGAACAAGGGAACTATACTCAAATTGACCCGATTGGACTTGCAGGTGGGAATCCGACTCTGTATGGGTATGTTCGTGATCCTAATCGGATGATTGATTCATTAGGTTTACATGAAACTTTGGCAGATACAGATATAGTTGTCAGAGCTGGAGCATGTTCGTCTACAAGTTTTGCAAATGGTTCGGGTGTTGTTACCGATTCAGCAGGTAAGTTAAGTGGTATATCTACTCAAGCTAAACCAGGTGCGAGTCTAGCAGAATTGGCTCAGCCTTTTCCACATAATCAAGTTGGGGTAGCTACGGTTGGAGAAATAGAAAAAGCTGGAGGGAAAATTACTTTGGATGGTAAGTTGAATTCTACTAATGGAACAATGGTAATGAATCATGCAACAGTAGATGGGTTAACAGCAGACCAGGGAGAAAAACTGTTTACTCCAACAAAAGCAAATCCAGTACCAAAAGAGTCCAGAGGAATTCCGAAATGTTCAAAAGGTTAATTACCCAACTTGCTATTTTTATGTATTGACTGAATTTCCCCTAAACAAACTTAAATACAGTGAGGTTTATAAAAGTGAGTAAAGCACGCATTTACGTTGATTTCAATGAGTTAGTTACTGATAATATAGTATTGTTGTCCAAAAACGATACAAAAGCTGACTCTCAAGGAAATATAATTACTTTTTACGAGGGTATGCCGGTGAGTATTTATTCTGAGGATATTTCAGATAATGGACAAGTGGATAATCTTGTCGCTGAAGGTATAGCCATAAAAAAAGATCTAAGTAGTTATCCTAATTGGCAACATATAAAATGGTGTTGCCAAATTGATTCAAACGGAATTATTCATGAATCCGATTTGAGATAAATTTTTAAAAACATAGGCAAAAAAGAGCTTTATCGTCTGCTTTGCCTTTGTTTTTTATTAGAATAGAATTGAGATAGAAGTAACCCCCTTCTTCCTTGACGAAAACAATCAAATAATGCTCCACCATTTGATTGTTTTTGTTGAGCATGTAAGCGATAGCGCGCAAGATGTTTGTAGCCTTCATGGTTGGTGCTAGCGTTAACATCTGTAGTTATTAAGTATGGTTTTAAAAAATGAAAAAGAGCCAGATGAACAGATCTAGCTCTTTTTGTCATTTTCAGTTTTATCTTTGAGTAAGTTCATTTTGTTTATACAAGTTGTAGAAATGGATGTCAAATGATTTTAAGTCTTGTAACATAAGCGTTTAGAGCGTCTGGTAATCATGATGAAATAGGAACAGCTTCTTACATTGAAGTTGCAGATTTAAACCATGAGTCTATTAAGGTAAAGAGTCACAACTCTGTACGAGCTGATCAAAATCTGAGGGCACTAGGAGGATGCAAATGAAAAAAGCAATAATATATTGGTTTTCAGAAGCAGAAGGAGGAAGAAAGGCTCGTCCAACAGGAACAGAGTATCATCTAACTACAGAGATACTAGAAGGTGGAAATATAGTGAGTTTATCTATTAAATTCGATAGGGCAAATCCAACTCAAAATAAAATGATAGATAACTGTGAAGGCTGTTTTTTATTTGATCATGCACCACAACACTTACTAAGTAGTAATGCAAAACTTATCATTTGTGAAGGACCTCATAAAGTAGGTAAACTGGTAATCAAGTAATATATAATCCTCCCTTTCAAATAGACAAGGAGTGGTTCGCGTCTCTTTGCTACATGAGTTTATGTGTAAGAAAAGGAACTGTCTGTTTTATCTCGTGTATTTACTACACACTCTCCTTCTAATTTGTGAACGATTGCCTAATTCAACATAGCTACTTGCAATACAAGGTGAAATACCTAAAAGTGCTTATACTATTCATAAAAGGGAAGGTGTCGTTAAATTATGAAAATAGATTTTCGAAGTGAAATCGACAAAATTAGAAATTCTTTAAAGAACTACTACAATGAGCAATTCAAAAGTGAAGAGGAAGATTACATTGAAAACAAAAAGACTAAAGAACAAATAAAAAAATTAATAATTCAAGTTTATAATGATAGTACTCTGTCTGAAGCAGACAGAGGGTATATAATAAAAGTAGCGGTAGAACTTCTGGCAAAAAATACAGGTTGTGTAGAAGACGTAGTGATTGCTGAAGATATTCTTGATAGTCTTTTTAATGATATGAAAATATTAAGTCAGGAAAATATTGATAATTTTTACGAGCAATATTCAAGCAGAAGATGGCGGTAAGGACTGGGTCATTCTCAAAAAAGTAGACGTCAGTTTAGAAAAGTAAAAACGAAGCCCATGTACAAATAGAAAATAGACTCGCCATGACTTTTCATGTCATAACGAGCCTATTTTCTATTATTTTGTTTTAGCGATGAGTATTAAATATGGAAAATTAGGTCTTTTTGTGAACAAGGAGATTGCGATTATTAGTTTCGTTATGATAACTTGAATCGCCTTGTACGGGCCAATCTTTCAGATGGTAACGACGTTCAATTAAAGTATAATGCCTATGACGATATTGTTTTTGCGAAAGATAACCATACGCAAGTAGCCTTTGATTACACCATTCTTGGCAGCTTGAAAGCTCGAGAACAAGGTGGCAAGAACGTCAAATTCAACTATGATACAGAGGAGCAGTTAACCGCTGTCATCAATGAAAAAGGCGAAACGTATCAGTTTGAACGTGATACGAAAGGAAATATCATCAAGGAAATCGGCTTTGATGGGATGGAAAAAACGTATGAACGAAGTCTAGCAGGGATTGGTTCAGAGATTCAACGGCCGGGTAATCGCTGGACAGCGTATCAACACGACGGTTTAGGAAATGTCATTCGCTCAGATTATTATGATGATACCTGGGAGACGTTTGGCTATGACAAAAATGGTTCGTTAATAGAGACTGCCAATGAACATGTAACCGTTAAACTGGAGCGAGACCCATCTGGACAAGTCATCAAGGAGTGGCAGAATGACCATTGGATTTCAAGCAGTTATGACGTTCAACACAGCATCGAGTAAGTAGTCAAAATCGCGATACACGAAGACGCGTGTATAATTGGGATGTTAATCACCAATTACGAAGCATGGTCAACGAGTTAACGGGTGTTCGGGTTACCTATGGTTACGATGAATTCAGTAACCTCGTGTGGGCCAATCAAGACAGTCGTCAATTTGACTTCTTATATCGCAGTGTTGATGACGTCGGGAATTTGTATGAAACGAAAGAAAAGACAGATCGTATTTACGGTGCCGGCAGTAGATTGCTTGAAACGAGAGAGGCAACATTCTCTTATGATGAGGAAGGGAATCTCGTTCAGAAAGTCGAAAAGAATGGCGATACGTGGAAGTACGAATATAACGGCAATGGCATGATGGCAAAGGTCATCAAACCAGATAAGACAGAAATTACTTTCAAGTATGACTCACTAGGTAGACGAATAGAGAAGCGTTCTGACGAGAAGTCAATGAGATTCGTGTGGGATGGGAATACCATTCTACATGAGTATTCAGAGAATGATTCAGTTGAACTAGAAAATGATAATCTAGTCACATGGGTATTTAATGATGGGTTTGTACCTTCAGCTAAAATCACGAATGAACGTAACTACAGTATTAGTAGTGATTATCTTGGAACGCCTGTAGAAGCCTATGATCAAGAAGGTAAAAAGGTTTGGTCGGCTGAGCTTGATGTTTATGGCAGAGTAAAAGAATTTACAGGTGAACAAGATTTCATTCCATTCCGTTATTAAGGGCAGTATGAAGATGTAGAAATAGGACTGTATTATAATCGATTCCGATACTACGACCCAGAACAAGGGAATTATACTCAAATTGATCCGATTGGACTTGCGGGTGGAAATCCGACTTTGTATGGGTATGTTGGGAATACAAATATTACAATTGATCCGCTAGGTTTAAGTAGTTTTAATCCCTTTGAATTTGGCGAAATAACTTCTTTTCCAAGTGGCTTACATTTTGGTCAAAATAGAATAGCACCTAATTTTAGTACAATTGGATTCCAAGCTGTAGGTACTTGAGGTTGCCAAAGATATTAGACTCGGTAAGATCAATCCTAATGAGTTTGTGATTTCGTATACTATTGATCCTGCAACAGGTAAAGCAGTAACATTAAATAATAGGGGATTAGCTACATTAGTCGAAGGAGGCAAGTTTCCAGATAACGCAATCTTTGTTCCGTAATAAAGATGGTTCTGGTCTTGTTAAGAATGTAACAAATTGTTTAGGCTAAAAATTGGGAGGTTTTAAGAATGTTAACTTTAAAGCCATTAAATTTTATTTTCAAAATATCTACCACTGATATAGAGTTGATTTATACAGAATCGGGTGGCGTGAGAATTGAGGTTGGTGCTATACCATTAAAGAGCATAGATAAAGAAAAATGTGTTAACATAGAAATTATTTTTTTCAATTGTAGCCGAAGTTAAATGCGTAACGTTAAATTTCGATGAATCTAATTATAAGGGTTTTTGTATTTTTGAGGAATCATCTATTGGAAATCACTTGCAGAATGGTGAAGAGAGACTTAATCATCCAGATTCAGGGTTTTATGAAGTGATAGATTCTAAACATTTACAGGAAAATATAAAGAAGTACGACCCCAGAAATAGGTTGAATTTGAAACATTATATTGTTAAAGGATATGATAGCTATATTGAATTAATAGCATCGACGTATTCTGTCAATGAGCTAAATTGATTAGTATGATAGCCATGCCGATGGATTGTATACACAACCCGATCCAATTGGTTTGGCAGGAAATAGTCAGACTTTGTATGGGTATGAATACACAGCAAGACCAATTAGACACGTGGGGAATAATCCAACGCTGTATTTTGACGGATGATAATTATACTTAAAAAACGAATATAATTAGTCATCTATAATATAGGGAAATAAAAACAAATTAGGGCATCTATACTTACAACAAGTCTTTAAACTTCAAGTGATTTAAAGTGTAATTTAAAATAGGCAATAAATCCATTAATCAGGGGATTTATTGCCCTTTATTTTTCCCATGATTACAGTTCGAAAAAGTAGTCTCATTGAAAAGAGAAACACTATTTAATAAACTAACAGAAATGTACCCCGTAGAGAAAAATATCCCTATGCGGTATGCCTATGGGAGTTTAACCTATGATAAAAAGGTAATAGGGATTGGTCAGTAGAACTTGATATTTAAGGACGAGTGGTTGAGTTCACTGGTGAGCAGGATTTCATTCCGTTTAGGTATCAGGGTCAGTATGAAGACATGGAAATCGGATTATATTATAACAGATTCCGTTACTTTTCTCCTGTGGAGGGAATGTATACTCAACAGGATCCGATTGGTCTTGAAGGCAAGAATCCATCTTTATAAGGGTATGTTAGGGATACGAATAAGAATATAGATAAATTTGGATTATACTCAGATTTATTAGATACTGGTATGGGCCATCATTTGATGCCGAGATCAATAGCTAAGGCTTTAGACATTCTAGAATTAAGTCAAAATAATTCGATTTCATGGTATCCAAATAAGGGGGCTGGAACAGCAGAACTTCACAAAAAATTGCATAAAAAACTTATAGAAGCTGGAATACCTTATCACGGTTCAAAGTTTACTGGTACAGTAGATGAATTTTTTGAAAAAGGTGCTAAAGCATACGAAAAAATTGACGTTAAAGGTTATTTAAAAATCCCTTACACTGACGAAAGATTATTCAAAAATTTAACCCCTGCAGAAGCTTTAGAGAAATTAAAAGAATTACATTCGGAGGGGAAAATCCCTTGTAAATAGAAGAAAAGGAGATGCTACCTTGGAAAAAATTTTAACAGTATCAAGTTATGGAATTAGTTTATTTTCATTAGATGTATTAGAAGATTTTTTAAAAAAAGAAAAAGTTAGGTCAAAAAAAATTTTAAAGAATTTTCAGGATAATCATAAGCGATATTTAACTTCACTTGCTGAAGGTATTTGGACTCCTTTTTTACCAATAAACTCTATAAAATATGTAATCAAATTTGATAATTATAATCAATCATTTGACGATGAGTGGGAAGAGAAATTGGTATATCATGACTTCAATATTGAAGTTAGAGATACATTATGGGTTGGTAGTATAGGTTTATTTTATGAATTCGACAATAAAAAATTTATAGGAAATGATGAAATATCATATCAAACTTTAGATGGGGTGACGTTATATTCTGGATTTAGATATAATGTATCTTCTGGTAAGTATTTGGTATCTATAAAGGGCTATGCACGTAAGAAGAAATTAGATTATCCTAATGCAAATTTTGGATTTTTGTTTTCTCTTGTTAAAGTAAATGAATTTAAAGGTTTTAATGATCCACGCGAAGATGAAAAATATAACTTTAATGTGGCAGATGTGAATTAAATCTTATAGACTAAGAAGCTGAAAATGCATATACGAAACGACTTTAGAATTATCACAGATAAAAGAAATACTACAGGGTATTATTTTGAAGTTAAATTTAAAAAGGGCAATAAATCCATTTAAAAGGATTTTATTGCCCTTTTGATCTTTTATAATAAAGATCAGAACTTTTTTAAAAACTGTTGATTTAAATCCAACTAAAGCTTAGCTTATGATACTGATCTGAACTTGTGTCAAGTGACGTTAGATGGTAACGAAGTTCAATTGCAGTACAATGCCTATGATGATATTGTTTTTGCGAAAGATAACCATACGCAAGTAGCCTTTGATTACACCATTCTTGGCAGCTTGAAGGCTCGAGAACAAGGTGGCAAGAACGTCAAATTCACCTATGATACAGAAGAGCAGTTAACCGCCGTCATCAATGAAAAAGGCGAAGCGTACCAGTTTGAACGTGATACGAAAGGCAATATCATCAAGGAAATCGGCTTTGATGAGATGGAAAAAACGTATGAGCGAAGTCTAGCAGGATTGGTGCAGAGGATTCAACGGCCGGGTAATCGCTGGACAGCGTTTCAACATGATGGTCTAGGGAATGTCATTCGCTCAGATTATTATGATGACACTTGGGAAACGTTTGACTATGACAAAAATGGTTCGTTAATAGAGACTGCCAATGAGCATGTAACCGTTAAACTGGAGCGAGACCCATCTGGACAAGTAATCAAGGAGTGGCAGAATGACCATTGGATTGCGAGTAGCTATGATAAATTAGGTAATCGTTCACAAATATGGTTGTTTCTCGAATTTTTCTCCTCATGCGGTATAGAAATCCCCTTTAAGTATGATGCTAGCTACAGCGTACTGTAGTTTTTTTAACATTATCTACTTAAAGGGGTTAGTATTCGTTTTTTACTTTAAAACCTTTTATATTTAAAATTTGCCTTTTGATTGTCTTTCAGCCATTTCAACAAGTCGTTTCGTAATTTCTCCACCTACTGAACCGTTTGCGCGAGAAGAAGCTTCTGACCCAAGCTGTACGCCGAATTCTTGTGCGATTTCATATTTCATTTGATTAACAGCTTCTTGTACACCTGGAACTTGAAGTTTATTTGAGCTTCGATTATTTGTAGCCATATTTCTCACCTCCTTGTGATATTAGAATGGTCGATTGTTTGTTTTTCATACATTTAAAAAAGTGATAGATGCGCAAGCTAAATACGAAAGCTAGGTAATATCTAATTGCGTGAATTTAAAATAGTTAGTTAGCTTAAAAATGCAATTACCTCTGTTATAATTAAGCCAAGTATTCATTTCACATAGAGTGAAATTGCGGTTTCAATGGAAAAATCAGGAGGGTTTTAGATGACGGATAATGATATGTTGATTCGTTTAAGATACGCATTAGATATAAAAAATACAGAGATGGTAGAAATTTTTGAACTAGGCGGTATGAGCTTTACAAAAGAGGATGTATTGAACATGCTGATGAAAGTGAAGGATGAGGAAGAAGCACCCGAAAACTTCATTAAATGTAATAATAAGATGTTCGAAGCATTTTTAAACGGTTTTATAATTTTTAAAAGAGGGCCTCAACAACCAAAACCTGGTCAAGCAGTAAGTCCAGCAGTGCCTGTTAAGACTACAGAGAGCCCTAATAATATGCTATTAAAGAAAGTCAAAATTGCACTAGCACTAACAAGTGAAGAGATGCTTGAGATTTTATATGAAGGTGGCGTCACGGTATCTAAAGGTGAATTAGGCGCTATTTTAAGAAATCCAAGTCATCGCAACTACAAAGAGTGTGGCGATCGCTTTGTGAGAAACTTCTTAAAAGGTTTAACGATGAAATATAGAGGTTAAAAAGACCCTCAGCCAGATGTATCAACTCAGTTGAGCAGGAAATTTATTGTATATTCAATTTAGAAAGGAGCTATCTCATCCATTGAGACAGCTCCTTTTGCGTGGTTATAAATAGGAAGTTAACGACAACTATAACGTTGAATAATAGAAATTAACTCTTCACCAAATGCATTTACCTTGTTATCACCTATACCGTGAATCGCTTTTAACTCGGCTAAGGTAATGGGTCTGTGTTGAAGTAATTGTTCTAATGTTTGATTAGAAAAAATATGAAAAGCTTTGAGATTGGCTTTGTTGGCTTGTTGTTTACGATAAGAACGTAAAGCTTCTTCTAACTCAGAATGATTTAATGTCCTCACAGGAGCTTGCACATCTTTAATGTCTGTTTCTAATGTTTCCTCTAATAATTTGTGATCGATGGTATCGTCTTTATGTAAAAAAGTCTCTTCTTGATGGTGGGATAGTATGCCGTTACTAATTTCTTGCATTTTATTGTCAAGAAAATGAACAGGAGATTTTTGCTGTAATTCTTTAGTGATGTAGGAAACTAATTGATCTGCACGAAGTACAATTTGACGTACTTCAGTACTCGCTTCCTTCATATCTAAGATTGTTTTTGAATTAGTAAATACGACGACATGTTTAATAGGTGTCTTATTAATTACTTCATGTTGTTTTAACACATTCTCTAAAATAATAGCCTGTCTTTGTACTTGACGAATAGGGCTATAAAAGCCTCCCTCGAATTGTAAGTGTTTATTTCTATAGACTTTGCGAATAAATTCATCTTTATCATTTATTTTGATGTTACCATAGTAATTTTTCACTTCGATTACTAATATAAATTTTCTTGTTAAAACTACAAAGTCTAATTGTGCTTTGTTTTCCTCAGATGCAATTTTTATATCATGTAGAATATGTAAAGGTAAATAAGAATTTTTCAGTTCGAATAAAACATTGTTTTCGCCCTTAGCACCTAACTGCCAAAGTTGTATATCCTTCGAAATGTTATGTTGAAGTTTGATGTCAGAAGCTTGTTTTACGACAATGGGTTTCTTTAATTTTTCAGTATCTTTTAGTGCAAATGTGATTCTTTCAAAAAAATTTCGTTTTATCAAACTGTATCACCTGCTTAGACTTATTTATTATATTATAACCATCATATGGTAAATGTGGATATCTTATATTCTATTATAACGTAAGTAGAGAAGTCGTAAAGACAGAGTGATCCATTTGAATGTCGTTTTAAGAACAATGAAATTTAAAAAAACTGTGTTTTAGACCGTTGACAAATTGTGACGAAATTGTGTACAATTAAATTGACACAAAATCGTCACAAAAGGGGAAAGTAAAATGTTCACGAATAGAGGGGTGCTTTATGATCTATTTTGATATTTTCTTAATTGCTATTGCATGTGTAAGTACACCATTAATTGTTGCGGTTATATTGGATATTTTCTATGCTGAAAAAAAACAGGTTCGTTTTTCATTACGGCGAACATCGTTATGGTATGTATCTGTTTTTGCATTATCCTTCATACCATCCGTCTTACTAGTCATGCAAAATGTCTAAATTTATGAAACAAGATTCATCACTTAGGGGTAAGTGAAATGTAAAAATAAATAGGGTAGCTGGAACGATTGTAAAAAGCGTTTTAGCTACTCTTTTTTTGTTTTGATTAGTCAAGGCCGAATGATTAATAGTAATGTTCTCATAGTTTGTAAAGTTGTAGTAAAATAGTGATAAAATATGTGTATTTTTACATAGTAATATTGACTGATTTTACCCATTGTGTTAATTTGAGGGTGTAAAGATAGGCAAATCTACTGAAAAGTAGAGACGCAAAGCTACAGGTCTAAGGCATTAATGCTATGGCGGCTGGGTTGCCGAAGATTGCTAGTTATAGAAGTTATTGCTAGTGTATATTCTTTAGTAACCTATTTCTTTTGAAATAGGTTTTTTTGCACTTAAACATTGGAGGAGGAAATAATCATGGGCTTTTTAAAAAATGCATCCTTAAAGAACAAACTGTTACTTACTGTTTCGATTATTGTATTAGTTCTCATTTCCATTATTACTACGCAAAGTATTACTGAATTAAACAACCGAATGAACGTTGATCTTGAACAAGAATTGACAAGTGTTGGCTTATTAACAGCCATGAATCTTGATAGTGATGACATTAAAGAATTATTATCAAAAAAAGGGGAAAATAATGCAGAATTCAAGAAAATTCAAGAGAAGTTAGACCTGATACAAGAACAGCAAGGTACTATGAGTTGGAGTTATATTTGGGATGTGCAAGATGAAGGTGGTGTTAATCCGATAGGTTATACATCGAATCTGAATGAGGTATATGAAGCAGGTGAAATCTTTAAAGATTTAGCGGATGAACATGTTGAAACAGCTAGACTAGCGATTGAAAATAATCAGACAGAAGTAACAGATATTTTCGAGGATCCTTTTGGCTCTTGGAGAACTGTTTTTAGTCCTATTAAAGATGATAGTGGCAATTTGATTGCATTACTTGGGATTGATTATTCTGCAGATTATATTAATACAATTATTAAATCAAGTGTTATTAAACAAATTGCTATAGCGGCAATTGGACTTGTTATTTTATTAATTTTACTTTACATAATTATTGATCGACTACTAAAACCTTTGAAGAAAGTAGTAAATGTTGCAAACCAAGTAGCCAATGGTGAATTGAAAGATGTGGATTTAGAAATTACAAAAGATGAAATTGGTAATCTATCTCAATCAATTAAAACAATGGTTACAAATTTACAACATATCATTCTGAATATAAGAAATACATCAGATCATGTTTCTTCTGCAGCCAATCAACTGACTGTCAATGCAGGTGAAACGTTAAATAGTTCAACTAATATCGCTAAAGATATGAGCGAGATAACGCTAAATGCCGAAGCGTCTATGGTTATGACGGAAGAAACCGCTGCTGCAATGGAAGAAACCGCAACAGGTATTCAGCAAATTGCTGATTCAGCAAATACTGCTGCCGAATCGTCTATTGCAGCTTCCCTTGCTTCAGAACGTGGCGACCATGTTGTTCAGCAAGTGATTGCGCAAATGCAATTAATTAATAATTCAGTTGAACAAATTGGTACGACTATAAACGGCTTACATGTCAATACGAAAAAGATTAGTGATATTGTGAGTATTATTACGGCAATAGCAGATCAAACGAACTTGCTAGCACTCAATGCAGCTATTGAAGCAGCAAGAGCTGGAGAGCATGGCAAAGGCTTCGCAGTAGTTGCAGATGAAGTAAGACGTTTAGCTGAACAATCATCACAATCGGCAACAGAGATTTACAATCTGATTAGTACCATTCAATCAGATTCGAACGCATCTATTACGGTGATGGAAAAAGGAAAAGCAGATGTTAAAGTCGGTATGGAATTCACAAATGAAGTAGGGAAGATATTTAATGAAATTCTTACTTCAGCAGAAGAAGTTGCAAACCAGATACGAGAAATCTCTGCAGCATCTCAACAAATCTCTGCATCCTCAGAGGAAGTTTCGGCATCTGTCAATAACATTAAGCAATCGGCAGAACAATCATCAGAGTTCTCGTCAAATGTATCGAAAGCCACACAAGAACAATTGGCAACAATGCAAGATGTTAAAGAAGCATCTACTTCTTTAGGACAGACTGCACAAGAATTGCAGGCACTGGTAGCCAAATTTAAATTGGAGAATGATCATGATGGAAATTAATTTCAAAGGAAAAAATGTGCTAATTACCGGTTCCAGCAAAGGCATAGGGAAAGCCATTGCCTTAGCATTTGCGAAGCAAGGAGCCAATGTATTGATTAACTATATCGGTGATGATAATGAGGCTGAAGCAGTCCGTATGCAGGCGGAAAAATATGGTGTTCATGCATTAAAGTACACTGCGGATGTCTCTAATTCTCAGCAGGTACAAGATATGTTCCTTTACATGGACAATCACCTAGGAGCTATTGATATTCTCGTCAATAATGCAGGGTTTGCACAGTCTTCTAGTATCACAGATTTAACAGATGAACAATGGGACAGAATGATTAAAGTTCATCTATATGGATGTTTTTACAATTGCCGAGAAGCCGCAAAAAGAATGAAAGAACGCAACAACGGAAAAATTATTAATATTTCCTCGGATATTGGTAGTTTAGGCTGTGAAGAGTTTACGCATTATTCGGCAGCAAAAGGTGCTATCAATGCTTTCACAAAAGCTTTGGCAAGAGAGTTAGCACCCAATATATTGGTCAATGCAGTAGCTCCAAGTGGAACGCTGACTGACATTCTACAAGAATTTGGTGAAAATTATATTGAAGAAGAGTCTGCTAAATATCCATTAAAGCGATTGGCACATCCGGAGGAAATTGCAAAAAGTGTATTGTTCTTAGCCTCTGATCATGCTGAATTTTATACAGGTCAAGTACTCACACCTAATGGTGGAGTCGTGATGAATGGATAATGTAATAACTGAGGAGCAATAAAATGTTAAATATAATCGTCTTTAGCTTGTACTTAATTTTTATTTATTATATCGGATATAAAGGCTACAAACGTGTAAAAACAGCAGAAGATTTGATAGTAGCCGGTTGGAGTATGCCACTATCGGTGGTCACAGGAAGTTTAATTGCTGCATTATTAGCAGCCCCATTCTTTTTTGCCGCTGTAGGTTCGGGGTATACAAGTGGTGGCTTTGAAGGTTCTGCAACAATGGGTGGCTTAGGAACTTGTATGATTCTAGGGGCGTTGATTTGGACAAAACCACTGAGAAGATTAAAGGGCTGGACTTTAGCGGACTACTACGGTTTAAGATATGGTAGTAAAAAGTTAGGTGCATACACCGGAATCGTCATGGCAATTGCATTTGGTGTTTTTAATGCTGCTGCCTTAACTGTTGGCGGAACATACATTATACAGCAACTATTGCAAATTGAATTTCTTCCGGCAGCACTGCTATTTGTTTCCTTAACGGCTCTTTATTCAGTAATTGGTGGTTTATGGGCCGTAGCATATACTGAAATTGTACAAGGGGCACTTGCAGTAGCCGGCATTTTAGGGATTACTATCTTTATTCTATTCTATTATCCTGACGTTACATTTAACCCAGAGTGGTGGAATATCAGTGAGTTATTCAATAAGGCTGGTGCAGAATTTTGGACACTTTATCTTGTACTTGCACTTGGTGACATTCCAGCAGTGGACTTAGGACAAAGGGTTGCAGCTGCCAAAAGTCCAAGGGTAGCACAGCGTAGTATGATTATTGCAGGTTCAGTCATCATTGCGATTAGCTGGATACCAGGTATGTTAGGTGAAGCTTTCAAAACGATTTACCCTAATAGTACAAATCCAGAAACGCTAATGCTTACTTTTGCCCAAGGGTACTTCCCACCGTTATTGGCGGCTATCTTTTTAACTGCCATGGCAGCGATGGGGATGTCTACTGTAGCAGCATGTTATGTTGCAACTTCTGGTATTGTGACAAAGAATATCTACCTAGATTTCATTAATCGTAATCCTGACCCTAAAAACCTATTAAGATTTTCGAGATTAGTGATTCTATGTAGTGCTTTACTCGGTTTAGTACTAGCGATTAGCTTTCAAAAAGTCATTGATTTAGCTTATTTAGCATGGGATGTTATATTTGTAACGATTTTCTGGCCAATCGTTTTAGGACCGTTTTGGAAACGTGTAAGCACGCCAGCAGTATGGGCTAGTATCTCAGTAGGACTAGTCTATTATATAATTACGACACTAACGTTTGTGCCTGGGTTTAATGTACAATCAGAAGGTTTCCTAGGTTTATTAAGTGAGTTATGGTTAGCACCTGTTTTCTCTGGTGTAGTTATATCAGGTATAACAATTGTTGTTGTGAGCCTTCTGATCCCTCCTACACAACATGTGCTTGATATGCATAAAATTGAAAAAGATAAAACGTTAGATGATGTGGGGAGTAAAGATGAACTAATGGAACAATCAAATTAATTGACGATAGTCTATTAGGACACACTGATAATTTATGTAACACAACAACATTGCAGTATGTGATGTTGTTGTGTTGTTTTATTTTATCCTTTAATCTCCAGATAAATTAAGCATGAAAAGTGTTTCTCTTGAATAAGATTTCTAGTAAATAGATATTTTCCTATCTATTATTTTTCTGAAGGTGGGATTTTTGTGAAAACCTTTTTTCTACTGTTATTAGGTATTATCTATTTGATGCTAGCAAATGCAATGGAAGTAGCTATAGTAAGAGGTATATTTTTTTATATTGGATTAGGATTATTGACGGTAGGGATTTTCCGTTATGTTAAGGGAAAATACAGATCTTTCAGCAGAAACGCAGCATTGAAAAGACAAAGCGAAGAGGAACTAATGAATATTCCACATACCCAATGTACAATTTCTAGTGACTGCTTACATGCATTGTTATTAAATGAACCGACTAATACGCTGTTGCTTGCTAATAGAGCAGATTGGGAAGCTGAAGTGACAAAGAAAGAAATACAGTTTCAAAAAATATACGAAGTATCTATAGTAGAAGATGACAATATTATAATTGCTAGTACTAGAAATGGTTTGTTAAGCGGATCATTAATCGATGGAGAGCAAGACCCTTTACCAGATGCTGATGATTTACAAGAAGAAACAGATGATACAGTATCACAAATAGCTTTAAAAATAGTCGTTGATAATTTATCTACACCCATCTTAGAATATGTATTTATGGCAAATAACAAACCGATTTCCAGAGAAGAGGACGCATATAGTGAAGCATTAGAGTTATGTGAGCAATGGTATCGAAAGATAAGTATCATTATTAAGCGATATGAACTTGAGAGAGTCCCAATTCGAAATTGGCATTGACTATTATTGCGTGAAAAAATAAAACGAGGCTGGGACAAAACTTTAAATATTAACAAAGAGAAGCAAAGGTATTATTAAATTTTTACTATCTAAAATGAAGAAAAATTTAGACGTTCTTCCTTTTGGCATAAATAAAATTTAGAAGAGAGCACTAGTTGATAGTATCGAAGGCCCGCCCCTGGAAAGCGTCCGCCGTAGTGGACATCAACGTTTACAGCAAAAAAGTGTTAGATCGACATCAGTCAAACTAACACTTTTTCTCTTTTGTCCCAGCCTCGTTTTAAATTTTAAACTTCTGTAGTTGTATGTTTAGCTCTTCAGCCATATCAGCCAGTTGGTTTGCACTTTTTGAAATTTCATCCATGGTAGCTGCTGTTTGTTCTACGGTAGCTGTTGTTTCTTCCACACCAGCAGCAGATTCCTGTGAAATAGAGGCTATTTCATCAATAGAAACATTTATGGATTCGGAATTTTGCACAACTTCGTTTAGATTGCCTGAAATGACAGTAATGTTATTAATCATCTCTGTCACAGCATCAGAAATATGATCGAATGTTTCGTTTGTTTGATTCAGTTGGGAGGTTCCTTTTTTTACTTCCTCGTAGCCTAATTGCAGAGAATTTGTCACATTACTTGTTTCACTCTGGATACGATTGACGATTGTTGATATATCCGTTACAGAGAACTGCACCTGTTCTGCTAGCTTACGCACTTCATCGGCTACAACGGCAAAGCCTTTTCCGTGTTCTCCTGCACGTGCTGCTTCAATTGCCGCGTTTAGTGCAAGTAAATTTGTTTGGTTTGAGATCTCATCAATGACTGAAATAAGCTTTGAAATTTCAGCAGATTGCTCATTTAAGCCTTCTACCTTTTTCACTGAATCTAATACAATCTCATTAATCGTAGCCATTTGCTGTGTTGAACGTACCATTAAGTCCTTACCTGTTGTTGTTAAACTTTGTACTTGACCTGAATGCTCTTTTAATTCCATGCCTTCTTGTGTTGTATCCTGAATGCGGCGTCGGAAAGTTGTCATTGTTTCTGCTAAATCGCTAGCAGTCGATGCTTGTGTCTCTGTCCCTGTAGCTAGCTCTTGCATTGTAACGCTAATTTGCTCTGTCCCTGTTTGCACTTCATTTGAAGATTGAGCCAGCTCTTCACTACTAGCTGCTACATTTTCTGAGACAGCATGAATCGTGCTAATCGTTTGGTTTAGCTGCTCACTCATGTCATTTGCCGAAAGCATTAATTGGCCAATTTCATCTCGATGAGTAATTGGCAGTGGTTCGTTTCGGAGGTTTCCGTCAGCTAATTCTTTCATGCGTTGTGAGACGATTTTTATAGGTTTTGAAATTTGGCTTGCTGTACTAATGGCTATTAGGATTCCTACTATTGTCAATAGTATACTGACAATTACGCCAATTGTTTTATTGTTTGAGCTTGTCGAGATAACTTCATTGCCGATGGCTGTAATATCCTCAGCGCGTTTAGTTGATAATCCTTCATAGCCTTTTCGTACTTCAGTTACAAGATTATTAATAGCAGTTAAATTATCTAATGCTAATTGTTTATTGCCACTTTTATAGACATCAAATACTTCACTATTTACTCGATTGCTCCATTCGCGTGACATTTCTACAATTTTTGCACGCTCAGTGCTATTGTCGTACTGTTCAATAATGCCGTTGTTCTCTTCAGCAATTTGACGATACTCATTAAAAGTATCTATGTATTGTTCCTCTCCTGTTACAACATAGCTTAAAGCCGCAGATAGTCGAACGCTTGTAGACATGGCTAAATTTTTACTGGCAGTTAATACAGCTAGATCTTCTTCAACAAGTCCCTTAGCTTGTTGTTCCATCTTAGTATTAGAAATATAGGTATAGGCTGTAAAACAAATAACTAAACCTAGCAAGACGATAAATGCACTTAAAATACGAGCTTTAAGTGTTTTAAATTGAAATAAACCTTTCATTTTTCCCATCCTTTAATTGACCCATAAATGAGCAGCCCTCAAATGTTAATTGTTATAGTACAATTATTATTTTATATCTATTTTAAAAGAAAAATAAGACTTTTTTATCGGAATTTTAAAAATAGTTTTATTAGTATAAGACTGTAGAAAGTTAAGGCCGCTAACCTCCACCATCTAGTTAAATGTATGTACGTATATTTTTATTTCAATTTTCAAAAAGAAACGAATGTGAAATTTATCACTTCCAATTGTAGATGAATGGACAGGATTTAATGACTACTTTCTCAATAAAAATGCTGTCCAAAGTTTATTGGACAGCACCTCTAGTGATAGAAAGGGAAAAAATATATTTAGTTGTTGCATAAGCTATGACTGCTATAGCACTATAAGCTAGTTCGAATGTTCAATGAAGTTTTGTGCAAATTCATATATTTTATCGGCAGGTACTGCTAGATTTAGGTTTTGCCCTTTATCAAAACCGCCAGTTATTAGACCTACTAGTCTTCCGAACATATCTAACAGTGCACCACCAGAGCTACCATTGGAAATAGGGGCAGTAAATTGTATCATCGGAATATTATCAATGTCTCTGAATCCTGATACGATGCCATCGGAAAAGGAATTAAATAACCCTAATGGACTTCCTATAGCAACAATCTTTTGACCTCTAACTAAATTGTCATCAGTTTTTAGCGTGAGTGGTGCGCAGTTTTTATCCACTTTAATAATTGCCAAGTCATACAGCTGATGATACTTAATGAATTTATCTGTAAGATATTCTTGCGTATCGTTTTCATATATAACCGAGTAGTAATGCCCTCCTCCAACTACATGTAGATTCGTTAAAATATAACCACTACTATGGATAATAACGCCTGAACCACCGCACATAATTTTATTTTCTTTATCGTACACTTTGATCATGACAACGGCGTTCGATAGCCCCGCTAACTGCTCATAGCTTAATTCGCCAGCATTGACCGGACTTTGCTTTCGGTTGGCAGTATTAGACGGCGGGGATTGAAAGATCATATGTGGTTTGGAAGGCGATATGGCATGCTCTTTTTCTGTTGCAGCTATAAATTCAGGAATGCTGACTTCAGCTGAATATAAGGTTGTGCATTTATATAATGTTGAGTGTGTGGCTATGTCAGGAAACAAATTGGCAATGTCCTCTTTCGGGTTCATATAGCATATATCACAGCCAAGACTAGATAAGAAATACAAAAATAAAAATTCATGATGTTTAATATCTCCGATAAAAATAACTTTTGGAGACATATTGATGGGCTTAAAAAGCTTTGGTAAATAGATTTCTATCCAGTGTAAAAATTTCACGACAAAATTTTTTAATAATGTCGCATTTGAATTAGGGTAGGTTTTTGTATATATTTCAAGGATTTTAATAAAGTTGATTTTTTTAGTCCATTCAAGAGTATCGTTATCTAATTGACAGCAAAGAGGTGTTTGATAGAGTGAATAAGCATCAATAATCGGATTATCGACGATCGTCTGCCAATGATGCCAAACAGTTGATAATCTATTAATATCATTTTTATCTGTTATTGCTTCGAGTCCATTCAAACGTAAGTAGTTTGTAGTTGATATGCTTGAAGTAAAATATTGGTCTATGCTAATGATATTTTCAACGTAATGTTCGATGGTATTCGGAAGGCCAATATATCTTACGAAAAGAATTTCTTTGCTAACAGAATCAAGATTATTTTTATTGATGAGCATAAAATCTTCGAGAGGATTTTGTGTTTGTTTAAGTTGGATTTTTAAAGGTTTTGTTTTCACTATCATATCCATTCTCCAGTTAAAATTATTTATTTATTACAAGTATAGAGAAATTTCAAATCGTTGCATAGTTAAATTTTTACAGTTTAGTTGTTGATAAACAATCCATAATTTTTTATGTAAATAGAAAAGGCTATTCAATAAGCAGAACATGCTTATTGAACAACCTTAAAAAAGTTTTCCTTATTACTTTGCTTTTTTTGCTTGTCGTTCCCATTGAAGTAATGAAGGATATGGATCAAATGCCCATTCCGTGCGTCCGTTAAACTTGTAAATGCCATAATGAAGATGTGGTGGGAATTTTCCGGATGTCCCTTCTTTGCCGTAGCCGGAGCTTCCAACATAACCGACAACTGTTCCAGGCTTTACAATGTCTCCAATCTCAATATCCTTATGAAAGCTACCTAGGTGGGCATAATAATGATATGAATTATGATTATCCCGAATGCCAATTCGCCAGCCACCAAATTGATTCCAGCCTTTTACTTCGACTACACCATAGGAAGTAGATAGCACAGGCGTACCATAGCCGGCAAAAATATCGGTTCCTTCATGTATTCGTCGTCCGCCCCAGCCTCTATTATCGCCCCAAGTTCCTCTAAAGCTGTAATTGTTACGGACAGGGATTGGGAAGGTATGTGCATCAAGGTCTGTTGTTTTAAAATGCCTATACAAGGTGGATATTGTTGTGATTTGATTGACGGCTTCTTCACTTCTGTAGTATTCCCATAACGCTAATTTAAAATCTTCGTCCGTCGAACCAAACTTACTTAAATAGCTGGCCATGGAAAATATTACATCTTCATCATCTTTCGGACTTGCAATACCATCACCATCGCCATCAAGCCCCATCCCTCCGAAATAACTAATGGTTTCGGGGATTGTATCTTCCTTTACAGGATTCAATGCACCTGACCAATATTCGTCAGAAAATTGAATAGCAATATAACTTTCACGCTTTGGTATGTCTGAGCGGACCGACTGTAAATTTCGTTCGTATTGGTCGATGGCAGCTAAGAAGTGCCATGGAATCAATAATTCATCAAATTGTACATAATAAGACATTCGTTGTTGTAAAATCTCCTCTTTAGAGTGCTCTTCATTTGCCAATGTAACAATAGGTAGAGTAAAACTCCATATGAATAACAATGTTAAAAGGAAAATAACATGACGACGACTCAATAAATGAACCTCCTTTCTACAGTTAGAATAACCGAATTTAACTATTTCATAAGTATAGTTTGTCCAACGAAGTACGATCATCTAGTGATTCACTTGTTACAACAGTTTGAAGGCAAACTAAAAAGCAAGGTGGATTTTTTAGCTATGATTTGTGTAGCGGTATGAAATGAATTTTTTAGCAGAAGTGTTCTTGGAACTAACCTAGGTATGGAGTGTAGTTTGGCTATCATTCAAACACTATGCATCGGATTATTTAAAGAATGCAAAAAAGTAATGGGTATCATAATGTCTCTTATTTCATACTATGTTATAAATCAAGCCCTGAATGGAGGGAAGGCTATCAACATTTTAAACAAAGTGATGAGCTATCGCGAAGAAGAAAATCGACTGAAGTGGGAAGGTACATTTGCAGATTATTTAAGCATTATTAAGGAAAGACCTGAAGTTGCTCAAACTGCCCATTCACGCGTCTACAATATGATCAAAAGTGCAGGTTTAGAGGAACGCGACGGGCAAAAGATGTATCAGTTTTTTGGTCAAGAAATTTTTGGGCTTGAAACAGCAATTGAAAGATTGGTGGAGGAGTATTTCCATCCTGCAGCACGAAGATTGGATGTAAGGAAACGAATTTTGCTACTAATGGGACCAGTAAGTGGTGGTAAATCAACGATTGTAACCTTGCTGAAACGAGGACTTGAGCAATATTCGCGAACGGATGAGGGAGCGGTCTTTGCAATTAAGGGATGTCCAATGCATGAAGACCCCTTACATTTGATTCCTCATCATTTACGCAAAGATTTTTATGAGGAGTATGGTATACGGATAGAGGGTAGTTTATCGCCTTTAAATACGATGCGTCTTGAAAAGGAATACGATGGACGTATTGAGAATGTCATCATTGAGCGTATTACTTTTTCGGAAGACAAACGAGTAGGGATCGGAACTTTTACACCTTCTGATCCAAAATCGCAGGATATCGCGGATTTGACGGGCAGCATTGATTTCTCGACAATTGGTGTGTTTGGGTCAGAATCAGACCCCCGCGCTTATCGCTTTGATGGGGAACTGAACAAGGCCAATCGAGGAATGATGGAATTCCAAGAAATGCTGAAATTAGACGAAAAATTCTTATGGAATTTATTGTCACTAACTCAGGAAGGTAATTTTAAAGCGGGGAGATTCGCATTAATTAGTGCTGATGAGTTAATTGTGGCACATACAAACGAAACCGAATATCGTTCATTCATTTCTAATAAGAAGAACGAAGCATTACATTCTCGAATTATTGTCATGCCGATTCCTTATAATTTGAAAGTAAGCCAGGAAGAACTGATTTATGAAAAGATGATTAAGGAAAGCGATATAGCTCATGTTCATATTGCACCACATGCATTGAAGGCCGCAGCAATCTTTTCGGTCCTAACAAGACTGGAAGTTCCGAAAAAACAAGGTGTGGATCTTATTAAAAAAATGCGCTTGTACGACGGAGAAAATGTGGAGGGATTTAATTCCGTTGACTTAGAGGAGCTTAAAAAAGAGTTTCCAAACGAAGGCATGAACGGTATTGATCCACGGTATATTATTAATCGGATTTCTTCAGCCATTATTCGCAAAGAAATACCATCTATAAATGCGTTAGATGTTCTGCGTTCACTGAAAGATGGGTTGGATCAGCATGCTTCCATCTCGCAGGAAGACCGAGAAAAATACATGAATTATATTGCAGTTGCTAGAAGAGAGTACGATGACATTGCGAAAAATGAAGTGCAAAAAGCATTTGTTTATTCGTATGAAGAGTCTGCAAAAACATTAATGAATAATTACCTCGATAATGTTGAGGCATTTTGTAATAAAAACAAAATTTTTGATCGTTTGACTGGTGAAGAAATGAATCCTGACGAAAAATTGATGCGTTCAATTGAAGAACAAATCGGCATTTCGGAAAATGCGAAAAAGGCATTCCGTGAGGAAATTTTAATCCGTATATCTGCGTATGCGAGAAATGGCAAACGATTTGATTATAATTCTCATGAAAGATTACGAGAAGCGATTCAGAAGAAACTATTTGCAGACTTAAAAGATGTTGTGAAAATTACAACGTCTTCTAAAATGCCAGATGAATCGCAGTTGAAGAAAATTAATGAAGTTGTGGCAAGACTTGTTGACGAACATGGTTATAATACAACATCCGCAAATGAATTATTGCAATATGTAGGTAGTCTATTGAATCGATAAAGGCTGAATAGGAGTGTCCCATTTTTAGGGCACTCTTTTTATCTTCATTCATTTTTGAGGAAGCCAAATGAAGTAGCGGAGCATAGGCTAAACTTGCCGCGCCCTGAGTCTTTAGCGACCGGACTGACATCATGAGGGACTTCCTTCGAGCAGCTGAGCATCATTTGAAAAACAGACGCATTGTTTATGTGTGCGAAAATGAAGTGCCAGCAAAAATTTCAATAATGTGTAATTGATTTTAAAAAAAGTGCAATATAGCTGATTACAAGCATAGTATAGAAAAAGTAAATTTGATAGATGGGTGAGGATGAAAATGACTGAAAATCAGAATAAACGATATGTCATCTCTCAGGAAAATTGGTCCCTCCATCGTAAAGGGCACCAAGATCAACAACGGCATATGGAAAAAGTTAAAGATGCCATTAAAAATAATTTACCAGATTTAGTAAGCGAAGAAAGTATTGTGATGTCCAATGGCCGCGAGGTTATTAAAATACCTATACGTTCTCTGGATGAATATAAGATTCGATATAACTACGATAACTCGAAACATGTAGGCCAAGGACAAGGGGACAGTAATGTAGGTGATGTTGTCGCACGTGAACCAGGTAGAGGAAATCAAGGTAATGGCCAAGGCAAAGAAGCAGGTGATAAGCCTGGTAAAGATTACTATGAGGCAGAGGTAACCATAGAAGAAATACAAAATGTGTTATTTAAAGAGTTAGAGCTACCAAATTTACAGCAAAAAGAAAAACAAGATATTAAAACCGAAAAAATTGAATTTAATGATATAAGAAAAAAAGGGCTTATGGGCAATGTCGATAAGAAGCGTACTATCCTAAATGCACTGAAACGGAATGCAATGCAGGGGAAAGCAGAAATTACGCCGATTCATAATGATGATTTGCGCTTTAAAACATGGGATGAGGTAGAAAAGCCAGAATCGAAGGCAGTAGTCCTAGCTATGATGGATACCAGTGGTTCGATGGGTTCCTTTGAAAAATATTGTGCCAGAAGCTTTTTCTTTTGGATGACGAGATTTTTACGCTCAAAGTATGGATCAGTGGAAATTGAATTTATTGCACACCATACGGAGGCCAAAGTGGTGACCGAGGAGGAGTTTTTTACTAAGGGAGAGAGTGGGGGAACTATTTGTTCATCTGCCTATATAAAAGCCCTAGAACTAATACAAGAAAAGTATAATCCTTCTCGCTACAATATTTACCCGGTACATTTTTCGGACGGTGAAAACATTTCGATGGATAATGAGAAGTGCTTGAAGTTAGTTGGAGAGCTAATGGATGTTTCAAGTATGTTTGGATACGGTGAAGTAAATCAACATAACCGTTTTTCTACACTAATGTATACTTACAAAAAAATCGAAGATGAGAAATTTAGGTATCATATTTTGAAAAAAAAGGGCGATGTCTATGATGCCCTAAAAAGTTTTTTCCAGAAAAGTGGATCTTAATTTGTAGATTAATGATGGAGGGTACTGAGTATTCAAATCCAAAGGAGGGAGCGGAAAATGGAGAATGAGCTTCACCGAGCGATTGATGAAATAACAGAAATTGCGACAGGTTTCGGTTTAGATTTTTACCCGATGCGATACGAAATATGTCCAGCAGATATTATTTATACATTTGGCGCATATGGTATGCCTACACGTTTTTCGCATTGGAGCTTCGGGAAACAATTCCATAAAATGAAATTGCAATATGATTTAGGGTTAAGTCAAATTTATGAATTGGTCATTAACTCGGATCCATGCTATGCATTTTTACTTGATACAAATTCATTAACACAAAATAAGCTAATCATTGCCCATGTATTGGCCCACTGCGATTTTTTCAAAAATAATGTGCGCTTTTCCAACACAAGACGAGATATGGTCGAGAGCATGACAGCAACAGCTGAACGAATTGCAAGCTATGAAAGTGAGTACGGTAAGGAAGAGGTTGAACAGTTTTTAGATGCAGTGTTAGCTATTCAAGAGCATATCGATCCATCCATAGTACGACCTAAGCTGTTTAAGGATGATGAGGATGAGTACGAAGAAGAAATGATTACGTCAAAGTCACCATATGATGATCTTTGGAGCTTGGATGAAAAGGAAAAAGAGCATAGGCCGATTCGAAGAAAGATAAAGCCATTTCCGTCAAAACCAGAAAAAGATATATTGCTATTTATTGAGGAACATAGTCGAGAGCTGGAGGAGTGGCAGCGCGATATTTTAACAATGATGCGTGAGGAAATGCTGTACTTCTGGCCGCAATTAGAAACAAAAATAATGAATGAAGGCTGGGCATCTTATTGGCACCAACGAATTATGCGTGAGCTCAAGCTCACTACAACAGAAACGATTGAATATGCTAAATTAAATGCAGGCGTTGTGCAACCATCAAAAACGTCTATTAACCCTTACTATCTGGGACTGAAGATTTTTGAGGATATTGAACAACGCTATAATAATCCAACAGAAGAAATGACAAAGCTGGGTGTACTACCGAACTCTGGTCGTGAGAAAATGTTTGAGGTGCGAGAGATTGAATCGGATATTTCTTTTATTCGTAATTACTTAACGAAGGATTTAGCAAAACAAGAGGATCTTTATCTGTTCCAGAAAAAAGGCAATGAATACCGCATTACAGATAAAGACCATGAGATGGTGCGCGATCAGCTCGTATCCATACGAGTAAATGGTGGATTTCCATATATCGTCGTAAAAAATGGCGACTACTTACGGAATGGTGAATTATATTTGGTGCATGGCTACGAAGGGATGGAGCTTGATCCACACTATTTAGAGAATGTTTTACCCTACATTTATCAACTATGGGGGCGCCCAGTACACTTGGAAACGTGTGTTGATGCGAAGCCTGTACTATATTCATATGATGGGACTAAAAATTATAAGCGTTCTGTATAATTGTAAAACTTCTATCGGTTGGAGAGATAAGTTAAATCCTGCAGATAGAAGTTTTACTAGTTAGATTCAATGGGGTATAACGCTTATTCTTTTTTCTTGGTGTTTCTTTTTAAATGATCTTGGTTTTCTTCTTGATTTTGATTGGAACTTGAATGTATGTCGCTATCGATTACTGAGCTATCACGTACTTTTATTCCTTGTTATCCACCGGTTTCGTCATTGTCATTACCCGCTATGCCACTTCTACCATTCCCATCAGCGAATTGAGAATTATGGTTTCTTGTTTGGCTACCGTTTAAAGCATTTTGCCCACCTCGGTTGGCATTTGTCCCCACATCTTTATTAATCTGTCCACCACCCTCAGCTCTTTGTTCAAAATGGATATCCGTATTTCCAATATTAAACGTGAGATGAATCGTGATATTATCTTTTGCGTGATTTTTTGAATGTTCTCTTTCCGGTTCTTCTGATGAATTATTTCTCCTCGAGAAATCTTTATATCCCATCGTTTGCTTACTCCTTTCATCCAGGTATATTACTAACGTATTAACTTAACTTGAACTTACTTGTACGTGTAGCCTTGTACTGACATAGAAATATTTCAAAGTAAGTGTCATATTAAAACCTAGTACGAGAAATAAATGCTGAATAACTGCTCGCTATCGTGAAAATTTGTTAAAATGAATAAGATTATTTGAATAACATAGAACTGGAACGGTGAAAAACGGTGAGAACATTTAAAAAGGTTTATATAGAAATTACGAGTGTCTGTAACTTAGCCTGTAGTTTCTGCCCGCCGACTGCACGTGCAAAAGGGCTGATTAAGGTAGAGCAATTTAATAAAATCCTTGATGAAATACGACCACATACTAAATATATTTACTTGCATGTCAAAGGGGAACCACTGTTGCATCCCCGCATTGATCAGTTATTAGATGCTGCACATGCCAAGGGCTTTAAGGTCAATATTACAACCAATGGGACATTGATTAAAAAGAATCGTGAAAAATTATTAGGAAAACCTGCGCTACGCCAAATCAATTTCTCATTACATAGCTTTGATGGTCATGAGGGCTCAGAGAATCGTGAGAAATATTTAGGTGACATATTAGATTTTGTTCGTGATGCAAAAGACTTTAATACCATCATTTCATATCGTCTCTGGAATTTACAAAAGGAACATGTAACGGATATTGCGGCGAGACGCAATCGCGAGACGTTAGAAATCTTAGAAAATGAATATGAACTTGATTATCGTATTGAGGAAGAGGTTCAACCGGGGAAAGGCGTGAAAATTGCCAACAATATTTATTTGAATCAGGATCATGAGTTTAGATGGCCTAGTCTACTTGCGCCTGAGGATGAGGGCAAAGGTTTTTGTCATGCATTACGTAGCCAAGCTGCGATTCTTGTGGATGGTACTGTTGTGCCGTGCTGCCTTGATGGAGAGGGTGTTATCAATTTAGGTAATGTCAATCAGACATCATTTACAGATATCGTCGAGGGTGAACGTGCGACTAATATTGTTGATGGTTTTTCAAGACGAGAAGCGGTCGAAGAACTATGTAGAAAATGCGGCTATCGTCAAAAATTTGGCATGGAATAACTAACTCTATCGACATAAGCCGATACATCTCATGAGCAGTGTTGCCATAAAAAGCATTATGAATATTTATATAAAACGAAAAACAGCTCAAATGGAATTGTTATCCATTCGGGCTGTTTTTCTTTGATTGTGCATCGACAGTATCTAAAAAATCCTTTGTTATGCGTACAACATATTTTACTTCATCTAAATTACGCTCTCTTAGTAATGAGCGATGAATGTCGAGCATAAGATTTTTCTCTTCAATATCGGTAGCACCAGATAATTTTTGAAAATTAAAAAGTTCTTCAGGTGCAATATCTAATGCTTTCATAAGCATTTCTAATGTGCTTAATGTGATATTAGATTGACCATGCTCAATATTTGAGATTCGACCTTTACTAAAACCTAACTTCCCCGTTCTTTCTGCAACTTCTTCTTGACTAAGACCCTTAGATAATCTGATGATACGGAGTTGTTCGCCTACTAGCTTTAAAAAGTCTGACATATCATTCACCTCTATGTAAAAAGCTAGAGAAAAACATTTAAAATGCATATACCATTATATTTGTATAATAGAGAAAAAGTTTCATTAAAGTGGTACAATTGAGAGGGGGAATAATTTATCCGTGTGAGATTTAACAATTATACATAAAAATATGTAAAAAAATTCAAGAAAATATGTTGTAGACTAGGCAAATAAAAGTGAGGGATACAAACATGATAAAACGTTATAGATTAAACGAAATAGTTTTAATTGTTGCCGGATTATCAGCACCAAATATGCATTATTTCTCAAATATAAAGCGTTTTAAGTATGTAAAAGTACCAGCTAAGACAATCATTCTTGCTAAAAATGGCATGAGTAGCACAGAAAAAAATATCTACCAATGTGAAACAGAAGTTTGCATTAAAAATGATATCGTAGCAATCATCCCAGATGAAAGCATCATTTTGAGTGATTACCTACTGTATTTTCTCAAATGGTACCAGTTAAGTAATGATTGGCAACATTTGTATTATGCAACCGTAGATCTCCCTGAAATTGAAGTGCAAACGGAAATCGTGCAGTTTTTAAATGCCCTGCAGCTTTTAATGAAAAATAAGGAAGCCTTAATAACAGCGGTAGAAGGTTTACCCCAGCATTTTAGCAATATTTCATTGCAGGTAGAAAACCATACTAGCGACTTACATCGAGGATTTAATCAAGCTCAAAATTGTTATAATTCTTTGCTTCATAAAGTTTTTAAAGGTGATTTTTTTAAAGAAATCCAAGAAACACACTTTTCGATTGAAAGGCTGTGTGAAATAAAGTAACAAAAGATTTGTCGGTGCAAGAGGTGACAAGTAGCTCCTACACCGACTGTTTGTTTTAGCTATATTTGAGCGATAATAAACAAATACTCTTGCATGTGAAATGTCTTGTGGATCTTTATGCAAACGAAAAGCCTCTTCTTATATCAAATCAGATTTCAATAATAATTGGCAATATCATTGGTTTTCGCTTCGTTTGAGAAAAGAGATATTGGCCCACTACTTTCTTAATTTCTTTTTTTAAGACGAATATTTGCTGTTTATTTTCTTCCTGCAATTCATTAACCGTTGTTTTTACGAGAACATCTACTTTGCTTAACAGTGTTTCCGAATCTTTTGCATAAACAAACCCACGTGAAATCTTGTCAGGTTCTGAAATAATCGTGCCATCTACCTTACTTAGCGTTAACACAATAACGAGCATTCCATCTTCAGACAGCTGTTTACGGTCACGTAATACAATACCTTCCACTTCACCTATACCAATGCCATCAACATAAGTATCACCGGATGGAATTTTGCGAGTTTGCCGAGCCTGTGCATTTTCTATATCAACGACATCCCCATTTTTCATGATAAAGGTATGACCTCTTTTGACGCCTACCGCTTCTGCTAACAACCGATGCTGGTGTAACATACGAAATTCCCCGTGAATGGGTATGAAAAATTTTGGCTTCATAAAGGTCAGCATTAACTTTAAATCTTCTTGATAACCATGTCCAGAAACATGCATCCCCGTATTACTAGCAGAACCATAAATTACCTTTGCTCCTAGCTGAAATAAATTATTGACAATACGTGATACGCCTTTCTCATTTCCAGGAATAGGAGAAGCGGCTAAAATAACCGTATCATCAGGTAACACTTTAACCTCGCGATGATTTCCGCTAGCTAAGCGAGAAAGCGCTGCTAAAGGTTCCCCTTGACTACCTGTACATAAAACAACCACTTCTTCTGGTGGGAGATACTTTACTTCGCGTGCATCGATTAGCATATTGTCTGGTATTGTTAAATATCCTCGTTGTAAAGCAACGTCTACCACATTCACCATACTACGCCCAAGCAAGGCCAATTTTCTGTTTGTGGAAATTGCTGCGTCGACAATCTGTTGAATACGATTTACGTTAGAGGCAAATGTAGAGATAATGACTTTACGTTCTGCATGTAAAAAAGCTTCTTCAATATGACCACCGACAAGTTTTTCTGATGGTGTTAATCCAGGTCGTTCGGCATTTGTACTTTCAGATATCAGAACAAGCACACCCTGTGTACCAATTTCGGCCATTTTATGAATATCTGCATATTGATTGTTCACAGGTGTTAGATCGAATTTGAAGTCGCCAGTGTGTACAACATTACCTCCAGGCGTGTGAAAAACGATGCCTAAGCAATCAGGTATACTATGGTTCGTCCTGAAAAAACTAACATCAACTTGTCCGAAGTTTAACGTGGAATCGGAATGTATTTCTATTAAGTCTGTCTCTCGCAAAAGCTTATGTTCTTTTAGCTTTAGCTCAATTAATCCGAGTGTAAAACGAGTTGCATAAATAGGAACATTTAATTTTTTTAAGAGATAAGGAATGCCACCAATGTGATCCTCATGTCCATGTGTCACAATCAGTGCTTTTACCTTATCTTTATTTTCCTGCAAATAAGTAATGTCGGGAATAATCAAATCAATGCCCAATAAGCTCTCATCTGGAAACTTAGCACCACAGTCGATAATCACCATGTCATTTCCGTATTGTACAACATACATATTTTTACCGATTTCATTGATGCCTCCTAAGGCAAAAATGGATAATGTATTGTCTGTCATAGCCAATGTTATGTCCTCCTATTTTTAACTTACTACAATACTTTTTAGTATTGCTTCGGGTGATGTATCCTATACTTTTGATGCATAATCAAAGAAAAAAGAAAACAACTATGCTTATAAAAAAATTGCATAGTTGTTTCATGTGGTTGAAAACACTATAAAATTGATTGGAGTAATCGTGACCAATAAACGACCATTTAAAGCGTACAACATTTACGAAGATTCCTTAGACCATGTTGTTTCTTAACACTATATAAAGACTGTGGCTATAAAATAATTTGCATAGGCGTTTACTTTCGGTTTGATGATAATTATTCTGCCAATGCTAAGACAGACAAAGCATTTAGATGTAATGGATGTTATGGATGGATAGAAACTGCTGTACCAATAGGCACGATGCTAGCAAGCTCTTCTACATCATGATTATGCATACGTATACAGCCACGTGAAACGGCATGACCAATAGAACGAGGATCATTGGTACCATGAATACCATAGTGTTCTTTAGATAAACTCATCCACATTGATCCAAAAGGTCCACCTGGATTAGGTGCCTTATTAATAATAATAAAACTGCCTACAGGTGTATCATGTAACATTCTACCGACGGCAATAGGATATTGTTTTTGAAGAATTCCATCTTTGAATAATCGTAACCAACGATTCTCAGTGGAAATATCGATTTGATAAGGGATTGTATTAGGATCTGGAAAACCCGGTATAACAATTTGTTGTCCGATATAAAGAACATTTGGATTAATGCCTGGATTAGCCCCGATTATTGAAGACAAAGGTGTCCGATAATCTCTAGCGATTTGAGATAATGTTTCGCCTGCTTTGACTGTGTGAATCACTGTAATCACCTCCTGATTTTTAGTTGTTATAGTGTATTTTATGCATGTTAGAGAGAAAGTGCCGAAAGTGATTTTGCAAAGGATGAAATGAAGAAATAGCGGTTAAGTTAAGCGCAAAGAATATCTGATATTAGGGGAGCATGTCATCATGAGGGAATTTAAAATAACTTATTTTTTTGACGAAATGCATTATGTCCGGAGATTTATTCATATGGAATCGCAAGAAAAAGCTGAGCAATTAGTTCAAAGTGAGCGAGATCAATATATTTCATTTACAGATAGTAGAGGAATTTATCATGAACTGCATACAAGGCATGTCCGAGTCATTCAAATCTCGGAATACCATCGTGTAGATAAAAAGAAGCTTTAATCGGTAAGTCTTACGGAATAAAAGTAAAACGCTGTAGACACATAATATATTCACCTTTACACACATTATAGGTAAAGGAGAGTGAAATGATGGACAAAGAAAATGTACCCCATGACAAAAAAATGTTTATGAATTTAGCGAGCAAAGATAAACCCGACATGGTTGATTCGGATACAATTAGTATTTTTGATTTGCACGAAGACATGCAAACAGTGGATAGTATACCAATTGAAGAGCTCAATAAAAGGGTAAAAAGAGAAGGCGATGAACTGATTGAAATGCAACCTGATGAATTATAGGAATGGAGGTATTAGTATGAACAATCATCATGAAGCTCAGTTCACTTCTTCCGGTACGAATATTAATGAAGTAAAAAGACAAAATGCTGCTTCTGGGTTATCGTATAATGAAGTAAAAGAGCTGTTAGCTAAAAATGGCGGACAGGGTACAGCAATCTATAGTGATACGAACGTTCAAGAAGTGAAAAAGGAAAATCAAACATATAAGCATAAATAATAATGGCTCAAGAGGAGTGCGAAATCTATCTTATTTCGTGCTTCTCTGATTGTCCAGTACAATCATTAGTAGAAAGGAGTGGAAGTAATTGTCTACCGATGAAAAATGTTGCCCATTATGTGGAGAAAAAAACGGTTGTGAGCTTGTTGCAGGTCAAAATACTTGTTGGTGCATGAGGGAAAGTTTTCCAGAAGGCATATTCGAAGCAGTAACTGAGGAACCTCATAAATGTATCTGTCAAACGTGCTTAAATACATATAAAGGTGTGTAGTTTTTAGAATCTGTTGGTACAAATGTCTATTGCACAACAACCTACAGGGCATACATTACTCTGAAAGGAGTGTGTCTAATGTCTAAACCAATTGAACTTAGTAATGTAACGCAGGCATATTTAGAGGAATATCAAAAAATCCTCAATAAAATGATGCAGGGTATGACCTATGTTACGATTACATGTAGCATTTCAGAGAACTTCATTAAACAAATAATTCCACATCAAATAGCTGCTATTAAAATGTCAGAAAATGTTTTACGTTATACAACCAATATACCTGTTCAAAACTTCGCATTAGAAATTATAAAAACTCATTCTGAAATAGTGGAAAATTTAGAAGCAATACAAAATAGATGTTGTATCGTGCAAAATTCAGAATATGAATTATATGAATATATGTGTGCATTTAAAGAAATAACAGAAGCCATGTTCCAAGCAATGTGTTCGCCGCCAATTTCAAATAGTATCAATGTAAATTATATTCAAGAAATGATTGTCCATCATCAAGGTGGCGTACGATTGGCACAAAATGTTTTAAGATTCTGCATTTGCCAAGAGCTAATACCAATTCTCCAATGCATGATTCAAACAATGTGTCGTCAAATCGATGAGATGGAAAAATTACTGGAAGGCTTGCAGGATTGTTAAGAACCAGACGCTAAAATCGGTGGTGATTTTAGCGTTTTTTGTTATCTAGAAAACAATTTGCAAAAAATTGATGTCTATTGCGTGTACAAAAAAATATAATTATCTAAAGAGTTAACGTCCATGCTATGCGTGTTTTCGTATTTGTCTTTTTTCATTTACAGTAAATATAGATGGATGAGGCCGTGGATTCCCACTACTGGCGAACGCTTTCTGCGGTGCATCTTCCTTCGCTACGCTCAGTTCGAACGCGAAAGTACAGAGTAGATTGCTAATTTCGGTTACCCAATACCATTGAAAGTCGTGATTCTTCCTGAGATGAAGTGAATGGTGCGCACATAAACGTTACTGTACGCTGTTCACTGTCATAGAGACACCATTCACGATGGTCGACAACAGAACCAACATTAATGCCATATTGTTTTTCTTGTAAAGTAATTGGTTGACCAAAATGAATCCGAATGGGTAACTTTTTATTACGACGATAAAGACCTGACTCATGACTATGTCCGAAAAACAGAAGCTGTTTTTCGATTGTCGGAAAAGTAGGTTGCCATGTAACACTCCATTTAAATTGATGACCATGCATAAGTGTTGCTCCATCAATTTCCATTGTTTCAGGTAGTTCGATAAAACGATTGATGCCGGTCACTTGTGTAATTCGTTCTTCTTGATTGCCTCGGATAGAGGGGAACGTTAGTAAATTTTCAAAATCTTTTTCTATAATAACGGCTTTTTGCAACGGCAAGTCAGACACTGCTTTCGCCCTTTTTTTACTAACGATACATTCATATAAATCACCTAATCCAATTATTTGAGCATCATTTGCTGTTTGTTTTATATGGGTCAATACTGCTTTTGTATCTTCTATACTAGAATGTAAATCTCCTAAAAGTGCGTACAGCATGTTAATCAGGCCTTTCCTCAAAAAATGATTGTACAAGTATCATACACCTAACAGAAATTGATAGAAAAGTAAAATGTATAAGTATATTTTATGACACATCATTGCTATTTTCGAATGTTTAGAAAAATTGCCATCTTATTGATAGCTTGTTAAAATATAAAATATAGTCAAAATTTTCTGAATTCATATACTAGAATAGTATTTTATCGGCAGTCATAAAATTTAAACTACACGATGTTGGTGTAATAATCGTAAACCATTAGGGGGGCCTATAATGACAATGTTAATGACGGATATTTTACAGAACTATGCAGAGCAACAACCAGAGGCAATTGCAACAATGTATGGCAGCGACAATGTGACCTATGGTGAATTTTATAAGCGTGCAAGTAAATTTGCAGCATATTTACAAGCGCAAGGTTATGAAAAAGATGATGTTATTGCATTGTACACGCTCAATTCAGATTTATTTTTAATTGCTTATATCGGAGTTCAAATAGCAGGCTTTGTTGTCATGCCGATTAATACAAAATTGGCTACACCAGAGGTTGAATTTATTTTTAATCATTCACAAGTAAAAGGTCTTATTTATGATGAACGAATCGAGGATACTATTGCAGAAATTCCCTATGCATTCCAACATGTAATAGGTTTAAAAGACATGGCAGAAATTATTCAAAGTTTTGAAGGGCAAAGCAAGACTGTCTTACTAGAAGCAAATGATACAGCTGTGGTGATGTATACTTCCGGTACAACGGGTAAGCCCAAAGGAGTGATGCTGACCCATCAAAATATTGTTGCGACAGCAGACATTTGGTCAACATCCATGAACATGAAGAAACAGGATAACATGTTTATATGTACACCCCTATTTCATTGTGCAGGACTCCATGTATTTGCTATGCCGATGTTTTATAAGGGAGGGACTGTCATTATAGAGGAAGGATTTTCTCCAACAAATACGCTTGTACAGCTTGCAGACTCACAAGCGACTATTTTCTTTGGCGTGCCGTCCATGTATACAATTATTTTAAATACACCGGCATTTAAGGAACATACATTTAAGAATTTACGTTTACTTTGTTACGGAGCCGCACCGATGCCTTATGAGCTTGTTAAACAGGTCAAAGAGGCATTTCCACAGGTGAAGGTTCAAAATTTATATGGTCAAACAGAAAATTCACCAGCGGCTACTTCTCTACTAGATGCTGATGCATTGACGAAAATTGGCTCGGTTGGGCAACCGTTAGCACAAACCGAGGTACGCGTAGTTGATAGCTATGGCGAATCAGTGCCAGCAGGTGAGGTTGGAGAGATTTGTGTGAAAGGGCCGCAGGTGATGAAAGGTTATTTACGAAATGATGAGGAAACTGCTCGAACGATTCGAGATGGCTGGCTTTATTCAGGAGATTTAGGGCGCTTTGATGAAGAAGGTTATTTATATATTGTAGACCGTAAAAAAGATATGATTATTCGTGGCGGTGAAAATATTTATCCAATTGAAGTGGAAGAAGTTTTATACCAATTGCCAGATATTTTAGAAGCCGCAGTTGTAGGTTTACCGCATGAAGTTTATGGTGAGGTACCAAAGGCGTTTGTTGTTTTGAAGGAAGGGAAATCTTTAAATGAAGAGACAATTCTAGCATATTGCCGTACACAACTTGCGAAATATAAAATGCCTCATGAAATTGAATTTTTAGTAGAGTTACCACGTAATGCATCTGGCAAGGTGCTGAAACATACATTACGCCCTACTGTGAAAACAACTTAATATATTGTGAGAACAAGAGTAAGTTCATTAAAAAGTAGCATGATAGAATAGGAACACCTATAAAATTAGCGTATAATAGAGACTACAATTAATTGTAATAATAGAATTGAAGATAGCCTCATTGTCTTCGAACAAGATAGGAGCGGAATTTTGCCTTGAGGACGGGGTATAAACGCCTTTTTATAATAGGTCTGATGATAATAATGCTACTTTCAGGTTGTAATCAGCTTGTGCAGCAAGATAAATCTAAAAATCACTTAACCGTGTTAACGGTGGAATTTAATAGTGGAGCACCTATTCCAAATCTCTATATAAAAGTGACAGATTTGGAGACTGGTGAAGAAATTGAGGATGCACTTGGTTCTGAAGAGGGCGAGGCGACATTCTCCAAACTTGTAGAGGGTAAAACATATACAATTGCTGCAACCACACTTGAAAATAGTATGGGGGGCGATGGCTATACAACAATTGATACGTTTATCTACGATACGTCAAAGCCCTATTATCGACTGCAAACTCATTTTTCAAGGGATGAACAAGAGTTAGATGTGCCTGTTGTTATGCAAAATCCTGAACTACCACATGGCTGTGAAATTACATCGTTGACAGCTGTATTAAATTATTATGGTATGAATGTTACGAAGCTTGAAATGGCTGATACGTATTTACCGAAGCAAAATTTTAAAACAATCGGTGGGCAAAGATTTGGACCAGATCCAGCATATGCATTTGCTGGAAATCCGCGTGACAAAGCGGAAGGTATGTATGTCTTTGCAGCTCCGATTGTAAAAGCGGCGGAATCAGTAATAGCAGATAAACAAGCAGATTTACGTGTCAAAAATATGAGTGGTGCTTCACAGGATGACATTTTACAGCTTGTCCGTGAAGGTGTACCAGTTGTGACATGGGTTACATTGGATTTATCAACTCCTAAAACAAATAATGATAGGGGCTGGATCTATGAAGGTGAGGCAGCCTCGCGTGCCGCGTATATGAACTTGCATGCTGTTGTTTTAACTGGGCATTTAGGCGATAAAGTAGTTGTAATGGACCCATTAAAAGGCTTTGTTACATATAATGTCGATCAATTTTTTAAAAGCTATCAAGAGTTAGGGTCACAAGCAGTAGCAGTTCATAAATGAGTTTTAGAGCGTAAAGCTATCCCAAAAGGATATAATTGCACCATATAAAGGCCTATCCAAGAAAAAAGATGAAGTATGTTACACTACTATAAATAGCTAAAGGGAGCTGAGTAGAATGGCCATTGAGCACACTTTTTTACCGATTTTATTGGGCGACGAGATGAATGCTTACGGCATGGCAAGAGCATTTTACGAGTCCTATGGCGTGAAACCACTCGCTGTAAATCATACGAACACAGCCAAAATTCAACAGAGTGATTTACTAACGTTTCGTGAAGTACCAAGACTACATATCGAAGAACGTTTTGTTGTTGCTTTACAAGCGATAGCGGAGGAATTCCCGGGAAAAAAACTGCTATTGCTTGCCTGCGATGAATTTTATGTGAAGAAAATTGTGCATCATCAAGAAGAACTGTCCAAATTTTTTATAATCCCGTATGTTGATGCTACACTTGCAGATCAGCTTCTGACACGTGAAAGTATGTACCAGCTTTGTGCGGAATATGGCTTCGATTTTCCCGCTATGCATATATGCACAGTGAATGACTATGAGCAATTTAATATACCCTTTGAATATCCAGTTGTGATAAAGCCCATGAATATGATGAAATACGCTACATGTATTTTTCCAGGTAAGAAAAAAGTATATATTGCACATGATAAAGAAGAAAAGGATGCAATTTTCCACGCAATTTATAAAGAGTCTGCATATCGTGATGATTTAATGATTCAGCAGTATATTCCAGGCGAGGATGCCAATATGCGTGTTGTAAATGCTTATGTTGGACAAGATCATGAAGTTAAATTACTATCTGTAGGAAACCCTATTTTAGAAGAACATTCTCCCGATGGTATCGGTCGCTATGTTGCCATTATAACAGCCTATGACAAAGCATTGATGGATCTTGTGAAGGTATTTCTGGAAACAATACAATTCCAAGGCTTTGCGACGTTCGATATGAAATATGATGAACGCGATGGTCAATACAAGTTATTAAGTATTGAATTACATAATGAACTTTCAAATTATTATGTGACAGCAAGTGGCTATAATTTAATGCAATATGTAGCGGATGATTTCATTCGTGGCAGTAAACAACAGCTAACATACGTTCAAAATAAGCATCTATGGACGATTGTGCCAAACGGTGTATTATTTAAATACGTATTAAATGAACAACTAGTGATGGAAGCAAAGAGTCTTATTCGCCAAGGCTTCGCGACAGATTCTATTTTTAATTATAAAGATATGAATGCAAAACGCTGGTTGAATGTGACGCTCGAAAATTTAAACTTTTATCGAAAGTATAAGAAATATTTTAACAACAAAGGTCTGTCGAACTCATGAAAAAACAAACTTTAGGTATTATTGGTGGCGTTGGTCCACTTGCAACAATGTTTATCGGTGAAATGATTGTAAGACGTACGAAGGCTATAAAAGATCAGGAGCATGTACATACAATTATAGATAATGATACAAATATTCCTGATCGAACTGCATTTATTTTAGATAATACAAAGAAAAATCCTGTGCCAATTTTAATTGAAGATGCGAAAAAACTAGCTTCTGTTGGTGCAGACATGATTGCCATCCCATGCAATACAGCGCATACTTTTTATGATGAATTAGCTGAAGGCTCTCCAGTGCCCGTGCTACATATGATTCGTGAAACGGCCAAGCGTGCGCATGATTTAGGGGCGAAGCGTGTTGGTATTTTAGCGACAACAGGTACGTTAACATCGCATATGTATCAGGATGCGTTAGAGAACTATGGCATTACACCGGTTGTACCAGATGAAGCTATGAAGGAAAAAGTCATGGCGATTATTTACGATTATGTAAAGGCTGGTAAGGATGTCACGCAAGAAGAGTGGCAGCCAATAGAAGAAGCGATGCTTGCACTTGATTGTGACCGAATTGTTTTAGGGTGTACAGAGCTATCTATCGTCAATCGAGATTTAAAATTAAAAGACAAATATATCGATTCACTAATTGTTTTAGCTGAGTGTGCTATATTAGCATGTGGCTATGAATTAGTGGAGTAACATTTGGCTCACCTGTTTGCAATAGGTGAGCCTTTCACATCGACACTGCGACTCGTAAGGTGTGTAAATTGTGTCAGCGAAGGTCGTTTTAAGCTACAAAAGTGGAGCGGCAACAATGTATTGAATGTTGTACACGCTTAGCGTCAGGTACAATGATATCGAGCAATAATTGATAGACAGAAGGAAAATGCTTGTCCAGAGCTAGTATGTTAAACTAGTGTCAAGCAGGATAAAAGGTGGGAATTGACATGTCAGTAATAAATTTATTAAATGAAGGTCTACAAGAAAAATGGAATTTCGAAGAGCCAATGAAAATTCAAGATGAAATGATTCCAGCAATGCTTGAGGGCAAAGATATTGTAGCAGAATCGCCAACAGGCTCAGGGAAAACATTAGCCTATGTATTGCCTTTATTGAACAAAGTAAATGGATCGAAAAAACAAACACAAGGACTCATTGTTGCCCCATCTCAGGAATTAGCAATGCAAATCGTGGAGGTTATTCGCGAATGGACAGCTGGTACTGATATTACTGTTCAGCAACTAATAGGTGGTGCAAACTCTGCACGTCAAATCGAGAAGTTAAAGAAAAAGCCGACAATTGTTGTAGGGACACCAGGTCGTCTAAATGAATTAGCACGTTCGGGCAAATTAAAACTGAAAGAAATTGAAACAGTTATTTTAGACGAATGTGATCAGTTATTAAGCCGAGAATATCGCGTCGTAGTAAAATCCTTTATCGAAAGCTCAGCCTACGGTCGTCAAGTAGTGGTCGTTTCTGCCACAATTACCGAAGAAATTGAACTAGTGGCAAGTCGTATGATGTTTGAGCCATTACGTTTCAAAATTAAACCTGAGGATATGGTGAAGTTTGGCAAAGTTGTACATTCCTTTGTAAAAGTAGAAGAACGTGATAAAACGGATTTCCTGCGCCGCTTATCACATACGGATGGCTTACGTGCACTAGCCTTTGTCAACAATATTGACCAGTTACTTATGAAGGAAACGAAATTGCAATATCGTGCTGCACCGATTGTAACCCTACATTCTGACATGAAAAAAGAGGAACGTAAAAAGGCATTAGATGCATTCCGTAAAGGTGATGCCCGTATTTTAATTGCCACTGATATTGCGGCACGCGGTTTAGATATCGCAGGTTTAACACATGTTATTCATGTTGACGTACCGCGCACGATTGAGCAATATTTACATCGTTCAGGTCGTACAGGACGTGCAGGTGCAGATGGTGAAGTCTTAACATTATTATCGTACCACGATGAAAAAACCTATAAAAAGTGGACACGCGAAATTGCTGGCAAGCCAGTTCAAAAAGTATGGCATGACGGAGAACTAGTAGAAGGTAATTCAAAAACAATTGGACAAAAGCGAGGGAAATAATATGACTTTTGAAGAGAAATTACAAGCATATGCAGAGCTTGCTGTAAAAGTTGGCGTCAATATTCAGCCTGGTCAATATCTGTTAGTAAACACGTCTGTGGATGCATTAGACTTTGCTCGTTTGGTAGTAAAAGAAGCCTATAAAGCTGGAGCAGGCCGTGTGCATGTTAATTTTTCGGATGGTGAAATGGAGCGTGCCTATTTCGAACATGCTTCTGATGAAGAGTTCAATCGTTATCCAGAGTGGATTGTCAAAATGCGCGATGAGCTAATCGAGCGTAAAGGCGCACTTTTATGGATAGACGCAGCTGATCCAGATCTTTTAACAGGTGTTCCAACAGATCGCTTGGCAACACATCAAAAAGTCGCGGGTGCTGCACTGAAAAATTATCGAAATGCTGTGATGAAAGATTTAATCGCATGGTCTATCGTAGCAGTACCATCTCCAAAATGGGCAGCAAAGGTATTCCCAAATTTAGTTGTAGAAGAGCAAGTCCCTGCACTGTGGGAAGCTATTTTTAAAACAGTGCACATCGGAGAAGGCAACGCAGTTGAAAATTGGCATTCACATGTGGCGAATTTAGAGTCCCGAGCAACTTTATTGAACAGTAAAAAATATGCAAAGCTTCATTATACAGCACCGGGTACAGATTTAACGATTGCGTTAGCACCTCAGCATAAATGGCTTACTGGTGGAAGTAAAACACCTGATGGTACTGTATTCATTGCCAATATGCCGACAGAAGAGGTATATACATTACCAATGAAGCAAGGTGTTAGTGGGGTTGTCAGCAATACTAAGCCATTGGTCTATCAGGGTAATATAATTGATGGCTTTAAGCTTACTTTTGAAGATGGAAAAATTATTAAGGCGGAAGCACAAATGGGCCATGATTTATTGCAAGAGCTCATTACAGTGGATGAAGGTTCCTGCTATTTAGGTGAAGTAGCACTTGTACCACATGGATCACCGATTTCAGCATCAGAGATTTTATATTTCAATACGTTGTTCGATGAAAATGCCTCAAACCATCTAGCGATTGGTGAAGCATACCCAACTTGCCTAGAGGGCGGTAGAGATTTAGAAAACGGTCAACTTGAAGCACTTGGTGCAAATATTTCAGTGACACATGAGGACTTTATGATTGGTAGCGGTGACATGGATATTGATGGTATTTTACCTGATGGGACTGTGGAGCCGATTTTCCGTAAAGGTAGCTGGGCGTTTTAAGCTAAATAGCATTTTACCTATAATTTATATATGATAGTCAATGAGTGGAAGGTGAGCGGATGAAACGACTATTGAACTTAATAAGTGTAACGGTACTGACAGCCACAATAGGTGTTTCATCTGCGTTTGCACAGACTGAGAATTATGTGGCTATCGGAGATTCTTTAGCAGCGGGTCAAACGCCCTATCAGGAAATTGATACAGGCTACAGTGATTTAATTGCCATGAGACTTGGATTGATTGGTCAAATAGGTCATTATACAAAAGAGCTTGCGTTCCCAGGCTTTACAACAATTGATGTATTGCAGCGCGTAAAGTCAACCGAGGCAAGTGAGTTATTAGCAAATGCAACGCTTATTACCATTTCAGCAGGTGCCAATGACTTACTACGTCTTGTGCAAGTGAATCCAAGCGCAGGCACATTAACATTTTCTCAGCTACAGACAGATTACGCATTAAATGTTGCTCGGATAAATATGGGGGAGATTTTGGCTGAGTTGAAAACACGTGCACCACATGCAAAAGTCTATGTGATGGGTTACTATTTTGCCTATCCGAATGTGCATGCCTCTCAAAAAGAAGGAACGAATGAACAACTGGTAAAATTAAATACCATTTTACAGCAGCAAGCACAGCAAGCTGGAGCGACTTATATTAATGTGTATGATGCTTTTGGATTACAGGCAATGAACTACTTGCCAAATAGCTCAGACGTACATCCGAATTTCGAAGGTTATCGTCAAATGGCGAATGCTTTTTTGAAAGCTTATAGTGGTAGTGATGCTTTAGCGATATCATCTGTAGAACTACCCAAACCTAACCCAATGACCTTTGAGGAAATCGTAAAAAAGCAAGCAAAAGCCAAACAGAGTCCAGTTGTACCAACGCAAGAGTCAGTTGCCATCGTACACCGTATTCAAGGCTTTAACGGATATGTAGCATTTCTCGAACAAGCAAGAGAGATTCAGTATAGCTAAGGGGTTCACTTTACGTTAGAGAAAATATCGTTGGAAAAGGAGTTGTCTCACCATTGAGACAACTCCTTTCTGCGCAATGGCCCACAACAGGGGGAAAAGAATACTTCGCGTGCACCGAGCAGGTGAAGAAGAAGTATCCCTCAGGTAGAGAAGCGAACCGCTCAGGTGAAGACGAGTATCTCTCAGGTAGAAGCGCGAACCGCCCAGGGAAGTGAGTGCAACCTGCGGACTTCCTACTAAAACAAGAATGTACGTTCCACTAAAAGGCATGATAGAATAAAAAGCAGACAGGAGGCGCAACGAATGAAACTATTCCATACAGCAGATTGGCATTTAGGGAAGCTTGTACAAGGTGTGTACATGACGGAGGACCAACGCTATATTTTACAGCAATTTATGCAGGCCATTGATGAAGAAAAGCCTGATGCAATCATCATAGCGGGTGATTTATATGACCGTTCTATGCCACCTGTAGAGGCCGTTAATTTGCTAAATGATGTTTTTGCAGAGATTGTACTTGATAAAAAAATTCCTGTGTTAGCGGTTGCTGGGAACCACGATAGTGCAGGTCGCTTAAATTTCGGAAGTCGTTTAATGCGTGATAGTGGGTTACACATAATGGGGCAATTTAGGAAAGATCAGGCGCCAATTGTGTTGACAGATCAATTTGGTGAGGTGCATTTTCATCTTGTACCGTTTGCAGAGCCTGCAGCTGTGCGTACCATTTTAGCAGATGATACGATCCACTCCCATCAAGATGCGATGCAAAAAATCATTGAACACATCACACCAACGATGGATACAACACAACGAAATGTTTTCATTGGACATGCTTTTGTAACCAAATATGGCCATGAGGAAGAGAACACAAGTGATTCGGAGCGTCCACTATCAATAGGTGGATCGGATTGTGTGGATGCATCACTATTTGAACAGTTTAACTATACGGCATTGGGCCATTTACATAAGGCACATTTTGTACGTAATGAAACGATTCGATATGCCGGCTCACCATTGAAGTATTCACTGTCGGAGCACTTGCATGTAAAGGGCTATTTAATTGTTGAGTTAGATGAGACAGGACTAGTAACAGTAGAAAAGCGAAAACTTATGCCAAGACGTGATTTGCGTGTGGTGGAGGGCTTGATGGATGATTTATTAAAATTAACGCCTAGTGAGGATTATGTTTTTGTACGCCTAACTGATGATACGCCCGTCGCTTCACCAATGGAACGTATTCGTACTGTGTTCCCACATGCATTGCATATCGAACGCAAGGCGGTACGCCAGGAATTATCCAAAGAAATTCAAGCGATTGAAACGGAGCAAGTAGAAGACATCGACTTATTTAGAGCATTTTATGCGGATTTATATAGTGAACAACCGAATCGAGAGACCGAGCGTCTATTTACCGACATGCTACAAGAAATACTTGATGAGGAACGGGAGGCAGTAAAATGAAACCTTTAAAGTTAACCATTACTGCCTTTGGCCCCTACAAAAATACAGAAATCATTGATTTTCAAGAACTTGGTGATCACCGATTATTTGCAATATCTGGGAAGACAGGTGCTGGGAAAACGACAATTTTTGATGCTATTTGTTATGCACTTTATGGTTCAGGCAGTGGCGAAGATCGTCAAGATACAGCTATGCTCAGAAGCGGCTTTGCCGAAGATGATGTGTATACAGCAGTAGAACTCATTTTTGAAATGCATGGTAAAACTTATCAAATCTCACGTCAACCCGGTCATATTAAAGCGAAAAACAAAAGTGTTACTGGTAGGAAAGTCGAGTTGGCCCAATTTAAAGAGGGAAAACTTGACTTTAGTATCGTAGAGAAACAACAGACCAATGAAGTTGATAAAAAGTTACAGGAAATTGTAGGTTTGACGAAGGATCAGTTTAGCCAAATTGTCATGCTTCCTCAGGGTGAATTTCGCAAGCTTTTAACCTCAGATTCTACGAACAAAGAGGCTATTTTACGCAAAATTTTTAAAACGGATCGCTTTGGAGACATGACAAAAAAACTGGATGCAAAACGTAAGGAAGCCGAAAAAGATTTAGAACGCGCGAAGCAATTAAAAGAGCATTTACTGGGTCAAATTGCTGGGGCACTGCCACAACGATCATCTGGATTGTTTACTTGCATTGCAAATAACACGGAAAACATGCACCAATTAATGACTGCGCTTGAGGAGGAGCAAGCTTACTATATAGAAAGTATTCAAGTTGAGCAACATCGTTATGATGAGGCCTATGGTCACCATCAAAAGGAGCAAGAGCATTATAGTATGGCCAAGGCCCTCAATGAACAATTTGAAGAGCATGCTAACCGTCAAGAAAGGCTGAAAATATTAGAGCAACAGCATAATATTTATGATGCAAAGGTACAGGAAATTAAACTTGCTGAGCAAGCAGACCGCCTTGTTATGTTCGAACAACAGTGTATGGACCTTCGTGCCGAGCAAAATCGTAAAGAACAGACCTATCAGCAAGCAAAAATAACGATACAACAAACAGAGACACAATATAAGGTTGCTCAAGCATTATTCAATGAAGTAGAAGCCAAAGAACCTGAGCGTCAGCAAGTCTTACAGCAAGAATTAACGCTACAAGCACTTCTGCCGACGTTTGAAGCGTTTGAAGGGAATCGCCAACAATTACAAATATACGAGCATGGTGTTGGAACTGCAAAGCAAGCGGTTGCGGATAATCTTGCAATTTTACAACAGGAACAAGTCCAGCTACAGTATGTGACCGAAAAAATCGAGCAATACGAAGAACAAGTGCAGCCTTTTGCAGACTACTTAGAACAGCTACCGAAACTCCGTGAACAAGTTGCATTATTAACAAAAGTTGAGAAATATGAGCGAGCGGTTGCCTCGGCAGAACTGGCTGTTAATACAACGCAGCAGCGATATCAGGAAAATAAACAGGAATTACAACAGTTAGAACAACAATGGATTGCAAATCAGGCAAGTATTTTAGCAGCGCAACTTATTGAAGGCGATCCGTGCCCAGTGTGTGGGAGTACGACACATCAAATTACACATACTGAGCAAATAGAGTCTATTAATGATGCACAATTAGAAATATTAAGAGCGAAGTCTCAGTCAGATGAACGCACTTATTTTGAAAAAGAGGCAACTTTAAAATCGGCTAAAATACTTCTTCAAGAGGCAATTGAGCAAGTGGAAGCCAATGATATTTCACAAGTAAATCAAACACAACTAAACTCTTCACTACGATATGTTGAGGAGCAAGTGGCACTGTTAAAAGTGGTTAATGATCAATTAGCTGTCTCACGAACTCAGCAAAAGAGTCAGCGTGAAAGAACACAGCAGCTACAAGAGAAACAAACACAGTTAGAGCAGTATTTTGCTGAACAGCAAAAGGTGTTAACAAAACAGCAGATAATTGTGGAAGAGCAACAAAGGCATATACCTGAAAACATTCAAACATTACAAGCTTTACAACAAAAAATTGCTGAGGTAGGTGTACAAAAAAAAGCGCTACAAACAGCTTGGCAGGCTAGTCAACAAAATTTACAATCTGCTAAGGAAGCTGTGAGCAACGCAGTAATGGCGGAGGAACTAGCTAAAAAAGCTTATGAAGAGATTCACGCTAGTCTAAACGAAAAACGTGAGCAATTTTCAGTAAGTATGAAAGAAGTGGGTTTTGAAAGCTATCAGGCGTATGAAACGGCAAAGCGTAGCATTATGCAATTGGACACTTTACGGAAAGATTGTAATGATTACACTTTGCAACTACACACATTACAAATTCAAATTGCCGAAGGAGCTAAGCAGCTTGAAGGGAAAGAGAAAAAGAATTTAGCTCTATTAGAAGAATCACTAGCACAACTACGTGAGACATACGAGGTAGCATTTAATACATTGCAACGGACAAAAGCTTTTGCTGCAGCTTGTGGAGATTTTATCGTGAAAGTAGAAGAAACGGCTAAAGAAATACAATTACTTGAAAAAGAGGCGGGGCGTGTGAAGGAGCTCCATGCTTTATTGAATGGGCAAAATGTGAAAAAGCTTTCCTTTGAGCGTTATATTCAAATAAACTGCTTAGACAAAATCACAGCAGCCGCAAATATTCGTCTGTACCATTTATCTAATGGGCAGTTTGAGCTTCGACGATCAGATCGATTGGAAAAGCATGCAAAACAAAGTGGACTTGGTCTTGATGTATATGATGCCTATACTGATCAAATTCGGGATGTCAAAACATTGTCAGGTGGGGAGAAATTTAATGCCTCTTTAAGTCTGGCGCTGGGCATGGCAGATGTCATTCAAAGTTTTCAAGGGAATATTCGAATCGATACAATGTTTATTGACGAAGGTTTTGGCTCGCTTGATGAGGAGGCATTGAATAAAGCCATTGATGCACTCATTGATCTACAAGAATCGGGTCGTATGATTGGCGTTATTTCCCATGTTGCAGAACTAAAGGCCTCTATGCCCGCTGTTTTACATGTTGAGAAAACCTTAAGTGGACATAGCAGAACACGGTTTGAAGTGAAATAAAGAAAAGGCGTTCCCTTATAGCAAGGATACGCCTTTTCTTTATTTTCTTCGAGTCATTGGGTTAGGAGTTGTTCCCTTTTTTGCAGCTACCACTTTCTTGACAATTGGAATCACTATAGGCGCTAATTTGACAGCAGTTTTTACGATTTTAGATACTTTCATGAATATCAGCTCCCTTTTACTATTAGTTCTACCTGTTTAACTCGAGGATGAAACATAATTACTAACGGATAACGCGTACAGCCTGAACAATATTCCAGATGATAATGCCAAGAGATACGAGTAAGTAAATCGCAAAAGCAGCCAACCAAATGATAATGAATGTATTGCCAGTTGCATCAGGTTCAAACGTATTGAATGACATTGACGAAAACAGGAAGACGATAAAGAAAATGATGCCGAACAGAAAAGGAATTAAATGCGATATAAGCGCTCGGATTGAATGGCGCTTCACTTCACTATCCTTTGACACGAAATAAACAATTAACGGCACAATAAAAGGTGCGAAAAATATACTGAGATAACTAAAGGCAGATAATATTTTTTGATTCTCCATAGTTGTCCCTCCTTATTTAAAATTTACGCATGAAAAACTCAAAAGTTTCAAAAAAATTAATGAAGAAATGGTTGTAATCACAAAAGTGTTTGCGTACAATGAGGATGTTCAAGCAAAATTAAGATGTAACGACCACAAGGGGAGCTGATGATGTCAGCTGAGACTGGGCACGTAATGCCTTTACTCTTCGAACCTGTAAGTTAAAGCTTGCGTAGGGATGTGGATAGAAACCGACACTTTTACGATGTGAGGCTCTGTCCTGGCATCGTTTTTTTATCTTCAATTAGGTTAGCGAAGAAAAGAGGAGTACCCTTTTTTAGTAGGTGCTCACAGGCCAACAGAATGAAGCTAAAGTCTCTAGGGGTGTTATGGATTTTGAAAGGAATTAAAGATGGTATCTTAACGTAGGAGATGTAGCAATGTAGCTACATTGGTAAAGATGCTACGGCCTAAGGTATTGTTGTATAAGCATATTTCAAAATTTGTACACCTATTAACAGAGGCATAATGGATTGCCAGATTGAGCACATCATATTTAAATAACTGATTTCTATTCCTGCTCTTGTATCCTACATCGGAACAAAGGAGAGAATAATATTATGGACAAAAAAAGACTATTAATGCTGGTGGAGATTGCGATTTTCGCAGCAGTGGGTCTTGTACTCGATCAAGTTTCTTTTAAAGTATGGGCACAAGGCGGCTCGGTTAGTCTCGTGATGGTTCCCATTATTTTAATGGCATTTCGTTGGGGGCTTTTTGCAGGGCTGACAACAGGACTACTTATTGGCGTTATGCAAACGATGTTCGGTGCGTACATTGTACACTGGCTTCAAGGTTTATTGGATTATGGGGTTGCTTTCACAGTAGTTGGTGTAGCGGCGCTTGTGCGTAAGCCTGTACTCGAAGCTGCAGCGAACGTAAACAAAAAGAAGATGGCTATTTTTATAATCATAGGCACTGTTTTAGCTGGATTTTTACGCTACTTGTCGCATACGGTTGCAGGAGCTGTATTCTTCGCAGAGTATGCTGGCGATCAAAACGCTTGGATTTATTCCATTATTTATAATGGAACATATATGCTACCAGCAACAATCTTAACTGCTATTGCAGGTGTTCTTTTATTCACAGCAGCACCACAGTTAATGCAACGAAAATCTTAACGTGTAAGCCGTCTGTTCCTATAGGGTACAGGCGGCTTTTCTAAGCTAATTAGCGCGTATTGTTCATCATTGGTTTGTGGTTGTGATATATTAGAGTGTAGATATTAGATGAAAGGGACGTTAAAAATGATTGTAAAAACGCAAGAAGAGATTGAAGCCTTTAAAAAAATCGGTCGTATTTGTGCTGAAATTCGTGAAGCAATGAAGGCTGCTACAAAATCAGGTGTGACAACACTTGAATTAGATGAAATTGCAGGCCGTATGTTTGCGGAAGCAGGAGCTATTTCTGGACCAAAAGGTGAATATGATTTCCCAGGTTACACTTGTATTAGTGTTAATGAAGAAGTAGCACATGGTATACCGGGAAGCCGTATTATTCAAGACGGGGATATTGTCAATATTGATGTGTCAGGTTCGCTAAACGGCTATTTTGCTGATACTGGTATTTCATTCGTAGTCGGAGAAGGTTATGAAGATAAAGAAAAACTTTGCCGCGTAGCGAAAAGTGCTTTTGAACGTGCGATGACGAAAGTAAAAGCTGGTTCTAAATTAAACCAAATAGGGAAAGCTGTTGAACGTGAAGCTTATGCGAACGATTTAACAGTCATCATGAATTTAACAGGTCATGGACTAGGTCGCTCTTTACATGATGAGCCAAATCACATTTTAAACTATTACGATGCGTGGGACTCAACAATTATGAAAGAGGGAATGGTGTTAGCGGTTGAGCCGTTCATCTCAGCAAAAGCAGAGCATATTGTTGAAGCTGGTGATGGCTGGACATTCATTACACCAGACAAATCATTAGTTGCTCAAATCGAGCATTCGATTATTGTTACAAAAGACAAACCAATTATTTTAACAACATTAGATGAAGCATAATCAATAGAAAAAAATCCTGCTTACCATGTTATTTTTGGTAGGCAGGATTTTTTTTAATAAATTGTATACCAACAAGGAGCACACCGCATAAAAATAAGGCAGCTGTTGTCACGAGTAATTCATCAAAGCCATTATGTAACGCAATACCTATATAGGCCCAGATAAAAACACTCGGATACACAATATCGAAGTGATGAAAGCGAATATGTAGTGCTATGGCAACTCCAATAGTCAGTAAAATAACTGCCCAAAGTGGATTGCTAAGACCGAAGCCGTTCCATTCATACGATGTTAATGTAAAACTTGCATTTGTCATAAGAGTAAAAGTCGCCCAAGCGAGATAGATAGAAAATGGCACTCGACCTGTTAGCGCATTATTGCTAAGTGAATACGTATTGTACAGTAAAAATAAATAAATTACTAATATTAACGTACTGCAAAGTGACACGATAAATAATTCGTGATGCCAAAACACAATGGCAAACGCCTGCAATATACAAATGCTACTAAAGAGAACAGTCTGTTTAATAGTTGTCTTTTTGAAATTCATAACTAACCAATAGCCGAGTAAAAAGTAAACCACAATCCAAATTACATAACTAACATTAAAAGGCGCAAACATAACGGGAAAACGATTAGAGATTTCTAACGTAGATTGACCATTTATTTTTATGAAATAGGATGAAAAGGTTAGGATGAGTGCGACAATATAAGAAATTGTCATCAAAATAAATTGAGGCATGGTTTCCTCTCCCTTCCTGTTAAATTGTATAGGGAAAAGACAAATAAGTATAGGACTGTCACAAATTTTCTATTTTCATTATAGCGGAAATTGCCAATAATGTATCGTCTTGTTTCGCCAAATTTATCTACAATTTACCATTTGGATAGGCATCCATATATTTCTTTAGTACAATATGAATAGCTAAATTAAAGGAGTGAAGTTTTAATGACTCAAAATCTAAAAAATCTAGACCTATCGATTGAACTAGATAAAAAAATGTATAAAAAGAAATTAAAAGTACTCCAATATGAAATGTTAAATGCCCAGCAGTTTTTACTAAACAATAAAATCGGGCTTATTTTAGTATTTGAAGGTATGGATGCTGCAGGGAAGGGCGGTGCTATAAAACGTCTAATCGAACGCGTAGATCCTCGTGGCTATGTCGTGCACCCTATTTCAGCACCTCAGCCACATGAACTTCGCTACAACTATTTACAACGTTTCTGGAGAAAACTACCTCAGCATGGGCAAATCGCAATTTTCGACCGTTCCTGGTATGGTCGTGTGTTAGTAGAGCGTATTGAAGGATTCGCAACAAACAACGAGTGGACTCGTGCATACGAGGAGATTAACCACTTTGAAAAGCTTCTAACAGATGGTGATTATATTATCGTGAAATTCTGGCTTCATGTGTCAGATGAAGAGCAGCTAAATCGTTTTAAAGAACGAGAACAGGATCCTTATAAAGCGTGGAAATTGACAGATGAAGACTGGCGAAATCGTGAAAAAACACCACAGTATATAGATGCTGCAAATGATATGTTCGATAAAACAGATAAAAAGAACGCCCCATGGATTTTAGTGGCAGGCAATGATAAGAAACATGCGAGGGTTCAAGTTTTACAAGAAACCATTGCACATATTGAGCGTGAAGCACAAAAACGTGGTTTACATTTAACAAATGTTTTAGATAAAACCTATTTAGAAGATACTGAATCCTCTAGTATGGAAATGTTGCAAGTGCAATCGGATAAAGAGGAAAAAAATTAAATAATCGGATAGATGCTGTGATAACAAGACATGAACAATTTTAGTTGTAGCAGCATCTTTTTTTACATACAATAAAGTAAAACGGGGATCTTTCATCCCCACTGATTGTAGTGGAAGCATCGGTTTTTTGTCAGTTAATCGCTCACCTAACTGACTCATATTGACCGTTGATGCGGGATGAACATATACTGACTATTATTGGAAGGCTAGTGTGGAGATATGGTGCTTAAAATTTGGAATCTATTGAGGAAAAAGGGTGGAAATGTGGTATCGATTCAAGGGGGAAAATGCTACGTTCGCACATTCCAAGAACAAGATGCACAAAATTTAACTGGTCTCGTAAGTCGCAATAAATACTTTTGGTCTACATATGAACCATTACAACGACCTGAATACTATACAGTAGATGCTCAATATAAAAAAATTCAAGAAAGTTTGTATTTAATGGATTCAAAACGAGAATTTTCTTTCGGTATTTTTGAGCTAGGTACAAATAACCTAATAGGGCATATTGCGCTTTATGCTGTAAAACGTTTACCGTATTCAAGTGCATTTGTTGGCTATGCGATGGATGAGATTTATGTAGGGAAAGGGATCGTAACAGAAGCAGTGGAATTGGTCGTGCGCTTTGCGTTTGAACAAATAGGCTTGCACCGAGTGGAGGCGTATGTTTCGACACAAAATAATGCGTCTATCCGTGTTTTAGAAAAATCAGGATTTCAACGAGAAGGACTTTTAAGAAAGCTTCTGTATATTAATGGGGAATGGGTAGATCACTATATGTATGCCTGCTTAGATGAATCCTAACGAAAATTGAAAAAGATGTGTCTATCATTCGAGATCTCGACGGATAGACACATCTTTTAAATTTTTATACGTGTACGACTACGCGACTGTAAATCCTACCACTATGCACATTAAATTTCTTATATGACGAAAATAGTGTCAGTCACCATGTTGCACAGACATAGAAATTTTTATTGATTCGTGCCGTCTTCTATTAAATCAAGGCGACCTGTATTTGGATCGATTACTAAGCCGTGAACAGGCACACTTTTCACCATAAGTGGATGATTACGAATTGTATCGACACTTTTCTTCACACTTGTTGCTACGTCACCGAAACCACGTAAAAACTCTTTTAAATCTATACCGGAATATTCCATCATTTTAATTGTTTCTGTGCTAATACCGCGATTCACCATTTTGCTTAGCATTGCTTCAGGATCTACTGCACTCATACCACAGTCATAATGTCCTACAACATAGACTTCATCTGCTTGTAGTTCATAGACAGCTACAAGTAAACTACGCATAACTGCACCAAAGGGGTGACTAACTAAAGCACCAGCACTTTTAACGATCTTAACGTCACCATTGCGTAAATTCATAGCTTTAGGTAACAGTTCTACAAGTCGAGTATCCATACAAGATAAAACAACGATTCGCTTATCAGGGTACTTTGTTGTAATAAAAGGCTCATATTTTTTCTCTTGAACGAAATCTCCATTAAACTCTAGAATATCTTTTAACATTGTCATGAAAGATTGCTCCCTTCCCTACAGAAATATTTTAGAGCAAAAATATAAATATGCAAATAATAATGACAATATTCGCGCAATTTTATGATAAAAAAAAGGAGTTTAGTAATTTATTTAGCGAATCGAAATAAAGATGTTACAAAAATGTGAAAAAACAGCTACGGTAAGTAGCTGTTTTGAATAGGCTTAGAATTTTTCGCTTGGCTTTGGATCTACAGTTACTGAAGATTTAGAATCTAAACCAACTTGTAGGTAGTGGATGAAGAATGCTACAGAAATTAATAAAACGACTGAAAAGCCAAGTACAGTTGTGATGAACATTGAAAAGCTCCTCTCTACTAATTAATCTACTAAATTGTTTACTTTTATTATACAATAGGTTGCTATGAAAATCTAAGGATAATTTATGACATCCATAACATACCTTGGCTAGAATACTATAAAACGGTGTCTATTTCTCTAGAAAGCCCAATTGCCATTACGGAAAATTGGTTCAATTTGACCATCTTCCATGATACCATCAATATTCATATTAGCAGAGCCAATCATAAAGTCAACATGTGTTAAGCTTTGATTGAGGCCGTGTGCAAGTAAGTCATCTGAAGACATGTCTTTGCCACCCTCAATACAAAATGCATAAGCGCTACCAAGAGCTAGATGATTCGAGGCATTTTCATCAAATAATGTATTGTAAAATAATAAACCTGATTGAGAAATAGGTGATTGATGTGGGACAAGTGCTACTTCCCCGAGATAGTGAGCACCCTCATCTGTTGCGATAAGTGCTTCTAAGATTTCTTGTCCCTGCTTTGCCTGTACCTCAATAATTCGGCCTTCTTTAAATGTTAATGTAAATTGATCAATAATATTGCCACCATAGCTTAAAGGCTTAGTGCTAGATACATAACCATTTACTCCTGTTTTTAACGGAGCTGTAAAGACTTCTTCAGTCGGCATATTTGCCATAAATGATTGCCCTTGCGTATTGATACTACTACCACCTGTCCATATATGCTTCGCTGGTAATGTGATAGTTAAATCAGTCCCTGTTGCAGTGTAGTGAAGTGTTTTGTATTGTTTGTTATTTAAATGATCAGCTTTGTCGTGTAATAGATGGTCATGTGCTCGCCAAGCATCTATTGGATTTTCTAGATTGGTACGAGTCGCGGCAAATATTGCTTCCCATAATGCATCCATTTGTTGATCTTCAGGAAGATTAGGAAAGACCTTTGCTGCCCAATTTTTTGAAGGGGCAGCAATAACTGACCAGCTAAATTTATCTGATTGCAGTAAGCTACGGTACTTTGCAAGAGCCTGGCTAGATGTTTTTTGGAAGGTCATAATTTTCTCGCGATCAATGCCTTTTAATAGGTCGGGGTTTTGCGACACGATACTTATAAACGCAGCCCCATTCTCTGCTAACCATTCACGTTCTTGAACTTTCCAAGGTGGAAAGAAATCGAATGAGTCTTTTGGTGCTGATTCATAACGTGTACGAACAAGCTCGTCATCAGATATATCGACAAAAACCTGTTTTGCACCATTTTCATAAGCGGTTTTAGTAATTTTTTGTGCTAGTTTTATGTTATCCGTCGAACAACTCATATAGAGATATTGATTTTTCTGGATATTTACTCCTACTTTTACGGCTAATTCGGCATAACGTAGTAAATTTGTGTCAAATGATAATAACAAATTCTTAGCTCCTTTCGAATATGGACAATTTAGTGTACTATTCTTAATTCAATATAATCAAATATGGTCGAAATGTGAATAAAAAGCATTTATTACATCGAAAAATTAGTGAATTACATTTATACTATATTATATCTTTATTTAAAAATATGGAAAAATAGACGACAATAAGAGTGTTAGAAGATTTGGAGGTTCTGGAATGGATATATCGTCAGTAGTAGGGTTAATTATAGCGTTTATAGCGCTATTAGTAGGGATGGTCATGAAGGGTGTAAGCTTAAGTGCTTTTTATAACCCTGCGGCTATCTTAATCATCATCTTCGGTACAATCTCTGCTGTAACAATTGCCTTCCCTATGAAGGAGTTAAAGCGTGTACCTAAGCTATTTAAAATTCTTTTCAAAGAAACTAAATTAGCAGATGATATTGAGATTATTAAAATGTTCTCACAATGGGCTGACTTAGCTCGTCGTGAAGGGTTATTAGCTCTTGAAAGTAAGGCATCAGAAATTGAAGACCCGTTTCTTAAAAATGGTCTTACATTAGCTATTGACGGTCAGAATGCAGATTATATACGTGACGTATTAACTGAAGAAGTAGAAGCTATGGAAGAACGTCATGCAAGTGGTTCTGCAATTTTTACGCAAGCAGGTACATATGCCCCAACATTAGGGGTACTTGGTGCGGTTGTAGGGTTAATCGCCGCATTGGCAGATATGAATGATATAGAAAAACTAGGACATGCGATTTCAGCTGCCTTCATGGCAACATTATTAGGTATCTTTACCGGTTACGTACTTTGGCATCCTTTTGCTAATAAGCTAAAACGTAAATCTGCCATTGAAGTGAAGCAAAAACGCATGATGATTGAAGGCATTCTTTCTGTATTAGAAGGAGAAGCGCCACGTGTTATTGAACAAAAATTATCTTCTTATTTAACGATGGAAGAGCGTCGTCAAATTTCTGGTGAAAGCGGGGCGGGCGGCCTTGGCAAAGAAAGCTAAGAAAAAAAAGCATGATGAACATATTGATGAGTCTTGGTTAGTTCCTTACGCTGATATTTTAACGCTGTTATTAGCGGTATTCATAATATTATTTGCATCAAGTTCGGTCGATCAAGAGAAGTTAGAAAAAATGTCAGCAGTATTCAGTCAGGTATTTGATGGTGGAACGAGTTTTCTAGAACAACCTTCACCGATTCAAACGCCTGATGCCCAAAATGATGAAACACCACAGCAAACACAGCAGAACTCAGCTTATCTAAAGGATCAGCAAGAGTTAGCGGAAATCAAGGACAGTGTTGATAATTTCATCGCGGTTAACGAGATGGAAGGTCAGTTTGCTACCGAAATGACAGATGAAGGTTTGTTAGTAACAATTCGTGATAGTATACTATTCGATTCAGGGAAAGCAACGATTAAACCAGAATATAAACCGATTGCTAAAGAACTTGCAGACGTACTAGTATCAGATCCTGCGCGTAGTATTTTAATTACGGGGCATACTGATAATGTACCGCAATCAAGTTTTGAATTTGCTTCAAACTGGGAATTGTCAGTTATGCGTGCAGTGAACTTCCTGAAAATTATAGTGGGGAGTAATGCGAATTTAGACCCAAGATATTTTAGTGCAAAAGGGGAAGGCGAATACAAAGCCATTGCTCCGAATGACACTGCTGAGGGTCGTGCGAAAAACCGTCGTGTAGAAGTGTTGATTCAACCACTTGTTGCAGAAGATGGATCAGCTACGAAAAATACACAATAAGTAATAAGAAAAGCTATTAGTGAAACGCTTTGCGCTCATAACTAATAGCTTTTTTCTAAATTATTTACGTAATGAGCCTAGTTCTGCAACAATTGCTTGCATTTCACTTGGGCTAAATGTGTCACGTTTCATAACCATTTCGTAGAGATAGACTAAATCTTCATAATTTGCTTCATCGAAATTCTCTGATTTCATCGCATCGACATTTACCATGCGAAGTTTATCTTTCATTTGATCAACCATATAAATAACGTTTTCTTTTGATGCTATTGATAAATCCATTCATTTAAACCTACCTTTCGTAGTCCTCGCAAATATCATTTCATTGAATAAAAAAATTGTCAACACTGTATTTGGGCATTGCTTTAAAAATATGTTGTTGTTGGGTAGAATAAAGGTAGCAAGTTGTTTATTTGTCATTTATAAGGGAATACATGTACACAAGTAGGGGGTTATTAATATGGGACAAAGTAAATTATTAGCATCTATCGTTATCGGTGCCACAGTCGGTGCAGCACTAAGCATGTTTGATCGCGCAACACGTGAAAAAACAGTAGCTACTACAAAAAAGGTGACTGCAGCAGTATCGTATTACGCTACGAATCGTGGCGAATTACAGGATTTAATTGAGGAAAAAGTGTTAGCTGCTCAAGTGCTCTGTGAAAGTGTTACAGAAAACGTCAACATGGTAGCAGAAAAAGTTGATGAATTTAAAGAATTACCTTCCACTATTCAGGGTATGATTAGTGATACAAAATCTGCCTTCTCTTCACCAAATAAAGAATAAGTTGTAGTTAAGGAGGGATTTGCATGGAAAAGAAAAAAGTATCAGCGAATACAGCATTTGGTTTTGTGAAATCGTTTGTCTCTCCAAATGTTGATTCTGTAGATATCATGACGTCAAAGGGCTTTGTACAAGATTTACTCTTACGTATACAACGCGTGGAAATATCGGCCCTTGCCGCACAACTCGCTTATTTCTTTTTACTATCATTCTTCCCACTACTTATTTTCCTCGTTACACTGTTACCATATCTAAATTTAGAAACGACGCAAGTCTATTCTTTTTTAGTGAATATAGTGCCAGATGAAGTATACAATTTAATTGAAAGTACATTAAATGAGGTATTAACAAATCGCAATAGCAGTTTATTATCCATTGGTGTTCTTGGTACAATATGGTCTGCCTCGAAGGGAATTAATGCATTGATCAGGGCTTTAAATAAAGCCTATGATACGGAAGGTAGGGTAGGCATCTTAGAGCGAGGGTTATCGCTTGTCTTTACAATTGCCTTTGTAATCGTCATAGTTGTTGCCCTTCTATTACCGGTTTTTGGACAACAAATCGGTCATTTTCTGTTTTCGATAGTTGGAATAGAAGAAGAATTTCAATCACTTTGGCATAATATACGCTTGTTCATGCCACCATTACTCATCTTTGTGGTATTAATGGGGATTTACTGGTTTGTGCCGAATACAAGTCCGCGCTTGAAAATAATGGGCGTGTGGCCGGGGGCCTTGTTCTCTACACTTGCCTGGTTGGCATTAACATACGGTTTTTCTTTTTATATTAGTAATTTTGGAAATTATTCTGCTACATACGGTAGTATTGGCGGTGTCATTATTTTAATGCTTTGGTTGTATTTTACTGGTATGATTTTGATTTTCGGTGGTGTTTTAAATGCCTCAATGCAAAAAAGAGCATTGCAAAAACAACATGATTAGTAACGTACATGGCAAAAAATATTAACAGCCTCACTATCACAGTTCTGTGATGTGAGGCTGTTTTTTGTAAAAGGAATACTATTACTAGAGTTCAGGAAACGCTCCGATTACACATTTTTATTGAGCATACGTAAGCCATTTAATATAACAAGAATTGTACTACCTTCATGTCCAATCACACCTAGTGGTAAATCAACAACTTGTAAAAAGTTTGAGGCTATTAACAGGATAATGATACCGATAGAGAAAATGATATTTTGTTTTACAATACGTTGCATTTTACGCGATAGGCGAACAGCGTAGGCAATTTTAGATAAGTTATTTTTCATTAAAACTACATCAGCAGTTTCTAAAGCGACATCTGTACCTTCTCCCATTGCGATGCCAGTAGTCGCAGTGGCTAATGCTGGTGCATCATTAATACCATCTCCAACCATGCCCACATATTTATGTTGACGAAGAAGATTTTTCATTTCAGTAACTTTTGTTTCAGGGAGACATTCTGCTACATAATCATTCACACCGGCTTCTTTCGCAATGACCTTCGCTGTTTTTTCATTGTCTCCTGTGAGCATCACTACATTAATGCCTAACTCTTTTAGCAATGTAACGGCTTTTTTAGCTTCATTACGAACAGTATCCTTTAAAGCTGTGAGTGCAACGATGCCTTCGCTGTCGCGGATGAAAATAACTGTTTTTCCCTCTGCGGCGAGTAACGCGGCAGCACCATTTGCAAATGCGTGGGCTTCTTCTATGCCTACAAAATCTGGTTTGCCCACTAAATATTCCGTGTCATTGACAAAGCCCTTTATTCCCCAACCAGGAATGTCTTCAATAGTGGTCTGTGCATAATGCGTAATACCTTGTGCTTTTGCATATGAAGTGATTGCTTGTGCTAATGGGTGATTCGACTGTGCTTCGATACTCGCAAGGATGCTCATTGTCGTATTTCTATCCAATCCTTCACGAACGATGAAATCTGTTACGACTGGTTTTCCTTGTGTTAAAGTACCGGTTTTATCAACTGCTAATGCACGTAAAACACTTAAATGCTCTAAATGTAAACCACCTTTAAATAGCACACCATTTTTTGCACCATTTGAAATAGTCGCTAGTGTTGCTGGCATTATTGATGCGACAAGTGCACAAGGAGAGGCGACTACTAAGAGAACCATTGCTCGGTAAAATGTTGTTGTCCAGTCCCAAGCGAGTAAAAAGTGCGGAACAAACATCATAAGTGCAACAGTCAGTAAGACGAATTTTACATAAGTACCTTCAAACTTTTCAATGAATTGCTGAGAAGGTGATTTTTCACTTTGTGCACTTTGTACAAGGCTAATAATTTTTTGGAACAATGTTTCAGAATTTGGCTTTGTCATTTCCATTGTAATGGCACCGTTTAAGTTGACTGTTCCTGCAAATACCTCATCGCCTTCACGTTTAGCAACTGGGAGAGGCTCACCGCTAATAGCAGACTCATCTATAGAAGACTGCCCTTTGAAAATCACACCATCTGCTGGTACACGTTCGCCAGGTTTAATAAGGAGATGGTCACCGATCGTTAATGTAGTTACAGCAACTTTCATTGGTTCAAAGCCACCACGTACTAGCCAAGCTTCCTCAGGTTGCAAATTCATCAGTGCAGAGATTTCACGGTGACTTTTATTCATGGCATATGTTTCTAATGCGCCACTTACAGCAAAGATAAAAATCAGTATTGCTCCTTCTGTCCAGTATCCAATTGCTGCTGAGCCGATTGCCGCTAACACCATAAGTAGTTCAACATTCAACTTTTTCTCTGCGAGCGTTTCTTCAATGCCTTCTTTTGCTTTTGCAAAACCCCCAACAGCAAATGCAATAATATATAAAAGAACAGAAGCGGTTGTTTGGTTGTTCGTATCTAAACGCCATGCAAGTAAAATGAATAATCCAGCTACGATAGCAGCAATTAGTTCAGCATGTTCTTTTGTTTTCTCAATTAGAGTAATATTTTCTCGATTAGTATATTCCATCTTTATCCCTCCTGATAATGAAAATCAATATCAAAAACCTTATTAAACAAAGATAACATGCTTGTTTATGGTCAGAATTCAATTTAAATTTCTTTTATTTAATTTAGAATTATTATAACAAAGGGAATTGGAAAAAGAAAGTAAGAAGTTCGAAAGTATTGTAAAAGCTGGTGATGAAACATTCATTTATTTAATTCATTACCACAACTATAGAGATGCTTTCTGTTCCAGCTGAGGCTTTGCGACGGTGCCATCCGGAGTCAGCCTTAAACTTAGAGGGCATTTCTCCGTCTCAATCCATACATTATCGTTAGGTAATTTACTCATTGTTTTTCTAACAGCTTTTTCATTAAATAGAAAAGCCATCTTTGTAATTTGTCCAGCATAGAAAAAGGCACAGAGTATTCACTAGGAATATTCTGTGCCTATAAATTTTGTGTATAAATAGCAATTAGCTATTTGTGAAAAAAAGAATAAAAAAGTATCGCTTATTTAAAAGTTAGAAAATACGTTCAGCGTGAAGCGCTAGTTTTTCTAAAGAAGATTTGTCCACATCAGCATGTAAAGAGTTGCCGTGAGAATCCATTGTCACAACTGCTGTGAAGCCTTCAACATTTAAGTGCCACATAGCTTCTGGAATACCAAATTCCATTAAGTCAACGCCATCTACACCTTTAATGCAGTCTGCGTAGTACTGAGCAGCACCACCGATTGCATTTAAGTAAACGCCACCGTGTTCGCCAAGAGCTTTTAATGTTTTTGGTCCCATACCGCCTTTACCAATGACAGCACGGATACCAAATTTTTTCATGATATCTCCTTGGTATGGCTCCTCACGGATAGAAGTAGTTGGACCAGCAGCCTTAACTGTCCAGTTGCCTTCTCCGTCTTTTGCCATTACTGGGCCACAGTGATAAATAACTTGTCCGTTTAGATCAACTGGTGCATCATGACTCATTAAGTGATGGTGAATTGCGTCACGGCCAGTATACATGCGACCGGTAATAGAAACAACGTCACCCACTTTTAATGCACGAATTTGTTCTTCAGTAATAGGAGCAGTTAGTTCAATTACATCTGTTGAAGTTTCTTCTGTTGTTGCAGCAACTTCATTTTCTTTAAATGTAATTTTTTCACCATCTTGGTAGTGCCAGTTAATGATTTCAGCTGTTTCAGGATTAATGTCGATTGCCATACGACGGTATGCCCAACAGTTATACGCTACTGATACGTAGAAAGAAGCAGGGATACGGTGCATAACGCCGATTTTACAGCCTAGTAATGTTGCTTCACCGCCGAAGCCCATTGTACCGATACCGAATGTATTTGCAGTTTTTACTACATACTCTTCTAGTTTTGCAAGATCTGGATTTGGGTTTGTATCTTCTACATGACGGAACAATTGTTCTTTTGCAAGATCATATCCTGAAGAACGGTCACCACCGATTCCAACACCGATGAATCCTGCTGAGCAACCTTGGCCTTGTGCTTGGTATACAGAGTGAAGGATACATTTGCGGATTCCATCTAAGTCGCGACCAGCACGGCCTAAGCCATCAATCTCACATGGTAAGCTGTACTGAATGTTTTTATTTTCACAGCCGCCACCTTTAAGAATTAATTTAATTGTAATATAGTCTTTTTCCCACTGTTCGAACTTCATAACAGGTAGACCATCACCCAGATTATTACCACTGTTTGCACCAGTTAATGAATCAACAGCATTTGGACGTAATTTAGCGTCAGCAGTTGTGTCATTAATAGCTTTTTTAATGGCTTCTTTAATTTCTAATTGGTTTACCCCAACAGGCGTGTAAATTTTGAATGTTGGTAGCCCAGTATCTTGACAGATTGGTGATACATTATCTTCTGCCATAATAATATTATTTGAAATTGTGTCTAAACTCATTGCTGCGCGTGTGCCAGCATTTTCGGCTTCTTTGGCCTTTTTAATAGCACGACGCACGTCTTTAGGTAAGTTCGTAGACGTTTCTGTAATTAAATCATAAAGACTTTTCTCCAAAGTTTGTAGATTCATTTGGTATTGCCCCCCATAGAAAAAATTGATTATTTCCACATTACATTATACTCTTTTAAACTAATGAAAAAAAGAGTACTTCTAATAGTACTAGGAAATAAGCAGGATTCATAGAAAAGATACTTGCTGAAAAAGAACGTTTGTTCTAAAATGGTATTAAATCTACTTTAGGGGGTACGTGTATGTCTGTAAAGAAACTTGAATTACCTGTAGCATTTGAAAAATTTAGAGAAGTAATCGAAGAAACGATTCAACCATTTATAAATATAGAAACGGAACAACGGAAAACATCTTTCTTTGAAAGTAAATTTGAAGGGGAGCCTTATTTCCCGCTGACAATGGCATATCCGAAAAATGCTGAAGGGCAACCGTTAAAATTGTTAGCGCAAATTAATTTCGCAGATGTACCGAAACATGTACCAAACTTTCCGACAGAGGGTATTTTACAATTTTATATCGATGCACATGATGATGTTTTAGGAATGGATTTTGATAATGGCCAAAATCAACAAGGTTTTCGTGTCATCTTCCACGAACAAATTGTGGAAGAGGAGTCACAACTTATACAAGACTTCTCATTTGTCGATTTGAACAAAGAGGACATGTATTTCCCAGTGGAAAAAGAAATGGCTTTGTCTTTTGAAACAGGCTATGAGCCATTATCTGCAAATGATTTCCGAAGCAATACGCAGTATGCAACGATAGTAAATGATATAGAAGACAATGATGATGTAGAAGACGAGTTTTATGAAACGTTGGATAGTACAGGTCATAAAATCGGAGGGTATCCATTTTTCACACAAGAAGACCCAAGAGCATATGGGGATTATACAGATTCTTTGATTTTACTATTACAGGTGGATAGTGAAGGAGACCACATTATGTGGGGAGATGTCGGTGTAGGTAACTTTTTTATTACAGAAGATGAGCTGAAACGAAAAGATTTTAGCAATGTTCTCTACAACTGGGACTGCCATTAACAAAGCAAGCGGGCTATAACACCCGCTTGCTTTTTAGCATTATTTTTCACGAGCGTTGAATTGCTCCATTTTGTCTTCTAAATCATCCATCATTTGAATTAAACGATCAATATCCTCTAACTCAGTTGTTTCAGGATCGATGGCATCTAAAACTTCTAAGAAAATTTCAAGACGTTCTTTTAAATAGGTCACTTGTTGTTCTTTATCAGTGATTGGCTTTGACATGCATACACCTCATTTCATCCATTCCATAGTAGCCGATTTTATGCTAAATTTCAATGCTTAGGCGGGCACCTAGGACTTAGTAATTATTTTGAAAAATAATTAAACAGAATATTTACAATATTGAGATGCTGTGTTAAATTTGTATTAAGAAATAGTAAAGGGGCTGATTAAAGAAAACGGTGAACTCTAACTCGAAAAGGAGGGAGTTTAAACAAGTAATCGGTGATGTGAAAAGAACCGAAATTCGTGTTTATACAAGTTGAATGGAGATAAGTGTTAGTTAAGCCTTAGCGTAAAATCACATGTGGTGAGCGCTAAGGCTTTTTGGTATGCTGTTATGTGGAAGATGAATTGATGTTGGAGGAAAAAATGACGTACTTCACAGATTACAGCAGAAAAAGATTTGCTATTTTAGTGTTAATTGTATCTATTTCAGGTTTTTCGCAAGGCATGCTTTTACCACTTATTTCGATTATTTTTGAGCGTGATGGTGTATCCTCCGCATTAAACGGTTTAAATGCGACAGGTCTATACATAGGAACTTTATTGATTTCACCGTTTATCGAACAACCTTTACGAAAATGGGGCTATAAGCCAATTATTTTAATTGGAGGGGCATTTGTTTTCGTCTCACTCATTGTGTTTCCTTTATGGAAAAGTGTGACTTTCTGGTTTATTCTACGTTTACTGATTGGCGTAGGGGATCATGCCTTGCACTATGCGACCCAAACGTGGATTACTAGCACTACTGATCATAAAAGCCTAGGAAAGGGTATGGCGATTTATGGTTTGTCCTTTAGTATGGGCTTTGCAGTTGGACCATTGATGGTACGTCTTATCCAAATTGCAGAAGCTACACCATTCATTGTGTCATCTATTCTGTGTTTATTGGCATGGTCATTTGTCTTCTTGTTACGCAATGAAAAACCAGAGCGTTTAACTGGTGACATGAATGCAAGGGGATGGAATCGCTATAAATCCGCAATTTTATTTGGATGGATTGCATTTTTAGGGCCATTTGTTTATGGATTTTTAGAATCTTCATTGAACGCCTTATTCCCTGTATATGCATTGCGTAAAGGTTTTGAAGTCGATATGATTCTGATAATTTTATCGGTCTTTACGTTTGGTGGTATTTTAACGCAAGTGCCACTTGGCGCACTAGGTGATAAAATCGGACGGCGCTATGTTCTGATGACAGGATCATTTGGGGGAGCCATTCTATTTGCTATTGCAAGTTTTTTAGAACATTCACAGATGGCAGTGGCTATCGCATTTTTCTGCGCGGGGACACTTGTCGGTTCGATGTTTTCACTGGGCATTACATATATGGCTGATTTAACACCGAAGGAACTGCTACCAACCGGAAACCTTCTTTGTGGAATTGCCTTAAGTATTGGTAGTTTAACAGGGCCATTTTTAGGCGGCATTTATTTGGAATTCGTAAAAGATTATAGCTTCCTTTTACTGGTGGCACTGTTATTGTTCACAGTTGCACTTGTTTTATTCGTATTCGGGAGACATAAAAATAAGCGACCTTTGACAGTTTAATGTCAGGGTCGCTTTTGTATGTAAAATAAAAAGAGCGGGGCTCATCTCCCGCTCATAAAAACAAAAAACGCCCAGCAAATCCGTGCTGTAATGGCGTTTTTCGGTGTGACACGGATGTTCATCCCATGCCACGTAGGTTTGGCACCTAAGAAGTTATTATACAGAAAAGCTGAGCGGAAATCAAATCCCAATATTTTTTATGCAATCCGACCTATGATAGTATTGCAGATGTGCAGGAAAGTTATGCAACAGGATTTTTAGGTACAGGAGTAGGTGGTGAGAACAAAGAACAGACATGGAGGTACTAACTGAAAGATAATAAAGATAATATTCAAGCTATCTACACTCAAATTTTCAACACAATTGAATCAGTTACTTATTGATTAATAATATTAAAAGGGCATCTCAAATTATCTGAGACGCCCTTTTTTATTACTTACTCTTTAACACAAGCTTTGTGACACATTCCACCTGTGCAGTCTGTGCAAACATATCAACCGGTTGAATGTATTCGACATCATACAGCTTCGATAATTCTTGTAAATCCTTTGCCAAAGTCGAAGGGTTACACGAAGTATATACAAAGCGCTGTGGTTTTAGCTTAAGAACAGTACGTATAAATTCAGGTGCAAGGCCTGTGCGTGGTGGATCAACGGTAATAACATCAGGTGTGAAGCCTTCCTTACGCCACTTTGCTAAGACGCTTTCTGCTGTACCGACTTCGTATTTTGTATGTTTAAAGCCATGATTGCGTGCATTTTTTCGTGCATCTTGAATGCTTTCCGGAATGACATCCATACCACGAACCTCTTTCGCTTTATCCGCTAGCCATAAGCCGATTGTACCAACGCCGCAGTAAGCATCTACAACAGTTTCATTGCCTGTTAATACCGCTGCTTTTTTGATTTCATCATATAAATGAACGGTTTGAGATGGGTTCAGTTGGAAGAAAGCACGAGCAGATAAATCAAATGCTAATTCGCCAAGTTCCTCATGAATGGTTTCTTTACCATCGAGGACAATTGTTTCATCGCCAAAAATCAATGATGTTTTCTCACGGTTAATATTTTGCGCAATTGACACGATGCTCGAATCAATTTTTTTAATACGTGTAATAAGCTCAGCCAAATGCGGGATATCCTTACGTGTCGTCACGAGTACGACCTGTGTTTCTCCAGTGCGGACTCCTGTACGCACAACGATTGTACGCACTAACCCATCAAGCGTTCGACCATCATAAATCGTAATATTTAGCTTCTGCAAAATTTTACGTGTTGCGACTGTAATTTTCGATGTGATGGGGTGTTGAACCAGACAATCATTAATATTGAGTAGTTTGTTGCTACCTTCTGCGAAAAGCCCTGCATACACACGTTTGCCTTCTTTTCGTACTTGGAATTGACTTTTGTTACGATAGTTCCATGGATTATCCATACCCAATGTTTTGCGGACTTCAACAGTCTCAGCTAAAGGTTTTGCATAGCGTTCCAATGCTTGGATAACGATATCACGTTTTTCAATTAGTTGTTTTTCATAAGTCATATGTTGAAGCTGGCAGCCTCCACATTCATTATAAATAGAGCAAGGTGCTTCCTGACGATACTTTGAAGTTTTACGAATCGTAAGAATTTCTGCTTCGGCGAAATTACGTTGTGTTTTTGTAACTTGGGCAGTAATTTCTTCTCCAGGAATAGCGCCCTTTACGAAAATGACATTGCGTTTGTAAAAGCCGACTCCTTCACCATTAATGCCCAGTCTTTTTATTGTTAATGGGAATTTTTGTCCCACTTCTATTGCTGTTTGTTGCGTCAAGCGTTCCACGTCCTTTTAACCTTATTCAGCAAAAATCTCTCTTAGTATAGAGAGATTTTTGCACACAGTATTCAATTCACTACCGGTAAAGAGCTGCTGAATAAAGTTAAGCTTCCGGCGGATGTCACAGATTTTGAAATCGATAAATCGTCATTTCAAAGTCTGGACGTTAATACGTCAAGACGTTTGTGATTGAATGTCATCTCCCCATTATAACTAAGGAGTGGACGATTGCAAAGCGACAGGGAAATCTTCATATTCTAATACTAAATCGTCGAGCGATAAAAACGTATAACCTTGCTTCTTAGCTTCTGCAATAAACATTGGTAAAGCTTCGGCGTTATCCTGTGCCACGGTGTGCATTAAAATAACAGCACCAGGGTGAAGTTGATCCATTAGCGCATTGTACGCATAATCGGCTCCACGGCGTTCATCTTTTAACCAATCCTTAAAGGCAACCGACCAAAAAATATGACGATAGCCCTCGGCATTGCCGACCTCTAACACTTTGGCATTGAATATACCTTCAGGTGGGCGAGTATATGTTGTACGATCAATACCTGTTAATTCCCGCAGTTTTCCATCAAATTTCCGCCATTCTGCACGCATGCCATCTCGGGTTAATCTCGCCATATTCGGATGACCATAGGAATGGTTGCCGATTGTATGTCCATCTTGCACCATGCGTTTTACAAGATCGCTGGCGCTTTCTAAATAATGTCCAGTTAAAAAGAAAGTTGCAGGAACTTTTTCTTTTTCCAATGTATCCAATATACTCTCTGTAAAGCCATTCTCGTAGCCATTATCAAAGGTTAAATAGGCCACTTTTTTGTCAGCTTTTCCTTTATAGATAGCACCATACTGATTTAGTAGTTTATCTAACTGTGCTCCTGCCTCTGCTTGCTCACCATCTTTCGCTCGTTTAAAACCCCAATGATATTCATCAGAACCAGAAGCAAAAAACGGATTGAAGCTAATTGCAGCGGCAATAATAAAAGTTGCGATTACTGCACCTACTATATGTTGTCTCCACATAAAAACGCATCCTTTCTTTTTCCTTAGGATGCGTTACTTTCAAAAAATTATCCTAATCAAAGGACAACAAAACACCTTGCTTTATAGATTTTTTATAATATATCTTCAAGTGCCTCTTTCAAAAAAGGGTACTTAAAATCAAAATATTGTTTTTCCAATACAGAAGGTAGCACACGCTGACCTTCTAGGACAAGTACACTTTGCTCACCAAGAGCGAGGCGCATCACGAAGCTGGGTACAGGCAACCAATGACGTCTGCCCATGACTTCAGCAATTGTTTTGCCAAATTCCTTCATGTTTGTAGCGTTTGGCGCTGTAACATTAAAGGGTCCGTGAATGGTTTTATTTGTAATAGCAAAATAAATTGCTCGTGCAACATCCTCGACATGTATCCATGAAAGCCATTTTTCACCTGAACCAATTGTGCCTCCAACGTGCATTTTATAGGGTAGTAGCATAGATGGAAGTGCACCATTATCACGTCCTAAAATAACGCCGAAACGTGCAAGTGCCACTCGGACATTTAATTTTTCTGCCCGTTTAGCATGGCGCTCCCAATCATATACGGTCCTTCCTAAAAAATCTGTCGCGTAGTCATTAAAGTTCTCTGAATAGCATTCGCTGGTAGAAGGTGGGTATATTCCGACTGCACTGGCATTTACGAGTACAGTAGGTTTCTTCGGAAGCTCCTCCATTATACGGACAATTTCTAGCGTAGCATCCATTCGGCTCGTATATATGGCTTTCTTTTGTTTTTTTGTCCAACGTCCATTATTTAAAGAAGTGCCAGCTAAATTGATAATTGCATCGATATTGTCTAGCTCTAGTTCTGGTCTAGCTCCCTCTGTTAACCATTGTACATAATGAATGCTGTTTTCGTAGCTGGATTTATTACGTGTTAAAATAAATATTTGATGTCCATTATCTTGTAACAGCTTTGTAAGTGACTTCCCAACAAAGCCTGTACCACCTGAAATAGCGATATTCAAATGAATTCCTCCTATTTCCAATATTCTACCTACACTATACACAATCCTAAGTAAAAAGAAAAAGATGTTATAATGAATGACATAAAGGGGTGTTTCATTATGCGTGTTATCACAAAAATTGCGCGTCAAAAAAACAATCCAGAACGCTATAATATATACGTAAATGAAGAATATGCTTTTCCTGTAGATGAAGCGATTATTATTCAATTCGGTCTGACAAAAGGGAAGATACTTGAAGAATTCGATATTCAAGAAATAGCCTACGAAGATGAAATTCGAAAGGCTTTTAATAAGGGGCTAAATTTCCTTTCCTATCAAATGCGTAGTGAGCATGAGGTAAAGAAAAAACTCCTCTCTTTAGAGTTTGGGGAAGCAGTTATTTTAGAAGCCATCCAAAAGTTAAAATCATATGGTTTTTTAAATGATGAAACCTATTCTAAGGCATTGCTTGATACGAAAAAGGCCACGATGAAAAAAGGGCCTCGAGCAATTCGGCAAGATCTTATTAAAAAAGGAATTGATAAAAACTTACAAGATGAAGTGCTAGACACTTATAGCCGTGAGGAACAGGTGAAGCTCGCAACTCAACTGGCAGAAAAGGTTATACGCTCAGAAAACAAGAAAACGCCGACGCAAATTAAGGCTAAAATTCAAGATTTTCTTATGCGAAAAGGTTATTCATTTAATATTGTGGATGAGGTGCTTAGTCATGTGGAAATTGAACAAGCGGAAGATGAATGGCAGCAGTTACTCGATGTGCAAGGCGAAAAAGTTTGGAAAAAGTATGTATCGAAGTATACTGGTTATGAACTTAAAATGAAAACGAAGCAGGCACTCTATCAAAAGGGATTCCCTGTTGAAGTAATAGATCGTTTTATAGCAGAGAAGGAGAATGAAGAATGAACGAAAAAAACTATGCTGCAATGACAGAGCATGAGTTACGTGAAGAAGTAGCAATGTTAAAAGAAAAAGCACGTAAGGCAGAACAGTTAGGGATCATTAATGAATTTGCAGTGTACGAGCGTAAAGCATTAATGGCAGCTGCTTATTTAGTGGATTTGGCTACTATTGTACCTGGTGAGTTATACCGTGTTGATGGTTCTGATAACGATTATTTCCAAGTGGATTATTTAAAAGGACGCTTTGCTTGGGGCCATCGTTTAGGCGGAGACAAGTATCAGGAGGCTCTACCAGTTTCCATATTATCACCAGTAAAGGTGGGTAAGTAAATGCAGGAAAAAATAGAACAGCTTACAGCAGAGTTACTTACAAAAAACCCACAAATGTCAGCAGGTCGTGCGCTTGTTTGGATAGAGCTTTTATGGAGCGATTTTGAATCTACTGCTGCAAAGGCTGGCTATGACTATAGAGGTGCCGATTACACGGAAAATTTAGTGCGCCAATTAATTACTAGTTATGGTGATAAGCTACATGAATTTGCGGGCCGTAATCCCAAATATGCACATTTACTTGATGTAAGTGATGATATGATGCAATAAATAAGAGGCTGGGACAAAACTTTAAATTTTAAGAAAGAGAAGCAAAGGTATCATTAAATTTTTGCCATCTAAAATGAAGAAAAATTTAGACGTTCTTCCTTTTGGCATAAATAAAAATTAGAAGAGAGCACTAGTTGATGGTAGAGAAGGCGGCGACTCCTGGGGGATTAGCGTGACGCCTGAGACTACAGGCTCAGGCCACGCCCCCGGAAAGCGTCCGCCGTAGTGGACATCAACGTTCACAGCAAAAAAGTGTTAGATAGACATCAGTCAATCTAACACTTTTTCTCTTTTGTCCCAGCCTCTTCCTTTTAATTGCTGGCGCCGATTTGTAATTTTTTCTGCAGCTTATCCTCAGTGAAAATCCAGCCTGTATAAGAAGTAATAATTTCGTTGTCATCGTCTAAGTGAGCAACAGCAACGAAAGGATAGCGATTGTCACTACGGTATCGAAGATCAATTAATCGTACTTCTGTTAAGCCATTTTCAAGCTCGGAAATTTCCCAACGATACAATGGTGAGAACGATATAAATGCATCGAGATTAGGGTCTTTCATGGCAGCTTCAACGGTAGCTGTTTTAGGTAGCGGTTTAATCTCGAATTTATCGTAAATATTAACAGTTCGCCCATATGCACGTCCCACATAATAATGGGTTTTGGATTTAGCAGCGATACGCCAATGGAAGAAACGCATTGTAGGTGCTACAATGACATAATCTTCATCTTGGATGGTATTGTGTACGGCTTTTTTTACGGCTCTTTGTGTTGCAAAGCGTAAAATATAGTAGCCCACAATAATAAGATACATGATGCTAAATGTCCAAACAGGGTTTGCACCAAATGCCCAAAGTAATATGCCAAGACAATGTAGGGAAAAAATTATAGGATCAAATGTATTGATGACACCAAGTGCCACCCATTTTCTTGAGAATGGCCGAATAGCTTGCGTTCCATATGCATTGAAAATATCGACAAAAACATGTAGCGCTACGGCTAAAAATGTCCAAAGCCATAAATGAAACACATTTGCGTCTTGAATAATAAAAGCTAAAACCAATGTAATTAAGATTGGCCATATAGCTACAGCTGGTAATGAATGTGTGATGCCACGGTGGTGTCGAATATAAATAGCGTTATTACGCAGCTTCAACACGGTATCGACATCAGGTGCTTGAGAACCAATAATGGTGCCTGCCATAACAGCAGTAAAGGTCATTGTATGGTTGGCTACCACCGGGTCAACCAAGGCAAGGCCACCAAGGGCTATACCCATAACGAAATGTGTGCCTGAATCCAAAAATATCCACTCCTAGTATGCATTAAAAAAGAGTACAATTTGCATACATGTATATTTCAATAATGGTAATGCTTTTTATATTTTGTAATCGATGTCATGGCATTCATGCCACATGCTCGGCGGCACATAAATTGCCGTCACACACGAATGGCTTTTCTTAATTGTATACCCTTTCTGTCATAAATTAAATCGTAAAAATACTGGAGGTCACTGTGAATTATCCATATGTAACAGAATTTCGACAATCTTTAATCAATTGGTTTGAACAAGAGAAACGAGATTTACCCTGGCGGCATACTAAGGACCCTTATAAAATTTGGGTATCAGAAGTTATGCTTCAGCAGACACGAGTTGATACAGTTATTCCTTATTACAATCGTTTTATTGAAAGTTTTCCAACATTGCAATTATTGGCGGAAGCACCACAAGAATATTTATTGAAGCATTGGGAGGGCCTTGGCTATTATTCACGCGCCCGTAATTTACAAGCAGGTGTACGCGAAGTTTTAGAAAACTACGGTGGTATTGTCCCAGACAATCGCCATGACATATCGAAGCTTAAAGGCGTTGGTCCATATACTGCTGGTGCTATATTAAGTATTGCCTATAATAAGCCTGAACATGCAGTCGATGGCAATGTTATGCGTGTTTTAAGTCGTGTGCTTAATATTCATGATGATATTGCTGTGCCGAAAACGAAGAAAATTTTTGAAGCGGCAGTTGAGGAATTGATAGATCCTGCGCACTCATCTTCCTTCAATCAAGGCTTGATGGAGTTGGGAGCACTCATTTGTACACCAACATCTCCAAAGTGCTTATTATGCCCAGTGCGAGATTACTGTACGGCCTTTTATGAAGGATTTCCGGAAAAACTACCAGTAAAATCAAAAAAGACAAAAATGAAACATATTTATTATAATGTCTTTGTTTGTGAAGATTCCACTGGTCGATTATTAATGGAGCAACGCCCTGAGGAAGGCTTGCTTGCTAATATGTGGCAGTTTCCGATGATTGAACAAGGAGAGGATTGCATTGAAACTTTTACAAAACTCTATGGTGTGCAAGCACAAGAGCAACAAGAGATTTTAACGTTTAAGCATATATTTTCCCATCTAACATGGCACATTAATAGTTATTATATGAAGTGTACGACTACATTAAATGGTCAATGGCTGACACGCGAGCAAATTGAGTTATTACCAATGCCTGTTCCGATGCTGAAAATTTGGCAAAAAATAAAATAAAAAATTAATAAGCATAAAATTAATCACCTCGGTACACAATAATGAGCGTGGAGGTGAATCAATGATGAAGAAAAATCAAAACAACCAGAATTTCCAACCAAATAAAAACATGCAACGTCAAAGTGAAGAATTTGGTTATGAAACAGACGTAACTGAAGTGCAAAAGCAAAACGCTAAAGCTGAGCAAAAAAAATCACAAGCTTCAGGCAACTACGCTAACAACAACAACCAAAATGCAAGCGAATAATCACTTTGTAACTGCATAATTGCATTTACCTTCTAAAGGAGCTGTCTTACAATCGAAAAGATGAAAAGACAGCTCCTTTAAATTAATTAAGCGGGGATCCGCTCATAGATGCATCGCATAGAGAAGCGCCCAGGTAGCCAAGCGACATGTCGTTTCTGGTCCTTAAGGGTCTACCAGTTATGCTTTAGTAAAAAAAATTCAATCTAGAAGTTATTAGGATGAAATTTGCTTTTAAATTACGAAAATTTGTACATAAACAAAAGGGCACAATGAAATTTATGGTTTTCAACTACACCTTTCGCGTACAGATTGCTATAATATACTAGAGACTGCTAGATTTAGGTAGCATAGACGAAAAGGTGGGCTTCAAAAATGGCAATACCGGTAGAAGGAGAAACGATACAAATACATAGTTATAAGCACAATGGCCGCATCCACCGTGTTTGGCAAGAAACAATGGTTTTAAAGGGAACCAAAAATATCATTATCGGTGCGAATGAACGAACACTTGTGACAGAATCCGATGGTCGTACTTGGCTAACGAGAGAGCCTTCTATTTGTTATTTCCATGCGGAGCACTGGTTTAACATCATCTGCATGCTGCGTGAAGACGGTGTGTATTATTATTGTAATCTAAGCTCACCATTTGTTTTCGATAATAATGCGATTAAATACATCGACTATGATTTAGATATTAAAGTTTTTCCTGATATGTCGTATACCCTTTTAGATGAAGATGAGTATGAGCAACATCGTCAGGAAATGTCTTATCCCGATGTTATCGACAAAATTTTAAAGCGTAATGTTGATAAATTAATTAGCTGGATTCAACAAAAAAGGGGACCCTTTGCACCGGATTTCATCGATGCTTGGACGAATCGCTATAAGTTTCAGCTCGATATGCAAGCAGATGATTATTAGTAAAACCTATTAGTTTACCTAATAGGTTTTTTAATGGGCAATCCATAATTTTCGATGCAAGATGATGTCCATGGACATTAACAGAAGTCAAAGTCTTTAAATAGTTCACGTAAAAGTTGTATTAACTGTACTTCATACGAAATATTGCTATAATACGTAAAGGCATTCACTGTTGAATGTCTATTTTCTTTTTTGTGCTAGACATTTCAGCTATAAATTTGAGGTTCTATTATTCAAACAACTATTTAGGTCTCCTCAACAGCATGGACTAAAACGATGCATTCATGCTGGTAATGCATCAGTTTTGTCTACGAGTACGTGAACTAGCATTAATGCGCTTTTCAAATAAGGATGTGATGAACATTGGGTAGCATGAAGCGTTATATGCGTTTTGTTAAACCTTATACATGGGAAATTATTTTAACGGTATTGATAGGTATTGTGAAATTTGCCATCCCGTTATTTATTCCATTACTCATAAAAATTGTGCTAGATGATATTATCGATGCAGAGGATCTAACGGATACAGAAAAGACGAAGGAACTGTTCTACTGGTTAGGCGGCACGATTATTGTGTTCTTTATCATTCGTCCACCAATAGAATATTATCGTCAATACTTTGCACAGCATGTAAGTAACAAAGTACTTTTTGATATTCGCAAGGAAATTTATGCACATTTACAGCGACTAAGCTTGAGATATTATGCAAACACAAGAGCTGGCGAAGTTATTTCACGTGTCATTAACGATGTGGAGCAAACTAAAACATTTGTTATGACAGGTTTGATGAATGTATGGCTAGATTTAGCGACAATTGTTATCGCGATCGCTATTATGTTTGCAATGGATATTAAACTTACACTAGTAGCACTGGTTGCCTTTCCTTTCTATGCGTTAAGTGTGAAATATTTCTTTGGTAAACTGCGTGAGTTAACGCGTAAACGTTCACAGGCTCTTGCGGGCGTACAAAGTTATTTACATGAACGTGTAGCTGGAATGAGTATCATTAAGAGTTTTACGCTTGAGAAGCATGAACAAAAATTATTTAATGAGGCAAATGGTGACTTTTTAGAAAAGGCATTAGACCATACAAAGTGGAATGCTAAATCCTTTGCAGTTGTCAATACAATAACCGACGTTGCACCACTACTTGTTATTGCCTACGCTGGCTATCAGGTCATAAATGGGGATCTTTCGGTTGGAACTATGGTAGCTTTTATTGCTTATATTGAAAGACTTTATGGACCACTTCGTCGATTGGTCAGTTCATCGACAACTTTAACGCAATCTATTGCGTCAATGGATCGAATGTTTGAGTTGATTGATGAGCCTTATGAAGTGAAAAACAAAGAAAATGCCTTGGAGTTACCGCGTGTAAGAGGTGAGGTACGCTTTAAAAATGTGTCGTTTCAATATGAAGCAGACGGTTCGCCAATTCTAAATGATATCCACTTCACCATCAATCCTGGAGAGACGGTTGCATTTGTTGGCATGAGCGGCGGAGGGAAATCGACGATTATCAGTTTAATCCCTCGTTTTTACGACACAACGGGTGGATCAGTTTATGTGGATGGCTGTAATGTACAGGATGTAACTTTACATTCACTGCGCTCTCAGATTGGAATAGTCCTTCAAGATAATATTTTATTCAGTGACTCAGTAAAAGAAAATATACTCATGGGAAAACCGGGTGCAACGGATGAGGAAGTGATGGCTGCAGCAAAAGCTGCTAATGCACATGACTTCATCATGAGTTTGCCAGATGGCTATCATACAAAAGTCGGTGAGCGTGGTGTGAAATTATCAGGTGGGCAAAAACAACGTGTTGCCATTGCCCGTGTATTCTTGAAAAATCCACCAATTTTAATATTAGATGAAGCAACATCGGCACTTGATTTAGAAAGTGAAGCACTTATTCAAGAATCGCTTGATCGACTTGCTCATGATCGCACAACCATTATTATTGCTCATCGACTTTCTACGATTACCCATGCTGATAAAATTCTTGTTATTGATCATGGACAACTTATTGAAAAAGGTACACATGAGCAACTGATGAAAGAGCAAGGCACATATTATAATTTATTTCAGGTTCAACACTTAGATTAAAATGAAGAAGCGATAATAGAACTACCCCGTAAATGTTAGACATAAACTAACATTCATGGGGTATTTTTTATGGTCTATTTAACTGCCTAAAAGAAAATATTTCTGGCGTGTCTTTATCTAGAAGAAAGCAACTAGATGAATCAACCCAAAAAAATATTTCAAATTTCTTGTCAAACGATTAAATAAATAGGTTTTTTAGTGGCATTTTAATCAATGTAACTTTAACAAATTGTTATTAATTTTCTAAAATACTATCGTTAAAATAAGAGAAAATTAACAGTATGCAAAAAATGTAGAAATTTATTGATAATTGCAGAATAATAATGATTGAAAGAGAGAGAATTATTAGTTAGAATTATCTGAAAATAGGGAATTTAAAGAAAGTTAGTGTATTATATTCTATAAATTAGAATCTTATTAAAATATTGGTAGGGTGGAGCGATTGAATATGCGAAAAAAGCTGTTAGAAATAAGAGGTTTAAAGACAACCTTTTTCACAGATGATGGACAGATTCCTGCCGTTGAAGATATTGATTTTTCGGTTCATGAAGGCGAAATTTTAGGGATAGTTGGGGAGTCGGGTAGTGGAAAAAGTGTGACATCCTTGTCGATTATGGGCTTAATTCCATCACCGCCTGGAAAAATAACGGGTGGACAAATACTATTAGATGGCAAAAACTTAGCGGCATTTACGGATAAGCAAATGCAGAAAATTCGCGGGAAAGATGTAGCGATGATTTTCCAAGAGCCGATGACCTCTTTAAATCCTTTATTTACAATTGGTGATCAATTGAAAGAGGCAATATTAATTCATAATCCGAAATGGTCGAAAAAAGAAGCATTTGCACGAGCGATTGAAATTATGAAGCTTGTAGGATTACCACGTGCAGAGGAATTACTAAAAGATTATCCGCATCAATTATCAGGTGGAATGCGCCAGCGAGTCATGATTGCGATGGCTCTTGTTTGTGATCCGAAGGTATTAATAGCTGATGAACCTACAACAGCACTAGATGTAACGATTCAGGCGCAAATTTTGCAACTCATGAAAGATTTGAATAAACGTTTGAATACAGCTGTCCTGTTAATAACGCATGATTTAGGTGTCGTAGCAGAAACATGCGAGCGCGTCATTGTGATGTACGCTGGGCAAATAGTAGAAGAAGCACCTATTCATGATATCTTTACGAATCCAAAGCATCCATATACACAGGGGCTCATTAAATCAGTGCCAGATATGCGCTATAAAAAGGATAATCTTTATTCTATTCCAGGCAGTGTACCGAAACCTGGCTTCATTAAGGTCGGTTGTCGTTTTGCGTCACGTTGTGAATTTGCGATGGAGCGTTGTTTACAGGAAACACCGCCATTATTCGAAATGTCAGGGCAACATAAATCGAGATGCTTTTTAGTGGATGAACAGGAGGTGGTGCACCATGACGAAAGTGTTATTGAAAGTTGATGGGTTAAAAAAGTATTTTCCTATACGGAAAGGCATTCTTAATAGCCAAGTGGGCGATGTGAAAGCTGTTGATGATGTTTCCTTTGAAGTATTTGAAGGTGAAACATTAGGTATTGTGGGTGAGTCAGGATGCGGTAAATCGACAACAGGTCGATTATTAATGCGTTTACTTGAGCCGACAGAAGGAGTCATTGAATTCGAAGGTAAAATGATTTCAGAATTATCAAACAACGAAATGCGCAAAGCACGTCGAGATATTCAAATGATTTTCCAAGATCCTTACGCGTCACTCAATCCCCGTCATAATATCGGCAAAATTTTAGAGGAGCCGCTCATTGTTCATGGGATGGGGAATTCGAAGGAAAGAAAGCAAAAAGTATTAGAGCTACTTCAAATCGTTGGATTAAATGAGTATCACATTAAACGCTATCCGCACCAGTTTAGCGGAGGGCAAAGGCAACGTATTGGAATTGCTCGCGCGCTCATGACAAATCCCCGCTTAATAATTGCGGATGAGCCTGTCTCTGCTCTGGATGTATCGATTCAAGCTCAAGTTTTAAATCTTATGCAGACATTGCAAAAGGAATTAAAACTTACTTATATTTTTATCTCACATGATTTAGGGGTAGTTCGTCATATTAGTAATCGTGTAGGGGTGATGTATCTAGGGAAGTTAGTAGAACTGACAGCTAGTGAGAATTTATATGCGGAGCCGCTTCATCCCTATACGCAAGCCTTATTATCATCTGTTCCTGTGCCAGACCCTACGTTTGAACGCGAGCAGCTTATACTTTCTGGAGATATTCCAAGCGCATCGAATCCACCAAGTGGCTGTACTTTCCATACAAGATGTCCTTTTAAAATGGAGGAGTGTTCACAGGTTGTTCCTAAAATGCAAGAAGTAAAATCGGGTCATTATGTTGCCTGTCATCTTTATGATGCGCTGCAACATTAAATGATATAAAAAACATTAGGGGGAAATTTAATGAATAAAAAGAAGCTTTGGTCATTAGGCGTAATGCTGATCCTGGTTCTCTCGACAATCTTAGCTGCATGTGGCGCAGATAACAAGGATACGGGTTCTAAAGATACGCCAGCAGGTGGAGACTCAGCCGACAGTGGCGGGGCTAAAACATTAGTATACGGACGTGGAGGTGACTCTGTCGCTCTAGATCCAGCTGTAGTAACTGATGGTGAATCATTCACAGTTACGGCCAACATATATGAAACACTTGTTAACTTTGGTGAGCAAGATGTAACGATTCATCCAGGTTTAGCAAAATCGTGGGAGCCATCAGAAGACGGTTTAACATACACATTCCAATTACAGGAAGGTGTAAAATTCCATGATGGTACGGACTTTAACGCAGAAGCAGTTGTGAAAAATGTAGAGCGTTGGAAGGCTGGCGGCGATAAGCACCCTTACTTTAGCTCTCAATTTGTGGTGGGTGACAAGCAAATAATAGACTCAGTAACTGCTGAGGGTGATTACACAGTTGTTTTCAAGTTAAGCCAACCACAGGCACCATTCCTAAAAAACTTAGCAATGTCTCCATTTGCAATTGCTTCTCCAACAGCATTTGAAGCAAATGAAGAAGGATTATCTACAGACCCTATAGGTACAGGTCCATTCAAATTTGTAGAATGGAAGCGTAATGAATCGATTACAATCGAGAAAAACCCCGATTATTATATTGCTGGTTTTCCGAAGTTAGATAAAGTGATTTACCGTTCAATTCCCGATAACTCTGCACGTTTAAATGATTTAAATACAGGGGGAATTGATGTAGCGGACGGCTTAAGCCCATCTGATAAAGCATCAATCGAAGCAAATGCAGATTTACAATTAATTGAACGCCCATCGATGAATGTTGGTTATCTTGGATTAACTGTAACTCGTGCACCATTTGATAATGTGAAAGTGCGTCAAGCAGTCAATCACGCAATTGATAAGCAAGCTTTAGTAGATGCATTCTATGAAGGATTAGCTGAGCCAGCGAAAAACCCAATGCCTCCAGTTATCTCAGGCTATAACGATGGTATTACTGGTTATGAATATGATCCAGAAAAAGCAAAAGCATTATTAGCTGAAGCTGGCTATGATGGCAAGGAAATTGAACTATGGGCTATGCCTGTACCACGTCCATACATGCCAGATGGTCAAAAAGTGGCAGAGGCAATTCAAAAGAATTTAGCAGATGTAGGCATTCCATCGAAAATCGTTACATTTGAATGGGCTACTTATTTAGAGAAAGCTCAAAACGGAGAGGCAGATGCGTTTTTACTTGGTTGGACAGGTGATAACGGAGATGCAGATAACTTCCTTTACACATTATTAGATGGGGACAATATTGGCTCTAATAACTATACATTCTACGACAATCCAAAACTTCATGAAGTGTTTGTAGCTGCTCAAACAGAGATCGATGAAGACAAGCGTAATGAGCTCTACAAGCAAGCACAAGAAATGATTTTTGCAGATGCACCTTGGGTTCCACTAGCGCACTCAACTCCTATTTTAGCTGCAAATACAAAAGTGACGAACTACATTGCACATCCAACAGGTTCTGACCGTTTAGACGCAGTAGATATAAAATAAACGTAGTAGGATTTAGGATGTCGCTTAATCATAGTGACATAACAAGCTTTTTACAGCTGTAGGCTTTGTCTATCGTTGTAGAAACGGGTTGTGACTATGTTTGTCACAACCCGTTTTTCTGTATGAAAGATCAATCATCTAAACGTCATAACCGTTTGGTGAAGGCAGGCCCTTTCTACAGTATGTGTATAGACTTCGATGCTTTTCATGGCAAAAGTATAATTAGAAAATAATAGAGAGGTGAAGAAGATGCTTCACTATATGGGGAGACGTTTATTTCAATTAATCCCAGTTTTGCTTGGAATGTCTTTTATCGTCTTCATGTTAATTCGCGCAATTCCTGGTAATCCAGCACAAGTCATATTAGGACAACAGGCGACGAAAGAGGCGGTCGAAGCATTAAACGCAAGTTTAGGATTAGATAAACCATGGTATACGCAATATTTTAGCTATTTGGGTGGCGTTTTGCAGGGAGATTTAGGTGTCTCATTGCGTACGAAACTTCCGGTATCTGAGGAAATCTTTCCGTATTTAGCAGCAACAGCGGAGCTAGCCTTATTTGCGATAATCATTGCAGTCATTGTTGGAGTGAATGCCGGTATTATTTCTGCGTGGTTCCAAAATTCGTGGTTTGACTATCTGGCAATGGTAATCGCGTTAATCGGTGTATCTGTACCGGTGTTTTGGCTAGGCCTGATGGAACAATGGGCATTTAGCATTAAGTTAGGCTGGTTTCCGACTTCCGGGCGTGAAGATGTTCGAGATCCTATCACCGCCATCACCCATTTTTATTTACTTGATACACTCATTCAAGGACGTTTCGATCAATTTATTGAGGTATTAAAGCGACTAGTATTACCTGGGTTGGCGCTCGCAACAATACCAATGGCTATTATTGCCCGTATGACTCGTTCATCTATGCTTGAAGTCATGCGCTCTGATTATGTACGTACGGCTAGAGCAAAGGGACAAAAGATGTTTATTGTTGTCTATAAACATGCACTGAAGAATGCTATTATTCCAGTGTTAACGGTCATCGGTTTGCAAACTGGTTTACTCCTAGGAGGTGCCATTTTAACAGAAACAATTTTCAGTTGGCCAGGAATCGGACGTTATATTTATGAAGCAATTGGCTTCCGTGATTATCCTGTTATTCAATCAGGAATTTTAGTCATCGCTTTTATTTTCATCATGATTAACTTAATCGTGGATTTATTGTACACAGTAATCGATCCGCGGATTAAATATAAATAGGGAGGAGCTGCGGTTATGGCTGGAACAGCAGATATAAGAAAAGAAGCAGCACAAAATCGTGCGGTAGGTCCTTGGAAAGAAGGCTGGCGTAGCTTTAAAAAGAGTAAAATCTCCCTAGCAGGCGCGGGCATTGTCATATTTTTTATTGTGCTTGCAGTATTTGGTCCACTGATTGCTCCGCAAGGCATTAATGAGCAGGATTTAACGAAAAGATTACTAGCGCCATCAAGTGAACATTGGTTTGGGACAGATGATTTTGGACGTGATATTTTTTCTCGTATTATCCACGGTGCACGTATTTCATTGTGGGTTGGCTTTTTTTCAGTTATTCTATCAGTTGTCGTAGGGAGTTTACTTGGAATTATTGCAGGCTATTATGGGAAATGGATTGATACTATTATTTCACGCGTTTTTGATATTATGCTAGCATTTCCTAGTATTTTACTTGCTATCGCTGTCGTAGCTGTACTTGGGCCGTCACTACAAAATGCATTGATAGCGATTGCGATTATAAACATTCCAAACTTTGGACGTTTAATCCGCTCGAAAGTACTAAGTGTAAAAGAAGAGGAGTATATTGTCGCTGCAAAAGCAATTGGCATGCGTGATATACGCATTCTATTTTCGCATATTTTACCAAACTCGATGACGCCTGTTATCGTGCAAGGTACGCTGGCCATTGCAACAGCTATTATTGAAGCAGCAGCATTAGGTTTTCTTGGGTTAGGTGCCCAAGCACCAGCACCAGAGTGGGGAAAAATGCTAGCGGATGCACGTATCTATTTATTGAATGCCCCGTGGACGATGATTTTCCCAGGTCTCGCTATTATGTTAACGGTACTAGGCTTTAACCTAATGGGCGATGGATTACGTGATGCACTCGATCCGAAGATGAAAAGCTAACAAAAGTGAAAGAAGTCTTCTTATTTTATAAAAAATAGAAGGCTTTTTTTATGTTATGAATAGAACGATTTAGTTAGTATACTGTTATTTTTTACAATAATTGTTAATAATATTAAATGAATTAAACCTTTTTGGGGCCATTAATTGAATTTTTTGTCATGTTATTTTAGACTTGAGATAGGCTGAATTTACCTTTATAGGAGTAGTGTAAATTTGGATGGTACTTTTATAAACGTATAGAGTTTGCGCTTCATGCTAAATAAGAATTTACATACGTTTTCAGCTGGAAACGCATTCAAGGTATAGGAGGATGTTGATAGTGGGAATTAATTTGCAAAAAGGACAACGTGTCGATTTAACAAAAGGTAATGCTGGTTTAAATAAAATTAAAGTTGGTTTGGGCTGGGATCCAGTAAGCCAAACAAAAAGTGGTGGATTCCTAGGGGGTTTATTTTCTAGTGGAGGCAGCGGCGGTAGCGGTAAAAATGTGGACTGTGATGCCTCTGTATTAATGCTCCAAAATGATAAATTAGTAGGAAACGATGATGTAATTTATTTTGGCAAATTATCAAGTAATTGCGGTTCTATCCGACATTCAGGTGATAATTTAACAGGTGATGGCGATGGTGATGATGAAGTTATTACAATCGAGCTAGGAGCAATACCAGCACAATACGATAAAATGGTATTTGTCGTTAATATATATGATGCAGCTGGGCGCAACCAACATTTTGGTATGATTCAAAATGCATATATTCGCGTGTATGATGACAAGACAGGAGCCGAACTAATTCGTTATAATTTAACTGATAACTATTCGAACTTAACGACGTTAGTGTGTGGTGAAATTTATCGCCATGGCAATGAGTGGAAGTTTGCGGCTGTTGGTAGTGGTACGAATGATATGAAACTTGGCGACGTAGCTCGTAGATATCAATAATTTCATCTTCATTCCGCAAGTTTTTATTGCGAAAGCGAAATGACAGATATAGTTATGCATTGAAATAGCAATGAACACTAAAAACTAGGAGGACTATAAAAATGGGTATTTCATTACAAAAAGGTCAAAAAGTTGATTTAACAAAAACTAATCCAGGGTTAACAAATGTTATTGTAGGTTTAGGTTGGGACACAAATAAATATGATGGCGGCAATGATTTTGACCTTGATTCATCTGTGTTTTTACTTGCTGATACAGGGAAAGTAGCAGACCAAAATGATTTTATCTTCTATAACAATACTATTGGTGGTAACGGCTCTGTTGAACATTCAGGAGATAATTTAACAGGCGTTGGTGACGGCGATGATGAGGTTGTGAAGGTTGCATTGACACAAATTCCTGCACATGTTCAACGACTTGCCTTTACTGTGACAATCCATGATGCAGATGCACGTAACCAAAACTTTGGTATGGTCTCTAATGCCTTTATTCGTATTGTCAATGCGGCAACAAATGAAGAAGTCATCCGCTATGATTTAGGAGAAGATTTCAGTATTGAAACAGCTGTAGTAGTAGGCGAGTTATATCGTCATAATGGAGAATGGAAATTCAACGCAGTTGGAGCAGGTTATCAAGGTGGTTTAGCTGCACTTTGCAGTGACTACGGATTAAACGTAAATTAATACAATGGAAGGGAGATTTTCTAATTGGGTATTCAGTTAAGTAAAGGGCAACGCATTGATTTAATGAAGCAAGATCCAGGCTTAAATAATGTAGGTATCGGTTTAGGTTGGGATGTGAAACAATTTGATGGTGGAAATGACTTTGACTTAGATGCCTCTGTATTTTTACTTGATGCATCTGGAAAATGTCGTAATGAGCAAGATTTTATCTTCTACAATAATTTAACAAGTTCAGACCAATCTGTCGTGCACACAGGTGATAACCGTACGGGTGTGGGTGATGGGGATGACGAAAAAATTCTTGTAAACTTAAAACAAGTATCTCCTCAAATTGATAAAATAGTAGTGACCGTGACAATTTATGATGCGGAAGGGCGCCATCAAAACTTCGGGCAAGTATTAAATGCTTATGTGCGTTTAACGAATGAAGAATCAGGTTCAGAAGTCCTGCGCTATGATTTAGGGGAAGATTTCAGCATTGAAACAGCGGTCGTATTCTGTGAATTATACCGTCACAACGGCGAGTGGAAATTTGCAGCAGTTGGCTCAGGTTATCAAGGTGGACTTGGTGCGTTAGTGAGTGCATACGGCTTACAATAAAATATAGTAAAGAATTTTGGCAAATGTATAGATTTTGAATGGGGCATGAATCATTCAAAATCTATACTGTCCTTAACCTGTTAAAAGGCGTAGCGAGATACCTAGAAATATTTGCTGGCGCTTTGGGTTTCTGCTTACTACACGAAGTTTTCTTCGTTATTTTAATCGTAGCATTTTTACTAACTTTTGTTCTACATAAGTTGAATAAGAAAGCAACGTAACTAAAGGCACTGTATTGGTCTGTAAAAAGCAGGCTAATCCAGTGCCTTTTTCCGCAATGATAATTCTTTTGATGAAGGAGAGAAGTAGATGCAACATTTTGCAACGGAGACGGAGACTATTTTTTATAAAAAGCCACAACCTTTTACAAAATTGGATAACCCAAATATTTTATCCTACACATTAGGTGCTACTTTATATATGCCGGCATCGATGCCTAATATTTCAGATATGGTGCAATCTCAGAAATATAAAGATTTGACTTCGTTTGTCATCGATTTAGAAGATGCTGTTGGAGATGCGGAGTTAGTGCAATGTGAAGAAAAATTAATAGAGGATATTCGCACGCTCTATACACTTTATGAAAATAATGAAATCCAACTTCAACAATTACCGCTTATATTTATTCGTGTACGCAGTGTCGAGCAATTTTCATTTTTAACATCTGTCTTAGGAAAATATCAAGAAGTACTAACAGGCTATGTATTTCCTAAATTTTCTGCTGTGCAAGGAGCTGCTTATTTTAATTTGCTTGAACAAACGATTCAACAGCATCAACTTAAGCTATTTGGCATGCCGATTTTGGAAAGTCGTGATATTTTGTATAAGGAATCCCGTATGGATGCATTGTTTGCAATTAAGGAAGTGCTTCATCAATACAGAGAACGCGTATTAAATGTTCGCATTGGTGCGACTGATTTTTGTGGGATTTACGGTATACGTCGGCGTGTAGACTCGACGATTTACGATATAGCGGTTATTCGAGATTGCATTGCAGACATTGTCAATGTGTTAGGTCGCGAGGAAGACGGTTTTGTTATTTCTGGGCCTGTATGGGAATATTTCAGTAATCAGCGTGTGTTGAAGCCAGCTTTGAGAGTGACACCGTTTAGTGAAAAAGGAGCACTACACGCACGACAGGCATTACTCGATGATTATTTAGATGGTTTGATTAAGGAAGTCTTAATGGACAGACAAAATGGAATTTTAGGTAAAACGATTATTCATCCTAGTCATATACGTGTTGTCCATGCGCTTTATGTAGTTTCGTACGAAGAATATTTAGATGCACTGAGCATTGTAGAGCAAAATGATGGTCAAAAAGGTGTGATAAAAAGTCATTATGCTAATAAAATGAATGAAATGAAGCCTCATACGAGGTGGGCGCAACAAATTTTACGCCAAGCACATGTGTATGGTGTATACAACGAATCTGTAGATTTCGCGTCCCTTTTATTGAATACTGAAGCAGGGGGAAGTATGGATGCCACAACTGAAGAGCAAGTTGAATATTTTTCAGGACTATGAAATTGAAATTTCGATTACGAATAATCCGTATGATTTTGCCATAACAGATTTGTTTAAAATGGCAACGCGTATTAATAAAAAAAGACAATTTTTATTTGTTAGTACCGTTCTTGGCAAACATTTAGCAGTGCGACCGCAAGTACCAATTCTTACTGGAACATTGCTGGCAATGATGTATCATGAGAAGCTTGTTGGTGAGGAAGCATTATTACTGCCAACTATTGTACAGGCACTTAAGAAACAGCAACATGTGCAAGAAATATTACAACAAGTAGAAGCAAAACCCCTTGAGCTCTTAGAGGAAACATTGTTTATAGGTTTCGCAGAAACAGCTACAGCGCTTGGTCATGCCGTATTTAATGCTTTTGGGTCAAGGGCGATGTATATTCATACTACACGTGAATTTTTACCTGAACTTGAACCATTTGTAACTTTTGAAGAAGAGCATTCACATGCAACGAGTCATCGCGTTTATTGTGAGCAACCAGATAAGTTACTTCAAGCCAAACGTATCGTGTTAATAGATGATGAGATTACAACTGGAAATACAGTGGTCAATATAATTGAAACACTGCGACAAAAATTTCCGGATGTTAAGCATTATTCAGTGTTATCTATTTTAGATTGGCGTTCAGCCCAGCAGCATGAAGTCTTTCAACAAATGGAAAAGAAGTGGGATGTAACGATTGATTTTGTAGCAATGATGGGCGGACAATTTAGTTGTAGTGGAGAACCGTATTTATCTAGCAAACAAGTTGGGATCACTACACAAGAGGTTCAAGATCTGACTATCCTATCACCAAAGGATTGTATTGAACAAAAATATTATCGTTCAATTGCGGAAAACGGAATTGATAATAAAGCGCCCTATATGCTAGCAACAGGAAGATTTATGTTAACAACTGAACAGCAGGCAGTACAAAAGAATACAATAAAGAGGATTGCCCAGCAGTTAAAAAAACTTAGATCAGGTGGTCCAGCACTTGTTATTGGTACAGGTGAATTTATGTATGTTCCGATGCAAATAGCTAGTTACTTAGGCGAGGACGTCTATATTCAATCGACAACTCGTAGCCCGATTTATTGTGCACATGATACAGGCTATACAATTACTGAGAAAATAGCATTTGAATGTCCTGAAAATAATGGAGTTGAAAACTATTTATACAATGTACAAAGTCATCCTTATTCGGAACTTTTTCTTGTCGTAGAACGTATAGCAAATAAAGAAGTAATTGCACGAGTTGTACATGCACTGCAATCTGTAAGTGACGCAAACATTTATGTGATCTGTATGCATGAATTGGAGGGGGAATAATGCGATTAGTCATGCAACCCGATAAAATGGGGAGTTATTCATCTGAGGATGTTGTTTTTTTACTACGAGATATTAGTAATATCAAACTCGAGTTAAATAATGAAAAACGTGAGCGTCTGATTCAATCGGGCACACATTATTCTGAAATGCTGCCAGTTGAATATCACCCATCAGATGCTTATATGGCACTTTTTTATAAAACGTTAGATGATTATGCACAACGCATTGCAATAGCTGTTGGGATTGTGGCGGAACAAATTGTAGCGCGCCAAGGATTAGAGCATTTAGTGCTCGTTAGTTTAGCAAGAGCAGGTACACCAATCGGTATTTTGATTAAGCGGTATATTAAAATGCGTTATAACGTCGGAGTGCCCCATTACACGATTTCAATACTGCGTGGCCGTGGTATTGATGAGACAGCCATTCGTTATATCTTTTCAGAGCATCCTTTGGCAGCCATTCAATTTATTGATGGCTGGACTGGAAAAGGAGCTATCACAAAGGAATTGCAACAATCCTGTGAGCTTTTCAATGCAAACAATGTACAACAATTGGATTCTACATTAGCTGTTTTAGCTGATCCTGGGAACTGTACGTCAATTTATGGAACACGCGAAGACTTTTTGATTCCCTCCGCTTGTTTAAATTCCACAGTGTCTGGGTTAGTGAGTCGCACCGTATTGAATTTGCAGTTTATGCAGGAACATGACTTTCATGGCGCTAAATATTATAAAGAGCTAGAGGATGTTGATGTATCAAACGTGTATATCGACCGTGTAAGTGCTTATTTCAAACAAGTTCAACATGATGTCACGCAGCAAATTAGTGAGCAATCACAGTCTCCTGTTACATGGCAAGGCTTGAAATCCGTGCAGGCCATTCAACAGGATTTAGGGATTACCAATATTCATTTCGTAAAGCCTGGCGTTGGTGAAACGACGCGTGTGCTACTTCGCCGAATACCTTGGAAAATTTTAATTAATCCTAAATACATGAACGAACTTGAACACATCCTGTTATTAGCTAAGGAAAAGAATGTACCTATTGAAGAATATCCGAATATGTCGTATGCATGCTGCGGCTTAATAAAAGAAGTATAGAGGAGAGAATACATGCTACTATTTACATCGGATTTAGACCGTACCCTTATTTATTCAAAGCGGATGATGGCAAATTTCCCACCAATAACACCAACTGTCGGAGCAGAACGAAAAGACGGTGAAGTGATGAGCATGATGACGGAAGCGACAACGAAATTATTGCATCAGGTACATGATCAAACGTTATTCGTGCCGGTAACTACTCGTGCTTTGCATCAATATGAACGCATTCATGTAATAAATGAGTTATGTCCAACTTTTGCAATTACGAGTAATGGGGGTACAATATTAGAAAAGGGTCGTCCAAATGAAGCATGGGCAAAAACTTTACGTAAGCGTATTGAAGATTCCTCGATTCCAGATGCTGATATGTTGCAACGTTTTGATGGGATAAGATCCGACACTTGGCTTCAACAATCATTTTATGTTGATGAACTCTTTTATGTTTATTATGTTGACCTATCAATTTTAAGACAAGATGTTGTACAGGCAATCATTCAGGAGTTTGATGTGCTGGGTTGGTATGTACTTTTACAAGGAAGAAAATTATATTTTTTGCCGAAAGTGTTAACGAAGGAAGCGGCGATTGCCTATTTAAAAGAACATTGTACATATGATGTGCATGTAGCAGCGGGCGATTCCATTATGGACTACGGTATGCTCGCTATGGCAGATATTGGATTTACACCAGCACACGGTGATTTAAAAGATAAACAACCTCAAGTGTTAGGGAATACAATATATTCAGCTAATAGTGGTGAAGCGTTTACGCAAAGTTTACTGGAGGATGTTTTACGACTTGCAGCAAAACAACCAACTGTCTAAGACCATGTAAGGAGGTGACGTATTGTATGCAATCAATCACAATAGAATCAGTGTTGGAACGGGATCCTTATGATTGGCTACAAGCGTTTCAAGATTCACCGAAATTGCGTGCACTTTATGAGGTGACAGAGCAACAAATTCGTTTTAGTCGCATTGCCGTTCGAGTATTAGGTGTACCAATAGAAGAAGATGATTATTTTAACTCATTATATACATTGTCTCAAAATCCAAACGTGCATATTTTAAGCGAGGAATTAAATAAACATATTGAACAAAAGGATTTTCAGGCATTACAAAGTATTTTAGAGCAACACCAACAAACACCCAAAGGATTGTCAATTAATCGACTAATTGCAATGATGTATGGCCATCAGCTTATTCCAAAGCATGATGACGTTACAATGAACCGGCATTTACAGTTGGCAACCATTCGCGTAGTGGAGCGTTTTCGTGACCAGCAATCACTTGGTTTACTAGCAAATGATTTTCGTCGCTTTTTAATTGATATGGTGAAGTGGCTAAAAAACCATTGGATACAATGGACGCAGACAATGAAGCCGACGGATGACTTTCCAAAGGTTGTTTGGTATGGCGAAACGACGATTAGTCAGCGATATTTCTTGTTATTGTTAATGGAACTAGGATGTGATGTGTTAATCTTCCACCCGGCTGCTATCGATGAATTTGCAGAAGTGGATATCACGAATATGTTTTCTATTACACACGTCTATGGCAGCCAAACAACATTACAGCCATTCCCCGATAAGCTTCGTGACCGTCAAGCAACTGTCGGCTATCGCTCCAGTCAACATTTTGAGCAGTTAATGCACGATCAACAATCCGGTGTATATCGACCATGGCAATTTAAAGATTTTATGCCCCGTTCTTTAACATTACGAATGACATATGACGATATTTTTATTTATGCAAATGAAAAGGCGATGGTACGTCCGAAATTTGAAGTCATAGGGAACGAAGTGGTGATTCCTGTTATTTTTGCAAAAATTAGCGGTGTAGCGAGTAGACGTGAAGAGTATTGGCATTATATGCATAAGCTACTTGCCAGTCCGCAAACCGTATTTGTGCAGGAGTTTCCATATGTGAAAGCGAGTAGAGCCAATTTCCATTTCCATTATAAGCACTGTCTAGTGAATGGAGAATTATCCACAGAGCGTATTTTGCAAAGTGACTGGTGGCAGTATGATGAATTGTCATTAGAACTTCAACAAGCAATTGCACATACCATCAAAACATCTTGTGAACAGCCACTCCTGAAACAACTACCAAACGAATCAAAGTATGATTTACAGTTATTTTTATTTAAACAGATGGCCATGATTCCAAAAGAAATCCTACGTCTATTGCAAAGCTTTGATTATGCACAGGAAGTACCTAAACTTGTGCTCTATCAAGCGCCTCAACAGCCTGCATTAGCCCGTGAAGACGTTGCTTTACTAGCGTTTTTAAATCGATTTGGTATTGATATTGTGTTTTATAACCCTACAGGCAAGTTAGATATGGAAAAGCATTTGCTAGAAGATACTTTTGATGGGCATCGTTTAGAACATATGGTATTTGATTTACAATACGAAGAACCAAAGCAGCAAAAGCCTGCGCCAGATAAGATGATTAAAAAATTGTTTAATCGCTTTTTTTGATGATTAGGAAAGGAGGCGCACCATGTCAAATGTACCCATTGCGCTTGATCAACTGACACCAGAAACAGCGGAAGTGACAAAGCTACAATTACGTCAACATGCCGAAGTACAGCAAATAGCAAATCGTATTAATATCAAGAATCAACTAGATTTAATGGCACTTGGTAAGGAACCTTCAACGAAGCTATCACGTTTTTCAGACCAAATTTTAAATATGATGGCGAAATCAAAAGTAAATGAATCAGGTGATTTGCTGAAGCAACTGGAAGCATTAATGATCAAATTTGATAAAAAGGAAGTTATCGAGCAGCAAAGTTTTTTTAGTAAGTTGTTTAAGCGTGCGCCCAAGAAAGATGAGGACTTGTTTGAGAAGTATAATTTGCTTGGTAGAGATATTGAGAAAATCCATTATCAATTTGTGCTAATGGAGGAAGCGTTAGCAAATGATAATCGTATGCTTGCGCGCCTATATCGTGAAGATTTGACTTATTATCTAGAAATTGAAAAATATATTGTAGCAACAGAAATGAAATTAAACGAAGTGACAACAACGTTAATGCCGATGTATAAAAAGCAGAGTGAGGCAGGCAATCAAATTGCAAAAATGGAGTTAAATACATTGCAAACGATTACCGATATGCTGACACAAAAAATAGATGAACTAGAGAAATCCCGTATGGTTGCAATTTTAGCGGCTCCTCAAATAGAGATGATTCGGAATGGTAATAGTGCGTTAATAGAACAAATTAATAGTGCATTTATAACAACAATACCTGTCTTTAAAATGAGTATTATGAATGCAGTCAATGAGAAACGTCAAAAACTACAGAATGATTCCGCAGCGGCTTTTGAAAATCGCATGAAACAATTTGGGGGAGCCCATAACGATGTAGTGCAATTAAGCACGATGATGGCAAAACAACCTGAAAAGCCACAGACACTTGAAGAAATGTGGGATACAATTGTTTCTGGAATTTCTAATTATCGTAAGCTACGTGAAGAACATACGGAACAGCGCATGAAAGCAGAGCAACAACTCATGGCATTGCGCAATGAAACCTAAAGAAAGCTGACACCTTTTAGAAAGTAAAATGGTGTCAGCTTTTATATGAGATACTTATTGAACTTACTACAAAGGGCAGTTGGATGACTACGCTAGCAAATATTTTGTTGGAAGTAAACGCATTTTAGTAATTAATCTATTTTCTTCCTGTACGCCAAGAGAGACCCCAATGATAGGCGTCATCCATATCTTGATGGCCGTTAAAATATTCAACAAGGCGCTCAACTTTAAATGTTTCGTTATTTACATTTTCTATCATGGCAATTGCACACATGTTTTTCCCATTACGATGTTCATTTAAACGAACTTCTACACTTGGTCCTGTTTCGTAATTAATCGTCACGATTCCATCTGCTTCAGACCAATTAGCTACGCCTTCATAAATAAAGGCATATACTAGCACCCGTTTAATATCCTTTACCTTATCTCCATTAATACGTAAGTTTTCGCCCCCGCTTACCATACCCGTGCGATCATCACCATCTAGTTCTACAAAGGGTGGAGAGTGCAACTGTCCAAATGCATTTCCAAGAGCTTGGACGCAACTTTTTGAACCATCTGTTAATTCATATAAACAACCTAAGTCTAAGTCAATTCCGCTGCGTGCTTTAGTACCAAACAAAGATGATAAAAAACCGCCCGAAGGTTTAACAGATTGTTGATTCCAGTTTAAGTTGACTAGAATCTCTCCAATTCCTTGATGTTGAGATTTCGTTAAGTTGATGGATTGGCCTTTTTTTGTTAATTCAATTTTGCTTAAATTTACCATTTATTAACCCCCTCCAACATAAAATTTATGATAATTATACTTTATTATCAAAATATTTACAAATTAATGGAAGAAGAACGAAAGAACGACAAACAGAATTACCTTCGTTTGTCGTTCTAAACATTAAATAAACTCTTCTTCTATTTCTAGATTAATTTCCTGACCATGGTAGTTTTGATACGACACAATCAATGTATCTAAGTGCTCTAAGTTTTCCTCGTAATCTAAAATGCGCGATAAAATGTACAGGAGGTGATAGCTTGAAAATTCAGTATCTCCTTCTTCATGAGCGTATGAAACTTGTTTAATGAAAATCTCCATCAATTCATTGCGTTGGACATAATCAATATGCTTGCTCCATTCAGAATGCTCGGGTTTTAATTTGCCAGTGTACTTTAATAATAGCTGTTCATGATAGGTGAGGAGAAAATCTAATCGCTCCTGAATCATTAAATGGAACTGTGTTGGTAGATGGGCCAATTCATTTTCATGTTTATGCAAACGATGTAAGAGCTCCAAACTTTTCTTCGACGTTGTAATCATTTGGCGATACACAACAAGTTTTCTCACCTTGACGAACTTTTTATTTTTAATGTAATTGCGCTCTTCTTTATAAAAATCATACAATGTATCGACACGTAACATACGGTCTCTGAATTTATTTATGGCTGTTTTAGTAGATGTATGTTCGGAAGCCTGACGAACAGCGAGTCGTGTCCATCGAATAATATCATCTTGTAAAAAATAAATTTTTCGGAACAACTTCACTTCATATTTAGGTGGTAAGAAAAATAAATTGACGACAAAAGCTGCCAATACTCCGACTAAAATAGTTGAAAAGCGAATGATACCAAAAGTAATGAAATCATCGCCTTGTATCTCCATAATCGCTACTACTGTCACCAGAGCTAAAGACAATGATTTTTCAAGTTTAAATTTCAACATTAAACCAATTGTAATGACGACGGCAATTCCGATAGCTACAATATGGTGGCCAAATAGTAAACCAAAAATAACAGCAATCGTTGCACCAATTATATTTGCCTGTACTTGCTCGACAATGGTTTGATAGGAACGATAAATGGAAGGCTGAATCGCAAAAATTGCAGCAATTCCAGCAAATACTGGTGAAGGTAAATGTAACAATTCTGCAATAAACAATGCAAAGACAATTGCAACACCTGTTTTAAATACACGGGCACCTAATTTCATAGAAAATGGATGTCCTTTCTGTCTAAAATTTTTAAGCTTCTTTACATTATAGAAGGAAGTGCTTATAAAATACATAGATTTGTGTTTTGCTGAACGAAAAAGGCGACTCTCTATAGAAAGTCGCCTCTGTATTGTCATTTAATTATAATTTTGAAAATGCATAGTCTACAGCTTTTACTGTTTCACGAATATCTGCCTCTGTATGCTCTGTTGTTAAGAACCATGCTTCATATTTAGACGGTGCTAAGTTAATGCCTTGTTCTAACATTAATTTAAAGAAACGTCCGAAAATTTCCCCATCAGAGTTTTCAGCCTGGTCATAGTTTTCTACTTTGACATCTGTGAAGTAAATCGTAAGCGCACCTTTTAAACGATTTAACGTAATTGTTACATCATGCTTTTTAGCAGCAGCTAAAATACCTTCTTCTAAAATTGCACCTAGGCGGTCCATTTCATCATAAATTCCTGGTGTAGCCAATACTTCTAAACAAGCAATTCCTGCTTGCATTGATGCGGGATTACCCGCCATTGTACCCGCTTGATAGGCCGGACCGAGTGGAGCGACTGTATCCATAATTTCTTTGCGGCCACCGTAAGCGCCGATAGGTAAACCGCCACCTATTACTTTTCCTAATGCAGTAAGGTCAGGCGTTAAGCCAAGAAGATTTTGTGCGCCGCCGTAATGGAAGCGGAAGGCAGTAATAACTTCATCGTAAATTGTTAAAGCACCTTTTGCTGTTGCCGTTGCATGTACTAATTCTAAGAAGCCTGGATTTGGCTCTACAATTCCGAAATTCCCCACGATTGGTTCGATTAATATACCAGCAATCTGGTCGCCCCATTTGTCCATAGCATCCGTAAATGCTTGCGGATTATTAAATGGCACAGTAATCACTTCTTCAGCCGTTGCAGTAGTAACACCTGCTGAATCAGGTGTACCAAGTGTAGCAGGTCCAGAGCCGGCAGCCACTAATACTAAATCAAAGTGACCGTGATAGCAGCCAGCGAATTTCATAATTTTTGTACGACCTGTGTAAGCGCGCGCAACACGAATTGTTGTCATCACAGCTTCTGTTCCAGAGTTGTTAAAGCGTACTTTATCCATTGAAGGAATTGCTTCTTTTAGCATTTTAGCAAATGTTACTTCATATTCAGTAGGGGTACCGAATAATGTGCCGTTTTCAGCTGCATGTGTAATGGCTTTAGCGATATGTGGGTGACCATGACCTGTCACGAGTGGTCCGTATGCTGCTAGATAGTCGATATATCGGTTACCATCCACGTCCCAGAAATAAGCGCCTTTTCCACGAGCCATAGAGACAGGGGAACCCCCACCAACTGCTTTATAAGAACGTGAAGGGCTATTTACACCACCAACTATGTGCTGTAGCGCTTCTGCGTGTACTGTTTCAGATTTTGAGTGATTCATCATATTGCCTCCTAAGTAATTATACTTAATCTATTGTAGACCTATCAGTGTAAGAAATCCAAAGAAAATCAGGAATATGACTTGATTTGTTAGTTAGAGTAAAATAAGAAGTGCAGAGGAGGAGATTGTATGACATTAATAGAAGGAAAAAAAGCACCTGGTTTTTCACTCATAAATGAGAAAGGACAAAAGGTGCATTTAACAGATTTTAAAGGGCACAATGTTATCTTGTATTTTTATCCAAAAGATATGACGCCAGGTTGTACGACACAAGCTTGTGACTTCCGCGATAAGCATGAAGATTTTAGTCAGTTAAATGCAATTGTGTTGGGCGTTAGTCCAGATGATGTAAAGAAGCATACAAAGTTTATCGACAAGCATGGGTTGCCTTTCTCCCTCCTAGTGGACGAAGATCATGCAGTAGCAGAGGCTTATGGTGTATGGGTACTAAAGAAAATGTATGGACGAGAATATATGGGTATTGAGCGTTCAACATTTTTAATCGACACGGAAGGCAATCTTGTGAAGGCATGGCGTAAAGTACGCGTGAAAAACCATATTGAAGAAGTGTATGCATTTTTAGCAGAGCAGGAGGCAACGAAATGAGAATTTATTTTACGTTTGAGCCACGACAAGATTTACGTGAACCATTAGTAGAGGAGTTTCCGCAAGTTGATTTTGTTTTTCAAAGTGGTCTAACAACAGAAGAACTTCAAAAGGCAGATGTGGTGGTTACATATGGTGAAGATTTAAATGAAGAAAATTTACAATATGCAACTAAACTCAAATGGATTTTTGTTGCTTCAGCAGGTGTGGAAAAAATGCCTGCTCAAGCAATCATTGAGCGAGGGATTTTAGTATCAAATGTTCGAGGAATTCATAAAACACCTATGGCAGAGTCGATGCTTGCTCATATTTTAGCCATCAAGCGTGCATTGCCGTGGATGTATGAGCAACAAAAGAAATGTGAATGGTCAAAAAAAGTGAAACAAACCGAATTATGTGATAGCACGGCCTTAATTTTAGGACCAGGTGCAATTGGATCGGAAGTAGGTCGTTTACTTCACGCTTTTGGCGTGCAAACAATTGGCTGCAACCGTTCTGGCCAAAAAGCTCCGCATATGGATGTTATGGTGAGCTTCGATAAACTTTTAGAAGCTTTACCTAAAGCGGATATTGTACTTTCTGTGTTACCTAAAACAAGGGAGACTACGCATTTATTGAAAGAAGAACATTTTAAAGTGATGAAAAACAATTCTATTTTCATGAATTTTGGACGTGGCAACTTGGTGGATGAACAGGTGCTAATCCGAGCAATTAAAGCCAACGAGATTGGCTATGCAGTACTTGATGTATTTGAACAAGAACCACTTGCTGAGAATAGTCCGTTATGGACATTACCGAATGTTATCGTATCACCACATGTATCAAGTCATTCATCTCGTTATGTAGAACGTAGCTTAAATATATTTAAGCCAAGCTTGGTAAAATGGCTTGACGGGGAAACGGATTTAGAAAATGTGATGGATCTGTCAAGAGGGTATTGAGTTGTAATTTTTCATAAGTAGAATGGGCAATTGTTGACAGATGTTAGTTTCATTCGATACACTATTTATAACAATTATAAATTAATAATACTTATGAGAAGAGGTGCATGACGATGTCTACAACGCATTTACAAGATGCACTTGACACGTTAAAAACAACTGGTGTACGTATTACTCCTCAGCGTCATGCTATTTTGGAATATTTAATACAATCGATGGCACATCCAACGGCCGATGAAATTTATAAAGCACTTGAAGGGAGATTCCCAAATATGAGTGTAGCTACTGTTTATAATAACTTACGAGTATTCCGTGAAGTTGGCTTAGTAAAGGAACTGACTTATGGAGATGCTTCAAGTCGTTTTGATTTCGTAACGAACGATCATTATCATATGATTTGTGAATGTTGTGGTAAAATTGTGGATTTCCATTACCCTGGTCTTGATGAAATTGAGCATTTTGCTTCACAAGTAACTGGCTTTGATGTGCACTCACACCGTCTAGAAATATACGGTACATGTCCATCATGTAAAGTTGTTTCTGCAAAAGTACAATAAAAAATCCTAGCTCTAATTAAGGGCTAGGATTTTTTTGTCTTATTATTATAAGATTGATCGAATTCTTTTCCTTCAAGTGTTGGATCCAATGTTAACGGTTCATTGCAATACATACACATATCCACACGACCTAATACTTTTGTATATTTGTGACAATTTGGGCACTGTACTTGGACTGCACGTGTTGAGAGAAGACCGATCCAAGCGTAAACGACTGTACTACCGATTATACAAAGTAAGCCAAGTGTCATGAAGATTAGTACAAGCACGGGATTATTTTTAAAGAAGATGGCCCCATACATGACTACAAAGCCGATAAAAATAAGTGCCAATGCGAATGAACGAATTTTATTAATTTTACTTTTATAAGGTTTCATATAACATCTTGCCTCCCAATCTAAAATCTACTATAACATATAAGGACAAAGTATTTTAGCTTTGAGTATAAGGAAAGAAGGAATACTTCTAGAGTATGTCGAATTTTTAACGAAATAAGAGGTCACAAAACGAACAGAGGAGGACTGAACATGGAGCAAGTTTTGCGTCCAATATACCAAGAACGTGCGAGTCAGTCGAATACATTAGGCGTTATTTTAGTGGAAAAGCGCGAGGAGCAAAGTAATGTTACCGATACATTTGATACGGTCTTACTAATAATCGTGAAGGAAGCAGCGAAGCCTGTTTATACAAAACACTACTTATATGAAGGAAATAAGGTAGCCCTACATACTGTTACAGAGCAATTATTACGCAAATGGTTGTTAATCGGCTCTAACAAAAAGGTGGTCGATTGGATTTTCTTTGGCAAAGTGTTATTTGATCGCAATGAATTTCTTCATAAATTAAAAATTGAGTTACAGGAGTTTCCGTTCAATGGTCGTAAAATTAAAACCGGCATTCAATTTTCCAAACTAATTCGACGTTACTTAGAAGGAAAAGAATATTTTGATAAGGGAAGCTATCTGGATGCTTATAATCATGTAGTAGACTCATTACATCATTTAGGGCGCCTATCAATTATCGATAGTGGGCTCTATCCAGAAGTAACGGTTTGGGCGCAAGTAAAAAAAATTGAACCAGCAATTTATAAGTTATATGAAGAACTTGTTATGAGTAATGAACCGATTGAAAAGCGATTAGAGCTTTTATTTTTAGCGAGCGAATTCCTAATTCACTCTCGCACACAGGACGGTGCGCAACATATATTAGAAGTAATGCAAGCGAAAGAGTCATGGACAATTCAAGAATTGCACGATCATAAAGAACTGGTTAACTACTCTGTTGATCTAGAAGTATTCGTTGAGTATTTAGTAGACAAAGGTTATGTTCTTATAGATCCTGTAGTTGCTAAGAGTGAAATGATATTCCACCGACATTATAAGGTAAATAAAGAATCTCTAGAATTGGAATCAAGTCTGTAGTATGCTAGTAATCGAGGTATAGAAAATACCTCGATATTTTTTTATAAAAAAGTATTGACGCCAAGTACATTGCTATTGTATTATATTAATTGTCGCTAAGACATAAAGTAATCCACTTAGAGAAACAGAAAAAACTTTTTATAAAAAGTAGTTGACACAAACTGAGTGAAATGTTAATATAAAGAAGTCGCTGTAAAACGACTTTATATGAACCTTGAAAACTGAACAAGCAAAACGTAATCAATAACGTTTTTAGTAACGAACTTCGGTTAGTGAACAAAACAAAATTTTGGACATCAAAATTGATGCCAGCAAAACAATTTGAGCTAATCAAATTTCTTTTATGGAGAGTTTGATCCTGGCTCAGGACGAACGCTGGCGGCGTGCCTAATACATGCAAGTCGAG
>NZ_PYWI01000117.1 GCF_003049575.1 Lysinibacillus parviboronicapiens | reverse complement strand
ATGACACGGAGAAGCCAGCAAAATAACTAAACTCAGACTATGAGTCTCCGGAGCAGCATAGCAGGCCTCTGCCTTATGAATAGACCGAACGAAGGAATGTAAGCGCAAATGACGCTAAGAGACATGGGAGGGTACGTCGTCATAAGTATCGCAGAGATCCATTGTGCATCACATAGTGGATAAAAAAGCTAATGATTTCCATTAGTTTTAGCGAAGCGTACACTC
>NZ_PYWI01000116.1 GCF_003049575.1 Lysinibacillus parviboronicapiens | reverse complement strand
AAAAAGAAAGTCTTTTTTAACGAGCAACATATGATGAAGGACCTCTACTGTCTCGTAGAGGCAGCGTAATCAATTCTTTCATCGAACTATAAAAAGAAGGATGACACGGAGAAGCCAGCAAAATAACTAAACTCAGACTATGAGTCTCCGGAGCAGCATAGCAGGCCTCTGCCTTATGAATAGACCGAACGAAGGAATGTAAGCGCAAATGACGCTAAGAGACATGG
>NZ_PYWI01000115.1 GCF_003049575.1 Lysinibacillus parviboronicapiens | reverse complement strand
AGGGCGAACAGTTTAGTTGTCGGGATCAAGTCCCACGGGAGCTTCCGTTCTACCCCGGCTACTATCAATCTATAAATTGAATAAAAAATAGTCAACCAGATTTCTCTGGCTGACCTTATAATACGAAAGGGAGTTTTTGAAGTTACTATTAGATAAGGATTGAGGGATATTTTTTAATCAACCTTTATTCCAAAGCTACAATAAGAACGGTCACTACTGCCTTTTCATTTGAATCACTTTTTATTGTGTATA
>NZ_PYWI01000011.1 GCF_003049575.1 Lysinibacillus parviboronicapiens | reverse complement strand
ATTCATTTTTATAATCATTATCGCTACCAGAAACGATTAAACGGCTTGAGTCCTTTAGAATTCAGGGCTCAAGCCGCTTAATACATTTTTTATTATTTCCACTGTCTACTTGACGGGGTGCAGTTCAAAACGTATAGTGGTCTTGATCATAAAATATTTAAGTTTTTGCGTAATTACCTACGATTTAAATTGTGCTAGTACAATTCTACAGCCTTCAACATAAGAGAATTACAGTAAACAAGATGTAGCTTACCGCAACAGGACCTAGCGAACTTAAGCCAAAGGGCTGAAAATGTGTCTTTGGTGTACACTAGCTATTAATCGTCTCACATGATTTTTACATACATGAAACTATATAAACTTTGCAATAATATCTTTCACAGAGCCAGCTTGCACTAAATAACTATTTTCCCCCATCCACATTGATAGGTATTGGGCGTTTCCTTGCTCTGCACTTTCCTTCCGAATAGTAGTCGTTAAATAATGTTGCAGTGGATAAGGCGCTACCATTGCATCCTTCATTCGTTCCGTAAAATCATTGGCTAAACCACGTGCCGGTTTACCAGTAAAAGCACGAGTAATGGTCGTCTGCTGTGCTTTTGATTGCAGTACGGCATTTTTGTATTGTGACGATATTTCGCATTCATGTGCCACTAAAAGAGCCGTGCCAATTTGTACAGCCTGTGCGCCATTTGCTAATGCCGTCTGTACATCATCCTTGGAGACAATTCCTCCTGCCACAATAATCGGAATGGTAATTTTACCTACAACTTGTTGTAGTAGGTCATTACGAGCGATTAACTGCATAGGCTCAGTAAAAGAGCCGCGATGACCACCAGCTTCACCACCTTGCAACACTACAGCATCCATGCCCGCTTGCTCTACACACTGCGCTTCATTTAATGTGGTAGCCGTACCTATGACATAAACGTTATGCTCCTTTAGGCGACGGATGACATCCGCTGATGGAATACCGAACGTAAATGAGCAGACGGCTACATTTTCATCCAAAACAGCTTGTATTTGTCCTTCAAAAACTTCCGAAGATACTACACTTTGGACAGGTGAAAGACCAAGCTCGTCATAAAACGGCTGTAGAGCCATACGTGCATTTTGCAATACATCGACATCAATACGTGGCTCCTCCTGCACAAATAAATTGATCCCAAATGGCTTTTGTGTAAGTTTTTTCACTTCTTGAATAAAGCGTTTTGTTTGCTCCCCATCTAAATAACCCGCTCCTATTGAACCTAAAACTCCAGCTTCCGCACAAGCTGCAACAAATTTTGGCGATGTAACCCCAGCCATGGGTGCTTGAATAATTGGATATTGCATCTCGAATTTATGTAACATAGCATTCACTCCTTACTTTTATTGTAAACACTTTTTTTACTTAAGACCATCTATCTGATGATAGAAACAAATGCCTAAAGATAAAAAAAGGTAATTGTCCGTCTATCTATTCTCATAATTTTCAATAAATAAGTCATAAATGTATAAAAAAAAAGTAAAAACCTACTCTTTTGGTAAAGAGTAGGCCTACTAAACATTGATTACGCGCGAGAAACGTAAGATGAATCAGTTGTATTGATAATTAAAACATCACCTTGGTTGACGAAGAATGGTACTTGAACAATAAGACCAGTTTGAAGTGTTGCAGGTTTTGTACCGCCTGAAGCTGTATCTCCTTTAATACCTGGTTCTGTTTCAGTAACTTCTAGTTCAACAGTATTTGGTAACTCTACACCTAGCATTTCACCTTGATAAGATTGGATGTGTACTTCCATGTTCTCTTTAAGGAACTTTAACTCATACTCAATTGCAGATGATGCTAATTCTGTTTGGTCATAAGACTCCATATCCATGAAGACATGCTCGTCACCTTGTGCATATAAATACTGCATTTTACGATTATCAATTTGTGCTTTTTCAACTTTCTCACCAGCGCGGAAAGTTTTTTCTTGGACGTTACCATTACGTAAGTTACGTAATTTTGAACGTACGAATGCAGCACCTTTACCTGGTTTTACGTGTTGGAAATCCATTACACGGTATAGTTGGCCATCCACAATAATTGTTAGACCTGTTCGGAAATCGTTTACTGAAATCATTTATTTTCCTCCATTGTTTATAAAATGATGAGTTCTTTTGACGAATGTGTTAGGAGTTCATTACCTGTCTCTGTGATTAGAATATCATCCTCGATACGTACACCACCGATTCCTGGTAAATACACGCCTGGTTCAATCGTTACGGCCATACCTGGCTCTAGTACCGTATCTGAACGCATCGATAAGCCAGGGCCTTCATGTACTTCAAGACCAATACCATGTCCTAATGAATGACCAAAAGCCTTGCCATAGCCTTTTTCTGTTAAGTAGTCACGTGCAATTGCATCTGCTTGAATTCCTGTTAATCCAGGACCCACTTTTTCAAGTGCTAATAGCTGTGAAGCAAGCACGGTATTGTACATGTCTACTAATTTTGCAGATGGTTCGCCAACAGCCACTGTACGTGTAATGTCAGAGATATAGCCATTGTAAAGGGCACCATAATCCAGTGTGACAAAGTCGCCATTTTCAATAACTTTATCTGTTGCAACACCGTGAGGGAATGCTGAGCGAAGACCAGACGCGACAATCGTATCAAATGAAGACTGTGTTGCCCCTTGTTTACGCATGAAAAATTCTAATTCATTCGAAACCTCAAGCTCTGTTTTACCTGGCTTGATGAAGTCTATAATATGTGTAAATGCGTGATCAGCAATTTCACACGCAACCTTAATAATATTAATCTCTTGTTCCGTCTTAATCAAGCGAATTTTTTCAATTAGTCCAGAAACCGGTACTAAATCAGCTTGAATCACATTTTTGTATAGCTCATATGTGCCATAGCTGACAGCATCTTTCTCAAAGCCCAATAATTTGATGCCCATTGCTTTTACTTGTGTCGCAATTTCCTCGAGGATTGTCGCTTCATGCTTGACGATACGATAGTCCTTGATTTGAGCAGTTGCTTGTTCTGTGTAACGAAAATCTGTAATAAACACAGCATCGTTTTGTGACACAATCGCTACACCCGCTGTTCCAGTAAAGTCTGTCATATAACGGCGGTTGTACTCGTTCGTAATTAAAATACCGTCGATATTTTGTTCCTGTAATGCCTTACGAAGCTTTTGTAATTTCAACATTTTAGTTCTCCCCTTCGATGAATGTGCGTAATGCTAGCTCATAGCCTTTTGTACCTAGTCCACAAATCTGGCCAATGCAAGCTGGTGCAAGATAAGAATGATGGCGGAAAGCCTCGCGTTTATGGATATTTGAAATATGTACCTCTATAACTGGCACTGAAATTCCTGCAATTGCATCATGTAATGCAATGCTCGTATGTGTATAAGCACCAGGATTAAAGATAATACCATCATATTTTTCGTCCTCTGCTTCATGCACCCAATCAACTAGCACTCCTTCGTGATTGGATTGTCGAAACTCAACTGTTGCTCCTAGTGATGCCGCAAGTTGTTGAACATTATTTTTTACATCATCTAACGTTTCATGTCCGTAAATATGTGGTTCTCGTTTACCAAGCCGATTTAGGTTAGGCCCATTTAAACATAATAACTTCACGCAATATTCGCCTCTTTCTATGTACTTGCACTTTATTTTATCATACCCGTTGCATACGGCAACTAATTTCCTTTTTGTGCAGTATGCTCTTTCTGGTGGAAATTTGCTGTTTCAAGTAAGAATCGCAATAAACAAATAACTACTACCATAAAGGGAATTGATAATTTTTTAAAAGAAGCGGGCTGTAAAGGTAAATCTAGGACAATCCATTCTAATGTGATCGTAAAAATAAGACCCAATAAAAAAGATGTCAGAACCGCCGGTATAATATGGACATAACGCAAAGTAATAAACAAAAAGAAGCCGAATAAGAACAGGATGAAAGTTAGAAAACTCCATTGAAACAATTTAGAACTATCTTCAAAGAGCTCCCACTTCTTATAAAAACCTATCGGATTCCAATCAATTAAATGAAAGAAGTGAAGCCCTCTCAAGCACAATGCTAGAACAAATGCACTTACAATTGATGTTATACTCGCTACTTTCAAGCATACCCCTCCTAAATTTAAACGTTTTACACTATTACCCAAGCGTTATGGGCTATGGAGTCGAGCGCCCGAGCACAAAATCTTTGCACCTGAGCGCTTCTCGCGTTGACCCGAGCTTTCCTCCGTTGACCCGAGCGTTTCTCGCGTTGCTCCTGAGCGTTTCTCGCGTTGACCCGAGCATTTCGTAAGCTACTACATGAACGTTGCATTCAAATAAATCAAAATTATACGTTTAGTGTAGCCATATAGAAAATTTACTATGCGTTCCTCTAGAGGTTTTTCACTAAATTTAGTACAATGGTACAGTTGAAATATATAAAGAGAGTGGTGTTAGCCTTGAGCAATTCACCTGTATACGGGGGACAAGCACAATTAGAAGGTGTGATGTTCGGAGGAAAGGAACATACGATTACAGCCATTCGCCGTAACGATGATTCCATTGATTATTATCATTTCAAAAAAGTTCAAAAACCAATTCTACAAAAACTAAAAAAAATTCCTTTTGTACGAGGTGTTGTTGCACTTATTGAATCCGCTGGTTTAGGTTCACGCCATATGCAGTTTTCAGGAGATCGCTACGATGTGACACCTGGCGAGGAAGAGGAAAAAGTAGAGGAAGGCTCTAAGCTGCAAATGATTTTAGGGGTTGCTGTAGTTGGGATACTATCCTTTTTATTTGGCAAATTTGCTTTTACATTAATCCCAGTATTTATTGCAGACTTTTTCTCCAAATGGATAGAAGGCAAAACAGGCCAAATCTTATTGGAAAGTGGTATTAAGCTTATACTACTCCTTACTTATTTGTACTTTATTTCATTAACACCCATCATAAAACGAGTCTTTCAATATCACGGTGCGGAACATAAAGTTATCAATTGCTATGAAGCTGGTATGGAAGTAACAGTTGCAAATGTACAAGCACAATCTCGTTTACATTATCGTTGCGGTAGTAGTTTCATGCTATTTACTGTGTTCGTCGGCATGTTTTTATATTTCTTCGTACCAACTGATCCACTTTGGTTACGTATTGTAGACCGCATTTTATTAATTCCTGTTGTACTCGGCGTATCATTTGAAGTACTACAAGCAACAAATGCCTGCCGTAACTTACCTGTGTTACGCTTCCTTGGTTATCCAGGTTTATGGCTGCAATTATTGACAACAAGAGAACCAAAAGACGACCAAGTAGAAGTTGCCATCGCTTCATTTAATATGCTTCGTCAGGTCGAACAACAGCCAGAAATCGCGGCAACTTTAAATCACGACTAAAAAGCAAGAGAAATCATTCATACATGATTTCTCTTGCTTTTCTACTTTAAGTTCCACTTATTGAGGCTGTACAGCAATGATTTGTTGCTTCGCCGCCTCATACTCCTCTTGCAATGTCCCGCATATTTCTCGAACTGACTCTCGCTGTTGGATATTTGTAACGCCATGACCCGCAGACCAGATATCTCTCCAAGCCTTGGCATTTACAAGATGGCTTAAATCAATTTCTTCTCTCGGCTTTAACGTAGATGGATCAATCCCTTCCTTTAATAGCGAAGGAATTAAGACATTCACATGCACGCCACTAAAGGCATCCGTATATAAAATGTCATCCGTCTTACTGTCAATCACCATCTTTTTATAGTCTTCAGGTGCATCGCCCTCATCACAAGCTAAAAAACGTGTCCCCATATAAGCGTAATCGGCGCCAATAATTTGTGCAGCCAACACGTCTGCACCGCTTGACATAGAGCCTGATAAAATAATTGTACCCTTAAAGAACTTTTTCACAGCAGACACAAATCCAAATGGATTAAGTTGACCACCATGCCCTCCTGCACCTGCACAAACAAGTATAAGACCATCCACGCCAGTTGCTGCTGATTTCTCAGCATGCTTGACATTCGCTACATCGGCATAGACTTTTCCACCATAGCCATGCACAATTTCAATGACACGCTTCGGATGACCAAGTGATGTAATAACAATTGGTGGTTGATGTCTTTCAATTAACTGCAAATCCTCTTCGAAGCGCGCATTCGCTACAGGATGGCAAATGAAATTGACCGCCCACGGCTCTGTTGGTAGCGCCTCTTTAATGTCCTGTAACCATTCAGCACAAACTGTTGCTGGTCTAGCATTCAATAAAGGAAACGAACCGATAGCCCCTGCCTTACTTGCTTCAATCACCATCGCTGGGTTAGATACTAAAAACATGGGTGCCACTATAATTGGTAAACTCGACATACACCTTCCCCCTTTCATTGTTTATTCTATAAAAATCATATAAATCCTACTTCAAAGTTGAATTTTCTAGTTTATTCTTGCATTTTCCCTTTAAATACTAAAATAGCTATAATGAAAGTAAGGGCTGTATAGCCGACGACGATAGCGAGAGATAACAGAACATCTTCGTAATGTCCACTTAACACGGCACGCGCGGCATCAGCAGCATGGAAAAATGGAAGTAATTGAGCGATCGATTGAAATGCTCCCCCTATCATATCAAGCTGAAACCATGTACCACTTAACCAAGTTGTCACAGTGACAAATATTGCAAAAATTCCACCTACCTGTTTATCTGTAAATATCGTACCTAGTAATAAGCCTAAACCAATATACAATAAGGAAATAACGATGAGTACGATACCCATGAACAGTACAGATAGATCCAGCGACAACCCTAAAAATAGAGCAGCAAGGATACAAACACTAATCTGCAATACCGCAATTGGTAATAACGGCAGTACATAGCCTATTACGTAATCAGCTGCTGTCATAGGTGAAGCGAAAATACGCATTAAAAAGGAGGTACTCTTATCCTTGCCAAGCAACATGCCTGAAAAAAGTGTCAGAAACGAAAAACTAAAGACAATGACGCCTGGTGTTAGAGTCTCAATTTCATATAATGCAAATGGCATATTTTTTTGCATGACTGAAAATAAAACCATCATTAAAACAGGGAAGGCTATGCCGAAAAGTAGTGTTAATGGATCACGTACGATTTCTTTATGGTTTCTTGTCGCAAATATAACAGCCTTCAACGTGACTCCCCCTCTGTCAGCTCTAAAAAAACATCTTCAAACGTTGGTTTTCCTGTTTGGCTCATCAATTGTTGAATCGTACCAAGTGCTCGTAATTTTCCATTATGCATAATACCAACACGGTCCGCTAACACCTCTACTTCTTCTAAATAATGAGTCGTTAAAACAATCGTTACATGCCCTTTCAATTGACGTAAAATTGACCATAAATCACGGCGCGCACGCACATCCATACCTAGCGTGGGCTCATCTAAAAACAAAATTTTCGGAGTAGACATCATGGCCATTGCCACACTTAATCGTCGCTTATAACCACCCGATAAAGTCTTAGCCTTTTCATGCTGGCGCGTTAGCAAGCCAAATATATTCATCTGTGCAATCGCACATTGTTCCGCTTGTATTTTTGAATAGCCATAAAGTCTAGCCATTAATCGTAAATTTTCCACAACAGTTAAATTTGGTGCAACTGCTGTTTCTTGTGGTGAAATATTAATATTGTTCTTGACGGCAATCTGATTGTGAACGACGCTTGCTCCTTCCAAAAAAGCATCACCACTTGTAGGTGCAACAAGTCCGCATAGCATTTTTATGGTTGTTGTCTTGCCCGCAGCATTTTGACCAAGTAATGCAAAAAATTCACCTTTTTCAATGTTTAATGATAAGTTATCTACTGCTACATGATCCTTATAACGTTTCGTTAATTCTTTTATTTCAATGGTCATGAAACTCACCTCTTTCAAAGATAGCATTTATTTTTTCAATATCACGCTTCGCTAGTCTATATTGCAACAACCATGTCACGATATATGTACCGATGAAACTCACCAGTAAGGAAAATATATTGGCCATTGTTTTAGGCATCCATAAAATCATGACAATTGGTATCCAGACAATTGCCGTCATACAAAAATGCACGATAAATTGCTTCAACATGCTCCATCTAGCGATTTCAAAGACTAAAGCCGCTAGGGCAAATGTGACGCCTATAATCCCAGTCAAAAAAATTTGCGTACAAATAGCTACTGTTTCACTTGTAAATAAAGCACTAAAATCTGGAACAATCGCGATATAACTCCCTTTTCCCAGGCCAATCGATATACATATTTGTACTATTTGCCCAATCACGACACCACTAACAAATCCACCTACTATACGTATAAGTAAATCTTTTCGCATCTCTTTCACCTCATATTCCTAATTGCTTCTTTATCTTCGAAACATATCGCCTTGAGGCATACGTTTTAATTTCACCTTTTAGGACCACTCCTATAGTTCCTGTCTTACTAATATCCATTTGTTTAATCATGTTTCGATTGACGATTTCTGCATTTGAAATACGCAAAAATATTTGTCCATTTAGTTTCTTCTCAAGTTCGTATAAGCGAAATCGCACCGTGTAAATGCCATCTGCCGTCTGGACGAACACTTTTTTAGCTTCCGTATAAATACGCAAAATATCATTACAGGCAATCATCTCCACCCCTCTATTAGAAAATACCGCCAATGAATCAGCTGCTTTAGTAGAAACTTGTTGCATAATTTGTTCTATTTCCTCGGTCATTTTATCTGTGAGAATAATAACTTTTGGTTCTTTGCATGCCGGATCTATCGACACTTCTACTTTCATATCATCACAGTCCTTTCATTCGCCTTCACTATAAAGTTTTCAAACTACTATGTAAATGAATTTTCGATGACTGGTCGTTTTTACAGGATAAGTGGTGTATACAACAAAAAAGTGCCTATCCGCCTTGAGAGGCGAGATAGATGTAGGTTTAAAATAAAGTTTGATCAAAAACACCTCTTAAATCCACATCTTACGTTAAATTAATAGAACCCGTTTTGAAAAAAGATTGATCAAAACGGATTCTTCCTCTGTGAAGTATTGTTTAATTTTTATAAAAAATTTTGATCATTTTCTGTGATCTAATCTTCAACAAATACCTATCCCTTTTCCTCTCTTAAAATGCAGGTATCGATTTAGTAGCCTTCTAAAATTTTGAAAAAGATGATTTATGAAATTGATTCAGTTAATTTTAAACATAATAAAAAAGCACTCTCTCAAGAATGCTTTATAAGTCAGGATATATTGTTGTATTGTAAAACTTTATATCTTCCTCAAAATATTGCTGCTACCTGTTGAAATAAACTTTCTTTAATCAGCTTGATTTTTACGATGAACCTCAGTAAGATCTTTTATATAAATTAATGAATAGTCATCTCTAATATCCACTTCAAAATAGTAATGATTTTTAGTTTCTATATCTTTAACTTCTATTTCAAACAAACCCATTCCTCTCATGTAATCGATTTCTTCAGATTTTAAATTTTCTCTACCAATGCCATAGTTAGTTTCAATATAGTTTTCCACATAGTTGTATACGATAGCGTTTCGAGATTTAGAATTAAAATAATTGTAATTAACAAAAATAACTACTATACAAAATAATAGATTAAATATAATTATTTTTTTTTTCATTTTCCTCTCCTTCCGCCATATTAAGTATCAAGATTATATTTATTAATAATTACAATTTTTTAAACTATAAAAATTCGATTTTAGTGTCTTTACCTACCAATTTAACAATAAAGAAATTTTATAATAATACAATTAATTATTAATTGAAAAACTTACCATTGTTATAATTCCAGAGTGAACGTCATAGTTTATATCACGTATAGTACTATTAGAACCTAATGTTTGAACTCTTAACAGTGCACCTGAGGAAGCAGTATAGATATATCCAAGTCCAGGTGTCCAGTGATAATCATAATCATATTTTGCATTAGGTTCCCATTTAGAAAACCATTTATCGAACTTTACTGCAACTGGTCTATTATCATCTATTTCAGTCTTATATGAGAAAAAATTATTAAAACTACTTGATGAAGCTGAATATCCTCTTGCAATCGCTTCATTTTCTAGACCTGAACGCACACCATTTACACTCATACCATAGGAAGTGCCACCACGATTAGCATACATGCTATTAATAAATGCCCCTTTAGTTGAATAACCACTGTTAAAAACTTGTAATTTTGATTTACTTTTTGAATCATGCCAGTATTGTAGAATAACTGCTATAGTAGTTGGACCACACGTAGAATTTCGGTAACTTGATTTAACATCTGTATCATATTGAGAAAATGTAGGAGATGATAATAATTTCGAATACTGTTAATAAAAAATCCGTTGTCATCACATCTGGCTCAATTGTTTTTGGGTCTGTAGGATGTTTAAGACCTAATTCATCTGCAATAACAATTGTTTCTTCCAACGGTAATAATGGGTATTGTTCTCGAATATCAACAACAAAAATCCGAATATTCTGTTAAATAAAAGTAGTCTCGTTCCAAATCTGATAGAAATTCATGCTGTCGGTTTTAATTTCTCTAAGACGGGTGGATCTTCCTAATGAGGAAACGTCCTGAATGTTTAGCCATGACTTATAGTCTACTCCAATACCCGAACCTCGACCTTCCTTAATCCACTTTTCAACTTTAGATGTTCTCGTTCTTTTTGACATAAAAACACCCCTTTAGATAATTATATCTAAAGGGGTAAAACGGTGCAATTTATGGTAAATCTATATATAGACCTTTTTCATGATTTTATAAACCACATTTAAGCTGTGCACCACAGTTTGTACATGTGTTACAGCCACCCATTTCTTCGACTGTTCCTTTACGACATACTGGGCAAGTATTCCCAACGTCAGAGCCAATAACTGTCGTTGACGCTAGCGCTTGAATCGTATCGATTAATACGACTGGACGTTTTGTGTGTTCTTCTACTAATTCTTCTTCAAATGATAGTTGATCCATATCATTTTCTTCGGCTTTGAGCGTAAGTACTTGTGAGTCACGGCTACCATCTACATAAACCGTACCACCTTTAGCGCCACCTTTATATAGACGTTCATATACTTTTTCTACCTGTTGTACGGTATAGCCTCTTGGAGCATTTACCGTTTTCGAAATCGATGAATCAATCCATTTTTGAATGATACATTGTACATCCGCATGAGCCTCTGGTTTTAATTCCATCGATGATACGAACCATGAAGGTAACTCGTCAGCACTTACTTCTGGATGACTATCTAAGTATTCCTGTACGATTTCTGCTTTAACCTCGATGAATTTACCTAAGCGACCTGAACGGTAATATGTGAATGAGAAGTAAGGTTCAAGACCTGTTGCTACTCCTACCATCGTTCCAGTAGAACCTGTAGGCGCTACAGTCAGTAAATGCGAGTTTCGAATACCTGTTGCTAAAATTTGCTCTTTGATATGCGCTGGCATTTTTTGCATGAAGCCTGTTTCAGTGAAGGCTTTACGTAAACGTGCAGTTTCTTCCTCTGTCGCACCTACTAAGAATGGGAAGCTACCACGTTCTTTTGCTAGTTCTGTTGAAGCCTCATAAGCAGTTTCTGCAATTGTTTTAAAGATTTCATCAACAAGTGCATTTCCTCCCTCTGAGCCATATTCTTTTTCACAATAGATGAGTAAATCTGCTAAGCCCATTACCCCTAAACCAACGCGTCTCTCACCTAATGCTTGTACGCGGTTTTCCTCTAGGAAATAAGGTGTTGCGTCGATGACATTATCCTGCATACGTACACCTACGCGTACCGTTTCACGCAATGCTTCATAATCAATTGTTTGGTCCTCTTTATTGGCAAACTGCGCTAAATTCACAGCTGCTAAATTACATACCGAATAAGGGGCAAGTGGTTGTTCCCCACATGGGTTTGTTGCAACAACGCTTTGTCCATACGCTTTGGCATTTGTCATGTCGTTTGCGTTATCGATGAAGAAGATACCTGGCTCTGCAGAGTATGTTGCACATACATTGATAAGATTCCAAAGCTCTTTCGCTTTAATCGTACGGTATGTGCGCACTTTATTGCCTAATTTCTCCCATTCACGTACGTCGCCAACCTTATGCCATTCCGTATTGTAGAGAGTCATTTCCTCTTTTGTATATTCTTCAACAGCTGGGAAACGTAGCTCAAAATCAGCGTCCTTTTCAACAGCTTCCATAAATTCTTTTGTCAATGTTACGGAAATATTGGCGCCTGTTAAAAATTCTGAGTTATGGACTGTATACGTTCCACCGTCGCGTAATTTATTTTCTGCATCACGAATAATCGCAGCATCAAATCCGCCTAAACCTTCGATACTTTTATAATTTACAATGCCTTGATACATAGCTTCATCTTGTTGTGATAAAGGCTTAAAGTTTAACTTTTCTTTAGCTAGACGGATAATCGACTTGTCCGTCGTGTTTTCAATTAAGTATCGTAGAATACGTGGATTTTGCATTTTGGAAATGATAAATTCCACAATATCAGGGTGCCAATCTGCTAACATAATCATTTGAGCACCACGACGTGATCCCCCTTGTTCCACAAGGTGAGTCAGTTTGGCAATATCATCTAACCATGAAACCGAACCAGATGATTTTCCGTTCACACCACGTGCTAACGTATTACGTGGACGAAGTGTCGAACCGTTTGTCCCTACACCACCACCACGGCTCATAATTTCCATTACTTGCTTACGGTGATCACTGATCCCTTCACGTGAATCCGCAACAAACGGCATTACGTAACAATTGAAGAATGTTACATCTGTTTCAGAACCTGCTCCATAAATCACACGTCCAGCTGGGATAAATTTCAATGATACAAGTTGCTCATAAAATCTTTCAAACCATTCCTGGCGTTTTTCAGTTGTTTTTTCAACTGAGGCAAGCCCTGTTGCATTACGCTTGGCAATTTGCTCATAAAAAATTTCAAGAGGCTTTTCTAACACGTCAATTGAACGCGTAATCACACCCGTTTCTTGCTCTTTTGGATCATCTAAAGCGCTACGGTAGTCTTCTTCAATCAAAATATCTGCTGTTTTTGTAGACAAATCGATCTTTTGAATTGTCCCTAAACCACGTGCAGGGAATTTTGGATCTGCTTTTACTGTTAAGACAACGAAATCACCAGCTTTAAGTGTTTTCTTCTCCGTATCCTTAAATGAATAGCGATCGATCATTACCAGTCTAGAAACACCTTTATGCGTAATGTGCATATCAGGGGTTACGGGGTGAACCTGTGGAAATTGTTCAATATCTTTGTTTAACTGTTCAATTTGTTTGTTTACTTCGGGTTGATGATTTGTGAGTACCATCGTTTTGCCTCCCTTATGTTCTGCTTACAATAATAAATACACAATATCATGTGTCGTTAAACACTACATATTGTGTATGTTTCTTAACAAAAGATACTATATATAGTTTTTTAATTCAACTCTTGCAATTTTGACTAGAATCAGTACTGCTTGTCATCACAAGGTTTAAACGATAAAAAAATATTTTTCTTATACCATTTTTTACTTTTTGAAGTTCCAATCATCATGTGCATATTTTTTTTCTTCAAGTGCTCGTACATATTCTAATTGCTCCTCAGAAAGTGTAAATGGTTTTAATTCAATTTGCAACGATTTTGCAAAACCATCTCGAAAAGCTGTCACACATTGTTCAATGGAAACAGGTTCGTTCACAAGGCTATTAATGGCAACAGCCTTCTCTGGCAGCTTTTTACGCATGCGTTCTTTCGCCTCGTCACTAGAAAAGTTAAACACTGACAGTAGTTTCTCTTCATCGAGATCCAGTAAAATCGCACCATGCTGTAAAATGACACCTTTTTGACGCGTTTGTGCACTACCCGCTATTTTTTTCCCTTCTACGACAAGCTCATACCAACTTGGTGCATCAAAACATACTGCACTTTTTGGTTGCTTCAAGTCAGCCTTTTTTTCTTCTGTGTCAGGCACACTAAAATATGCATCCATCCCTAAATTATGAAAGCCCTGTAAAATCCCCTCGCTCAGAACACGATAGGCCTCTGTTACCGATTCCGGCATATTTGGATAGCTTTCTGTGACAATGACGCTATATGTCAACTCATGTTCGTGTAAAACTGCTCTTCCACCAGTTGGACGTCGCACAAAACCTAGCCCTTGTTGACGCACAGCATCTAAATTTATATCTCTTCTCGCTTGCTGAAAATAACCTATCGAGAGTGTTGCGGGCTCCCACTCATAAAAACGAATCACTGGAGAAATTAAACCTTCACTATGCCAATCGAGCAATGCCTCATCTAGCGCCATATTAAACGAAGGACTACATTTCCCTGAATTTAGAAAATACCAAGTTGTCATACAATCATCTCCTACAAATATCAATTACGCCTCTGCATAAGTAAGTCAATTTTTGAATTTTTTAGGTCTAAACATAGGCTGACCCGATGTCGATCACTTAATAAAACTACTTAAACTACAGGATGTGCCGTTTTTCCAATACCATCAATTAGTAGTTGTCGCATCGATGTGACGAATCCTTTCAAAATTTGTGACCTCCGCCAGAGGCTTTATCATACAGCATTATTGCCAGCAATCACATTACCTATATGTAAGCGACTGTCGTGGTTGATGCTACGTTTAGCATCTGCCGACAAAGAAATATCATTTTTAGCCACAATCTAGTTAATTTTATCAAACTCATTGGACTATCGCTACCGCATCTTTTATAATAATAAAGAAGATAGAAAGGGGTAAGAAAATCTTGGACATACTTATCACAATTGGTGTAATTTTAGTAGTTCTAATTGCATATATCGGTATCAATGCAATGCGCCTAAAAAAAGCCGTAACCAACTTAACACAAGAACAATTTATTGAAGGCTATCGCAAAGCACAGCTAATTGATGTGCGTGAGCAAAAAGAATTCGAGGCAGGTCATATTCTTGGTGCACGAAGCGTTCCTTCTACAGCACTACGTCAACGTTACAAAGAAATCCGACCAGATTTACCAGTATATTTATACTGTCAAAACACAGGTCGTAGTGCACGTGCTGCACTATTCCTAAAAAAACGTGGCTACAACCAAATCTACCAGCTTGAAGGCGGCTTCCGTAATTGGACTGGTAAAATTAAAACAAAAAAACAATAAGATTTGCGCCTTCGCACACTTTTTAAATTGGCAGTTCTCACTGCTCAAATAACCGTTCGCTCGGCGGCTATGTAGGTAAAACACGCCATAACTGATAGCTGATAGCTGAACGGACTTATGTGTGCTGGATGCAGCGCGAATGCTTATATTTTTGATAAAGAGCTAGCAACTTTTTTTATTGCTAGCTTTTTTCTACTATTCTGAGTTTCTACTATATAATAGTAGTTGTCTAACGACTAACCATTTAGTTCTCTTTCACCAAGCCCTTGAGCATGCATAGGACAAAAAGAGTAAAACCATGAGGCCATTACATTTCATTCGGAGCGAACATTTCTTGTTGCCAATAAAAGCTTTAGGCTCCCCGCATTTAGCCTGTATGACTTAGTAGCTACACAACTTGTCATACCCGTCGTTCTTTATATAGCTGTGCTACATTATGATTGGCTACATGACTATCTTCTGAAATTGTTTTTTTTAAGTAATAATAACTTCACCTTGTCACAATTCTCGTTTTGCTAATAACCTCACCGCTTCTTCCATTCGTTTTTATCTTGTCATTCCACTTGGAAAATTATAACCCGCTCCCTCGTAAAGCATGCAATCGGACATGTCTAGTAGCAAAATATAGCTTTTTTAGTATGTCTAAAAATACTACATTGTGTAAATAAATTAACAACCAGCACGCTATTTTTCTTTTTTCTGAAAATAGCCAATTTTTTATACTTGAATAATAGTGAAAGCACTGATAGGATGTATAATATCTTAAAATATTGTATTGTCTTTACGACGATACGTGCTATGAATGCTATGGATAAAACTATAGCAGGAGCATTTCTGGAGAGAGCGCAATATGCGTCGCCGAAGGGTTCACTATCTCAGGCAAAAGGACAGAGGAGTAATACAAACTTTCACCATGAAAGCTATACCACACGAATGTTGAGCTTAATTTTTTTAAATTAAACACCCTCAAATGGTATTTGTTATTCTGACGTTTACGAGACTAGTGTCGCTACTAGTCTCTTTTTTATTTTCCAGTCTTCGCTTTACGCATCTTTGGAGGGGTTAACGTGGAACAACAACACTTAAAACGCGAATTAAAAAATCGTCATGTGCAATTAATTGCCATCGGCGGAACAATAGGCACAGGCTTATTTTTAGGATCAGGAAAAGCCATCGCCTTAGCAGGACCATCAATTATTTTCGCCTATCTAATTGTCGGAATTGCCCTATTCTTTGTTATGCGTGCGCTTGGTGAACTTTTATTATCGAATGCAGGTTATACATCATTTACTGATTTCGCCACAGAATATATCGGGCCATGGGCAGGCTATGTCACGGGTTGGACATACTGGTTTTGCTGGATTATGACGGCTATGGCGGATATTATTGCGGTCGGTGTCTATACACAATATTGGTTTGATATTCCACAATGGGTACCAGCAATTGGCTGTTTAGTACTGTTATTAATTTTAAACCTACTGACAGTAAAACTATTTGGTGAGCTAGAATTCTGGTTTGCACTTATTAAAGTCGTGACGATTGTCGCGCTTATTATTATAGGATTATTTATGCTATTTACTGGCTTCCAAACAAGCTCTGGTACAGTTTCTGTGGAAAATCTTTGGGCACATGGTGGGTTTTTCCCTAACGGTATCTACGGTTTCCTAATGGCCTTCCAAATGGTAGTCTTTGCTTTTGTAGGTGTTGAACTAGTCGGTGTTTCTGCTGCTGAAACAGCAAATCCACAAAAAAATATCCCATCTGCCATCAATAAAATTCCATTACGGATTTTACTTTTTTACGTAGGTGCCCTATTTGTCCTTCTATGTATTAACCCTTGGAATGAAATGTCTGCGGCAAGTAGCCCATTCGTGCAAGTATTTACGCTAGCTGGAATTCCTATTGCAGCAGGTATTATTAATTTTGTTGTACTAACATCAGCTGCTTCAGCTGGTAATAGTGGCCTATTCTCCACTAGTCGCATGCTTTTTAATCTTGGTAGCAATAAGCAAGCATCACCATCATTTGCAAAATTAAATAAAAACAGTGTGCCAAGTAATGCACTTGTTGTGTCTGCATTTGTCGTATCGGTAGGCGCATTATTAAGTAAGCTAATGCCAGAGAATGCCTTTAGTGTCGTGACGACCATTAGTGCTATTTGTTTTATTTGGGTATGGAGTATCATTTTAATCTCTCATATCATCTATAAACGTAAAAAGAGAGCCCTTCATGAAGCATCGATTTTCAAAGCACCGTTGACACCATTTGTGAACTATTTGGTGCTTGCCTTCTTTGCTTTCTTATTAGTAATCATGTTCATCTCTGAAGCAACACGAACAGCACTGTTGTTAACACCCGTATGGTTTATTGTGTTATTTATACTCTACAAAGTAAAAAGAAAATAAAATCAGTAGACAAGCCACTGTCTTGTCTACTGATTTTTAGTGCATATGAATGTCAAGGATTACTGCAAGAACAGCTGTGACATGAGCGCTTCCATTCACTCAGGCAAGTGGGCCAACTCACGAAACTTCTATAGTCACTAGAAAATATTCATGTTCCACTCTGTAGCGATATGCTTTAGTAAATGAACACCTGCAACACTGTTGCCGATTGTATCGATGGCAGGTCCATAAATGCCGATACCACACCCAGTCGGAAATGGTGATTCTAAGCCTGCATGGCTAGGCACAGCAGCTAAAATCGCTCCCGACACACCACTTTTGGCAGGCAATCCAATAAACGCTGCAAATTTGCCAGACGCATTATACATACCACATGTCACCATTAATGCTTTCGTTAATTTAGCTACTTGCTTTGGAAATAGTTGTGTTTTTAAAAGAGGATGATAACCATCATTGGCAATTATCAAGCCGATCATAGCCATATCCGAAACGTCTATTTCAATGGCACATTGTTTTAAATAAACCTCTAATGCTTCCTCTACTGGGCAATCTAAATAACCAGATGCCATCAAATAGTACGCTAGCGCCCGGTTCCGATTAGCCGTGTGCCATTCCGATTGAAAAACCTCTTCATTAACACTTACTTTTTTCCCTATCATTTTTTCTAGAAAACGCAGTAAATTATCAATTTTTTCCTGTGGTGAATCTCCTGAAAGCATCGAAGAAACTGTAATAGCCCCTGCATTAATCATTGGGTTAAAAGGCTTTCCTGGCTGATGACTTTCTAAACGTACGATAGAATTAAACGTGTCACCAGTAGGTTCTACGTCAACACGCTCTAATACATATGGCAATCCTTTATCCATACAAGCTAAAATAAACGTCACAATTTTAGATACACTTTGGAGTGTAAATCTTTCAGTCGTATCTCCTGCCCTCATTTCACTACCATCTGGTCCGATGACAGCTATCGCTAGTTGATTGGGATTTTTTTCGGCCAGTGCTGGTATATAGCTAGCGCAATTGCCTTCTTTTGCATAAGGGCGAAACTGTTCCACCCATTGTGCTATTTTTGTATGGTTATCTAACATCTTTATGTTCTCCTTTCAAGAAAAGCAGAGCCTTCATAGAATAACCCTATGAAGGCTCTATTCAAAAATTAGCAATCCCTTGTTAAAGCTTTGGAGGAGTAGCATCCTGAGGAATGAATGAAACATACTTCTCCCCTCAAGATGCTCTTGCCATTCTTTCTTCGCCTCTTCAATAAACGCAGGATTGTCCATCGATGTAATGGCTGTACAAGCCATTGCTTTTGCCGCCTGCAACATGCCTTTATGAGCAATTGGCATCACTCCTTGCGACACAACGCCATGTATGGAGCGGTGTACCCAATGCTATACAAGTTGTGGGACATTGCACAGTTGGAACATTCCAACTTACATCTGTACATCAGTAGAGCCACCCATTATAAATTCTGGTAGTATATCGGGGATACTATCAGCAATCACTTTATCTTTTAGCTGTGTTGCATCTTTTTTACTTAACCCTGCTAATGCTGTCGCCTGAACCTCGGGAGAAAACGTCTTTATAAATAGCTTCAGCATGTTTTTTGCTTCAGTTGTGTACGTAGGCATCCCTATTTCAAGCATCTGCTTATACATAATATCATAAAGTGTTTTATTTGAAATAAGATTTGAGGATACCCCTTCAAATTCAATCTTTACAGATGTTTCTGTCATTAATCAATGACAGCCAAAAAAATACTCCCCTTAGATGGGGAGTGAATTGTGTGAAAATTGTGTGAGTGCCAGGCACCTACAAAGGCACCTACAAATCATTTGGGTATAGATTATTGTATAGAATCTCTAATTTTTTTGAGAGCTTCCCATACGCAGTTTGCCAAGCTTTACGAGCCGTTTCCCCATTTTCAGCAGGGATTGCTTCATGCAATGCATGAACTTCGGCTACTTTTTTCAAATCACTCTCTGCCTGTGTGAGCTTTGAATAATTTTTCACAATACTTTTTTCTGAAGAACTAAGTTTATCATAATCTGCTCGAATGCTCGTAACCTTCGTTTGTAAATCAGCTACATAATCACCATTTTGAACAAGCAAATTAATAGCTTCTATTAAGCCTAGAGCCGTTTCATTTGCTTTTTGTTGGTTCTTATCAGCTTCAATAATCTTTTGACGCGTATCCTGACTCACCAAATTCATTTGCTTTGCCGTTAGTTTAGTGAAGGCTTTAATAACCGTAGATGGATTACTAGCAAATGACTTATCATACTGCTTCATGAAAGTCTCTACTTTTTTCACATCCGCTACAGCTGCTGTTAAAATCGAAGCATTGGTGATGAGTTTCTTATCACTAGCACTCAACTTATTATATTGAGCTGAAAGATTTTGAATTTCTTGGAGAGATACCGTATATAAATCGTCCGAAACTAAGGCACCAATTTTTCCGTTTAATGTTGATAGATTTGGTGCATTTTCATCTACTAAACGATTGTTAAGTAAATCCTCATACTGTGGTTTTGCTAAATGTTGCTGGTTTGCTGGTAATTTTGCATAGGCCTTTTCCACAGTTTCGATTTTCTTAGCTTGCTTCGCAACATCCATTTCTTCCCTAGCAGTTTGCACCTTTTTATGGAAGGATTTTACCCCTGAAATATCTTTACTAGCTGCCGTTAATAAATGGTAGTTCGTCACATACTTACGTGCTGAAGAGGAAAGACTTTTATACGTCGCTGTCGCTGCGTTTACAGCAGTTTCTAATTGTGTAAACGAGTACTTTGTGATATCAGCAAACTTTGCAATATCAACTTTTAGCGCCTCTGCTGCAGCTTTATCTGCTGGCTCTTTGCCATTGCCATCAACCGTTACATCCGGTGAGTTACGCAAAAATTCATCTGCATTATAAACAAGCGATTGTTGCAAGCTTGTCAGCTTATTATAAGCTTTTAAAGTACTACTATAAGTTGATTGTAATTTACTTGCAGCTACACCGCTTGTCAGTTTAAGATTGTTATACGCGACCATATCTTTAATGATTTTTTCTGCTGCTTTTAAATCTTTTTGGAGCGTTAAAATACTTTGATATCCGATAATTTTAGCAGCTGAATTTTTCGTTAAAGTTTTATAATCAGCAATTATTTTGTTGACAACTTTCACATGATCCTGCCATGTTTCCGCTGATGGATTTATAGGATAGCTTTCCTCTCCAAGATAGCGATTTATCTCAGCATTTAAATAATAAATTTGATTCTCTTCTGCATTTTCCGCCTCTAATAATTGCGTGACATAAGTAGCAGGCACTAATTGAAGCTGTTTATACGTTAGCTTTTCATAAGCAGTACGAATGGATTTTGCAGTTGTTACTTGCTTGCTTGGTGTATTATTTACTGATAATTTATCAAAAAGTTTAATAAATTGTTCAATCTTTTTAATGTCCTGCTTCGCTTCGTTTAAGATCGTTTGATTTTGTACTGTTACTTGGTAGTTTTTTGATAACTTCGCAATATCCGTTTCAATCGCCCCAACTGCTGTTTTAAGAGACTCCATACTTGTAGGTACATACTTCACAAGAGCATTCTCATAGGATAATAATGCAACAATTGCTTGATTCAATCTTCTAACTTCCGCAATTTCTGCTATATCTGCTGGCTCTTTCAAAATGTCCTTGATATTCGTATATAAAACATCACCTAAATCTAAGCTTCGTAGCAATAAGTCAAACTTATTGTAGGTATCTTCAATTTCCGCTATATATTTTGGCAAGTCTTTTTCACTTACTTCTTTTACTTTATTCACTTTTTCATTTAGTTTGCTAATTGCCTCTATGTCAGCAAGTGCTCGCTTCAGTACATCATAGTTGGTTACATTCGCCTTTGCCGCGGCAGATAGCTCTTGGTATTTCTTTTCTAATAAATCTACTTCTGCTTTAAACGATTCGAAGGTTGTTACATTATATTTACTATCGCTTATACGTATAGTTTTAATATCGTTAATTAATGTATCAGAAGGTTCTTTAGATACAGTCAACGGAGCCGATACATCCGACTCAACAACTGCAGGACCAACCTTCGCTTGCACCTTGACGATAAAATCCTTCATTCCTTTTTCTAAAGCATCCGCAGGAATTTTATATGTACCACCTGTTGCCCCGTTAATAATAGTGAAAGATTCACCAACTTTATAAAACCATTGATAGCTATATGTAATTTGACTGCTTTGTAACTTTGCCCCGCCTTTATCTGTTACTTTGGCTCCTGTGACCCTTATCGTTTCATTTGGTGCTACAAAGTTTGAAGTCGTATCGAATGTTGGCTGTGTAATCTCAAGTTCCAAAGTATTAATGGTACGTGATTCACTTTTGAACGTAGTGCCCGTCGTCGAAATCGCTTCTACAAAAATGGTTTTTCCTGCTGCTTCAGCTGGGATTGTGAAAGATGCCATTGTTGCACCAGAAATCGGTTTATTCGTAGTAGTGCTTGACCCACTTTCGCTCTCTACATAGTACCACTGATACTTATTGATAATTGTGTTTGCTGGTAATTTTTCAATGGACGCCTTTAACGTCTCATTGACTGTATTCGTGCCTGTGACTAAAACCGCGGATACTTCCTCTGCCCCTGCTACAGTAGGAACAATAAAGGCTGCCGGAATGGCTGCTACTGTGAAAAGTAATTTTTTATTCAATATACTCAGTCCTCCTCTTTCCTTCTATAGAGTTATATCGGTAACATTTAAATAATTTCCTTTGTTTTATAGCATTTTTCTAATAAAGTGTATTTTCTACCAAATTTTATTATCCAATAAATAATAATTTGATTTTTTCATCGGTTTCATATCAAATATTACACAGCCATCATAAGATTTTTTTAATAATAGACTGTCAGTATTTTCCTCAATCTATTTGGCAAAAAAATCTAGCCATCAAAATGATTGACTAGCCCTCAGACTGTCGACAAAATTCCCGGAGCGTTTCATATAAACCGTCCAGGTCGATTCGATCGACTCATTTTTGTCGCCCCACCAGATGAAACAGCAAGACAACTAATTTTTCAATTGAAGTTAAAAGGACGATATGCTGAAGATATAGATGTAACAACACTTGCTGCGCAAACTGAATTTTTCTCTGGTGCAGATATCGAAAATGTCATTGAATTAGCTACTGAAAATGTACTTGCTGAAATTTTAACAACTGGTGATGAACGACCAATTACAACAAATGATTTACTACATGTATTAAAAGATTTACAACCATCTACGTTAGAATGGCTGCGTACAGCAAAAAACTACGTTAAATACGCAAATCAAACGGGGCTCTACAATGACGTTGAAAAATATCTGCGTGTCCAAGGTCGGCGTATATAAAATAAGATTCAATGCAGTATGGAATATCAGCAGAAAAGAGGCATCTCAAACTTTGAGACGCCTCTTTTTTAACACTATAGTTTTTTACACAACTAAATAATGGGGCCATCTTGGGGTAAGCGCAGTTATATTGCTTCCGTCTGTCGAAGTTTTGTTTGAGTCAAGAGAGGAATCGATCGGGTACACACGCTTTCCGCTCGGGACGAGACCATAAACACTCGGGTACTCACGGCTTTTCGCTTGGGCCGAGACCAGAATCGCTCAGGTACACACGCTTTCCGCTCTGGCCGAGCCAAGTAACGCTCGGGTACACATGCTTTCCGCTCGGGTCTAACCAAAAATCGCTCAGGTATCTAGATTCCACACGAGAGACAACCAAATTACCTCCCCATTTGATAGTAATATCATTAAAACTCCCCTACTTTATTTACTGGCATAATAAAACCTGTATCCTCCAATTTTATATAGTGCTATATGTATCCATGCGTATACAAATTCAATAAGGCGTTTCAATATTTTATAAGTATTCATTCGAAAAACTTCCACTAAAAAAACCTCCTACTCAATTTTTATACTGAACAAATCGCCTCAGTACGGAAATTAATTAGAAGGTATTGTGCATTGTAGTTTTTCTTTACTATCCTTTTTGCAATAACTTTTAGTACCCTTTAATAAAGTGAGACGACCATCTTCTGTGGACAGTATGATCAAGTATGTCACTTCCTTCATTTACAGTGATTCGAATAGACATTCCTTCGTCTATAGCTGACTCGATATAAAACTGTCCATTAAAGGCTTGTACACGTTCTTGCATGCCCTTTATCCCCATAGAATCAGATTGTCTAAAAGCTTCCATATCACAACCTACTCCATCATCTGAGTAAATAATTTCAAAACCGTTGGCCATTTCTTGCAGATGAATTTCGACTGAGTTTGCATAGGAATGCTTTAATGCATTGTTTAGTAATTCCTGAAAAAGTCGATAAATCATAAGGTTTAAACGTTCATCTTCTAAATAAAGTCGATCCACCGTGTAAATTAACACAAAGTCAGCTCTCTTATGAATCTTCTGAATTAGTTTTTCGAGTGCAGCATTTAACCCTAAAGTATCCAATAGTGGGGGCTTTAAATTCTCACAATATAGTCGTAAATCCTGCAACGAGGCTATCATGTGATCATGAATTTTGGCAAGCTTCGACTGAATCTCCATCGTATTCTTGTCATGAATAAGTGCATTGACTTCACGAGCAATATGAAGCTGCTCTTGTAAATTAGTATCATGAAGCTCTTGCGCCAACTGATATTTCTCTTCTTCAAATCTAAACCATAGCAACTTGTTTAGCCAAGGTAGTTGATTTTTATCAGCCTCTTTCACATGCTTTAACTGTTCTAACAATTCTTCAACCATTTTCGTATTTTCAATAAAATTATTTAAATATAAAAGTAGCAATTCTAGCCACAATAGTTCCTCATCTTTTAAATGGATTGAATTATTATGATCTATTACTAATATTCTTTTATAATCCAAATCTTGATGGATGAAGGCAAGATAATATTTGTCAAACCTCTTTATATCCCCGAGCTGTAACCGCTCAATTATGCCTTCATTAAAATGATGGTGTAGATATGCTGGTGATTTATTGGCAGCAGTAAATTGGTGGTTTTTGTAATCATAGGTTATAGCATACACACAATCAATCTCAAGATGTAAAGAGGCTTCCTGTACAAATTTTTGAAGTAAATCCTCAATTTTAATGACACGGCCTATTCGATCGACAGTCTTATACAATCGATGAATGTAATCTCCTTTTGTGGAAAATAAAACTTTCCGCATTCGATAATCGATTTTTTCCTTAGCATAAAAAAGAACTGTTAGAGAAAAAAAAGTAAAGAAGAATATTTCTGCCATTTTTGATATGGATAAGTCAGCAAACCAATATAGCCCTAATAATAACCAAAGCGTAAAGGCAAATGAAAAACTAACGTAATAGCGTAAACGCGTAATAAAGTATTCCATATCAAATATGCGTTCTGTTAACTGAGTAAAAATAAAGCTAAAAGGGATTAACATAAGAAATATAGAGCAGATATCTGCAGAAAGAAAATATCTATGAAATAAGATTTCGGGTAAAGCATATAGAAAAAGGAACGGCAGAAACGGGATAATAATACTAATTAATAGTAATTTTAATTGTTGTGTTTTGTACTTGAGATAACAAATCATTAAAGTACTTAGAATCATAATAAGTAATAGAAAAAATAACCATAAGACAGCATTAGAGAACACAAATTTTTTGAATGGAAAGATAATACTGAAAATACTTAGAAATACAGCGGCTAAAGGTATTGTATAAAATAACTTTATGTTATTAAAAAGCTGCCAATGTAATTCTAAAAAGAGAAAATAATTTCTTAAAAAGTGTATTAAAATTACTAAACACAAAAGCATACTACCGCTATTCACAATAATTCCTATGCTATTTAATTTACTAGATGCGCCGATACTAACATACGCTAAGGATACAGTTAATATAAACAGAATGAGTAAACTTAATAGTGTGTTATTTCTCTGTTTGTAATACAAATAAAACGAGATAATTAAAGTTAGAAAAAAATAACTAGCCGGGACTATCAGCACTGAGTAAAATTGTTGCGGAATATCTTCATGATTTATTTGAATATCCATACGTTTTCCATCCGGCTTTAATATTGTTAACTCATTAGCTGCTCGAATGACTGAATCGTACTTGATACTAGGAATATCTTCAATTTGGATACCATCTACGTTTAAAACTCTATCTCCAGCTTCTATTTGTTGTTTAAATGCCCACTCTTTATAATAAGGCGCTGTGATGAGCCATTGCTCATTTTTTTCCTTCAATTCAATACTTAAAAAAGGCGCGCTATAAGAGATATAGAGCAAATAAAACCCTAATACTAGATATACACTTATAGCAGGCCAAAACCATTCACATTTTTTTAACTTTATTGCCAAATTCGATTATTCAGGCAAAACTCTTCATCATAAGATTCTAAAATAGCCTTTTGTTCAAGTTCTGTTACGCCAACTAGAGAAGCCTTTTTTTCTTTTAACAGTGTAACCAATGTCGGATTTTGCTCTAAAAATTGAATCATGTTAATCATAAAATCTCCTCATTTCATTAGTTTTTTTCTAGCGCATAGTCACATTCACAAAATTATAACTAGTAGAATCTTAATAGCTATCGCACAGTGAATAGCCTACTTTTCAATTAACAAAAAGTAATTAATAACCATAAATGTAACTATAAATTAATTATACTATCAATTCACAATTTTTCAACATTATTTTCTATTAAATGCTATTTTTTTTAGATTAGGTGTGTTTTTTGTTCACAACGTCATTTTTCGCTAATGCATTGGGCTTTGATTCTTAATTGTTGAATCCAGCATCCTTATTTGGATAACCTGCACTCGTTCATCAAAGATTTACGTAAAATAGGTGTCTTTTTTTAATAGATTCAACGAATAGAGATCGCTCCCCCTTTATCACTCGTGGTCTTTGATTCTTCCTTGCAAATACTAAACCAATTAATAAATAGTTCTTTTTTAATTGCTACGACACATTTCACATGTAGCCTAGCCTACTAGCAACAGTTGATTCACATATGTATAGTACTAGCATTAATAAAAAATGCCCAAGTAACGATTCACATCTCACTTGGGCTGAATTATTATGGTATTAAAATCGTAGTAAAATACTCATGTCACAATATCTGTATAGCATAAACTTAATCCATTACCAGTTTCCACTTTCAAAGTCTTGATTATCAATCTCTTTCACAAATACCGATATCCAAAGCACGGTATCCTTAACAGGATCTTGATTTGGTGCATATTTTAAACTACAGACCACTCTTAACTAAATTTTCTATTTGATTATTACTTTTATTTTCAGGCTCAATAACAAATAATTTTAATAATATTTCTGTCACCTTAGAAAATGAAAATTTACTTGATCCAATTTCTCCATGTGCTCCCATAAAAAACTCTAAATCTCCACATGAAAATAAGGAATGTTCTCTGACAACTTTATTTGTAGTATCGATAATCGCTTCTGCATATTCGTTTGGTATTCCTAAAAATACAGTATCTGACTTCATTGCAATATTATCAGATAGAATTTCATCTTCATCCAAACTGATATTTACTCTAATATTAAGACTTTTTATATTTTTAGGCGTAAATTTAATGCCTAAAAATGCATAATTACTCATGTCACGTCTTGAAAGCAAAAGCTCAAGTGCTATGCTAAAATACCCACCTGCCCCGTTTAGCTCCATTTCCTCCACATTCTCATTTTCAAATATTTTAAAACTAATTTTGAACTTCATTTTCCACCTTAAATTACGATAAATTTAAAATTTCTTTTAGTTCTTTCAAGGAAACTTCAACTATCATTTGATCCTGAGTTCGTCTCGTTGAATAGCCTTTCCCCGCCTCTTTTAATATTGAAAAAATACACTTTCATCTACAATAGCATTTTCCTCAATTTCAACCATAGGAGGGTAAACTGAAGTTAACGCCAGTTTCACCAAAATACCCCTCTTCTCCAGGCTGATATTCATTTGCAAAAATACAGCTTACCGGATCAATTCCAAAACCTTGCTTGTTTTTGAATTTATCTATCGCTTGCATAAATTTCCCATCCCCTATTACTTTGTAATATAGACGCATCAATTCAACTTTTTCTGAAAATTCTTCAATAATAAAAACTTCCTCACTCATAACAAATGCTCCTTTAACTTTTAATCCAGAACGGGGAGGAAATTCGAAATCTCTCCTGTGTCATTGGCCTTTAGTGTAAGCGAATGGTTTTCCGGTGGGCTGTAAAAACCGCTATGTCCCTCGGCTGTATACGGCGTAGCCAGTGAAAACCACGTGGCTTCTTCCTTCTTTTGCGCCTCATCAATCGCTAGGTGAGTCACACTTGATTCTTCTTTACCTCTAATATGGTCCCTTCAATCTCTGTGCCTGGAAGGGAGGGAATGTGAGTTGTTTATTTTTGCATTTTGTCAAAGTCCATTGCCCGCATGCAAATATTTTAAGCCCACAAATTCATAATGGCTTAATTACAATAGTTAGTTTTCATAAGTTATAAAGCTTTTCATCAATTCAAACAGCTCATACAACCATTTTACTGGTGAGTAAGAATAACCTTAGAATTTAACAAAATAGCACGTTTTTAATCGTTATATCCTTTTGGGTCTTCTTCACTCATAATATACGCTATCTCTTCATCAGTAAATTCATTACCTTCTGTTACAGGCTGCCCATTAACATCTAACATCCCCATCACTTCTTTATCTCGGTCCGATACAATTATGGTATAATCTTCAAACAAAAATGGATTCGGAGATAAATCTACTTTTACTCTCCACGCTGACTCCATGTCATCATAGGCTTCATCAAAAAATAAACTCTCTATTTGCTCATTAACCGTCCCGTCCAATTCAAGTTCTTGATGATATTTTTTCGCAATTTCTATTACTTCATTTGGCATTAATACTGTATTTATTGTAATTTCCTCTACTTTACGATGATGTTTCTTAAAATCTCCCCTTACTGATTCTATCAATTTTTCAAGTTCCTCTTTAGTTCTATTTTTTCTCATTTCTGTACTCCTTTCAACTATTATTATTTCGATCATAATCTATCGATATACTCTATTGAGGTAATCCGTATTTAAACATGCAAAAAAACACTTGTCGGCTGTTATAGACAATCAAGTGCTTTAAGTTTATAAATTTTCTAAGTTTATTAATATTTGCAAGTTTATAAGTTAGTTTAGTATTGACAGTATGGCATCTTTTTTACCACATGGCAATTGTAACGTTTAAACCCTTTAGCTTGTTTAATCTCGTGTGTTTGTTGCTTATGCCACCCATAAGTTGTCCTTGTAAATAAATTGTCATCTCGCCTATTCTCGCTCTTATTGCTTAATTGTTAAAATAGCACTCCTTGATGGTCTAGCCTTCATGGGTTATTAATTCAAATTCAAGGATATCTTTAACTGTACACAATTAAAAAACTATTTATATCCTTGTTTATCGCCAAGAGCTTTGTCATTCTCGATAGTTTGTAGTTATTCCATATCATACTTCACTTAACTTAAAAATTTCATTTCGCCCAGTTCTCCCAGATGTAAAATAAAACACCATGATAGTACTGCCTGTGTAAACTCTCATTATGAATTACAGCTAGTAAATAAGTATCTTATAATTAAGAAGTTTCTACTACTGACAACACTTCAAAGCTTGCACAGAAAAACTTAATAATGTTATTCTCATAATCTTCTACTAAATATTTTTTTGGTAATTCAAAACCTTTATCTTTCAAATTATTAATTCTAAAGCCTGTTATTTGATTATAACTATTTCCAAATCCTAATAAATCTAAAGTAGTAACATCATTAAACTTCATTTTCAAAATAAACTTCCGACTATCGACTTCTAATAAAAAGCTAATTTCTAAAAATGAAACTTGATCATAATAAGAATTGTATCCAATAAAATAATGGAAATCAGTAATAAATTTAACATCAGTTGATTTGAAATTAGGAATTTTATTTTCTAACTCTGTTCCTTCATACCACTCATTTATCATTTCTCTTTCTCCTCAAAAAAATTATACCTGAATTCCTTACCCTTTTCAGAGTATCCAGGGTCGTCAAATTTACGTTCATGTAAATGTGGGACGGAATGGTCTAGTGGCATACTATGGTCCGCATGATCTACCCGATAATGTTGACTACCGAAGTCATCATAAATTACAGTGGATTTTTCTTCTTTTCCCTTATAATCTCTGTAATGCTCTATTTTTGAACCTGGCGTTGCATTATCGGGTGCTTTCCTTTGCCAATATTCATCAGGTACAAATGGCTCTTTTGCAAAGTCATCACCTTTACCCGTACCTTTACCCGTACCCTTATCAAGACTCTTCGCATACTCGCCAAGTTGCTCTTTTTCTTTCTGAGTGGCTTTTTGAGCATCCTTCCCCTTGTTTGCGTTTTTAGTGATATCCTGAGCAGCTTCCAAACCTTTTCCCATATCTTTTAAGGATTCCATCGCTTTTTTTCCTTTTGCTGCCTTACCAAAAGGGCTGAGCAAGGAAAGCGTTGCTTCATTTTGTTCTCGAAGTGTCGCGTTTGGATTCGCTAATGTGGCAAAATCTTCGATAAACATTTTGTAACCAAACATTGCATATGGAGCTAAACCATCTGGATTTACTGTAGAAGGAGCACTCAGAACTTTACGCTTGTCCTGTAAAGTTGTCAGTGGATTGCCATCGTTAACAGAGTATTTGTTTCCTATTGGTCCAAACGTCTTTCGGTCTTTAAGGTACTCGTCAAAGAATTTATTTAATTCTGCTTCCCCTTCAATTTTATGACCAACTTTTTTGGATACTTTTTCTATCTTGGCTTTCGAAGGTTTTAATGGTACTACTGTTTCTTTCACCTTCGCTTTTACTTCCTTCACGGCTTGTTTTACCTGGGTATAGGTTTTCTTTGCCGCCTGCTTCGCTACAAGTACTACTTTCTTGGCAGTCCGCTTAAACTTCTTCACCATTTTACTTTTAGATAGATTATTTTTAAGCTTCCTGGCTTTTGTAAATACTTTCCCAATCTTTTTCTTGAGCTTTTTCTTTAGTTTTTTCTTGGCCTTTTTTATAGCTTTTTTCAGTTTCTTTTTCGTATTTTTGATTTTCTTTTTTACAGACTTGGCGGCGTTCTTGACTTTGCCGACAGCTGGGATACTCCCAAGAAAACTGCCTATCGATCCGAAGAAGCCCTTGCCTTTCCCACCTTTGCCTTTCTTCGCCATTACGCACCACCCCCTGCGAGGGGAATCATGCCCATGACGTCGAGAGCGGATTCAAGGTCGTCTCCGTTACCCTCTTCGGATGCACTTGATGCAGGGACAGGTGCCTTGATGGAGCCCTCCATTTCAACAACCTGTCCCTGCATATCGGTAATGCCATCGAGCACGATACTGCTGGAGCCACAGGTTAAGCGCATGGATTCTGTGGCGCTAATGGCGATGGTTTTACTCGCAAAGGTGATATTGTCATTGGCCTTGAGTGTAAGCGGATGGTTACTATGCACCTCAATTCCACTGTCCTGGTTTAACTGCAGGAAAACGGCGCCTTCCTTGGCAGTAAAGGTCACAGATTGTGGGTCGAGTTTCATGTCTTTGCCTTTTGGTGTACCCCAATAAGCCGTTTTGGGGTCGGCTATTTTAGGGTTGGCATCGCCGCCTTTGCGAACACTGTGGCGGACAACCGCTGTTTCCTCTCGGTGATTCGGGAAGGCCAGATGGACGCTATCGCCGATTTCCGGTGGACTGTAAAAACCGCTATGCCCCTCGGCTGTATACGGCGCAGCCAGTGAAAACCATGTGGCTTCTTCCTTCATTTGCGCCTCATCAATCGCTAGATGCAGTCGCACTTGATCCTTCTTTACCTCTAAGACGGTCCCTTCAATCGCTGTGCCTGGAAGCGAGGGAATGCTGAGTCGCCCTTGGCGAATGCCTGCCTCCGACAGCAAATGGTATTCATAACTAAGCACACCTCGTTGCATGCGGGCAATGGACTTTGCCACGACTAGCTCCTTGTTTTGGATCAGGACACGGTCACCGAGTGCTAATGTCTTTTTCGATTCAATTATATACGATACCGTATCCCCTCCTCCATCGGTAGTTCAGTGTAAATAAAAATATTCATCCTATACGAACCATAAAAGGTAGTATGGGATGAATATTTCATTCTTTCTTAATTAGGAAAGTCTTAGAAGGATTATCACTAAAAGCTAGATTATAAATCTCATTTATCCTTTATTTTCAATAGTAATAACTTCTAATTTTATACCACTCACTATATTATGAAGTGCTTCACAGGTTACTAGGGATATTGTGCAATCATATTGTTGAGGTATTAATATGAATTCGCACAAAATTTTGGATAAACCACCTGAAATTATCCTTCAATTATTATTTTCAAATTCCTTCATTCTATCAATTTTAATTCTATCACTTTCATCTTGTGGGATATTATTCAGATACTTACTTTCCCAATATTCCAACCTATCTGAAGGACCAAAGTTTGATTCTCTCCATTTTGTATAATCATATTCTATATTTAACTTTCCTTCAGATGTAAGTTTCATAGTTATTGAAAACCAAGGCTCTTGTCCATTTTCTAAAAATAAATTCTTCAGATCATTTGTAACTTTAAACATTTTATTCTCTAATTGAGTATATTCATCCGAATTAATATTGTATCTGATTGGTATGTCTAAAGAATAAACATAATCGTTCTCATTTATAGGCTTAAAGAAAAAGAAAACCCCTCCTTCTCCATTTTCCACCTCACCATTAAAATAGAAATCTTCCCATTTAACCGGTATCATTTGATCTATAGTTTCTGCAATTATTCTATATAAATTATTCATCTTCTTTTCCATCTCATTAACCTCCCGATTGATTTAATATTCTTTTAGAAACTGCTCTTTTGTTGCCTATTTGATAATTGACTTTGAATGAATCTGGTCTCATTGAATTACCCGAATAGATCGGTTCAATTTGTACAGTAACTTTTTTCGGAGGTGTTTCTTTCAATGCATTTGCCCATTCAGTCTCCATATTGAACCATTCACCGCCAGAACGGTTAATCTGGCTATTTTGTGGAACTAGGTTATCAATATCCTTTGGCCCTTTAAACTGTGCTCCTATTAAGTGTCCACCGTCGTCATCAGGTAATCTGTCTTTTCCTCCCACTGTCCTCTGCGCGTATGGATTTCGATCTGCTGTACCTAGTGTAAGCGTTCCCTCACATTCGGTAATACGTCCATTGCTATCCGTACGATAAGTATAACCATCTGGTGATTTGTATTCTACATTTGGTTTTAAAACTTTTTTTCTACCATTCTTTGTGAAATGATCACCATACATTACCTCTTCATGAGCTGATGTTTTAGTTATGTCACCCTTAGTCTCTACACTCTTTGTAGGCGGCATTGAATTATTCTTTGGAGTTGGACGTGGTGTTGATCCCGATTCGCCTACTGCCTTCGGAAAACTAATTACTTGCGCTTCACTTTTACTTGCTGCTTTTGGTGTCGGTATCTTCGCAATGGATTTAGGCGTTGTTTCCATACCTACAGCCTTTGGTAGACTATTTACCTGAGAATTGCTCTTTGGTGGTTCTTTATACGCCACTTTCGGTTGAACCGTATCTTTTGGATTCGGTTTTTTCGGCGGTGTTGTCGATACTTTTGTACCACCCGTTGGATTTGTTTTTTTCGGTAATGCTGCTGCCGCTGCCTTATTTCCACTTGTTGGATTTGACTTTGGTGGTGGTGTTGCCGCCTTCTTGCTACTTGTTGGATTCGACTTTGGTGATGGAGTTGCTGCCTTCTTGCTACTTGTTGGATTCGGCTTTGCTGGCGGTTTTGCTGGCACTTTAGTCGGGACTCCTTTTTTCCCAGTCTTAGCAATACCGTTGACTGCTGCTCCTCCAATTTTTGCTGCGTGCTTCGCACCTTTGACCACTGGTCCACCTATGATGCCCGCTGCTGCTACTGCTCGTTCCCATGGCGCTAATTTCTGTCCAGTGAATGGGTCTTTTCCGACAATTGCTTCGTAGGCTGATTTGACATTGCCAACAATAGGGATAAAATCAACAGCGGTTGATATTGCTTGTTTGATATCAACCGACTTAACTGCTGTTGCCACTTTCTTCGCTGTCTGCTTAACCGCCTTTGTAGCCGCTTTTGCTGCACTTTTCGCTTTACTTGCAACCTTTTTCGTTGCAAGTACTACTTTCTTGGCAGCCCGCTTAAACTTCTTCACCATTTTACTTTTAGATAGATTATTTTTAAGCTTCCTGGCTTTTGTAAATACTTTCCCAATCTTTTTCTTGAGCTTTTTCTTTAGTTTTTTCTTGGCCTTTTTTATAGCTTTTTTCAGTTTCTTTTTCGTATTTTTGATTTTCTTTTTTACAGACTTGGCGGCGTTCTTGACTTTGCCGACAGCTGGGATACTCCCAAGAAAACTGCCTATCGATCCGAAGAAGCCCTTGCCTTTCCCACCTTTGCCTTTCTTCGCCATTACGCACCACCCCCTGCGAGGGGAATCATGCCCATGACGTCGAGAGCGGATTCAAGGTCGTCTCCGTTACCCTCTTCGGATGCACTTGATGCAGGGACAGGTGCCTTGATGGAGCCCTCCATTTCAACAACCTGTCCCTGCATATCGGTAATGCCATCGAGCACGATACTGCTGGAGCCACAGGTTAAGCGCATGGATTCTGTGGCGCTAATGGCGATGGTTTTACTCGCAAAGGTGATATTGTCATTGGCCTTGAGTGTAAGCGGATGGTTACTATGCACCTCAATTCCACTGTCCTGGTTTAACTGCAGGAAAACGGCGCCTTCCTTGGCAGTAAAGGTCACAGATTGTGGGTCGAGTTTCATGTCTTTGCCTTTTGGTGTACCCCAATAAGCCGTTTTGGGGTCGGCTATTTTAGGGTTGGCATCGCCGCCTTTGCGAACACTGTGGCGGACAACCGCTGTTTCCTCTCGGTGATTCGGGAAGGCCAGATGGACGCTATCGCCGATTTCCGGTGGACTGTAAAAACCGCTATGCCCCTCGGCTGTATACGGCGCAGCCAGTGAAAACCATGTGGCTTCTTCCTTCATTTGCGCCTCATCAATCGCTAGATGCAGTCGCACTTGATCCTTCTTTACCTCTAAGACGGTCCCTTCAATCGCTGTGCCTGGAAGCGAGGGAATGCTGAGTCGCCCTTGGCGAATGCCTGCCTCCGACAGCAAATGGTATTCATAACTAAGCACACCTCGTTGCATGCGGGCAATGGACTTTGCCACGACTAGCTCCTTGTTTTGGATCAGGACACGGTCACCGAGTGCTAATGTCTTTTTCGATTCAATTATATACGATACCGTATCTCGCTCCTCCATCGGTCGTTCGATGTCATTGTGTAGCGTATGTAAATAGATGGAGCGGTCCTTAGCGATGGTATAGCTAGTAGCAGACAGCTGTTCTAGTTGTCCTTCCGGCAGACCAAACCAAAGCTTAGGCGTATCGGCATCTACTGCGGGTACCAGGACCGTGCGAAAATGAGAGGCCATACGCTGTAAGAACTGCCAGTCTGTCTCCTTATATTGTAATATAAACTGCTTGATAGGAGTAGCCTTTGACGCCGTATCTATGACGTCCGCTCCGGGATGAGCAGCGAGCACTTGCTCAAGCATTTTACTATACGTCAGCTTATCGTGCTGGAAGGAACGCGCATTTCGTTTACAATCTAACGTGAATGTTGACGACACAGCTTCAAGTTCGATTTGATAGACGCCTCTTACCATACGCACCGCCACTTCGGTTACTTGTCCTTTAAAAAGTGGGCGCACGCGCTGGCCATTGTTCTTTTGGTAGAGCTCTATACGATCTGCACTACTAGCAAGCTGCAGACAGCTATCTTTCTTTTCCTCGGGGATGATTCCCGTAATGGATAACCTTGCATGGTCATTAACGGTTTGTATCAGGCTGATATCATGCAACGTCTGGACTTCATAGGGGGATACGAGATCGAGTTCTCCGTACCCAATCACTTCCTCATACGTCTTCACATGAATTCCCTTCTTTCCGCAGGGGATGACGGCTTATTCTTGACCATCATCTTCTACTTTAATGGTCCCGCAATAGAGGCACATATTGATAGATTGATTGATGAGCGCGGGGGATTTCTCAATCAACTGATCTGCTTTGCCATTAATCCATGGCATCGTGATAACAGGTGTGCAGGGCATTGGTGTCAGGACACCGTTATTCGCTGCTGTAGCTGCTGCGACCGTTGGATTGGATAATGTTTGGCATAAACCAAAGGGTTGAATATTGACACCCGGTTTAAAATCCATCGTATTCATCTGTGCCTTGTTCTTCACGTAAACGCCGTGGCTTACGGGCATCTGTAAACTACTTGTTTGATCTCCCTGAGAGCATGATAATTTGGCGCCTGCTACTACATAACTGCGCTGCTCGTCGCCCTTTGTTTGCATTTCGTCTGCCATCGAGAACCTTCCTTTCTATATGAATCGTGCATTCGCGTCCGTTTGAAGTGTTTCTTTACTTGCTTAACAAACAGAACTCAAACGTGTGGAGTGAATGCCTAGACGTTGATTAGAAAATTTATAGTGCCTTGTATCAGAACATAAGGATTTCTTCTTTTTTCTCTTGTCCTTCCTCAAACAACTCTGTATAAATAACTTTTTTCTTACTATCCTCTAGCTGACCAATTGAAATTTGTAAGACCTGTTTTGTATTTTCTCCACCCATACGATAGGAGTGACCGTTCCATCTGCCTGTAATTTTTCTGCGTATCAGAAGCTACGATTTCCTCTACATATGTTAAGTCACCTAGATCGCTTGTTAGCGTGTTGCCATCCGCACTAATTGTCAGCTCTTTAACAATGGAAGCTGTAGGATTTTGTACTGTTGTCTGTTCATCAGCTGTTGTAATGGTAATGTCGCTTTCGCCAACTTTTCCAAGCTTGAAGTACTGTTCCACTTCAAGTAAAAACTTGTATTCTTCTTCTGTAATGCCTAGTTTTTCATGGTAGGGAAGAATCTCTCCTTCAGCTAGTCCAGCCAATACTTCTGAAAACCATTCTTCATTTTGCGCAAGAGACGCCTGCATAGTTTCTGTGATTTTTTCCATCTTTTCATTTAAATCTGCAGGTAGACCGATTGCCATAACATCCGCTTTGTATGACCCTTCTGCAAAAATTTTAGCTAGATTCGCTTTGCTATTATCTACTTTTTCTTTAGCTGCGCTTTCCTGTCCAGCTACTTGTTCTTTTTTCTCACCTTTTTCAGCTTCATCTGAGCCACAGCCTGCTAGTACTAATGCTGCGAACATAACTGAAATCCATTTGCTTTTCATGATTACTTCTCTCCAAATCTAGTTTTATGAAATACTGCAATCTGTTCCGCTAAACGTCTCGTTCCATGTTCCCTCAGTTTGCACCTTTAGCAAGCGAATGCCTCGAAAAGCTCGTCGCAGTATGCTTTCTGCGAGCTCGATGTTAACAATGAGATAATCCTCTTTAATGCCGACAATTTTAAAGATGGTATACGGAGCAGCCAACGCCTCATCGATAACCAATTTTTTCAAAGTTCCATCTAGGTGGAACTCTGTTTGAGCTGAAAGACAAGCCACTTGTGGTGGAATGATGAGCCAATATAACACCTGTTTTAACTTGGCCTGTTCCATTAAAATTACCGGTTTGCACGGTAGTCGAGGTTCGTATTTTTCGACTAATTGTTTAACAGGGTCTGCTAATAGAGCAATAGGCTTTGCGATAAAATCGATATAGTCATTGTCATTCTTATTTAACACAGGGAATTGACGATCAATGTCCTCCAATTCCTCCATTCTTTCCACTGTTAATAATTCTTTTTTGATGACTTGGGCTATACCAATTGGTTCTACAGCATTCGAGATACGATCATCCTGGGATAGAATAAAATAGTTCATCTTCTATAGGCTCCTTTTTACAACATCTACTTCCAAATGACATTTGCGGCTTGAAACGGATCAAGCTTCAGATGCTCCCGTGCTTCCTGCGAGAATATAGCCTGCTCTAAATTCGCACCTGCAAAATCAGTATTTTTTAGCTTCGCCCCGATAAAACAAGCCCCTCGTAAATTAGCCAACTCGAAGTTCGCTCCTTCTAGATTGGCTTCCGTAAAGCGTACCGGAAGATAGCCGGGCATTTCCCACTTCTCTCGATTAGCAAGACCGCCTGCCCCTTGCACTTGTTGGAAATTCGCCCCCTGTAGCTGACTATGGCTGAAATCCGCTTCATGGATGGCGCTAAAGCTCAAATCTGCTGCCACCAGCTGACTAGCATATAAGTTAGCGCCAATCAGCAGACTACCTCGCATGTGGCTATGCGATAAATTGGTTTTTTTGAAAAATGCATAGCGTACATCGAGGCTTTCATAGTTGCCTGCGGATAAATCTAAATTGTTAAAGACCTCATACGGATATTCGTCCTCTAGTTTTTGGGCGAGCCAAGCCTTAATTTCTTCCGTATCTTTCTTGGAGAAATCATCACTATAAACAACTTCATTTATATCCATATACTCGCCGATACGAATTTCTACAGTTTCAGCTCTTTCAAGTGCTATGTATTGTGGGCATCTAATGATGTCAGGCAGTGCATACCTTGCAAGGCTAATGACATACTGATGAAAAAGAGTGGCTTCCTGTAACTTGATGCGCTCTATCTCTGCCAGTGTAATCGCGCCCATGAATGTTTTGCTGTACATAGTTAGCTCTGCTATGAATTGCTCTAAAAAACGAAATGCCCAGTTTGCATCATAGCTCGCTAAAATAGGGTGGAGGTCAAAAAACCATTCTTCATCCGTGCCCTCCACTAGATAACGATGCTGCCCCTCTAGAAGCTCTGTTCGTAGCATGGAAAAAGTGATATGTCCGATTGGCCCCTTTTGTTGCTGGGATTGTTGTTGTTGCAACTGTAGACAAATGTTTTGAAAAGATTTTTGAAAGTCTTCTGCAAGCTCATCTTTAGAAGCTTGAAAAAAATCTTCTAATGCCAATAAATACTTCAATCGTCTTTTTTCTACTTCGGTTTCATAAAAATGCTGTAAAATTTCCTGTGCTTGCATATACGTCTCCTGCTTTCTTTTTGGTCAGAACGTCTCCTATACGGCTGTTAATTGGCCTTGACTTCTTTGCCGAAAATCTGGACATTGCCATCCATCGTTATTTTACTTTCTTTGCATTTTAATGAAATTTCTTCCTCCGCAGACAAAAGAATTTTCTTACTGGCATTGACAGAAATATCTGCCGCTGAAATAAGTTTAATGTCCTTCTTGCTAAAAATTTCGATGCCGCTTTCTTCATTTAAGCGGATAAAAATATCGCCATCCTGCGCCGTAATGACAATTTCGCTTGGGCTCATCTTAATTTCTTTACCAAAGGCCGTTCGATAGTATTTAGTAGAAGGATCATCGAGCTTATTCGTTGCACTACTATCTAAATTTTTGCGAATCGAGCTACTTGCAAGCCCCTCTTCTTCTTTATGGCTCGGGAAATATACATGGACATAATCATTGATTTCAGGCATACAATACCAGCCGCTATGCCCCTCAGCTGTATAGCCAGTCGAGTACAAGAACCAATGTGCTTTTTCTTTATCTTGTTTGTCATCGATAGTTAGATGGACCTTGATATGATCCTTAGCGACCTCAAGCACTTTACCCTCAATGGACAGACCTGAAATAGCTTGATTAAAGACTTCGCTTTTGTTCATGCCATTTTTTGTTGAAAGGCTATAAATATGTTTTAACAGCCCATTCTTCATAGATGTAATGGCCTCGGCTACATAGAGGGTTTGCTCATTAAACGATACATGATCGCCAATATTGAAAACTTTGTCCGTCTCCACCTCATAGTAAAGAAAATCATTTTCTTCCATACCTTCATTACCGTTCTCTGAATAGAGGAGATAATCTGCTAGTTTTTTTCTTGTTGTAAAGTGATAGTCTGCAAGCTTACCTTTCGCACTACCAGCAGGAACACCGAAATGAAATTTCGGTTTATCGAAGGTCGCCGCAGGTACTAACCCCGTGTTAAAACGAGAGGCAAGTCTTTTTAAAAATTGCCAATCTGTTTCAAGGTATTGCATCGTAAATTTGTCTAATTTACCTCCTTTTGTTGCTTCATCAATAATATCGAGGCCAGGGTAAGCGGGACTCATTAGTTGGAACAAGGATGCGTAGGTCATATCTTTGTGCTGATAGGAGCGACTTTTCGTTTTAATATCAAGTTGATAGCTGTTTGAGGCAGCCTCTACTTCTAGATAGTAAATATCTCGAACTGCGCTCACTTTTATGCTTAAAATTACACCTTTAAATAAAGGAATGGGATTTCCTTGATGATCCAATTGATTGACTGCAATGGCTGCGTTAGCCTCAGTCATTTCAACGTATTTATCTCTTATCTCCTCTGGCACAATACCAGTAAAGTGTAATGTGGCATGCTCATTCATTTTCTTTGTCAGTGTAAGCTCTTGGAGACTAACCAGTTCAAAAGGTAAGACCTGTAAATTGTGATACGCTGTGACGGATACACTCATTACTGTGCCCCTCCATTCATTCCATTAGGAGTAAATTGCAAGGTTTCCATCATCGCCCTTGCGATAGGACGCCAATCCTCAAGATCCTCCTCCATACAATTGAACGTACCAATGAGCGCTTGTCCATCTATAGAAGCAAAGAACATTAAATTAAAAATATCGCCATCTATAGCAGGTGTAATCACTTCGATAAAGCCAATTGTTTTGTCATTAATTTCTATCACATCTGTGTCTAACCATTCCGCTGATGGCTGGGCTTGTTCGAGAACGTCAATCATGTTTTCTTGAAACTCAGCAACCCCTGTTTCTGTTAAAACATGTGGTGTCATGTTGAAGGCTAGATTGATCGTTGTCGATTCATCTGTATAAATAATATTCGGCCTACGTTCCGAAGGGTATTTGAGAGATGCCAATTCAGGTAACATGATGGAAAATAGCTTGGGCATTCGTAACGTAATTTTCCCATTCAATATACGTTGGTCGATAACTGGAACATCTTCACCATCAATATCTACAAAGTCCTGGTAAAGGTCAATTGCTTGTAGCTCATGCTGTTCCTCCTGTTGAGGTTCCGGCTCATTTTCTTGTAAAGCCGCTTCCTTTTGGGCTAATTCATGCTTTTCTTGTTCCCGCATTTCATTTCTAAGTGCAAGTATCTTTTCATCTAAAAATTTCAACCTGTTTCACCTTCCCTTTCTTGAACGTATTATCACTAACAGACTTTCATTATTAGTCCACAATCATGCGCTTTGGGCGTCCTAGAGTCTGTCCTGCCTGACGACTGCCGCCCTTTGCTTCCACTAAAATACGACTTAAATATTTATGAATTTGTACATTTGTATACGCTTGGTCTTCCAACTCTAGTCGATTGCTTACGTAAAAGTCGATGACATCCCGTTGCACACGGTCATGATTTAAACATTCCAGCGCAAATGCTATATCATAGGCATTAGAGGGTCTATTTTTCAAAAGCTCGCGCGCAAAAAATTGTAAAATGATTGGATGACATGTACTTTTTTGTACACCTGCATACTGACAGTGAATAAAATTGACCGTATTATATTCAGTAGCTAAATCATGAAAATCGACATGTTGTGAACGGAGTCGAGCCCCTGGTTTTAATTTAAAGCGACCTAATTCCAGCTCATTTTTAGCCATTTTCACCGAATCATCGAGAACAATTTGCGTTGTGAAAGATGTAAAGTCTAATTCATTTACTTCTTCAGCAAATTTTATTTTCACCATCGTTTCATGCCCTGTTGCATAGTAGGGCAGCTCGTAATCTGAATGGAGTATATAGAGATGATCGTTATACTTGACAATTCCCTGGGTAATAATGAGCGATGTTTCAGCTACAAGGACATTAACCCCAGTGATTATGCCATTTGAATAATCCTTAAAATACAAATCGAGAAAGTCTCTTGGATAATCACGAAGATTTTCAAGCATTTCTCGTTTTAAAATCCTTCCTTTTTGGAAATGCGGATATTGATTGGCAAACACTCTGTCGTTCACCCCTCTCATCTAAATGTGACTTACTTTAATCCATCAAAGAAATCCAGTTCAGACAAATCTGTTTCAAAGGCAAAGAAATCTTTCTTCCCTATAAATAGTTGCTCTTCTCTTCTCGCTACAGGTACTACATGGAAGCCCCAATGATCTTCTCCTGCAAATACAAAGAATTTTACTTCGCCATTAACGATGGAATCCGTCTCATCTTGTGGAATTTTATCTTGATAGTAGGCAGCGATGTTCTCATAAAGAACTGAAACAAAATCTTCTTGTCGATTAAAGTAAATGTATTTATGTGTTGTATGGTTGTCACTGCCGCTGAGGTAAAATTCAACTTCCGTGACACCCCATGGACGTGATATCGTACCGTGAATTTGGTTTAGTCGCTCTAGACTGCTGATGAGCAGCTTTTCCTGACGGTTATGCGTAAAGGCACTAACAGCATAAGGCACTACTGGTGCATGGTTGGTTACATTGGTTTCGATCATGCCAATCTTCTTGGCATTTAAATATCGGAGTGCGCCTCGTAAACAAGCAAGCTTTAACTCCGGTACCTTTCCAACATTTTCAGCCTTTTGCCTAAATTCAATGCTTCGTCCTGGTACAAATTCCTTTAATGCCTCTCGGAAGGCATCGATTCTACAGGATTGACCCGTTAGCTTAATAATCGAATATTCCCCAAGAAGGCCGTTTTCATAAAACTCCTCTAAAAACTCTCTGACGATATCATAAATATCAGCCTTAATAAGGTGATTAATTTCCTTAATATTGAAATAGACATTAGGATAGTCGTAGACATCTTTGAATTGATTGTTTTCGAGAAGTGACAGACACCAGCGATCCACTGCTGTTACGTTTATATCACTATCTTGATGCAGATCATTTTCTGAATAAAAACGACTTCTTAAAATCCCTGTCTTTCGGAAGAATTCCTTCTTCATCTCATCTGCCATTTCCCATAAGAAATAGTAATTATTTCGTACACGCAAGTATTCATCGCGCGTTCGATTTTCATATTCTTTAAAACGAGTAGGGATAATGTGTTCGGCTTCACGAAAGGCCGTTTCGAATTGCTCATAGACTGCTTCCACACCAAAATCATCGACATGTCTATATATATCCTTGCCCGGAATATCGATTAATGTATCGATATCATAGGCACTCTTACCCCGACTATAATAATTCGCAAAAACAATTTTCATAAACTGAAAAATACGGTATGTAATATTATTGCCACCGAAATTGGTATCTCCATTTTCGTAAGTTGTATGAATATCAATTTTATAAGAGATATGTCCATCCTCGATTTGGAACTTACAGGAAGAAAGGTCGGTTGTACCGCCTCCACAATCGATGACCAGTGCTTTGTATTCCTTGCCATCCGTAAAGCTATTATTCTCTATTTGATTCGCGATGGTATTATAGAGCACAGCCATCCCTTCATCGAGTGCATGTTGTGATTCAATTTGATATTCAGGCAAAATAGCATGAAACATATCAAGAAATTGTGTTTTCAGCTTTACGGGACTTGAAATGTGCAAGTGCTTGAATCGACATTTAAATTGATGCTCCGCCATGCGAACAATGTACAGCACAAACTCTCTTAAAATTTGACTTCGTGGAACAAGTGCCGTGTTACCGTTTGCATCCATCACTTCTTCCAGCTTTGCATAGTTACTGACCCAGCGTTTAATGCCCTGAAATTTTGTTGCAAGCGTTGTATAGCTATTTTTTTTCATCACTTTTAACGCTTCGTAGCCAAAATGATAGCTTACTTGATCTGGATTCGAGCAATCTGCTACGGTCATAACGGTCGGCACTACTTCAATCCATTCATTTTGATGAAGTGGGTCTGGGAACGCTACAAAGTTGATGCTATTTAACTGAATTCTTTGGTTTAATAAATCATGACTACATGGCGAGGTAACATAATCACTATCTAAATAAACACCTGCCGTTGTATTCGTCGTTCCAAAATCGATTGCCAGAATGGCATTGGTCGTTTCCAACTGTTTGATTTCCAAATCTGGTAATGGCACTTTATAATAATGAAGATTTGTCGGTGGCAGTGGGTTCTCTTGATAGTAAGACTTGTAAATATACTCTGAATCTTGCTTTCTTAAGAAAATACAGCTGTAGTTTTTATTTTTTGTCTCCCGTATGCCGATTGCTTGCTCAGCTGCAAGATAGTAACGATTCGGATACTGGTCATCTTTTATTAGGTTAAGAATTCCGCAAAGCGCAAACTGTTCATTCACTAACAGTACATTGGACTCCACAAGAAAACCGCCTGTTTCTACAAGATACTGGTCTGGCTTATCGATTTTCATTCCTTGATAAAGGCTCATTTTCGCAGGGATTTTTATCTCACCATTGTCAGAAAGAGGCGTTTTTAAATAGGTTTGCATCGCGGCTTCAACTCGTTCAAAGCCCCCATCTTTGTTCTCTTTAATTAGAAGATTTTCTTCAGCACCTCTGTATCTTAATATGGTCTGAATTAGCTGATCTCTTGTTAGTGTATTAATGAGCCCTGTGACAAGCTTTTCCTTAGAGCAAATATTTCTAAGCTGGAAGGTTGTCATTTCCATTAATTCCACACGTGTAAATGTCATATATTTCTTTTCTGTATAGCGCTTATTTGCATACAGTTTATACGAATATTTATTCATCCTGAATCCTCCTCCGCTCTATTCAGTAAAGGGCTATGCGATCCAGCTTCATTGTTTCCTCTGCACCAATTATGCCAAAGTGATTTTGCCAATAAACCTCCATTTGAAAGTTCACTGGTAGGAAGATTTCTTGAACAAGTCGTACTTTCATCTCGTTAAACGCTGACTTCTTTTGGCCAATATATAGAAGTAGCTCATCTTGTTCCTCCGATTTAACATAAATCATGCAATGTGAAAAAAGCCTTTTCATCGTATCCTTTAACAAGTAAATTTCATCACCTGTTTGATATAGCCTTAAAATATTTAGCACGACCATCTCTTTTTCCTTTTTTGTAAATGCATGCATGTTGTCCCTCACCGTATTGCCAAATACATTTGCGTCGATTTCTCTGAGGATGAATTGTATCGAGAACTCTCGTTTATTCATGCCTTGCATTCGATCGATTTCTGCCAGAAAATGCAGCACAAAATCCAAGAAATACTGCCTTAGCTCTAAATCATTCACGTTATCTGGATGAAATAGGTTTTTAAAGATTTCATAATATCGATAATAGGGATTTACTTCGACCTGTTGTTCTAGCTGTTGTGCATTCAATAATTGTGGGCTAAGTTCCATATAGGGTGAAAAGTCTTTGGCAAGATGAAACTGGATATCCTTTTTCGCAAAGCCCTCGTCCTCGGCTCTAATAAGCAAATCCCAAATATAATTCATAGCCATATACCTTCGCATCTATATTCAAAGAAATGTCTTTGCACTTCCGAAACAAGGAAGCTTAAAATATCATTTGAAATAAAACTTTTTTCCTCTTTAGCTGTAAATTGCAACAGCATGACTTTTTTGTTGCTTTTTTCACCTATTACATCTAATAAGGACGGATCTGTAGAATGACTGAAGCTTGTTCCTTGGAATGATTCCATTATTTCTACATTTGCCAGCTCTATCTTTTCAGCAATTTCAAAGGAATTGACAAGTCTTATGATTTCACCTTTTGTTTTCACATTGGCTAAATATTTACTTGCATACTTGTGCATAAAACGATCCGTTCTGCGATTAGAGACAAGTGGATAATTCAGTTTTCCAATTTTCTCTTCTTCTATTTGCGCTATTTTTAATAATTGCCAAATACCGGATTTGTCCTGTGGTGAAACAATGGTTATTTCATTTTCTAAGCGTTTCACATAACGTACATTTTCCTCTTGTGTATCTACGAGATAGCCATGGTGACTTCCGGTCTTTCGAAGAGAAAGAACATGCTCATAATTCACTTTATCGACGGCTGGGGTGGGGAATCCTACATTCTTCACCGCATGTCTTTCAATATTCCATAGCGGCACCATATCCAGACGTTTTTTATGCTCAAATTCTTGTAAATCCATGGTGAATTCAATAATTTCGGCATCTTCGTTTAAAGGAGGGCTATCGACGAGAACCACATCAAAAAATTTATGGGCATAGGGGTGATTGATGGTTTTCCACGGTAGGCCATTTATTTGAAAAATGGGATATAGCTTGTCTATCTCTTCCAAATAACTTGTATTCTTTTGAAGACTTACCTTTATGTCGACTTGTCCTTGCGTCGTTAAAAGTTTGCCAGCAAAGTAGCGCTGTTGCGTAAGTAACTGCTGGATTTGTCTAGAATCACACTGTAAAAATAATGTGAGCAGGACAAATGTTTCATTTTTCCTAAGCGCTTCAAGCATTTTTCCAATATGAATTTGTTTCTGTTCAAGATCAGATGGAAGCATAGGGAATAAGCAATCATGAATGGGATCGACATCTTCCTTTGAACTGAGTGTTACAAAAATATCGTGCTTATTCTCCAAATCTTCCATTTCGTTGAATATGCGCTCCTCAAGCTTTTTGTTCATTTCATCCTGATAATCGACTAAATTGACAAAGACGCCACTGACAATATCCTTTAGCAGTTGACGTTGCTCTAGATTTTCTATTTTACGTAACCGTTCAAACATGAGCTCTTTTATCACTTTACTTTCCTTCTTTCTCAGTATCTGAATGCTGATCGGCCGCTGTCGCCTCATCCATTGGCGGTTCCGCTCCACTCGCTGCTGTATCAGCTGTTTGTGCTTGAGGAACCGGATTTAACTTGTCATTGGCATTCATGATTTTACGTTCGAGACCTAAAACCTTCGCGAGTAAATCTGTCTCCTGATAGATTTCTTGCGCAAGTGTATAGGATTCGATTGCCTGCAAGTATTGTTGTCGTGCATAGCTTTGATCGCCGTTTTTTTCTAATCCTTCCGCTTTCAATTCCTTCTGTGCCTTCTTCAATTCCGCTATTTTTTCTTCTGTTTCTTCAATCTTTACCTTTATTTGAGGTTCACCAGTAAAGGATATCGCAAGTGCCTTCTTTCGTGCTTTTTGATAGGTTTCTAGTGCGCCATTATAGTCCTCTGCCTCAAATCTAAAATCGCCATCCTTTATGCCCTCAACAATTTGAACAATGGAATCCATATTGGTAATTCTTTGTTCAATAACCTCTTTGCCGAAGCTTTTAATAAGCTTGCCTTCCTTTTTGGCCTTCTCATAATGCGCCATTGCGTCAGTAAATTCCCCTGCCTCAGCTGCCTTATCGCCATTAATAATCAGCTGCGTCACTCTTAACTTTCTAGCTAGTAAATTTCTATGTATAGGATCTTTCAATTTCTTGGCGGCATTTCGGCCTTCGCTATATTCCAGTAAAGCATCCGCATAATTTCCATCCTGAAAATTAACGTTACCGGTCTTTTCATGCTCCTTCATCTCTACTGTCAATTCTGCTAATTTTTTTGCTTGTTTTGCTTGATAAAAGATCGTACTTCCTCCAACAATTAATGCTACGATGAGGGCAGCTACAATCATCTTAATGTATTTCATTTTTTTCTTGTTTGTTTCCTGATAAATCTTATTAGCGAAAATAGATGCTATTGTGTAGTTATTGACGACTTTTTTTTGCCTACTTAAAAGTACTTCCTCCAATAGATCTGTATATTGCTCGGGTTCCTTGGCGCCCTCTAATGCGTCTGCCATCTCAATTTCACTAACTTCTTCCCATAATCCCGATGTGCAAAGTAGCAATACGTCGCCATCCATTAGCTTGATCTTATTCGAAACGAAAGGTTGAAAGCTATTCGGCTTTCCAAGATAATTTAACAGATTCGTTCGTTCATCATGTTGGCTAATATCGAATGAACTGTTCCTGTCATTCACTAGCTCTTGTGCTAGACTTTGATCACTGCTTTTATAGGTCAATAGGCCATTTCGAAAATGATAGAGTCTTGTATTCCCTGCCACTGCACAAATCATTTTGGAATAATCTGATACAACGACGACGATGCTTGCTTTCAGTCTTACTCTTAAGCTTTGCGCTTGTAGTAAGTTTTGCGCATTTTTTATATATTTTTTAATGCTCCTTTTAGACATTGATGGTTTTTCCATAAATTTCTCAAGGATACCCTTTGCCGCTAACTCTGCACTATTGATTTCCTGATCAGCATCTAGTCCTTTTACAGCCACCCAGCAGGCAAAATCGTCTAGCTCTGCATAGGCAAAATAGTCCTTATTCTGCATAAACGAGCCCGCTTCTGATAGAAAGCTTGTTTTGAAATCGCTATTTTCCTTTCTCATGATTATCCTCCTTATTTACTGAGCCAATAATAATCACGCATAAATCAGCATTATGTCCATGTTGTTTCTAGAATGACGATGGTGGCATTGTCTTGATTTTTTAAGCGCTTTTGTTCAACAGCTTTTATCATATTTTGAGCTAAATCATAGGGTGGAGCCTGTTGGGAAAGAATTTTTTCCATTTCAACCTCTGTTAAGGTATCATAGATGCCATCACTAAATAGACATACCTTATCTCCTCTATGAAGCTTAATTGGACTTTTTCCAGTATCTATATTTTTAAATCCTTCATACCCTAAATAATTAATAAGCCTTTTTTTTAATGGATTCTCTTGCACCTCTAGCTGCGAGATTTCCCCAGAGATATAACGCTCTTTTAATACAGATTCAAAAATATGCTTTTGATTAATCGCTATAAATTCTCCGTTTCGAAAGATTGAAATCACACTATCTCCGACGGCTCCCCAATGTAGAAATCCATGTTCATCAATAACTGCAGCCACGAGTGTAGTGCCCCCATTAGAACCATTTAGATTTTGTACAATCATCTGATTACTGGCCATCGCAGTTTCCTTAAAGAAGGATTGGATATTTCCTAGACTAGTAAGCTTCATAAACTCTTGAATAAATGTCGTGACAGCAATCGTACTTGCCATTCGACCGTTAGCCAAACCACTTATCCCATCTGCAAGTACAGCCATTGTTCCAATATTCGTTTCAGCTGTAGAAAAATAATCATCCTGCTCGTCACGTCTACCAACTGTCTGACCATTGCCGATTTCAATCTTTCGCGTTTCAACTTTTTTCACAATAATATTTCTAATGATTAGCAAACCTATGAGTACAATGAGAAATCCAAGTACAACTATGTATGGCAGTAACTTCTGTTCCATTTGTCATCATCCCTCACTCTGGTTGTTTTCCCATTCAAAGTGAACACCACATAAAGGAATAAACAGAAACATACTTCTACCTAATTGGATAACATCGTATGCCGCTAGCTCTGTGGGCGTATAGACTGCTTCATTATTGAGATAGGCTAATCCTGATGCGTCGCCGGGCAGGAGATAGAAATTTCTTTTTTTAGGATCATAGACAATAACAGCATGATTACGTTTAGAAATGGAATTATCTCCAATAATCCGAATATGCATATCTTCAGCTCTGCCGATAAAGTTCTTTTCAGATAAAATGCGGTAGTCTCTTCCCATTTGAGGACCTTCAATACAAACTAACCAACCTGTAACAGGGTCAATACCATCCATTTCTCCAAGATAGGGCATTGTTTTATCATCCGCTTCCATAACAGCGATGGGTTGGCTAGTACCCTTTGGTTCCTGCTCCACCATCACATTGCAATACGGACAAATATTTCTATGTCTTCTTGAACTAAACATGTGACCATTTGTACATCTAATCAAACTCATTTTCATTTTCCCCCGTCTTTGTTACGAATCTAGATTTTCTTTATTTCACTAAAATACGTGTATTTGCTATGTATATAATATCTCCATGATTTATGCGAGATGGATTGTCATATTTTAATCTATTTTTAACCCGTTTATTGGATTTCTTAATGCCTACACCGTTAACAGAATCAATATCCTCTATGTACCACATGCCAGAAACACAATTTAACACAGCATGCTCGTAGTTAATGAGCGATTCATATTCTGTACCACTTAAATCGATGTCAGCTTCTAGTTCTGTTGTGCTTTTTCCTATAAGTAGTGAGGTTTTTCCTTTTATCGACCATTCTTTCATTTCCTTCCCTTGTTCGCTGAGAAGGACAATTTTCTGAATGTCTGTATCCGTTATGTCATTTAAAACTTTCTTCGTTTCATACATAATGGAGCCATAAACAATGATGATTACCGCTAGTATTGATCCAATAATCGTTTTCAACAGAAAATCTTGATTCATTACGAATACATATAAAATGAAAAAGAAAGCGATAGTAACAATTAAAATATCTATAATTCTTAACATCATTTGTTTCTTTTCACTCTGCGCATAGGCTGAATTTTTCATGTCATACACGTTATCACTCTCCCCCACACTAATTGTTCATATGTTGTTATTTATTAAAAAAGCGCTCAAATAAATCCGTCGTATCTATTGGATTTTTCTTTGCCGATTTATTTTGTGCTGACATTTCTTTCGTTTTCGGATTAAAGCCAAAAAAATGCTCGAAGTTCTTTTCAATATCATGCATATTAAAATCTTGCTTATTTACCTTGGATTGCTGACGTGATTTATTCGTATTGTCATTTGAATAACTAGCATCTTGTCTCACATCATCAAGACGAGCGTCATATGCCTCTCTCGAATCTGTGTCTTTCAGTACTTTGTATGCCTCTTGCACCTCTAAAAAAATCTTTTCCGATTCCTTGTTACCACCGCTTACATCTGGATGATGTTTTTTTGATAGTTTTCTGTATGCAAGTTTTATTTGATCTTGTGTTGCTTGTCTGCTAACGCCTAGAATTTCGTAATGATTTTTCATTAAATTTCATCCCCAGTATTAGGATTATTCAAAATTATCTAAGGAACTATATAGTCCCTTAGATAATTTGGTGTGTTCTATCAAACTACGATTTAGACAGCGTAGCCGCCTTCGATTTTTGCTAAATCTGTTTTGTCTTTCTTTTGTTTGATGAATAGGAAGAATTCGCCAATACCTTCTGTGTCGCCGTATCTTTCTGTGTAGTCAACAACAAACGCATTTGGGAAATTAATTTTTCTTACTACTTGATCAGCCGAGATAACTTCTAATGTTACTTTACGGTAACAGTCAGCTTTTTCAGCAGGTACTAATGACCATAATCCTAATTTCATCGTGTCATCAGAATTATCGCCATCTGTTGCAGTAAGGATTTTCCCTTTAATTTTTAAAGTTGCTCCAACATCTGTTGAACGAGCGTTTGAGTCATCTGGCGTATCTGTTTCATACTCAACCGTCATAATACTTTCTAACCCTAGTTCAATTGCTTCTGATCCTTCTACTTTTAATACAAAACCCATTCTTATTACCTCCTAGAATTTTTTCGAATCAACACTTAATCTATTCTTGGTGAAATTGCAATGTTTCAAGCTTTCTTAATTTCTCGTCGTTTGGCTAAAGCAAACATCGAGAAATATGTAAATCTTTCACCAAGTACAGGTTTAAGGAGATTCATATATTTATGTTAAAAGATTTATTGATGAATAAATCTTAAACATCCAACGAATACATCAATGGATAAAATTTAAAATGCAGGTGAAAATCGCTTAAGCTTTAACTGCACTTGTGCCTTTTGTAATCATGACTTCAAGGTTCTTCACATTGCCGTTAAATACTAAATCTATTTGACATAAGCTCGTTTTCTCATCAATAATGTAGCCGATATCGTCTCCATCATGGATAACCGAGTTTACATAGCCTTTATCATTAAGCCACTTGCTTTTTTGGCTACTTGGATTATTACTAAAGAAACGAACAATATTTTCATGTTTAAAGTCACCTGATTGGAAACGTAGAATTCGTTCGATATAGGTACTAACTTGTGTTTTGTAAATAGAATCGAATCCGTCTTCCTCCATTGCAAGGCTTCTTGCTTTATACACGGTAATACGTTTAATGTCTTTATCCTGAAGCTGAGCGTTTTCTGATGAGAACACAAAGCCAAAGCTTCTACTGTTAATGGCGTCTTTAATATTGTTGGTAAAACCTGAGATTTCTTTTGCCATCGTTGTAACAGCTCTTAGTGAGTTATCTCCTGCTTCAATATCAAATCGAACGCCAGGGTAGCTTCTTTTGACATTTCGGAAAGATTCTTTTAGATATTCTGGACATTGATATGCAGACACAATACCTGCGGCTACATAGCTAGCACCTACATAGACACCCTCTATCCATAGCTTTAAAATATCTTCCTTTTCCTTAGACAGCTTTGCCCCATTTTCAGTTGTCTGCATTCTTGTATCAATCACTACTCCAGATTTATCTTTTGGAATAATTGTGAAATTCGGGAGACAAGGGATTGCAAATTCACTGAATTCTTTTCGAACGAGAACAGAACATTTATCGATAAGTCGGTCTATACCTGCTGTTGCTATTCCGTTGAAAGTTGTTTCTTCTTCTGCCATAAAGTTGAAGAATATTTGAACTTTATAATCCTTTACAGTATCAAGCAGCATAGTTAGGGATTCCATTGTGTTACCTTCTTGCTTGGCAACTTTCTCATTCCCTTTGAAACGTGCTCTGCTCACTTTCATCTTTCCAGATGCTTCTAGCTCTAGTGATGGCACAATGCCATACCAGACCGTGTCAGTAAAGTCATTTTTCGAGTTTACTGTATTTAGATACGTACTCAATCTTGGGATATTATTACTTTTAACGAGCATGTCTAATTTTGTATTAGTTACAAGCAACGAGGGCTGCATCCCTTTGTTTTTTGTCGCATACTGATCAAAATACATTTTGACGCCAAGTAATTTTTCTACTAATGGCTTTACAGTCTTTACAAATTCATCTTTAGCATCTTTATAGAATTCTAAGTATGTATTGTAGTTCTGTACCTCTGTTTCTACATCAAATTCTGCTCTCACTGTTGGTAATGGTGAGAAGGTTCTTACTACTAAATCTTTCACATAGGAAGAAGGTGATTCTGTAATCGATTCATAGTCCTCTTCAAACACTGTACTTAAACCATAGTTACTGTTTTCTTCAATGACCATCAGTTCAGAATTCGTATTTTGAGGTGCTTCGATAATTTTTAGTTCACCCGTTTCACCAATAGTAAGTGTGCCAATTTGCAGTTTTTCGGATTCATCTTCTTCCTGGTTAGCACCTAGTAGCAGTCTCGTCTTAATATCTTCGATTGCTAATGGCAACATTGCCATTACGTTGTTATAGTTGCGACTTGCTACTTCAAACATCAGGTTTAGCTTATCCCCGGTATCTAGCTTTTTAGGATCACCGTCGTCTAATTTTTCATATTCACCGTACATGTAATGAATTTCTTTTCTGACTTGACGGATATCGTCCATAACTTTTTTCGGCGAAATCATATCTAATAGATTTTCAAATTTAAAGTCAACATTGGTAATGCCCTGGCTGCGTTTCGTATCGATGAGGGTAAATAGCATCTTTAAAAAATCATTATTTTGATCGATTGCGATTTCAGAAATACAATCATCTTGAATGCCTTCTGGCTTTTTTAATGTATACATCACTTTTTGATTTGCTGCATTGTAGAATGAATAGACTGTAGGAGAAAACTTATCTAAAAATTCGTCGAAGCTTTTTACTAGAAGATATTGATTGATTTCTTTGACTTTCTCATCACTGAGGCTGTCAATTCCTTTTACATCTCCTACAAGGGTAATTAAGTCCAGCTTTTCTGGATTAATCTCCTCAAAGAGCATTGTTCTGTTTGTTTGATTGATAATCTCCATTTATTCGGCTGTAAAATTCTACAGCCATCCCTCCTTTATAACGAATTTCGAGTAACTATTTGTAAAACATAATCATTAGTGGTAACACTTTTTAGCCAATAATACACAGTTAACAAACACTATTTTTATACTTTATAGTAATTAAATGGTACCAAAAAGCACAGAAAGCCCTTGGAATTCCTCATCCGACAAAGGGTACAGTATGTTTATGCAGTTGTAAAATGGCATTCACTGAAGATCCAGTCATATCGGGCGTTACACTAGTGACAATATGTATCACAAGTAACTATACATTACGAAAAATTATTGTCAATATTTACAATAGTATTTTTTTCAAATTAAATTACATAAATGTATTATTAGTAAAAAATAACCATGTTAATTTTTGTGGTAATAAATAACTTAAATTGTAATAGAAACATTGATTTAACAATATTAAACAGCTATTAGATGACAATATAGGCATCCACTAGCTGTTATAATTTTCAATATTATGAAATTGCAAAATGATTACATAGCTTTATTTTTGTAAAATTATTTATTATTATAGTCAAAATAATACTTTATTTTAATGACTATACTCTCAGATAAAATAGTCAATAACAAGAATTTTAGCGAAAAGCATCTTTTTTTTGCGTTGACTGTTAGACTCCACATGATCGCCTGTGCCATTATAAAACTCACTTTTTTGTTATACTGTCTGACATTTTTTATACCATCTTCAATTACTCTTTGAGATACATCCATAGGTACAACGTCAGTAAGAGCATAGTAAAATGTTGCCGCTAAACTATAGATATCTGTGTAAACCCCCTGCTGAGTTTTGTCAGAATATTGCTCAAGCGGAGAAAATCCAGGGGATGTAAAAATTTTATGTGCCGTTGCTGCTTTATAAAATACAGCTGAACCAAAATCCAGTATCTGCGGACTTCCTTCTTGATCAATTATTATATTACTGGGTTTAATATCTCGATGTAGTATGCCTTTGTTATGCAGATAATCTAACGCATCAATTAACGGCAGAAATATACTTTTATACAACTGATTTCGATTATCCAATTGATATTTTTTTACATATTGATGTAAAAGCATCCCTTCATAGAATTCCATCACGATATAAATAGTCCCGTTTTCTTGAAAATGTTCGAGGTACCTCACAATATTTTTATGAACGATTTGCTGCAAGAGAACTGCCTCATGTAGAAAATTCCCCTTTAACTCTGCAAATTTTTCCTTTGTAGAAGGAAGGCGATTAATCACGCTTATATTATCTAAGTCACGTAAAGCAATGTCACTTGGATAGAACTCTTTTATGATAACTTGCTCTCCAGAATCGAGGTTTTCTCCTCTGTAAACAATTGACAACTTACTTGAAGAAATGATCTCATTGATTTTATATGTATCTTTCAGAACACAATTTATTGGTAAGCTTACGTCGTACAAAATAGCATTCATATGCCTTCTACCATCCTTTTTTGCAATATCCATCTTGAAAAATATGTACATTTTATGACAAAATTACTATGCATTGTCAGAGTTTTAATTCCAAATTAATGTAATTAATATAAATATATTCCTCTATATTAGCAATTTTCTTGTCAATTGTCAGTGCTATAACCATGACTTTTATTATATTTCCCATTACTAGACATAAAACTGGTTGAACTTGCGAAACTCAGTGGCAGGCATCGTTTCGCTCGAGTTGCTCGGCGATATGATCGGAAAGGTGGGTTAGTACGCTCAGAGATGGGCTCGGATTGTTCGGGTATGGACTCCGTTCGCTCGGGTTCGGCGACGGTTCGCTCGGGTTCCACTCAGGTTCGCTCAGGTTCCGCTCAGGTTCCGCCCAGGTTCGCGCAGGTTCGCTCAGGTCGGGCTTCCTTTCGCATGATACTCTAGCTAAGTAAAAGGGTGTAACAAAACAAACAAAAAAGCTGTTCGATAAGTAAATAAATACTTTTCAAACAGCTCTATTGCAATGCATATTATGCTTTTTGGTAACGTAGCACTGGTGTACGAGCAGCGCGTGTTTCGTCTAGACGAGATACGACTGTTGTATGTGGTGCTTCTTGCACAATAGATGGATTTTCTTCTGCTTCTTTTGCGATTTGAATCATAATGTCACAGAATGCATCTAATGTTTCTTTTGATTCTGTTTCAGTTGGCTCAATCATCAACGCCTCTTCCACGTTTAGTGGGAAGTATGTTGTTGGTGGATGGTAGCCAAAGTCTAACAGGCGTTTTGCGATATCCAATGTACGTACGCCCAGTTTCTTTTGACGACGACCCGATAATACAAATTCATGCTTACAATGACGGTTATATGGTAGGTCGAAGAACGGCTCTAGACGACGCATCATATAGTTTGCATTTAAAACTGCATATTCCGTTACAGCTTTTAAGCCATCTGGGCCCATCGTACGGATATATGTGTACGCACGGACGTTAATCCCAAAGTTACCATAGTAAGGCTTTACGCGACCAATTGATTGTGGACGTTCGTAGTCGAAGTGGTATGTTCCCTCTTCTGTTCTTACTAGGACTGGTTTTGGTAGGAACGGAATTAAATCTGCCTTTACGCCAACTGGACCTGAGCCTGGACCACCGCCGCCATGTGGGCCTGTAAATGTTTTGTGTAAGTTCAGGTGGACACAGTCAAAGCCCATGTCGCCAGGGCGCGCTTTACTCATTACTGCGTTTAAGTTAGCTCCATCATAGTAAACTTTACCGCCAACAGCGTGAATGAGCTCTGCCATTTCGATAATATTCTCTTCAAATAAGCCCAGCGTATTTGGATTTGTTAGCATTAATGCAGCTGTGTCAGGACCCACTACATTGCGTAAATCTTCAATATCAACTAAGCCATTTTCATCGGATTTTACCGTAATTGTTTCAAAACCAGCGACAGTTGCAGATGCCGGATTTGTACCATGTGCTGAGTCAGGCACGATAACCTTATTACGGTGACCTTCGCCATTCGCCTCATGGAAGGCACGAATCATCATTAATGCTGTCCATTCACCATGTGCGCCTGCTGCTGGTTGTAATGTGACTTCGTCCATACCTGTAATTTCTACTAAAGAAGTTTGTAGGTCATACAGAAGTTCCATTGCACCTTGTACAGTGGATTCATCTTGTAATGGGTGAACGTTGGCAAAGCCAGAAAAACGAGCAACGGCTTCATTAATTTTCGGATTATATTTCATCGTACAAGAGCCTAATGGATAGAAGCCAGAGTCTACACCATGGTTTCGACGAGAAAGTGCTGTATAGTGACGCATAATGTCTAGCTCAGAAACCTCTGGTAATTCTGCAGCTTCTTCTCTAATTAAGTTTGCAGGAAGTAAATCTGAAAGATCAACTGCTGGCACATCAAGTGCTTCTAAGCTGTACCCTACGCGACCTTCTTTTGTAATTTCAAAAATGAGTGATTGATTTTCGTTATGCATTGAGAGCCCCCATTTCTGCAACAAGTGCATCAATTTCTTCCTTCGTGCGTAATTCAGTTACAGCAATTAACACATGATGCTTTAAAGCTTCATAAGTTTGACCTAATGGATACCCACCGATAATACCTTTTTCAATTAAGCCTTTATTGATTTCCTTGACGCATCTATTCGTTTTTACGACGATTTCATTAAAGTGTGCACCTTGGAATGCTACTGTGAAGCCTGCCGCTTCAAAGGCATTTTTCGCATAGCGCGTTTTGGCAATATTTTGCGTAGCCATCTCACGAACACCTTGCTTACCAAGTGCTGTCATTGCAACTGAAGCTGCAAGTGCCAGAAGTGCTTGGTTTGAACAAATATTAGAAGTCGCTTTATCACGACGAATATGCTGTTCGCGTGCTTGTAATGTTAGTACGTAACCACGTCGACCTTCACCATCCACTGTTTCACCAACAAGACGGCCAGGAACTTTCCGCATTAATTTTGTTGTCACAGCGAAGAAACCACAGTGAGGACCACCGAATGCTTCTGCGATACCAAAAACTTGCGCATCACCAACACAAATATCAGCACCTAACTTTCCAGGAGGTGTTAAAATACCTAATGCTAGTGGATTTGAGGATACAACAAATAAACTTTTTGCTTCATGTGCAATGTCACCGATAACTTGTAAGTCCTCGATTTGACCAAAGAAGTTTGGATATTGTGCAATGACAGCAGCAGTATTGTCATCGATTAGCTCTTTTAATGCGCCAACATCCGTTACACCATCTTTTTGAGGGATTGTTACGATGTCAATCGATTGACCGTATGCATATGTAGCAACGACGTCACGGTACTCAGGGTGAACCGTTTCAGATACTAAAATTTTCTTACGACGTGTATGGCCTGCTGCGAGCATACCTGCTTCAGCGAGTGCAGTTCCTCCATCGTACATAGAAGAGTTAGCAAGATCCATTCCTGTTAGTTCGGCAATCATCGTTTGGAATTCAAAAATTGCTTGTAATTCCCCTTGTGAAATTTCAGGTTGGTAAGGTGTATAAGCTGTATAGAACTCTGAACGAGAAATAACGTGATCCACGATAACCGGTTTATAGTGATTGTAAACGCCTGCACCTAAAAATGAGACATTAGCGTTGGTATCTTTGTTTTTCGCAGCAAGTGCTGATAATTCTTTTAAAAGTGCTGATTCTGATTTCGCTTCTTTAATGTCATAAAGGCCTTTAAATCGTACTATTTCTGGAATATCTTCGAATAGTTCATCAACTGAGGATACACCAACTACGTCTAACATTTCTTGTTTATCTTGCTCCGTCATTGGTAAATAACGATGTTTCATAAATGTAGGTCCCTCTTTTCAAATTTTATTTTGAACGCTTGTAAAACGGTGTTTCAACTGTGATTACCTTTAAGTGCTTACCACGAATTTCGATTTCTAATTCTGTTCCGATAGTTGCGAATTGGCTGTTAATTAACGCGTGACCAACATTACGTTTAGAAGAAGGAAGCTGTGTACCTGTTGTCACTTCACCAATTTCCTCGCCATTGTTGAACACTTTGTAGCCATGACGTGGAATCCCTTTATCGATCATTTCAATCCCAACAAGCTTGCGAGATAAACCATTTTCTTTTTGTGCAACTAATGCATCGTGACCAATAAAGTCTTCTTTATTTAATTTCACTGCAAATCCAATACCTGCTTCAAGTGGAGAAATTGTCGCTGATAGCTCTTGACCGTAAAGCGGAAGACCTGCTTCAAAACGCAGTGTGTCACGGCAGCCTAAACCTGCTGGAACAACACCTTTGTCTTTACCAGCTTCTAAGATTTTGACCCACAGTGCTTTAATATCTTCTGGGGAACCGTACAGCTCAAAACCATCTTCTCCTGTGTAACCACTGCGAGAAACTAACGCTTTGTGCCCAGCAACCTCAACGTCCTCTTGGAAGCGGAAATATTTAATTGCACTTAAATCAGTCGTTGTTAATGTTTGAAGAACCTCTTCAGCTAATGGACCTTGAAGGGCAATTTGCGCATAAGCATCTGATTGATTGTCGATTGTGACATCATACTGGTTTTGGTTTTCCAACATCCAGTCATAATCTTTTTCAATATTCGCTGCATTGACACATAATAAATAATGATTGTCAGCCAATTTATACGTTAATAAATCATCGACAACGCCACCATCTTCATAGCACATTGCATTGTATTGCGCTTGACCTGTAGCAATTTTTGAAATGTCATTTGACAAAAGATTTTGTAAAAAGTCCAGTGCTTCAGGACCTGTTACGACAATCTCTCCCATATGTGACACATCAAATAAGCCAGCACGACTACGCACGGCATCATGTTCATCTTTAATAGAAGAGAATTGCACTGGGAGTTCCCATCCACCAAAGTCAATTGTTTTACCACCAAACTTTGCGTATTCATCGAATAGAGGTGTACGTTTTAATTCATTCGTCATGAGTATTGCCCCCTTATTGTTAGTATCATTTTTACTTGTAGTAGTTCGTCTGTTTTTCTACATAAAAAAAGACAGACGAACCCCTTTTCGGGATTCTCTGTCCTTGCACCTGAAAGTTACACCACACTGACTCGCATAACTTGATTGCCAATCAGTAGGCTTTCCCCTTTGGTGGCTGTTGTACTACAGCTCTCTCCAGAGTTGCGTCTTGTACGAGTCCTTTTACCTGAGAGATTCATAGCCCTTTGCTACTTGCTCCTTCGGTGGCGTCTATACGCGCTCTCCCCGCACAATCATCCGCCCAAGAATCATCTTGGTACTATTTAGTATTCAATGTACTTAAGTTACCTTATTAGTCTATATCCTAACATTGATTGTATTGAAAAGGCAATCATTTTTTAAATTAACATAATAAACGAACATTGAATGTGTTTTCACTTATTATCGTTCGCCTTTCAACCTTTTCACCTGGAATACTAAATACTCTAGAATATTGCGCATAGTTCTACCTTCTGTCAAAACCTGTATATGTCCTGCTTCACGATAAAACTTCCTTCTGTAGTGATACAGTTCTTCTAACTCTTCCTTTGTTGAACTTTGTACAATTGGTCGGTTTGGATCATGCTGTATTCGTTTGTAAATATCTTCGAATGTCGCATCTAAAAAGAACACGAGGCCACTACGTCTCATAATTTTTCGATTTTCTCCATTTACGGCTACACCACCGCCTGTTGAAATAATACAAGCTTCGTCTCGGAAATTTTTCAAAAATTCTGTTTCTATCTCTCGAAAACGTGCCTCTCCGTATTTTTCGAAAATTTGTGGAATTGTCATGCCCTGTTGTCTAACAATTTCATGATCCATATCATAGTACGGTAGCTTTAATAAATAGCTTAACCGCCTTCCTAACGCACTTTTCCCGCATCCCATAAAGCCAACTAAATATATTTTTCGCATTCGAATCACCTTCTTATAACTACGATTCTACACTGTCTGACAAAATTTGTCCTAATAAATTTATCGTAGCTCGAACATTGACCTTTTCAAGCGCATCATATGTTCGTAACTGAATTTCATAAGACATACAATACGTAAGAACAAAAGTAGTTACAAAAAATAATAATGCAATTGCGATTAAAAAAATAGCCCCTCTGTCATTTTTCAATAATTGGCACATAATAGGTCCGCTCCTTCTGCAAACCACTCGAAAATTCAACAGCAACTGTTAGTTCATTATTTTTAAATTGGAACTGACAGCTACGAAGACCGATAAGCAATGGTACATGTCCACCATTCACTTGATTGCGTATAATATTGTTGTAGCAATCAATATGATGAAGTGAGTTAGAAACTTGGAAAGTTATTCTCTTTTGATCATCGCGCATCGTGAACGATGAAACATCCACTAAATACATATTCAAATCATAAACAAATAGCTCCCATTTCGTTTGTTCATCCGTCAATATGGTTGTTTTCATTTCTGCATACCACAGCATGATGACTATAAAAAGATGAGAAATTAACACAAAAACGACGACTTGCAACAATGATTCTAATAATGTATAGCCTTTTTCGTTCATTTATTTTCACCCGTAAGCTGAATACACTTGTGACGCAATTCACGTGTGTTGTGAAAAGCGACACATATCTCTTGTCCATCGTAAGTCCAATGATAATTCACACCCTCTATTGTTTTCATACCTTCTAATTGTTGTAGGTATCGATATTGCTTCAAACCTTCATAAGCAGTTTCTGCAGCGACAACCTCAAGCTTTTTGTTGTATAAATTTGTTTTCATATTATAGGTAACAGGGACGAATGTTGTACAGATTAGCATGACAATAACCACCGATAGAATAGTTTCAACAAAAGAGTATCCGGACTCATTCATTCCACTCTGGATCTCCCACGTCCTAATGTAATAACAACCTTTTTAATACCTTGAGGTGTTCTAAAATACAATGTACCTGCATTCATCACATTCCCATTGTAGTTATACATAATCGTTTGAATCGTACTTGCCGCTGTCATCAATTCAACTCCCTTTGGAAAAGCTCGCTCATAGTAATTGCTATAAAAATCTTTTTTTATAATATAGCGATGGGGTGGGCTTTCAAACTTCATAGAGACATACTCCCGCTGCTGCATACTATAAGTTTGAATAAATTGAATATCCAATTGAATTTGTGTAAAAAAACGCTCAAGTTCCTTAGTTTCAGCTATTTTTAAGGAAAGCTTTGTCACGATACCCGTTAAACACATTACAATAAACAAGACGATTAGCATTTCTATCAGCGTAAATCCGCGCTCATTTTTCACCTCAATCATGTTCCACCCGCATCTGCTCCAGACGACGGATTTGCTAATTTTACTTCGCCATCACTAGTAATCACTATTTCGCTTTTATTTGGACAGGTTGTTTCATTTTCTTTTAAATAACCGTTCGTTACTAATTCTTCTAGTGTCGGATAGGTCATAAAATCCACTCTGTATGCCTCTACTTGCCCCTGCACCATCGAAATATAAGCGGTACAGCCTTTTTCATCTATCGTCGCAAAATGTTTCGTTACATTTGGAATGGTGATTAAGATTAGCACCGAAATAATTAACAGTACGATTAACATTTCTATTAGTGTAAATCCTGCTTGTTGTTTAACATGTTTCATTTATTATCTCTCCTATACTAGTTCAATCATGTGATATATCGGTAATAATAAACTTACATATGCAGCTACTATGCACAGGGAAATGATGAGAAATAACGTTGGCTGTACAAAGGCGAGCATGCGCTTTAGAAATAGTTCCTGCTTTTCCGCCAGTAATTCACTATATAATACGAGCTCTTTACCTAGATAACCACTCTGCTCACCATGTTGTACAAAAATGGAGAAATCCTTTTGCCATTCCGCCATCAACTGCACGGCCTGTGTAAGTGTATCTCCATATATAACCCTTTCTTTTATACAACCTGCAAAATACCGAATAAACGGTTGTAACTGTTGTTTTTCTAAAATGTGAAGACTTGCTTGTAAAGAGAAACCGCTTTGTAGTAAACTCCCTAAATATGCAGCAAACTGTCTTGTCATCGATAATCGAATGAAGATGTTCATAAATGGTATTTTTAATGACATGTATAACTGCTGAGCAATTGGTTGTCGTTTAAGCCAAAACTGAAGAATGATGGAACCCAAAACGGCTACAATCCCTATCGTAAGAAGCACATCAGGCAAATGTAGTAAGTAACGTGAGAAGGCGATGCTTGTCTCCCCCGTTTCACTGCTACGACTTAAGACCATTTTTTCAATATTCGGAAAGAAAATTGTCCGAAATACTAAGAAAAGCAGCAATAAAAACAACATTAATACGAGGGGGTACAATAGGAGACCTTTAAATTTTTTCTTTGTTGCCTCATTCAACGCCATTTGCTTGGCTACACCTTTAAAGGCTTCTATCATATGCCCATTATTTTCAGCAATAGATATAGCTACTAAATAATGCTTAGAAATTTGCAATGTTTCCAGTATCCCTGTTACACCTACTCCTTCTTTAAATTTGTCTTCGATCATTAGTTGTATCTCTTCATGCGCGTCTATGTGATGTGGTAGGAGCATGGAAATAGCTTGTGTAAACAAATATCCTTCTTGTATTAACACACTTAAGCGATTGAAAAAATTAGCCTGCTCCTTCACTCGCCATTTGGTCGCCCTGTTGTAATCCATCTGCAATTTTTCAATAAGCACTCGAAGATGCATAATGCTGTCTCTCTAACAATCTTTTTTGACCATTTAGCGTACTATCATGCGGCAACTCATAGATAGCTTTTTGTTTAATGGCTTCAATAGCCTCACTAAGGTGAACGTCACTTAATATTTCTAACAGAGCACGTCGCTCTTCTTGTTTTGGTGTTTGGATTAGTAGTTGGGCCACAACCCCAATAACCGTTTGACGGAGTTCCTCAATAGTCACACCTAGGTCAATTAATCGATAGAGGCAACTAACAGAATCTTTGGCATGGACCGTCGTTAACACAAGATGACCGGTAAGCGAGGCCTCTATTGCAATCTTTGCTGTTTCTTGATCTCTTATTTCGCCAATCATAATAACATCTGGTGAATGACGTAATATGGCCTTTAAACCCGAAGCATACGTGATGCCTGCTCGTTCATTTACTTGAATTTGGAGAAGATGTGCCTGATTGTTTTCTACAGGGTCCTCTAATGAAATCACATGTTTTTGGAGATGAATGGCACAATGATGAACGAGGGAATATAAGGATGTCGTTTTACCGGAGCCCGTTGCGCCACTAAAAAGCAAGATGCCTTGCCTGCTATCAACTAGCTCTAATAGCTTATTTGCTGCACCTTTGGAATAACTTAAGGAAGTAAGAGGGAATGATTGATTTTGAAGAAGAAGCCGAATAATTAGACTCTCTTTTAAATAGGCAGAAGGAAGTGTAGAAACGCGGAAAGCAAAACGGCTTTGTTCGACTGTTTTTTGAAAGGAGCCACTTTGGGGTTTTCGTCGTTCACTAATATCTAAAGCCGCTAGAAATTTATAATAGGATACAATTCGCTCCGCTAACTCATTTGGTAGTTCACCTGCGGAAAGCAATTTATCATATTTGCGAAAGTTAATACGATAACGCCCCTCATCCGGTATTAATAATAAATCCGAAGCACCAAAATGATAGGCCTTTAACAATAGTTGCTCACATTTTTGTTCGACTACCGACTCAAAGTTTTGCATAGATGCACCTCTTTTCTGGTTCGTTCGAATATGACCGCTCTATTCGTTATTTCCTAGTATAAATAGGAAAGTGATACGAGAAAAGCCCTTTTCTTAAAATAAATTTTTGCTATAAATTTTCCTATCAAATGTGATTTTTGCTAAAAAATTGTGGATAACTTGCAAATTTTCACTAAAAATGAACATTACTATATGTAAAAGTTAATATTTATGTTGAAAGGAACTGTAACTTTTTCAATAATACAATATAATAGAATCAACATGATTTTTTTCCTAGCTATATTTTAACAACATATTCAAAAAACCATATTGAGGTGAAGCAAATGATCCATCCATTAAAAATTACTAGTACATTAGCTGATGAAACTAGATACTCTATCTATGAGTACATCCTAAAAGAGAAAAAAACAGTAACCGTACAAAATATCGCTGATAAATTTGGTATACACCCAAATGTTGCACGACTTCATTTAACGAAGCTATCTGAAATCAATATTATTTCAGCCGATTTTGCCAAAACCGGTAAAGGTGGTCGCCCCGGCCGTGTTTATAAAGCATCTGAAAAAGGTATATCGCTGACATTTCCCCGCCGTGATGAAGATCGTCTGTTAAAATGGTGCATTCAACTGATTCAAGAATTAGGTGAAATTGCATTGGCAAAATGCCAAGACATCAGTTATCAAGATGGCTTCCAGCAAATGAAAAATTATCTAACTGCTGAATTAAAATTGAATACTACATTTTCCTTTGAACAAAAACTTCAATTGTTAACAGATAACGCTGCATTAATCGGCTATGTTCCACAAATCCAGCAAACAGAACATGGAAAAAAAGTGATCTTCTCCATTTTTAATTGTCCATTTCAAGAGCAGCTAAATAAGCATTCAGAAATTGTTTGTACTTTACACGAATCTTACTTAAAAGGACAGTTAGATGGCCTATTTACAAGTAATGAATTTGTTCAAATTGAAAGCATGGTACATAACTGCGATTTATGTAAATATGAAATAAACGTGACAGAAATCGAAAGCTAAAACAAAAATCCAATTGTTTGTCACAAAGAAGAAGAAGTTCCAGTTTACAGACACCTTTCATATCATTTATAATGAATAAGAGATTATTGTGTCGTGGGCAAAAGGAGGGGAAATTTCATGGATAATATGTATAAAGTTATGGCATTCTGGACAGGTATTTTTGCAGTTATGTTCTACCTTGGTGGTATGAACGAAGTATCGCTATTATTCGTAGGTAATACAGGTTTATTCTTATTATTAGGCTTCTTAAACCTTTCAGAACGTATGTACATGTACATTTTCGGAGCATATTTAACTGTATTCTTCGCTGGCTTCACGTACTATACAACATTCATTCACGTACCTGGTGCGGGTCATTAATACAGAGAAAATAGTGTGTCTCATAAATATGTGAGACACGCTTTTTTTTATGTTCATTTATGCAATCATTTCGATAAGAGCAGAAATTGATACATAAATATGTAATAAAATCTCCATTTGTTTAGCAGTTGGTCGTATAAAAACATAGAAAAATCCCCTTCACTATCAATTAGGTTAAAATTCGTCTGCTATCAAACCTATATGAAACGTTTGGGGGATTTTTGCATTAAATTTATGAAATACAAAGGTCTGTAAAATCATTCAAGATGACACGGTCTAATCGAATAGTATGGCAGAGGGCATGAAAATTGAAAATATGGCTATCATAATAGGGATCACAAACATCAACATTTTCATTAGTGGCTTACTATTGTGCGATTGCTTAAATGACATATAAATTGAATCATTATCGCTAATCCTACAATAATGGCCATAAAACTATCCGCAGAACCTATTACCTAGTTCCATTTCATCATAAATGCAAGAAAGTGTATAATTTTACCGTTTATACAGATTTATAATTTTTAAAAACCATTTAAAAAAGGATTTGTTTCCATTTCAGCTCCAACTGTTGTGTAATGACCATGACCAGGATAAATAATCATATCCTCTGGCAGTGTTAATAGCTTGTTATGAATTGATGCCAGTAGTATCTTTGTCGAACCACCCAGTAAATCAGTTCTTCCAACACCTTGCTCAAATAATGTGTCTCCAACAATTGCAAAACCATCATTTTCAAAAATATATGAGATACTACCTGGTGAGTGACCAGGTGTAAAAACAGCTTTAAAAAGAAAATTGCTTATGTCAAATTGTTGCTCTTGCTTAATAATATTTTCCGCTGCAGGTGCTGCTACAGTATAATTCGGCAACGCTGCGTACTTACTAGAACCATTTTTACTTGGATCACCTAACCAGCTTACTTCTTTTTCATGTATCCATACAGGAAGTTCAAAAGCCTCTCGCACTGCATCTACTGCACCAATATGATCAAAATGTGCATGTGTTAAAAAAATAGCTAGTGGTTTAAGTCCGTTACTACGTATCACTTTTATAATACGCCCTGCTTCCTCACCTGGATCAAAAATTATACATTCTTTGTCTTTATTCGATACGATATAACAATTCGTTTGTACTGGACCAAGCGAATAACTTCGTACGTTCATCATCATCATCACCTCAACTTCATATTATACATTCATTGCCACAATTTGACGATAAAAGTTCATAGTTTCCGCTATATTAGTTCTCGACAAACAAAGGTAGAACGTTTACAATTAAGGAGGAATATTGTTTACGACATTCATTTTCTGATGTCGAAAGGAGTGTCTTTTTAATGAACTTATTAATGGTTATTTTTGGTCTAGTAGCGATCTTAGCAGTCGTTGGTACATTCCAAGCAATTAAAGAAAAGAACCTATTAAGCGTTGTTTTCAACTTATTAAGTGCAGCTGTATTTGGTTGGTTCACAATCATGACAGTTATCCATAGCGGATACCCACCAACATTACACTAAGATTTAGACAGAGTAAAGAGCAGTCTCATTAGAGGCTGCTCTTTATTTTCATGCCTTCTACTCTATTGATATAAAGTGTAAACACATCTATGTTTCAGCTTTAAATATCCATGACACCATCACACAAAATTATAACAGTTATCTCTTTTCATTTAAGTTACACTATTTGAAAAAAGGTTAAATTAGAGATTTATCATGCAGCGTAAAAAATTCATTTTTATGGTATTTTCTGTCGTTCTAATTATTTCACTAATAGGGGTTGCTGCGAAAAATAAAATATCAAAAGGACGAGGCACATTGTCTTTGAAACGAAATTAACTCACCTAGATGCATCAACGACAACATTGGAACAATACAAAGGGAAGATTCTCATCATTAATTTTTGCCTTCTTGGTGTGGCCCTTGTCAAGAAGAAGCGCCAGACTTAAAGGTAAATCGGCTTATCATTATATCTCAAAGCTGATTACCGCTCTAAACGAGCTTGTCAAAGGCAAGGCTTACGCTGTTTGTTGGTCTCACCAGCCCAATTTAAATGCATGTGTAGCAAAAGTAGTATTGCCCTGTATAGACAATTTTTTAATCCCTCGCAAGGTTGTCCAACGCATATCATGCTGTGCTTGCACATTGGCAAAGACACGTTCAATCGTTTCTCTTGGGCGTGCATAGATATTTATATTTTTTGTCATCATAACCACCACCTCTCACTTATAGACGTACACTAGTTGATTGGACCGCAAGCAGCGACTTCTGTGGATATAGCGGTAAGCTGAAGGCCCCGTAGGAGCGTAATGACAAGAAACCTGATAGAACTCTTGAAGTTCCATATAACCATGTTCCTCCTCTGGTAAAGTCTAGCAATACATATTTCCTCTTCGGCCATAAATTAGCCATAAAAAACATCCCTAAATCGTTAGATTTGGTGTCTAACAATTTAGGGGCAGTCCAACCCGGTAGAGTTGACGACAAACTAAAGAGAGAACCCATAAGGAGTCCTCTCAATTTTTACCCTGCATTAACAATCAATGGACATGAAGAAAGCCCCCACTGATCGAAGTTGCACTTTATTTCACTGCATCTTGTTTTAAGTTGCCTGTTTTTTCATCATAGAAACGGAGTAAGTCTCCATTAATAATGGCATCAGAGTTTTCTAATTCTATTGTTGCACGATCAGCATAAGGCTGACATGGCTCAACATCGATTTGCTCACCCGTTGCTTTGTCATAGCAAGCTTCACCAGCATAGACATATTTGTCAGTTACAAAACGACCGTCACGGAAAATAACAAAATCCTCATGCTCTGGAGAGAATAAATCTGCCCCTAGTTGCATATCTTTTGACGTTTCAATACCTAGAAGGTGTAAAATCGTTGGACGTAAATCCAATTGACCAGCTACTTCTTGCATTTCTTTACCTTCACCAGAACCAGGAATATGGATGAATAAAGGTACCTCTTGTAACAATGCATTATCATAAGGTGTAATGCTTTCTTTACCTAAATACTGTGCCATTGCCTTGTTATGATTTTCAGAAATACCATAATGGTCTCCATACATGACAATAATTGAGTTATCATAGACATCTTGGTCTTTTAAAGCTTGGAAGAAGTCTTTAATACCTTCATCCATGTAACGAACTGTTTGGAAATAGCGATTTAATGTACCTGAATTTGAAGTATATTCAGGAATCATCACATCATCTGGATCCAATGTGAATGGATAGTGGTTCGTTAACGTAATTAGACGAGAGTAGAAGGGCTGTGGCATGTCTTTCATTAGTGCTGCAGATTGCTCAAAGAATGGAATATCTTTCATACCCCAGTTGACTGCTTGGCCTTCTTCTACTTTATATGAGTCTACATCGTAAAATTTATTGATTTTTAATGATTTGTACATAATGTCACGATTCCAGAACGATTTGTTGTTCGGGTGCATAACGTTTGTAAAGTAACCATTTTCCCCAAGACGCTCTGCCATAGAGTTATACGTGTTTCCACCATGTGTGAAGAATACTGCTCCACGACCTAAGCCAAATAATGAGTTTTCTACAATAAACTCTGAGTCAGATGTTTTCCCAAGACCTGTTTGGTGATAGAAATTACTGAAATAATACGTGTCTGGGTCTTTTGTTAAAGAGTTTAAGAACGGTGTAATTTCATGGCCGTCCATATCATTATTAATCACAAAGTTTTGTAAAGATTCAAGTGACACGTAGATTACATTACGATCCTTGTATTTACCAAACATATCTTTATTGATAGCTGCTTGATTTGAGCGAATGTAGTTGTTTACTTCTACTAATTCACTGCCATCCGCTAGTGCGCGTTGAGCAGAAGATTTAGACTGAATATAAATATCATACAAATGGTAGTTGTACGTACCGATATTTTTTACAAGTAATTCACGGTCAAAGCTTCGTGTTAAAAGTTGTGGACGCTCTGTTTCCGCTAAACCTAAGTTTAAGAAAGTCATTGCAATCGCTAATACGAAGAATGCACGACGGAATTCAATATTGACTTTTACCGCTGCTTTCATTCTTGGTAAGTATTTATTCGCCAGTATTAAAATAAATACATCCGTAAAGTACAATAAATCCCATGGATTAATAATGGCCGCTGCCGATGTTCCTAAATCACTAAAGTTACTTGTCTGGAATAATACCGGTAATGTAATAAAGTCATTGTAGAAACGATAGAAAGCAACGTTCCCATATAAGACTATAGATAAAATAACACTGACAATAATAATATAACGATTTCTTGCTTTCGGTGATTTAAAGAATAACGATAAACCATACGTAAATAGTAAAAAACTTAACGGGTTAATAAACAAAATAAATTGTTGCATTGCATTTTCAATTTTCATCTCAAAGCTTGTGTGGTAAACAATGACCGTTTTTATCCAAGTTGCTACGACTGCTAGTATCATAAATGAATGTTTAGGCCACTTTAATGATTTCATTCCTAACATCCTCTCCTATTCCTTACACAAAAAAATAATAAATTTAACTAAACTGTTACTGAAACAAAATATATCTTAATCCTTTTTTAACAGATAATCAACAGATATATTTTTGGAAAACTTTTCTGCTCTTGCTCTTATATGCTCGGGATACTTATATATACGTTTCTCATTGTAAAAAGTTTCGTAAAAACATAAAAACAGTGGGAAACCACTGTTTCTGAGAATATTACATACATATTACAATATTTTTACCATACCCAAATCATTCACAATTAAAACACTATTGTTTATTTTGTTCAACTCGAAGTCTTGTTGATTCTTGTCGAATTAATAATAACGCCATTTGGTAATCTTTAATGTCTAGAACATTCGCCTTATATAACTCACGAATTTCATCTTCCATTAACATTAAATCGCCCATTGGATCACGGGTATAAATATAAGTGCCATATGTTTTCAGTAATTCATAAATATCTAACATCTTATCCATTTTTATTCGCTCCTCGTTGTGCTACACAGTTAATACGTTTTGTAGGCGTCACAATGATATCCACCGGACAATCATGTGGCGCTTTTGGTACACTTGCACGTAGCTGTTCATCGAAAAGCAGCGACATGAGCTTACCCTTTGTATAGTTTACTAAATAGCGATCATAATAACCACCACCGTAGCCTACACGATAGCCATGTGTATCAAAAACAACGCCCGGAACAAGTATGATATCTATTTCATTTGCGTCAACAAATTCAGAGATTTCCGGAATTGGCTCACGCAAATGCATATAAACAGTTTCTAGCTGCGCAAACGATTCTATGACATAAAACGACATTTCTCGCGTTTTCGGGTTACATTTAGGAACTGCCACCTTTTTGCCCAGTTGCCATAGCGCTTCAATAAGATGAATTGTGTCGACCTCTGGCTTATTAGAAATCGTCAGTCCTATCGTCTTTGCTTCTATTATATATGGTTCCTGTAACACTTTTTTAGCTACTAAAAATGATTGGTCGCGATATGCAGTTGCAGTCATCTTCGCTAGCGTTTCGCGTACTTCATTTCGTAAAATTGTTTTTTCCATGCCAGGCTACCTCCTATTAGAACGTAGAAAGCCAAAACCACATGTGGTTTTGGCTTAATGAGCGATTACTTTGTTTCACGGTGAAGAGTGTATTTCTTCTCGCGAGAGCAATATTTTTTAAGTTCAAGACGCTCTGGATTGTTACGCTTGTTCTTTTTTGAAATGTAGTTACGTTCGCCGCAATCTGTGCAAGCTAAAGTAATGTTTACGCGCATTATTAACCCTCCCACTCTATATCAAGAATTAAAATTTGAGCATGATTTATACGACTAATCCATTATACCATAAACTGAAAAAAAATCTACCTTCATTTCATATTAACTTTGCATGTGGTAAAATACCTTATAATTACATAATTTAATGAGGTGAGACTATTGGATTTATCCATCATACTTATGATTGCTGGTATCGTTCTTATCGTCGTATCGTTCTTTTTCAAAAATACTGCGAAAAAAGTCGAACAAGATGTTGAAGAATTATCTATCTCTATTTTTCAAGAAACGAATAATTTGAAACGTCGCTTGAAAATTGTTGAAGAGGAGTTATTGCTAGAGCCAGATTTTCAGGTGAAATCACCGGTAGCTCAAAACCAGCCACTACAAAATCCAAAAATGCAGCAGGTGATGCAAGCTGTTCAACAAGCAGCCCAAGCAACAAAGTCAGCGCCAACGCCCCAACAAACGAAGCCTATTCACCAAATAATTATTAGTCAGGTGCTTGAACTTAATAAGCAAGGCCTATCTATAGCTGATATTAGTATTCGTTCAAATTTAACAGAAGAGCAAGTTCGCCAAGTGATTGCAAACGGAGGTCGGTAATTGTGAATAAATCCGCTATCCGTGCATTTGGTATCGCTCTTTTTCTAATCGGGGCATTGCTTGCCTTAGCAGATCGTTTTGATATGAATATTGGTTTACCCACTGTAAATTCCTCTACAGATAAGGATGTCGAGGCATTGCAAAAAAAACTCGAGATGGCAAATAAAGAACTTGCCTCGTTTAAAAAGCAGGCCACACAGCAAACTGCTACCAAAGATTCGCAAGATGATGATACGCCTAACGAAACACACGAAGTCGACAAAGAGACTGACACCCCATCAGATAAAACAACGATGACGCTTCAAATATATAGTGGTATTACCCCTTATATCGTGGCACAGAAGCTTGAAGATGGTGGTATCATTGAAAATAGTGTAGAAATGGAACTCCTCCTTGCAAATGCTAAATATGCACGTAGCTTACAAATAGGTGCTTACGAAGTGAACTCTTCCATGTCATTAGAAGAAATTGCTAAGCTTATTACCGGAAAGAAGCAATAAGTTACTTCTTATATAATGCAATTGTCATACATTAGATTAAGCACTTAATCGTCGTCGCCAGCAAGCTAAACTATAGCAAAGGCTGTTTACAAAAATCAGAGACAACTGACTTTTGTAACAGCCTTTTTTTATACCATATGCACTTGTTCTAGAAAGGCCAGCATCATATCACTGCCCTCTTTTGTAGCTATTGATTCAGGATGGAATTGTAACCCGAATAACGGGTACTGTTTATGCTGAATCGCCATAATCTCAGCATCATCACTTGAAGTTGCCGTTATGATAAAATCCTCATGTAAAGTGCTCGGTTCAATAATTAACGAGTGATAGCGCATCACTTCAAGCTCACCGTCTAAACGAGTGAATAGACCTATTCTACTATATTGCAACCTAGACAATTTTCCATGCATAATATTTTTTGCCTGCACGATGTTACCACCAAATGCCTGCCCAATCGATTGATGACCAAGGCAAATTCCTAAAATCGGAAACTCTGTATACAGCTCTTTCACCACATCCACCGTAATCCCTGCTTGATCCGGCGTTCCAGGACCAGGTGATAAAATAATCCCTTGTGGCTGTAAATCCTTTATCTCTTCAATCGTTAGTTCATCATTTCGAACTACCTTCACTTCTTTCCCCAGCATACTTACCTGCTGATATAAATTATAGGTGAATGAATCATAGTTATCGATTAGTAAAATCATTTTTTTACCTCCAGCAGCGCGCGAGCTTTATTGAGTGTTTCTTCATATTCAGACAAAGGGATTGAATCATAAACAATACCTGCCCCTGCCTGTACATGCGCACGGTCATCTTTGATAATCATTGTCCGAATTGCAAGAGCTAAATCCATAGCTCCCGTTGAAGAAATATAACCAACTGCTCCTGCATAAACACCGCGTTTCACTGGTTCCATCTCATTAATGAGCTGCATGGCACGAATTTTCGGCGCCCCTGAAACAGTACCTGCTGGCAAGCATGCACTCAGCACATCCAATACATGTACATCATCGCGTAGTTCGCCGACGACCTCTGATACAATATGCATAACGTATTTATAGCGCTCAATGTTCATATATTTAGCCAATTTCACTGAACCTACTTTTGATATACGGCCGATATCGTTGCGACCTAAATCTACCAACATCCGGTGTTCAGCAATTTCCTTTTCGTCGTTTAGCAAGTTCTGCGCTATTGCCTCATCTTGCTCAACCGTTTTACCTCGAGGCTTCGTACCTGCAATAGGATTCGTTGTTACCTTGCGATTCTTCACCTTTACAAGACTTTCAGGAGAAGTGCCTAAAATTATATATGCGCCATAATCCATATAAAACATATACGGTGACGGATTTGATGTTCTCAACTGACGATATAAAGCAAAGGGGTCGCCTGTATAGGGTGACGAAAAACGCTGAGATAGTACGATTTGGAAAATATCCCCCTTCATAATATGCTGTTTGGCGCGGTCCACCATAGCGACAAATTGTTCTTTTGGGAGCATAGGTTGGAATTTTAATGCTCCTAACTCCATGTCTCCAAATGTCGTACCCGCATAAAGCTGTGCCTCCATCTCATCAATAGCTGACTCCATCATTGTTAACGAACGTCCTTCTTCAAATAAATCAATTGCTGCTAGTGTAACCTCTTGCTTTAAATGATCGAAGATGATAAACGTGTCATAGAAAAAAACATGTACATCTGGCATATCTAAATCATCGTGCAAATAATCACCGATTTTCTCTGCATAAAACGCTGTTTCGTAACCAAAAAAGCCAATTGCTCCTCCGAAAAAAGCAAATGGATAATGTGCCTCATGGACATGCATCACCTGCTTTAATTTAGCAAAGACATTACCGCTTGATTTTTCCATATCCTGCTCTTTCGTAAATGTATAGCCATTTTTATCCCCAATAAGTTCAGCAATTGGATTAACGGCGATAAAGGAATAACGCCCACTTTCCTCGTGCTTGGCCGAGGATTCAAATAGCATCTTATGTTTTCCGTCTAGCGCTTGATACACCGAAATCGGCGTCATCATATCCCCTTGTAATACCTTCGTGGCAAATTTTCTAAGCTCAACTGTCATGCTCTTTCTCTCCTTCGCTATGCTATGCTCTGCTCTTCAACACCAAATACTCTTGTTACTAACACCTCAGCGTATTTCAGTCCTTGACTAACATCCTACTCGAAAGCCTTCAAATCCAAGACTTCCGTTAGAGGCAATATCTTCAATCAATCAGCGTTTACGATCCACCTGAAAAAAGCTACACTCGCATTTATGTTACTAACTATTTAGTTGGCAACCATCTTATGGGGCTATTACTTCACTATTCCACAAATTTACGAATGAATATAAAAAGGCCTTTCCATCACAAAAGGACGGAAAAGCCGTGGTGCCACCTTCATTGGTCTCATAAAGACCCACTCTAAGCCTGATAACGTAGGCAAACGCTAACCCGTACTACCTCTTTCAGGATTAGAGCTCCGAAGTCCATTCACCATTCATCTGTACTAGCTCTCACCTAACGCTAGCTCTCTGAAACAACATGTAATAGCTACTACTCTTCATCAACGCTGATTGTTAGTGTATATTGTAAAACAAAAAGTCACACAATTCAAATTATTTTTCGTTATGTAGCCAATAATTCTCATCATACTTTGGCAGCACAATATCATAATCTTTCAATATCTGTCGAATCGCGAATAGTATATCCTGTCTTGCACCCAATAACACACCCGTATCGTTAGTTGCCACAAAGAATCGCACTAGAATACGGTAGGAATCAGGACGGAAATCATCTATAAATACATGAATCAGATCTTTTTCGGTATCATCATGTAAATAAATTTGCTGATGAATCATACTTAATGCACTACGTAGTTTTTCTTCTTCGTTTTCAAGTGCTACATAAAAAAATTGTTCACATTTTCGTTTTTCTCGTTTCGATAAATTATATAGTGGGCGATTAACTAAATAGGCGTTAGGTACATAAACCAGTCCTTTATCACCGGTTTGAATAAGCGTACTACGTAGGTTAATATCTTCAATTGTTCCTTCAATCTTTTGATCTTCTGTTGCTACCCAATCACCAATTTGAAACGGGTTGTCAAGTGCAACGGACATACCTCCAAATACATGTGCCAGTGTATCACGAATCCCAAACGCAATGGCTACACCTGTTAAACCGATACCTGTTAAAAAGCCATTCAAGTTAAAATCCCAAAAAGAAGCAATTGTAAACATGGCTAAAATCATGATTAACACTTTACCTATGCGCAGGAAAAATGGCAACAGTACATTTTGCTCCTCGTCACTATTGATAGCCAAAGGTTGCTTTGTATAATAATGCAATACATCGTACACGCCTTTAAAGGCAAAAAATACCATGATGGACAATACAAAATTCTTTGTTGCCGCATCTGTAAAAAAGCGTACTTCTAGTAACACCGTTAAGCTAAGTACAATAACGGCTGACATGAAAGCATAACGTATCGCTTTATTAAATTGTTCCAGCACTGTTGCTTGAAAGTTACGCTGTCTTTTTTTCAAAAATGCAACCATGACCGTTATTATTTTTTTCAGCACGAACTGTTGGAATAACCAGCCAATTAGACAGATAGCCATTGCAATCATTATGTCCATCCAAGTCGGTACTGTCACATTTGGTAATAACCATTTTATTGTGTCCATGTAATTCTCCTTTTTCCTACCTATGTAAATTTACATAAAATAAGCCGACCAACATCCAACTGGTCAGCTTCATGTGTTTATTGAATAGCATCCTCCGCAAAAAAAGCTCTATTCGCAAACCAAAATTGTTGCTCGTTAAAATTTTGCTCATGCATTGCAATTACAGCAAACTCTGCATGGTAGCTATGCTTCATATCTTCTATCATTGCTTTCCCACGCTTTCCTAATAAATATTGACCATCGACAGGGTTACCTTCAGTGAAAATTATAATTTCCGCTTCAGTACATTGCTGATTTTCTTTGAGCAATCCTTTCACAAACTGTAACACTGGCAAGATTGCAGATTCTCCTCTTGCCTTATATTCTATAAAATCTTTAAAATCAGTCAAATTTATATGCCCGTTTTCAAATCGGTAATGTACATGAATTTGGCGATCATACGGTACGATATATAAATCCCGTTGCTCTCGATGGGCATTCATAAATAACGGTAAAATCATACTTTTGCACAGCTCAGAATAGGCCACCATTCCCGTTGTTTGTTCAAGACAAACAATCATTGGTCCAGGCTCTTTTTTATATGCAGCAAACGGCACATAAAAGATGTTTCCTTCTTTTGTAGTATGATGTTTTAGTTGTTGTCGCTTAGCTTCCTGCCATTTCCGTTCATAATACAAGCGTTGCTCCTTGCCATTTGCTAGCCGTTCCGCCTGCTCAATTGCAGGTATATTTTCTCGAATTTCATGCATGATATCAGCTAACTCATATGCAAATGCTGCCATATTTCGTAATGTCTCACTCTTGTAAAAATATTCAATAAAAAAATGTTGTTCTTTGTCACTTAACTCCTCTAGATGTAAGTGTTCATATAAAAAACACAAGCTTTCTCGTTGTTCAGTTGTGAGATCTAGTTCAAATTTCTCTATGAATGTTTCTACAACATCTTTCACGAAGCAGCACCACCTTAGCGCATAAATTTTGGATAATGTCTATAGTATAACCAAATTAGTATTTTGACAATACAAACCCGCTGCGCAATATTTGACGTTACTACGCAGTACAATGTTGCTGTTATTTCAGTATTTTTTCAGTACTTGTACAGCAACGTAAAAAGGAAGAGAATGGCTTCATCCGCCCTTCTCTTCCTTTTTAATTATTCAATTCGTAATGTTTACCTTTGACTAAGTAAAATAGGTGCTCGGCAATATTTGTTGCATGGTCAGCTGAACGTTCTAAATATCGGCAGACAAAAGTTAAATGCGTAATCTGGTGAATATGAGCTGGATTATCAGCACCTGCACGCAACAACAGTGTAACTGTTGCACCATATAAATCATCTACATAATCATCAAGCTCCGCAATTTCTTTCGCACTTACAGTATCTTCTTCAGTAAAGGCTTTGATAATACTGTCAAGCATTTCAACCGTTTTATTGCACATTGTCTGTAAATTTGTTGTCGGGAAGATAAGGGGCTCTTTACCAAGACGAATCGTCTCTTTGGCAATATTGACAGCATAATCTCCAACTCTTTCCATATCTGATGCCGCTTTCACTAACACCATTAAACGGCGTAAATCAGTCGCTACTGGTTGTTGCTTGGCAATCATCAAAATTACACGGTCATTAATTTCTTCCTCTAGACGATTAATGATTAAATCATCCTCTAGAATCTTTAAGGACTTTTCTAAATCCTGCTCTAATAACGCACTAAAAGCTATTTTTAAAGCATTAATACTGCTACTTGCAATTTCAACAAATTGAGCTTGAATTTCTTTTAGCTCCTGCTCAAAACGTTCACGTACTACCATCTATCGTTCCTCCTTAGCCGAAGCGTCCTGAAATATAATCTTCTGTACGTTGATCTGCAGGTGTTTGGAAGATCACATCTGTTTTATCGTATTCGATGACTTCGCCGCTTAGGAAAAATGCTGTACGGTCTGAAATACGCGCCGCCTGTTGCATATTATGTGTCACAATAATAATCGAATAATCCTTTTTCAGTTCTTGAACCAATTCTTCAACCTTTAATGTAGAAATGGGATCAAGAGCAGAGGTAGGCTCATCCATTAAAATGACATCTGGTTCGATTGCTAAACAACGCGCAATACAGATTCGTTGCTGTTGACCACCTGAAAGGCCATAGGCATTTTGATTTAAGCGGTCTTTTACCTCATCCCAAATAGCCGCACCACGCAATGATTTTTCAACAATTTCATCAAGAATTTTTTTGTTTTTTATGCCATGTATCCGCGGACCATAGGCGATATTATCATAAATCGATTTTGGGAATGGGTTTGGCTTTTGGAAGACCATTCCGACATGCGTACGTAATTCTTCTACCGTATAGTTTTTATCTAAAATATTGCGCTCACGATATAAAATTTCACCAGATGTACGAACGATTGGTACTAGCTCTACCATTCTGTTTAATGTTTTTAAATACGTCGATTTCCCACATCCAGAAGGGCCAATTATCGCTGTTACTTCGTTTTCATAAATGCTTAAATTGACATCCTTTAAACCATGGTGATCGCCGTACCATAAATTTAAATTGCGTGTATCATATACCACTTTTTTTGCTACATCTATAGAAGGCTTTGCGCCTGTATGAATCGTTTTGACAACTGACTTTTCCTCTTTAAAATCTATTACCATAAGGTCACCTCATTAATAACGTTTTTGGAATTTATTTCGAATAAAAATCGCGATAGAGTTCATCAGTAAGAGCACTGTCATTAGCACTAAAATACCTGCCGCTGCTACATATTGAAATGCCTCTTGTGGGCGTTTTGCCCAATCATAAATCTGCATTGGTAGCGCCGTAAACTGACTTAGTAAATTATCTGGCAAGAATTGTAAAATAACTGGGATTCCGATAACCACAAGTGGCGCTGTTTCACCAATTGCACGAGATAATGCTAAAATACTTCCAGTTAATATCCCTGGTATTGCTGCAGGAAGAACGACACGTAATATTGTTTGCCATTTTGTCGCCCCCATGCCGTAAGATGCTTCACGTTGTTCACTTGGCACAGCACGAATTGCTTCCTGTGCAGCTACTATAATAACGGGTAAAATTAGTAAACTCATCGTAAAGCCAGCCGCTAAAATACTTTTACCTAGCTCCATCATACGAACAAAAATCGTTAACCCTAGTAAACCAAAAACAATGGAAGGTACCCCTGCTAAGTTTGAGATATTCATACGAATAAAGTCATTTAGTCTATTTTTCTTTGCATATTCTTCTAAATAAATCGCAGTTCCTACACCTAGAATGATTGACACAGGTGCGACAACGCCCATCAGCCAAAGTGAGCCGACTAATGCCGCCTTAATACCTGCTTTATCTGCAAAACGCGAAGCGAAGTTTGTCAAGAAGTCGAAATTTAAATAGTCAATACCTTGTGTCACAATACGGTAGAGTAAAATAGCAAGCATTACTAATGCAAATGTAGTAGCTAAGAAAAACAAGGTTTTCCAGACTTTATTGAACGTAATACGCTTTGTCATTCGTTTCATGACGACTGAGTCATCCATATAGCGCATGCTAGTAAACCTCCCTGAAACGTTTCGAAATATAATGAGCGAGTAAGTTCATCACTAATGTAAAGATAAATAATGTGAAACCTACTGAGTAAATAGAGTAGTAAATTGTCGTTCCATAGCCCGCATCACCTGTTGAAACCTGTACAATATAAGCTGTCATCGTTTGGATAGAGTCCGTGACATCCAAATCAAATTTCGGTGTGGACCCTCCGGCAAGTGAGACAATCATTGTTTCACCGATTGCCCGGGAAATAGCAAGTACAACAGATGCTATAATTCCTGATAGTGCAGCAGGTAAAACTACTTTAATGGCTACTTCAAACTTTGTAGCACCGAGAGCCAATGCACCTTCTCGCATACTGTTAGGGACAGACGACATAGCATCTTCTGACAGCGAAGTGATCATCGGTAAAATCATAATTCCCACAACAATCCCCGGACTAAGTGCATTAAATAATTTTAACCCTGGAATAATTTGTTGTAACATTGGTGTGACAAATGTCAGAGCGAAGAAACCATAAACAATTGTGGGCACCCCTGCTAAAACTTCTAATATTGGTTTAACCGTACGTCTTGTTTTCTCATTCGCATATTCACTTAAATAAATCGCTGACGCAATCCCAAACGGTACGGCCACGACAACTGCTATGAGTGTGACTTTCAACGTTCCTGCAATAAGTGGTAGAATCCCAAATAACGGTTCCTTCCCTGAAAACGGTAACCACTGTGTACCAAATAGGAAATCCGTAATCGAAACACGTTTAAAAAACTCAAACGTTTCAAAAATAAGGGTGAAAACAATGCCAAATGTCGTCAAAATAGAGATAAGGGCTGCAGAAAATAATAGAGCTGGCATTGCTTTTTCCACTATTTTCTTCGTTTTTTGATTGCGTGAATTCGCAATTAATTGTTGCACAGATGTTGTCTTATTTTCTTTTTGAGAAACCATTGGGTGCTCCTTTCAAGTAAGCGAGGGAAAGAGCATACATCTCTTTCCCCCTAATGCATGTCTACTTATTTTAAGCCTTCTAAAGTTTTTAAACCTTCAGCATATTTTTCTTCTGGTAGACGTACATAACCTACAGCCTCAGCCATATCTCCTGAATTTTCTAGTGTGAATTTCACGAAATCGTATGCTGCTGCGTTATCTTTAATCGCGCTATTTTTTACATATGTGAATAATGGACGAGAAAGTGGTGAGTATTTACCAGTTTCAATTGTTTCGTTTGTAGGTTCTACTCCATTTACTTTCACAATGTTTAATTTATCTTTATTTTCTAGGTAATACGCATAGCCGAAGAAGCCAATTGCATTTTTGTCACCTGCTACACCTTGCACTAGCATGTTATCATCCTCTGATAATGTTGCAGAACTTACTAGATCCGCTCCATCTAAAATCACTTCATCAAAGTAGTCATATGTCCCAGAGTCAGTACCTGGAGAATAGAATACGATTTTTTCTGCTGGCCATGATGGATCAATATCAGACCACTTCTTCTCTTTACCGTCTTCAATCCAAATCTGTTTTAATTGCTCTACTGTTAAATCCTTCGCCCAATCATTTTCAGGATTTACTACTACTGATAAACCGTCATATGCTAAAGCTAGTTCTGTAAAAGCAATACCTGCTTCTTCTAGTTTCGCTTTCTCTTCATCTTTTATATAACGAGATGCATTTGAAAAGTCTGTCTCCCCTGCGATGAATTTTTCAAAGCCACCACCAGTTCCAGAAACACCTACTGATACTTTGACATCCGGTTGTGCACCTGCATACTCTTCTACAACTGCTTCAATAATTGGTGCTACTGTTGATGAACCATCTCCAGCTACAGAACCTTGCAGTTTTTCGTCAGCAGCATCTTGTCCTGAACTTGCTGGTGCATTCGTTTCTGTATTGTTACCATTTTGAGTAGAGTTGTCACTACCGCATGCACCTAGCATTAATGCTGAACCCATTACCGCCGTCATCGTTAAGTACTTCCACTTTTTCATCTCATTTGCCTCCGTCACTAACTTTTTTTATAGTTGTTTGCCTTACAATCTTTACTATAAACACTGATTGTTGAAGTCGTATAAACCATTCGTAAAAGAGACGTAAAGGAATGTAATGGTTTGTAAATGATTGTAAAGATACCTTTACAATTGAAAAAGCTTGCTTCCTCAATGAAAGGTGCTATAATAAGCAATTGTGTGTCAGAAAATAATATATAAGGGGTTTGACTTTGTGATAAAACATGCAAAAGTACAAAATGCCGATTACTTTAAAACGTATTTAACACTTGTCATGACTCATCGAGAGTTATCTTTACAGGAGGCTGTGGATTTTATGGTACAGTCTTATTTCTGTAATAATATAGAGCTTTATGGTACAAAACCAAAGCAACAATTTGAATTAGCTGTTCAGCAACTATCTGCCTAATACAAAATCGACTGCCTCTACAAAGAGAGACAGTCGATTTTCTTATTTAATAGAAGCACGCGCTGTAAAAACCCATTCCAGTTTTGTGGCGAATCCGTCTATCTATCTGTTGTTTTGCACTTAATCCGTCACTTTAATGATTCTATCCGTCACTGAAAGAAAAAAACCGCTAGGCATTTTTCATGCACTAGCGGTTTTTCTTATTCTTGCTCATCTTCACCAATTTTCTCTTTTGTGATTGCTGGTAAGATTGGTTGCTCTACATTGCTATCAGAAACTTTCGTAGAATCATATTTCGCTTTTAGTTCATAATATTTATCTAAAGAACGTTTTGCAATTTCATTATTTTGATCCAAATAAATTTTGAAGTTTGTAGTTACCCAAGGAATAACAACAGCATAAGCAATTTCAGGATTTTCATATGGCGCAAAACCAACATGTGTTAAGTTAGTTGTACTTGTACCGTAATGCTCTTTTAATGGTCCATAATAAACTACCTCGGCTGTTCCCGTTTTCCCTGCTGCAGTATAAGGTGTATTTGTAAACTGTTTTCGAGCACTACCTTGATTACCAGTATATACACGACGAAGCCCTTTTTTCACATAGTTAATTTCATCTGCAGAATTATCAATGCTATTTAAAATCGTCGGTCCCACTTCTGATACTAATTGGCCAAGATTTTGACCATCTTTTGATGGCTCACGTACTTCTTTCACCACGTGTGGTTGAATACGATAACCGCCGTTTGCTACTGTCGAAATATATTGTGCTAATTGCATTGGCGTGTATGTGTCGTATTGTCCGATCGCTAAGTCGAGTGTTTTACCACCCATTGTAGGACCCGATGGACCCTGCACGCCACTGAATTCATTCGGTAAATCAATGCCTGTTTTTACTCCTAAGCCAAATTGTGCATAGGAATTACGCATTTTTGAAAACGTATCGTCCCTTAAACGGAGCGGCATCATATAACTATATGGTGTCCCGTTGATAAGTAGGGCCGTTTTAAACATATATACGTTAGAAGAACGCTCAAGAGCGGTCAAACCATCCATCGATACATAGCCAGAACGGTTAAAAATCGAGCTCTTTACTGGTGTACCAAGTAAATGAATTGGTTCATCTCCTAATACAGTGCTTGGCGTAATGACTCCTTGATTATAGCCAGTAAGTAAGGTTGCAGCTTTGACAACTGACCCTGCCTCATAGGCTGTTGTGAATGAACCATATGCATAATCGACGATGATGTTTTTACCTGTTTCAGGATCTTTCTCAATTTTCTTACCAACCATCGATAAAATTTCTCCTGTATTCGGATTCATCATCACTAAAAAGGCACGATCTAATAAATACGAACCAGCTATCGATTTTAAGTTGAGCAGCTCTTCCTCTACAATTTTCTCCGTCTCTGCCTGTAATTCGCTATCAAACGTTAACACTAAATCTTTACCTGGCTCGCCCTCATACGTAGTAACAGTATCGACAACTTGCCCTTTTTTATTGGTAATATTTTTGACAACTGTTTTTTGTCCTTGTAAAAGCTCTTCGTATTGCGCTTCAATATAACTTTCCCCAACACGGTCATTGCGTGAGTAATCGCGCGCTAAATAATAATTTAGCTTCTCTTTTGGAATCCCTTTCGTTGGTAGCGTTGTACGCCCTAAAACAGAAAGCGATGATAATTTGACCCGCTTCCAGTCAGTTGTCGTATTGACCCCAGGTAATTCTGTTAGCCGCTCTGAGACACGAGCAAATTCATCAGCGGATACATTTTCACTTTTAATGATTTGGGGTGATAAATTATAGCCGGATGCCATTTCTCGGTAAATCGCCAACACTTCTAAATCAGCCTCTGTAAGTTGCGCTAATTCTTCGTCGGTAATACGTTCGCGCACAAGTCTATCAATCTCAGCATTGATTTGACTTGTCGTAATATTTTCTTGCGTTTTAATTTTCGTTTGTTCTTTATCGGTTACTTTCTCATAGGCAGCATCGTGATTTTTAAGAATCCAAAAATCCTTTTTATCCCGTAATGTGACACGTTTCGTTGGCTGTTCAATCAATTGCGCCAGCATCTCGGCAATTTCCAGCATTTCATCCGTTTTTGTCGTCTGCATTTTTGTATACGTAATCGCATTTTCTGGTTGATTGTCGACTAAAATACGGCCATAACGGTCATACATTCGCCCTCTTGGTACACTCGTATTTACTGGAACTTCCTCTGTACGCTCTAGAATACGAACATAATCTTCCCCTTTTACAATTTGCATATAACCAAGCCTAAAAATTAACATCGAAAATATGATAAATATAGCAAAGAAAAGGACATTCATTCGAAATGTTAAATTGGAATGATGCTTAGCTTTAACACTCGCCGCGCGATTTTTCCCTGGTGTTTTGCGCATGTATTCCCCTCCTTCTCAATTACTGTTTAAATACACGATATTAAGTATACCATCCGAAGTACCGACAGAAAAGCATACTCTTGAGTGAAAGCATCATTTATTTGACGGCACTTTCATAAAAAAGTTTCTTACCATTGTAAATTAGTGAATTTGGGGGATAAATCAAGAAAGTACTCAATAAATCAAAAAAGCTATGCCACGGTGATTTCGCACCTTGGCATAGCTCTGTATTAGATAATATTATTTTGCAGCTTGGAATTTAGCTTCTACTACATCCCAGTTTACTACGTTCCAGAAAGCACCGATATAGTCTGGACGACGGTTTTGGTAGTTTAAGTAGTAAGCATGCTCCCAAACGTCTAAGCCTAGAACAGGTGTTTTACCTTCCATTACTGGAGAGTCTTGGTTTGGAGTAGATGTTACAGCTACTGAGTCACCATCAACGATTAACCATGCCCAGCCTGAACCGAAACGAGTAGTTGCAGCTTTTGCAAATTCCTCTTTGAAAGCGTCGAAAGAACCGAATTTAGCATCGATTGCTTTTGCTACTTCACCAACTGGTGTATTTGAACCGCCTGGAGCGATTAATTCCCAGAATAATGTATGGTTAGCATGTCCGCCACCATTGTTACGTACCGCTGGTTGTTTATCAGCTGGAAGCGCATCGATGTTAGCGATTAATTCGTTAATATCTTTTTCTGCAAATTCAGTGCCTTCAACTGCTGCGTTTAAATTTGTTACATAAGTATTGTGGTGTTTAGAATGGTGAATTTCCATTGTTTTTGCATCGATATGTGGTTCTAATGCGTCATAAGCGTAAGTTAATTGTGGTAATTCGTAAGCCATTGTTAAGTTCCTCCCTAAAATAAAGAAATAATTAGTACATCCTTAGATTATCAAAATTGGTCAAACCATTCAATGAAAAATACCTCAAATCCAAGATTTCAGCCTTTTGACTGAAAAACCAATTCAATTACTATCATTCCCGCTCTTTTGTTTTGTTAAACATACCATCAATTCGATGAACGTTTTTGTACTCGTTGTCTCACTCTTGCGAAATAGCCGCATTTATCAACGTTAAATAGCGATAAAGAAAACTACAATCATGACGACTTGAATAACACCTTTTGCTACAGTTGATGTTAAAAAGCCAATCAGTGAACCAACACCACTTTTTACGGCCTCGCTTATTGTACGACGTTCCACTGCTAGCTCTGCAATAACAGCACCTAAAAATGGACCAATTAATATCCCGGCAAATGGGATGACGAATGGCCCAATTAATAAACCAATTGTACTGCCCCACATGCCCGCATTCGAGCCACCGAACTTTTTTATACCGAATGCATTTGCAACCGTATCAGCGCCGAATAATAATACTACAAATAATAGTTCAATTACCCAGAACCACCAGCTTAAATCAGCAAATGAGAAAAACAGTCCATATAGTAAAAAGCCTCCGACTAGAAAAATTACACCAGGTATAATCGGATACACTAGCCCTACAAAAGATACGATAAAGCAGGCGATTACTAATATCCAGCCAACAACTTCCATAAAATCTCTCTCCTTTGCCTCACATTGACTTTTATACGTAAAATACTATAAAAAGTTTCACAATTTTAATGGCGAATACCTAAAATAGAATCTGCAATGTTAACGGCATGATCGCCAATACGCTCTAAATTGCTGACAATATCCGTGTAGACTATGCCTGCTGCACCGCTGCATTCATTCGTATTTAAACGCGCAATATGTTTTTGTCTTAGTTTATCCTCCATATCATCAATTAGACTTTCTAATTCAGTTACTTCTTGCGCTAGGCTAAGACTCGCTGTATCAAGTGCTGCAATACTTTTACGTACCGCTTCTATCGCCAAACTAAACATGCCAATTAAATCCTGTCGCGCTGATTTACTTAAACTTACTTCATGGTGATCCTTATACTGTAGAAGTTCTAAAATATTTTCGAAATGATCACCAATACGTTCAAGATCTCGTACATTCGTTAACAATGTATGATGACGTACCGAATCTGCCCGAGACAGCGGTTGCTTCGACACCATCACGAGATAGTTAGTAATTTCTTTATCTAAATGATTAAGTGCTACTTCTAATTGTAGGACTGTGGGGATATGCTCTGAATCACCCGTTTTCATATATAAAAATGTTTCTTCCAAACCACGTAATGCATGGTCACCCATACGTAAAACCTCTTCTTTCGCCTGACCAAGCGCAATAGCAGGCGAAGAATCAATGAACGTCGGATCAAGATGTTTCGTCGTAACATCAATATTTCCATCGTGCCCTGGCAGTATTTTTGTTACTAGAACGGCCAATCCGCCAATAAAGGGTAATTGAATCAACATATTAAAGACATTAAACGAGCCATGTGCGACAGCTATTTGCATGCGCGCTTCTAAATGGAGCAGCCCGCTTATCCATTGAACATAGTGCATAAATGGTATGAAAAATACCATAAAAATCACTGTCCCAATGATGTTAAAAAGGACATGTGCCGCCGCTGCTCGCTTGGCATAGACGGAAGCACCCAGTGAGGCTAATACTGCGGTAATCGTTGTGCCGATATTTTCGCCAAATAAAATGGGTAAAGCACTTTCCAATCCAATTAAATGTTCAGCATATAAACCTTGTAGTACACCGACAGTTGCTGTTGAGCTTTGAACAAGCAGCGTAAAAATTGTACCAAGAAACACGCCTAAAATCGGTTGGTTACTTAGAAGTATCGTTAATGAAGCAAAGTCAGCTAATTGATGGAGCATCTGCATACTAGCACTCATAAGCTCAAGCCCTAAAAACAGACCGCCAAAGCCAAATAAGACTTGCCCAACATGATGATAAATTGCTCTTTTAAAGAAAAATAAAAATGCCGCTCCAATCGCGAGTAGCGGATAAAAATAAATGCCAATATCAATACCGATAATAAATGCCGTTAATGTCGTACCAATATTTGCCCCCATTATTACACCAATTGCTTGACGCAATGTTAAAAAGCCAGCACTCACTAGTCCAACTGTTATGACTGTCGTTGCAGAGCTCGACTGAATACAAACTGTTACGATAATACCTACTAATACACCCATTAACGGATTTGTCGTAAAACGATTCAACCATTCGCGCAGTCGGTCATCTGCGGATTTTTGTAGCCCTTCCCCCATTAATTTAATGGAAAATAAAAAGACCCCTAAACCGCCTAAAAATTGAAATAGTATGCTTTGCCAATCTATTGTCAATTGTATTCGCTCCAATTCCTTGTCTCTACTACTCTATTTCTAATCTTTAAATGAAAAAGTACAAAAAGTAAAGAAAACCTTTAACTTCTTTACATAATGTTAACATTTTAGCATTTGTTAAACAGCCAATCGAAGTCAATTCATATCTTGTCCCAGATGAACATGTTAGAATATCGATTGGAGGTGATATTTTATGAAACACTCACAACTATTTATCGACAGTCTGATTCATCCTAAAAAACTAGCTGCTTACCGTCTACTGCCTATCGGTAAGGTTATTCAATACACCTTTTTACTAGTGAGCTTTGTCACAGTTTTCTCATTTGGACGTTTTACAGCTGGTGTGTCTATCAATACCATCGATTTTAGCGGTTTGACGGAATACATAGAAGATATTAAATGGCTATTATATCCGGCGACATTCATCTTGCTATTTGTCTTTACAACCATGCTTATTTTTGCGCAAATCGCCATTTATGCATTGGCTGGCCACTTTATCTTAAAGGTGATGAAACGCCGTGGAGAATACCGTCATATATGGCGTACAACTACATTCGCAATTACTTGGGCGACTATCTTGAGCACACTTTCAGAATACTTGCCAATTAGCAATACAATTATCTCAATTTTATCGCTGTTATTAACCATTACTCTATTAATTGTCGCCTTTACAAAATATCCAAAACAACCAATTGCAAAATAGTGTGCATGAATCCCCTCTCTTCTCAATATAGTGTAGAAAAGGAGGGGATTTTTTGCGTGCCTTAATTTTAACAGCCATTATTATAGTTATCGCCTTTGTTGTAAAAATAGATTTAACAGAAGGGACATTACCCCTTGCTGCATTTTATCCAAAAGATACAGCAAACGCACTTTGTGAAGACCAACGTGAGCCAAATTATCTCAGTGTCCAAACCATTCAAGGAGATACTATCCATAGCTTATTTGCTCTACATCCTGCAAAAGTACCCATGACCTTTCCTGAACGACTACAGCTCTTTTACGAATTAAACCCACATTTACAGTTGCAGGCTCTTATTCCAGGTGAAAATATTAAGCTTCCGCTCTCTTTCGCATTCGAAAACAACTGCGGAAAATGAAAAGTTAACGTTTCTTCCTTGTCCTTATTTTCTTACACTGCTAAAATAAATGACAGTGACGGCTGAAAGTAGTGGCCCGAAAAGGAGAGAAAGTTAATGAGTGAAATTTGTCACCGTTCAAAAACACGTCCTGTACGTGTCGGTAATTTAACAATAGGTGGTAGTAATGAATTATTCATTCAAAGTATGTGTACAACAAAAACACATGATGTCGAAGCAACAGTTGCAGAAATTCTTCGACTAGAAGAAGCAGGCTGTCAAATCGTTCGTGTTGCAGTACCTGATGAGCGAGCGGCTGATGCGATTGCAGAAATCAAAAAACGTATCCATATTCCATTAGTAGCTGATATTCACTTTGACTATAAATTAGCATTAAAAGCGATTGAAAATGGTATCGATAAAGTCCGTATTAACCCAGGTAATATCGGTCGTAAAGAAAAAGTAGAAGCAGTTGTCAACGCTGCAAAAGCTAAGGGAATTCCTATTCGTATTGGTGTAAACGCTGGTTCGTTAGAGCGTCATATCTTAGAAAAATACGGTTACCCAACAGCAGACGGCATGGTAGAATCAGCTCTTCACCATATTAAAATTTTGGAAGACTTAGATTTCCATGATATTATCGTGTCGATGAAAGCATCAGATGTCAATTTAGCAATCGAGGCCTATGAAAAAGCTGCAAAGGCCTTTGATTACCCGCTTCACCTTGGAATTACTGAATCAGGAACTTTATTTGCAGGTACAGTAAAATCTGCTGCTGGTCTAGGTGCAATCCTGTCAAAAGGAATCGGTAATACACTACGTATCTCCCTATCAGCAGATCCAGTTGAGGAAGTAAAAGTAGCACGTGAACTATTAAAATCATTTGGTTTAGCCTCTAACATGGCTACACTTATTTCTTGCCCAACATGTGGTCGTATTGAAATTGACCTCATCTCGATTGCCAATGAAGTAGAAGAATACATTTCTAAACTTAATGTACCGTTAAAAGTCGCAGTTCTTGGTTGTGCGGTAAATGGACCTGGTGAAGCACGTGAAGCAGATATCGGTATCGCTGGTGCACGTGGCGAAGGTTTATTATTCATGAAAGGCAAAACAGTACGTAAAGTTCCTGAAAAAACAATGGTTGAAGAGTTAAAGAAAGAAATCGATAAATTAGCTGCTGAAATGGCAGAAAAGCGGGCGGCTGAAGAAGCAGCGAAAGCCAATGCTTAAGGAGGTACTAGCATGAAAAAGCCTCGTTTTGGTATCGATATTGATGGCACTGTGACATGTCCTAGTACACTCATTCCACATATTAATAAGCAATACAATGTCAATATCACGTTAGATGATGTGTGCGAATATGACTTTTTGTCTGCATTTCCACATCCTGTGGATCGTATAGCGTTCAATACATGGTTTAAAGAAAATGAACCCTACATGTATGAAGTATCAGAGGCTGCCAAAGATGCTAAAGATATTTTAAATGCTTGGCGAAATAACTATGAGTTGTATTACATTTCTGCACGAGGTGACAATGTAGCGGATATTACGTTGAATTGGTTTAATTCGCAAGCGATTCCGTACGATCATATCGAATTAATAGGTAGTCATGATAAGCTGGCAGTAGCGAAAAAACATGGCGTTGAGGCATTCTTTGAGGATAAGCATGATAATGCGGTTATGCTCGCTGAAGAGTTAAAAATACCTGTCGTATTATTTGATACACCATATAATCGCCTTGTTGTACCTGACAATGTTGTGCGTGTTTACAACTGGCAAGAAGCCAATCAATTTATTACAGATTATTTTAAGGAACAAATACGCTAAAATGTAGTAAATATCCCTTGACAAGTGCGAGCAATAGGTAAGCACTTTGCCATTATTGGCCAAGGAATCGAAGCAACATCGCGGATATAGCGTTTTTGCCAAGACGATCATCATGCTCTAAATTATTCATCGGCCTTACCAATAAAAGAGTCGTGTTCACATTGCTGAACACGACTCTTTTTTATAACGAACAAAAGCCCCTTCAACAACTTAAACCTCAAGTATCCCTCGAACCCATCGATCAACAAAGCTTTCAAATGTAATACCATAGTTTTCATAAATTGCGTGATACACAAAATAAGTTCCTAACCTTTCAAGTATTTCATCATTAATCTTCATAACAAACAGCTCCTTTTCTTTGGAAATAAGTTACGAAGTTTTGAGATTTTTTTACCTGCCATGGACAACATCACAATTAATGACAACGCGTATCGTTGCAAAAACGACACAAACTCATCTCCCCATGCCCTTTTCTCCTGTTTTCCTTTTCGCTAATATAGAAAGTAACAACTTGCTATATTGGAGGGATTATTAGTGAAAAGGTTTACAAAAGTAGCTTGTGTGTTATGCCTTTCTACATTACTGGTAGGCTGTAGCGATCGATTAACTGAAATTAAAGATGCCGCATCTGGCATTACTTCCGCAGCAGACTCAGCAGCTAATGCTGTTAGTCGAGATGTTCATGCTATTAGAGCGATAGCGATTGACTACAACGACAAATCATTTACGATAAACGACTTATTCAAAACTATTTTACGTGACGTACGCTGGGATTATGACGCTAAACAAAACGAGCTTCAAGTACAAGGCACTTGGCAACCACCATTATTTTCTGAGCAAGGCTGGAATCAAGATAAGCAAAAACAGCTAGCAGAAACTGGTTTGGTTACTGTTACGTGTGTGATTGACGGCGATAAAATCGATAGTACTCTCACAGATTTAAAGCTTGTCTATAATAATGAAATAATGTACCAAATGAATGGTGAAGAGGCTCTTCATTACCTCTATGATACATACTTACAAAAATAAATTTCTTAGCTTTTCTAGCGATTCTTTCGTTAAGAAAAGTTTTTTTATGCAACACTCTACTATGCAAAGCTTAAATGTAATACCCCTACTACCTAATCTACTATATACTAAAATAATCGCTTTACATTTTTACACAAAGGGGTTTTGGCTATGAATAAAAAGCATGCTGGCATTTTACTGGGGGGTGTTCTGTTGCTTATCATTGCGATGGGCATCAGTCGTTTCGCGTTCACACCGATTTTACCGTTTATGCGGAGGGACACGGGCTTCACATTAGAAACAGCAGGTTATTTAGCATCAAGCAATTATGTTGGCTATTTTGTGGGGGCATTATGGGCAGGATTTTTGTTTAGACGCAAAAAATTATTTTTATTAATCAGTGTTATATTAAATATCATATCGGTTATTTGGATGGGCTTAACAGAAGCTTTCTTCGTATGGATGTTATTGCGTTTTATTGCTGGGGTTACAGGGGGCCTTATTTTTGTATTAACTTCCAGTATTATTATGGATTACCTAGCGCAGGTTATATTAACAAAATGGTCAGGCTATTTATTTAGTGGCATTGGGCTTGGTATCGCAATTTCAGGCTTACTTGTGCCTTACTTAGAGCTATCCTACACATGGAAGGGAGCATGGTTAGGACTAGGTATACTTTCACTTGCTTTCTTCTGCATCACAGTTGTCACATGGCGCAATTTAACCATACAAGATGGTGCCAAGCAAGTGTCTTCCACTAGTGACAAGATGACAGTGGGCTTTATGCCTTGGCTGATTGCTTCATATGGTTTAGAGGGGCTTGGCTATATTATAACAGGCACCTTCTTAGTGGATATCATTCATAATATCCCTGCATTATCAAGCTATTCTACATATAGTTGGGTGGTAGTAGGATTGGCTGCTGTGCCATCTGCCCCAGTATGGATAATGTTGTTATCAAAATATTCACCAGTAACCATATTATCGGTCGCTTATGTGATGCAGGTTGTCGGCATCATTCTACCAGTCTTTTCACAAACGGTTGCAAGCGTACTTGTTTCAGCGTTTTTATTTGGGATGACTTTCGTTGGTATTGTAACGATGACCACGTCCTATGCAAGACAGGTATTCCCTAGCCAAAGCAATGCAGTCGTTTCTGTGTTAACTACTTTTTATGCTTTCGGTCAAATTATCGGACCGATTATTGCAGGTAAACTAGCCGCTCATTTTAATAGCTATAAAGCTGCCTTACTGTTTGCAGGAATAATGGTTTTTGCGGCATTAGTGATCATGCTCATTGGCCATTACAAAACACATATGCGTTTGGAAAGCCAAAATAATGGTACATCTATCGAAACATAAAAGACGCGCTGTCTCAAAAGTAAAAACAACATGCCCGTAATCCTCATGGCATGCTGTTTTTTTTGAGACAAAGGGTCAAGACCATGTTGCCTCTATGGCACAGCAAGCATAACGGTAGTGAGGAAAATAACAGCAACGAGCGTTACGGCTTGTGCCCTGCCCTCCTTGTTCCCTTCTTGAAAGCTAATTAGTATTGGTTGGAGAATCTTTGGGTCAGCTCTATTTTATGTACTAACTTTATTTGCACAGCAAAAATGGCATGAACCATCAATCATGAATTTAGCAAATACGTTGTTAAATAAATCTACAATTTTGAAATATTCAAGCCTATTATTTGAATTCTATAAAACCATCACGCTATAATCAAAGTATCACGTGATGGTTTGGGAGGTGTTTGTATTGGGACAGAGAAATTAAGAATTGGCGAGTTTGCAGAAAAAACGGGCATTACCAAAAGAACAATTGATTACTATACAAATATTGGCCTGTTAGAAGCTGAACGATCTGCATCAAATTATCGCTATTATGCACCTGCAATGATTGAGCGGCTGCATTATATCGAGCGACGCAAACTGGAGGGTCTTTCACTTGAAGAAATACAACACGAACTAAACATCACGCCATATGAAGAAATAGATGTCCAAATGCTTCGCTTGAAAATGCAAGATTTAGAGCATGAGGTAACGTCTCTCCTTGCGCAGATGGATAAACAAGACCAAAAAAATATACAAACAATAAAAAAAAACGTTTCGCCTGAAAGTATTGCACTAATGCAATCCTTACTACTACTCATTAATAATTAGGAGGTGACGTTCTGTTTTAACAGAACGACTATTTGGAGACCATACTTAACTTATCAATTTTTACCATTTTATTAGCATTAACAGGCTTTTTCGTCGCAACGGAATTCGCCATTGTAAAAGTACGTTCCTCAAGGCTTGACCAATTGATTGCGGAAGGCAATAAAAAAGCGATTTCTGCAAAACATGTCGTCGATCACTTAGATGAGTACTTATCGGCGTGCCAACTTGGTATTACGGTGACAGCCCTTGGTATCGGGATGGTGGGTGAAAAAACCTTTGAATTTATGCTGCATCCCCTTTTCGATATGGTCGGTATTTCCGATAAGTACATGACAATTTTCACGATTGGTTCAGCCTTCGCCATCGCAACATTCCTACATGTTGTTGTCGGTGAATTAGCACCAAAAACAGCTGCGATACAAAAAGCAGAAAAGATTACACTACTTTTTGCTAAACCAATTATGGCATTCTATAAACTAATGTATCCATTTATCTGGTTCTTAAATGGTTCAGCTCGTGTTCTCGTTGGCTTCTTTGGTATGAAGCCCGCTTCTGAGCATGAACTATCCCATACAGAGGAAGAATTACGTCTATTGCTCTCTGAAAGTTTTAAAAGCGGTGAAATCAATAAAAATGAGTTGAAATTCGTTAATAATATCTTTGAATTTGACGAACGTATTGCACGCGAAATTATGGTGCCTCGAACAGAAATCGTTGGTATAGAAAAGAATGAAACGTTTACAAATATCATTCACTATATCGCTTCCGAAAAATATACACGCTATCCCATTTATGACGGCGACCGTGATAATATTTTAGGCTCACTTAACTCAAAGGAATTATTCACCCGTGGATTGATTGAACAGTTAACAGACGACTCATTAGTACTTGAAGATTTTATTAACCCTGTTATTCATGTTATTGAAACGATTCCAATTCAAGAATTACTCGTACGTATGCAAAAAGAACGTATTCATATGGCTATTTTAATGGATGAATATGGTGGTACGTCTGGACTAGTTACAGTTGAGGATATTTTAGAGGAAATCGTCGGTGAAATTCGCGATGAGTTTGATGATGATGAAATTGCTGAGATTCGAAAAATAAGCGAAAATCATTATATTCTAAATGCTAAAATGAGTGTTAAAGATGTAGAAAATTTATTAGGTGTGGCACTTGATGCGGAAGAAGTAGAAACACTAGGCGGCTGGTTTTTAACAGTGAATAATGGTAACAAAATAGCCAAAAACATTGAACTTGCTCCATATGTATTTAGTGTCTATGAGCAACAAGGTCATCAGCTACATTATGTAGAGGTTCGTCCTTTACGAAAAACTGCACCTATCGTAACAGAAATAACAAAATAGTATTAATATTTTATTGATAGTTTATATCAAATTTAGCTTCCATCACCCTGTACCTATAGGGCTATTCTATCCAAATACGCTTGACTTGTTCCATTATTAGCCATCCCCCTATATAATAAATTATGATTCTATTCTCAGGGGGCATTGCTATGAAATTATTCAAGCTTTATCATTCGGACGGTATTCACATTATTACCGACGTTAAAAAACACAAAACAAATATTGAATTAAAAACCATTACAGGCGAAGTATTATATATAATCGTTGTGACTGACGAAAACTATACAGTATACGACGATCGTTTTGCGGGTGCTTCAAAGCAGTTAAATTCTGTGGAAGCATTTGATATTGACGGTAGCTTCCGGAGCTTGGACTTCGATACAATGCGCACATTATTCAAAGAGGCATTCACAAAACTTTTACAGGAAATCGCTGAGTGCGTAAATGACAGAGACGAGCTAGTAGATATTGATACACTTCGTCATAAAGTAAGTGCTCAAATTAAAGGCATTCATTTCAGAGTCATCTCTGATACGAAAAAATACGAATATTAAAAGCCTTTTCCCATGATACCTATCATATAGACTGCTCAATGTGTACATACCGCATTTGAGCAGTCTATTTTTTTAGTGTGTATTCTACCGACATCAGCCAGTGACGCTTACGCTGTTTGGGCTTTCATGTATAATGGAGCTTAATAACCTGAGAGAAAGGGTGTTTGGATGAATCGTGAACAATTAATCACACTTGTTACAGAAAAACTAAAATTAATTCGAACAGAAAAAGCATTAACTCAAGACCAAATGAGTGATTTACTAGGCCTTTCCAAAAAAACGCTTGTTCAAATTGAAAAGGGCCGTATTGAAACAGGCTGGACAACAGCGGTTGCCGTTTGTGCACTTTGCCGCGATAGCACCGTTTTACAACATGAACTCGGTGGTGACCCACTTGAGGTTGTTGATTTAATCGCCAATCACGGGACATTGCAACCGAAAGAAAAAACAATGGGCGGCTACATATGGTGGAAAAATCTTAGCGAACGCAATGGCTATCGTCTACAGCAGAACGTTATCAGTAATCATTATCGAATCTTAGATACCAACAACTACCGCCTTCTCTCTTCATTTGACGAGCAAATCGCTATGCAAGTATGGGAGAAACTTTAAGGTTTATAGTGATTTATGTAAACATACTACGCTAATATAAGCCCACCCTTTCAAGTGAGGCTTATATTAGATAAGCATACAATATACATGGAAACATAGGCTTTGTGTGCTAAACAAAAAAATTTATAGCTAGGCATGGGAATGGCTTATCGTTAATGCATTATTGAAATAACCTTCCTATGAAATGCCACAGTCAATAGCTGGACCTTTGATGTTGTCTATCTGTATGAAGATGCTGAAAGCTTTATTAAACGTTTCCTTGTTATCTCCCTGCTGGTTCCTTATTGCCCACTCAATATAAAGGTTGTAAATATTACTTTTCACTAGATTTCATAGTCCTCCTTGTCATTGTTTTTGCGCCTCCTCCTTTCCTATACCAACTCTATAGACGAATGAATAAAGAAATGGAATCCTCCTGACATATGATACAGTGCAAGTACTATCAAGAGATTTACAGTGAGACCATTCGTTAGTACTTATAGTCGCTTGTTCTTACTTGAATGTCTTATTTCCTCGCTGTTTTCAAGTAGTAGGTTTAGCAACTGGTACGGCGTGCTAAAAGATAGAACAGTCGAATTTTGTAAAACATTTCTCTATACTTATTAATAACTGTATTTATACTGGAAAGGATGCTATTTTATGACACGAATATTAGCAATTAGTGATATACACGGAGAATTAGACCTTTTTGAAGAATTATTAGTAAAAATAAACTATGATGCCCAACAAGATGAGCTATTTTTACTTGGTGATTATATCGACCGTGGGCCTTCATCTAGCGGCGTTTTAAATTTAGTTGGAGAACTACAGACACAGGGTGCTCGTGTTTTGCTCGGAAATCATGAAGCTATTATGTTAAAAGCCTGTCGCTCAGGCATCCCTAAATCTTGGATGCACTGGATTAATCTTTGTGGTGGAGATAAAACACTAGCTAGCTATGGTTATCAGGTAGAAGACTTTGTAGATGCCATTGCCACTAATACATTACCTAGTTTTATTCAAACTTTACCTAAGCTTGAAGAACATTTACAGTTGATTGAAACATTTGAAACATATATTGAATTAGAGGATGTTATATTCGTGCATGGCGGTGTAGTGCCTGGTTTAGCACTGGAAGATACAGACCCCTTGCAGCTTTTATGGATTCGTGAAGAATTTCATACAGGCTATGAAGGGGAAAAACCAGTGATTTTCGGACATACCCCAACCTATAAACTGCACCACGACCCTGCCAATTACACGGTTTATTTCGGGGAAAATAATATCATTGGAATTGACGGTGGTGCAGTTTTTGGTGGACAGCTACATGCATTGGAATGGCCAAGTTGCCATATTACATCCGTAGAAAAGGAAAAGCCAACAAGTGAAAAATAACTTGTTGGCCTTTGCTTCTAAATTTAATATTAATACTCTTAATATAGTTTAAATATAACTCCTACCAACGAGTAAATGATTACCGTTGAAAATAGAATTGTCATATGAAATAGGGAGAAGACAAACATTTTTGTCGCCCACTTCACTTGATCCTTATTACTATGATAACCGTAAATACTCATCACAAGCCATGCGACACTTAGTAATAAAGCAACGAGCATAATACCAATACTCAACGTGCCAAATAAAAAGCTTGATAAAATCAGTAAAATTAAATAAAAGTTCGTTTGATAGTATGTGCGACGCATCCCTTTAATCACAGGTAGCATCGGTACACTTGCCGCTTCATAATCAGCGCGTTTACGAATAGCAATGGCATAGAAATGTGGCATTTGCCAAATCACCATAACAAAAAATAGCCCGATTAAGGCAGGGTGCGTAATATCAGAAGATACAGCGGACCAACCGATTAATGGAGGTACAGCTCCTGAGATACTACCGATTTCAGTATTGTAAATCGTGCGGCGCTTTGTCCACATTGTATAGGGCACTACATATAAAAAGACGCCTAAGAATCCAAATAGTGCAGCAAGTGGAGAAGCAAATGCTAGTACTCCTACGCCACCAATAAGCATAGCAATGGCTAACATCAAAGTTGTTTTCGCAGTCATTTCACCAGTGACAGTCGGACGATTTTTCGTACGTGGCATAATGGCATCAATATCACGATCATACACATTATTAAATGCCCCAGCTGCCCCGATAACGAGAGCAGAACCAATTGTTGCAAAAATTATTTCTGGCACATTTGCCATTAATGTCATTTTATTTTTATACATACCTAGCGCCAATCCAGCCCACATAGGAATTAAATTAGATTTTATAATCCCAGTTTTCACTGTCTGCGCCAAAATATCAGAGCGCGAATGCTTCTCTAAAGTCGTTTCTACAGATTGTGGATTGTGCTCCGTTTTTAGATTCTGTTCCATTCATCTTAATTCCTTTTCTCTCATAATTTCTACACGCCTTCCTCCCCCGATAGAAAGCGACAAATTTTGCATCAAACATATCAAATTATTATTTTACCTCTTTTGGAACGGCTATGTCTCAAAGTTCACATAAAGTACATGATTTCGTAAATGGTAGATGCCTGTCCATGTCACAACTCCTTCTATGATACCACCGTCTGACATGAATTTGAACAGTATTGCCTTCATTCCTGCATATTGCTATTCAAGAAAAACATTCTGTTCTATACTTATGTCTATGTTCTACTAAACGAAGGAGTGTTACCAAGTGAAATACGGATTTATTGGCCTAGGAAATATGGCCACAGCCATTATTAAAGGAATGTGCAATAGCGGCGATTTCCAGTCTAATTTTATATACGGCTATAATCGTACAAAAGCAAAAACAACAAAATTAGCAACTTCATATGGCATACAAGCAACAGACTCTATTGAAGAGTTAATGTCGCATTGTGATGTTATTGTTTTAGGCGTCAAACCACAGATGCTACCAGATGTTTTACCTGTAGTCAGAACGTACTTACAAGAAAAACATGTGATCGTTTCCATTGCTGCTGGGAAAAATATAACGTATTTTCAGGGATATTTATCTGAGGTCACACCTATTATTCGTGTGATGCCCAATATTAATGCCCTGATCGGTGCATCGACAAGTTGTTATACGGCTAGCGAGCAAGTACCAAATACACAACTTCAGTTGGTTACGACATTATTCGAAACCGTCGGTACAATTATCGAAGTACCTGAACACTTATTCTCGATATTTACAACAATTGGCGGTGCTTCTCCAGCATTCACCTATATGTATATTGATGCATTAGCTCGAGCAGCCGTACGAGAAGGTATGCCTAAAAATATGGCCCTCGAAATTGCCGCAAATGCGGTACTCGGCAGTGCCAAAATGATTTTACAATCACAGGAGCACCCATGGTCACTTGTCGACCAAGTATGTTCTCCAGGAGGTACGACTATACAAGGTGTATCATCTCTACAAAGTAATCATTTTGAAACAACGATTCATGATGCAGTGGCTGCAGTAACCGATAAAGACCGAAGCCTATCGAAGTAATGCACAAGCCGCTTCCCTCTTAACGGAAATCGGCTGTAATATTTTTATAGCATCATGACTCACAACTATGACCATTTAATCTCGTAGAAAAAATTAGCGCAATTTTTCTAGACTCGCAGTAGCAGCAATAATTTGTTTCGATGTCGTACAAGTTGTTTTAATCTGATATGTTAGTTTATTACTACTTTCGCGATCAGCATATATTAGATAGGGCGATAATACGTTGGTCTTGTGACAAATTAAAAATAGAGGCTGGGACAAAAGAGAAAAAAGTGTTAGATTGACTGATGTCGATCTAACACTTTTTTGCTGTGAACGTTGATGTCCACTACGGCGGACGCTTTCCGGGGGCGTGGCCTGAGCCTGTAGTCTCAGGCGTCACGCTAATCCCCAGAAGTCGCCGCCTTCGCTACCATCAACTAGTGCTCTCTTCTAAATTTTATTGATGCCAAAAGGAAGAACGTCTAAATTTTTCTTCATTTTAGATAGCACAAATTTAATAATACCTTTGCTCCTCTTTCTTAAAATTTAATGTTTTGTCCCAACCTCGTTTTTTAATGTATGTTAATTTGTAATTCTTGTGCTAAAAAAATACCTATATCTTGCATATTCTCTGGTGTGACACCATGGCCATCTGGATACTGTTTGAACGTAACTTGTGCACCAAATTGCTCGAATAATTCCTTACTTTCAATGCCCCACTGTGATGGTATAACATAATCATAATCACCATGTGAGATAAATATCTGTAGATGATTAACTGGACGAATAGCATACTCTTCTGTAACAAATTTTGGTATGTAGCCACTAAGTGCGACAACCCCACGAATTAAATTACCCATAACGAATGCCAAAGATTGCGCTAAAATCGCTCCTTGGCTAAAGCCTAAAACGTAAACTTTATGTGGGTCTATTTGATATTCATCAATTGCTTCTAACATAAAACGTTGCAGAGCCACTAACACCTGATCAAAAATCGCACGATCTGGCTGACCAATTTCTTGTATTGTAAAAAATGCATAGCCCGGCTTTTGAGTGATTGGACCACGTAAACTGAAAATGTGACACTGCTCTTGAAAATTTTGTACTAATTGTGGTAAGTCATCCTCATTACTCCCCATACCGTGTAGTAAAAAGATTGCTGGGTATTTTTTATGTGGTTCCATATTGGACGGTTGTGTATGTTTAAATGTAAATGGTGAATTCATGAACAAAATCCCTTTCAAATAAAATTACTCCTATCTTACCATATTCAATAATTCCCCTGCACATATGTTGGTTTATTTACTACACATAAAAAATTAAAAATTTTTCTTGTACCCACTCTTTAGCTCTAGCACCCTTCAATAAAAAGACTCCACTTCAGTTTAGGAAGGGAGCCAGTCAACATTACATTAATGTCGTTTTATTAATAAGACTATCTATGTGGTAAGCAATATAGCCATTGATAATACGAATCGTTTCCTGCGGATCGGCATCAAAAAGCACCTTCGATTGTTCTGGTGTAGATACGAACACTGCCAATAAATCCATGCGCATTGAATGCCCTGCTGAACTATAAGCATAATCATAGACAATATCTTCTTCTGTTAAGCCTTCTGCTTCATACTGTTTATGGAACAATTCCTTTGCTGTCTCCATTTGTTCAGCTACTTGCTGACGAACGCGCATTTGGTGCATCAGTAGCTCCTCTTCAAGAACAGTTGGCTGTAACCACTCTTTTTTTACAAGCATTTTCATAAACTCTTGTTCCCAAGTTTGCTCATTTTCTGTGAAATATAGCATATTCATCATCAACATATCCCAAAAAGCTATCTGTGATGGCTCTGACTCTCGTTGCATCGCAATTGTCTTTTTAAAATGCTGTTCAACCTGTACAATATTCATATTTCGAACCAAATGATTACAAACATCTTCTATAAATTTATTCGCCACTTCTTGTGCCATTATAAAACCCGTCCTTTATATCTACAAATCATTTCACATCTATCATACCATGATTATCGAACATAAATAAACGTACAACATTTAGGCTTGTATAGTTGCTTGTTAGAATAAAATGGACACGCCAGATTTAATATTTGTACTTCCAACAGCTTTTGCGTTCATTATAGTCCTTTCAATTTCAGGGCTCAAATCACCTAACGTCATTTATATTATTTCCACTGTCTACTTAACACGAAGCAGTTCAAGTAGCAAGGCTGTTTTAAAACTTTTCATTTTCTAGCCTTCCACTACATTAAGCTTTTCTAAAATATTTTGTGCATTTCGTTGAATACTGTCATAGTTTTCTTGTAAAAATATTGGAAGTAGCGGTTTACTAAATAAGTAGCCTTGCACAGTTTCACAATGACTTGCTATTAGATAGGAAAGCTGTTCTACCTCCTCAATCCCTTCTGCCACTACTTTCAGTCGTAAATGCTTGGCCATAGACAAGATCATGTCAACTAACGCTTTATCAGTAGAATCGGTTTGAATTCTATGAATAAATGAACGATCAATTTTTAAACAATCGATTGGGAAATCCTTCAGATAGGATAACGATGAGTAACCTGTCCCAAAATCATCTACCGCAATTGTCACACCTAGGTCTTTAAGTAGATGCAACATAGTTGTCATATGATCAATATTTATGGTCATGCTTTCTGTTATTTCTAGTTGTAGGTATTGAGACTCTAACTCTGTTCGCTGTAGTACATCTTGAATCATTCTAACCAGGTCGTGTTGGAACAGTTGACCTAATGAAAGATTGACAGCTACTTTAATCGATGGTAGACCAGCTCGTTGCCATTGTTTCACTTGCTTACAAGCAGTCTCCAATATCCATTGTCCTATCGGAATGATTAATCCTGATTCTTCTGCAATTGGTATAAAGACACCAGGCGAAATCAACCCTTTTTCTGGATGTCTCCAACGCACAAGTGCTTCTACTGATGTAATATACCCTGTCTGTAAGTTTATCTGCGGCTGATATTCTACAAATAACTCTTGATTATCAAGTGCATGGTGTAAGTCATTTTCTAACATAAGTTTTGAATCGTGACATAATTGCTTTCGCCGAAAATCCCATAAAGTTCGTCACTCCAAAAGCTAATCATCATCAATAAAACGAATGATAGTAGGACAAATGGAACACTCTGTCTAAAAAAAAGAAAAATTTTCGTTTATCTTCCACATGGTTACACCTTCCTTTCACCATTTTAAGTTATGAAACAGTTAATTATCAACATGATACATCTATACTATTAGATTACCATGAAATTCCGATAATTCAATTAATTAAAACGCTAGAATGTAAAAAAACAATGTAAATTGACGCTCAATCTTTCCTATTTATGCAAAAAAAGAGTTGTCTCAATTGGTCTTTGAGACAACTCGAATGAAGAATAAATCTGCTCTTGTTCAGCAAGTAGGAAATTTAAATTACCCTCATTTTTTTATGAAAATACATAACTATCCATATTATTAATAGTATTTTGAATCGCATTTGTTAACGATAGCTGATGTTCCCCACAGTCAGCGAGCGCTTCTTCTAATGCAATGGCTGCATTGGCCATAAACGGAGCCATTTGTAAATCTTTTGCTAATTGGATAAGAACGAGTGCCTTATTCCACTTCCAGCGCGCATTGTTTGGATCAAGAATAATTGCTTGCTCTAAATAACCGAGTGCATCAAACGGCATCCAGCCAAAGCGGTGCATTGTTTGACCCGTTATCCCCCAATACAATCCCTTATTGGGATTTTCCTTAACTGCCTGTTTGAAGCAATGTACACTTTCATTATAATGATGTGCAAATAAGAATAACTCACCCTGGGTAAAAAAGGATTGCGCCTTTTCGCTCGCTGTGCCTGTTTTCGCTATTTCCTCTAGCTCTTTTACATGCTGCGCAAACGCAGCCTCATCCTTTATAGCTCGAATTGCTACGACAGCATCGGATTCAGGATAGCTTTCATCCGCTCGTTCAGCGTGCTGTACTTCCACGATAAGTGTTGGCTTTGGATATTTCGCAAAATCATATTCTTCAAGTAAAGCAATATATTTATCAGCTAATGCCTTTTCAGGTCCATCAACTACTAGCTTTGCCATCTCATAACATTTCATCAACTCACCATTATAAAAATAATCATCCATTATCATACATCTTCCTCCAGTTTACAACTCATCAGTAATTATAGTATACACTACAAAAAACATCTCTAGATACAATGCATTTAACAAATAAATGTCTTATTAATCTACGCATATCAACATAAACGACAAATAGACTTTCTTTCAACAGCCAAATTATAGCTAAGGAAACTATAACAGCTTTTAACTGTAGTACAATCTTTCGTCAAAAAAACTACACCTCTCATTTGTTAGAAATATCTCTAACAATGGAGGTGCAGTTTAATTTTGTACAGTCACTTTGTAATAGCTATTTTTTTAGTACCTCTGTATTTAAGAATGCGCGTAAGTCTTCTTCCTTTAACGCACCTACGAAGCGATTAACTTCTTTACCATCTTCAAAACGGATGAATGTTGGTGTGGCTTCAATCTTGTACTTATTCCATAAATCGTCATATTCATAGACGTTTAATTGCGCAATGTCGACACCTAGCTCATCTGCAATCGGCATTAATTCTGGCGTAAACGCTTGACAGTGTACACAAATCGGGCTGAAGAAATAAGCATTTACATCCTCACCAGCTTCGATTTTTGCTTCTAGCTCGTCAGGCAGCATAATATTTTGATAATTTTCATCATCTAACTGATCAATAGTTTCTTGTTTTAATTTTTTGTCACCATACGGGTTATTTGCATTCGATAGCTTGTTGTTATTAGACACATTTGTTAGCACAATCACCGCTGCAAACAAGACAACAATAATTGACCCAATAATTAATAGCTTTTTCACTAGACTGTGTTCCTCCTTTTTTACACTAAAATCCTAGTTTTAGTGTATTCGGAATTGATTATAAAGGGTTTTGAAATCCTAGTAAACTAATTAGTCTTTCAAATTAAGTTTTTCCACAATTCAAACATAATTTAGATCTTTTTTGGAACCCTACTTACTATAATGCTCAAAATGAATATGGAGTGAAATGTTGCTATGAAACATACTATCCATCATGTTTTCCAAATTTATAAACGTGATATCCATAACATATTAACAAATTGGGTTGTTGCAGTCATTATTGGAGGTCTACTCTTTTTACCTTCTCTTTATGCTTGGCTTAATATTTATGCCTCCATGGATCCATATGCGCATACAGCAAATATGAAAATTGCTGTTGTCAACGAAGACACCGGAACAACTGTTAAGGGAGAGGATATAAACGTCGGACAAGAATTACTCGTTAATTTAAATACCAATAAAAATTTCGCCTGGCATTTTACTTCCAGGCAAAAGGCTATTGCTGAATTAAAAAACGGTGACTATTTTGCCGTAATCGTTGTCCCAAACGATTTTTCCAAAAATCTGACGTCAATACTTACTGATAAACCGACAAAAGCGCATATCGATTATTATGTTAATGAAAAAATCAATCCGATTGCTCCCAAAATTACTAGTAAAGGGGCCAGTGTTCTTACTCAACAAGTGTCCAGTGAGTTTATTTCCACCGTAAACGGAACACTTTTCTCTATTTTTAATACACTTGGTATAGAAATGGAACAAGATATCCCTGACTTTAGAAAATTTGAAAACTATATTTTTACCATTGAGCAGCATCTACCAGAAATTGAATCATTTTTAAGTCAAACGGCCAAAGATGTACAACAAGCTGAAAAATTAATGAATCGAGCTAAAATGCAAATTCCTGAAGTTCAAACACTCACAAATGACGGCCTTTCAACTATACACAACGGTTTACAACTGGTAAATGATGCAGAGGCTGTGTTCACTAAATTATCGCCAATTGTCAAAAAGGATTTACAAAGCGTACAGAATTTGGCAAATCAATTTACTCAACTTTTTGAAAGACTCAATAATGCAAATTTAGACGCTTCTGGCTTATCACAAGCCAAAGAGAATCTTCAAAACCAAGTGAATTCGTCTTTACAGAAAGTGAATAGCAGCATTCAAACACTCGAAGCTTTACAAAACTTAACCTTAGCAGACTCAACAACACGAAAGCAGCTTGAAAAAGATTTACAAGCCGTTATTACTTCACTACAACAAAGCGACTCAGAAACAGCCATTTCCGAGCTGAATACTAAGCAACTGATTCAGCAGCTTGAAGCCATACAAGGCGATTTGCAAGCTAACCCTAGTTTAACCGACTATTCCTTGAACTCACTAACTGCCTTAAATCAGCTAAAATCTTTACTAACCACTCTATCTGAAAATTTACAGCAATTGGGTCAAGTAGATGAGGAGACCATAAAAAAAGACATAGCGGATGTACAACAAGTTGCACAAAACGCTGCAAATAATATAAATGAATTTCTTAGTTATTACGTCAATCAGCTAGAGCCTCAAATTCAAACGACGTTGACAACTGCAAAAAACACATTAACAAATGCATCATCCATGCTTACCAAAGTACAATCGATTATTCCACAGGCAACTCAATTAGTAACCAATGCACAAAAAACATTAACTACCGCACAAAATTCACTTACTGCTGCACAATCTGATTTTCCTACGTTAAGCAAAAAAATTATCGAACTTGCCACGAAACTGAGAACACTTGAAAATGAAGCTGATTTATCCGAAATCGTCCAATTACTAAAAAATGATGTGAATGCCGAACGCGATTTCTTTGAAGAACCCATCAAACTTGAAGAACATAGAATGTTCCCTATCGCTAATTATGGAACGGCTATGACACCATTTTATACCGTGTTATCTATTTGGGTTGGTTGTTTATTATTGATATCACTCCTTGCAGTAAATATTCATCAGACAGAACAATATAGTATTCGTGAAATATACTTTGGTCGTTTATTCACATTTGCTACTATTTCCTTTATCCAAACACTTATCATTACAATCGGTGATATTATCATATTAGACGGTTCAATTAGTGCGCCTTACTATTTTATCTTATTTGGTCTATTTATTAGCTTTGTATTTGTGACGGTTGTTTACACGCTTGTATCTGTATTTGGGAATGTTGGTAAAGCATTGGCGATTGTCATGTTGGTTTTACAAATTGCTGGCTCAGGCGGCACGTACCCCGTTGAATTATTACCAAAGTTTTTTCAATCCATCAATCCATTTTTACCTTTTACCTATGCCATTGAAATGATGCGAGAAGCAGTCGGTGGCATCATATGGACCAAAGTTTGGATAGACCTTGCTTTCTTACTATGCTTCTGGTTATTTTTCATACTTTTTGGTTTCTTCTTAAAAAAATTACTGAGTGAAAAAATGGAACTTTTAATGAACAAAATTCGTGGTTCAGATATATTTCACTAATATTCGCCCTCGTCTTCTATATATGTACATGTGAGCGATGTTATAATGGAAGCCATTGTAAACATATAGGAGGCGCTATTTTTGAAAAAGCTTATATCAATTTTTGTTATGGCCTTACTTGTTTTAAGTGCTTGTGGGGAAAAAAAACAAGTCATTGAACAAAATCTAGATGAGTCACAACGTGAAGCTTCACATGACGAACATGCACATGATTCTGGAGATATTCAAGAAGAAACTGCTAGTGCTGATGTCCTGCCATCTTTTTTAGATAGTCAATCAGAAAATATTCGATTAGTCTACCAAATTGCTGGTCAATCTACCGAGATTCTAGAATGGATGCCCTGTTACTGTGGTTGTGGTGAATCCGCTGGACATAAAAGTAATTTGAACTGCTTTATTCAAGAAAAACGTGAGGATGGAACAATTGTATGGGATGATCATGGTACACGCTGCCTGGTTTGCTTAGAGATCGCCCTACAATCAGCAAAAATGCATAAAGACGGCATGAGCCTACAAGAAATTCGCCAAACCATTGATGATACTTATAAAAATGGCTATGCTAAACCAACACCAACAGCAATGCCCGCATAACAACAAAAAACTCATCATAATGATGAGTTTTTTTCTTTATTTAATAAGTTGTAATACTGTTTTGAAATGTGCATGATCCGCTCGTTGAAGTAGCTCATACAAAATCATTTCTGTACTCGTAGGCAAAATTCCAAGCGCCTTCATTTTTTCAAGACCAACCGCTTTGTTTGCCTTTGTTCTAGAAGATACGGCATCCACTACAACCTCAACTTCAAATCCTTGCTCCTTTAACTGTCTTGCAGTTTGATACACGCAAATATGTGTTTCAATTCCTGTCACAACAAACTGCGTACGACCACTCGCCTTCATAGCCTCAACAAAAGCATCCTCTTGGCATGCGCTAAAAGCTATTTTAGCAATGGGTTGTCCGTGGATGTGCTGTGCAATCTCCAGCGCTGTGCCCCCTAAACGACTTGGATTTTGCTCAAGCCATAAAATAGGTATTTCTAATGCCTGCATAGCTTGCACTAATTTTGCCACATTTCCAATTACCGCTTCACTTTCATCTACAATTGTCGCTAACTTGCCTTGCACATCAACGACAACTAAACATGCATCCACTACTGTAAACAATAACAACACCCCTTATTTTCTTATTCACGATTCATTATACAGAAAGTTACTTGATTGATGGAGAAAATTAGCTGACATTTAATACGTAAAATAAGTTTACACATTACTCGATTCAAGTTATCCTATTTTAATCCCTTAATATCTGCTACTAGCATTTCAACATGTTCTTTTTTGGTAGCCCAACTGGTACAAAATCTCACAACACTGTGTGTAGCATCAACTTTTTCCCAAAAGGAAAAAGAATACTTTTCGCCCAATATTGCTAACACATCATTAGGTAAAATAGGAAACTGCTGATTTGTTTTAGAATCATATCGTAGCGAAAAACCTTTTTCTACAAATGCTTGTCGAATCATATTCGCCATTTCCACAGCATGTTTAGAAATCTCATAGTATAAACCATCTTCAAACAACACTTCAAACTGGATGCCCAATAATCTCTCTTTTGCTAGTAATCCACCATTTTGCTTCATCAAATACCGAAAATCCTTTTTAAGGTCTTCCTTGATGATGACTACGGCTTCTCCAAACAGAGCACCTATTTTCGTTCCTCCGATATAAAACACATCACAGAGTTTTGCAATATCTGCTAATGTTAGATCACCATCTTGGGAAACTAGACCGTATCCTAATCTGGCTCCATCCATAAACAATGGTAACCCACATTCACGGCAAACTTTACTGATTTGTTCCAGTTCGGTTTTACTGTAAGTCGTTCCATTCTCTGTTGGATGGGATATGTACACTAAGCCTGGCTGTACCATATGTTCATGCGTCACATCGTCCCAATGCGCATCAAATAATTCTTTTATCTGCATTGCCTTAATTTTCCCATCATCACTCGGCAAAGTAAGTACTTTATGTCCAGTAGCTTCTATTGCACCCGTTTCATGTACGGCTATATGACCGCTATTAGCGGCTATCACTCCTTGATGGGCCCGCAATATTGAAGCGATGACCGTAGTATTCGTTTGAGTTCCACCTACTAAAAAATGAACATCTGCATTTTTAACAGCACACCTTTTTCTAATATAAGATCTAGCCTTTTCACAATGTTCATCCGTCCCATAGCCGGGTGACTGCTCTTCATTCGTTTCTACCAAACGTTGCAGAATTTGCTGATGAGCACCTTCTGTATAGTCATTTTCAAATCGTATCATTGCAATAGCCCCCCGAAGCTTCTAAATTCTTCTTAATCAACAACATCGAAGCATGTATTTCTGTAATTTGCCGTTGTGACAAACCATGCAGTAAATTTATGATTTGTTTATCCGATTTTTCATTTAATTGATTAAATAAAGCAATGCCTTTCGCTGTCAATTGAATGACACTCGTTCTGTTATCTAACGTTGAAATTTCCTTAGTAAGTAGCCCATCTTTACTAAGCTTGGCAATAATTCTACTCATATAGCTACGATCAATATCCAGTTTTTCCACTAAATTGTTTGCAATACATGATTCCATGAAACCAATCTCTAAAACGACCCGTGCCTCTGTAAAAGAATAACTAGTATTCAACACGTGTTTATCTAATAAACTAAGAATCTTCGTATAAAACCGATTGAACTCTCGTATATCAGCTACGATAGTATCTTCTATATTCATTGTCGCCCTCCTTTTTGTGGACCTAGTCAACAAATAATTTAAGGCATTTAGTGGACAAAGTCAACATTTTTCACCATGTAGTGGACGCCTTGAATTTCGAGATATTTCTAATTGTGTGTAATTTGTGTGCGTGCCAGGCACTATTATGCTCAAATATTGAGAATTTTGTTTTTTCTCTTGAAAATTAAGTTATAATCCTATAAAGTTCATTTATTAAACAAAAACAAGGAGTGTACCATTTTGACACAACGTGCATACAATTTTAACGCAGGCCCTTCTGCACTACCACAAGAAGTATTAGAAAACGCGCAACAACAATTAGTAAACTTCCGTGAATCAGGGATGTCGATTATGGAGATGAGCCACCGTAGCGCCATTTTTGATGAAGTACATAACGAAGCAATTACACTTTTGAAAAAACTTTATGCCATCCCTGAAAACTATGAAGTACTATTCCTCCAAGGCGGGGCAAGCCTTCAATTCACAATGGTGCCAATGAACTTCTTACAGTCAAATCAAAAAGCTAGCTATGTATTATCAGGTTCTTGGTCTGAAAAAGCCATCAAAGAAGCAAAGTTCTTCGGTACAGCTGTAGAAGCGGCAAGTACCAAAGAGAACAAATACCGCAATATTCCTGCATTAGCTGACATTCAATTCAATGAAGATGATGCTTATGTCCACATCACATCAAACAACACAATTTACGGTACACAATGGCATGACTTCCCTGAAACTGGCCACGTCCCATTAGTAGCAGACATGTCTAGTGACATCTTTTCTAAACCAGTAGATATCAGCAAATTTGGTATTATTTATGCAGGTGCTCAAAAAAATCTTGGACCTTCTGGTGTTACTGTAGTTATTATCCGTAAAGATTTACTTGAAAAAGCAAACAAAGAGATTCCAACAATGCTTAAATATACAACACATGCTGATAGCAACTCTTTATACAACACGCCTCCGACATTTGGTATTTATATGTTAGGTGAAGTGTTGAAATGGGTTGAGTCTAAAGGTGGCGTTAAAGAAATTGCCAAGCACAATGAAGCAAAAGCAAAAGTTATCTACGATGCAATTGACAATAGTAATGGCTTCTATACAGGGCATGCAACACCAGAAAGCCGTTCATTGATGAACATCACTTTCCGTGTTTCTGATGAGGAGCTAGAAAAACAATTCTTAGCTGAAGCAAAAGCAGCTGGTTTCGTGGGACTAAACGGTCACCGTTCTGTAGGGGGCTGTCGTGCATCTACTTATAATGCAGTACCTTTAGAAGCTTGTGAAGCATTACGCGACTTTATGGTAGCATTCCAAAACAAACATCAATAGTATGAAGAATGACGAATGATTTCATTACGATAATCATTCGTCATTTTTTGTTAGTGAACACAACATTCCCTGAACATTCCCGTCTTTTTTCTAAGTAGAATGTTGCATCCCTTAAATCATAAAAATTCCGACAGCTATCTCGCTTTTTGAGCCGTGCGAGAATTTCTGTAGCTATCACTTTGTTTCCAGTACAATAATACAATTGTTGAATGAGGGTAAACTTTACAAGAAAAATAGCGAGGAAAACAAATAAAAATTTTATCGTTTTATAGCATCCTTATCAGCTTGGGGATTCATACAATAGAAAAGTTTTTAAGAAAAATATAGTTTTTTCAATCGTTTATCGGACATATTACCAATCTCCTTTCCTTCAAAAATCATAGATTATTAGTGTAAGGCGCTGCTTTACATTCACTATGGAGAAAGGAGGTCTTGAACATGGAAGATAGACGATATGGAACACATATGAACTGGGATCGTTGCAAATGCCAAAAAATGAGCAGTTGTTGTAAAAAAGAGGAAAAATGTCACTGTAAAAAAGAAGAAAAGTGCCACTGTAAAAAAGAAGAAAAGTGCCACTGTAAAAAAGAAGAAAAATGTCACTCTCATAAAGAAGACAAATGCGCAAACAGATTCGCTAACAATTGTAGAAGTTGTATTTGTGACCAACTAAGAAAATTAGAAGCAGGAACTTTAGTTGATATCTTCTTGTCAGGAGGTGGTAGCTTCCTTGGCTTGACATTTATTAGCTTCAGTCCACAAAATTGTTGCGCTTATTTCCTTGAAGCTGGCACAACAACTTCACCACTAATTATTGACTGTAAAAAAATTGATGCGCTTCGTAGATTATCCTAGTTAGTTGCTGAAAGATCCTCTTCATAAAGAGGGTTTTTCTTTTACAGTTATATTTACAATCCAAAAAACACTGTCAAAGATTACTTTGACAGTGTTTCTTACTTACAATTTGGACATTTTCCGTAAATCTCGAACTTATGGTTTTCAATTTCATAATTAGGAAGTTTTTCTCCAAGCATTTCCATTGGGCAAAGATGAAGCTCTTTGACATTACCACAGTCCATGCAAATAAAATGATGGTGATGATGTTCAGACTCGCATTGCATACGAAAATTATGTTCGCCAGTTAATTCCGTTTCTTCTAATATGCCTAGCTTCACAAACGTTGCCAGATTACGATAAATCGTATCAAAGCTCATGCCTGGAAAATCTTTTTTCAGCACGTCTAATAAATCACGAGCGGTTAAATATTTATCCGTTGCCGCAAACATAGCTAATATCAATTCACGTTTATCGGTTTTTTTATAGCCGTTTTCTTTTAAAATTTCCCACGCTCTTGAAATATTCACAGTGCTGCCTCCCCTTGTTTTGCCGATCGTTTAAATACTAATTTCTTGCCCAAGATTACGAGTAATAATATTAAAATTGACGTGACTACAATTGTCCCACCCGGTGCTAAATCTAAATAAAATGCACTCACTAAACCAATTAATACGGCTGTTTCGCCAAAGATAATCGCATAGATGATTGTTTGTTTAAAGCCTTTTGCTAGTCGCATGGCCGCGGCCACTGGTAACGTCATCAGTGAAGATACAAGTAAAATACCAACGATACGCATGCTAGCAGCAATAACAAGCGCTGTCACAATCATAAACAATAGATGTACCCAACGTGCAGGCAAGCCACTAGCCTTTGCATACTCCTCATCAAAGGACAGCACAAATAGTTCCTTAAAGAATAAAAATAAAAAGACAATGACAACCACAGCTATCCCCACGACTACCCATAAATCCTGACGTGATACGGCTGATACAGAGCCAAATAGGTAACTCATTAAATCCGTACTAAAGCCACTTGCTAGTGAGATGAATATAGCGCTAATTCCAATCCCACCTGACATAATAATCGGAATCGCCAGCTCCTCATAATGCTTATATAACCGTCGTAAACGTTCAATTAACACAGAACCACTTACTGAAGCAAATATACCTAAATAGATTGGATTAAGCATTGCAAACGTAGCAAAAGTTTGACTTACATATAAGCTACCTGCTATCCCAGCCAGTGTAACATGTGATAAGGCATCCGCAATTAATGATAATCTGCGAACTACAATGAATACACCTAGAAGTGGTGCAATGATGCCAATTAAAAGCCCTGAGAAAAAGGCGTTTTGTAAAAATTCATAGTTTAATATTGCTTCAATCATTACGCCTTCTCCTTTAGTGTATCTTTCTCACCGAATGGCCGTACCAAGCATCTAGCGCATCCTGCGAAATCGTATCAAATTCATTTTTGTAGCCATGGAAGTGAATCGTTTGATTTAAACACGCGACATGGCTAATACGGTTTGACACTGTATCAACATCATGTGTGACAAGAATCATCGTAATTCCCTGTTCCCGATTCAATTTCGCCAGCATATCATAAAATGACTGCACATTCTCATGATCGATGCCGACTGTTGGTTCATCTAAAATTAGTAGACTGGGCTCACTCACCAAAGCACGTGCAATAAAGACGCGCTGTTGTTGCCCACCGGATAATTCTCCAATATTACGATTCATAAAATCTTCCATCCCAACTGCTTGTAAAGCTTCTTGCACTTTAGCTTTCGCATCTCGGGGAGGACGTTTAAAAAGCCCTAATTTTTTTGTTAAGCCACTTTTAACAACTTCTTGTACAGTTGCTGGAAAACCAGAATTGAAGGCATTTGATTTTTGTGACACATATCCAATCCATTCGCGGTGCTTAAACGTTGCACTAGCCTCGCCAAACAACTTGATGTCACCAGACATTGGCTTTAATAAACCTAAAATAATTTTTAGTAACGTCGATTTACCTGAACCATTCGGACCAAGTAATGCTAAAAAATCTCCTTCTTCCACTCGAAAAGAAATATTTTTTAATACTTGTGTATAGTCATATTGAAATGACACGTTTTCAATTTCAATTAACGTTTTTTTCATGTTTTCGCTTCTTTCTAATTCAAAATCATTACGATTTACAAATTGTAAGTATAAATGAAAGTTCCGTTTTTGTAAAGAAACACAACTTAAGAGGAGGGTTAGCTTTGAGTATTCAATTTTTACAGCAATTATCACAGAGTAGTGATAAGGAAATTGTGGCGATTGCACGTAGTGAAGGTTTTGAAATTAGTACTTCTGAAGTGAAAAAACTTAGACCTTATTTAGAGCAATTTTCATTTTCTTGGCTCTTTTTAGGTATTCCCAAAGATATACTTGTAGAAGTCGAAGCGGTGTTGGGAAGAAAACGTTCTCGCCAACTTATAGCCCTATTTACCAAGTAATGTGCTGTTGACCCACTAGCCATAATTGACAATAAAATAGCCCGAATCAGTAGATATATCTACTGATTTCGGGCTATTTTTTACTTATCCACGTAATGCATCGATCAGTTCAGGTTTGAATTCTTCACTACGCAACATCTCTATTTCGTATTTATAAGGTGCTGACTTCGATTTTGCATCACTATTTAATGCAACAAAAGGTGTTTCTAAAATTTTTGGTATCGCCATTAACTGTGGATGATGTACAACATATTTTAACGCATCAAAGCCAATATGACCAAAACCAATATTCTCGTGTCGATCTTTACCGGCACCACGAACATTTTTAGAGTCGTTAATGTGAAGCACTTTTATACGATCCACACCAATGATTTTATCGAACTCATTTAACACACCATCAAAATCTTCTACAATATTATAGCCAGCATCATGCGTATGACAAGTATCAAAACATACTGAAAGACGTTCATTATGTGTCACACCATCGATAATTTTTGCTAATTCTTCGAAAGAGCGACCACATTCAGTACCCTTCCCTGCCATTGTTTCTAAAGCAATTTGTACAGGGAAATCCTGTGCTAATACTTCATTCAAGCCTTCAATAATTTTCGCAATTCCTGCGTCTGGCCCTGCGCCTACATGAGCACCAGGATGTAACACAATTTGTGTAGCTTCCAAAGCTGCAGTACGTTCGATTTCAGATTGCAAGAAATCTACACCAAGGCGGAATGTTTCTGGTTTTTCTGTGTTCGCAATATTAATAATATAAGGTGCATGTACGACGATGTTTGTCATCCCATGCTCTTTCATGTGTATTAAACCATTCATAATATTGAGATCAGCGATAGTTTTACGACGTGTATTTTGTGGAGCCCCTGTATAAATCATAAAGGTATTGGCTCCATAAGAAAGTGCTTCTTTACTAGAGCCTAGCAACATTTCTTTCCCACTCATCGAAACATGTGAGCCAAGTAGCATCAGTATACCCCCTTATTTTTTGCCACGTGCTTTTATGCGACGTTCACGTTTTTTAATTTTTTCCATTTCCCACTTCATATTACGCTTGTAGCCAGGTTTTACTTTTTTCGGCTTACGCACTAAAGATTTTGCTTTCGCATCAATTTCATTTTCGTGCTTCACGCGGTTTTTGCGGGCATGACGATCTTTCAGTTCTGTCCATTCCCCATCTTTTACGTCCTTTTGTACGAACGGAATTCCCATTTTTTCCACACGTGCTAATGCATCCTCATCAGATGGCTCGAATAATGTAATGGCAGTTCCTTTATTTCCTGCACGCGCTGTTCGACCAACACGGTGAATAAAGAACTCTAAATCTTCCGGAATTTCATAGTTAATAACATGGGAAATCCCTTGAATATCGATTCCCCGAGCAGCTAGGTCAGTTGCCACGATATATTGATAATCTAAATCACGAATTTGCTTCATCATACGGCTACGTTCACGTGGCGCTAAGTCACCGTGAATTTGTCCACAACGAATACCATTTTCTGTTAAATAGCCCGCGACGTGCTCAGCTGTTTTACGTGTATTCGTAAAGATTACCGCTAAAAATGGGTTGATGCCTTCAATCACATCAAGCAAACGTTTGTTACGTGATTTTGAACGAATTGGGACTAAAACAAAGTCAATACCTTCCGCTACAGGGCGTTTGTCGTTCATATGCACGTGAACTGGTGCTTCCATATATTTTTTCAAGAATGGTTGCAGACGTTCTGGGATTGTTGCTGAGAAGACATACATTTCAAGCTTATCCGGCATTTGGGAAGCAAAGCCATCGATATCTTCGATAAAGCCCATATCAAAAGCTAAGTCTGCTTCATCCACTACTAAAATTGGTGCCGTATGCACAAATAACGCTTGCTCTTTCACAAGATCACGAATACGTCCTGGTGTACCAACAACGATTTGTGGTTGCGTTTTTAACTTATCAATGGAGCGTTGTTTGTCCGTACCCCCAATAAATAATTTCGCTTGAATTTCTGTTCCTTCAATTAGTTGAGTTAATGCATCAAAGATTTGTTGCGCTAATTCACGTGTTGGTGAAGAAATAACAGCTTGTACCTCTTGTTTTGTCACATCGACACGTTGCACTATCGGAATTAAGAAACTATGTGTTTTCCCTGTACCCGTATGTGCTTGGCCAATTGCACTTTTTCCTTTAAGAATAAGTGGAATGATTTCTTTTTGTATTGGCGTTGGTTCTGTGAAGCCAAGTTTTGCTATTGCGTCCTGCAAAAATGGCTGAAAATTATAATCTGTATATTTTGACATATTTCGTACCTCCTAATATCTAACCTATTGTACCATGATTCGCACATTTAGGTATCCTTACGTTCTATAAACACAAGTATTATCATTAATCTCATGTATTTATCCCCGTTTCAACGCAAACCCTTATCAAACTTACTTTAAATATAGCTTTTATGCAATTAAAAAAGTGATATGTGAAAATTGAAAAGCCATGCAGGTAAATTTTTAGTAGTTTTTATGTCAATTTTCACTAACTAATGATTTGTAGAATTACCACATGTTATGATAGAAAATGTAAGATACTAGAGGAGGTTGATTTATGATGAAAGCAGCAAGATGGTATAAAGCAAGAGACATCCGAGTAGAAAACATTGAAGAACCAGTTATTGCGCCTGGAAAAGTGAAAATTAAAGTACATTGGACAGGTATTTGTGGTAGTGATTTACACGAGTACGCAGCCGGGCCAATATTTATTCCAGTTGAACAACCTCACTATGTAAGTAAAGACATTGCGCCAATAGTTATGGGTCATGAGTTTTCTGGTGAAGTTGTAGAAGTTGGCGAAGGTGTTACAAAAGTTAAAACAGGTGATCCTGTTGTGGTTGAACCTATACTTGCATGTGGTGAATGTGCTGCTTGTAAGAAAGGAAAATATAATATTTGTAAACATTTAGGATTCCACGGTCTTTCTGGCGGTGGTGGCGGCTTTTCTGAATACACAATGGTAGACGAACATATGGTACACAAAATGCCAGAAGGTCTTTCATTTGAACAAGGAGCGCTGGTAGAGCCAGCAGCAGTAGCATTACATGCCGTTCGTCAGAGTAAATTAAAAGCAGGAGACAAAGCAGCTGTTTTTGGAACAGGTCCTATTGGGCTACTTGTTATTGAAGCACTTCGCGCAGCAGGAGCATCTGAAATTTACGCAGTAGAACTTTCCGCAGAACGTGGAGCAAAAGCCATGGAATTAGGTGCTACAGCAGTCATCAATCCAAAAGATGAAGATGCAGTAGCTCGATTACATGCGTTAACAGATGGAGGCGTGGATGTTGCATTTGAAGTGACAGGGGTACCTGTAGTATTACAACAAGCCATTGACGCTACTACATTTGAAGGCGAGACGATTATCGTTTCGATTTGGGAATCAGCAGCTTCCATTCTGCCTAACAACATCGTTCTTTCAGAGCGCACTGTAAAAGGCATTATTGCTTATCGTGATATTTTCCCAGCTGTAATGGAGTTAATGACAAAAGGTTATTTCCCTGCGGACAAGCTTGTGACAAAACGTATTGACCTTGATGAAGTTGTCACAGAAGGCTTTGAAGCATTAATGAAAGAAAAAAACCATATTAAAATACTTGTAAATTCACAACAGTAGCAGAGCGAGGCACTCGCTTATCCATATAAAAGCCGGTAGAGAAGTGACATATTTTCTCTACTGGCTTTATTTTTGTGGCTTTTTCTACATTAGCTTACTAGTCATTTTGTGTCATTTTTTTATATAGATCCACGTTTGCCTTAAGAAAGTTTACTTTGTCCTCACCAAATACACCTAAATCACGACTTTCGGTATTAGCCTTGACAATTTCTCCTATCTCCTCTAGCGAAAGTCCGCTTGCTCGAGCAATGCGCTCTATTTGAATTTCAGCTGCCTTCACGCTGATATGTGGATCCAGACCTGACCCAGAGGCTGTTAACAGATCAGCAGGAATATCTTCACGTTTGACAGTCGAATTAGCTTGTAAAAATGCTGTAATATCCAACTCCATTCGTTTTTTTAGCTCAGGGTTGGACGGGGCATAGTTAAAAGTCCCAGAGCTGATACCACTATAGGCTGTTTCGCCATTTTCATTTGGAATGGTATCTTCTTCTGTATAAACATTATAGTTAATAGAAGATACTCGACCCCAAAAGTACTCTGGTGATGTAAAGGCCTGACCTAACTTCTCAGAACCAACTACTTTGCTATCGATTTCTACTAAACTACCATTTGCCTGATGATAAAATAGCCCTTGGGCAATTCCAGTTACGGCAAATGGATAAAACAACCCACATAATACGAACATTGTAAAAGTAATCATCAGCGCTTGTTTCGAGTTTTCAATAAATTTATGCATATAACTGCCCTCCTATAAGCCCAATATGTGTAATAGTGGCCCGATTAATAAATCAATCACCTTTATACCAATAAAGGGAGCAATTATGCCACCTAGTCCATAAATAAGTAAGTTCTTGTTTAATAATTTGGATGCACTCATAGGCTTATACTTTACCCCTTTCACAGCAATAGGGATTAAAAATGGGATAATCACCGCATTAAAAATTAAAGCTGCAATGATTGCACTTGTTGGCGAATTGAGATTCATGATATTTAGTGCATTCATCTCCGGTACCGCTACCATCAACATTGCTGGGATTATGGCAAAGTATTTAGCTACATCATTAGCAATACTAAAAGTAGTCAATGCCCCTCTAGTCATCAGTAATTGCTTGCCTATCTCCACAACTTCGATGATTTTAGTTGGATTGGAGTCTAAATCTACCATATTTGCTGCTTCTTTTGCTGCATTAGTTCCTGAATTCATCGCAAGACCAACATTCGCCTGAGCTAATGCCGGTGCATCATTTGTACCGTCCCCAGTCATGGCTACTACTTTGCCAAGTGCCTGTTCATCCCTTATAACCTTGATCTTGTCTTCCGGCTTACTTTCCGCGATAAAACTATCCACTCCCGCCTCTTTAGCAATAGCAGCCGCCGTGAGTGAGTTATCTCCAGTGCACATGATAGTTTTTATGCCCATTGCTCGAAGCTGATCAAAACGCTCCTTTAAGCCACTCTTTACAACGTCTTTAAGATAGATAACACCTAAGATTTTGTTATTCACTGCCACAACAAGTGGTGTTCCGCCAACAGAAGATACTTGATGAACAAGCTGTTCCAAGTTTGCAGGCATTCTATGACCTGCTTTAATACTTTCTTGTTTGATCGTATCGTAAGCACCTTTACGAAGTATTGTGCCATCCTTCATATTCAGGCCACTCATCCGAGTCTGCGCTGTAAACGGAATATGCTCACTTGATTGAATAACATGCTCTTCCACTTTTGTCTCCACACCTAAATCATAAGCCAATGATACTATCGACTTACCTTCTGGTGTATCATCTGTTAGTGAGCTAAGCCATGCAGCTCGCATCAATTCCCTTTGGTCGACACCTTTCACAGGTAAAAATTCAGATGCCATGCGATTGCCATACGTTATAGTTCCTGTTTTGTCTAATATCAGCGTATCTACATCACCACAAGCTTCCACAGCTCTTCCTGACATAGCAATGACATTAAATTGTGTCACCCGGTCCATTCCTGCAATCCCAATCGCAGACAGCAATCCACCAATCGTTGTCGGTATTAAACACACTGTAAGTGCAATCAACGTAGCAATTGAAATATGCACATTTAAATACGCAGTCATTGGATAAAGTGTAACGACCACTAATAAGAAGATCATCGTTAAACTTACTAAAAGTGTATTCAGGGCAATTTCATTGGGCGTTTTTTTACGACTAGCACCTTCTATGAGCATAATCATTTTATCTAAAAAGGACTCCCCAGGCAGTGAGCTGATTACAATCATTAGCCAATCACTTGTTACAGTAGTTCCCCCAGTTACAGAACAAAAATCACCACCACGCTCTTTCACAACGGGTGCAGATTCTCCTGTGATGGCTGATTCATCAACTGTGGCAATGCCATCAATTACTTCGCCATCATTGGGAATAACTTCACCTGCCTGAACTAACACAATATCTCCTTTTTTAAGTTCGTGAGCCTGTTTCATGATTTCTGAGCCGTCTTCTAAAAGGACACGTGCTTGTGTAACTGTATTTGTCTTTTTTAACGTTTGTACCTGTGCCTTCCCCCTGCCCTCAGCAATAGACTCTGCGAAATTAGCAAAAAGAATCGTAATGAAGAGAATAATCGCGACAATGGCATTATAAAGCCGATCATGTTCTCCTTCCCCGCTTCCTAGAAGGCTAGGGAAAATCGTTAACAATAGAACAAATAAAAAACCAATCTCGACTACGAACATAACAGGATTTTTGATCATATATACTGGATTAAATTTTTTAAATGACTCTATCATAGAGCTTTTCAGCATATCACTCGTAATAAAACTTTTTCTTGCCGTTTCCATAAGTGACTCTCCTCATCAAGAATATATTTGTAAATGTTCTGTAATTGGGCCAAGTGCCAATGCAGGTAAAAATGTTAAAGCGCCAATCATCAGTACAATGGCAACAAGTAAGATTGTAAAGGTCGTATTGTCGGTTTTCAATGTGCCCACCGAATCACCATGCCACATTTTTTTAGCCAAAAGTGATGCAATAGCTAGTTGAATAATAATCGTTAGATAGCGCCCAAAGAACATCGCTAGACCTGTCGTAACATTCCAAAAGGTCGTATTATCAGCTAACCCTTCAAAGCCCGAGCCATTATTGGCAGAAGCTGAAGCAAATTCATATAGTACTTGAGATAATCCATGTGCCCCCGGATTCGTTATGCCTGCCACGCCAGTTGTAGTGGCAACTGCCAGTGCTGAAAATAACAAAATAATGGCAGGATGTATTAAAATACAAAGTGCTATTAACTTCATTTCCTTTTCCTCAATTTTCTTCCCTAAAAACTGAGGTGTTCGACCAATCATTAGGCAGGCAATGAAAATCGTCAATATCACATACATCATCATGTTCATCAGCCCGACTCCTTTGCCTCCAAATACTACGTTTAACATCATGTTAAACATCGGCACAAGTCCACCAATTGGCGTTAACGTGTCATGCATATTATTAACAGACCCTGTTGTAAAAGCAGTTGTTACCGTTGTGAATAACGCAGATTGCGCGATACCAAAGCGCATCTCTTTCCCTTCCATACTGCCAAGTTCCTGTGAAATGCCAAGCTCACTAATGATTGGATTACCCGTGCGCTCGGCTACATAGACAGTAACTAGCCCCATAAGGAACAGCATACTCATGGCAACAAAAATAGATAGCCCTTGCTTGCCAAATATTGTTTTCCTTTTTCTATAAGCAACCATCAAGCTAAAAGCTACAACACAAGCCCCAGGCAACAACATCATAGAAAGCATTTCAATTATGTTAGAAATAACCGTAGGGTTTTCAAAAGGCGTTGTCGAATTAGCACCATTAAAACCACCACCATTTGTACCTACGTGTTTAATAGATTCAAGCGATGCCACAGGCCCTAGCGCAATATCCTGAAACTTTCCTTCAATCGTTTCCACAGTCTTGTTCGAACTTAAAGTTTGAGGCGAGCCTTGCGATACTAAAATGATTGCAACTAGCATTGAAATTGGCATTAGTACACGTGTAATGACACGTACAAAATCTATAAAAAAATTACCTAATGTATCAGTTTTAGCTACTAAACGACGACAGAATGCCATGCAGGCTGCATAGCCAGTAGCAGCAGACGTAAACATCATAAATATAATCACCAGCATCTGAGACAAATAACTAAGTCCTGATTCACCACTATAGTGCTGAAGGTTGGTATTAGTCATAAATGAAATGATTGTATTAAAGGAAAGTGTAGCTTCCATATTGTCAATATCATTTGGGTTTAATAACAAAACCGATTGAATCCGTAATAGAATATAGCCAATAAACACCATAAAAGCATTTGACAGTATTAATGTCAGCACATATTGTTTTCCTGTCATATCGACTTGCTTAATACCACATATTTTATAAATAGCACCATCGACTTTATCCAATACTGGATCAAGCCATGTTTTTTGTTGCATCGTTACTCGAAAAAGATAATGGCCCGCTAATATGACAAGCGGTAAATAAATGATTAAAACAATGGCAATTTGCCACATACCCTACCCCTCCTAAAAGCCTATTAATAGTTTTCTGGATACAATAATGCATGCCCCAGATAACCAAAAAGCAATACAATCGTAATTCCCATGACTATCCACATACTGATTCCTCCTTTATTTTTCATTGACTAGCTTATAGCACCAAGCCGTTAACGCATAAAGACTGGCAAAACAAATAATCAGCAAGCCAATCATTAAAAGATCCATCAATCGAAACTCACCCTTCCTGCTATTTGATGTTTTCATCATACTGACTTTCAAATTAATGTAGTGTTAGGAAATAGCCTCTTGGTATTAAGAAATCATAAAGGTGAAATCTTTATACTTTCTTAATGGAAGTTAGCGCTATAATACAAATGAGGTGAAGGATGATGGAAGATGTACGCCCCTCTCCAGAGACGTTTTTAGCGAAGATACGTGAGGAAGACACCACTGCTGGTAAACTAAAGATATTTCTTGGATATGCCGCTGGCGTAGGAAAAACTTATGCTATGCTTGACGCTGCACATCAAGCAAAGCAATTAGGAAAAGACGTGGTGATTGGCTATGTGGAGCCACATCCTCGTCCTGAAACATTAGCTTTAATGGAAGGGCTTGAACAAATACCAACCAGAAAAATCAATTACAAAGGGAAAATCTTTCAAGAATTAGATATCGATGCGGTACTTAAACGTAAACCAGAGATTATCTTAATCGATGAGCTAGCCCATACAAATGTTCCGACTATGCGCCATTTAAAGCGTTTTGGGGATGTAGAAGAATTACTTGCAAAAGGTATTCATGTTTATACAACTGTCAACATTCAACATATTGAAAGTCTTCAGGATATAGTTGAAGAAATTACAGGCGTAAGAGTGCGAGAACGTATACCTGATTACTTAATTGATCACGCAGCACTAATAAAAATTGTAGATATAGAACCAGATGAGTTAATCCAACGTCTAATAGATGGAAAAATTTATCATATCCAACAAGCAAAAAAAGCTATGGAGTCTTTTTTCCGTAAAGAAAATTTAATAGCTCTTCGAGAAATTGCTCTTCGAAGAACAGCTGATACCATCAATTACAAACAAGTAATGGATAACCCTTCTTTTAAACAATGTACACACATAGAAGAGCATATTTTAGTTGGTATTAGTAGCTCTCCTACCAATGCCAAAGTGATTAGAACTGCTGCCAGACTCGCACAAGCCTTACATGGTAAATTTACTGCACTTTACGTCCAAAAGGGAAAAGATGACAAGCGGAACGAAGCGAATACCGAACGATTACAACAGCATATCAAGCTAACTGAACAACTTGGTGGGCATGTCGTGATTGTTCAGGAAGACGACGTAGCAGTAGCCCTTGCCAACTATGCACAAATTAGTGGCGTAACAAAATTAGTAATAGGCAGAACTGCTGTGAAAAGGAAATGGTGGCAACCTAATGCTAAAATCAGCGATCGGCTCAATGAGTACGTACCAAACTTAGCCATCCATATTGTACCTGACCATGACAACGAACCAATTTACCTTCCAGAAGTAAGAAATCAACTGACATTTGAATGGTTGGACTTGCTGAAAATGTTTGTAGTATTCAGTTTGGTTTCGCTATTAAGTCTCTATTTCTTCACGATAGGGGTCAGTGATTCAAATATTATCACCATCTACATTTTAGGTGTGTTAATTCTTGCCATCTGGTCGTCTGGATGGATGATAAGCATTATTAGTTCAGTGATAGCAGTGCTCCTTTTTAATTTCTTTTTTACGGAGCCTCGATTTTCATTTGAAGCTTACCATCGCGATTACCCTATGACTTTTTTAATTATGTTCATTTCAGGAGTCATCACAAGTAGTTTAACGAAAAAGATAAAGAAACAAGCTTCAATTGCAGTTCGAAAATCTTATCGTATGGAAGTACTCCTTGAAACAAATCGAAAGTTACAGCATGCCAAATCAATGGACGATATTATTTACGAGGGTATGTCACAAATTGTTAAATTAGTGGAAAAACCCGTTCAATTTTATGAAATAGAACATAATTTGATAGTCAAATCGATTTTTTATAGAACGGAAAGTATGACAAACAATGAGAATAATGAAATCGCGGCTCTCTTTGAAAATACCAATGAACGAGGTGTCGTAAATTGGGTAGTTAATAATCAGCATGTAGCTGGCGTGACGACAGACATTTTCCCAGAGGTCAATGCTTACTATTTGCCGATTGTTTCTAGTGGTAGTGTAAGAGGGGTAGTTGGTGTAGCTCTTTCAAAAAATTCACCATTACCTGCATTTGAACGCAATATTCTACATGCCATTATGAATGATTTTTCATTTGCTCTAGATAAATGGTATTTACAAAAATTAAATGCAGAAGTTGCAAAAGAAGCGGAACTAGAACAAATGAGAGCCAACCTTTTACGAGCTGTATCCCATGATTTACGAACGCCATTGACGACGATTTCTGGCAACGCAGATATCTTGATGACCAATACAGCTGACATTTCAGAAACTGAAAAGCTTCGATTATATGAAGATATTTATAAAAATTCGAAATGGCTTGTACAAATGGTCGAGAATTTACTGGCCGTTTCTAAGTTAGATGATGGGCAGTTTGCTATAGAGATGCAACTAGAGCTTGTAGAGGATATTATTCAAGAAGCATTTTCACATGTTATTCCCATTAACAACACACATAAAATAGCCTACCATGTCGAGCCAGAATTATTATTGGCAGTGATGGATGCACGCCTTATTATTCAAGTAATCATTAATATCATGGATAATGCGTTGACCTATACACCATCGGATAGTCACATAACCTTCATTGCAAAGGAAGTTGGAGAATCCGTACACTTTAGTATCATGGATAATGGACCAGGTATTGATGACGCTTTAAAAGAGACATTGTTCGAGCCATTTGTAACAGGTAAGGTACAACGAAGTGATAGTCGAAGAGGTCTGGGGTTAGGTTTAGCTTTGTGCCAGACTATATTACGATTACATGGAAGTGAATTAACGGTTTCAGACAATAAACCACAGGGGACGATTTTTAATTTTCCACTTAAAAAAGGAGTAATGAATATCCATGAATAAACGAATTTTAGTAGTGGAAGATGATGTGGCGATTGGTAATTTAATAAAAATGACATTAACAACACAGCATTATGCATTCGACATTGAACGTGATGGTACAAGTGCCGTGCAAAAAGTGCTGTCAATGAAGCCGGATGTCATTATTCTTGATTTGGGTTTACCAGATATGGATGGTGTAGATTTTATTCATAAAGTGAGAAGTTGGACACAAACGCCTATCATCGTGGTTAGTGCTCGAAGTGAAGAACAGGATAAAATTAATGCGCTCGATGCTGGAGCCGATGACTATGTAACGAAGCCATTTAGTGTGGAGGAGTTACTAGCACGTATTCGAGTAGCCTTACGGAGAACTGCAAGCGAGCATCATTTAGGTAGTGAGCAGTCCGTATTTGTGAACGGACATTTAAAAATTCATTATTTAGCAAACACCGTGTTAGTGCATGGTGAAGAAGTGCATTTGACACCCATCGAATATAAGCTATTGGTCGTATTGTCAAAGCATGTTGGCAAAGTGCTAACACATAATTTTCTATTGAAGGAAATTTGGCAAAATGTTCTTCAGTCAGACGTTCCAAGCCTACGCGTGTTTATGGCGACACTACGCAAGAAAATAGAAGATAATCCATCTCACCCACAGTATATCCAAACACACGTACGTGTTGGATACAGGATGCTACGTATTAGTGACGACGGCTAATGTTTCAAAAATTTAATGAAGAGCGGATTTCAAAAAAAGACAATACACTTTCACGAAAAATAGTAGCAGGAGTAAAAACTTCTCCTACTACTTTTTATTTTTGTTTATTTTAATAAAAAGGTCCACTTCTTTCATTGACAATACCTACCACGTTAAGTTCATGTATGATTGCTACGTGTTTAAGACATTTCATGTACAGATGCAGCCACTTCTTCAATACTCCCTCCAAGTCAACACATCACATACATCGCGTTCCTGACGCATGAACTGTGGAAATGAAAACATGACGTTCTATCGTGACTTTAAGTGCATTTGTCGAACGCTAATTTAAGTATCTGCATATCATATCTATAATCAGGTATGTCATCAATGATAAACTTGTATGAAAGGAGATTAACATGGTATTTCGACCACCTTATCCGTTTCAAATGTATCCCGGCGGCATGGGGATGCCCATGCAAATGCCAATGCAAATGCCTACCCCTACACCAATGTCACCACAATCCTTTTATCCACCCGGAAGCTTCCCTGCACAACCAAGAATTCCTGGTGGCTTTCAACCACGAGTTCCAGGTGGCTTTCCAATGTCTAATGGGATAGGGTCTTTTGGAGGGCAAATGCCAACGCCACCTGTGCAAGAGCCTTCAAAAATAGGCTCATTTTTACAATCAGCAAATAGTTTGTTTAACTCTGCCAAAACGTATACCCCTTATATTCAGCAAGCAATGCCAATGGTGAAAAACATCCCTTCCCTTTTAAAATTGTATAAAGGGTTTCAGGGCCTTCCTGCTACTGGTGCAGTTGCAGGGGCAGGAGCTGTTGCAGCCGAGGCAGCCGCTAGCGATTCCGTAAGTACGTCAAGAAGTAGGCGTTCTTCACAACAAAATACACCATTAACACCACGTGAACCGCTTCCTTCCAAACCACGTATTTTCCAGCCACCTATGTAATTTGGTAGAGTGAATAACTTTTGCACATTAGCAATGATACAGCAGCATATTTGAATATCGTTTGTTATGTAGATACCGATTCACTGTCTTGATGCAATTGCGTCAAGACTTAATTGACAGAACGTTTCTTTGTATTCGCTGTGGCTGTCCGTTATAATGTAGATACGTAAGCTTGAAAGGAGTCACAACCATGCAAGTATTAAAAATTAATCCACGTGGCTATTGCTACGGCGTTGTTGATGCGATGGTCATCGCACGTAACGCCGCACTAGATAAATCATTACCAAGACCTATCTACATTTTAGGGATGATCGTACACAATAAACATGTCACTGATGCCTTTGAAGAGGATGGTATCATCACATTAGACGGCGACAATCGCTTAGAGATTATTGAACAAGTTGAAACAGGCACTGTTATTTTCACAGCGCATGGTGTTTCACCTGAAATTCGTGAGATCGCGAAGCGTAAAGGCTTAGTATCCATTGATGCCACATGCCCTGACGTAACTGTTACACACGATTTAATTCGCGAAAAATCAGCTGAAGGCTACGATATTATTTATATTGGTAAAAAGGGGCATCCCGAACCAGAAGGTGCAATTGGCGTTGCACCAGAACACGTCCATTTAGTTCAGTCGTCCACTGATGTTGACTCGTTAAACTTAACAAATGATAAATTACTTGTAACGAACCAAACAACAATGAGTCAGTGGGATGTTGCTCATTTAATGGATAGTTTAAAAGAAAAATTTCCTCATATAGAAGTGCATAAAGAAATTTGTTTAGCTACGCAGGTACGTCAAGAGGCCGTTGCGAAACAAGCAGGGGAAGCCGATTTACTAATTGTTGTTGGGGACCCAAAATCAAATAACTCAAATCGTTTGACGCAAGTGTCAGTTGAGATTGCTGGTACACCATCTTATCGTATCGCAGACGTTTCTGAACTAAAAATCGACTGGTTAAAAGGCATTAATACCGTAGCAGTTACTGCTGGAGCCTCTACGCCAACACCGATTGTAAAAGAGGTTATTACATTCCTTGAGCAATACGATAATCAGGACGAAACAACACATACTATCAATCGTACAGTCACACTTGACAAAATCTTACCAAAAATCAAAACGCCAAAGCCTGTAGAAAAAATTATGCCCTACTAAAATTCTTCAGGTGATGTACTAAATCTTAAAAGAAGCTGTCTAAAAAGTGAGAGAACATACTTTTTAGACAGCTTTCCTTTTAGAAAAAGTAATTTCACTAAAAATTGTCATCATAACGACAGTTGAGACAACTCCGATTACTATTTACTAAAGTAATAATTTATAGGCCGACCGATGCCTCCATAATGCACATCCATCGTTATTTCTTGTTGTTTCTCTAAATAATCTAAATAACGTCTTGCCGTTACGCGGGCGATACCAACGCCACTCGCAACTTCTTCTGCTGAAGCCCCATCCACTGATTGTAAATAATGGACAACCTTTTCAAGGGTCGTCCGATTAAAACCCTTTGGCAAATTCTTTTCGTAGTTGATGACATTTGCCTGCACGCTCTCTTCATTGCCCCCATGGTAATGGAATAATTGGTCGAGCTCCCCTTGTGTGAACTCCCGTTCCGTCTGCATTTTCTTCTTAAATCGCTTATAATTCTCAAGTGTCCCTTGTACTCGCTCAAACGAAAAAGGTTTCATAATATAATCAAAGACACCGAGATGCAGTACCTGTTTCACCGTCTCCATGTCATTGGCTGCTGTTACGGTAATGATATCGACTTGCATTTTAAGTTCCCGAATTTTATGCAAGCTAGTAATTCCATCCTGCTCTGGCATGAAAATATCCATAAATACTAAATCTGGCTTGAGGGTACTAATTTGCTCTACCCCTGTAACACCATTTGCCGCTTGGCCAATTACCTCAAATCCCTCAACCTTTTCAATAAATTGGCGATTGACCTCGCGTACCATGGGATCATCTTCAATTAATAGTACTCTTATAAGTGTCACTGTCAGTCCACCCTTCAAAATATAGCGCTGGCGCTTCGCTTTCTTACTAAAATCTGTTGCTTAATGCAGATAAAATGTTAATAAAAAACTTGTTCCTTTATTGGGTTCACTTATGACTTCAATATCACCATGTCCTTTTTGAACAATTTCTTTTATCAAATAGAGTCCAATGCCCCTGCCCTTTTTTTCCTTTGTCGAAAAACCATTATCAAAAATATGGGCTTTTACTTCTTCTGACATGCCAACGCCATTATCCGTTACTAATATCGCAAGCACATCGTCTTCCTCATCAACTGAAACATGCACAATTTTTTCTCCAACTGGCATGTCTTTTAAGGCATCAAAGGCATTTTCTATTAAGTTTCCAAATAAAATAACGAAATCATGATGATCTAAATTTTTCGGAAATGTTGAGAGATGGCTTGCTCGATCAATTTCCAATGTAATCCCTTGCTCCTTCGCATAGGAAATTTTACTAAGCAGCAGGCCAGAAATATTTTCGTTTTTAATACGTTCATTTAGAAAATTGGTAATTTCATCATGTTCTTCCTTCACTTGTGTTAGATAGGAAAGCGCCTGTGCATGATGGCCAAGCTGTAAAAGCCCTGCAATGGTATGCAATTTATTTTTATGCTCATGTGTTTGCACACGCAGAGCCTGAACGAACGCCCTAACACCCGTTAATTCCTCTGCGAGCTGTTTCACTTCCGTACGGTCTTTAAACATAGCTACAGCACCAACAGTGTCTCCGTTTACCTGTATTGGAATTCGATTACTCATAATACTATGATTATTAATATAGAGCTCACGATTGTAGATAGGACGATCTAATGCTAAAATTTCAGGCAATCGTGTATCTGGTAACACCTCAAAAATTTTCTTACCAATGAGCGTCACCGGTCGTTCCGATACCCCTAAAATCTCACAGGCTTTTTCATTGAAAATTGTAATTGTCAAATCATTATCAATGGCAATAATTCCTTCATGCATAGCGTTAAATGTTTCAGTTCGTTCCACATACATTTTGGCAATTTCATGTGGCTCTAATCCAAACATTTGTTTTTTCATGTGAAGCCCTAACGTATGCGCGCCCCAGGCACTAAATAACAATGACAATAGGATGGTAATGAATAGCTCTTTTTGGATAGACTGAAGCAACTCAGTGACAGTCAAAACACTATAACCCACCACAACTACCCCAACTTGGTGACCCTCATTGCTCATAATGGGGACGAAAGCACGTACCATCTCTCCATGTTGTCCATGTGCAATTGATGTATAATAATGTTCAGAAAATGCAGCATTTAAATCACCCGATTGGGAGATTCTACCGATTTCTTCCGCACTTGGATGCGAATATTTGCGTCTTTGCATATCGAGCACAACAATATACTGCGCTCCATTTATATCACGAATTTCTTCCACAACAGGATTAATATGCTGTGTCGCTTTCACAAAATCATCATGGACAATATAAGTTTTTAATTCTGGTAACTGCGATACTGTTTTTGCTACAAGTAATGCCTGATTTTCAAGCTTATCTTTCTGCTCATTCATAACAAATCCTAACAAAAAAGTACCACCTATACTAAAGGAAACAATGAGTATAAAAAAAGTAAGAGACATGATTTTTCTCTTCATTGATAACTTATGAAATTTCAAGATCATCGCCTCCTATCACTATATTTTAGCTTACTCCATATGTTAGAATAACAAAAACATAGGAAAATACGAATCAATTGGGTGTAATATATGAAAAAATTTATTATTGGAACAATAGCAACCGCAATATTGTTAACAATTTCCATAGGCATACAGCAAGGCTTACTTTTTGCAAAACCACTCCCCTATGACGATGAACAAAAGGGCTTGGATACACAAATCACCATTCATTTAAGTCATGTCGTTGCAGAAAATACACCGAAAGGACAAGCAGCCAGTAAATTTGCTGAGCTCGTGCAGGAAAAAACAAATGGTGAGGTCAGGGTACATGTTTATCCAAATGCCTCGCTTTTTAATGATGAAAATGAGTTTAATGCAGTTCAAAATGGTGAAGTTGAAATGATTATCCCTACTTTTTCAAAGATGACATCTTATGTACAAGATTGGCAAGTGCTCGATCTTCCCTACCTTTTTAAAACAGATGATGAAGTGAAACAAGTACTAACAGGCTCAATTGGTAAGCAATTATTAGAAGAGCTTGAGCCCTATCATGTAAAAGGTCTTGGTTTTTGGCATAATGGCTTCAAACATTTAACTGCAGTCGAGCAACCTATTCATAGCTATGAAGATTTACAAGGTTTACGCGTACGTACCATGCCTAGCAAAACACTTGAAAAACAATTTGAGGCAGTTGGTGCTACCCCTGTCCCTATTTCTTTTAGTGAGGTCTTTACGGATTTAGAAACACACGCCATTGATGCTCAAGAAAATACGGCATCCAATATTTACTCGAAAGGTTTTTACAAAGTGCAACAACATATGACTTTAACAAAGCATGGCATTTTAGGTTACGCAGTTTTAATCAACAGTAAATTTTGGAAATCGCTTCCTCCAAAAATTCAAAAGCAAATTGAGGAAGCTATGGAGGAAACGACGGAATGGCAATTCGAACAAGCTGTTCTCATGAATGAAATCGATTTACACAAACTTGAGCAACAGGATGACTTTGATATTTATGTTATGAGCGAACAGGAACGGAAACGTTTTAAAGAAAAACTATCCCCCGTCTATGACCATTACCGCAAAAATAATGAAAACGTTCATGTACTCACTGAAATTCAAAAAATTGTTACTCCTTAATACTTTTGTTCATTAATGAAAAAACCTCACTTTTTTAGTGGGGTTTTTTCTTGTGTATTATAATAGTTCACTAAAACACTATCTACTATAAAACAGCTCTAAAATCTTGCTATTCCTTGTTTTCCTTAGACATCACCAAAAATGAACAAAATGAACAATAGAAACTTTTCGGTCATAAAAACTATTGTCGGAAAATTTCAGCTATGATAACCACATGAAAACGTTCACAAAATATTCATCGACTTTTTAAGGGGGAGAGTTTAATGCGTATTAATTTTAAAAATTTAACTGTACAAGTACTGATTGCCATCGTGCTCGGTATTATTGTCGGTGCTGTGTTCCCAGAATTCGGCGCTAGCTTAAAAATATTAGCAGATATTTTCATCAAATTAATTAAAATGTTAATTGCACCTATTATTTTCTTAACCGTTGTTATTGGAATTGGTAGTATGGGTGACGTTAAAAAGGTTGGTAAAATCGGTGGGAAGGCACTTATTTATTTTGAAATTGTGTCTACATTTGCACTAGCAATTGGTTTACTCGTTGTCAATATTGTGCAACCTGGGAAAGGCTTTAATACAGAAGCTGCAAATGGTGCTGATGTATCACAATATACTGAGCAGGCGGCTGCTGCAGAGCATGGCATTGGCGCATTTATCATGCAAATTATCCCTGATAATGTTGTTGGGGCACTTGCAAATGGGGAATTATTACCGGTGTTATTCTCTGCTGTATTATTTGGTTTAGCGGCTGCTGCGATTGGCGAACCAGCTAAACCAGTCATTAAGTTTTTTGAACAAGTAGCAGATATCTTCTTTAAAATCGTCAATATGGTGATGAAAATCTCACCAATTGGCGCATTCGGTGCTATGAGTTATACAATCGGGAACTTTGGTTTAAAATCACTTGGTAATTTAGGTTTCTTAATGTTATCGGTTTACATTACAATGTTCATATTTATCACTCTTATCATCGGTTTAATTACACGCTACTTCGGCTTTAGTATTTTTAAATTTATTAAATATATTAAAGATGAAATTTTTATCGTCATTGGGACATCCTCTTCTGAATCTGCGCTACCTTCTATGATGCGTAAATTAGAAAACTACGGCTGTTCTAAACAGGTAGTGGGACTTGTTGTACCAACAGGCTATTCCTTTAACTTAGATGGTACATCTATTTACTTATCAATGGCGGCTATTTTTATCGCACAAGCATATGGTGTTGATTTAGATATTTGGCATCAGATTACATTGCTAGCTATTTTAATGCTAACTTCTAAAGGTGCTGCCGGTGTAACAGGTTCAGGATTCATCACACTTGCTGCAACGCTTGCTGCATTCCCAATGATACCTGTCGAGGGCATTGCATTATTAATTGGTGTTGACCGCTTTATGTCAGAAGCACGAGCAGTAACAAACTTAATCGGTAACGGTGTGGCAGCAGTAGTCGTTTCTAAAATGGAAAAAGAGTTTGACCCAGAGCAAGAAAAACGCGCACTTGCAGGTGAAGTAATGGTAAAATGAACCTTCAATCAGCGGGAATATCTTCGTCTCCAACTGATTACTAGCCGAATCAAACAGGCAATTGCGCTCAGTTAATCATGCAAATAGTTCGTTCTCAACTTTCAACATAAGATGTGTTTTCATGACTGTTCATACAATATAAATTGGTATTTCATACAGGCTGTCCAATAGAGCTGTTTTAAGCTTTAGCGGACAGCTATTTTTCAGTAGAAATCGCTCTTTGTGCTCTGCTTTCTTTGTAAGACTTCTAATAGCTCTTTATATTACTACTACTAATTACTATATAAAGAATGACAAAACCTGTTCCAAGAGCACAATTAACTTTTACAAGAGCGCTGACCATGTCTTGATTGCCCTGTTACATGCAACATTCGATTCTACACGCATTTTCACTTCATTTTAAAATGGGCAAAATAAAATGAAAATAATGCGAAACCTCCAGTTTAGGTTACTCGTATATAGTAAATAGATTGGAGGTTTTTTCATGGCTACATTTTCACTTACATATCCTAAATTATTTAATAAAATGGCAAATTTACCGATTGTTAATGAGCACAATGAAACGGTTTGCCTACTGCAAAAAGTTGAACGTTCAACTGTTGGAAAAGTACTTAATACTGCACTCCTCATTGCGACGCAAGATTCACTACCACAACGTTATGAAACATGCACTACTCAAGGGAAGCCACTTTTCCAAGTGCAATCTACGCTATTTCCCAAAGGTGTAAGTCACCAGCTAACTTTGCCTGATGGAAGTATGCTACCGATTCAACGAAAAACTGTACAATTACTGGAATCTTCCTATTCCTTTACGATGGATGGCCTAGTCTTTCGCTTTGAAAAGGACTTTACTTCAACAGCTTATTTATATTGCAATGATGAAAAAATTGCGAGTGCTTGTTTTGTAGAAAATGGCCTTGTACGGGAAGGTATCGTCTATAAACTCTTGCAATCCGACGATACTTTATTTGTGGCATTATTGGCTTCACTTTACCAAACATTATTTGTAGGAAGTAACTAACTTCACTTTATGCTATAATTCAAATCATTCTACAAAGTTAAGAGGTAAAGTATGAACGGACAACATCGAAAAGATATTCACCCCGGTCTTGAGGTCAACATTATTCTCAAAAAAGATCAGCGGTCAGGCGTAAAAACAAAGGGCATTGTGAAGGATTTACTGACAAATTCTCCTTACCATCCACACGGTATCAAGGTTCGCTTAACTGATGGTCAAATTGGCCGTGTTTGTGACATTCTACAAAGATAAAATAGCTGGTTATCTCAAAATGAGATAGCCAGCTATTTTATGTTCTTGTTGGGAACTAGACAGGCTAGAAACATCTTTCTGCTATGGATATAGATTTAAAACAGCAAGTTATGGAAGAAATAAAACATTAATCTTATAGATAATGTCAATCAATTGGCTCTTATAGGTTTATCAAAAGAGAGAGGCTGTCCAACAGATGATGTATTAATCAATTAGGGCAGTCTCTCTTATATTGATTATTAATAAAGGTGGAGATTTGCGCTAGACGCATACTGTGTGCTTAATTCTCAATCTTTACGGTCAACTTTTTCACATACACTGCAGTGCCAGTAATAGAAATGTCTAAATTATTCTCTTTCTGTTTTACATGTACACGTACACGCCCATCTCTACCAAGTTCTTGCCCTTGTTCAACAAGGAGTGTTTTTGGTAATGACATGTTATTATCGATATATTTTGCATAGTAAGCCCCCATAACACCCGATGCAGTGCCTGTCACCACATCTTCAACTGTCCCAGAGAAAGGTGAAGAAAAATGTCTTGCATGCATATCTGCAGTTTCATCGAACGTTTCTAAACAAAACGGATGCAATGATGCTTTAGGCATTTCTTTTAAAATACTTGGAAACGTAGCTGTTTGAGGTACCATCTTTTTGATGGCTGCTAAACTTCGTACAGGAATTAGCAATGTCCAGCCCTGTACTGCCATAAATAATCGGTAAATCTAAATTTAATTCATGCTCTGCTAATCCAATCGCTTTCGCCAACTCTACCCTTGAACCATTGAAGGATTCGAATTGCGGTGCAGCATGTTGCATGGTTATAAAAACATCCCCTGCTCGCTCTTGCAAATGAATAGGTAAAATACCGGCTTTTGTTTCAATTGTGAACATAGATTTATTCTCTAACAAACCATTCGTTTTAAGTGCATAAATCGTTGCCATCGTGGCATGACCGCATAAATTCACCTCGTGTCCAGGCGTGAAATAACGTATGCATAAATCCGCTCTATCTGATTTCATGGCAAAAGCTGTTTCATTAAAGCCAACTTGCTTGGCGATTTCTTGCATTTCTAATTCATTGTAGCTATCAGCTTCTAATACAACGCCAGCTGGATTCCCCTTATTTGGTATCGTGCTAAATGCATCATAATGATGGACGATAATTGTTTTCATAAATCTCACTGCCCCTTCACGGTATTTAATGAAAAATTATAGCATGCCTTTCAAAAAATCTTAATGATCAAAGCGTATATTTTCACGTTTGACAAAAGGCCACAATGTAGAACTTGCTGTTCCCAAAATCGCGTCTTGAGCAATAAAACCAACATTCGGGTCACGACTATCTATACTTCTACGTCGATTATCGCCTAAGACGAAAAAATGCCCTTGTGGTACTGTCATCTCTCCTAATTGCTCTTCTAACGTGAAATCATATGTAAAATCCCCTTTATCTTGTAGGGTCCCTTTATATTTTTTTAAATATGGCTCTTCGTACTTCTCCCCGTTTATATATAAAACGTCATCCTTATAGGCAATTTGATCTCCCGGTAAACCAATAATTCTTTTAATATAATTTAAATCTTTTTTCTCTTCAAATACAATAATGTCAAACCGATTATAGTTCGTTAATCGAGGACCGATTTTATTAATTAATAGTTTTTCCCCATCTTCAAAAGTAGGCATCATCGAAGCACCATCTACAATTACTGGAGAAAGTATGAAATACCGAACACCGATTGTAAAAATTATCGTTAAACCTATTATCTTTGCCCATGCCCATGCTTCATTTTTATTTTTCTTTTTAGTCAAACTTAATACTCCCCCTTAAATAACCATTATCCTATTTTACTTCCAATAATGTATACGCTTTACTAGTGAAAAAGTTTCTATCAGTAAAAATTAAATATTGTTATGAAAAGTACATTAGATAAAAAAAGCAATATGCACATATTATTATGTACATATCGCTTATGGTTATTAGCGAATTGTTTTTAATGCTGTTGCCCATGGAATGACTTGATCTAACATTTGGTTAACTGAATCAGCTTGCACATCTTTTGGCTTAAATACGGAGCCTTTTTCGAAGTCAGTAAATAAAGATAGTGCTGGATGTACACGAACATCTGCTACCAGTAACTCTCCAAGAATGCCACGTAAATGCTCTGCAGCACGTGCCCCACCAACAGAACCATATGAAACAATACCAGCTGCTTTGTTATTCCATTCTTCCCGTAAGTAATCTAATGCATTTTTAAGTGCCCCTGTGATGGAGTGGTTATATTCTTGAACAATGAAAACAAAGCCGTCACACGCAGCAACTCTTTGAGACCATGCAGCTGCCCCAGAAGCATCAGTACCTGGCTCACCTAATAAAGGTAATTTGAATTCTGCAATATCAATAATTTCATATTGTGCATCACGGCGTTTTTCTGCTAATTCCTTTACCCATTGACCTACTTGGGGACTTAAACGACCTTCACGTGTACTTCCTAAAATAATTCCTATTTTCAACATTTCTTTTCCTCCTTCTTGTTCATACGAACTGAAAACGAATAATTTTTTGTAATGCGTAAGCTTGTGCCTTCCTATTCTCCGTAAATTTTAAGGAAAAAAGCTCTCTAAGCCATGGTGCACAGGAATTCATTCCTTTATTCAATATTTACTCATAATTTAATAAAACCTGGAGCTGCAAATATCTCGAATTCGAGATATTTATAAAAAAATATAAATTCCTTATTGTGAATTTACTTTTAATTCTTTTATCTTTAATTCGAGATAAATTTATCATACATTAAACATTATTGTCAATTGTTTCGTTTTGAATTTTTTTACTTTTCTAAACGAAAAAAGACACAACTCTTTGTACAATTGCGTCTCTTCAGGTAATTCATTTTATTTTTATCGGACGTTCTAAAGAAGCTAGTTCATCTTCAATTGTAGAGAGCTGTCTTTCCATTACGTATTTCGCATCAGAAATCGCTGCATTATAAATATGAGGTGCCACATATTCCTTCATAAAATCAAATACTCGTTCAGCCTCAAATTCCGTAATATCCTCGTCACGATTATTATAAAAAAACCTTTGAATGTCAGCTATTATAAGTTCTTGTTGTTCCTTTGTTAAACGGATAAACAACATCACTCTCTCCTCTCTGTACTTTCCCAACATCCCATCACTACAAACTTGCACAATATATTGACAAAAAGACTGAATTACCAAGATTGTATAATCCAGCCTTTTGTTCTTCTATCGTTTACATTCAAATGAATAGCTTGTTGATAAAAAGTTTTTTTCCTTTGAGACAATGGCCTTACCACCATCATTCTCACATTGCTGTGTCATCGTATCTATTTTCTTATCATTCATATTATTGGTCATCAACGTCATGCCGCCCCCAAATACAGCAATCATTAGGCCAATAATAATCCATAACTTACCAGCGTTATTGCCCGCGGGTCGCCTATTTCCCATACTCATTCCCCTCTCCTAGACAAATAAAAATGGTTCTGTATCAATGGTAGATTGAACAAATTCCACTGTAAAATTTTTATCTTTACACATGTCTGCCATTTTTTTAGCTACGCCTGCAATCATCACTTTTTCTACATGATGTCCTGGGTCCACGATTTGTAGACCGATTGCTTGTGCATCTTGTGCAGTATGGAAATACATATCACCTGTTAAAAACACATCTGCCCCTGCACGTTTCGCCGTATAAATATATTTATTGCCGTCCCCACCAACAAGTGCTATCTTTTTAACCTTCGATTGTAAATCACCAACAACACGTACTGTTGGCACATCTAACTGCTGCTTTACAAACTCTGCAAACTCATGGAGCGTCATTTCTTGTGGTAAATAACCGACACGTCCTAAGCCCATAATATTCGTTTGTTGGTCCAAACGAATCACATCATATGCAGGTTCCTCGTAGGGATGCACATTTAACATCGCCTTTAATAAACGATTTTTGAGAGAGGCTGGGAATACGACTTCCACTTTTACTTCACGCTCGACATGCAACTCTCCAATTAATCCTACATGCGGATTCGCTCCATCCCGTGCACGGAAACGCCCTTCTCCGACCGATGTATAACTACATGCCTCATAGGACCCTAAACGCCCTGCGCCAGCCTTTGCTAGTGCCTCACGTAATTCTTCTGCATTGGCAGTAGGAATAAAAACAACCAGTTTAAGTACATCCTCTGCATATGTTTCTTCTAATATAGAACGGTTTTCAAGTCGCAGTGCATTAGCAAGTAAATCATTGACGCCTCCATTTGCTACATCTAGATTCGTATGAGCAGCGTAGACTGCAATATCATGCTTGATAAGCTTTTCGTATAATTGTCCCGCTGGGTTATCGGTACGAATATTGGCAAGACGTCTAAATATGGGCGGGTGATGCGCGATTATAAGCTCACAGCCCTGAGAGATGGCTTCATCCACTACTGCTTCGTTAACATCCAATGTCACTAAAACTTTATTTACTGGTTTATTTAGTGTGCCAATTGCGAGTCCAATTGGATCATTTTCCATGCATGCTAGTTTTTTAGGTGACCATGATTCAAACAATTGAATGATTTCCTGACCGTTTACTGTCTTCAACTTATAAAACCCCTTCCACTAACTTTAATTGCCCTAGTAACTCTGCGCGTTTTTCAGCAATTTCAGGTGTTTGCTCTGCTCCTTCAATAGAATGTAAAACACGCTGCCAGTTTTCTTTTTCACGCGTCCATTTTTTTATAAATGCTGGCATTTTACGCAACATTAATTTCGGTCCAAATAAAAGTTCTGAAGCTGTTAGCTTCATCGGTCCACGTTGCAATACGAGAATTTCATAAATTTTATCGTCTTCTTCAAGAATATCTTCATCAAGGATTGCCCAATTATTCACTAATGCCCATTCACGAATGACTTTTGCATGAATATTTGGCTGTAAAATAAGACGTGTAACGCCGTCTAGGCTTTTTGGATGTTTTTCTAAAATCGATACAATCAGAGGTCCACCCATACCTGCAATTGTAATTGTGTCAACATGATCTGTCTCTTCCACTGCCGCTAAGCCGTCTGCTAGTCTCACAGTAATTTTTTCTGTTAAACCTTCTTTTTGTACTTGTCCAACAGCTGATTCAAATGGACCTTTGACTACTTCACCTGCTACTGCGGAAGAAGCAATACCTTTATGAATTAAATAGCAAGGCAAATAGGCATGATCACTACCTATATCAGCAACAACCGCACCTGTTGGCACAAATTTCGCCACTGTTTCTAATCTTTTTGATAATTTTTGTGCGTTCATTTTTAACCGCCTACCTTATATAGAGTCTACTCTAGTATGTATGATGTCGTAAGAAAAAACAAATGGAGCTGTCTCAAAATTTGAGCAACTCCATCAAAATAATAGAGGCTGTACCAAAAGTGTGAAAACACTTTTAGTACAGCCATTGTCAAACTATTTTAGAGTAGAAATGTATTCAGCGATTGCTTTTGCTTCCGCTTCATTTTTCATTCCTGGAGTCATTGGTGTACCTTCGATACCGTTTGTTAATACATCTACGATATGAGCTTCATCTAAGCCGTGTAGGTTTGGACCAACACCACCAGTTAAGTCACCACCGTGACAACCGATACAAGATTGTACTAATGCAGAATCATCATCAGTAGCTTCTGTAGTGTCGCCACCACCCTCATGTTCAGCAGCAATTTCTTTCTTGTTATCTGCGCCTTGTAAAGACATGAAGAAAATAAGACCAATACCAAATGCCAGAATTAAGATGTAAGGAACGACTGGATTGTTTTTCATGTGTTTCCCCTCCTCATTTTTAAATCTACTTCTATTATAATATAGAATCAGTCAACATCTAATATTGTACTGCATTAAACAGGAAACGAAAAGCCCTATTCGCTAAGTTTTCCTTTGTTTGTAACAAATTCGACATTTCTGTATCAATTGGATAAAATATGACTTGCTATCCCCATATTTTGGACTTCTAATATAGCTTTTCCAATCGTTAATCGTCCAATCTTCTCGAAACTATCTTTCCACTTTCAGCGCTTTCATATACCTAAAACTATCATGATTTTTTTATGTCGACCAAAAACATGTTCAAAAAAACACAATTCCTAATGAAATAGTATATCCAGTCTTTTGAATCACTGTGACGCAAATTTCTAATTACTTTTTCACTAAATAAGCCATACTATTATTTCAATATATTTTTAATATGTATTTCTACTGTTTTTTCCTTTTGTTTCTGCTTATAAAAAAAGCCATACTACTATTTTAGAAAAATAAAATACCCTCCTTTGAGCTGATATCAAAGGAAGGATAGGTTTATGTTAAGTTTATGATATAATAGCCAATTAGTGCAATTAACCCTAGAACACCAGAGACTGTGAAATAAAGTAGCTTCATTTTTATGCCTGACCACAGCCACACACCACAATTTGCTGCAATCAAACCAAATAATGCAATATTATTCCCACTAAAATATGTAGTACAGATGCGAATTGAAACACTAAATAACAAAATAGCGGCAATAATATGGAGTATAGGAGCGAGCAAATTATGTTGCTTCACTACTCTGAACGCTATTATGAATAACGTAATCGATGCACTAGCTACAATAAACGTTAAAATCATTGTTAAAGAAGGAACTGTAAAATAGACATATAAGAGTGCAATTACGCTAATACATAGAGTTCCTAATAAGAATATCATTTTTCGTTTTTCTAAGGGTATAACAGCCTGTTTATGAGACGCAAACTCTAGCTCCTCCAAGTCTGTTCCTTCTGCATAAAGTGTTGCTAAAAAATCGCAGTAATGCTCTGGTAATAGTTTATTTTGCTTCCAAAACAAAATCTCATTTAAGATTATTTTTTTTCGAGGATTTGTCATAGTGTATTCTCCAAACATTGCTTAATAATGGTTGTACTACAATTTTATCTCACAAGCGGCAAAAGGGCATCTGTAAAAAGTCGCAAATAGGAGAACTTATGCCCCGTTCTAATGTGGTATTTTTATGACCATGCATATCGTTAGTAACGTTTTCATTTAATTTTCAAGTATATTTGTTTCATCAAGGCAATATTCTTTTGCAAAATTACATATGTCAGCTTATTTCCGCCAAGACCTGCTTAGCAAACACCCTACGTAGGTGCTAGTACTTTTATATTTCTATATAAGAGATACCTCCCAATGAGGAGTGCACTGAAAAAATCCATAAAATGAATTTTCGCCATTCGGAAACGATAAATCATTCCTGCCATGGCTTTTTCTTTGATGGCGTTGATTTCCGTTACAACGGACGCTTTCCTGAGGCGACCTTGTGCCTCCTGGTCGCTAACGTTCCTGCGGGTTCGCTAGTTCCCTTATGAGTCACTGCCTACACTCACATCAACTAACTTTATCATTTTTTCTGAGTTTTCATCCTTTCCGATTCATATCTACCACTTTCTATTGAAAGGACTAATGCAAGATGATGCTGTCCATAATTTCCAAACAAGAAACATTCACGCTAAGTCCTTAGGCACTGAAAGACTTACATTTTGTTGTCCTTCAAATTAAAATAGGGCACTTTCTGTTCGAAATTGAACAAGAAGTGCCCTATTCCTTTGCTTTTTCCCCCTTGACTCCACGGGGATAGCAAGACAGACGAGACCCCGCAGCGAAGCATAGGTGGAGGCTCGGGCTCGCCCACGGAAAGCGAGTGGAGTGCTTCGAAACAACAGGGGAGTTTCGGGTGCCAAATGAAAAAAGCGAGGTATTCAAACGATCAAATCGTCGAATACCTCGTAACATGAAACGATATGGACTTTCAGTGGACTACCTTATTTGAAAGGTAACTTTATATTGAAATTTATTCTAAGAAATCTTTTAATCGTTTACTGCGGGAAGGGTGACGTAATTTACGAAGCGCTTTAGCTTCAATTTGACGTATACGTTCACGTGTTACACCGAATACTTTCCCTACTTCTTCAAGAGTGCGTGTACGTCCATCATCTAAACCAAATCGTAGACGAAGTACATTTTCTTCACGGTCAGTTAATGTATCTAAAACATCTTCTAATTGTTCTTTTAACAGTTCATATGCTGCATGGTCAGAAGGAGATTGCGCTTCTGAATCCTCGATGAAGTCACCTAAGTGTGAATCGTCTTCTTCCCCGATTGGCGTTTCAAGAGATACTGGTTCTTGCGCAATTTTTAAAATTTCACGTACTTTTTCAGGCGTTAAATCCATTTCTTCTCCAATTTCCTCTGGAGAAGGCTCACGTCCTAAGTCCTGAAGTAATTGACGTTGTACACGAATTAGTTTGTTGATTGTTTCTACCATATGCACAGGAATACGGATTGTTCGTGCTTGGTCAGCAATTGCACGTGTAATTGCCTGACGAATCCACCATGTTGCATATGTCGAGAATTTAAAACCTTTGCGATAGTCGAACTTTTCAACTGCCTTAATAAGTCCCATATTCCCTTCTTGAATTAAATCAAGGAACAACATACCACGACCAACATAACGTTTCGCAATCGACACAACTAAACGTAAGTTAGCTTCTGCTAGACGTTTACGAGCTTCTTCATCACCTTGTTCAATGCGTTCTGCTAAGGCAATTTCTTGCTCGGCAGAAAGTAAATCAACTCGACCAATTTCTTTCAAGTACATACGAACGGGATCATTTATCTTCACGCCGGGTGGTACGCTCAAATCATTTAAGTCGAAAGTCTCTTCACTTGCTTCTTCTTTCATTAGACTTTCTTCTTCAAATTCTTCTTTACCAATGATTTGAATGTCTTTATGTTTTTCAAGATCTTCGGCGAAGTGAAAAACCTCTTCGTTTTCCAATTCGTAAGGTAATAATTTCTCTGAAATTTCTTTCATTGAAATTTCACCTTCTGTTTTCGCCTTTTCTTGAAGCAATTTTTTTGCTTCATCTAATGTAATTTCTACTTCTACCTCTTTTGAACGTTCAGACTTGTCCGCCATAAACCTTCCTCCTTCTAAACAACCGAATCGGGTTAAATCGCCGATAACGATTTTCTTAAATGAATAATCTGTTGGGCGATTTCAAGTGCACGCGCATACTCATGCATCTTCTCCGCTTCCTTTGACTCATGCATCTTTTGTTGAATTTCTTGCTCAATTCGATATTTCTGCAACTGACGTATAGAATCCGTAACCTCTGCCTCTGCTTGATCAGGGTCTCGCTCTACTAATGCAGCTTCCATAACTAATTTTCGTAATTCAGCGTCATCTAGAATCTCTACAAAACGCTGATAATCTGAATGACCGTATTCCTCATAAAAACCTACTAATCGAACAAAAACAGCCAAATACGCATCACGTACAAAAGGCTCTCTTTGTTCATTACGTAATACCCTGTCCACTACATCTATATTATGAAGCATATGAGCCAGTAATAAACGTTCGGCACGTTCGGCTGCGTCCATAGGCTTTTGTTGCTGCGTGACTGGCATTGAAGGCACTTGTTCTGGTAGCTCTACTTTTGCAGAGCGCACCTGACTTGCCTCTATTTTTCGAAATTGAGCATAAATCGCTTCTTCCGAAATATTTGTTTCATTCGATAGCTGCCTTATATACAAGTCTCGTTCCACCGGTGAGGATCTACCTACTAGTTGTTCGAGCACTTCTTGAATATATTGAAGCGTATCATTTTCAAACTGAAAATTCTTATTGCGTCTAGCATGCATCATCATAAAAGCAATATACGCATGTGGATTTTCCAAAATTTGTTCTTTAAAGGCTTGTCCACCAAGACTCCGAATATATTCATCAGGGTCTTGTTTTCCAGGTAACACTGCAATATCTACTTTCATGCGTTCAGTTTGTAATAACTGTGCCGCTCTCTTCGCCGCATCAAACCCAGCATTATCACCGTCATAGCAAATCGTAACTTGCTCTACTAAGCGCTTTAGCTTTGTGATATGCTGATTCGTAAGCGAAGTACCCATTGTTGCGACAGCATTCATTACACCAGCTGAACTAGCTGCTAAAACATCCATAAAACCTTCCATCAATACTACTTGACGATTTTTTCGAATAGAGGTTCGTGCCTTATCTAGGTTATAAAGTACTTCACTCTTATGAAAAATTGGTGATTCTGGACTATTTAAATATTTTGCCTCTTCACCTGTCGATGAAAGTATTCGTCCTGAGAATGCAATGATTTTTCCATTCTCATCACGAATCGGAAACATAATACGTCCTCTAAATCGATCAAAATAGCGTTCTTCCCCATCACGTTTGATAATTAAACCACTATCAGCGATTTCTTGTAAGTTATAACCTTTTCTTTCAAGCAATATCGTTAAAGCATCAAAGCTTGGGAGAGACCATCCAATGCTATTAGATTCGATAAGTTCCCTTGTAAATCCTCTTTCTAGCAAATAATTTAAAGGCTCTTCACCATCTTCTGTGTTCAACAGTAAATGATGGAAAAAATCCGCTGCAAAAGCATGTGCTTCTTTCATGCGCTCTTCTGCTTTTGAGACTGTTTTCGTCATTTCAGGTAAACTTGGACCAACATCTAAATGTATGCCAGCACGTTCACCAAGTTTCACAACTGCGTCTGGGAAAGTTATACCCTCAATGTCCATGACGAAAGTAATAGCATTACCGCCTGCCCCGCAACCAAAGCAATGGAAAATCTGCTTGTCTGTAGAAACAGAAAAAGATGGTGTTTGTTCTCCATGAAATGGACAGAGTCCAAACCAATTACGCCCACGCTTTGTGAGTTGCATATATTCGCTAATGACATCCACAATATCCGATTGTGTCCGAATCTGTTCAATCACTTCTTCAGGAATCTTCCCTGCCATATTCATCACCATCTTTAAGTTACGTTCTAGAACACAATTCGCTATCCGTTTTAAAAATCCTTTATTTCTCGACAAAAAAATAGGAATTTTCTCTTTTTAAATATTTTTACCACAATTTTATTATTATAAAACAAAAATTAGTTTTTATCTATACTATTTTCAATACCGACTCAAAAAAACCGCCTCTAACAAACCGAGGTGGTTTACTGAACTTTGTTTCTTATTGACAATTTGTAAGATGTTCGATAATTTCATTCGCTGTTTCTTCTACAGCTTTATTGGTCACATCAATAACTTTACAACCAATTTTACCGACAATTTTTTCAAAATGTTGAATTTCTTCTAAAATACGCGTGTGTTGCGCATAGATAGCATCATCATTTAATCCTAAAGACATTAATCTTTCTTTTCTAATATAGTTTAATTTATCAGGAGAAATAATTAAGCCAAAACATTTTCTGGGATCTATTTGTAATAACTCTTCTGGTGGCTCCACTTCTGGGACTAACGGTACGTTCGCCACCTTATAACGTTTATGTGCTAAATATTGCGAAAGGGGCGTTTTCGAAGTACGAGAAACCCCAACTAACACAATGTCAGCTTGTAATAAACCACGCGGATCTCGACCATCATCATATTTCACCGCAAATTCAATTGCTTCAATTTTTTTATAGTAATCATCATCAAGCTGATGTACAATACCTGGTGTTTCTAGTGGAATCTCTTCCATAAACGTAGCCATAGATTTCAGTGCAGTTCCCAATATATCGACCGCATGTACTTTTTCTTTTTCACACAATTCATGTAATAACGAACGCATCTCCTGTCGAACAAGTGTATAAATAATGAATGCCTTCTGTTTCGCTGCTAGGCATACAATTTTTCGTACAAGTTCTTCAGATTGAATATGTGGAAAACGACGAATAATCGTTTTTTCTAAACCTGGTCGGAATTGACTAATAACGGCTTTTGCTACTTGGTCACCCGTTTCACCGACGGAATCGGAAACGACAAAAACTCGAAGTTTCTTCATGCTGTTCCCCTCAATTTCAGACATTTTGTGCAAGTGATAAGAAAGCACGTGTAATCGTCGTTTTTGTGAGACGCCCAACAATCGTTAGGCCACCCTCTTGTGGTTCTATTACTGGTAACGAATCAACTTCACGCTCAATTAGTTTATTCGCTGCGACAATTAACGAATCAGATCTTTCACAGTACGAAATATTTGGCATTCTCGTCATAATAATATGTACAGGAATTTTATTTAAATCCTGCGTGCCAATACTTGTACGCAGTAAATCCTTACGAGACAACACTCCTGTCAAAAATTCGTTCTTATCTACGACAAAGAGGGTCCCCACATCCTCCGAAAACATGAAGCAAATCGCATCATACACAGTCATTGTTTCGGGTACAACAACTGGGCCGGAGTGAAAATCTTTTACTTTTAAATTGTTGATGCTGTCCGTCATCGTAACGGACGTTTTTTTACCTGAATAGAAATAGCCAACACGTGGTCTTGCATCTAAAAAGCCCGCCATTGTCAGGATAGCTAAATCTGGTCTTAATGTCGCTCTTGTCAGATTAAGACGTTCTGCAATATGTTCGCCTGTAATCGGGCCGTTTTCTTTCACAATTTGTAAAATGTCTTCCTGACGTTTATTGAGTTCGATTGGACTCACCGCCTCAACTCTAATAGTGTTATACTCATGCTCAATTATTATATACTATTTTAATGGTTATTGCGAAGAAAAGAACTACATGCTACAATATTGACACAGACGCTAGCTCTACATGTATTTTCGAGCGATATTGCGTTATACAAGCGATGATAGGAAAAAAGTATCTGTTCTTTCTAAAAGCGAGTAGAAGATGGTGAAAGTCTACACAGTAACAGAGAAAAGGCACTCCTTGAGCTAACTTTTTAAAAAGAGGTTTTAAACAAGACGTTTAAAACAATCAGGGTGGAACCGCGGGTATTAGCACTCGTCCCTGGGCATTATTTGTGCCCGGAGACGGGTGCTATTTTAGTTTAACGAGGATGACGCCGAATGCAGCACAACAACCTGCACTTAAGTGTATCTGATTAAACTCCTCACTCATTTTATGTAAAACAATTAAGGAGGCTATTTAAATGGCTAACAAATCAATGGAAACTATTGTATCTTTAGCAAAGCATCGAGGCTTTGTCTTCCCTGGATCTGAAATCTATGGAGGCTTAGCAAACACTTGGGATTACGGTCCGCTTGGTGTTGAATTAAAAAATAACGTAAAAAAAGCTTGGTGGCAAAAATTCGTCCAAGAATCTGAACATAATGTAGGTATTGACGCTGCAATCCTAATGAACCCAAAAGCCTGGGTTGCTTCTGGCCACGTAGGAAATTTCAACGATCCAATGGTGGACTGTAAAGCATGTAAAGCACGTCACCGAGCTGATAAAATCATCGAAGATGCTGCTTTAGCAAAAGGCGATGAAATCATTGTGGACGGAATGACGTTCGAACAAATGAAAGAAACAATGGTGAAATACGACGTCGTTTGCCCTGATTGCGGTAAAGCTGATTTCACAGATATTCGCCAATTTAATTTAATGTTCAAAACATTCCAAGGTGTAACAGAATCTTCTACAAACGAAATTTACCTCCGTCCAGAGACAGCACAAGGGATTTTCGTAAACTTCAAGAATGTTCAACGCTCTATGCGTAAACGTACACCATTTGGTATTGCACAAATTGGTAAATCATTCCGTAACGAGATTACACCAGGTAACTTCACATTCCGTACACGTGAATTTGAACAGATGGAGCTTGAATTCTTCTGTAAACCCGGCGAAGACCTTGAGTGGCATGCATATTGGAAAGAATTTTGTAAAAACTGGTTACTGAACTTAGGTATGAACGAAGATTCAATGCGCCTTCGTGACCACGAAGACGATGAATTATCCCACTACTCAAACGCAACAACAGATATCGAGTTTAAATTCCCGTTTGGTTGGGGCGAGCTTTGGGGAGTAGCTGATCGTACAGACTACGACTTAAAACAACACATGGAGCATTCTGGTGAAGATTTCACGTATATTGATCCTGTCACAAATGAACGCTATGTACCATATTGTATTGAACCATCATTAGGGGCAGACCGTGTAACATTAGCTTTCTTATGTGATGCCTATGATGAAGAGGAGCTAGAAGAAGATGATAAGCGTACAGTATTACGTTTCCATCCAGCTCTTGCACCATTTAAAGCGGCAGTGTTACCACTTTCTAAAAAATTATCGGATGAAGCTGGAGATGTTTGGTCAGAGCTTCGCAAAGCATTCCCGGTAGACTATGATGAATCACAATCAATTGGTAAACGCTACCGTCGTCAAGATGAAATCGGTACACCTTTCTGTATCACATACGATTTTGATTCAAAAGAAGATGGTCAAGTAACAGTACGTCACCGTGACTCTATGGAACAAGTTCGTATGCCAATCGCTGATGTTAAGGCATATATCGAAAAACATCTTCAATTTTAGTGCACATGCGTATTAATGGATGCGAACGCTTTGACAACAGTAGTCTTCGGATACTTATCGCTGATATTCTATATGGATGGTAAAAAGCAAAGGGAGTCACACCATGTGACTCCCTCTTTCTTATGCCTTTAATTTTGTAAACAAACGTTCTTGCATTTTTTCTTCAAAGGAAAATTTTTTCATACTCGTCCCTACTAAACTAACAAGCAACTCTTCAATATCTTTTAAGGAGTAATAAAGAAATGTGCCTTCACGCATCGGACGCACTCTTTTTTCCATTGTTAACTCATCTTCAATAAAATAGGCTACATTTACCTCACAGTGCTCCATAAGCTGTGTAATCCGCTGATCATCACCTGGATTAATAAAGAATGGCACGATTTTATCAATATACAAAATACTCTGAACTAATTTAATGAAAAAATTTTCGCGAAGTGTTGTCTCCACCACTAAAACTGTCGTTTTATCATGCTGATAATCCATGTACAAAACATTTAGCTGCTCTTCTAACAATATCTTTAAAATATTTATAGAATTTCTATACTTCGTCATATCGGTTTGAATTTCCCTTGTCAATAGTCGCAAAATTCGGAAAGCAGGTAAGAAGATTTTCAAAACTATTTCTTTTGGATGCAAATGATCGATTAATTTATTAAAATGACCTCTTAATTTATCTTCATCACAACGTATAAGTTGCTCAACAAATAAGTTAAATATTTCCTCAAAACTATTTACACGATAGTCAATCATTTCAGCAATTTTTATACTATAATTCAAAGGTAAATTCATAGACGTTTGCTCATCTAGCAATTTTACTTTCGGTAGCGTCGGGAATAAATCATAGACAAGCTCTACTTGCGCCCGTCGATAATCGGAAAGTAGCACCACTGAATTCACAGGATAAATCCCTAGACACTCTACAAATTTATGCATAAACTTCTCGTTATACAAATGACGATCACGATATAAAACAGCTAACGCATCTGTCGCACCATACCCTGTATGATACACACGTTTCGATGTCATGGCGGAATACACATCTATTATTTGTAATAACTGAACACCCTCACTCATTTCATCTGCACAAAGATGATTGGGATAACCTTTCCCAGCAAAGCGTTCATGATGGTCACGTGCCAAATAGGCAATATCTTCTTCGCCATTCTCCACAAGTAACTCAAAGCCTTTTGTAGTATGCAATTTAACAATTTCAAATTCATCTTCAGATAGTTTTCGCTTTAAATTCAAGATTTCTTGGGGAATAAATAACTTTCCAATATCGTGGAATAAATAGCCTCTTGCAAGTGTTTCGATATCTGTTAAGCCTAAATGACGCGCAAAAATTGTACCTAGTACGAATACGTCAAATGAATGAACAAATGAATACTCATCCCATTCCCTTAATCGCATCAGTAAGTCATAGCGATGCTTTTCTGCCAGAATCTGTTCAAAAATATTTCTCACATAGGAAGTATCCTGTATACTTTTCAAAATTTGGCCATAACGCAATTCATGAACAACATTTTCTAAAGTTGTCATAAAAAGATTGTTTACCGCTTCTTTATATTCATCAATCTCTTCCTTTTTCTCTATGAGTGGTGCAAATACATCCTCGTACTCCCTTGTACGCTGTGCACCTAAATCATGGACAATTCGTACTGAATCTGAAGGCAAATAAACTGATAATTCTTCTACTTTTCTAAGCTTGAGTAATGCAATAATCCGCTCTGTTAACACTAAATCTCTTTTAGCTAATAGGCGGTACTCGGAAAAAATATCTTCTGCTAAAATATCATCCGCTTTCACTTCATCAATACTTAATGTCACTTTTCTTAGCACATTTTTTGCCACATACGCAATGTTCCAGCATTATGTGACCTCCCTCCCTTTTCCATTGGACTGCGTTGTTCTAATAAACGTAGTTTTCATACGTTTTGCTGATAGAGGCATGTTTTACATTTTTTATATGCATGTCAGATATATTATAAATAATGAAACTAATTTTCAACTGGTACAATACGTATAAATTATACAAGAATAGCATAAATATAATTATCTATATCCCTTACAATATCATAGGTTAAAATACCTTTTCAACTAGTATATGGGACTGAAATGATTAGTTAATACTATGCTTATATTAAAAACCCTTTTCATAATCATTTCTTTTGGCTTATAAATTTCCATTTTACTCAGATTTATTTTCTAAAAATATTATACATATATACCTGTCTCTTATACACATCTGACGCTGCCGACGA
>NZ_PYWI01000114.1 GCF_003049575.1 Lysinibacillus parviboronicapiens | reverse complement strand
ATATATTTACTTTTATAACTACCAACGCTTCCAAAAACGGCTCAACCATCTGGCACCGATAGAATATCGACACCAGATGGCTGTTTAGTCTTTTTTATAGCTGTCTACTTGACAGGGGTAAGTCCACTCATTCAGTGTGGAAGGTTTTTGTTTTATTTGAAAATGCTATTACTAAATAGTTTCTTGGAATGGTGTTTTCGTTTTTAAAATCGCATAAATCCAGTGTAAAAGCTTATTAGCACAAGCAATAATGGCT
>NZ_PYWI01000113.1 GCF_003049575.1 Lysinibacillus parviboronicapiens | reverse complement strand
CCTAATAAGCAGTCCATAGGAGAGCTGTTAGAACATATTGCTATTATTTGTGAAGCGGATTCGCTTATTTCGGACGGGGCATCTCAAGACAAGATGAACAAATTTTATTCAAGTGTTTCATATAAAAGTCTAAATGAGATTAAAGAAGCATTGATAAAAAATCATCAATTTTTAGAAGATAAATTTATGAATTTCACAGAAGTCGAACTTCAAGAGGAAGTTACTTCTTATTGGGGTGTTACATACTCACGATATGAATGGTTGTTAGAGAT
>NZ_PYWI01000112.1 GCF_003049575.1 Lysinibacillus parviboronicapiens | reverse complement strand
ATCGCTACTTTATTTCCAGAAATCGCAGAAAAAACGGTACAAAGAGTGATGCAAAAATATAATTGGTCTTGTCGTGTCAAAGTGAAAAAGCGTAAACGTACCGGTCAACCAGCGAACATAGCAGACAATACATTAGACCGTGATTTTAATGCAACAGCACCACTTCAGAAGCTCGTAACCGATATTACTTACTTGCCTTTTGGTCAGTCGATGTTATATCTTTCAAGCATCATGGATTTATACAACGGTGAAATCATTGCCTATACAGTCGGTGGTACACAAGATACATCGTTTATCTTAGATACGCTCGCTCAATTGAAACA
>NZ_PYWI01000111.1 GCF_003049575.1 Lysinibacillus parviboronicapiens | reverse complement strand
GGGCCTATAGCTCAGCTGGTTAGAGCGCACGCCTGATAAGCGTGAGGTCGATGGTTCGAGTCCATTTAGGCCCACCATTATTCCGAAGTAGCTCAGTTGGTAGTAGCACCTGACTGTTAATCAGGTTGTCGCAGGTTCGAGTCCTGCCTTCGGAGCCATTTTTTTATTTACGGGGAAGTACTCAAGAGGCTGAAGAGGCGCCCCTGCTAAGGGTGTAGGTCGGGTAACCGGCGCGAGGGTTCAAATCCCTCCTTCTCCGCCATTGGCCCCTTGGTCAAGCGGTTAAGACACCGCCCTTTCACGGCGGTAACACGGGTTCGAATCCCGTAGGGGTCATAC
>NZ_PYWI01000110.1 GCF_003049575.1 Lysinibacillus parviboronicapiens | reverse complement strand
TTGGGGTGAAGTCGTAACAAGGTAGCCGTATCGGAAGGTGCGGCTGGATCACCTCCTTTCTAAGGATATTTTCGGAATACAAACCTTGGGTTTGTAAGATTACGTTTTGCGTTCAGTTTTGAAGGTTCATTCTTCTGAATGAATAACTTCAAAACTTGTTCTTTGAAAACTGGATAAAACGACATTGAAATAGTAACAAACACATTTATTTTTTAAGTTTTTTAGGCTTAATAACAGATAATGTAGGGTTTCAAGATACAAGTAGTTCTAGGAAGCAAGCGAGAGAGGAAAGGAGCGTACCTTAGTACGTGACTGACTGAACGAGTGAAGCTGACAACGAAATACGCAG
>NZ_PYWI01000109.1 GCF_003049575.1 Lysinibacillus parviboronicapiens | reverse complement strand
TTTATGAGATGGTTTCATGCCATATCCTAAGATGTTTATTAATATCTCGTGTCAAAGACCACAGCGTAATGATGACTTTATAGAGAGAAAGGGAGAGTCGATCAAATGATTAACAACACAAAAAATCAAGGTGAGATATTGGATACTGAAAATGTTTTAGGAAAATATAAGGAGAATATAGAATTAATTCAACAGTCATTAAAACAACTTGAGCTGGTCACTACTAAATTACAAAGTGAGGGATTGGTTGAAATAGAAAAGTTGGCTAATGAATTAAGTATGTTGCAGAAACTCTCAACAAGTATAGAGTTTAAAGCTAAACTTCTTATTTGTAACAACGGTGAAACCATCGA
>NZ_PYWI01000108.1 GCF_003049575.1 Lysinibacillus parviboronicapiens | reverse complement strand
ATCAAGAAGTAATTGCTGCCTGGTATGAAGAAGAGGATCGTAAGAAAGACCCTTCATACATCACAACAATTAGTTCCCAATTTGAATATAATCAATTTACGCGGGATTACTTTACTGATCCTGAAAATAAAGGGAAAAAGCGAGAAGATGCTATTGTTGCTTGGAAGGAGATAAAGAAATTACCAGGAGAAAATAAGTACATACCGAAAAGTAATTCTTGACCCCTTCTTATTTAACTATAGAAGCAGCATTCCTGTTTGAAGGATGTTTGAGGTCTTGAAAGAAAAGGAGCCCTCTAGTATGATGCATGAGTGTCAACGACCATTGACCCATCATCAAACAAGGAGGACTCCTTTATGCATTTTAAA
>NZ_PYWI01000107.1 GCF_003049575.1 Lysinibacillus parviboronicapiens | reverse complement strand
AGATGTGTATAAGAGACAGGTCCACCAGGGGTGCATACGCATTATCGACGTCTGGAGCCTGGAGCAGGATCATGCGCGGTCTACCTACCGCCATGTGCGCCCCGCCGAGCCGTCCGACACCCTCGGCCGCGACGGTTCGGGCACTCCGGTGGGACACACCGGGATGACCTGGAGCGGGTTCCGCCCTTCCGACGACGCCTGCCGCTACGGCTACAACATTCCGGCTCAGTTCATGGCGATGCGTGCCCTGCGTCAAATTCGCGAGTTCTGTCGCGTCTGGGATGACGAGGATCTTGTCGAACGCGCCACGAAGCTGGCCGATGAGA
>NZ_PYWI01000106.1 GCF_003049575.1 Lysinibacillus parviboronicapiens | reverse complement strand
CAAGAGCGCTGAGATGGCGACGTACCGCCGCCGCTGTCAGACCAAGACGATCGGCCAGTTCGCTGGCCGTCGACGGGCCATTGTGCAGGATGGACGACATCACACGATCTCTCGTGGGGCTGTCCACAGTCTCCTGCTTGTGCTCGCCGACGATGTCGCGACCTGCGACGGCCACCTCGGTGTCGGTCGAATTTTTCACAACTCCATTGTTGCCTAAAAGAGGACTGGTTCAAGTAAGTCAGCCCTAAGACGAAGCTGCGAGCAGCCTACTCTTCGAAAACCCAATAATTACTGCCGTCATCGCACCGACATACAGAACAGGAACGACAGCTCCAACCGCATCTCACATGCATACACACGCTGAGAGAAAACTCACATCAAACACCCTGGACA
>NZ_PYWI01000010.1 GCF_003049575.1 Lysinibacillus parviboronicapiens | reverse complement strand
AGATCCTGGACTGAGCGAAGCGAGGGAAGCAGCTCGACCCCGCCCGCGGAAAGCGTCCGCCCGTAGTGGAAATCAACGGCTTTACTTTATTTCATTGTAAAAGAAAAAAGACTGTAGGCAAACTCAAAATTCATTGAGTTTGTCTACAGTCTGCAGAGTCGGGAAACCGACTCTTTTTTATTTAATTTTTTATAATACTTACAGAAGCACTATGTGTAAATAGACGTTGAGCGTTCAATGCTCAGCTTTTTATTTTTGTTTAAAAAATTTGAGCAATTACTGTAACATTTAACCAAACAGGAGGTTTACTAATGAGTAAAGGATGTCGTTAAATCAAAGCTGAATGGATAAGAGTTGTTTCGAAAGTCAAAAATAGTATGCAGGAGTACTTATTGCATACTATTTTTGATATACAGGTAAAAACCCATGTAAACCCAGTGGCATACATTGCGTTGGAAAGCGAAGCGACTTTTAACACCAGTTCTTTATCTAAAAAATTTGCGTAAAATGATGGCGATAGCGGAGCCGAGTAGGGCAAAGATTGTATGTAAAATAGCGATAAAGGTCGCGCCAAGTAGCAATGTACCGATATCGGATAAGGAAGTCTTTGCAATGTAAAGTGGATTCATCACATTATCGATGATGGCCCATACAAAGACAGGGATAAAGCTTATAGTAAAAACAATCCAGCTATTTTTATAGAACAAATAAGTAAGGCAACCAAAAAGTGCATAGGACACAACAAAGCCAAGATGATTTCCAAGAAGTGAAGAATTCAGTGCAAACATAAAGGAAAGTACAATGAATATCACATGGAAGAAGGATAGTGTTTGTTTAAAAGGTATAGAAGGTTTTGGCGATGGCTGTGAATAGGCGAGCTGTTGACAATGCTCGCAGCACGCTATATGCTGCTCAATAAATTTTACGGTATTTGCTTGTAGTGCTTCGTTTTTATATAAAGGTAATAAATCTTCTACAATTGAACATGCCTGTGACAAAAGCTTCCCTCCAATCAATCACTTCTATTATACGACTTTTTTCAGGAAATAAAAAAAGCCTTCCGTGAGTCAATTCTTTCGGAAAACTTGTACATGCAATTATTTTTTTGTATCTAAGACTTCATTTGTTAATGTTTGAATATCAATATGCGTTTTCTCTTGGACCGCATCCTTCAATATTTCAGTTCGGAAATAGTGGACTGTTGCTTTTAGGGGAATGGCTAAAAGTTTAGAGAGTGCCGTTTGATACATAATGACGAACTCTAAATCTGTGTTACCACGTTTTAATTCTGCGAAGGCTTCATAAAATTGATCTAATTTGTCGGCAAATTCGAGCAAGCGACCTTCTATTGTTTCATCCTTGCCTTCCTTCATACGCTCAAAAAAGATAGCCTGAAACTCTTGAGGAATCTCATTAATAATAAATTTTTCCATCATCTTTTCTTCAACATGGGCAAGCATTTGTTTAAGCTCTGGACTTGCATGTTTTACAGGTGTCTTAATATCGCCGATAAATACTTCAGCAAAATCGTGATTGATAGTTTTTTCATATAATGATTTCCAATTTACCGTGGCTCCATTCATCTCTTCAAGTGTTGCAAAAAACATGGCATATTGAGAAACCTTCCACGAATGGGCTGCTACATTATGTTCCTCAAATTTGAAGCGTCCAGGACAACGAATAATGCGCTCTAGATCATTCAGACTTGTAAAAAATTGATGAATTCCTATAATAATCACTCCTTCTTGTGTTATAAGTGCATGTTACTATAAGCCATACCCTTTTTGCGTTCATTTCAAACAATTTAACAAAGATTCACTTTGCGTTTACAAAGGATTCACAAATGTTTTTAGAACGGGTAATATCGGATGCTATAATTAAGATGAGTCATAAAAGGGGGAGTATGCACCATGTTATCAATTTATTCACTTCTTCTCTATATACATATTTTAAGTGCCATACTTTCGATTGGGCCATTGTTTGTTGTTTTAGCAATTGTCAAAAGGATGCGTCAAGCACAGCATACAGAAATGCCACCGTATATTGAGACATTTCAAGCTGCCATTACTATTGTCAAACACGCGGGACATGTGCTAGTTGCATCTGGCATTTTGTTAATGTGGCGAGGCGGTTATCCGTGGACAACTTCATGGGTAGTGTTAACATTTCTTGTGATGCTGGGCTCAATAGTGTTTTTGGCACGCGCATTTAAACCAACGATTAGAACATTTAATACACCGGCATACAATCAGCAACAATTTGCGTCGTTGTTACATCGAAAGGCATGGATGTATATTGTATTATTGCTTATTATGCTGTGGTTAATGGTCGCAAAGCCAATACTTTGGTAAAGACCAAGATAAAAAAATTCCGACACTTCTGTAGGAAGGCGAAATAAGCGAGACTTCGAGGATGCCTGAGCATCTGTGAGGCCATGCTATTGCCGGCAGGAGTGAGCGGAATTTTTTAAAATAATATACTTCATAACAATGCTAAAGGTGAATATATAGTGTCTAACTAGCCAACTTTATATTTTAAACTAGCAGACGTTTGATATAGCTATTGCGAATAAATAGGTAACTAACTAAGAAAAGAGCAAAGAAGCATAGAGAACTAACCATTGAAACTTGTAAAAATGCTATTGAGATCATTGTTCGCATAGTAAATAGTGTCGTAAACAACATGACAGTTGCTATTGAAAATGGCACAAATATGAGAATGGCTAATTCTTTCGATACGACGGTCGATAATTCTTTTTTGGATAAGCCAAGCTTTCGTATTCCTATATATTTTTCTTTTTCTTGAATGAGTGTCGTTTGTAGATAGAAATAGAGTATACTCATGGCGGCACTTAAGAATATTAAACTTAACATAAAGCCGATGAAGAACATCACACTTTTAACAAACATTTCCGAATCATACAAGGTGATTTTTGATGCTACATACCGTTTGTCTATGATTGTTGGAAGACTTTTAGTAATTTTATGGGCTAGGTCTATATGGTGTGTCCAATGTTCTAGCTCAAATAAATAGGTTTTGTAGACAGGATAGTCCATACTACTATAAATAGTGTCAGAAACAATGAAATACGTATATTGGAATCCTGTTGTTAATAAGTTTTGTTCATTAGTATATGCCAGGTTTAAATGATTTAGATTTTCATCTGCTATTTTCGTTATTGGCGGTATACCTCGATTTCCTGCAACAGCAATAAAGTCATTTTTGTCTAGATTAATCTCTTGTTTTTGTAACAAATTATAATCAGATGCTGACATGTAGCCAATACGAGATGCTTTATCGGATTTAAAGGCTACAGCATATTTTTTTGAATCAACCGAGGCCAATTGTTTTTCTAAAAATGCAATGTCTGCTTTTACCATACTGTCATCAGCTTTAGGGTCAGCGATGTATTGAAAACTGTATGGATAATTCGCTTCACTGTCATTGGCAACATTGTAATAGGAGCTAAATAAAATGCTTGTACATAAAAATACGCCACTCAATAAAATTGTGATTAAAAAAAGCATATTTGCATGAGATTTCATTTTCGCATTCAAATTGGAGATCAGTAACATATTTGTTTTTCTAATATATGTGGGTGATTTCTCGAAGACTTCTAGCAGAACACGCATACCTTGAGAAATCATTAGATACATGGACAATAAAATGCTTATAAAAAATAATGTGTAATAAAATAGGCCAAGGCTTCCTACGATTCCATGATCTATTTTTAATAAATATGTCAACGTAATGGAAATAAGGACACTGCTAAGAAGGGATAGTAAATGTGACTTGATAGGCTTTTCAATAACTGCATCACTTTTTAATAACTGAATGGAAGCTTCCTTATTAATAAATCGTGTTACTATTTTTGAAATAACTATAAATAATAATAGAAATAAACCAACCGTTATTACTATTGCTTTAACGGGTATATACATACCGAAAGTTTCGGCTTTTAACACCACCTTCGTAGCCATTAAGAAAAGGGGTGTGATGACAAGACCGAAGATAATGGCTGCTATAATCGCCACTATGCCAATAAGAATATTCTCACGGAATACTAAAGTACGAATTTGCTTCATGGAAGCACCCGTAATCATGAAAATACCTAAAGTCCTTGTTTTCTTCTTTAAAAAAGCCATTATAGAATAAGTAATATAGATAAATGAGAATAAGTATACGAGCATGCTTGCTAATAATAATGTAATACCAAGTGTTGAGTCAGGATCTAAGCTTTTCAGGCTTGGATGAAACACAATCACTGTAAATAAGAAAAAAATGAGTATCGAGAACATGCTGCTTAGGAAATAAGATACATATGTCCATTTGTCACGTAAAATATTTTGCAATACGATATGATTAAAGCTCATGTTGGCCACCACCTAAAAACGCCAATGTATCCATAATCTCTTGATAAAATTGCTTACGATTATGCCCTCGATGAATTTCGTTATATAATTTACCATCTTTCATGAAAATAATTCGGTTAGCGAAACTTGCGACATACGGATCATGCGTCACCATTAAAATCGCCGTTTTTAAGTCGGTATTAATAGAACTAAATAAACTCATGACATCATTAACTGCCTTCGAATCAAGGTTACCAGTTGGTTCATCCGCTAACAATAAACTAGGCTCATGAATGACGGCACGAGCAATTGCCACGCGCTGCTTTTGTCCGCCTGAAATCTCATAGATACGCTTTACTAGAAGATCCTCAATACCTAAAAATTGTGAAACGTTTTTTAAACGTTGACGCATTTTTGGGGCAGGAAGGCTATCTAAAGTTAGTGGCAGTAAAATGTTTTCTTTTACCGTTAAAGTGTGTACAAGATTAAAATCCTGGAATACAAAACCTAATTCTGAGCGACGAAATTTTGCGAGTTCTTCGTCATCTAATGCATAAGGGTTTCTGTCATTAATAAAAATTTCTCCCGCTGTTGGTCGATCGATTGTTGATACACTATTTAAAAATGTTGTTTTGCCGCTACCCGATGGCCCCATCACTGCTACAAATTCATGATTCCCAAGGTGGAAATCTATTCCGTTTAAAGCTTTATACGTAATTTCTCCGATATATTCTTTGTGTAGATTCGTCACTTGCAATATTGAATTTTTCATCTCGAACAACTCCTTTACATCTATTGAATAGTTTAAGTATAAAAAAGGAGCCGATTTTTACCTATTTCGCTATATGACATGAACATGACAAAGTTGTCATTTGAGAAGGTTATTTACGAATATGCTTTCGCGCTATTTGAAAAGTCGATAGCAAAGGTAGTTACTTGGTTCTGTGATTGTAGAGAAAAGGGATGCTCTAATGTTGTCAAAATCTTTTTAACTAGATACAAGCCAATACCTGATGCTTCGCCGTTTGTTCTTCCTTTTACCCCTGTATAAAATAGGTCAAAGACACGTGAAATTTCACTATCTAAAATGGTATTGCCACTGTTTATAATTTGTACGGAAGCATGATCATAAGTTATTTGTATCGAAGTTTCAGACTCACTATATTTAATCGCGTTATTGATGATTTGATAAAAAACAATCTTTAACCATTTTCGATCGGAATAAATTACATCACTTTCAGCAACAGTCAATTTCGGAAATACTTCTTTTGCGATAAAATAATCTTTTAAATCATTGATGACCTCTTGAACGAGTCCTTTGATTACAATAGGCTCTATTTTTAAATCAGCTACTAGGTTAGATGTACGCTCATAAGTTAGTAGTTGATTCAGCGTAAAAGTTAATTTCTCGCATTCATAATGAATTGTTTGCCAGTCATCTGATTGCCTAGTTGTTTCACATGTTCTAGATTGAATAATTAGTTGAATAACAGATAATGGCGTTTTCATTTGATGGGCGAAATGTGATAATACCAGTTGCTTTTCTCCCGCTTGTTCTTCAAGTAGTTGCTGCTGTGACAAATAAAGGTACTGCATTTGTCTGAGTTTGTGGCTATAGGCTTTTTCTATCATTGCTTGTGGTTCATATAAATGTAAATCGTTTTTAGTCAATGAGGCCTGTTGTAAATGAGCATATAACTTTCTTCGTCGATAATAACGACCAATAAGCCAAATCATAAAAAAGAAACTAACGAGAAATATAAAATAATTATAATGCGTAGATAAATCATCAAGTGATTGGAATAACCAAGGTAACAATAAAAAACTTATGCCGTATAGAATGATGACACTTGCGTGATCGCGAAAGAAGAGTTTCATTTTGGAGCCTCCACTAGTTGGTAGCCGAGCCCACGTATCGTTTTGATTTCTAATTGAGATTGTATGGATTCGAATTTTTTGCGAAGTCGGCCAATATTAACAGATAAAGTATTTTCTTCTACAAAGGCTTCGTCATCCCAAATGGCACTTAGCAGTTTTTGACGAGGAACAACATTCGGATAAGCTTCAAATAGTAATTTGCTAAGTTGCATCTCTTTTAATGTTAACAAGCTTTCGTGCTCCTCTGTGTGAAGTCGAACTGTATCAGGGTTTAATGTAGTATTTTTAATCTTTAGTGTATGTGAATCTGTGGAAGCATACTCACCATATGTTCGACGTATGAGGCCGTTCACTTTTGCCATAAATACATCTAGAGAGAATGGCTTTGTTATAAAATCGTCCGCACCATTTTCAATACCGTACACTTGATCAATATCATTGACGCGCGCCGATACAATAATAATGGGACATTTTGATAATTGGCGGATTTTCCGCGACCAAAAGTAACCATCATAGGTTGGTAGATTAATATCCATGACAACAAGGTGAGGTTGAATTTCTTGGAATTCTTCTACAATGTGATTAAATTGTTGTACCGTATGGCATGCATATTGATATTTCGATAAATGTTCTACAATAAGCTTTGAAATATTTGCATCGTCTTCTATTATGTATATTTTGTACACATCAATCGACCTTTCTTTTTTACGTACATTTATAATTAATGTACCCTAATTTTTTGTATTCCATTAAAATATTTATTTTACTTATAGTAAGCATTTTACTGTGAATTTACTAAAAAAGAGCCATTATCTACTCATCGAGAAGTTAATGGCTCTTCAGGTTATAGTAAGATGTTTTCGTTTCAATCATTTTTTGGTATATGGAATGTAATAGTCGTTCCTTCATTCAGTATACTTTTAATTTGCAATCTTTGACCGTAAATCCTTTTAAGACGAAGGTCAGTATTTCGTATCCCAACACCAAAAGTTGTTGGATTGTTATCAGATTGCAATTCAGCTAATGTACTTGGATCTATACCAACCCCATCGTCTATCACACTGATGGCTACGTAATCCGAAAAATCTTTAATATGGATGCACACAGTTCCACCACCTTCTTGTTTTAGTATACCGTGGCGAATTGCATTTTCTACTAAAGTTTGTAAAGAGATAGGGGGAATTTCAATATGAATATTGTCGTCAATGTCCCATTCGATTTTTAAAAGTCCCTCAAAGCGCTGTTGTTTAATATAAAGATAGGAGCGGACAAGCTCTAGTTCATCTTGAAGTGGAACAACTCGCTGAAGATTCTTGACATCAAAACTCGCGCGTAAATATTCCCCAAAGTGATGCATTAAGTCAATCATTCGATCTGTGTCAATCGTACTTAAAGATGCGATTGTATTGAGTGTATTAAACAAAAAATGTGGCTGTATTTGGGCTTGAAGCCATGCAGTTTCTAACTGTAAGCGTTGATGAATACTATACTTTAAATCAATTAAAGCTCTTGCTCGAACTTTTAATTCCAGTGAATTGATGGGTTTTGATACATAATCATTTGCCCCATGAGCAAAGCCTGTATAAACATCTTCAGGATAATTACGAGCAGTTAATAATAAAATGGGTAATTCAAGTACTGAATAATGCTCTCGGATGAACTCAATTAAGGCGTAACCTGATATATACGGTAGCATTGCATCAATAATAATCAAATCCCAATTATGCCGCGGTAGTAATTCCATCGCTTTTTCACTGGTTGTAACAGTAGTGACATCGTATTCTGTAGAGACAAATAAACTTCTCATAATTCGCAAATTAACGGGATCATCATCGACCATTAAAATTTTAAAGTGATGGACTGTAGAAGGTACTTCTGCATGCAAACTTTCAGATGGTAATGAATCAGCTGCTTGATAAGCACACAGAGCTTCGTCTGCAACAGTACTTTCTTCAGCAAGAGGTAACGTGAACATCACGTCCGATCCCTTGTGTGGGATAGATTGAATTTGCAATGTCCCACCATGTAACTCAATTAGTTGTTTACAGACGAATAAACCGATACCAATACCCTCATCAGCCACATTTCCTTGCTCGTAAGGAGAGAATAGACGATTTTGCAAATCACCATCCATGCCTAAACCAGTATCGCGTATATGAATAATAGCCATATTTTTTTCTGTGCGTGCACTAATTTCTATAAAGCCAGCACCCGTATATTTAATAGCATTATGTAAAAGATTAAATAAAATTTGAATCAGACGGTTTTCATCAGCTACTACATGAGGGAAGGACCTGGAAATACTTGAAGTCATCTGTATTTGTTTTCCCTCCGTAATAAATCGAAGCATATCAAATACCCCTGAAACAGTCCCTAGGATATTCACATTTTTTTTATGCAGATATAGGGTTCCTTCTTTTAGCCGAGTAAAATCAAGAATGTCATTAAGTGTAAAAGACATACTCCTACCAATATCAATTAAATATTTTAAATTATGTTTATCTTCACTGATAAGCAAATTGTTTGGATTTTCATAAATGGATTGTCCAAGGGTAATCATTTTATTCATCGGACTCCATAACTTTTGTGCGCTGCTAGCTAAAAATTCATCTTTTTGTTCATCATCTTTTTGTAAATCAGCTACTAGCCTGTTGATTTGCTGTGTATTGATATAAAAACGTTTAAACCAATACCCCGTAAATCCAAGAACAATCATTAAATAGTCAAAAGGATAAAAGGGAATATCTAAAACGTAGGTTGTTTTTATAAGCCCCCAAATAATTCCGTTGGTTGTAGCGAGGGCTGTGAATGCAAGAAAGGCGGAAGTCTTTTGGCTTGCAACGTACTCCCTTAAAGCTAGTACGACAACATATAAAAAAGAAACAATATAAAGAATAAAGAATAAAATATTTACTGCATACAACCATTGAATAGGTAACAAAACGATTAACAGAGTTCCTAGAGCATATAAAGTAGAGAACCACCGAAAGCACTTAGCATGTTGGTATTTGACAAGTAAAACACGCATAAATTGTACAAAGAAAAAAGAAGCACCGAGATAAATAATATTGGACAATTTTAAAGACCAAACATAATCGAGATGTAGCCAATCCAGGAACGAACGATCATAAGTTATTAATTCATCTGTTAAAGGCAAAAGAAAGCCAACTGTGAACAGTAAAACAATCTTTTTGCGGTAAATAAATAGATAAACTAGAATGCTAAAAAGTGCATACATAATGATGATCACCGAGATAGTAGCTAGGGATAGCTCAGTAATCGTCTGGTAATGTGTCATGGCAGATGCGGAAGTAAAGGAAATTCTTTTGTTAATAACAGTATTAGCTGGGGTATCGAAATTGGATACCTGTAAAAGTATGTCGATTTCAGACTCCTTTTCCGTAAAGTAGACGGTATAAGGTGCGGCTTGTCCTTTATGTATGTTAGCGTCTGTGGCTACTGTCCCAGATTTTCCTACAAGTTTGCCATTGACGTATAGCTCTGAAGCAGTAGGAATAGCAGGTATCCGGATAGCATACTGATTATCTGATGAATCATTATCGTCCAGTAAGATTTTTAAGCGGTATGTGCCAAATTGTTGTGTCTTTGCTTTGCTATCACGCTGTGGAATCGATAGGACGCTTTTTTCTATTGGGAAAGTGGCCATGCTATGATTGCTATTGGTTGTAGTTAATAATAATCCAGGGTAATAGAGCCACTCGCCATTTAAATAGAAGACATTGTCATCTGACCACATTTGATTTTGCATATCGAAAATGCCATCCTTAGCAGATGGCTGATCATTAGAAGGTAAGAAATAGGCTAGCCAAAGTATTCGGAGGGTAGAAAGGACGATAAAAATCAAGACAATAATAAGTAGGTGTCGTTTTGTTGTTTCTTTTAGCGCTAACATAAAAGCCTCCTGAAAATAATTGATAAAAAAAGAAAATAAGAATTTTCTTAAAAAATACTCTAAAAATACTATTTTGGCTGATTTACTGTGAGTCTGTAGTTCTTTTCGATCTAGTTATACTTTATTGAAAAGAGGTAATTCTATCACTTGTTAAGTTTTTTTTAAGAGCTATAGCGTATGATGTTGTATTGTATATATAAAATTATATATGAGTTGAAACAAGTATAAAGGGTTTCGCAAAAAAATCGTCTCAATGGGAGAATAGATCTATTGTGTGTAAATTCAAATTCAAATTATCTTTTTTAATCGTTAGTATTGTGATGGTTAGCATACTCGCTACATCTACTATAAGTATTTGGGGCAGCTATCAAAGTTTTAACGAAATACTTATAGAAAATAAACGTGATTTGAAAGAGGTGTATAGAAAGGAAATTTCCAATATAACCAATGATTATGGGCAACTGGAAATGCAAGATTCCGATAATGGTATAGCATCACATGCGGCATTTGAGCAAGCGGCTAACCGTTTTCTCGAAGAAAATACCGTGCCATTTAATGCCCTTTTTAAAAAAATAATATTTCCTTTAGCGCTAGCTTTATTAGTGTCGTTTGTATTAACATTATGGATCGCTGTAAAAATTATTCGACCTCTAAAAGGTCTTGCAACGGGTATAGAGGGAGGGGGGAAAATACAAAATTTAGAGGAAATTGATGGCTGGTATTTGGAAGCGTATCACTTGAAAAATGCAGTATTGAATACGTTAACAGAGTCGAGAAATAGGATAGCTGATTTAACTAAGCAATTAAGGCTAGATTCATTAACAGGTATTCCAAATCGCAGGAGTATGGATCAAGTGTTAAATGAATTATTTACAAATAAAGTACCGCATGCGATTGTTCTGATAGATTTAGATAATTTTAAAAATGTAAACGATACATATGGTCATACAGCGGGTGATGAAGTATTAAAAGCTTTTGCAAAGATCATGCAAGAGAGCGTCAATCAACATGGAGTTTGTTTTCGCTATGGTGGAGAAGAGTTTATGATTATTTTACCATCTACTACGATAGAGGAAGCGGTGGAGGTAGCAGAGAATTTACGTGTTAAACAAGCTTTGGCAGAGAATCTTTTTGGGCATCCAGTTACCTTGTCAGCGGGAATTACTGCATTTTCAACTGCCATAAAAACCCCTAAGCAGTTGATTGCTATAGCTGATCAGGCTTTATATGAGGCTAAAAAATCTGGCCGGAATTGTATTTGTGTGGTTGAGGAATTTTCAGGTGCGACAATTGCAAGAAGACAACTTTAGCAGTAGCTGTCTATGGATAACACCATTTAAAAGACAGCTACTTCTTGTTATTTATTTTTCGAAATAGTATTAAATAGTTCAATGGTATCTAGGTTAGGGAGAATGCCGAGTTCTGTTAACAAGTTGTTTCTAAAAGTATTGTATATTGTTATTGCATTTGCGCGATTATCTACCTCTACATAGTGTTGGATAAGCTGTTGAATGATTTTATCTGAATAAGGACTATAGTCTAAAGATAACAGTAAGGTAAGTTCGCGCTTTTTAAAAGCATGTGTAGCGGTATAATGTTCTACTAAAAAATTTAGTAAGATTGTAAACTGGTTGTTAAAGAAATTTGCTTTACTATTTATCCATGGATAATCTAATGTTGCCATATAATCACCTTGATGATTATCAATAAACGTCTCCGCTTTTTCTATATCTAGCTCCTCAGTTTCCTCTTTTTGTTTTAATAATTGCTCTAAGTCGAGAACATCGCACTGAAATTCCTCTAACTGCAATGTATAGCACCCATTTGCATAATGTAGCACATTTACATAACCTAAAGTAGACAGTGTTGTCCGTAAATAGGAAATGGTAGTATGCAATTGTACTCTAGCCTTTTTATATTCTGTCTCTGCCCATAGTGCATCGATAATGGTATCTCGAGGAATATGGCTATTAAGATGAGAAAACAAAAAGGCAAACAGCTCCTTAGTTTTCACAGTTCGCCAATGAACAATTTTATCATTAAAGGAGACATTAAACCCTCCAAAGCATTGTATTTTGAGTGATGGTTCAATGTGCTGTAATGGAGGCAATTTTTTTTCGTACTGGAAGAGTTCTTGAATTCTATTTATTGTTGTCTCTAATCTAGATTTGGAAATGGGCTTTAATAAATAGTCGAGGGATTGAATTTCAAATGCTTGAACAGCGTAATCTCGGTACGCTGTAACAAAAACGATATAAATATTGTTATGCCATTGTTTTAATAATTGGGCTATTTCTAAGCCGTTCATACCAGGCATTTCAACATCTAAAAATGCTACTTGAATATTCAAAGTTGGTCCCTCGGTAAGCAAATCGTTTAAGGTTGAAAAGGATTTAACGATTTCAATCGTATCAAATTCTTGTAACTTTTTTTCCATGTTAATAAGAGCTAATGGCTCATCGTCCATTATTATTACTCTAATCACAGACGGGCACCAACTTTCAAATGAAATACATATTATTACCAATTCCTCTTTCACTAATGTGCTAATGAAACGAATAGCATTACTTATTGTAAAAGGCTGTATTCATAGTAATAACAACCTAGTTTTTAAATAGAAACATCCATAACTGCTCCTTTATAAGGATGTGTAGTAACTTATGGTTGAGGCATATCTTTTATTCATTAACTGCAACTGCCGAATTTAAGTTAAGTGCATTTTACAGTCCACTCATTTATAAGGTTATTTGTAGTTCCATTAACTGTTGCTCATCATAGCGGCAATATTCATTCCACATTCCTCCTTATCCCTATTATCGGTTAAAAACTACGAGTTTCCAACTTTTACATCCTGATAATAATGGGTAGCTTCGCAAGATTTATTTCCATAAAATTGTTTGAATTGCTAAATATATGATTGATATTGTATATTTTTCCGTTTTTTTAGTAATAATTTGTAATATCAGGTCCATTGTCCTGTGTTGTTTAGTTGTAATCGGAATGCTTGCTTGCATATATGAGCCTAATGCTAATGTGCTAGTAGGAGATTGCAGGAAATAAAAAAATGGAGGTATTACTTAATATGAAAAAACAAGCAATAGCTTTTGCTGTAGCCTTGACACTTGGCGTGAGTATGTTTGCAAGTTCCTCTTCTGCTGAGGGAGTATATAGTGTTAAGATGGGCGACACATTGTGGGGAATCTCGCGGGAATATAATTTAAGCGTAGCTGAGTTGCAAAAATTAAACGAAATTGATTCGATATGGATTTATCCGGATCAGGACTTGAATATCGAGAAAGCCAAGAAAGAAGACTCAACAAAAGATAACCATCTGATTAAAGCCGGCGATACATTGTTTAAACTGGCAAGTACCTATGATGTAACAGTGGCCGAATTAAAACAATGGAATAATCTCTCATCAGATTTGATTTACGTGGGTGAATTATTAGCCATTAAAGCATCAGCGGCAAAGCCAAAAACCGCAGTGAGCACCTACAAGAAACCTGCTGCAACTGCTGCTGCAACCACTAAATCAACGAGCGCACCAGCGAATGCTTCAGGGAAAACATATACAATGCGTGCGACCGCCTATACAGCTTATTGCGAAGGATGCTCGGGCATCACAGCAAACGGGACAGACATACGATCAAACCCCGGACTAAAAGTAATCGCTGTTGATCCACGTGTTATTCCTCTTGGCACAAAGGTTTGGGTTGAAGGATATGGAGAAGCGATCGCGGCTGATACTGGTGGGGCGATTAAAGGTAATAAAATTGATGTCTTCATTCCATCGGATGGACAAGCTCGAAATTGGGGTGTCCGAACAGTTACTGTAAAAATTTTAAATTAGTGTTTGGTAAAAGAGGTATCTCAAAAACTTGGGATACCTCTTTTCTTTGAGAAAAAGGAAAAATCGATGTTGCTTGAGTCTCGAAATCCGTATCTAAATTGCATAAGTATGTGTTGAGATGGGTAACATCAGAATTAAAGGGAGGTATTTTTATGAAAAAAATAACTATATTAATCATGTCGTTAACAGTATTTGTCGGTGGCTGTAATTTTTTTGATAAGAACGAGAAACAAGTAACGGTAAATGCCGACTCAGAATCCAATTCCAATCCAAACTCATCATTAACGGCAACCGCAAAGGTTATTGGTTCGAAAAATGAAAGTTATGGAAATGCATATTTTCAAGAAGAGGATAATGGTGTCATGATGACGTTAGCTTTAACGGGATTACCTTCAGGAACGAAAGGTATTCATATTCATACTGTAGGAAAGTGTGAAGCACCGACGTTTGAATCTGCGGGGGGGCATTTTAACCCAACTAAAAAAGAGCATGGCAAATTGAATCCGAAGGGTTATCATTTAGGAGACTTACCAAACCTAGAAATCGGGGAAGATGGCGTTGTGGATTTAACATTTTTAGCGGAAGGTATCACTTTGCGGAAAAATATGGAAAATTCATTATTTGATGAAGATGGCAGTGCACTTGTCATTCATGAAACAGCCGACGACTATAAAACAGATCCTTCTGGCAATTCTGGGGCAAGAATTGCTTGCGGTGTAATTCAATAATAAAAAACAGCTGTATCAAAAAGGGTTGTATTCCTTTTAGATATAGCTGTTTTTATTTTGAAATAGCTTGAATTAAAAACAAAAACTGGGAGTTGTTTATGCATTTAATATACATTATCGAAATTTAACGTCAAACTTGTTTGTAGAAATTATTTGATTATTACAGATAAATAAAGGGTTAAATAGAATTCCATAAAAGATGTTATAAAATAGAATTTTATGGGTAGGTATAATTATAAAAGACTGAATTTACTATAAATAGATTGACAATATTATACCAAATTTGATAATTTTAAATATATTACTAAATTTATTTTATAGGGGGAAGTTTTGGAATGAAGAACAAGCAATTTAGATTATTAATGCTATTAAGTGCATTAGCGCTATTAATTTTAGCTGCATGTGGATCTGATAGTGGTACCAATTCGAACGATACAGAAAAAGAAGATTCAAATGGTGATTCAGCTACAACTGACAAACCAAAATCTGATATTAAATTTTTAAGTTTATTAACAGGTGGTACACAAGGTACGTATTATGCACTTGGTGGTACATTTGCCGATTTAATTACAACTGAAACAGACATTAAAACGACAGCTGAAGTTTCCCAAGCGTCTGCTGCTAACATGACGGCTTTACAAGAGGGGAAAGGTGAAATTGCATTTGTACAAACAGACATTGCTTATTATGCAACTGAAGGTAAGTTAATGTTCGATGGTAAAAAAATTGATACGATTGCTGCTCTAGGCGCACTTTACCCAGAAACAGTTCAATTAGTAACAACTGAAGCATCAGGTATTAAAACGTACGCGGATTTAAAAGGTAAGAAAGTTTCTGTAGGTGCTCCAGGTTCTGGTACTTATGCAAACGCTGAACAACTACTTGAAATCCATGGTTTAACTATGGATGACATTAAAGCACAAAACTTAGATTTCGGGGAGTCGACAGATGGTCTTCAATCAGGTCAAATTGATGCGGCCTTCATTACAGCTGGTACACCAACAGGTGCTGTTGAAGCGTTAAATGCTACAACAAAAGTAAATATTATTGGTGTAGATGCTGGTAAAGCAGATGAGTTAATTGCGAAATATCCATACTACGCAAAAGATACTGTAGCATCTGGTACCTATGGTATCGGAAGTGCTGTTGAAACTGTTTCTGTTCTTGCCATGCTAGCTGTGAAAAAGGATCTTCCAGAAGATGTTGTATATGCGATGACAAAAGCAATCTATGATAATACTGATAAAATTTCTCATGACAAAGGTCGTCTTATCAAAGCTGAAACTGGTTTAGATGGTATCAGCATTGATATCCATCCTGGCGCTCAAAAGTACTTTGATGAGAAGGAATAATTTACTATAGGTAAGCACATCTGCACTTGCTTACACAATAAGTTTTATAGGTAAGCAGGGCAAGGGGTACCTAGACATTGATAAGATTTATACTTCTTAAACATACAAAGGGGCTCGGATTGCGTAAAGCTTCGAGCCCCTTTTCTTGTGTTAAACGTACGAATAACGAATGGCTTATAAAGTGGGGGAACAGATGTAATGCGACAGAGGGAAATGTTAATAGTAACAGTGCTATTATCTGTAGGTGTTATCGTAATGATGTTTTGTCCTCTTCAAAAGGTATTTGCATTCACTGAAACACGTGTAGAATCTCCCACATTACACTACATACCAGTTGTTACGGACGATACTTTCCGTATTAGATATACACATTCGATTCATAAATCTGATGTGCTTGAGTATTACAAATGTGTCGAAAAAAATCGTATACAAATGCTTGGGATGGAGTATGAGGATTTGGCGATAGGTATGCCAGGCTACGCAGAGGAAAATCAAACGTTAACCCAACGCGACGGTAAATATTATTTGCAATTTGATAATGAAACAATTGAAAACTTTACTATTTACATTGGCGATATAGATTTAGATCTAGTATTGGCATACAAGGATTATGAATATGATTTAAAAAAAGGTTTACAAAGAGGAAAATCCTATTTATTTGAAGTGAAACACATATCTCTTTATGACCAATGGAAAGGAGTTAGGTTGAAATGACTAAAAAACAAGAACCCAACAATGATGTAAAAGTAGAAGAATTTGAACAAATTTCCGTTGAAGAGCAACAAGCAATTCTTGAAAAATATGATATTGAATCGAATGTGCGTACAATATCAGGAATCATGAAGTATGTAATCTTCTATGGTTTGTTAGCATTTTCATTGTTTCAATTGTACACTGCCATATTTGGTCAATATACAGCACCAATTCAGCGTACTGTTCACTTAGGTTTTGGCTTAGCACTGATTTTCTTGTTATTTCCAGCTCGAAAGAAGGCGCCAAAGCATAAAATTGCATGGTTTGATTATATTTTAGCACTATTATCCGTCGTAGTAGGCTCTTATTGGGCACTGAATTATACAGAGCTTGTCAATCGTAACGGTACTATAACGCAATTGGACTTTTTTGTCGGCCTAATTGCTGTGGTATTAGTTCTTGAGGCGGCTAGACGGGCAGTAGGTTTACCAATCACAATTATTGCAGTATGTTTCCTTATATATGCATACTTTGGACCGTACTTCCCGGCATTTATGGCACATCGAGGACAGGATATAGAAAGTATTGTCAACCTTATGTACTTTACGACAGATGGGATTTTAGGTACACCAATTAGTGTATCAGCGACATTCATCTTTGTGTTCTTATTATTCGGGGCTTTTCTTGTAAAAACCGGTGTGGGGCAATACTTCAACGATTTAGCAGTAGCATTTGCGGGGAAATTGATTGGTGGTCCGGCGAAAGTTGCTGTATTCTCAAGTGCCCTTCAAGGAATGATTTCAGGAAGCTCTGTGGCAAATGTTGTTACATCAGGTTCGTATACAATACCGATGATGAAAAAGCTTGGTTATCGAAAAGAGTTTGCAGGTGCTGTTGAGGCAGCTGCTTCTACAGGTGGTCAATTAATGCCGCCGATTATGGGGGCTGCAGCGTTCTTAATGGTAGAATTTATCGGTCGTGGTATTACTTACTGGGATATTGCCAAAGCAGCAGCAATCCCAGCGTTGTTATATTTTACAGGAATTTGGATTATGACGCACTTCGAGGCAAAACGCGTTGGCTTACGAGGTTTACGTGACGACCAAATGCCGAATCGTAGAGAAGTGTTTAAGAAGATTTACTTATTATTACCGATTATTGCTATTATCATTTTAATGTTAACGGGTACGCCTGTTATGCATGCGGCACTATACGGTATTCTTATTTCAATTGGAGTGGCGATGTTTAACAAAGATACACGTTTAAAACCTAAGGATATTATTGATGCATTAGTTGAAGGTGCACGTACAGCACTTGGTGTTGTAGCTGCTACAGCCTGTGCGGGTATTATCGTAGGTGTAGTTGTCAAAACAGGCCTAGGTTTAAGTTTAGCGAATAGCTTAGTAGCTTTAGCTGGAGGTAGTATCATTTTAACACTTGTATTCGTGATGATTGCTTCCTTAATTCTTGGAATGGGTGCACCTACGACAGCAAATTATGTTATTACATCAACAATAGCTGCTCCAGCAATTGTGGCGTTGTTATCACCGAATACACCACAAGAACTAGTGCCAGTTGTTGTCCTATTATCAGCACATTTCTTTGTCTTTTATTTTGGTATTATCGCAGATATAACGCCTCCTGTAGCACTTGCGGCCTTTGCTGCATCTGGTATTTCTGGTGGAGATCCGATTAAAACGGGTGTTAACTCTGCAAAGCTTGCCATTGCAGCTTTTATCATTCCTTATATGATTGTGTTCTCACCTGCGTTACTGATGATTGATACAACGATTCCGCAAATTTTATGGGTAGTATTTACGGCTGTAACGGGCATGGTGTCTATCGGGGCAGGGGTAATAGGGTTCTGGTATCGTAAAATGCTATGGATTGAACGTATTATTGCTATTGCTGCTGGTTTATTACTCATCTATCCAGAGAAATTCTCTGATTGGGCCGGATTAGCAATCTTTATTGTATTGGTAGTTATCCAGTATCTAACACAGCATAAATACGGAGGAAACGGTGATGAAGCTTCAAAGAGTGTAACGGCATAAAAAAGAAAAAATAAGGCGTCTCAGAGGTATATCTGAGACGTTTTTACTTTTTATCTTAAATTGAGATTGAATTCATATTTATTATGCATATAAAGCATTAATCATTGCTTTTCTTTGTAAAATTATTGTATAATTATTTTATCAGAAAATTCAATTAATAAAGAGGGGGGTGGAAAAATGATAAAATTTTTAAACTCAAAATTTGAAACATATCTAATGGATCAAGAGCCTGTTTTTCAAATAAATGATGAAAAAAATGAGGAGCAACTAACAATAGTCCATCATGAAGAATACCCAGAAGGTTTTTTTACAAGTTTATAAAAGATATGGGCTGTGATAAAAGTGAAGAAAACTTTTAACACAGCCTTTCATATTGTGTAAAGTCATTGTTTACCAATAATACTACATAAGAGCATAACATGAGTGAAATTTTTACGAAGATGGCCACCTGCCATGTGGAGCAGTGTGTTGTGAATATGTAAATTATTGAATTTATATGGTACTTAAAGTGTATTTACTTTTCTGAAAAGCTATCATGTATAATGGTGAAGAAAAAAGCTATATAGAGGTGTAGTTATGACAAGTGCAGCAATGCTAGAAGACACAATGTATCAATGGTTTGAACATTTTCATAGTAATCCAGAGGTAAGTTGGAAGGAGTTTGAAACAACTAAAAAAATTGCGTCTATACTAGATGAATTACAGGTAACTTATCGTTTACTAGGTGATGTGCCAGGGCTAATTGCTGAAATTGGTACAGGAGATGAAGTTGTAGCAGTCCGTGCAGATATTGATGCGTTGTGGCAAGAGGTAGATGGTAAATGGCAAGCTAATCATTCGTGTGGTCATGACGCTAATATTACGATGGTACTAGGGTCTTTATTACTACTGAAAGATCGCCCATTGAAGCATCGAGTGCGCTTTATTTTCCAGCCAGCAGAAGAGGTTGGAAATGGTGCTTGCGCAGCCTTTGAGCGTGGAGCAGTTGATGGTGTGTCACATTTGTTTGGTGTTCATTTACGACCTATAGAAGAGCTACCGCTAGGGAAGGTATCGCCTGCAATACATCATGGGGCAGCTTATTTCTTAGATGGAACAATCCGTGGTATTGATGCACACGGTGCAAGACCACATCAAGGAAAAAATGCAATAGATGTCATTATGGCTATCCAACTAATGTTAAACAGTATTCATTTATCACCATTCGAGCCACACTCTGCAAAATTAACGAAGATTGTTGCGGATGGCGGTAGTACAAATATCATTCCCGGAAGTGCTAGTTTTTCAATGGATATTCGTGCTCAACGAAATCATCAACTGGAATTACTGCGTAACCGTATTGAGTTTGGTTTGAAATCGATACAACAGCAATATGAAATTGGTATGGACTGGAAATGGATTGACTTTACACCTGGAGCAGAGGTTTCTTCAATTGCTGCTCAAATGGCAAAAAATGCTATTATTGAAACATTGGGTGAAGGCTATCTAGCTGAAGAAATTACAACGCCTGGCAGTGACGATTTCCATTTCTATACAGTTAAAAAACCTGAATTAAAAGCAACAATGATTGGTATAGGTGCCAATTTAGCGCCAGGATTACATCATCCTAAAATGACGTTCGAACGTAGTGCATTAATTGATGCGTCGAAAGTGCTTGCTTGCGTGTTAGAAAAACATCCCGAATAAAACTTGGTTAGAAAATGGCTGAATGCATAAATATACGACGTTTTGAATTGCTTGTAAAAGCTATTTGGAAACGTTTTTTTTCGCTTTAACAGGCATAATTGCTAGAGAAGCATAAATTTTTTGCGTTGACTTTATATTTTTTGAATATTATGCTAAAAATCGTAAAAAAATATTTGCGTCTTTAAATTTCCAAACTGGTTATTGGTGCAAAAAAAGGGGATGGGATGATGATGAAAAAGGATATTAGTGCAGGATGGGCACTTTTGACTTTTGCTATAATGATTTTTACAATGCTTCTAACAGTAGTTGTATTAGAGCAAAGTCCACATGTACCACTAATTGTGGGAACAACTGTAGCAGCAATTATTGCCAAAAAACATGGTTTCAAGTGGATAGAAATCGAGGAAATGATGTATAAAGGGATTCGTTTAGCATTGCCTGCAATTGTCATCATCATTTTAGTAGGTTTGACAATCGGGGCATGGATCGGTGGCGGAGTTGTTGCCACGATGATCTTTTATGGCTTGAAATTAATTTCTCCGGCATGGTTCTTAGTAACGATAATGCTGTTATGTGCGATTGTTTCGCTAGCAATTGGTAGCTCTTGGTCAACAATGGCGACTATTGGGGTAGCTGGTATGGGTATCGGTTTAAGTATGGGAATCCCAGCAGCCATGATTGCAGGAGCGGTTATTTCTGGTTCATATTTTGGTGATAAGATGTCCCCATTATCTGACACAACAAATCTAGCAGCAGGTCTAACTAATACAGACTTGTTTGATCATATAAAACATATGCTTTATACAACAATACCAGCATTAATCATTGCACTTCTCGCTTTCGGCTTTATGGGCCGAAGCTTTGCGGATATATCGATGAATTCTGAGAAAATAATGACAACACTGGACGTGATGGAAAAAAGTTTTGTGATTTCACCGTGGTTATTGTTAGTCCCTATTGGTGTAATTGTTATGGTTGCTAAAAAGGTACCCGCTATTCCAGCATTAGTTATCGGAATAATCTCAGGATTCTTGCTACAAATTTTCGTACAAGGTGGAACTCCGACAATGGCTGTCCATGCATTGCAAGAAGGATTTGTCATATCCACAGGTAATGAAATGGTGGACGAGCTATTTAATCGTGGCGGCTTAGATTCTATGATGTATACGGTTTCAATGACAATTGTTGCCATGACATTTGGTGGAGTGTTAGAATATTCCGGCATGTTGAAGGCGCTTATGGATGTTGTTATAAAATTTGCAAAATCTACGGGTAGCCTTATTGCTTCAACGATTGCTGCATGTATTACGACTAATGCAACTTGTTCTGAACAATATATTTCTATCGTTGTGCCTTCACGAATGTTTGCTGACGTTTATGAAAAACGCGGCTTGCATTCGAAAAATTTATCTCGTGCATTGGAGGATGGCGGGACGCTGACATCTGTATTCTTCCCGTGGAATACATGTGGAGTATTTATACTTGCAACATTAGGCGTTGGAGCAATGGAATACGCACCATATGCTATCATTAACTTCATTGTTCCAATTATTTCGATTATTTATGGTTATCTCGGTTTTAAAATTGTGAAGTTGACGCCAGAAGAAATAGAAGAAGCTAAGCAGCGCAAGAAAGAATCACAAGATAACGATATTAATAATATGGTGGTAGCAGATTAATTCGGAAATTGATTTCAGAAAAAGTGATGATATGTGAGGTTTGTAGTTAGCCCTAGAAGGGGAGCACAACTTTTCAATCTAAATTTCAAAGTGTTATTCTAGTAAGATAATAGACAAAGGGGCTTGTTATACAGCCCCTTGTCTGATAATTGAATTTTAATAGGTTGCGAAATTCAGTTCATAGATTGTGCGAGGACGACCTTGTTGGTGTGGCATCTCTTCCCCAACTATTTTGGCATAGCCTTGATCAACTAATTTTTTTATGATGCGTTCTGTTGTTCGACGAGAAACTTGTAGATATTCAGAAAGATTATGAGATGTAAACTGCGAAGATTGTCTTTCTCGACTGAAATTTATAATTTTAGAAATATTTAACGGACTTAAATTTGTTTGCTTGGCCAATTGTAAAATGTAAGGATCATTTGTTTTTAAGGATATTTTAGCTTCAGTATTTGGAAAAGGTCCTAATAAGTTTTTATGTTCATCTAGTATATAAATTTCAAAAGGCTTGGCAAATTTTAATGCGTACTTTGCATTTTGAGCTGCTTCAAAAATAGAGTGGCCATAGCCAAATGCGAGCTTAAAAGGGTGTTCTACTTGTTGTATTAGTTTATGCATATTCTCCTTTTCAAAAGCATTTTGTAAATGTCCGGCGGTTGTATAAAGTTCGAAATAATTTGCCGTAATTTGCTTAAAGGTGGAATGTGTAGCGGCCGTAATATGATTTAAAATGTAGATATTGGCTTCGTTATTGTCACTCAGTTCAAGGAGTCCAATTGCAGCTTTGACAGATTCAGACTTTGTTAGTAATGATTGTGATTTTGTTTCTTCTAAGTAGTGGATAATCGAGCTTGTTGCATCCAACATACGCATTGCTGGAATATTCAGATCCTGTAATTCATCAAACACAGTATGAATACTTGTTATGACGAAATCAATATTCTTTTCCTGCCATAATTTAATATGTTTTTGCAAAATAAGATTGGGTGCTTCTGCAATTGAGATAGGGTAGACATATGGTTTTGGTCCGCTATATTCTATATCAGTGAGAACGTTATCTACAAATATAGGATTCATAACATCGATGGAGACTCTGTCTAAAGAGATGGTATGATTGGTTATAAGTGATAATAATGTTGTAGAAATAGCTGTTTCATCTTGTTTCATATAATTCCAAGGAATTGGTAATGTTTTTAGTAATGATTGAACATGGAGATAGGGAAGTGTGCCTCCTAATAAAAGGGCATCACATGGTTTAATTTGCTTCAGCAAAGTTGGGGCATCAGCAGGTTGATTATATAGATAAAATTCTAATTGAATGTCATCTATATTATGTGCGATACTAAGTATACGCTTTTTAAATGCCTCGGAGCATAGTACGGCTATTTTTGTAGACATGAGCATCTTTCCTTTTCTATATTTTTTAAGTAATTAACGACGTATTAACGACAACTATAAATTATACAGGAGTTTGATAGAAAATGAAAATTCAACAAGTAGAAATTTTTGCCATTAATTTACCATTAGTCGAACCATTCATCATTAGTTATGCTACATATGATACAATGCCCTCAATCATTTTGAAAATGACGACTGATACTGGCATCGTAGGGTATGGAGAAGCAGTACCTGATGAGCATGTTACAGGTGAGTCCTGGGAAAGCACTTATGCAGTCTTAAAGCACCAACTAGTACCTGCTATTATAGGGGAAAATCCAATGGCAATCGAAAAAATTCACGATAAAATGGACCAAATTATTAAAAGTGTGCCAGCAGCAAAAGCGGCTATTGATATTGCTTGCTTTGATATTACTGGGAAAGCATTGCAAGTGCCGGTTTATCAACTTTTAGGTGGCCGCTATCATGAGAAATTCCCTATTACGCATGTATTAAGTATTGGAACACCTAAAGAAATGGCTGATGAGGCAGCTAAACGCGTTGAAATGGGATATATGTCTTTTAAAATGAAAGTGGGTACTGAGGTAAAACGCGATGTTGCTCGCATAAAGGAAGTACGTAAACGTGTAGGTGAGGACATTGCTATCCGTGTGGATGTAAACCAAGGATGGAGGAATGCTCCCACAACACTGCAAGGTTTACGCGATTTGAAGGATTTAAATCTAGATTGGTTAGAACAACCTGTAGACAGTGAAGACATAGATGGAATGGTAGAAATAAAGTCAAAATCAGATATCCCTTTAATGATTGATGAAGGCCTTCGAGGGGTACGCGAGATGCGTGAAATTATTGCTAAGCGTGCGGCAGATAAAGTAAATATTAAGTTAATGAAATGTGGTGGCATCTATCCTGCAATGAAACTAGCAGTAATGGCTGAAATGGCAGGTATTGAATGTCAAATAGGATCAATGGTGGAGTCATCTGTCGGCTCAGCAGCAGGTTTCCATGTGGCATTTTCTAAAAAAATTATGACAAGTGTTGAATTAACTGGCCCTCTTAAATTCGCGAAGGACATCGGGAACCTACATTACGATGTACCATTCATTTGTTTAACAGAGAAGCCTGGATTAGGTGTAGACGTAGATGATGAAGTTATTAAAGAATTAAGTGCGTTCTCAACAGTTGTAACAGCCTAAGGAGGCGGCGAAATGGACAAGGTTTATGAAGGAATGCTCGGGGATACGCCGTTTTTTGTTACACAATTACAAAGAAAGCATTTACATGTTATTGAAGAATTGCAACAAGAGGTTTATGAATCATTGCATGATCGAAGTATATTGCAGCCACTAAGTACTGAGGAATTTGAGTATATTTTAAGCGGCAATGGCATGATGATGGGCGCTTATGTGGAGAATGAATTAATTGCCTTCCGAGCGTTATTAAATCCTCCTATTGAGGAAGAACATTTAGGTTATGATTGTGGCATTGCCGAGGATCAATTTCATCGAGTATTATATCAAGAAATATCGAATGTCTCACCGAAATATCAAGGCTTTGGTTTACAAAAAAAGTTAGCAAAAGTTGTGATGAATCATATCGATTTAGCAAGTTATGATTACGTTTGTTCAACAGTCAAACCTTATAATATACCAAGTTTAAAGGATAAATTTTCGCAAGGACTAGTAATAAAGGGTTTAAAGATTAAGTATGTTGATAAATTACGCTATATCTTTTATAAAGATTTACACCACGAACAACCTATCTTTAGTGAAAAAAAATCTCTGCCGATGGGGGATACAAATGGACAACAAATTCTATTAAAGCAGGGCTACTTAGGAACATCGATATATGAAGAACAACATGATTGGTTCGTTGTTTATGAAAAATAGCATCAGGCACAGAGTAGTAAATTGTTGAATGTCTAAGTGCCATTATTCATGTTGGTTGCTAAGATAAACAAAAAACCTTACCTTTGAAGTGACCCCTAAAAGTTAGACACGGTTATTTCAGGCAGCTTGGGTAAAATGAGTTCGGTATTGCACCGGACTCATTTTTAATTTTGCCTTAATCCGTTTCGTATTATAGTAATTGATATATTTTTCTAATGCTATTTTAAAATGCTCGATACTTTCAAATTCCTTCATGTAAAGGAATTCAGATTTCATTATTCCAAAGAAATTTTCCATAACAGCGTTGTCGTAACAGTTTCCTTTACAAGACATACTTTGAACAATCCCTCTTGATTCTAAGACGCGACGATATTTCTTCATTTGATAGTGCCAGCCTTGATTGGAATGCATAAGTGGCTGGTGGTGCTCAGGTAAACGTTCCAACGCTTTGTCCAACATGTCTGAAACAAGTGAATAGGTTGGTCTAGAGCCAATTGTATACGTGATAATTTCTCCATTAAATAAATCTAATACGGGTGATAAATATAGCTTTTCTCCGAATAATTTAAACTCTGTGAGATCCGTTACCCATTTTTCATGAGGTGCCTCAGTCGTAAAATGACAGTCTAAAATGTTTGGCGCAATTTTGCCAACTTTTCCTTTAAGATTTATATTTTTTCATACGTACAACACACTTTAAACTCAGTTCTTTCATGATTCGTTGCACTTTTTTATGATTTACTTTTTGCCCACGATTCGCTAGCTCGTCACGAATACGACGATAGCCATAACGCCCTTCATGTTCTTCAAAAATCGCCTTTATTTCTGCTTTTAAATCGGCATCTGGATCTGGTCGATTCATACGTTGTACTAAATCATAGTACGTACTTCGTGGAATGCCAGCGAGTTTTACAAGTGCTTTCACCGAATATTTATGCCTTAACGCATAGACTGCTTGTGCTTTGTCCTTGTTTTGAACTAAGGCATTCAACTTTTTTAAATACTCATTTTCCATTTCTAGTTGTTTAATACGTGCTTCAAGCGCTTCGGTAGAACCTTCAATTGGTGCTTGTTTCGATTGTTTATTGAATTCTTTTTTCATGGATGGACGCCCCTTTTTCTTTGATTGAAGGCACTAATTGTTGAAGGGGCAGGTATCTTAAAAATCGCTGCCGTTTCGATTAAGGACGTACCATTTTCAATCATAAAATTTAGTACATCCATTTTAAACTTTAGTGTGTAATTTGTATATGGCTGAATAAAAGCTCCAACACCATTGTATTCATATTGCTTAACCCATTTAAAAATTGCCTTTTTATCAGCCCCCAAAGATTTAGCTATTTTATTAGCACTTTCATTTCCTTTTAATGTGAGGGTAAGGTTTTTTTATCATTTTTTAAGTGGACAAAAACCGCATGCCATTAAACCAGGGATGTCTTTAGAAAAGCAACAGGATTTACGTACAGGTATATTTACTAAGTTAGTTGGACTTTGGCCGCCCGTATACTCAGCCCACCATGATTTTTGGGAGAAGCGAGACCATGTTTTAGGATTCTCTAATATTTCAATATCCTCCATAGCTTGATCAGCGAGACCTGGATTAGACAACAACATATGATAATGCCACAACAAATACCCGAAGAAATTCTCCCAAATTGTCAGCGGAGATATCGATGTTACTTTACGTAGCTGTTGTACAATGACATGCCCATCATACAGAATCTTCTCAATGACCGCCTGACGTTCATCCTCATTCACATAACGCCAATCGTTTGGATTAACAAACGTAGCGACGGTAAAACTATTAAATTCTTTTGCTGCATCAAAACGAATCTCGATTGGCTTACCATCCCAAACCTCGTCATACGCTGCAAGCATGTACAGTTGCATGGCGAAAAACATACCGTAACGGCGAGAGAAGTGGGAAATAGCTGCGGTTTCGGTTGCAGCATCTGTAATGCCCATCATTAGGTTTAAAAAATCAGTGTGGTAAAAGTCTTTATGTATATCAGCCAATGTAAATAATGTGCGCTTAGGCTCTGTTGTATATATACTGTAGGAATTTAGTTGTCTAACTTGATCCATCGTTAAAGCTGGCATTGTCATCACCTTTTCTTTTTCACTTTATTCTATAAGAGACGTCCGGACTATAAGGCCTCTGGTAGTAGCGCTCAGAGCTTTACTGACCTCCGAATACAATGAATATCGGTACGTCAATGATGATTCTCTCTTCTTAATTATAAATTATTCATTTTTGCTTCACAAATAGTATGATGTGTAGTAAAATGCATTAAACATATCTGAAAGGTGGGTTTTAGATTGTCACAGCCAAATGCAATTCCAAGACCGCTTGTTCAACTTAATCAGTGGACAATTCTTTTGAGTGTCATCCTGACTTGGACCACAGGGCATGCTTGGATATTAGCGATTCCTTTGGTAGCAAATTTACTTTGAGTAATATGCAATTTTAATCTAATTATTCGATTTGGAAAGTTATTTTTGAAAAAGGCTCCATCTGCGTATATTCCAGCGGATGCACAGCAACAAAAATTCAATTCGAGTATTGCAAGCTCTTGTTTAGCGGGTGGATTTATAGCATTCCTTTTACATTGACAAATAGTAGGCTATGTTTTTACAGTAATGGTCGCTATTGCTTCAGCAGTGGCAATTGCAGGCTTTTGTATCGGTTGTTTTTTATATTTTCAAGTGAAGCAATGGCAGTATCGACGCACGCTTAAAAAGGCATTGTAAATCATTTGAGAAAATACTTAAAAAAATTTTCAGATAGTTGTTGACATTTTAATTGATAATGATTATCATTATCGTATAAAGATTATTCCTCTTCTACAAAACGAGTGTAGAGAGGATGGACTTTAGCTACTTTTCTCCAGAAGTTTGCTAGTTCATGAAAACGCTCCTAAAACCCCCCTCATTTTTTGGGAACGTGAAAATCTCAGAGCGACTTATGCCTATATGGATAAGTCGCTCTTTTTTTGATTGTCTTTAGAAAGGGTATTAGTTAATCAGTAACAGGCTGGGTATAGTATAATAAAAAATGGGAATTCAATTTAGAACTAAGTGGGGGGAAGTAAATGAAGAAATATTTTTTCACATTCCTCGTAGTTATCGCCTTTTTAACAAACCCATCATCCTCTAAAGCGGAAGTACAGTGGGACGGGGCACAAATTGTCAAGGGGCAAACGGGGAAAATGACCTTTACAAAAGATGTAAAAGTGTACAAGAAGAATGCAAACGGTACGTTTAGCTCGATGACAGTCAAGCGCAACAACTATTTCAGAGTTTATAATATCGAAAAGTATAAAAATAAAACATTTTATTGGATGAGCTCGGGTTATCGTGTACAAGCAACGGATTTAGTTGTTTTTAAGAAAGTACCTTTGAATATCCGCGCTTCTTTTTACGATAATCCCGGCTATATTAACATCAGTCGTCAAGACAATGACTATATCTATGGAACACATTATTTCGATGGTTCTGAATATAGAGGCCCTAGGTATAATCTTTCTATTGGTGAAAATTTATACTACGAATATCTTCGAACTGATGGGCTTACAGAAAAGAGCTATCTTGATGCCACAGATATTCGCATTGCCGAAACAGCCAAAAGAGATGAGGGACTCTATAAGCTAACAGCTGATGTACAGCATTTAAGAGGTCCAATAGCTGGAGGAAGCGCAGGGGGGAAGTATTCAAAAGGAACTGTCTTTCAATCGTTAGGACTTGAAATAAATGGATATCTTAGAGTGCAAGTGCTTGGAACATGGGGGGAAGACTTTATTTTTACATATATTCCTGTAGCATTGCTCCAACCTGTGCAAACTCAAGGGAAACGATATATTCGATATGGGGTTATTGGTGAAGGTAACAGAGAGCAAAAAGAGCTAAAGCGTTTTGATGAAGTGTCGTTATTGACAGAAAAAAATGCCACAGCTTGGATTGAGATAGGTGGGGAAACATATCACGTACCGAAAAAAGCTCTAGCTACCATCAGACCGAACAAATCACCGATTATTACAACGTCTTTCTTGCCAAACGATACACTTCAGCAGTTAGTGTATGGGAATACGGTTTATAAGAAAATGACCAATAATCGCTTTGAAGCGCAGAAAGAAAATCGAATCATTGACTATCATGAAACAGAACAAACCTTTAATTATGAAATGGATGGTACCAAATATATATTTGAAAAGCCAGTTACAGAAGGCTCGAAAGTGACTATAATGAGGCATGGAATGAAAGAAGAGGAATTTGTTCGTGCCATTCATTACACATTCACAATAACACCAGCAGGTACGTTTAATAATGTTGTGGAAATATCCTCGGTTGAATTTTTCGCACCAGGCTATGGTTTAATCGATGGATATAGCGCCCGACTAATGTCTTATAAATAATATATCCGTTGCTTTTTTGAGTGAAGGGCGGAAATCTTAATAATAGAAAAACAGGTGAGGGAAAACAATTCGTTTTTCCTCACCTGTTTGATTTTAGGGACTGATTGGACGGTCCTTTTTAATCTAAAGATAATGATTGTTCGGTGGAATTCCTTTTACCGAGTAGCATTGTATAGTAGCTATGCAATAGCATACCGACAATGATGACACCGAGTCCGGCAAGTGCAATAGGATCTGGGAAGGCAATTCCTAACAAGAGTACCTCACCGATAATCACAAAAATAATTTCTGTGGATTGTGTCGCTTCCACAGCGGCCAGTTTGCCTTGATGATCGCGTACACGGTCTGTGGCAATGAAAAATAGAATGGTAGCAATGACACCTGAACTAATACCGACTAATAAGCATTGTAGAACTTGGGCTTTTGATGGGAGTCCAACAGTTACGATTGCATAAAACGCCATTACAATCCATGCTGGCATTGATGCAATCGTCATGCCAAGCACGCGTTGAAACGTATCAATTCTTCCACCACAAATGTCCATCATTTTACGATTGCCAAGTGGATAAGCGAATGCTGCTACTACGACTGGTAAAATGCCGAGCATCAGGTTTTTTAAAGGAACGGATTGAGCCTGAGGTACTTGAATCAACAAAATGCCGACTAGAATGATACATGATATTAGTAATGAAATTAACGGGATTTTTTGACGTACAGTTTTCCCAGCGATTACTGACACAAAGAGAGGAGCAAGTAGGACTCCTGCAACAATCGTGAATTGCCATGTACCAGAAACGAGCCAGCCTGGCCCAAATGCTGCTGCAAATGTGAGAGGTGCATAAAATAACACGAAGCCAATAAAACTCCAAAGAAGCCATGCTATAGGCTGTGTTTTCATCTCAGTTGTAAGCTGTGAAAAGCCCTTTCGATAGAAGACGATAACAAGTAAAAATGGCACCATGAAGAAGTACCTTAATGATGCACTCCACAGCCAACTACCTCCTTGCATCTCCATCGCGTGATTCAAAATAAATGTTACAGCAAAAAAAAGAGAAGCTAAAATGCCTAATGCAATTTCTTTCATAACAATTTCACCCCAATTTGAGTTTAACACGCTAACTACTTATGTAATGAGAAAATTCAGTTATTAACATTGAAAAAATTACGAAGAAAGTCGTAAAACCTTCTCCGTAAAGAAAAATTATGTTGTTACTGTTTTAAACAGCCAGCAAAAAGGGTAGTTTATTTACCTTGCTGTTCAAAAAGTTGGACAATTTCAATAATAACTTGCGAAGCTTTCTCCATTGTTTCCGCTGATACATATTCGAACTTACCATGCATATTTTCGCCACCTGCAAAAATATTTGGCGTAGGTAAGCCCATATAAGAAAGTTGTGAACCATCAGTACCTCCACGAATCGGTAGAGTATTAGCTTCAATATCTAATTTTTCCATTGCCGTACGTGCGATGTCAACGATTTCTTTTACAGGCTCAATTTTTTCACCCATATTATAGTATTGATCTTCAATAGTGATAGTGAGTGCATTTTCACCATATTGTGCTTGAATTTTAGCTGCCGCATCAAGCATTATTTGTTTTTTCGTTTCAAATTTTTGGCGGTCATGGTCACGTACGATATAGGAAAGCTCTGTATGTTCAATAGCGCCTTTGAAGTTCATTAAGTGGATGAAGCCTTCATAACCCTCTGTTTTTTCAGGTACTGCATCAGTAGGCATTTCGTTTTGGAAGGCGATGGCCATTGTGATGGAATTGACCATTTTATTTTTTGCCGAGCCTGGATGTACACTCGTTCCTTTTGTAATAACCTTTACACCTGCTGCATTAAAGCTTTCATATTGAAGCTCACCAAGTGGTCCGCCATCCATTGTATAAGCATAATCTGCACCAAATGCTGCAACATCAAATTTATGCGGGCCACGGCCAATCTCCTCATCAGGAGTGAAGGCTACACGTAATTTCCCGTGCTTAATTGTAGGGTTTTTCACTAAGTATTCCATTGCTGTCATAATTTCGGCGATGCCAGCCTTATCATCGGCTCCCAACAGCGTTGTTCCATCTGTTGTGATAAGTGTTTGCCCCATGTAATTTTTTAGTTCAGGGAAATCCACTGGAGACATGACTAGGTTTTCATTTAATCGGATGTCACCACCATCATAATTATCGATACGCTGAGGAAGAACATTTGTGCCTGTAAAATCAGTAGCTGTATCCACATGCGCTAAGAAGCCGATTGTCGGAACATCTTTATCCGTATTGGCTTCTAGTGTTGCAAATAAATAGCCATTATCATCTAATGTAATATCGGTTAAACCGATTGTTGCGAGCTCTTCTTTAAGTACATGTAATAAGTCAAACTGCTTTTGTGTGGAAGGCGTTGTTTCACTTGTAAAGTCTGATTGTGTATCAATTTTAGCGTAGCGGATTAAACGTTCAATTACTTGTTCTTTCATTGCAATGGCCTCCTAATGGTATATGTCGTGCCAGGCACTCAAACAATTCTGAATTGTTTGAGTGCCTGGCACCTTATTGTATCACTTTACTTCGGATTTCGGAATATTGAAGAATACTTAGTGCAATTAGCAATTGCGCACTATAATATGTCAGCATGATAACTTCGTGTGAAAATGGTAAAGGCATAACGAATTTATTAATGGCCAAATAAGAATCTGATGCAATAAATAGCATAGCACCAATAGTTGCAAAAGTTGAGCCGGTACGAATAGATGTCCAACCCATCATTAATATTACTGAAATATAGGCAAGGACAGCAATGCTTAGCACTGTTTCGCCGGATTGAAAGACTGTACTAGCAATCCAAATGGCCATACTTAAGCCATATACAAGAAGCAAAATTCTCGCCGATACCGGCACCTTTCGTGTGTTTGTGCCTGCAAACGCAAAGATATAAAAAATATGCCCAATTAAAAAACTTGTTAAGCCAAACAAAAACCAACGTAGCGTATAGTCACCGATCATACAAAAAATAAGACCAATAATGATGAGCATTTGATACTTTTTAGTGTGTAATACTTTTTGCGTAGCGGCCAATAAAATAATTAAAATCATGGGAATGACTTTAAATATGAGTTTCATACTCTCCGTAATATGGGAAAAGAAAAAAATATAGTAAAGGCCGAGCACAGTAATACAAGTAATTATTAACTTTTTAGCCATGTTTCCAACTCCTTTCACTTGAAATTCTCTTTTTATGTTAAAATTCCTTTGTTTCTATAATATTTTTATGATTGAAACTTTTGCGTTATGTAATCGTAAATAAGTAAGACAGTAAGTGAAGAGAGGGTGAATGGAATGACCAAGCTATTAATAGCCTCAGCAGTCATTGCACTAATTGCGAGTGTTTTATTAACGCCGCTTATAACAAAAAAGCGAGAAGATGGTCAGTCGAAGAAGGTTATCGGATATTTTTTTATTGGAGCCTTTATTCTAGGATTTTTAGCGACTGGTATTACACTGTATGTAACAAAAATTGATGTAAACTGGCTTGTCTTTTGGCCAGCAATCATTTTATTAACATTAGGTGGTGCTCTCTTAGCGAGTGGCATCGAACGAAAAATTAAAGGAACTTTATTTTTGGCAAGTCTAGTTGTTGCAGTATATGTATTATCAGCTCCTTTATGGAATGCAAATGATAAATTCAAATCTGCGGAAATGAAGGAAGAGGTTGAAATTAAACCTTTCGATGAAACACAAACACCTGCTAGTGTGCCGCCAAAGTTTGTCCGTAATAAAATGAAAAAAGCGTTTGGGCAAGTACCAAACACAAGTTATTATGAGTTGGGACGTTTACAAATTCAAAAGGTAAATGGTGAGTATGTTTATATCGCACCAGTTGAATTTTCTGGTTTCTTTAAATGGATGAATGGCGATACGACGCCTGGCTACTTTACAATGAGTGCTACTGACTCCGCAGATAATCCAAAGTTTGTTGCACAAGAAATGAAATACATTCCTTCAGCTTATTTAAATGCTAATTTAGAACGTCATATGCGTTTACAACATCCATTCCTAATTTTTTACGGGGATGTCCAGCTTGAAGTTGATGACGATGGTAAGCCTTACTATATTCGCTCCTACGGAGAATTTATTTCAGCACGCAATGGCTTTGACGTGCAAGGGATAGTGTTGGTTGATGCATTATCCGGAAAATCAGAGGTTGTGAAGTTAGCGGATGTTCCAGAATTTATAGATGGGGCAGTATCACCTGAAACAGTAAGTCTACAAAATAGCTACTTTGGTAAATATGTTCATGGTTATTGGAATAGTATGTTTGGGAAAAAAGATGTGAAGCTACCTTCAGATGAAGGGACAGAGTCAAATGTCAGCCCGATTTTCGATGAAGCTGGCGACATGTATTACTTCACTGACTTTACAAGTCCAAAAGAGGGTGTTGACTCGATGCTAGGTTACTCGTTAACGAACGCGAGAACAGGGCAAGCTACTTATTACACGGGTAATCAAGATGCTTCTTATATGGATTCTCAAGGGGCATTGCAAATTATTGAAAAGAAATTTATTGAGAAGAAATGGACAGGTGAAATGCCTGTATTGTATAACTTCTACGGTGAAGCAAGCTGGCTAACAGCGGTACTCGATGCGAATGGTTTCCTACAAAACTACTTCATCGTATCAGCAGCAAACCCTGAAATTTCAGCCTTTGCCACAACGCCAAAAGAAGCGTTGAAATTATATAAAACGGCGCTTAACCGTGGTGGAAGCTCGGTCGAAGGTAGTTCAAATGCAGAGGAAAAAGATACAAGTGGGAAAGTGTTGCGCGTTCACAAAGAACGATTAGGCGACTTTACGCTAGTTTCGTTTTTACTGGATAATGGTGAAAACTATTTAGTCAGTGCAGAGACAGAACCACTTGCGATTTATTTACAAGCAGGTGATGAAGTAATTCTGACGTATGGAGATACAGGCGAGCAATTCTTACCAGTTCGCACATTAATTATTAAAGGCCTTCAATAATCAAAAAGACGATCAGCGCAATGAAATTAGTTGCAATGATCGTCTTTTTTATACAGTTTGTGAATGAATGTAATAAAGCATCTTTTCATGGTGGTTCTTAAAAAGTGTTGAGGCATGATCATTTAATGCTAAAATTTCTTGAATATAGCCTTGAAGCAGTTGATTTTCATATTCGAATGAATGAGCTGTTTCGTTATGTAAAATATGCTCTAATAAGAGGGCATGTAATACAACGACTTCTAGATTTTGTGTATTCGTGATGAATTTTAAATTTAGTATGGACGTATGAGACACGAATTGATCGACATAATCCACTGCATCTTTATAAATAGATAAGTCAATTTGAGGTTCAAGTCGTTTTCTTAATAGCGTACATTCATTATTTAAGTCTTGAATTTTTAAAAATAAACCTCTTATACTTCTTTTATGTTGCTGTTCTAAGGTACGTGCAAGATGTTTATTGACATAGGACATTTGAACAAACTCCCTTCGATATAGAGCACCTTGTATTAATAGTAATGGAATTGTTGGAAAAGGGAAGAGTCTTTTCGTTTAATCTGTACCATAATTAAACCTATCTACTAAGAAAAATTTACTATATGCAAGAGTATCTTTTATAATAATAGAAAAAAGTAGGGTTAATACCATACAATAGTAACCCTACTTTATTGAATATATATTTATTTCCAATTAAAACCTTTTCTTGCAAGGAAATCATTCATGAATGGACGGCGTTGTTCAATTAAAAAGTCAGCCATTTGCTTAGTCCAATTATCGATTTTACGATTTGAGGATCGACTATTATAGTAAGCTTCCAATGTTTCGTTATAAGCTGGTAAAAGTTCTTCATATTTCTGTGCATTATATTCATTTTCATGAAGCACTGCTGCTACTGGTAAACGGGGTTTTACTTCGTTGCGGCGAGCGGGAACACCAATCGTTAAGCCAAACAGTGGGAAAACGAATTCTGGTAGATTTAATAGTTCGCTAATTTCCTCTGGCTTATTACGTACACCACCGATATAGCAAATGCCGTATCCCATAGATTCTGCTGCAATCACGAAGTTTTGCGCGAATAACGATACATCGGCTACTCCAACAAGTACGTTCTCCGCTGAATCTGCAATAATGTCAACGTTTTCTAATTTACCGGCCATTTCTAGGCGTTTGAAATCTACGCAAAAAACAAAGGCACCGCCAGATGTTTCGAATTGGCGTGGATTACCGGATAGTAAACCTAATTTTTCTTTTTTCTCTTCATCAGTTACCCAAACAACACTATAAGCTTGTACAAAATGAGAGGTTGCTGCCATTTGAGCAGTAGCTATTAAATCTTCAACAATCTCCTTTGATATAGGTGTGCCATCGTAAATACGAACTGAGGAATGATTACGTAATAATTGTTTCACCATCATAATTTCTCCTTTTTTCCCTTTTATATATACCAAAAGCATATCACGCTTTTCCTGTAAAATCGAATATATTCCTTATAAGTAATCGGTTAATTTCCAGTTAAAACTATTTTTAAATAATTTATTTTATGGTTAGAAAATCTCGTAAAGTAAAATATTTTGTAAGATATGGCTTAAATATTCTGAATAGTGTAAAATTATGTATGCGACAGATTATTTAATTTTATGCCTTGTAAAATTGGTGGGGAGAACCAAAAAAATAGGGTAAATAATCTAGTTGGAGTAAATACGAATGGGAGGAATAAAGAATGGAAGAAAAGTTAGCGAAAAAACTTCGTAATGAACAGCTACGAAGTAAAGTTGTAGCAGCAGAAGAAGCCGCATCTTGGATTAAGGATGGCATGGTACTTGGGATGAGTGGATTTACACGTGCTGGTGATGTAAAAGTGGTACCGCTTGCACTTGTAGAGAAAGCAAAAACAGAGAACTTCAAGGTAGATGTATACACAGGTGCATCGCTTGGACCAGAAGTTGACCAATACCTAGCAGAAGCCGGCGCAATTCGCAAGCGAGGACCTTACCAAGCAGACTCTGGTATTCGTAACAAAATTAACAGCGGTGACATCGCATATGTTGACGCACATTTGTCACACAATGCTGAACTTGTACGCCAAGGCATCATTGGTCCAATCGATTTTGCCATTATCGAAGCGGCTGCTATTACAGAAGAAGGCTTACTCATTCCGACAACTTCAGTTGGTAACTCTCCAATTTTTGTACAAGAGGCTGACCAAGTAATCATTGAGTTAAACGTAGCGCAACTTGATGCATTAGAAGGTATCCATGATATTTACGTGCCAGGTCCTCAAGGTAAACGTGCACCCATCCCTCTGCAGAGTGCATCGGATCGCCTTGGTACTATTGGTATTCCACTAGATTTAGATAAAGTAAAAGGTATTGTGATTTCAGATATCCTAGATGCACCATCAACAATTGTCCCAGCCGATGAAGAAACAGATATTATGGCTAACCATCTACTGAATTTCCTGCGCGAGGAAATTAAAGCAGATCGTTTAACGACGAGCTTACGCCCATTACAATCAGGAGTCGGTTCAATAGCAAATGCTGTATTATTAGGATTCAAAGATTCTGAATTCGAAAACTTAGAAGTGTATTCAGAAGTATTACAGGATGCAGTGTTTGAATTAATTGATGCCGGTAAAGTTAGTTTCGCATCTGCTACTTCTATTACCCTATCTGAAGAAGTAGGAAACCGTGTATACGGTAATTTTAAAAAATATGCAGACAAATTAGTATTACGTCCGCAGGAAATTTCTAATCAACCTGAAATTATTCGTCGACTCGGCTTAATATCCGTGAATACGGCGCTTGAATTAGATATTTATGGTAATGTGAACTCTACACATGTATCAGGTACAAAAATGATGAACGGTATTGGTGGTTCTGGTGATTTTGCACGCAATGCACGTCTGGGAATTTTTGTGACGAAGTCATACGCTAAAGGCGGTAAAATTTCAAGTATCGTGCCAATGGTGCCGCATGTCGACCATACGGAGCATGATGTAGATGTTATTGTCACAGAACAAGGTGTAGCAGATTTACGTGGCCTAGCACCAAAAGAGCGAGTTGGTCGCATTATTGATAACTGTGCACATCCAGATTATCGGGAACAATTATGGGCGTACTTTAATGCAGCAAATGAAGCGACAAGTGGTCACCAAACACCACATGATTTAGAAAAAGCATTGTCATGGCACGTTAACTTAGCAAAGAACGGTACGATGAAAGATCCATCCTTTGCTAAATAAAAATATATTTAAAATAAGCCTTGAGGAAGACAAATGAACTGAACCCCGAATAGTGGACACTTTAAAAAGTGACCCTATTCGGGTTTTTTTGTTCATTTCACTAAAAAACCCGTTATACTGAAATATACGAAATTAAGAACGGGAGAAATTAGCATGAGTAAAATCATTTTTAACGAATATCAAATACGACAAATAGAAGCAAATCGATTTGTAGCATCTGTATCAGATTGATCTATTCAATATACACCGGAATTTAAAATTTTTGCGGTCAAAGAAAATCTAGCTGGAAAGGGACCAGTACAAATCTTTAAAGAAAACGGATTTGATTTAGAAGTGATTGGTGTGGAAAAAGCAAGATCATCGATTAAACGATGGAGAGCATCTTTTAAAACTCATGGAGAACAAGCATTTTCGGAGGAAAGACGCGGAAAAGGAGGTTCTGGTCGACCAAAGAAAGAAAACCTATCGGCTGAAAAGAAATTAGAAAAAGCAGAGGTACGTATTCGTTTACTTGAAGCTGAATTAACACTGTTAAAAAAGCTAGACGAGATGGAAAGGCAGGCAAAGAAACGGCTATTTTAATGCCAAGGGAAAAGTATCAAGCAATTAATGATACCATTCGACTGTATCAGTTGAAAAATATGACTCGTTATTTATGTTATTTGGCAAATGTAAGCCCCAGTGGTTATTATAAATGGCTCCAAAATAGTGAGAAACAAGCGATACGTGAAGAAGCAGATTTTCAGGACTACGTCCTATTAAAAAAGATTTATGATGCGTCAAAAGGAAAAGTGGGTTATCGAGGACTTTACATGGCACTAGAAGAACTACTTGAAATCCCGATGAATCATAAAAAAATTCTACGATTAATGCGTAAATTCAATCTATATTCGAAAGTAAGACGTGCAAACCCTTATCGAAATCTTGCCAAAGCTACAGAAATCCATCGTCAAGTACCTAATCATCTAAATCGTGATTTTCATCAAACAGAGCCAGGCAAAGTGTTTTTAACAGATATTACGTATTTACAATACCGTGGCGGACAAACAGCGTATCTATCGTGTATAAAGGATGTTGCAACACGAGAAATCGTTGCATATGACGTATCGACAAGTTTACGCATGGAGTTTGTTTATCGTACGCTAAAGAAATTAGAAGAGCATATCAATGACAATTTACATCCAGAAGCGATATTCATTCAGATCAAGGTTTTCATTATACACACCCAGCATTTCAAAAATGCGTCAAAGAAATGGGATTACTTCAGTCAATGTCTCGCCGAGGAAACTGCCTAGATAATTCGCCAATGGAATCATTCTTTGGGCATTTTAAAGATGAAATAGACTATAAAGAAGCTGAAAGCTTAGCAGAATTAGAATATATGATAGATAATTATATGGAGCACTACAACAATACAAGAAAGCAATGGACATTAAAAAAATGACTCCGGCAGCATACCGAAGTCATCTAATCGCTGTTTAATGTAGAGAATGGTCTTTTATTTATAGGGTTCAGTTCAAAACTGTCTCTCAAGGCTTTTCTTTTTATTATAACAATCCAATCCATTTCCAATATGTCGCTGTGAATAAAAGGACCAAAAGGTACCCGATAATCGTCAATGGAATGCCTGATTTTAAGAAATCTTTCGTTGAAAAGGCACCTGTACCGTAGGCAAGCATGTTTTGGGGTGCGCTAATCGGTAATAAGAAACCAAAGCTAATGACAAATTGTTGGACTAACACGAAACCGACTTGATCAACATTTGTAGTTAATGTTGAAGCTAATACGATAAATACCGGAATCAGTGCGGAAGCTAAACTTGTAGCACTGGCAAAGCCCAAATGAATAAGAATATTAAAAAGTGTAACAATCGCGATTGTTGCAAGGATTGGCATAGAATCAAGACCTAATGAACCGAATACAGTATCTGATAACCATGTCGCACCTTTCGTACTGAGCAACACTGTCCCTAACATAATCCCAACTGCGAAAACGATTATTGTCCCCCAAGGAATATGTGGCTCAACTTCTTTCCATGTATAAACACCGATTTTAGGCATTAATAGAATCGCAATAGCAATAATTGTGACAGTTGTAGTATCGAATGGATGAAGCTTGTCTTCTGTTGCCCAGAAAAATAAAAGTACTACCGATGTTATGATTAAACGAATTTCAGGTGCTTTTAATGGACCCAAATCAGCAAGTTGCTTTTTAATGACATCTTTACCACCTTCAATATTGCTTGTCTCAGGTTTAATTAACGTAATCATTATGAAGAAAAGAGCCACTGACATGATGATTGAGAATGGCGCTGCGTATAGTAACCAAGCACCCCAAGAAATATCTACACCGAACTGTTCTTTAATAAAGTTTAAGGCAACCATATTTTGGGCTGCGGCTGTTTTAATGCCGATATTCCAAATGGAAACTGCTTGGACAGATGTAATAACGAGTAAGGCGGCCAGGCGACTATCTCGTGGTAAGCCAAATGCTGCCACCATGCCAAGTAGTATTGGTACGACTGCACCAGCACGTGCTGTAGCAGAGGGTACGAAGAATGCTAGTACAATTGATACTAAAATAGCACCGAATACAATTGCCTTCGTTTTAGTGCCAACTAGCGATAAAATCCATAAAGCCAGTCGTTTGTGTAAATTAGTGATCTGCATGGCAGCGGCTAAGAATAGAGCTGCGGCAACAAGAGCAACTGCAGAGTTACTAAATCCGCTTAAGGCCATTTTTAACGCCCCTGAAGTACCTAAATCTGTTGTAGGATCATCCATAGAGGGGGCTAAACCAAGCATAACTGTAACAAGAGCAATAATCATGGCAGAACTGACAGGATACGATACTGCCTCAGTTACCCAAAGGATGACTGCGAAAGCTAAAATCGCTAAAGCACGTTGGCCTGCTATGGGTAAATCGCCGCTATTCGGTAAAAATGTAATAATAATAAGTGCCGCGAATGCCAGGCCAATCCATAGTGGCTTCAAATTGCGTTTAGGTGCTGCATTTTCGAGAGTAGACATATAAATTCATCCTTTCTAACGATAAATATGACTCTAGTTTTCTATAACATCGGTCCATAAAATGCTTTATTAAGAAAGTAATTTTGTCTAATTATTGTAAAAAGTGCAAGAACATAAAGAACCCTCTATTTGTAGCAATATTAAGTTATAACGAGAGAATAGATGGTCACAAAAAATACAAAAATATCCAATGTGATAGTGCTTATTTCTTTTTCTTAAAGGCAGCAGTTACTTTAGGCTCGGTACCATGAATCAGTCGTTTAATATTTTCAATATGTAAGACAAGTGCTATGCCAAAAAGGATAAGTGCAATTATTGTTGGTCCTATTCCTGGAATCCATAAAAAAGTAGCTGTACAAAATACAACATAAAATTCTAGGACGCCGACGATTAAATAATCTGTGGCAAATGATAAAATGACAAATAAGATGAGTGCAAATAGTCCGATTTTCCAATCGACGGCAAGCAAAATCCCTATAATCGAAGCAGTTCCTTTGCCACCGTTAAAACCCATATAGAATGGGAAATTATGCCCTAAAATTACTCCAACTGCAATTGTATATGTTAAGAGCCAAATTTGTACTTCAGTTAAATGCAAAGCACCAGCTAAATAGAGATGTACACCAATAATGGCGGCAACGCCTTTCCCAATATCGATAAGCGCCACTAATATGCCATATTTCCATCCGAGTGAAAGTGTTGCGTTTGAGGCGCCGGCATTGCCATGCCCAGATTTTTTTAAATCTACCCCCGATAACAATTGTGCTACTTTTGAGCCATGAATACAGCCGATTAGATAGCCAACAATAAGAAAAATTATCAAGGCTTTTACCATAAAAATACTCCTCTCGAAAAATCTATTTTAAAGTAGTGTATGTGTTCATATTACGTTACGGAGCAGACAGAAGTTTCAGAAAAAATCAAATTTTACTGTTGACAGAAAAAAACTCTATGTTTATACTGTGTAACAACGATGGAAATTGAATCACATACTCTTATCAAGAGCGGCGGAGGGATAGGCCCTATGATGCCCGGCAACCAGCGAGTAACCTACTTGCTAAGGTGCTAATTCCTACAGATTCATACTTGGATCTGGCAGATAAGGGGAGGAAAACTTGCAACCGCAACCCTCTTCTTAACTGAAGAGGGTTTTTGTTTTCTACAGAAAATCCTCCTCATCTCCGGTACCATCGTAAAAAAATAACCATTTTAGGAGGAACAAAAATGACAAATTTTAAACCAGAGACCTTATTATTACACGGAGGCCAAGAGCCAGACCCAGTCACAGGCTCTCGTACAGTTCCCGTGTACCGTTCAACAGCTTTCGTATTTAAAGACACTGCTCATGCGCAACGTCTTTTCGCTCTAGAAGAAGCGGGTAATATTTATACACGTATTACCAACCCAACTGTAGATGTTTTTGAAAAACGCGTTGCTTTATTAGAAGGCGGAACAGCTGCAGTAGCACTTTCATCTGGTGCAGCAGCTATCGCATTTTCGATTTTAAATGTTGCAGGCTCAGGCGATGAAATTGTAGCAGCAAGTTCTTTATACGGAGGCACATATAACTTACTAGCAAATACATTACCAAACTACGGTATTAAAACTATTTTTGTAGATGAAACAAATCCAGAAAATTTCCGTTCAGCCATTAACGAAAAAACAAAAGCTATATTTGCTGAAGGTTACGGCAACCCAAGTTTAAAAGTACTAGATGTTGAAGCAGTAGCTAACATTGCACATGAAAATGGCTTACCATTAATTATCGATAGCACATTTGCTTCACCATATGGTTCTACACCAATTGATTTTGGTGCAGACATTGTCGTTCATTCCGCTACAAAATGGATTGGCGGTCACGGAACAACTTTAGGTGGCGTTGTTGTAGATGCAGGAAAATTTGACTGGACACAAGGAAGATTTCCTGGCTTTACAGAGCCAGATGCTTCCTACCATGGTTTACGTTACGGTATCGATACGGCAGCGGCTGCATTTGCTACAAAACTGCGCGTGCAATTACTGCGAGACTTCGGACCAACATTAAGCGCTGATGCTGCATTCAACTTTTTACAAGGTTTAGAAACGCTCCATTTGCGTATTCCTAAGCATAATGAAAATGCATTAGCTGTAGCTGAATATTTACGCAACCACCCATCTGTGGAGTATGTAAATTACAATGGTTTAGAAGATTTCGCTACTCATGATTTAGCGAAGAAATATTTGAAAAATGGCTTCGGCTCCGTGCTTACATTCGGCATAAAAGGTGGACGTGAAGCAGGTCGTAAACTGATTGACAGTGTGAAATTATTCTCACATGTTGCAAACGTAGGAGATGCAAAATCATTAATTATTCATCCTGCTTCTACAACACATCAGCAGTTATCTGCGGAAGAATTAATCCAGACAGGAGTATCTGAGTCGCTCATCCGCTTATCCATAGGCTTAGAAGCAATAGAGGACATTATTGCCGATTTACAACAAGCTATTGCGCAAGTAACTGCGGCGCAACAAGAAGTAGAAGCTTAATTTTTAATAAAGAAGCATTCAAATATTGATGCTTAAGTGATGTCACGTTTTACGTATTTTCTCATGTGAAAAGCCTCATTTGGCAATACGTGAAACGTTGCTCCATAAAGCGCATACCTCATTCGGTTGCTTATCTGAATTTTTCTAAAAATAATACCTAGTAATTATATAAGTATTGTTGACTTCTCTAAAACCATTCTATATACTAGGGATTAAGTAAAAGGTTCGAGGGCTACCAACCAAGAACGTAAGTAAATGTAGTTGTAAATGACTTCTCATCCCATTCGATAGATGTTCATTGTAAGAGCTATAAGCTCTCAAAAAACACACATCCTCTTGAACTCAAAGGTAGTTGATGTGATGTTGGAAAATGCTTTAAACATAAAATTGTTTTCATAAGTGCTCCCCCACTTTTGAATATATAGCTGGATAGGAGAGTAGGAGCATAGCCAGCAACTACTCCCATCCTATTAAAATGATCGGAAAAGGAGTGTTTGAAATGGGAAATGTTTATAGTGCACATAACATCGCGTCTTATTTTATTTACGAATTAAATGAAAGTCATGAGTTTGTGAATAATATTTCCATTCAAAGCTTACTTTCGATAGTTGAAAAAAAATGGCATCAAACTTTCGGGCATACTGCTTTTAAGGAAATTGTGCATACTAAAGAAGAAAGCTACGCAGTGAAAGAAGTTTACGAGACGTATCAAGCTTATGGTACAAATCATATTTCTTTACCAGCAACAGAGTATTATTTGAAGTATGGTACATTTCAATTAGTAGAACGTACATATTCTGTACCAAACTTTACACAAGAAGAAGAGATTCTTGTACAAGTAGCATTAGCACATTACCGTTATGTATTATTAACAACAGCAAGCTAACTCTTCTTAATATAATATTAGCTCATTCTCTACTGCTATAGGGAATGAGCTTTTTGTTAAGCAGATTAAAACAGCAGTAATCTTGATGTTGGAAAAGAAATAACTGTTGGATATTTTGGTTCGTTAGCAAAACGTGTGTAAAGAAAAATTATTTTGTTGCTATCTTTCAAAAGAACAATTCTATATTACGACTTTACATACATATATATAATAGAAGAAAGACGTAGTTTTTTATAAAGGAATCGTCATTTTTTGTTCAAAAATTATAGATGAAGCAAAAAAACGTATAATAAAGGCAATGAAAACGATTTCTTTTGCACGTCTAGAGAAAACAAATGTCCATCCTAGAAAGATTTTTCTTGTGCAAAGTATTTATTTACGTTACAATTTTCTTTAAGTTGAATTTCGAATTATTAGAATTTGTGTGAGGCACAAATTTTTATCTTTATTAAAACCGCGGAAGTGTACGTTGGAGGGAATAACAGGAATGGCAACTATAAAGGCAGCGATCTTAGGATTTGGAACAGTAGGTCAAGGTATTTATCATATTTTAAAGGAAAAGCGTGAAGAGCTTAAAAATAAATTAGGTATAGAGTTAGAAGTAGCAAAAATTTTAGTTACAGACGCTAGCCGTGAACGCGTACCCGGTACAGCACATTTGATGACAACAAGTATGGATGAAGTTTTAGCAGAGCCAGGTATGCAGGTTGTTTTCGAAGCAATCGTCAATGAAGAGCCCGCTTTTGGCTATTTGAAACGTGCTGTCGAACATAAATGTCATGTCATTACTGCTAATAAGGTGATGTTTGCGAAGCGTGGTTTAGAGTTGCAGGAACTAGCTAAAGCAAATGGTGTCTTTGTTGGATTCGAGGCAACAACAGCTGGTGGCGTACCTGTCATTAAAACGATGAAAAATATTTTGCTTGTAAATGATGTAAGTCGTATCCAAGGAGTTTTAAATGGTACTTGTAACTATATTTTAACGAAAATGCGAGCTGAGGGTTGGTCCTTTGACAATGCTCTAATAGAAGCACAAAAATTAGGATATGCGGAAGCTGACCCATATAATGATATATCAGGTCAAGATGCCTTCAAAAAATTAATGATTTTGAGTGCGTTAGCATTTGGTGAGCAACCAGATTGGGCAGATGTCGAAGTAATTGGTATTGATAGTATTTCGGCACAGCAAGTAAAAGAAGCGTGTGAAAAGGGCTTGCGTTATCGTCACGTGGCAGAGGTTGAAAAGTTTGCTGATGGGCGTGTGGTAGCAAAAGTTGGCCCACAACTAGTAGATAAAGAGCACCCACTTTACCCCGTTGATGACGTCAATAATGCAGTAGCGTTGGACACAAATTACATCGGTACATTAACACTTGTTGGACCTGGTGCAGGTATGTATCCAACGGCAAGTGTTATGGTCGAGGATTACGCAGAGATTATTGGCAAACGAGCGGGATTTGTCGTAACGATTTAACAAAGTGCCAGGCACCCAAACAATTCTGAATTGTTTGGGTGCCTGGTATTTTTAGTCTTCATCTTTGATATCAATATCTTCTGGAATAGGTGTATTACGCCAAATTTCGATTTCCTCTTTAATGCGCTCTAATTGCTCAAAGTAAGTGCTAAATTGTCCGCTGTTAATAAGCACTTGTGTGCCGTCATAGACAGAGCGGATACGTCCCTCGTAAACAAGACGATGTACTTGGTGTTCTGACATACCAAGGTCAATAGCAGTTTCTTCAATTGTTTTGTACATAATCGCTCGCTCCTTCTGTTGTTTTTATTATAACTTCTCTTTAACAGAAAACCTAATAACGTTGAATGAGAAAAGAAGAAAAATAGGAATTGTCTGTTTTTGGATAAAACTGTATAGTTAGTGATAATGATGATTGGGGTTGCGTTAGCTCTTTTGCAGAAAAACCCCTTGCAGTGTACACAATTTTTAGTAAAAAGCTAATGGACAGCTAGAAGCATAGCCTGTAGTTGTAATGATAGTTCGTTCAGTGCATGAGGTCCGTTTTCAAATAGCGTGGCGCGGTATATAGCTGGATAATGAAGTACATAAGGACAAATCTTTATGATAGTTATGCGTACAAGCCTAAATATTAATTAAAAGTGGTCTTAGAAAAAATAGTACCACTTTGCCGAAATTTATCACTAACAGACCTGTTGCTGCAACAATACGGGGCGTAATCCTTACGGGTGAATAGTTAAATTTGACGTCTTAATTTGGGGAGCAATGTTGCTTGCCGCTACTGTCATGCTTGCAAGGGAAGAAAGATCAGAATAAAGCTTAAGAATTTCTTCATTTTTATGCTAGTAGGTTTTTAAGATTTGAAAGGTACACTATTATTTGAGAGCGAGGTGTATATCATGACGAAGTTAACAGTTCTTGTAACAGATGACGATCAAGATATTCGTGATGGTATTGAAATTTACTTAAAAAACGAAGGCTACGATGTGATTAAAGCGGCTGACGGTGTAGAGGCGCTAGCGAAGCTTGAAAGCAATGAAGTCCATTTGATAATTTTAGATATTATGATGCCAAATATGGATGGCATTACTGCAACATTTAAAATCCGTGCAGAACGCAATATTCCAATTATTATGCTAAGTGCAAAAGCGGAGGACGGCGATAAAATTCATGGCTTATCCGTTGGGGCCGATGATTATGTCACAAAGCCATTTCATCCATTAGAGCTTTTGGCACGTGTTAAATCGCAGCTACGACGTTATGTACAACTTGGGACATACAATGATGGAACGGCAAAAGTTGAGATTGACGGTCTGGTATTAGATGAGGATGCTAAAGAAGTTATTTTGGAAGGCGAGCCTGTTCGTTTAACGCCAATTGAATATAAAATTACAGAATTACTAATGAAAAATGCAGGGCGTGTTTTTTCGATTCGAGAAATTTATGAGCGTGTATGGAATGAGGAAGCCTACAATGCGGAAAATATTGTGGCTGTACACATCCGCAAAATACGTGAAAAAATTGAGGCAGATCCGAAAAACCCGCGCTATTTAAAGGTGGTATGGGGCGTTGGCTATAAAATGGAAAAATAAAATAGAACATTATCTAACAATAGCAGGTTTTGTGGCTGGGGTTATCGGCCTTATCTATTTTGGTGTCTATGCGTATCAGATGGTAAATACCCGTTCGTCTGAAGTTTTACAATTGCTAGAAAGAATTTTTTAGAGGGGAGTCATTGTAATGGGGAAAAAGTGGAAATCTCTTCTCGCACTTATTTGTTTAATTTGGTTGATTTTTGGTGTCTTTACATTTACAAAGATTGGCTATCAGTATATCGGGAAGTCTTATTTTCAATCAGAAAATTTTCAACATGAGCTTGATAATTTTCAATCCGAGTTGGGGCCGCTGGTATTGAATAGACCAAATGCTGATGAATTAAAGAGCAAGATAGAAGTCACAACAAATGAAATTGAAGAACATCGTAATTACTATGGTTCACTAAGTGACCAAGTAGCAAGTATTCATGCGCAATATGAGGGGCGTATTCAAGAAGCGGCTGATGTCAATGCGACTGAATTGATGACAAAGCTTGAAAACGAGCGGGATGAAAAAATTAAGGACATTACGACTAATTTTCAAGACGATGAATATGTTCGGAAGAAAATTCAAGCAGAAAAGGAAGCACTTGTTGATCAATATATAAAATCTGCGCAAGTGGAAGCAAAAAATTTCGCTAAAAACTATAATTACTGGTCTTATGAATTAATAAATACTGAAACTGGAAAAATGTTCAGTTCAGGTAATGTTTCCGATAGTAGTGCATACAAAATAAAGTATACACAACAGCATCCATTAAGTACTTGGAATATTAGTGATAGTTTGAGCCACATTTTTTATAGTCAGGAAGCCTTTTTAGATGCAGAATCTTTCAAGGAAAGCACCGATTACACAGGTACTATCATAATTTCTAAGTCAGCAGCACAATCAGCGGATGTAATGGACGGCTATGAACGTTTTACACGTAATCAATACATGTTTTTTATAATTTGGATTACAAGCATCATAGCGGCAATCTTTGCTTGGAAAGGGCGTAAAGAAGTACTTCAAGTCGTGCAAGGCTTCCCAGAAAAAAATCATCTTAATAAGCTACGAATTGATATCCAAGTCGCTTTATTGTTCATTACGGGCTGTATGTATTGGTTTTCTTCGTATGCTACTTTTGAAGCGATTGAACATGCTTACCAATCTAATTATGTAAATTTTTTCACTAATTTTCTATTTACACTATTAGTATTAATTGTTTTAGGTATCGCGTTTTTGGTACAACTTATTTGGTTGTATGAACGAGTGAATACAGTAAAAAAATTGGGAGATAACTTGAAAGACAGTTATTTATGGGGGTTAGGAGATTCTCTAACTGATCTATTTTTAAACCGTTCCATCGCATTACATTCCATAGTGATGGTTGCAGCTGCCTTTTTTGGTGGTGGTAGTCTTGTTGCTACGATGATAGCTGGCGGGTTTCCAGTATTCGTATTTGGGGTCTGTGCGATTATAGGTATACCAGCAATGGTTGTTTTTCTATCCAGAATGGGTTATTTAAACCGTATTATGAAGGATACGAAGGACATGGCAGATGGGCGTCTGAATAGAGATGTAAAGATAAAGGGAAAATCACCGCTTGCTAAACATGCTGAAAATCTTAATCACTTACGCGAAGGTGTTCGGACGTCGATGCATGAGCAGGCTAAAAGTGAACGTTTGAAAACAGAGCTTATTACGAATGTTAGCCATGATCTACGTACACCATTAACATCCATTATTACTTATACAGATTTACTAAAGAAATCGGATATTACAGATGAAGAGCGCAAGCAGTATATTCATATTCTCGATAAAAAATCAGAGCGTCTAAAAGTACTGATTGAGGATCTCTTTGAAGTATCGAAAATGGCAAGTGGAAATATTGAGCTTCATCGAAGTCGGGTTGATTTAACACAGCTTGTCCAGCAGGCAGTTGGTGAGCATGAGGAGGACTTAGTGCAAGCACGTTTAGATTTACGAATGGCGATGCCACATGAACCACTTTATGCTAATGTTGATGGACAAAAATGGTGGAGACTCATTGATAACTTAATTGTCAATGTATTGAAATACGCATTAGAAGGTACCCGTGTTTATGTTACATTAAAGCGTACAGCTAATGGTGATGCAGAAATCACCGTTAAGAACGTTGCAAAATATGAAATCAGTGAAAATGCCGATGAATTGTTTGAGCGCTTTAAGCGAGCGGATGCTTCACGTCATACTGAGGGCTCAGGTCTCGGCTTAGCCATTGCACAATCAATTGTGGACTTACACGGGGCGCGAATGAGCATAGACGTTGATGGAGACTTATTTAAAGTGATTGTTCGTATACCGTTCGTGTAAAAAGGGCAGTTGGCAGAAAGCGAGGACACTGAAAAACTTATAACTTTAATTTATCTAATGTCCTTCAACTTATAATAGGGCACTTCTTGTTAAGCTTGAACAGGAAGTGCCCTATTTCTTTGATCTTTTTTATTTTATTTTGCTGTTTTGCGAATCATTCCGCTCACTTTCCATGGGCGAGCACCGAACCTCCTCTGTGCTCCTGTTGCTTTGCTTTCGTCGAAAAAATATGTGCAATTTACAAAAGAATAAACTACTTTCTTATAATCCTAAATTTTTTGCTATAATCATTTTCATCACTTCATTTGTGCCAGCGTAAATCGACATTACAGGAATATCACGATAACGTCTTGCAATTTTATATTCTTCCATATAGCCATAACCACCATGCAGCTGCATACACTGCGCAGATAGTTCTCGCGCATTTTCGGTAATCCAGTATTTCGCCATTGAAACCTTGGTTACAACATTCTTGCCAGCAATATGTTCTTCTATTAAAGATTCTAAAAAAGTTTTGCCCAGTTCAATTTTTGTTGCCATTTCCGCAATTTTAAACTGTGTATGTTGGAAGTCGCTAATGGCTTTTCCGAAAGCCTGACGTGATGTTACATAATCTATTGTTAAAGCTAACATATCCTCAGCTGCCGTTTGGGCAGCAATAGCTACTGCTAAACGCTCCTGTTGCAGCTTCTCCATCATGTAGGTGAAGCCTTTTCCCTCTTCACCAAGCAGATTTTCTACTGGAACACGACAATCTTCAAAATATAATTCGGCGGTATCTTGCGCGTGCATCCCGACTTTTTCTAGTTTTCGACCTTTGGTAAATCCAGGTGTACCTTCCTCTATTACGAGAAGGCTTATTCCATGATGTTTTTTCACCGCAGATAGATTAGTTTTCACCGCTATAACTGCTAAATTTGTATGAATGCCATTAGTGATAAATGTTTTTTGTCCGTTGACAATATAATGATCACCGTCACGTAAAGCTGTTGTTTGGATATTCGCTAAATCAGAGCCTGTGCCTGGCTCTGTCATGGCAATAGCCGTAATGTAATCTCCTGTTATACATTTCGGTAGCCAGCGAGATTTTTGGGCATCTGTCCCATAAGCCTCGATGTAGGGAACGACAATATCATTATGCAGACCAATTCCAATCAGACTAGAACCAATACGTTCAAGCTCTTCTTGGATAATAACACTAAAGCTAAAATCTAATCCTAGGCCGCCGTACTGTTCTTCTACTTGAGGGCATAGATAGCCCATTTCTCCACACTTGCGCCAAAAATCTAGTGGTACAAGATGATTTTTCTCCCATTGTGCATAGTGTACTTCAGCCTCTTCAGCTAAAAACTTACGTAAGGTTTTACGGAATAACTCATGCTCTGTTGATTCAAATTTATATCTTACCATTCGAATAACACCCCTTTTCGCTTGTTTAAACGTAAATACTCTCTTACATATATCATGTTACTGAAAGAAAATAAAAAATAAAAGGGCTTTGAAAATACGATTTTAATTTGTAATGCTATAATCAACTATGAATATATGAAAGTAGAGGACTTTTATATGGCGAAAGTGACAATGGGAATATTTGTAGTCGGTATATATGGCGCGTTAACCTTCTATTTAGGGTGGGGCGCAAAGCAGTGGCTTGTTGCGATGAAGTGGTTCAATTATCCGGTATTGTATTGGTCGGTACTATATGTTATAGCCTTTAGTATTGTTATTGGACGGATACATGAATCGTTAAAAGTGTTTTCAATAGTCGGGAATTATTGGATGTTTGTATTTGAGTATGGGTTGATGCTTTGTTTGGTAGCACAAATTGTTATTTGGTTAACGCCATTTAACAATGTACAAATAATAGGAAGTATAGCGATGGCCTTGTTAGTCTTCTTATGTATAGTTGGTTCATATTTCGCTTATTCTCCAGTAGTACGTAATTTAGAAATATCGATGGATAAAAAAGAGAGTGAACTGTCTTCGATGCGTGTCGTCGTTGCTTCGGATTTTCATCTAGGAGTGCTTTCAAATAAAAAGCATTTACAACGTTTTGTTAATTTATCGAATGAAGCCAAACCAGATATTGTTTTTTTAGCAGGGGACATTGTTGATGATGATCCTAAATGGTTTGTAAAAGAAGGAATGGCAGAGGTGATGAAATCACTAACTGCTACTTATGGTGTTTACGGTGTACTTGGCAATCATGAATATTACGGCAAGAAAATCCCTGAATTTGTAGAAGAAATGGATAAAGCCAGTGTGAAGATTTTAAGAGATGAAACAATTCGAGTTGGAAATGCGTTTATAGTAACGGGACAAGAAGATATTACAAATAAAGAAAGACAGCAATTAGATGCATTACGACATACTGATAATTTGCCGTGGTTTGTCATGAATCATACACCAAATGATCTTGTAACTCCGTCGCAGGAGGGCGTGGATTTTCATATGTCAGGTCATACGCATAAGGGTCAAATGTGGCCAAATCACTATATTACGGCACGTGTATTTGAGCTTGATTATGGTTATAAGTTGAAGGATCAAATGCATACACTTGTTTCATCAGGATTTGGGTTCTGGGGTCCACCGATGCGAATAGGGAGTCGATCTGAGCTTTGGGTAGTGGATATTACTTTTCGATAAAAAGTTATAGTATATGGAAAAAGAGTATCTTATAATTAGTGGGTGTTTGGAAAAATTAATTACGTCTTGCGTAATGTGGCTGGCGTATAGCTGGCGCAACGATTGTTGAATAATGTTAAAAGGTAAGGTGACGATGTGGATTTTTTAGAGTTGTTAAAGGCACTTATTTTAGGCTTTGTTGAGGGAATGACAGAGTTTGCACCAGTATCGTCTACAGGACATATGATTATCGTGGATGATATGTGGTTAAAAACAGAAGAATTTTTAGGGAAGTATCCAGCTAACACATTTAAAATCGTCGTACAGCTAGGTTCAATTTTAGCGGTAATCGTCGTGATGTGGAAGCGCATGTTAAGCCTAGTTGGTTTATACAATATTGATGGTCAATCAAGATCGATGAAAGGACGATTCAACTTAATGCATGTGATTGTTGGTATGCTACCAGCAGTAGTATTAGGATTCGCATTTAAGGATTTTATAGACGATCATCTATTTAAAGTAGAGCATGTCATCTATGCATTAGTGGCTGGCGCAATTTTAATGATTGTTGCCGATAAATTTGCACCGAGAAAGCCAAAGGTTGATTCGTTAGATGATATTTCATATGGCTTAGCTTTCAAAGTGGGCTTAGTTCAGTGTTTATCTCTATGGCCAGGTTTCTCACGTTCTGGTGCCACAATTTCGGGTGGGGTCCTTTTTGGGATTAGTCACCGTGTAGCAGCTGATTTCACATTTATAATGGCGGTCCCAATTATGGCAGGGGCAAGTCTTGTATCAGTACTGAAAAACTGGGATACGCTGTCAATGGATTACTTTGGTTTTTATGCAGTCGGCTTTATTAGTTCATTTATATTTGCTTTACTATCCATTAAGTTCTTCTTAGCACTGATTTCAAAAGTTAAACTGATGCCATTTGCAATTTACCGTTTGGTATTGGCGGCTATTTTAAGTATTATTATTTTTATGTAAACAAAAAGTCACTCATCTGTCACAAGGATGAGTGGTTTTTTTGTATATAGAATTTTTTAACCATATATTTCATGTATTTTTTGAATTTTGTAACTTTTTTTGATGGTTTTTCATTATATCAGTAGTTTTTAAGAACTACAAAATGGAATATATTTAAAATCCATATTATCTTTACCATTGTAAATATGAGAAAATATACATTATAATCAATTTTATATAAGATAATAATACTTGTAACTATTGCATATGGTTTAGGAAAAAAGGTATAGGGTGGCACAAGATAATATTTGGGGTGGAAAAATGTTTCAATTTGGGAATAGACCTAAGCAAAATATAATTGTGATTAGTGATGTATCAAATACAGGGGTTTTTATTCAAGATCAGGAACGTTTGCTTCAGTTAGAGCTCGTCAATCTTACCGAACAAGATTTACAATTCATTAGAAGCTTGAAGCCTTATATTGAGCAAAATGTTGTCGATGTGGTAGAGGCTTTTTATAATGTAGTTGAAAGCGTTCCTGCTTTACGAGAAGTTATTCAAAAGCACAGTTCGAGTGAGCGTTTACGCCAAACGTTACGTCATCATATAATAGAAATGTTTGAAGGGCGAATTGATGAAGCGTTCTTAGAAAAGCGGCGACGTGTTGGAAAGATGCATGTCAAGATTAATTTGTATCCCAAGTGGTATTTAGCTGCATTTCAAAATCTTGAAAAATCATTAAGGAAGATTGTTTATGAGCTGCATTTATCGAAAGGTGAAGAAGAAAAGTATTGTGATGCTATAAGTAAAATTTGTAATTTCGAGCAACAAATTGTCTTAGAGGAATACGATCATTACGCTAATACGTTATTAGAGGAGCAACGTAACAATGTACGTGCCCATATAAAGGGAATTGTTGGTGGGATTTCAACGCAGATTGACAGCCAATCCCATGAAACGAATGAGGCAGTGACGGAGCTTATTTCTAGTACGAAGCAAGTTAAAGCATTCTTGAAGGAAAGCATAGATGATGCAAAAACAATGCAACAGGTATCAACAGAAGGTTATTCAAAAATAGTATTAATAAATGAGCAAACTGGAAAAATAAATGATAAGACTGTTGACATGGCGAAGATGGTGGAACAATTAAATCACTCATCCTCTAAAATTAATGTGGTTGTTGAAATGGTAAAAAACATTTCAGGACAAACAAACTTACTTGCCCTAAATTCAGCCATTGAAGCAGCTCGTGCAGGTGAACATGGAAAAGGTTTTGCGGTAGTTGCCGATGAGGTACGTAAACTAGCAGATCAAACGAAAAATTCAGTGCAACAAATTGCGGATTTAATTGGGATGTCGACTGGTATTACAAATCAGGTTGTACAAGCGATTCAAGAAATTCAAGAACTAGTGAATAACAGTATTGAACAAAACGTTGAATCCTTGAAAGCCTTCGATGCCATATCAGGCTCGGTGGAGGAATCTATCATAAACTTCCAAAATGTGGGCAATCAAATAACGGAATTGGCGAATATCATTGAAGCCATTGGTGAGTCTTCAGAAGAATTGAAGAAAGTTGCGAGTCGCCTAGATACAACAATAAAAGAATTTTAACTATATAGATGGAAAGCTATGCACTGAGAATGTGCATAGTTTTTTTGTAGTGAAATAAATTGATATAGAATGGCAAGAGTGACGGATAGAAACCTTAAAATGATCGATAGAATGATTAGAGTGATGGATAGAAACAGAAAGTTGCTAGAGATTGATTGTTTTGTTTGCTTTATAAGCCGCCATCGGACGTAAATGGATGCTTGAGCACTGGACTTATTAGTGATACGCTAAAGGCGAAATGGGGAAATGAATTGAGGGGTGTTGGAAACATGAAAAAGAAATTATTTATTACACGTAAATTTCCGGCGCATATTGTCGAGCCGTTAGAGGAGTTTTATGATATTGAGCAGTGGCAGGAGGAAGAAATCGTTATTCCACGAGACAAACTTTTAGCAGCTGTTGCAGACTGTGAAGTATTATGGGTAACGATTGCGGATCAGGTCGATGAGGAATTACTTTCACATGCACCCAATTTAAAGCTCGTGACAAATTTAGCAGTTGGTTTCAATAATGTTGATGTGGTAGCATTGCGCAAACGAGGTATCATGGCAACAAATACACCAGGTGTCTTAACTAATACAACAGCCGATTTAGTATTTGGCTTATTGCTTGCAACTGCACGAAGAATTCCAGAAAGTGAGCGTTATTTGCGTGATGGCAAATGGCAAAGCTGGTACCCAATGCAGTTAGTAGGTAAGGATGTGTCAGGTACAACTATAGGGATTATCGGAATGGGACGAATCGGTCAGGCAGTTGCAAGACGAGCAAAAGGTTTCGACATGAAGGTAATATATCATAATCGTAGACGTCGCCATGAGGCCGAAGAAATGTATGGTTTTCGATATGTACCTCTTGAGGATCTTTTAAAACAATCAGATTTTGTTGTCATTATGACACCATTTAACAACGATACAGTAGGATTAATCGGAGCGAAAGAACTGGCGATGATGCAGGATGATGCAGTACTGATTAATGCTTCTCGGGGAGGCATTATTGATGAGCGTGCACTTTATGACGCCTTGAAAAATGGCAAGCTTTGGGCAGCAGGGCTAGATGTTTTTGAATATGAGCCGATTTCGATGGATCATCCGTTATTGACGCTTCCGAATGTTGTGGCACTTCCCCATATTGGCAGTGCTTCATTGAAAACGAGAACTGCGATGCTGACGCTAAATGTCAACGCACTTACGGCATACGGGCAGGGTAAGGCTGTGTCCAATCGAATAGACTAAAAAGCGGAGCGCAACCTACTAGAGATGTGCTCCGATTTATCCCGTATAAACGGTCAGTAAGATACCCATAGGATGGCGACCAACTGACCGTAAAAACCCGATTGGTTCAACTAGCAAACAGTGGGGATCAAGAAAACCCCACTGTTTGAAGTTTCACTTTACCCCGTATAAACGGTCAGTAAGATACCCAGAGGTGGGAAATCAACTGACCGGTATTTGCTAGTGACTAAAAGATAAATGGTACTTATTATTTATTGAACATGTCAAATAGACCACCAATTCCGCCTTCGCCTGAAGATTTGCCGCCACCGCCCTGTGAAATTGGCGCTGCTGCAAAGATACGGCTCGCTAAGCGGCTGAATGGTAATGATTGAACCCAGACTGTACCAGGGCCACGTAAAGTTGCGAAGAAAATACCTTCACCACCAAATAAAGCGGTTTTTACGCCCCCAACCATTTCGATATTGTAATCTACATCGGATGTCATAGCGACTAAACATCCTGTATCAACACGTAAAACTTCCCCAGGTTGTAAAGTTTTTTGATGAATAGCACCACCAGCATGTACGAAGGCCATACCATCACCTTCAAGCTTTTGCATAATGAAACCTTCTCCACCGAAGAAACCTACACCAATTTTTTTCTGGAATTCGACACCAACAGAAACGCCTTTAGCGGCTGCTAAAAAAGCATCCTTTTGACAAATAATTTTTCCATTCAATTGACTTAAATCCATTGGAATGATTTTACCAGGATAAGGGGATGCAAAATAGACATGACGTTTCCCTGTACCAGCGTTTGTAAATGTGGTCATGAATAAGCTTTCGCCTGTAATTATACGCTTCCCTGCACCTAGTAATTTCCCCATAAAGCCACTTTGCGCATTCCCTTTAGAGCCATCGCCAAAAATAGTCTCCATTTCAATAGCTTGATCCATCATCATTAAAGCTCCTGCTTCCGCAACCACGGTCTCCTGTGGATCTAGTTCAACTTGCACGTATTGCATGTCGTCTCCAAATATTTTGTAGTCAATTTCATGGTTATTCATTATGCAATTCCTCCAATAGTAATTTTGTTGTTACTGTATACGATTATAAGGCACAATAGTTTCACTGCATAATTAATTATTTTAGAAAAAAAGGGAATAAGCTAGAAAATGTCGAATATAAAAAACTAGAATGTGTATTATTTATTTTCGTTCAGCGAGATATTTTTTGGGGGATTGTACATTGAATGTGGGGTCCATCCTTTCTTCAATGGGTGCTCAAATAACAAAGTTGAATGAAGGTAAATCCTCCAGCGGAAGTCAATTTTTGAAGGGATTACGCAGTTGTTAACCTAAAACGTGTGGCATCTATATGAAATGCATCTCGCAGTCAGTAGCCTACTTCAAATTTGGCGTAATTCAGCTGAGGCATCATTGAAATCTTTCAGGGGGTGTTTGTAATGGATATTAAAAACTATATTGGCGGTGAATGGTTAAGCCATTCGCATTTACAAAGTATAGCAGTGACGAACCCTGCAAACGGTGAGCATTTAGCAACTATACCGCGCTCAACGGCAAGTGAGGTAGATGAGGCGGTAGCGGTAGCAAAGCAAGCACAAAAAGAATGGGCACTAGTGCCAGCACCAAAACGTGCAGATTATTTATATGCCATCGGACAAAAGATGAAGGAAAAGAAAGAATACTTAGCTACTGTTTTAACAAAAGAAATGGGAAAAGTTATTGAAGAGGCAAGAGGCGAAGTACAGGAAGGTATTGATATGGCTTATTATATGGCGGGGGAAGGACGACGATTGTTTGGGGAGACAACACCATCAGAGCTTGCCAATAAATTTGCCATGAGTGTACGTGCTCCTATAGGGGTTGTGGGCTTAATAACACCTTGGAACTTCCCCGTTGCCATTGCTACATGGAAGTCGTTTCCTGCGCTTGTGGCAGGAAATACGTTTATTTGGAAGCCATCCAATGAAACACCGATGATGGCTTACGAAATGGGTAAAATTTTTCAAGAAATAGGTTTGCCAGCTGGTGTTGCAAATATTGTCTTTGGTACAGGACCAACTGTGGGGACAGCATTAATTGAGCATCCAGATGTAAAAGTGATTTCGTTTACTGGATCTACTACGACAGGGAGTAAGGTAGCGGAACTTGGTGGTAAACATTTGAAAAAAGTTTCGTTAGAGATGGGTGGGAAAAATGCTGTTATTGTCATGGACGATGCAGACTTACACCTTGCAGCGGAAGGCATTTTATGGAGTGCGTTCGGCACGGCTGGTCAAAGATGTACAGCATGTAGTCGCGTTATCGTGCATAAAGATGTAAGAGAAGAATTAGAAAAGCTTCTTTTAGAAGCAATGCAGCATTTAACAATTGGAGACGGCTTAGATGAAAGCGTAAAAATCGGTCCTGTTATCAGTAAAGCTGCCCTTGAGAAAATAAATCATTACGTACAGATTGGTAAACAAGAAGGTGCAACATTACTAGCTGGTGGAAGGATTTTAAATGAGGAACCTTATGATAAAGGGTTTTACTATGAACCAACATTGTTTACGAATGTGAAACCTAATATGATTATTGCGCAGGAAGAAATTTTTGGGCCGGTAGTTTCTCTCATTGAAGTTGCAAGTTTAGATGAAGCAATTGCAGTAAATAATGGTGTGAAATTTGGCTTATCTAGCTCTATATTCTCACAAAACGTTAATACAATTTTCCGTGCACAACGTGATTTAGACACAGGTATTGTTTATATAAATGCAGGCACAACAGGTGCTGAAATTCATTTGCCATTCGGTGGAACAAAGGGCACGGGGAATGGTCACCGCGATTCAGGCGTTGCCGCATTGGATGTATATACAGAATGGAAGAGCATTTATATAGATTACAGCGGGAAATTACAAAGAGCACAAATCGATACAGAGTAACAGATCAATGAAAGGGGATGTTCAATGATGAAAGTTGTTGTATTAGGTGCAGGTTTAATGGGGAAAGAGGTAGCTCGTGATTTAATTAAAAATAGCAATGTAGAACGCGTATTTCTAGGAGATATTGATGTGAAGACGGCACAGAGCTTTGTTGACACGTTGCATACAGATAGAGTTGAAGTCGTAGAGCTTCATGCGGAATCTGACGACTCGTTGACGTCAGTTATCTCAAAAGGAAATGTCGTTGTGAATGCTTTATTTTATTCATTCAATGAGCGAGTAGCGAGAGCAGCCATTGAAGCGGGTGTTCACTCTGTAGACTTAGGTGGTCATATCGGTGGTGTGACAGAAAAGATTTTAGAGTTTGACGAGGAAGCAAAAGCAAAGGGTGTTACAATTATTCCTGATTTAGGTGTAGCTCCAGGCATGGTGAATATATTAGCTGGCTATGGTGCGTCAAAATTAGATGAAGTAGAATCTATTAAGTTATATGTCGGTGGTATACCAACAGAGCCAAAGCCACCCCTTCACTATACACGCGTATTTTCTTTAGATGGTGTATTTGACCACTATACGGAACCTTCTAAAATGATTCAAAAAGGTAAACTTCAAGAGGTGCCATCCTTAACGGGGGTCGAGCCTATTTATTTCGACGGTTTTGGGGTACTTGAGGCATTTTATACATCTGGTGGCATATCGACATTATATAAAACATTCCCAAATGTTCGAACACTAGAGTATAAAACGATTCGTTATAAAGGGCATGCTGAGAAGTTTAAATTGTTAGCAGATTTAGGATTCTTAGATTCTAGTAATAAGGTTGAGGTAGACAATATGGAGGTGCCTGTGCGAGCTGTGGTACGAGAGGCACTTAAGAAGCAATTAGAGCTTGGAACAAAGCCAGATGCTGTGCTGTTACGTGTGATTGTGGCAGGTGAAAAAGCACAACAACAGGTTACTTATGAGTATGAAATGATTGTACGTAAAGATTTGACGATTAACGAGACGGCAATGGCCCGTGCCACAGCCAATACAATATCGGTAGTTGCACAAATGATTGGTGAAGGCTCGATTACGAATCGAGGTGTATTCGCGCCAGAGGCAATTGTACCTGGTGATGCGTATATTAAGGAAATGGCAAAACGTGGCGTTGTTATTAAAGAGACGTCTCATAAGTCTGCAATGATTGTGAAATGGTAGGTGATGACCATGAATTTCGAATTTACAACTGAGCAAGAAATACTACGTAAAACAGTACGCCAGTTTGTTGATGATGAAATAATACCAGAAATTGCAACATGGGATGCAGAAGGAAGCTTCGATGCTAGCATTTGGTCAAGACTTGCAGAGCTTGGGTTGATGGGGGTCTGTGTTCCTGAGAAGTACGGAGGCAGTGGCATGGATTATAATGCGCTTGCCATCGTCTGTGAGGAGCTTGAACGAGGAGATACAGCTTTTCGAACGGCTGTATCGGTGCATACTGGCTTGAATAGCATGACTTTAATGCAATGGGGTACAGAGGCGCAAAAGAAGCAATATCTTGTTCCCCAGGCAAAGGGTGTGCGCATTGGTGCGTTTGCATTAACGGAGCCGGGCGCAGGTTCAGACGTAGCAGCAATGTCAACTACAGCTATACGTGATGGTGATTTTTATGTGCTGAATGGACAAAAAACATGGATTTCGTTATGTGATATTGCCGATCATTTTATCGTCTTTGCATACACAGATAGAGCTCAAAAGCATCACGGCATCAGTGCTTTCATTGTTGAACGTTCAATGGTTGGTTTTACTTCCAAGGCCATTAAAGGGAAGTATGGTATTCGTGCAGGCAATACGGGCGAACTCTTTTTCGAAGACTTACGCGTTCCAGTAGAAAATAGGCTAGGTGAAGAAGGAGAGGGCTTCAAAATTGCGATGTCAGCACTGGATAATGGTCGTTTTACAGTAGCTGCCGGTGCAGTTGGACTAATTCAAGCATGTATTGAGACGAGCGTGAAGTACTGCCATGAGCGTGAAACGTTTGGGAAGCCAATTGGTGAGCATCAGCTAGTTGGGCAAATGATTGCGAAGATGGAGGCCGGCTATCAAATGAGCCGTTTGCTTGTTTATCGTGTTGGTGAGTTGAAAAATAAAGGTCTCCGTAATACAAGAGAGACATCTCTTGCGAAATGGCAAGCCTGTGATTTTGCCAATAAAGCAGCGGATGACGCACTCCAAATTCATGGAGCTTACGGCTATTCGGATGAATATCCTGTTGCGCGTTTTTTACGTAACTCAAAAGCACCGGTAATTTATGAGGGTACACGGGAAATTCATACAATAATGCAGGCAGATTATGTACTTGGTAGACGAAATGATAAACCATTAGCTAAAATGTTACCTAAATGGCCGTTTGAAGAGTAAACGAGAGGGATTCATTCCCCTCGTTTTTTTATGAAAAAATTATCAGAAAAATGTAACTTTCCTAACTTTTGTAAGTCTAATGATTAAACAAGTATATGAAGGAGTGGAAAAACATGAAAAATCGGTGGATAGCAATTCTGATTATTTCCGTACTAGCTATATTGCCAGGTATCTCTACTTTTATGATGGTACCAAAAGCTGAGGCAAAGGCAGTTAATACGGTTATGTCGACTCAAAGCTGGAAGGCATCATTCTCTAAAGCATTAAAAGGTAGCAATATTACGGAAGAAAATGTCTATGTAACAACTGATAAGGGGCGAAAAGTGACTGCGACCATTACATTGGGAGAAGATAATAAAACACTTATCGTTAGTCAGTTGGCGCCAGGAAGTTATAAATTACATGTCCGTAAGCAAGCATTTGCACCAAGTGAGCTTAAAACAACATCACATGTTATAGCATTTACGGTTGTAGAGAAGTTGGAAGCTGTAAAGTCTGAGGAAGAACTGCAACAATATTTCAAAGCAATTTTAGCGAATGGTAATAGTGAAGCTGAATCTGAATCACGTACAGAAAATAATACAAGTAGCGAAGATAAAGCAAACTCACTGAGCGATTCAAGCAACTCCTCTACGACAAATAATCAAGTAGAGGGTGTAGAAGAAGGGGATATTGTCGTTGTCAAAAATGACATAATCTATGCGGTAAAAGATCAAAGCATAACTGTTGTAGATGCCAGCAATCCGAAAAATTTAAAATTAGCAACGACAGTCAAGCTAAAAGAATCACAGTATATTTCAAAGCTAGCCTTGTACGATAATGTGTTAATAGCAATCGGAGATGAATATATCGAAAAAACAGGCACGAGTATGACAACAGCAACTTTTTATGATATAACAAATCCGAAAAATCCTAATTTTTTACGTGAGGTCGCACAAGAAGGATTCTTACAGGATATACGCATTACGAAAGACACTTTGTATTTAATTGGTAATATGCACCCTAATTATTGGATGCTAAAAGAAGGCGAGACATTGGATTTAAAGCCAAAAACTTATGATAGTTCAGTCAGCAAGGACTATAAAAGTTTACCGCTTGAGAAAATTTCTATATTACCAAACACTATGGATGGTACGTATAGCTTGATTACCGCTGTGGATTTGAAAAATGGGGCCAAAGCAACAGCCACTACGAAGGGATATTTAGGCGGTAGTAGCGGGCTATACATGTCCGAAAATGCACTGTATTTAACGACACCGATTTATAACGGAAACCGTGGAGATATGGTAGGCGGAATGGTTATGGATAGAATTTGGCTGCCAACTCAAGTAGATACACAAGTATTTAAATGGGATATTGCTGGAACAGCATTGAATTTTGTAGGTGCAACTGAAGTTAAGGGGTCTGTACTGAATCAATATTCAATGGATGAATATAAAGGTAATTTCCGCATCGTCACAACAGAGGGTAATATGTGGGATGAACAAAATGTATCACGTAACCACCTTTTCATTTTAGATAAAAATTTAAAAGAGCTTGGGTCAGTGAAGGATTTAGCTCCTGGTGAAAAAGTATATTCAGCTCGTTTCATGGGAGAAAAGGCATATGTCGTGACATTCAAGCAGGTTGATCCACTCTTTGTCATTGATGTAGAGAATCCGAAAAAACCAACTGTTTTAGGCCAATTGAAAATTCCTGGCTATAGCAACTATTTACATCCATTGGATGACACACATTTAATCGGTATTGGTTATGATACAGAAGAGCGTTATGACGCTTATTCAAAGCGTAACTTTACCGTTACAACGAATATGAAAATGTCATTATTTGATGTATCAGATTTCCAAAATCCAAAAGAGCAATCAATGGTCAAGATTGGTGGGAAAGGTTCAAACTCAGAAGTGCAGTATAATCCTAAAGCGTTATTCCGTCATACAGAGTACAATTACTATGGCTTCCCAGTTGTACTGTATGAAGCAGGGCAAGGAGATGAAATCGTATATCAGGGCCAAGGCGCACAAATATATGAAATCACAGCAGAAAAGGGTATCGTTTTAAAGGGCAATATCATTAGTAAAAATTCAGGCGATCAGTATGAAGATTGGGAGCAAGTCGTACAGCGTGTCGTCTATATAGATGATGTTCTATACACAGTTGCCCGCAATGAGGTAAAGAGCTATCAGCTGAAGGACTTCAAATCGCTCGACACTCTGCCAATAAAATAAAAAACGAGGCTGGGACAAAACTTTAAATTTTAAGAAAGAGCAGCAAATGTATTATTAAATTTTTGTTATCTAAAATGAAGAAAAATTTAGACGTTCTTCCTTTTGGCATAAATAAAATTTAGAAAAGAGCACTAGTTGATGGTAGCGAAGGCGGCGACTCCTGGGGGATTAGCGTAACGCCTGAGACTACAGGCTCAGGCCACGCCCCTAGAAAGCGTCCGCCGTAGTGGACATCAACGTTCACAGCAAAAAAGTGTTAGATTGACTGATGTCGATCTAACACTTTTTCTCTTTTGTTCCAGCCACTTCTTTAGATAATCGTGATAAACGTTCTTTAACTATCCGGTGTCATTGCTTATTGACGATACGGCAGGATTTCAGAAACTGTCACAAACTCATACCCCTGTTCTTGTAAATAGGCAAGTACAGCATCAAGTCCATCCGCAGTTGATTGATGAATGTCATGCATTAAGACAATTGCATTATTGTGCAGATTATTTTTTACATACGGAAGTAACTGCTGTGCATTGCGATGTTTCCAGTCCATTGTGTCAATGCTCCATAGTACTACCGGAATTGGAATTTGAGCATTTATGTTCTTGTTTGTTGCGCCGTAAGGAGGTCTAAAGACAGTCGCGCCTTGATTGATAGCTAATTCAATTTCTGCCGCTGTTGAAGAATACTCCTTTAAGACTTGTTCTGAAGGTAGTTTTGTTAATACAGGATGGTTCCAAGTATGGTTCCCAACCTCATGTCCACGTGCAAGAACATCTCTGGCGATATCTGGATAATATTGTACACGACTGCCAAGCATAAAGAAGGTAGCTTTTGCATGATACTTATCAAGAATGTCTAAAATCTGTTCTGTTACAATCGGATGTGGACCATCATCAAAAGTTAATGCAATGCGCTTAACATTTGGATCTCCTGGAGTTGCTGGTTCCGTCGGTTCCATAGTCTCCATCTCAATTTGAAAATCAGATGCTAGTAAAGGGTTAATAAGTGAAAGGGGCAGTTTCCCAATTGGGGCACCAGCTGCACCGTTGGCAATTTCATATTCATCGAAGTAAAAGAGTAACGCATCATCTACAAGAGCAAAACGCTCGAAATTTGCCCATTTTGGCTCCGTTGCTGAAAGTAACTCATCTTTATTGAGCTCATCTTTTAGTTGAGGATTTTGCTGTAAATCTTTACGGACATGCGCAGCAATTGTGGACAAGTTATTTTCGTCATTTTGCAATAATGTTTTTATATCGATTTGTTCACCTGTTTCATTGTTAAAGAAAAATGTCTTTGTAGAAACTTCGTGATTGGCTCCGCCCAGATACTGCATTTTTGTAAGGACAAAAGAATAATATTGCTTGTGATATGGAAAAGTCTCAAAGCTGATATTTAATTCACCCATTGCACTTTTAGTATCGTTTTTTTTCATTTCCGACAAGTAGTTTTCTTTTGAATCCGTTATGTACTTTATTACGGCATCATTAAAGACATTATTTTCTGTTTGTGGATAGTGAATGGCAAATGGTGTGCGTTTATCATTCGAAACGTCTGTTACAATACGTATCCCTGGAAACGCAGAGCTTTCAGTCGATAAACTACTATTTAAAGAATCTGAGTTTGAATCTTTCGAAGCACTAATTTTTTGAAACTTAAAGTCATCCTTTGAAAGGATAATGACAAGGATAATGGATGTTAATGTAATAATGAGGCCGATTAATAGGAAATCAATCATTGGGCCGCGTCGTTTTCTGCGTTCCTGCATCTTGGTGGATACGCTCCCCTCTGTAAATTATTTATCTATACAATCAGACGTGTGAAGCATCGGAAAAGTTATATGAATCTACGAATTATGTAAAAAAATGTTGAAGATTTACGGTTGAGTTTTTATTTGCAGTTCGATACTATTTACTATTGGCAAGGAACCTTTTGAAGGAGGTAGATAACTGTAATGATATTACAAGAAGCCGATAATGAGTTAACAATTGACTGCTTGCTACTTGCAGGTCGTATTATGATTGAAAGTGGGGCAGAAACATACCGTGTGGAAGATACGATGCTGCGTATGGCACAATCTCAAAATATGCTTGATGCTCAATGTTATGCTACACCTACGGGAATCATTTTTTCGTTAGGTAAGACACAGCCGACGAGAATCACTTCGATTTCCAGTAGAGTTACAGATTTACAAAAAATTGCCTTGGTAAATTCAGTATCTCGTAGACTCACATCTCACATAATAACATTAGATGAGGCTCATGACGAGTTAAAGTCGATACAAAAAACAAATTATTTTTTACCAATTTATATGCAAGTTTTATCAGCTGCTCTGGCGAGTGGTTGTTTTCTTATAATGTTTAAAGGAGGATGGTCGGATTTTCCTGCTGCGTTTATAGCGGGGGGGCTCGGATTCCTTGTACTGGTGTGGATGAATTATTTAACGAAGGTGAAATTTTTCTCAGAATTCACTGCTTCGTTAATAATTGGTCTGATTGCTTTTTTTGCCGTAAAATCTGGATATGGTGCGGAAATAGACAAGATTATTATTAGTTCGGTCATGCCACTTGTACCAGGTATTTTAATTACTAATGCGGTGAGGGATTTAATGGCAGGTCATTTTATGTCAGGGATGGCAAAGGGAGCAGAGGCGTTTTTAACAGCATTTGCAATCGGTGCAGCTATTGCCGTCATCCTATCATTTTAGGAGGCGGATGATTTGGATATAATCGTACAATTAATCGTCAGTTTTTTTGCAACAGCAGGTATTGCGGTTATTTTTAATGTACCTCGGAAAACACTGTTTCACTGTGGTTTTGTTGGTGTAGTAGGCTGGCTTATTTATTATGTATTAACAGAGTACGGAATGGATGTAGTAAATGCATCTTTCTTTGGTTCGTTTGTAGTTGCCATTGTCGCACACTTGTATGCACGGCGCTTTAAAATGCCAATGATCATCTTTATTGTGGCTGGTATTATTCCGCTTGTGCCGGGGGGGATGGCATACAATGCGATGCGGAATGTTGTGGAAGATGATTATTTACAAGGCTTGCAATATGGTTTAAAGGCGTTTTTAATTACCGGGGCAATTGTTATGGGGCTGGTATTTGCGGAAGTATTCATGCAACTCATATTCCGTGGAATATATACGAGTAAAATGAAAATAAGAAAAGTATACAAAAGATAAAACTGCTAAATGTTTAAACTAAAAGGCTGTCCAATACTTGGACAGCCTACATACTATTATTTTACAAGTAATGTCTCAATTTCTTCTGGTGTAACAGGCTTACTAATATAATAACCTTGAATAGCATCACAGCCATATGTCATTAAAAGGTCTGCTTGTTCAGCGGTTTCCACGCCTTCAGCAACCACTTTAAGTTCCATTGATTTGCCTAATTGCACCATGCCATGCATTAGCTTTTGTGTTTTTTCAGATTTTAATAGTGAATTTGTAAATGTTTGATCAATTTTTAATGTATCTATTGGCAAAATCTGCATATAGCGGAATGAACCATAGCCAGTACCGAAATCATCTAATACGAAAACGATACCTTCGTTTTCAAGTTTACGCATTTGCTGCGTAATAAAGGTTGCTGCTTCTGCCTCTAAAGCAAACTTCTCTGTAATTTCAATTTGAATAAGGCTAGCTGGACAACCTGTTTTTGCTAGCATATCAAGTACTGATTTGGCCATGTTTTTATCACGGAATTCACGTACTGAAGAGTTGATGGCTACTTTTAAATGCAGACCAGCCTTCTTCCAAATTAATGCCTGCTCACAAGCTCTTTCTAACATAAATGAACCAATATTGTTAATGAGTCCTGTTTCCTCAGCAATTGGAATCAATTCATCTGGTGAAACAACCCCCATTACCTCATCTTCCCAGCGCACTAGTGCTTCTACGACTGTAATTTTCCCCGTGTAAACATCAACTTGTGGCTGATAAAGTACCTTAAGGTTCTTTTGATCAAGCGCTTGAAGTAAACGTTTTTCTATTAAAGCTTTACGATTTAAAGCTTTATGTGTTGCTTTCGATAGTGACACAATTTTATCGCCACCTGCTTCACGTACCGATGTAATAGTAGCAATCGATGCCTTCATCAATTGAGAGAAGGTTGTTTGATCTTCAGGGAAGCGTGTAATGCCACCGCTAATGGAAATAGGCACAGCGATATTACTACTGTATATTGGGTGCTGTTGTAAGTAAGATAAGAAGCCTTGAATAAACCATTCACTTAAAGGTGTTATGACAACAAAATCATTTTCATTGATACGTGCCATTGCACTGTCTTGGAAATACATTTTTATACGATTTGTAAATTCAATAATCAGACTCTGATTAATTTGTTGATCATGTAACTCTTTTAATGTGTAAAATTTATCGATGCTTAAATATACAAATGAGAAATGTCTATCTTCTTCAATCATGCTAGCAATCACTTTTTCAAGACGATGGGCATTCATTAGACCTGTCTCGGTATCAATATAGGCAATTTTTTCAAGCTGATGCTGAATTGTTTTTGATTTCGTAATATCTTTTTCAATTAAAATAAACTGTTGTTCATTGGTTTCTAGATTAAACGTTGGGATAGCTGTTAACAGTACCCAATATGATTGGCCAGTTTTTGTAACTTTTTCGACTTCACCTTGCCATGTATTGCAATTGTTTAAATTGCGCCAGATGTTATTGGTGATTTTTTCACTTACATCATTATCAGGGAACAGTTGCCAAAATGTTTTACCGATAACGCGCTTTGGTGTCCATTGACTTGTTTTTAGAAATTCAGCATTACATTCTAAAATAAACCCGTCTTGGTCAAGTGTCACAGTCATGAAAGTTGAGTCTAAACCATGTTTTAAGTCAGTAAAAGTTCGACTATTAGATACGGAATTAATCATTAATTCAGGTAACATCAACATAATAAGGATAAGGTGTTCACCTTGTTCGATAAACGGTTTAGCTAACAATGCCGTAGTAATTTCTTCATTAGCACTTGTATACACTTGAATCTTATCTAAATACGTACTATCCTCACTTTGAAGTATTGATTTGAACGTCTCTAATGAAAGCTGACGTAGTAGATTTTCATGTATGAATGAAGTAGTATGTCCTTTAATATCAGTAGCAGAAAAACCAAATAGCTGTTCAGCATTCTTTCCCCAAATAGAAGCTTGTCCGTCTTGGTTTATGACAAATGCAGGAAAAGGAAGTGAATTTAAATAATGTTCATCAATCGAAAATGATTTATGGATTTGACTCATGATTTATTCAATCTCCTTGGGTAATCAATATATACTATTATTATAGAGAATTATCGGGAATTAGTCATTATGAATATATTTGTAAATATTTGATAGAGAAAAAAATAGGACTTTACTAACAAAATATAAGAAAAGTTTTGAAGAAAAACAACAAATTTTAGTACGTATATAGGAAGCGGGATTGGGATGGAACGATTAAAAGGTTTGATTTTTATTATCTCGGGTGCGATGTTGTGGGGTGCAACAGGCCCTTTAATGGAATGGTTACTCAATCATACACCATTGACAGTTTCCTTTATGTTAACAATTCGTTTGTCAATTGCGGGTATTGTATTACTCATATACTTAGTGTTAACGGGGAAAAATATCTTTGGGATATGGCAACAAAAAATATGGAGTAAACAGCTTATCATCTTTGGTGTAGCAGGGATGTTGGGTGTACAATATGCCTTCGTAGCAGCAATCAATGAAAGCAATGCAGTACTAGCTACTTTACTACAATTTTTAGCACCAATCTTTGTTGTAGCTTATGTCTCTCTTAGTTTAAAGAAATGGCCACCTAAATATCAAGTGTTAGGGATTATTGGTACACTAGCAGGGTTATTTTTATTACTAACGAACGCTTCTTTTGATGCTTTGCTAGTTAGTAATAAAGCCTTAATATGGGGAGTGGCAGTAGGTTTAACTTTTGCCTTCTACACGCTGTATCCAGCACGTCTCATGAAAGAATGGAGTGTACTGCTTGTTGTAGGCTGGGGAATGCTAATTGGTGGTCTAACGTTAGGCATAATCAGTCGCATTTGGCAATCGAATCAGTGGCTTGTTTTTATGGATTTGAAGGTTGTAGGTCTAATGCTTGCACTAATTGTCTTTGGCACAATAGCCTTTATCTTATTTTTGAGTAGCATGAAATACATATCAGCGGTAGAGACAAGCATCTTATCTAGTATGGAACCGTTAACGGCCATGGTTATTTCTGTAATTATGTTTGGTACATCATTGGGTTTTTGGCAATTAATGGGTGTTTTTGTTATGCTTGTTTGTGTAACTTGGCTTTCTATCGCAGGTGAAAAAGCATAAAAATACTATAATGAAGAGTAATAAGAACTATATTAAGATGTAAAGATGTTTCTTCTCAAAAAAGGGGTGAACAAATGTGAGAGAAATTTTTTCGTATATAAAACCATATAAATGGACTGCAATGTTTGCTTTATGTTTAATGCTGTTGGAATTATTTGTGGAGTTGGTTCAGCCACTCATTATGGCCAAAGTAATAGATGAAGGCGTACGAGCTCAAAATCCTGAAATGATATGGCAATGGGGAGCGGTATTACTCGTTTTATCTTTCGTAGCTTTTATAGCAGGGATAGTTAATTCTTATTTTTCATCGCATACCGCGCAAAGCTTCGCGTTTGATTTAAGAAATGCAATGTTTGAGAAAATTCAATCGTTCACACTCGCTACCTATCAAAAGTTCTCAACGGCCTCTTTGATTACTCGGCTAACAAATGATGTGACACAGGTACAGACAGTGCTCTTTATGAGTCTACGTATTATGCTTCGTGCACCACTTGCAGTAGTTGGTAGTATCGTCATGGCTTTTGTCGTGAATGCACAGCTAGCCCTTTTTTTAGTCATAGGTGCACCGATTATTTTTGTGTTCCTTGTTGTTATGGTTGCAAAGGGTGTGTCTTATTTTGGTCGCGTACAGAAGCGTGTGGACCGATTAAATCGTGTACTACAGGAAAATCTACAAGCTATTCGCCTAGTGAAAGCTTATTTACGTGGTACATATGAGGCCTCACGCTTTGAACAGGTGGCATCACACCTAAAAATAGACACGGTAAAGGCTTTACGCACGATGGAATATATTATGCCAGTACTATTATTCATCATGAATATGAGTTTACTTGCAGTGCTATGGTTTGGTACAAAGCAAATCGCTGCTGGTACAACGCCACTCGGAGATATCGTAGCCATTGTCAATTATGCAATGCGTATGACAGGTTCATTTTCGATGTTCGCCTTTATCATAATTTTTTACGCTCGTGCAAAAGCCTCGGCAGATCGTATGGCAGAAGTGCTGGCTGTTGAAAATGAAGTAGAGGTTGTTACTACGTCTGAAGAAACTCCTCACAAGGCGAATTTTGGTGAGTTAGCATTTGAAAACGTGAGTTTTACGTATCCAGGTGCAGAGAAACCTGTACTGTCCAATGTCAGCTTTCAAGTAAAGTCTGGTGAGAAGTTAGCGATTATGGGAGCAACAGGAGCTGGTAAATCGACGTTACTACAACTAATTCCTCGTTTTTATGATGTGGCGTCGGGACAGATTTCTGTAGAAGGGAAAGATGTGCAGCAATGGGAGCTACAAGAATTACGAGAAACCATAGGCTATGTACCGCAACAATCATTGTTATTTACAGGTAGCATTACTGATAACATTCGTTGGGGTGATGCACAGGCTGGCATGGACGAAGTGCTGAAAGCTACTATGCAAGCACAAATTCATGCTTCTGTAGAGGACTTCCCAAATGGGTACGATACACGAGTTGGGCAGAAGGGCGTTAATTTATCTGGCGGCCAAAAGCAACGATTGTCCATTGCAAGGGCATTACTAAGGAAAGGGCATTTATTAATGCTTGATGATAGTACAAGTGCTCTTGATGTGAAAACGGAGCAGGCTTTGTGGGAGGCTTTGAGCGATGAAAGGGCAACAATGCTTGTGGTCACACAAAAAATTCGTACGGCTAAAGAGGCAGACCACATTCTTTTAATAGATGCAGGTGAAGTGGTGGCATATGGTACACACGATGAGCTATTGCAATCTTCTCGTTTATATAAAAAAATCGCAATCTCCCAACAGGAGGTGGAGGAATAATGGGATTTTTCCAAAAACCTTTTGGCTATGAGCCGATTTTAAAGAAAGAGGATTTAAAACAGGTCGTAAAGAAAAAGAAGGGTCCGCGTGCAACAGACTGGAAAAGTACGCTTGGGCGGTTATGGAAAATTGTTGATGAACAACGTGCTCTATTAATCATAGTGTTTTTGCTGGTCACTGTAAGCTCAATTTTGGCACTACTAGGACCATATTTAATCGGAAAAATGATAGATATATATGTGATGCATGGGGAACTTACGGGACTTGGGAGTAGAATCGCCTGGCTAATTGGAATTTATGTGCTGTTAGCTGTGTCGTTATTTTTACAAAACTATTGGATGATTGGTATTGCTCAGCAAACGATTTACAGACTACGCACAAGTGTATTTGCCCATTTCCAAAGTCTTCCGGTGTCGTTCTTTGATCGCCGCCAGCATGGGGAATTAATGAGCCGTGTGACAAATGATATAGAAGCAGTTAGTTCAACATTGAATAGTTCCTTTATCCAAGTCATTTCAAGTGTGCTAACACTCGTAGGAACACTTGTTATCATGTTAAGTCTGAGCCCTCTTTTAACTGTACTAACAATGACAATTATTCCAATTATGTTTATAGCGATGCGGTGGATTACACGTCGTACAGCGCCGTTATTTAAAGAACAACAAGCAGCGATTGGGGCGCTTAATGGCATGATTGAAGAAACCATTTCTGGGCAGCGAATTGTTAAGGCGTTTTCACAGGAGGAACGTGTTAAGGCAGAGTTTCGTGATAAAAGTTTACGTTTAAAGAGAACAGGCTTTTGGGCACAAACATATTCAGGTTATATCCCAAAGGTCATGAATTTTTTAAACAATATGAGCTTTACAATTGTTGCGGGAATTGGAGGGGTACTAGCACTATACGGTCATGTAACCATTGGCGTAATTGTTATTTTCACGGAGTATGCACGACAGTTTACCCGTCCATTAAATGATTTAGCCAATCAGTTCAATACGGTACTTTCAGCGATTGCAGGGGCTGAACGTGTATTTTCTTTACTTGATGAACAGCAGGAGGTCGAATTTCCAACCTCACAAAAGCACTTGCTTAAAGGAAATGTAGCCTTCCAACATGTATATTTTAAATATGAACAATCAGAAGAAGCCTACACATTAAAGAATGTAAGTTTTCAAGTGAAGCCAGGTCAAACAGTTGCATTGGTTGGTGCAACTGGTGCGGGGAAAACAACGATTCTTCAGCTTATTGCTAGGTTCTATGAAGTAACGAAGGGCGAGGTATTATTTGATGGTATAAATGTGCAGCAAATTGAACGCGGAGCACTACGCTCACAAATGGCCTTTGTGCTCCAGGATCCCTTTTTATTTGAAGCAACGGTGCGAGAAAATATTCGCTATGGTCGATTAGATGCTAGTGATGAAGAGATTGAAGAAGCAGCGCAACGTGCAAACGCACACGAATTCATCATGAAGCTAAAAGATGGCTATGACACGCTTCTAGCGGCGGACGGAAGTGAAATCTCTCAAGGGCAGAAGCAACTACTATCTATTGCCCGAGCCCTCATTGCGGATCCTAAGATCTTATTACTGGATGAGGCAACTAGTAGCATTGATACGGTCACAGAACTAGCCATTCAAGAGGCGCTGGATACGTTGATGAAAGGGCGTACAAGCTTCGTCATTGCCCATCGATTAAATACAGTGCACAATGCTGACATTGTCCTTGTAATGCAAAAGGGTGAGTTAGTCGAGGCAGGGCCACAACAGAAGTTAATTGCATCTGGTGGGATTTATGCACAAATGCTTGAATCGTCTGCCCATCATTTATAATCATAAAGTGAAATTTTTAGGTAGGAAAAGGCTACGTGTAGCTAGTGCTAGTGTTGTAATAGTGAATTGTGTTCTTGTTATGCCATATAAAGTTGGTCATCAATTCGTCGCATATTTGGTGTGTGCTAACCTCTCTTTTAAACGTTTTTATGCTTTATTTTGAGGTGGGCGTTTTAGCACCTATAAGTATGGGGTAAAAATAAGCTGGTAAACACACATAATAATGTTGCCAGCTTATTTTCTTTCTTGCTACAATAGGGCAATAGTCTGGTAATAGAACGGAGTAAATGATGAAAATTTCAGTGATGACAGTGTCTTTTCCGTTAGACGGCGAAACATTAAATGAATTAAGAGCATTATGCGAAGAAGCAACAATACATGATTATCGAGTATATGAAACGATTATGAATATACCGTTAGCAGGCTCTTTTGAATCAAAAGGTTTTATGGTGTTAGCGTACGACGATGACAAGGATTTATTAGTCGGAGCAGCAAGTGCGATTGATTTAATGGGTCTATATACGTATGAGTGGTCGTTAGTTGTTTTACCAACGTATCGTAAAATGGGAATTGGTACAGCTTTAGTAGAAGTTTTACAAGCTGGACTAGTAGAGCGGAGTGCAGAAGGTCAATTGGCTTTAGTCATTGATGGTTCACCTTATGGTCATACGTTTATTGAAAACTGTAGCTATACCTACAGTTTTTCAGAAGCAACACTAGAAACTAAGGCAGAACCAGTGGAGCTACAAGATGACGTTGTTATTGCTGCGTATGCTGGAGAGCAAGCGGAGCTGGTTTCTATTTATAGTGAGGCTTTTGGTGATTTACCAGAGGAATCGGTAGAACTTATTGCCTTTAATACGTCTAAAAGTGGGCGTAAATTATGGGTAGCTCATAAAGATGGTAAGGTAGTAGGTACGGTGACAACAGCGGAAGAAAACGAAGTTCAATGGGTAACAGCATTGGCCGTTCATCCACATTATGAGGGGCAAGGCATTGGCACAGCTTTATTGTTATTCACGAAGAATTATGCCAGCCAAATAGGAGCAAAGCATGTCATGCTAGATGTTGAAATCGAAAACAGAAAAGCGCTCTCTGTTTATGAAAAATCTGGTTTTATGAAGGCACAGCAAATTGATTATTACGTGAAAAAATAAAATAAGAGTGAGGAGTGTGCTATATGCATCACTACTCACTCTTTTATTTTTATGACAAAACGGTAACGTCCTAAAGTCTCTTCCTTAGGCCATGAAGCGATCCAGTGATAAATTGGTTTTTTTATCATAAATATGTACTATGCCCATATAGTATTTATAAGCCCGATGAAAGGAGTCGATATCATGCGCATGCCCGCATTGCCGAAAAAGAAGTCTCCTCCAAAGGAAGCCCCTAACTCATGGTGGAAGGTTGTTAAAGCCTATTTGTCAAAGGGCAAATTTTATCGTTTGCCACCAAGACAAAAATAATCTTGCCATGCATTCAGCGTCATAAAAAAAGAGTCGCAAGGAATAGCGACTCTTTTTAATTTTCTAAAAGAAACGTTTTTTTTGTTGGACCAATTAAGTATAGCTCATGCATTGCCCGCGTTAACGCAACATAGAGAAGTTTTCGGTCAATTTTAGTATCGAAGAAAGGCGTATCAAAGGTTGCCACAATCACTGCATCAAATTCGAGCCCCTTAGCTAAATGGCTTGGTACTACGAGTAACAGTTGCTGATTAATGGTCTCATCCTCTGTTAGTAACTGTGAAGCAACGCCGTAATCGGTTAATGCCTGATGCATGCGGGTTGCATCGACCGTTGTTTTGCAAATCAAAGCGATAGACTGATGCCCATTGGCACGAATGCTATCAAATATCTGTGCGATTTGCTGAGCACTAAAAAATTCTGTCTGTATAAAGGTTGGCGGATTGCCGTGACGGACGACAGGTTCAACTAGCGGGAGTTGTTCATCCATTTGTGCCAAGATTTCATTAGCGACTTCCATAATTTCAATCGTTGTTCTGTAGCTTTTTTGCAGTGTTCGGAAGCTGGCTCGTGGAAACAAATTTTGTACAGGCTCCCAAGCAGTTAGGGAACGGTAACTATGAATTCCCTGCGCTAAGTCACCCACCATTGTAAACATATCTGTTTCGAGTCCCGTTTTTAAAGCAGCGAGCTGGAATAAACTATAATCCTGTACCTCATCAATGAAAACGACGCGCATTTTCCATTCATCCGCAATCCCTTTTATGCGTGCTTGTAAATAATAAATGGCTGCTAAATCTTCTAACACCCATTGTTCTTTTGCATGCACTTGTAAAAACTGTTGCTGTTCTAAATAATGCCATTCAGGTGCTAGCTCTGCGATTAGTTCTGCGTTTGTGAGAAGGGTACGATAGAGTGCTTTGACATTATATTTAGAAAAGCGACGCATGTAGGCAGATGCTGTTGATTTTGTCTCTTTTTCAATTGCGGGAATACGTTCATCACGTTCATCGATATACTTTGTTACGATACGACGTCGCTTTTCATCGTCACGTATGCCGTTTAATGCTTTACCAAGTGCTTCATCGTATTTAGCGTTTAGCATACTTAAGACAGCTTGTTTTTTCTGGCGAACATGGCTCGCTATGACCTTTTTGATATGTGCAAGTCTCTTTTCTATTGGCATATAGGACAGCTCGTATAAGAATAACTTCTTTAAGTGAGAGGCGCGCATAATACGGTATTTTTCAATAAATACATCTTCAAATTGTTCAGCAATTACTTGCTCAATTTTTTGCACATAACGCTCTATGACATCGCGGTAATAAAGCGACCCTTTTATTTCAGAAATCCAGGCAGTTGTTTGGTTGGCACCATCTGAAACAAGTGATTCTAACTGTTCATTAGGATTACGTAGTTTTAATTTTAGCTTTGTTGCCGCAAGGACATAGTCTGCAAAAGTTGTTTGAGAAATTTTATCGACACCTAGTTCCGGTAAAACATCACCAATGTAATCGATAAATAATTTATTAGGGGCTAAAATCATGAGCTGCTCGGGATTGAAATTTTCACCCATTGTGTATAAAAAGTATGAAATACGGTGTAGGGCTATCGTTGTTTTACCACTACCCGCAGCTCCCTGTACGATAATTGGCTGACGGAGGTGAGCCCTAATAATTTCATTTTGCTCTTTTTGGATAGTGGAGACGATTTCAGTTAAACGTACATCAGCTTTGCCAGCTAATGCTTCTTGCAGTAATTCATCGTTTGTAGTTAAGTCAATATCCCGAATATTTAGCAATTGACCATCTTCAATTTTATATTGTCGTTTGGCAAATAAATGTCCCTTGTGAATTTCTCCGCGGACATCATATTCCATATCCCCGAGTCGTCCGTCGTAATAGACATTTGCAACAGGGGAACGCCAATCAACAATAATCGGCTCATGTGTTTCACGATGAAATAAGGATGTTTTGCCAATATACAAGAATTCTTCAGGATCTCCTGTTTTTTGGAAATGGATACGGGCGAAATAAGGCTTTTTTTGAACAGCCTCTAAGCCTTCTTTTTGATTGCGGGCCATTTCAAAGAAGCGAGCGTTTGCTAAGATGTTCAAATAGCTCAAACTAGAATCTAAATAATCGAGATCTGCCATCGACTTACGAATATTTTCCTGTGCAGATTGCAAATCTCGTTGAGACTCGCTTAAAATTTGTTGCATATAGTTTTTGGTGTAAGCGAGCCGCTCCAGTTCAGCTTGAAAATCTGGGTGTTGTGCAGTCATTTTTGCACCTCCTAAGTACTTACAAATATCATTTTTTCAGTTGGATATCAGGGAAGGAGTTAATTTTGGATGTTAGCCCAGCTAGTTCACTGCAATAAGCTAACGACTAATGGGCTATATGATACAGGTACAATAACGCCTAGTCCTTAATGGAAATAGGTTCTCATATTACTATACAAAATTTTACCTTTCAAGGGTAAGATTATTAAATGCTTATTGTTATACTGTTAAATTATACGAAAGGGAGGGGATACGTTTGGATATATTTGCGCATAGAGGTGTATCTTCACACTACCCTGAAAATACAGGTGCTGCTTTTTATGCAGCCTCAAAATTAGCTATTACGGGTATCGAGTTAGATGTTCATTTAACTGCAGATAGGGAAGTGGTCGTCATCCATGATGAAGCTATTGACCGCACCTCCAATGGTACAGGCTATGTAAAAGATTATACGCTTCAGCAGCTGCGTGCTTTTGATTTTGGCTCCTGGTTTTCGGATGACTTTGTAGGAGAAAAAATACCAAGGCTGGGAGAAGTCTTAGAGCTATTTGCAGGCACACATCACCGAATTAATATTGAGCTAAAAACGGATGTTTTTCCTTACGACGGTATTGAGGCGCTTGTGCTAAAGGAAATAGCCACATATCAAATGACAGAACGTGTAATTATTTCATCCTTTAATCATGAATCAATCCAAATAGTGTCACAAATGGCCCCGTACATTGAAACTGCTGCATTATTTGCTGAAGTCTTAATTGATTTTACATCTTATTCAGTCCTAATTCCGACCAATGCTATACATGTTAGCTTGCCTACAGCTTTCAGGAAATCAGTTGGTTCAGCACTTGAAACTGGGGCTATTGTGCGTGTCTACACTGTCAATGAGATTGATAATGCCAAGGCGTTACAGCAGCTCGGCATAAACGCAATATTTACTGATAATCCCGAAAAAATGCTTGTAGCCTTAAGGGGACAATAAAGTACACAAACATGGCGTTTCAAATTCCCTTTGAGACGCCACGTTTGTTACCATTTTGCACGATGTTCTTCGATACAACCAAGCATTTGCTGAATAACGAGGGTCTCACCATTTTCCAATAAGATGGTGCCATCATAATAACCAAACATTTGATGCACTTCCGATTTGACGAGTCCAGCATTTGTTGCTGCAACACGTTCAAAGAATGGTGAAAAGGTTAAGGACACCTGATTTGTAAACTTAGTTTTTACTTTCCAACGTTGCATAAAATCTTCTCGATCATAATCGAATAGTAAATCCTCATGGATTTTTGTCATTTTACCATCAACGAACACTGCATTCTCAGTCATTCCTGTACCATCTGTCCATTTGCCTCCTAAATTGAGTCCAATACGTCGACCACGAACTCGTTGAGACGCCATACCCCAATTCCATGTGGCTTCACGCGGCCAAACACCGCGCCCATAATCGAGTACAGCAAAACTTTCCTCAGGCATAAAGATAAAGCGGCGATTGCCAATGGTCACATGTCCAGAAGTAGGTAGCGTATGATGCTTGCCTGTAAATTGGAAAGTTTTACGATTCCATGGAATGACCACATTTAAAGACTCGTCTGCTGGTGGATGTTGAATGACAAGATTTGCGCGTAAGCCATCTCCATCGAAATTAGGAATAGAAACAGATAAATGAGTTTCATTGTGAATATAGGTCATATCGATGGTCATTTCACTACTGCTGAAAGATACCGATTCTAGCACCTGTGTGGGCATTTTTAATTTGCCACCCAATGGAATAGTGATTGTTTTTTCAAAATAGCGCTGTGTCTCATACTCAAGGAAGTATACAAAGCAGACCGCTGCGTAATCTAGATGGCTAATGGTAGCGGAGAATAAAATCTCATCACCGTATACACACCAATAATTCCATTTCTTTTTGCGCATCATATGGCCGCTTAAATTGCTATTTATGAGAGGTTTTCGTGCAAATCCAATGGAAGCTGGATTTAAATTCCCTTTTTTATCGCATAAAAGAGTAGGTTGTAAGATTTCTTTCTCCGCATGCTGCTTCACATTCAACATCCCTTCTGTTCGTAAATTATTTATCTACATTGCATTCAATCCTATTGTAGCAAAAACTATCTTTAAATTGGAAAAGATAGCACCGAATGTGACCGCGTTCATTCCATTTATCTTCAGTCAGTAACGCTCCAAACACAGACTGATTAAAGATAGAGCCTCCAACAGATGTCTAGATTTAATAAAGAGTCATATAAGAGGTTAGCTTAACTTCGTTCTGCAACAGCGGCTAACAGACCTGTCTTGATAAAAATGCAACAAGTTGTAGCTTTACCGACTGACATCGTGCAGGCATAAACACCATTGAAAACTTGAATGCAGTGACGGCTGGGCGTCATTGATGTTAATGTCCTAACTAATAGATTAGCTAAACTACACATATGATGTACGTAAGGAGGGGGAACGTGGCAAAAATTTATAATAGGCAGGCAGCTGTACAGTATGCGAATTTGTGGTGGAATAGACGTAATCCAGCATTTCCAAACTTTGATGTGGATTGTACGAATTATATATCACAATGCTTACTTGCAGGAGGAGCGCCAATGCGAGGTGCTCCAAGTAGAGATAAGGGTTGGTGGATTCAGCAAGGGAATTGGAGCTTCAGTTGGTCTGTCGCACATTCCCTTAGGTGGTATCTAGAAGGCTCCAAAACAGGATTAAAGGGAAGGCGTGTGCAAAATGCTGAGGAGTTAGAGCTTGGGGACATCATTTTTTATGATTTTCAGGGGAATGGACGTATTGATCACTCTGTTATCGTCACGAGTATTCAGAATGGCATACCATATGTGAATGCCCACACTTCAGATAGCATTAATCGATCTTATTTTTATGAAGATTCAACTGCATATACACCGAGTATGACGTATTTTTACATTCATATTGATGATAGTTTTGCTTAGAAAGATAGCTGTTTTAAAGCTTCGCAATTTGTGATAATGTGAGAGATAGACAATACGAATTAAAATATGATGTAAAGTTCTAGAGGGAGATAAAGTAAATGAGCGAACATTTTTTATCTGTAAGAGATGCAATTATCGAGCGCCGTTCCATTAAAAAATTTAATGGGCAACCTGTGGACCGTGAACAACTACTTACAATTATTGACGATGCTGTATGGGCACCGAATCATGGAAATCGTGAACCTTGGCGTTTAGTTGTAGCGTGTGGTAAGGAGTTATTTGCACTTCATGATTTATTGCGAGACTTAACTATTCCGAAATGGCAGGAGCTCTCAAGTGAAGATTTAACAAAACAAATGACGAAGTTCACGCTTCCAGGCGGTTATGCTTTTGTTATCGTACCGGAGGATGCACGTCAAAAAGAACGTCTAGAAGATTTTGCTGCTGCAAGTACTTTTATTCAAAATATGCAGTTACTTGCGTGGGATAAAGGTATCGGCTCTTGCTGGAAAACACCAGGATTTTTAGATAATCCGAAATTCCGCGAAGCATTAAAGGTGCAGCCAGGTGAGCGCGTTATTGCGATGTTACAAGTTGGTTATTTTGATGGTATTCCAAAGGCTAAAGAACGTAAAACATCAGCTGAAATTGTCACGATTTTTGGTGAATAGTTTGTAGAAGGAAAGCCCCTCTCACTGAGGGGCTTTTTAATATCTATTAGTCTTAGAACGTGATAAATCGAGTTCTAAAGTTATAAACAGCGAGTAGTATTACTTATTATTTAAACTTGCAACTTCATATAAGTAGTCACCTAAAACACGTAGACCTTTATCGAAATTTTCTAAATGGAAGTGCTCATTCGGAGCATGGAAGTTTTCACTAGATAAGCCGAAGCCCATTAATACGACAGGTAATTCTAAAATTTCATCGAATGCAGCTACGATGGGTATTGAACCGCCACCACGTGTGTAAGCAGTCGGGACATGATAAACTTTTTCGTAAGAGCGTCCTGCCGCTTGAATAACTGGATGGTCGAATGGCGTTATGAAAGGGCGTCCTTTATCGAATTCAGAAATGGTTACTTCAACACCAGTTGGTTTATGCTTTTCGATATGTGCTTTTAAGAGTGCAACTATTTCATCTGGCTCTTGATTTGGTACAAGTCGACAAGTGATTTTAGCGCCAGCCTCAGCAGGTAATACAGTTTTAATGCCCTCACCTGAGAAGCCACCAAACACTCCGTTAACTTCTAGTGTCGGACGAGCCCATGTTTGCTCTAAGTAAGAATAGCCAGTTTCCCCGAACAACTCTTTCACACCGACTTCTTCCTTCACTGACTCTTCATCGAAGCCAAGCGCGCGATATGCCTCACGTTCTTCTTCTGACAATGGTAATACTTTGTCATAGAAGCCGTCTACCTGAATTGTGCCATGTTCATCACGGAAGGATGCTAAAATGTCTGCTAATGCATGAATCGCATTTTGCACGCCACCACCGTAAAGACCAGAGTGTAAATCACCTTTTGCCCCGCGTACATCAATTTGTACACCTGTTAAACCGCGTAAACCATAGCACACAGCTGGCTTACCAGGTCCATAAAGACCAGTATCTGAAATCAAAATTAAATCTGCAGCTAATTTTTCCTTATGTTCTTCTACAAAGGCAGGGAGGTGAGGACTGCCGATTTCTTCTTCACCTTCATAAATAAACTTCACATTTACAGGTAATGTACCAGTTGTAGCAAATAATGCTTCAATCATTTTTAAGTGCATGAAAACTTGGCCTTTATCATCACTTGCACCACGTGCGAATAATTTGTTGTCACGAATTGTAGGATTGAACGGCTCACTTTCCCATAAGTGTAATGGATCTACAGGTTGTACATCATAGTGACCGTAAAAAAGAATAGTTGGTTGTCCTTCAGCGTGTAACCAATCTGCATAAACAACAGGATGACCTGCTGTTTGGGTAATTGAGATGTTTTCTAAGTTTAGCTTTTTGCAAGCGTTTGCTAGCCATTCAGCTGCAGCTTGAATATCCCCTTTGTGTGCTGATAACGAACTAATGCTTGGAATACGTAAAAATTCATTTAATTCATGCAAATGAGCTTCACGATGTTCAGTAAAATAAGCGTCTAATTCCTGTAAATGTGTCATCATTTCATCCCTCTTTCCAATATTTCGATACTAGAAAGAGTATAGCATAATGTGGCTGGAGAATCCTGTTATAGCAATACATTAAGGGACCTTTATGGACCCTACGACCATGGTATTGAAATAGACGTTTATTTTATTAGTAATGATGGTACTTGCTTATGTATCACATCTTTCGGTTTGATTGGGCAAAAATTGTACAATTTGGGAGGGGAGTCTGTAAAGGAAAGCATTTAGCTAAAAAAGTACCGTAGGGTGGTGTTTTTACTTTTAAGACAATCTTAAAAGTAGATAGGAGCCCTTAAATCTAAACCTTTTAGTGGTTGCATAACAATATGATTACATGCCGCTTTCTGATCTCCCATTTAAAAGAAAGACTTTTATGGCGTAGTGTCGTCTTTTATGGCGAAGTGGGGGTTTTATTTCTATGTTATACATTACCTTTGGAAGTATAGTAGAAAAACATTTTTTACGAATATTACAAGTGAAAGCAATTAAGCTTACACGATTGTAATGAAATTGAAAGCAAATACGATAGAGTGTAATACATTATTTTGCGAGAATGTGTATAGAAGCAAGAACAAGAAGCGGAGGAATACACAATGAATGAAAAATTAGAAGGCGTATATGAGGAATTTAATCGTTATATTTATCATCTATGCTTAAAGCTTACTCGCAATAATGTAGAAGCGGAAGATTTAATGCAAGAAGTTTGGGTAAAAGTTGTACGCTATGAGGACAGCGTTGCCGAAGTAGAACATATTAAAGCTTGGCTAACAACAATTACTATGAATACATTTAGAGATCGCTATCGTAAAAAAGTAAGACGTAGTAAGTACATGATGAATCAACCTGAAACATTAGACGTTCCAATCTTAGATTTGGTTCCTAATAATGAGATTTCTACAGAAGAAAAAATTGAAAAAGACATTGTAACAAAACTAGTGCAGGATAAAATGGGGCAATTAGATTCGATTTATCAAAAAACATTGTGGTATTTCTACATAGATCAATACTCACTTGCTGAAATTTCTACAATAATGAAGGTATCGATTGGAACAGTGAAATCACGCTTATTCCGTGCGAAAGCGCGTTTAAAAGAAATGCTAATGGCTGACGTATCAATAGTGGAGGCTGTGTTGCCAGCATAATAGTTTGCATTGGTCGCACATTAAAATAATAATTACTTAGACGGAAGTATTTGTTCGACCAATCAAAAAGAGATGCATTGCAAAATGACATAATTTGCGATGCATCTTTTTTGTTGCTGAAATTTTTGAAGGTAGAACATCATATATAGCTGATAAAGTACCCGAAATCATCAGGAAACCTCTAACAAAATTAGTAGAAATCTTGGAATCGCTGCTAGAACTGCCAATATCGTTGAATTAAGTCCTAGTATCTCTGATAAGGAACGACAGCATCAAATGTTTTATACGGCGAAAGCGAAGCGGATTTATATTATATAGAAAGTTGGGGGACATTCCTTAAAATTTGCAAAAAAAAAAGCACCTCTAAAAGTTAGAAGTAGTCTAACAATAGGTGCAAGGTATGCAAATAAGTTTTTAATCATGACGATTGATTTCAACTTCGAGCAAACATTTTGCGAAAATATCTCGTAAAGTTTGTACCTCTTCAGCTGACAGCATGCCAAACATATTGTTGATGATTTCGCTAACTTGTTGACGTGATTCTTCTAAAATATCTTCACCATCAGGGGTGATTTCTAACTGGGAAGCTCGACGGTCTGTTGCATGCTGTGTTTTCTCTATAAAGCCCGCATTGATGAGTTTGGTCGTTAAAACTGTAACCCCACCTGTTGTCACTTTCAAACGATCTGCAATAGCAGAAGGGCGCTTAGGTCCCTCCTGCGATAAATAGTCTAAAATTAAAATATGGGTTTTTGAAAAGCCGAGTACATTATGATTATTCCACTCGTTTGCCCATTTACGCTCAATGGAAGAGACGACTTCAAACAACGAGGAAATGGCTTTTTGTTTTTCTTGATCCATATAGGTCATCTCCAAAACTGTTTTAACTTTCTTGTGCCAATCTTGTCATCGCATTTAATTCGTAAGCACGTACTTTACGTGGAATAAAACGACGGATGTCCATTTCATTGTACCCAACTTGAATACGTTTTTCATCAATTAAAATTGGGCTACGCAGCATTCGCGGATGAGCCTGAATAATTGCATACAATTCTTGAATAGATAATTGGTCGATATCGATGTTTAGATTTTTAAAATCATTTGAATTCGTTGCAATAATTTCATCAGTTCCGTCTTCAGTCATGCTTAAAATTTCTTTGAATTCTGCAAGCGTAAGTAGATGTGATGTAATACGTTTTTCTTTATATTCGATATTGTGATCTTTTAGCCATTTTAATGCTTTTCTGGATGAAGAACAGCTCGCTTGTGAGTAAATTGTAACTGTCATTCTTCATTCCCCGCTTTCTTTTTTAGATTATATTTTATGAATATCTTATTAGTAAGCTAAATAGGTTATACATATATCTTACTAGTAAGCTATATATAAATCAATAGCTAATTGAAAAAAAAGTCAATGGAAAATGAAATTTTTTCAACTATATTAGAATATACGCTTGGAATAGGGAAAAGTTTCGTAAAATTTACTTACAATGATGTAAGATTGCTAGATTACAGAGATATTTTTTATGAGACACGAAAGAAGGGTTGATATTTGGCACTGAGAATCTCTAGGGGGCATTATCTGCGAGAAGTCAATTGCGTCTAACAATCTATTTATGATTCGTTACACTATGATCCCTTAATTACAAGAAAACACCGACACACGATAGTGTGTCGGTGAGAGATGTTCTTAACTTTGCTGTCCTGAAGTAAACCAGTCTTGGACATTCCATACTTTTGTGACTAAACCTTCATAGAATTCAGGTTCATGGCTAACTAGCACGATTGTACCTTTGAATTCTTTCATGGCACGTTTTAGTTCTTCTTTCGCATCAACATCTAAGTGGTTAGTAGGTTCGTCAAATAATAGCCAGTTCGCTTCTTCCATCATCAGTTTACAAAGGCGAACTTTAGCTTGCTCGCCCCCTGATAGGGAATTGAGTGGACGCGTAATATGATCAGTTTTCAATCCTGCACGCGCTAAAGCTGCACGAACTTGTGCTTGTTCCATTGAAGGGAAGGCGTTCCACACATCATCAATTGGCGTAATTTTATCAGCTTTTACTTCTTGTTCAAAGTAAGAAGGGGCTAAATAATCGCCACGGATCACTTTGCCACCGAGTGGATTGATTTTACCAAGCATCGTTTTCAGTAAGGTAGACTTACCAACACCGTTCATGCCGACTAAGGCAATTTTTTCACCGCGTTCAATCATAAATGACAGAGGAGGAAGTAACGGCTTATCTTTATCGTAACCGATGACTAAACTTTCTGCTTCTACAACATAACGGCTTGGCGTGCGTGCCTCTTTAAAGCCGAATTCAGGCTTTACTGCTGTTTCAGGACGGTCAATTCGTTCTAAACGATCAAGCTGCTTCGCGCGCGATTTTGCACGACCAGTTGTTGAATAACGTGCTTTGTTTTTCGCAATAAAATCCTCTTGTTTTTTTATGAATTCCTGCTGCTTTTCATAAGCGTCAAGATGCTGACGTTTGTTTATTTCAGCTAGCTCGATAAACTTTTCGTATGTTGCAGTATAACGAGTTAACTTAGAAAATTCCAATTGGAAGATTACATCCACTGTGTCGTTCATAAATTCCGTATCATGGGAAATGAGTAGGAATGCATGTGGATAGTTCTTTAAATAGTTTTTCAGCCATGTAATATGTTCTTCGTCAAGGTAGTTGGTTGGCTCATCAAGTAATAATACTTTCGGTTTTTCAAGCAAAAGCTTAGCTAACAAAACCTTTGTCCGCTGACCACCAGAAAGGGCAGCAACGTCACGTTCTAAGCCAATTGCATCAAGACCTAAACCACGTGCGACTTCTTCGATTTTCATATCTAATGTGTAAAAGTCACCTGCATCTAATGCATCTTGTACCTCGGCCATTTGCTCCAATAATACTTCTAACTCTTCAGGTGTTGCTTCAGCCATTTTACCTGTAATATCGTTTAGCTCTTCTTCCTTTTTATAGAGTGGGAGGAAAGCGTCACGTAAAACATCACGCATTGTACGTCCGGCTGTTAGTACAGTATGTTGATCTAAATAGCCGTAATGTGTACCTGGTAGCCATTCAACTTTTCCTGTATCGTGGATTGTTTGGCCTGTAATGATACCCATTAGTGTAGATTTACCAACGCCATTTGCACCAACAAGTCCAATATGATCGCCTTCTACTAAACGAAAGGATACGTCTTTAAAAAGTGTGCGGTCACCAAATGAATGACCTAAGTTTTCAACTGTTAATATTGCCATAAATGTTCCTCCAAAAATCTAGATTACTTAAAGTGCTGCTAATTGTTTATTTAGTTCAGCTAATTTTGCTTCCATGTTGGCAAGGCGTTGTTCAGCCTGTGATACTTGGTCGTTGTGGCCTGTAGATTCGAGCTTTTCAATGTCACCTTGTAAATTCATATAATCCATTTTTAATTCTTTAATTTGATATTCAATATCACTTTTTGATGGCATGATACATTGCTCCTTTATATCGGTATTTGTATGACAAATGCGTTTAAAGCTAAACTTTAAGCGGTGAGGGTTTTTCGTATCCCCCACCGCTTATTAGTTGAACCAATCGGTACTTAAGGGTGTGCCGAATCCTTACTTTAAACGTCCCTGTTTTCTCAAAATTGAAGTGGGGGAGGTTAGAACCCTTAGTACGGGATAAACGCTGACAAAAGCGAAAGTGTAAAAATTCTAATACATTGTATCATATCCACCTAAAAAGAATCACTAAGTTGAAGCGATATTATGACGGTCATATGCGAAATCAAGCAATAATGCTTCCAGCGTCTCATTATTGTTTGCAAGGTTAAGTTGACGTTGCTTTTTCACAGCACGTTCGCTTCTCGCCTCATGTAACAAAAATTCCATTACGGCGTTTTGAATTTGTGACTGCTTCATTTTACGCCCAAGACCAAGATGAATGAAGCCATTATGTTCACGAGGAAAAGCATGTAATAGTTCGGCCTCTGTTTGTGCTAAAGTGATGCAAGGTACACCATAGGAAGCAATTTTATAAGGTGTGTAGTTGGCGTTACAAATAATAACATCAGCTTTGGGTAATAGTTTTAGGAGTGCGTCTTTATCACGAAGAATGGCAGTATTACGTCGACTTAGAACCATCATCTGCAAATCATCGGTTGCATGTCGGTAGCTGTCATCAATCATCACAGTAATTTGTAGTGGAATTTGTAGCTGAGTTAAGTGTCGAAGCGTTCGGTAAGTTAAGTTATGCTCGTCCCCATCCTCAAAAGCAACAACGATATGTGGAGGATCTTCAGGTATTTTAATGTCCGGTAAATCTTCTGAATGCTGGAAAGTATCCGGTAAAGCAAAGACAAAGCTTCCACCGATGTAATGTGATGGTAAATAATCTTTAACTTCTTGATAGAGTGCTAGTAAAACGCAGTCACAGGCTTGACCACCTTCACCAAAATCATCAAAATGGATGATTGTTTTACAAAATGGTCTTAAATTGTGTACTTGCCAGCTTTCAGAATTACGACCATCTCGAACGATTAAATCAGGCTGTATCCCTTTCATATGCTTTGATAGTTCGTCGAAATGTTCGAATAATATAGGCGATAGATTTTCATTCATTAAAATTTGTATCCCATCGTTTGAAGGGGTTTTTGCGAATATGAAAACTTTCTCATGTGTGAGTAGCTTAGCAAGTGTTGCAACCCGTTCAAAAGGATAGAGCCCTTTATCAATGCAGCTTTCAATAATGAAAACAATCGTTTTTTTCGGTTTAATTGTTTGAGTTTCGTTTTGCAAATGTATCCCATCCTTTCGTCTGTCTATTTAAATTATGGTGAAAAATGGGCAAGTATGTGTAAAAATTAGGATTAGCTAAATTAATACATAAACTTCATTAGAAGAAGGAGGGAACATCACAATGGGAATGCGTGCAGCAATTGTTGTAGGGGCAACAGGATTAACAGGCACCTCGCTTGTAGCACAGTTATGTGAAAATGATGAATATATTTCAGTGACAGTTATTGCACGTCAAAAACCAGCTTTTGAGCATGCAAAGCTAGAGGTCAAAATTCGTAACTTTGATACATTAGAAGAAAATGATATTGAATTTGCTCATGAGCTCTATTGTTGTTTAGGAACTACCAAAAAAAAGGCAGGTTCTCGCGAAGTATTTGAGAAAGTTGATTTTGAATATCCTTTAGCTATTGCATCATTGGCCAAAAAGCGAGGTATACCACATATGCTTGTCATAACAGCAATGGGGGCAAATGCGAATTCATTGTTTTACTACAATCGTGTAAAGGGCAAGCTTGAGCATGCGTTAAAGGAACTTGGTTTACAGCGTCTATCGATTATTCGTCCATCATTATTGATAGGAGCGCGCAAGGATTTCCGTTTTGGTGAAAAGGTGGGACAGAAAGTTCTCAAGTTTGCAAAGCCTTTATTAGTGGGGCCACTGAAACGTTCTCGTGCAATAGAAGCGTCACAGGTTGCCAAGGCGATGATTGTTATTGCGTTGTATAGTAAAGAGCAGCCTGTAACGATTTATCCGTCGCAGAAATTAGTTTCGTTAGATTTTCCTAAGTTAAAAGATGAGCAAGCCTCACGTGACAATTATTTTAATTGGGAAAAAAATAAATTGCCAAATACAATTGATGAAGATAGTAAGGTCAATCGAGATGTCATTATCAACCGAGATAAATTTAAAGTAACAGAGAGCGTTGTAGATAAAGAAGTGAATTTTAAACGAAGAGATGAGAAGTGAATGCGCTCTTCACCATTAAGAGTTTGTTTCATTCCGCCTAAAGACTGAATTTATGGTTTTGACCGTTCCTATTCTTCCCGTGCTTCTATTCATTTGTTACAATATTATTGTAGAAGATGAATGTGGAGGCAAAATGATAATGAAAATTTTACTCGTTGATGGCACAATGTTTGGACGTAAAACTGGTGCTATTTTAGAGCAAGTTGAACAATATATTAAAGAATTAGATGCTAATTTTGAGTTAGAAATTATGCATTTTAGTGAATATAAGCATCAAATCGTCGATGGGTCACCGTTAAATGATGATATGAAAAAAATGATTCAAAAATTTGAAGAAGCCGATGCTTATATTATTGCAACACCGATTTTCCAAGCTTCGATTCCAGGCGTATTGAAAAATGCTTTTGATTTCTTACATCCTAAAACAATGCGCTATAAACCTGTATCAATTGTTGCAAATGGTGGCACATACCAGCATCATTTAGTAGTGGAAAATCAATTAAAACCAATTTTAGATTACTTCCGTGCGCTAGTAACACCAAACTATGTATACACACACACATCACATTTTGATGCAGATAATAATATTACTGATGTTGATGTGCATAATCGTTTACGCGAAATGGCACGCGTCTTTGTACAATATTGTGAAATGAGCAAAACATTACCGAAAGAAACCATTGACCAACATTAAAAATGACAACATGTGGTTTAACTCCTTGCATGTAAGTGAAGGTCGCTAAGCCTTTAATCATATCGGAAAACAATAATCCCTTGTACAGTGGAAGGAAATCACTGTTCAGGGGATTTTTCTTTTCTAGAATTCTTTTACAATATGATAAAATAAGATTTTAGTGAAATCGGAAGGGAGGGCTGCTCATGCAGGACATCGCTTTACTAGAAAAACAACGCTGTAATCTCATTTTGACGAATAAGGCGAAGGAAGCGGTAGAGGAATGCTCAGCAAATGAGCATGCCTTTTTTGCGTTACAAAAAACATTTACCGTCTATATTGAAAAACGAAAGGCGAAAACCCCGGGTGAAACGTTTTTGTCGATTTATTTTAATGCACAGCAAAATGAAAAGTTAGCAGGCATAATCGAAGAGAAAACAGCGATTATGGATTGTGTATTAAAAGTTGAAGGCTTACTGGCAACAAATATCCGTTTCGTACATATGCGCGGGCCAGTGAATACAAATCGTCGTTTACCAGTTGTACTGCAATTTGTAACAAGACCTAATAATGGAGCGGGTATTCCGTTAGACCTTCATACCAAAATAAGAGAACTACCAATTGCTGAGGAGCGTACGGAATATGTTAAAAAGCGAATTGCCAGCTGGGAAGGCTATTTAAAAATCCAAGAGCGTGATGCGACAATTGATGATATTCATACAGAATTTAAACAAAGCTATTTTAATGAAGATTTTACACGCCTTACGCTCGTATGCCCCTATGTGAAAGCGAAGGAGTGGAAGCAGTTAAATGGCTTGAGTGTTAGTATTCAAGGCGTTCGTGGCGAAATCGGACAAGTGTTAAAAGTAAATGCAGGGAAGCAAACGATTGAGATTGACTTAAAACCTTTCGCACAGGATCAGGCGAGAAAGGATCAACTCAATGTTCGTTCAAAGCAAGCGAGCTTTAGTAATTTTGCAACATTGAGCCAAATTAAACGCTTACGCAATGGTTTTACTAAGCTCGAAAAAGGTGAGGCAGTCAACCCTAGTTTAGAGACGATATTGTTTGAAAAACGTCCAACTGTAAGAACAGCTAAGCAACGGGATGATATAGAATTTCATAATAACTTAAACGACTATCAACGTCGGGCTGTTATCGGTGCTCTATCTGTAGAGGATTTATATGTCATACAAGGACCACCTGGGACAGGGAAGACAACTGTTATCTCTGAAATCTGCCAACAAAATGTAAAGGCAGGTTTAAAAACACTTGTTGCCTCTCAATCAAATTTAGCCGTAGATAATGCATTAGGGAGACTACTTTCCAATCAAGAAATTCGTATTTTACGCTATGGCCGTACGGAAAGTATTGAGGAAGAGGGGAAAAAATTCATCGAGGAAAACGTTGCTCTACATTGGCGTGAGCAAACACTTGCCGCTGTCGAGGAAGAAATTACAAGCTTTAGTGCACGCGAGCACGAACTACAAAACAATATGATTAAAGCTAAAGATGAATTAGAAAAACTAGAAACATGGCTCGAGGAACTTACAAAGGAAATTGCGGCAAAAGAGCAAGCGGCTATCGATGAGCCGATTTTACAACAAGAAATCCAAGCATTAAAAAAAGAATTGAAAACCGTTAAGACAGAGCAACAAGCATGTGAAGCGCAAAAAGAGCATTACGAGAAACAGCTTTCACAATTAGAGCCTATTATTGAGTCACTGGAACAGATTCTCACAGAAAATAATTCAATGGAACAATTGCAACTAACTATAGATGAAACTACTAAAATGATAGAGCAGTGGCAAGCGGCTATTCACTATAAGGAATTACAAGTTCAGATAACGCAAATGGCGCTACAGTTCCAAGATATTCAAATGAAATACGAAGAAGAAAGCAAGCGACTCCAATCAATGAAGGAAGCTCAAAATTTTACTAGTACATTAACTACTTTTGAGCGTATTCATCGTTTTTTACAGCATTATCACGTTCGACCTTCTCATGTGTTAGCACAGCAAATCCAACGTTTAGAGCATTTAGAGGATGCCAAGGATTTAGAAGCTTGGGCAATCATTAATACGCGCCTACGAAATGCAATTGAAAAGCTTGAATCATTACTATCATCTGAAGCGAAGGAACGAGCCCTTGTAAAAAGTCGTCAGCAGCCTATTCAGTCATTTTCATTGCAAAATTTAACAGGCGTGTTTGCACAGCTGAATACAGCCTTTCAAGAGGGACAGACACTACCAGCAGAACAAATAGAAAGCTATTTACTTGGGCTCTATATGCGTCGTGATTTTGTATGGCAAAAGGGTGTCGCACTTCAACAACAGCAAGAACATAAAGATCAAGAATTTGCATCATTACGTCAAAATGTCAGTAGTCTATTACATCAAGAATGTGCGATTACGAGCTTCAATGTACAAAGCTTGTTGCGACAATTGAAGCCGTATACCGAGCATCAAGAAAAACTACAGCAGCTTGCTGAAACACTAGTAACGCAATGTGGCTCTATGCCAGAAGAATCTGTAGCGCAATTGAAAATACTGGTAGCAGAAAAGCAAGTCTTTTTACAAACAGCACGCCAACAGCTACAAGCTGTCGAACAGGCAAATACGCAGCTCGTACCGAAGAAGGCAGCGCTTCAAACAGTACAAGCAAGCTTACAAGACATTGAACAGCAATTAACGCAATTTGAAGCAAGCCTAAAGGATATTAATGTGGCTGGTTTGAAGAAGGAAAAGAAATTAACGGTATTCACGCAACTCCTCCAGTCTACTCCGGAGCGTACATATGAGGAAGTAGCACAAGCTATTGTGTCGGCTAAATCAAGCTATGAGGAACTGCAACGCAAAGAAAAACAGCTACCTCTTCGTAAAAAATTGCAAGTGGAGTGGCGTGATAAGCTACAAAACGCAACAGAATATGATTTGGATGAAATTCGTAAATTATATGTGCGGCATGCCAATGTAATCGGAACAACATGCGTTGCTTCTGCAAGTAAGGAGTTTATGGAAAACTATCCAACCTTCGATGTCGTTATTATCGACGAGGTATCGAAAGCGACACCACCCGAATTATTATTACCAATGCTTAAAGGTAAGAAAATTATTTTGGTAGGCGATCACCATCAGTTACCGCCACTGCTTGGCGATGATACGTTAGAGGAAACGCTGAAATCGATGATAGATGACAATCCTAACTTTGATGGGGCACAAGAGCTGAAAAATTTGTTGCGTGAATCGTTATTTGAACGTTTATTTAATAATTTACCAGCGACTCATAAGCAAATGCTTGCATTACAATACAGGATGCATGAAAAAATCATGCATAGTATTACACCATTTTACGCCAAGGAAGAAAATGGTTTAGAATGTGGTTTGCCAGACTCAGATGTGGCACGTGACCATGGTTTAGAGGGGCAATTTGTCAGACGAGATGATCATTTACTATGGATTGACATTCCAACTGAAAAGCCTTATTTAGAGGAGCAAGTTAAGGGTGGAACAAGTCGCTACAATGAAGGGGAGCTACAAACTATTCGTCGCATTTTGACAGACTTAAATGCTGCTGTTATTGAAGCGAAAAAGGCGGGTCGCATGCCTCAGGATGCACTGAAAAGTGTCGGTGTGATTAGCTTTTATGGTGAGCAAGTTAAGAAAATTAATCGCCTACTTCAGCAGGAGCTACAACTACCTCATCTCCAGTTTAGAACAGGGACTGTAGATAAGTTCCAAGGTATGGAGATGGACGTCATTTTAGTGAGTATGGTACGTAATACGCCTAAGGGAGGAGACATCGGCTTTGCACGCGATTATCGTCGCTTAAATGTTGCGCTTTCGCGCGCGCGTGAGCTGTTAATGTTGGTCGGTAGCGCCGATATGTTTGCACAACGAGCCAAACATCAAGATACGCGTGAAATGTACAGTAATCTTCTCACAACGGTGAAATCCTACAAGGGCTTACGTAATCATGAAGGACAGGTGATATAGGATGTCAAAATTACAGCAGCGGTTAATGAAAGAACTACAGCATAATCGCCATGTGAAAATAGTGAAGTCAAATGAATGGTGCATTCCCATTCGTACCGTAGAAGTGACCTATGAGCCTATTCGTCGTGCTACAATGGATGTCTTAATGAAAATGCTATTAATGAGCATGCAAGAGGCGGATTTTCAAAATGCGCAGGAATTAAGTGAACTATTACTTGTTGACCCACTTTTTATTGAAGATTTAGTGTCATTGATGGCTCGGGTTCGTCTTATTGAACAAAGGGAAGGTTGCTACAGATTAACTGCTAAAGGTGAGCAACAATTGGAGCGGGGTATTTTTGAGGAGGAACTAGATGTGAAAACAGCAAATCTTTTATTTAGTCCATGCCATCACGTATTTCTTCCTATTGGTGAAGACAGTATAGAGGAATATGATGAGTTGCCACAGCCATATCGCTATGTAGATAAAGAGGCTGAACAGCTGGAGCAATTTGAAGAAACTATGATGATTGCAGCATTACAGCAGGAAAATGATGAATCCACCACCGCACATACACACATTGAAACCATTGTGAAGACAGAAGCCAAGCAAATAAATGATATTCCATGTCTAGAATTCATCCTCCATGATAAGGAACAAGATATTGTGTACGCTAGAGTGTGGAATACACTATTAAATCAATGGGATAATACGCTAGAACAGCAGTTATCAGACAAAGAACAATTACGTTGGCGACAAGAATATTTATAAAGATAAAACGAACGGATGTAGCATATTGCTCCGTTCGTTTTTGGATTAAAGGGAAATTTTTGCAACGAAACAGCAAAACTTCACATTTGAAATGGGAAAATATCCAAGCTGACAATTTTAGAGGTAGCATATATTACTTAGATAGAGGAGGGGACAGATGGTAACTATTAGTTTATGCATGATTGTCAAAAATGAAGAAAGTATTATTGAAAGATGCCTAGATTCGGTTCAACATGTAGTGGATGAAATCAATATTATTGATACGGGCTCTACTGATCGTACAAAAGAAATTGTTCAAAACTATACCACGCGTATTTTTGATTTCATATGGTGCGATGATTTTGCAAAGGCCCGTAATTTTTCTTTCCAACAAGCAACGAAAGATTATACTTTATGGCTAGATGCAGATGATGTACTTACGACAGAATATCAGCAGAAGCTACTGCAACTTAAGAAATCGCTAAATCCTAATATTGATGCTGTCTCTATGGATTATTACGTACAATTAGATGAAGATGGAGAAATCGAGATCTCTGAAAAAAGATATCGACTCGTAAAACGTTCGCGAAATTTTCAGTGGCAGGGTGCTGTTCATGAGTTTCTACATGTGAAAGGGAAACTTTTCCATAGCGATGTAGTGATTACCCATTTACCATTAAAAAAAGATAGGGATCGTAATATTCAAATTTATGAGCGTTTAATGGCCACAGGACATTCGTTTTCAGCGAGAGAAACGTTTCATTATGCTAATGAATTAAAAAGTCATCAGCGCTTTTTAGAAGCAATTAATCACTATAATACCTTTCTAGATTTAGACCTTGGTTCTGCAGAGGATAATATTCAGGCATGTTTGAATGTAGCAGATTGCTATCAACATTTACGCGATTCAAAACAAGCAATTCAGTCCCTTTTACAATCATTATTGTATGAGCGACCGAGTCCTGAAACTTGTTGTCGAATCGGTCATCTATTTATAGAGCAATTTAAAAACGAAGCATCCATTTATTGGTATTCGCAAGCGATACAACAATCTTCAACTACACTCGGTACGCAGAGACGAGCGTATTCAACATGGCTTCCACATTTGCAATTAAGTAAGTTGTATGATCGCTTAGGTCTATATGAAAATGCACATGAGCATAATGAAGCTGCGCGCAGATATAAACCGAACGATAAACGTATACTAGACAATGAAAAATACTTATATAGTAGATTGAACAAGGGGAAATAGCAGTAATGGATAGGAACTATTAAGAAGGAGGGAACCACGAGTTATGTGATTCCCTTCTTGCGTTATTTTATTTTACTTTTGATGCAATAATTTCACTAACCTATTTGGAAATTACCTCAAGTTTTTCTTGTGCTAACGTAACTTTAAAATGGGCAACTCCACCGTTTGTAACGTACAAGCTAATGATGTCATATTCAATCATGAAGCTTATACTACGTTACACTTCATCGGGATTACTAGGACTTAAAGGAGTGCTGATTTCACTTATAAAGACGCCAGATTTTTTGTCAGTAGTTATGTCATTTGAATGAACCTCTATGAAGTTTGTATAAATAGCATGACCAGTTAACAGGGATAAACTAACAATGATCGTAATAACAATCACATTCCGTGGTCTAAAATGTCGAGCTTGCATTTTTTTTACCCTCCTTATAGTTTGGAGAATATTCTGTCAATTCAATATATGTTTGAGGTTTTAGAGTATGCGAAGTGTCGAGTGAAGTTTTTTGACGATTAAGAAATATATAACGTACAACGAATATCTACAAGCTATGCTATAGTTATCTGTATTCAGTATAATGGGCTCCAAACGACTGCTGAATGAAGAAAGTGCCTCTGGCGGAAGTCTCAGATTTTTAGTGCGCGAAAACGACCTGTAGCGCAGTGACAGCAGCAGATTTTGACAAGGAGTGAATTGTGCAGGCACAATTCACAACCTAAAACGCCATTACGTCGAGGCGTAATTGGATGTAAGGAACTAGAGAGGATGACATAAATGGCAAAAAGCTTAGTAATTGCTGAAAAACCATCTGTGGCGCGTGATATTGCACGTGTACTTAACTGTAATAAAAAGGCAAATGGTTATCTTGAGGGCGATAAATATATCGTTACTTGGGCACTAGGACATTTAGTGACATTAGCGGATCCAGAGAGTTATGATGTGAAATATAAAACGTGGAACTTAGAAGATTTACCGATGCTTCCAGAGAACTTGAAGCTTACAGTTATTAAACAATCAGGTAAGCAATATAACGCGGTAAAATCGCAATTGACGCGTGGTGATGTGAGTGACATTATTATCGCAACTGATGCTGGGCGTGAAGGTGAGCTTGTGGCACGCTGGATTATAGAAAAAGCAAAAGTACGTAAGCCTATGAAACGATTATGGATCTCATCTGTTACAGATAAGGCCATTAAAGATGGCTTCAATAATTTAAAACCTGGTAAGGCATACGAAAATTTGTATCATTCTGCAGTGGCACGTTCTGAAGCAGATTGGTATATCGGACTAAATGCCAGTCGTGCACTATCGACCAAATTTAATGCACAACTAAATTGTGGCCGAGTGCAAACGCCTGTGGTGGCCATCATTGCTAAACGCGAAGATGAAATCAAACATTTTAAACCACAAACTTACTATGGCATTGAAGCACAAACAAGCGATAATTTAAAATTAACTTGGCAGGATAACAAGGGTAACAGCCGTAGCTTTGATAAGGAGAAAACTGATATCATCATGAAAAAACTTGGCAATAAAGATGCCGTAGTCACAGATATCGATCGTAAACCTAAAAAATCATTCGCACCAGGCTTGTATGATTTAACAGAGCTTCAACGTGACGCCAATAAAATCTTTGGTTACTCAGCAAAAGAAACGTTGAACATTATGCAAAAGCTGTATGAGCAGCACAAAGTACTAACATATCCTCGTACAGATTCACGTTACTTATCTTCAGACATTATTAGTACACTATCAGACCGATTAAAAGCTTGTGCGATTGGAGAATACCGTACTTTAGCAAATAAGGTTTTAAATAAATCTATAAAAACTTCTAAATCTTTCGTAGACGATAGCAAAGTGTCAGATCACCATGCCATTATTCCAACGGAAGGATATGTAAATTTCTCAGCTTTTACGGATAAAGAACGTAAAATATATGATTTAGTTGTCAAACGTTTCTTAGCGGTATTATATCCTGCATTTGAATACGAGCAGTTAACATTAAATGCAACAATTGGTGAAGAGAAGTTTGTCGCTCGTGGTAAAACAATACTTAGCGCTGGCTGGAAAGAAGTATACCAAAATCGCTTCGAAGACGAAGAGTCGACAGATGATTTAAAAGAGCAAATCCTGCCTCGCATTGAAAAGGGGCATATATTAAAAACAAAGTTAATTGTCCAAACGTCTGGGCAAACAAAACCGCCTGCTCGTTTCAATGAAGCGACATTACTATCTGCTATGGAAAATCCAACGAAGTACATGGAGACACAAGATAAGAAACTAGCAGACACATTAAAATCAACTGGTGGACTTGGTACGGTGGCAACACGCGCCGACATTATTGATAAGCTTTTCAATTCATTCCTTATTGAAAAGCGAGGTAAAGACATTCACATTACCTCAAAAGGTCGTCAGCTCCTTGATTTAGTACCAGAAAAATTAAAATCACCTACGCTTACAGGTGAATGGGAGCAAAAACTTGAAGCAATTGCTAAAGGCAAACTGAAAAAAGAAGTTTTCATTAGTGAAATGAAAAACTACACAAAAGAAATCGTATCTGAAATTAAAAGCAGTGATAAAAAGTACAAGCACGATAATATTTCAACGAAATCTTGCCCAGATTGTGGAAAACCAATGCTTGAGGTAAATGGTAAAAAAGGCAAAATGCTTGTGTGCCAAGATCGCGAATGTGGTCATCGTAAAAATGTAGCACGCGTAACAAATGCACGTTGTCCACAGTGTAAGAAAAAGCTAGAACTTCGTGGCGAAGGCGATGGCCAAATTTTCGTTTGTAAATGTGGCCATCGTGAAAAATTATCAGCGTTTGAAGCTCGCCGTAAAAAAGAAGGTGGCGGAAAAGTAGATAAACGCTCTGTGCAAAAGTATCTGAAGGAACAAGAGAAAGAGGCGGAACCTATTAATAATGCCTTTGCGGATTTATTAAAAGGGATGAAGTTTGATTAATCGTTATAAAAGTGAAACGCAGGCATGTTAATTAATTATTAACATGCCTGCGTTTTTTCAAATCCTAATTATCAAGGTAAATAAAATGTTTACTACCATATGACATGAATGTGTTCATATCCTAAAATCAGTCGAATGCAGGCCTAAATTGGTAAACTTAGAAACAAGGCATCATCATAATTATTTAATAATCTTCTTTATAGGTGTTGTTCTGTTGAGTGATTATTGGCGATTTTGATGAGTAATAGCTTAATATTTTTTATAAAAACAGAAATTTCAGAAAAGATATTGAATTGCGAAAAAAACTATGCTAGGCTATGTAACATAAAAATGAAGTTTAGACTTCAGAAAAATAAAAGAAAAAAGGGTGCACTTCAATTTGTTGGATAATAGGTCAATACAACATATCATTCAAGAAAAATTTCATAAACTTTCAAAAAGCCAACAAAAAGTGGCGGTCTTTGTTCTTAAAAATTTGCAGTATGTTGGCATGCACTCAGCTACAAATGTTGGCGAGCAAGCAGGAGTGAGCGAAACGACAGTAATTCGTTTTTGTTATGCAATAGGATTATCAGGATATGCACAATTGCAGCGTGAGGTAACGATACACTTATTCAATGAAGGCAATAGTAGTAGTTTGCAAAATTATTTGGAATCAAAGCAAGAACTTTTTGAAAACCCACGTTTTTATGAGCAAACAATGGAAAGAGATGCAACAAGGATTTTAAGTGTTGCAGCAAATATTAATGATAAAGATTTTAATCGCGCTTCAAGGTTACTTCATACGAAGAAGAAGATTTACATTATTGGCTACGGTTCTTCAAATTTAGCTGCAAAATGGCTATACTTCACGCTGAATTTATTGCGGCCAAATGTGGTGCTCGTTGGATTGGAAACGAACGAGATTGCAAGAGCTTTGCAAGAAATTGATGCGGACTCTGTAGTTATTATTCTATCGTTTCATCGCTACTTTAAAGAGCCCATTCAATTAGCAGCAGAAATCCAAGCAAAAAATTGCGAGATTATTGGTATAACAGATTCCCCAGTAGCACCTATTGCGCAATATGCAACAATTACGTTTGCAAATGAGCAACAAGAAATGTCAACAATTGACGCTATGCCAGCACTTATCTCATTTTTGAATACGCTTATTGCAGGTATGACAGCACAGGATCATGAGTTTTATGAAAGTCAACGCGTAAAATATGATGATTTTCAAAATAGCTTTATTGCAAATCGATGGAGTTGAATAGGATGAACGAGTTTTTACAAAGCTTGCAGCCAAAATTGGCTGAAATTTTTTCGCATTTACATGAGCATGCAGAAATTAGTTGGCAGGAGCAGCAAACGACACAATACATTGCAAGTTTACTAAGGGAAGCCAATATGGAACCACAAATGTTCGACGATATGACGGGGCTTTATGTTGATATTGGAAAAGGAACACCGAAGGTAGGCTTTCGAACGGATATAGATGCGCTTTGGCAAGAAGTTGATGGTGTTTTTAAAGCGAATCATTCTTGTGGACATGATGGCCATATGACTATGGCTATTGGAACGGCATTACTTTTAAAGGATATGGAGCCAGCATTATCTGGTGCAGTGCGCATCCTTTTTCAGCCGGCTGAAGAAAAGGCAGAGGGTGCTCGTGCCTTAGTTGATAAAGGTGTAATAGATGACTTGAATTATTTGTTCGGCGTTCATGTTCGTCCACTTAAAGAATTACAGGATGGAACGTATACACCTGCGTTATATCACGGGGCAGCGAAGCTTTTTACGGGTACGATTATTGGAGAAGAGGCACATGGTGCACGTCCTGAACTTGGCATTAACGCCATTGAAGTAGGAGCAGCAATTGTAGAGGGTCTACAAAAAATTTGGACAGATCCGAATGTATCAGCTTCGGCTAAAATGACACAATTTAATGCAGGAGGTACTTCGGCAAATATTATCCCTGGAAAAGCAACATTTAGTATTGATGCACGTGCACAAACGAATGAAGTCATGCACGTGTTAACCGCAGGGATTGAACGTGTAAAGGCATCTGTGGAAGCCATGTATAATGCAAAGATTGAGCTACAGGTGGATGCACATATTGTTGCAGCGTTAGTGAATGATGAAGCAATGGAACATATGCGCGCAGCAATTATTGATGTGGTCGGGGACGTAGCGTGCGTACCACCAGTTGTTACACCAGGCGGCGAAGACTTTCATTTTTATACGTATGAAAAACCACATCTTAAAGCCACGATGCTTGGACTTGGTTGTGGTGTTTCACCAGGATTACATCATCCGAAAATGACGTTTAATAAAGAACGCCTCATAACAGGTGTAGCTATCATCACAAGAGCCATTCTACGTACGTTATAAGAAGTAACGACAAAGGAGGTAGCGAGGCACTGTTTAGCGTGCAGTAGCGCAGCTGTTATTCAATTGTAAGTACGGGATAAAGTGAAACTGAAGCGGTGGAATCTTCCACGCCATCGCTTTAATAATTGAACCAATCGGGTACATACAGGAGCTTAATTAGCCTAAGAGAATTTAGCTCCTGTTGGTACGGGATAAAGTGAAACTGAAGCGGTGGAATCTTCCACGCCATCGCTTTAATAGTTGAACCAATCGGGTACATACAGGAGCTTAATTAGCCTAAGAGAATTTAGCTCCTGTTGGTACGGGATAAAAGTAAAGAAAGAAGCGATTCTAAATGATTGATATTCGTGAAGTAAAAACAATCGAACAACTGGAACAGGTACAACAACTTGAATATAACGTGTGGAGTATGCCACCAATTCCAATTCATCAAACATTAACAGCAGTGAAAAACGGTGGTATCGTAGTTGGAGCTTATGATGGTGACAAAATAGTTGGTTTTAGCTACGGATTTGCCGGTTTTCGAGAGGGTAAAAGTTATTTATGTTCTCATATGTTAGGTATCGATAAAAATTATCGTTCGCAAGGAATTGGCGAATCATTAAAGCAAGCCCAGCAAGTCATTGCTATTGAGCGCGGCTATGATTTAATGGTGTGGACGTTTGACCCGCTTGAAACACGAAACGGTTATCTCAATCTATCAAAGTTAAATGGTATTTGCCACACATATATAGAAAATTGCTACGGTGAAATGCAGGATAGCTTAAATAAAGGTTTACCATCTGATCGATTGGAGGTCAGTTGGTACTTAACATCTGACTATGTAGTGCATGATGTTGCCATCGATGCAACTACAGCGGTAAATGTAGCAAACTGTATATTCAATGAGCAAGACTTACCTTATCTAAAAATATCAGAAAATTCTATTTTTAATAATAACATATACACATTACCAGTACCGAAGGGTTTTCAAACACTAAAGATACAAGACCCAGCTTTGGCATTGGATTGGCGCTTGAAAACACGTCGATTGATACAAAAATTATTTGCGCAAGGTTATACAGCAGTTCAATTACAGCAACAGGAAAACTATAACGAGTATGTGTTCGTAAAACTAGCAACATTAGGCTTGGAAGGAGCTAACTAACATGAAAATTACTGAAATTACAATTCGCCATTTAAAAATGAAATTAAAAGCACCGTTTACTACAAGCTTTGGTACGTTTGACGATAGAGATTTTTTAGTTTTAGAAGCTAAAGATGCATCAGGTACTATTGGGTGGGGAGAATCAGTTGCATTCCACTCTCCTTGGTATAACGAAGAAACACTACAAACGAACTGGCATATGCTCGAGGATTTCTTAATTCCACTAATTCTACATAAAGAAATCAAGCATCCAGATGAAGTAAACGAACTCTTCAAGCCAATTCGCAAAAATAATATGGCAAAGTCAACGCTAGAAGGTGCCATTTGGGATATTTATGCACAGCAAACAAATCAATCATTAGCAGCTGCACTTGGTGGCAACAAGGACAAAATTGAAGTTGGTATCAGTATCGGAATTCAACAATCAATCGAGGATTTAGTTGGCTTAGTAGACGGTTATGTAAAAGAAGGCTATAAACGTATGAAGATTAAAATAAAGCCAGGTTGGGATGTAGATGTGATGCGTACGTTGCGTGAAACATTTCCTGATGTAGCATTTATGGCTGATGCAAACTCAGCATATAGCCTAGCCGATGCGGATACGTTAAAGCAGCTTGATGCCTTTAACTTAACAATGATTGAGCAACCGCTGGCATCAGATGATATTATCGACCATGCGAAATTGCAAGAGCTAATCAATACACCAATTTGCTTAGATGAAAGTATTCATTCATTAGAAGACGCACGAAAAGCAGTGGAGTTAGGTAGTACGCGTATCATTAACATTAAAATTGGTCGTGTTGGGGGCTTAACAGAAGCGAAAAAAATTCATGATTACTGTGAATCAAATAATATCCCAGTTTGGTGTGGTGGCATGCTTGAGTCAGGAATTGGACGAGCTCATAATGTAGCCTTAACAACACTAGCAAATTTCATTTTACCAGGTGATACTGCAGGTTCAAATCGTTATTGGGAAAAGGATGTCATCGAGCCAGAGGTTGTTGCGCAAGACGGTTATATTCAAGTGTCTCAAAAAGCAGGAATCGGCTTTGACGTAAATGTAGACACAATCAATTCATTCACCGTAGCACATAAAACATATAAATAATTGATAAGCGGGTGTTTCATGAAAAAAAGTTGGCAAATAGGCGGTGCATTTGTTGGGTTAATCGTAGGGGCTGGATTTGCATCAGGTCAAGAGATCATGCAATACTTTACAAGTTTTGGTTTGTACGGTATTGCAGGGGCAATTGTTGCAACGATTGCCTTTGCTTTTTTAGGGATGAGTTTAGCGCAACTTGGCACGGATTTACAAACAACGTCCCATAAAAAAGTGATCTATCATATAGGCGGACGCTATGTAGGCGTAATTTTAGATATATTAATTACATTTTTCCTATTCGGCGTAGCTGTTGTAATGTTTGCTGGCTCAGGGTCAACATTCCATCAAATGTTCGGAATAAATCCGATGGTCGGTAGTATTATAATGGTGATTCTTACTATTTTAACATTGTTATTAAATGTGAAAAATATTATTAATATAATAGCATTAGTAACACCCTATTTAATGGCTATTATCTTTATTATATTAGTCTATTCAATATTTACGATGGATCTAACGATTGCCCAGCAGGAAGTGATAGCTAGGGAGCAGACAACTGCAGCGCCAAACTGGTTTATGGGTGCTCTGCTTTATGTGTCATACAATATAGCAGCGGGTGCAGCTATGTTAATTGTTATGGGCGGTACGCTGAAAGATCGTAAAGTGGCAGGATTAGGTGGGCTACTTGGTGGACTTATGCTTGGTGGTTTAATATTACTGATTAATATCGCGATGTTCGTGAAATTGGATGTTGTGAATGGAGTAGCAATGCCAACGTTAGAATTGGCCAAACAAATTCATCCAGTTATTGGTGTGCTCATGTCAATTGCATTGTTAGGGATGATGTACAACACTGCTGTTGGCATGTTTTATGCTTTTACGGTACGCTTTGTCGCACCAGAACATAAATATTTTAAACCTAGTATTGTCGTTATTGGTTTACTTGGATTTGCAGCGAGCTTAGTAGGGTTTACAACACTAGTTGGTAAAGTGTATTCAACAATGGGGTATTTAGGATTCGCTTTAATCATTGCAGTCATTATTGCATGGATACGAAAAGTACCTACAGTTGCATAAAGTTATGATTTAGTGATGTCTTAAGTAGCTAAAGTATTTTAAATAGTACTCGGGTAACAAAAATTCCAAAGCACATGCGGGACCAAAAAAGAGACTTTTAGAAGTCTCTTTTTTTATGGTGAAAGTGGTGCATGAAAATTTAATGGCAGTCATACCTTTAATGTATATGAGTAATCGTTGAGACAAAGCAAACTTTGTTATAGCTAATAAGAGAAATTATATTACGATATTGAAAATTATTATATAAAGATAAGTATCATACGTAAAATGGCGTTTTGTAATTATAGCTGTATTAAGTAAATAAATTCTCGTAATTGCAGTTAATTTCTCAGTTAATGCTAGACACCTTTTTTTGGGAATGCTATATTAATGGTGTCATAGTATTTTTTGTTATTTCCTGATTATAGGGAGTGATGGAGTAGAGTCATAAAGAGGATGATGGATGCCTATGGTAAAGAAAACATTAAAACAAAGAATTGTAGACGCTTCACTAGTACTGTTTCAGCAAGATGGCTACCACAGTGTAACTGTCGATCGAATTGTCGAATATATTGGTGCATCAAAAGGTGGGTTTTATCATAATTTCAAATCAAAGGATGAATTGTTGTATGAAATTCATGATGTGTTTATTTCCTATGTTATAAAGCAATCCCAGGAAGCTTACGATCAATATAACACACCGATTACACGGTTATGTGCTATGGTTCAAACGCTGTCACAAGTGTTTGATGTGTATCAGGCTCATATTACAGTATTTTACGAAGAAAGTCGTTCACTGCCGGAAGAGTATAGCGTGCTTATTCATAAAAAACGTGACCAATATCGGGATATTTTACAAAAGGTTATTGCAGAAGGTCAGGAGACAAATGATTTTCGTTCGGAATTGCCGTCTACGATTGTAACAATGGCTATAGTTGGGATGATTAACTGGACATATAAATGGTTTAAACAAACAGGGCCATTGACAATGGAGGAAATTACAGAAGTCTTTACGGACATGATATTACGTGCAATCGTCACTGAACAAGCTATGGAAGAAGCAATTCAATTTATGGTAAAGGTAAAGCCAGCTACAGAGACTGGTTTTATTAATTAGTAATACAAACCGACTAGTCGGTTTAAGTTGGAGCAATTGTCATCTTAACAAAATTCGCGATGGCGAATTTAACACAAGGGGGAACTTGGAATGAATTTTGAACTAACAAAAGAGCAAGTGATGATTCGAGATATGGTTCGTGATTTCGCAGAAAAAGAAATTAAACCTTATGCGCGTGAAGTAGATGAAACTTCTACAATGAGAATAGAAAGCTTTGAAAAAATGGCAGAACTAGGCTTATTGGGTATCCCGTTTCCTGAAGAATACGGTGGTTCTGGGGGAGATACTGTATCTTATGCAATTGCTGTTGAAGAAATTGGTCGAGCGTGTGGGGGCACAGGTTTAAGTTATGCAGCAGCAGTTAGTTTAGGTGCTTCGCCAATTTATAATTTTGGAACAGAGGAGCAAAAACGTGAATGGCTTGTTCCATTAGCGAAGGGGGAAACACTGGGCGCATTCGGTTTAACAGAGCCCAATGCCGGCTCAGACGCTGGAGGTACACTTACAACTGCGGTCATTGATGGCGATGATTATGTCATTAATGGTGAAAAATGCTGGATTACGAATGCAGGTCATGCTCGTCAAATTATCGTGACAGCAGTAACAGGTAAACGTGAAGATGGGAAAAAGATTATCTCATCTATTATCGTTCCCACGAATACGCCTGGTGTAACAATCAACTGTAATTACGACAAAATGGGTGTGCGTGGATCAAATACTTGTGAGATTGTATTGCAAAACGTACGTGTACCAAAGACTAATCTATTAGGTGATGAAAAGCGTGGTTTTAGTCAATTTTTAAATACTTTAGATGGGGGGCGAATTTCAATCGCAGCATTATCAGTTGGAATTGCGCAGGCTGCATATGAAAAAGCATTGCAATTCTCAAAAGAACGCGAGCAGTTTGGAGCACCTATCTCAAAATTACAAGCAATCCAGTTTAAATTAGCAGATATGGCAATGGAAATTGAGCTTGCACGTACGTTAGTACATAAGGCAGCGTGGCTAAAAGATCAAAAGAAGCCATTTGGTAAAGAAGCAGCGATGGCAAAATTATTTGCTTCTGAAATGGGCTTCCGCACTTGTAATCAAGCTATTCAAATTCACGGTGGTTCAGGATATATGAAGGAATATGATGTAGAACGTCATTTACGTGACATTAAGTTAATGGAAATTGGTGAAGGTACATCGGAAATTCAACGACTCGTTATTGCTCGTCTAATCGGCTGTTAATAAGTAAATAGCACATAGAAGGAGGATTTTCATGGCACAGCTAGTGTATCAAACAATTGGTCAGTTGCTAGATGAAAAAACAGAAAAGTATCCTAAACGTGAAGCGCTTGTGTATGCAGATAGAGATTTACGAATGACTTATGAGGAGCTAAATTATCAAAGTCGCTTAGTTGCTAGGGGGTTAATGTCTCTTGGAATCGAAAAGGGAGATCACATTGCTGTGTGGACGACAAATGTACCAGAATGGGTGCAATTGCAGTTTGCAACAGGGAAAATGGGAGCGCCAATCGTCACTGTTAACACAAATTATCGTGCACATGAATTGGAATATCTATTAAAGCAATCAGATGCAAAAACGATTATTTTAATTGAAAATTTTCGAGACCATTCTTTTATAAATACACTACAAGAGTTATGTCCAGAGTTAGAACATTGTGAACCAGGTAATTTACAATCGAAGCGCCTACCTTTATTGAAAAATGTTATTTTAATTGGTAACACGAAGTATCCTGGTGTGCTCAACTGGTCAGATGTATTAGCCGCTGCAAAACAAGTAACAGAGGAACAATTAGCTCAAAGACAGCAATTACTTCATTATGATGATGTCATTAATATTCAATATACATCAGGGACAACTGGTTTCCCAAAGGGTGTAATGTTAACGCATTATAACTTAGTGAATAATGCGTTAAATATTGCTGAGTGCATGCGATTAACATATGAAGACCGCTTGTGTATACCTGTGCCATTTTTCCATTGTTTTGGCTGTGTAATTGGTACATTGGCGATTACAACTAGTGGTGGCACGATGGTACCAGTACAGGAATTCTCCCCTGCAGAAGTATTACGAACAGTAGAGAAAGAAAAATGTACAGCGTTACATGGCGTACCAACGATGTTTATTAGTGAATTGAATTTACCGAATTTTTCGTCATATGATTTATCGTCATTACGTACGGGAGTAATGGCAGGCTCTAATTGTCCTATCGAAGTGATGAAAGCTGTCATCGACAAAATGGGTATGACAGATGTGACAATATGCTATGGACAAACAGAATCCTCTCCAGTTATTACACAAACGAGAGCAGATGATCCTCTCAATTTAAAAGTCGAGACAGTTGGCCGTGCATTACCAAGTTTAGAAGTGAAAATCGTAATTCCTGGTACAGATGAGGAAGCTACTCCACATGAGCAAGGTGAGCTATGTACGAGAGGATATCATGTCATGAAAGGGTACTACAAAAATCCTGAGGAAACTAAACTTGCTATCGACTCAGATGGATGGCTTCACACAGGAGATTTGGCTACAAAAGATGATGCAGGTTATGTTCGAATAACCGGTCGTTTAAAGGACATGATTATCCGAGGTGGCGAAAACTTATATCCACGCGAAATTGAGGAATTTCTTTACACGCATCCAAAAATTTCTGATGTGCAAGTTGCAGGCGTCCCTGATCCAGTTTATGGCGAGGAAGCAGCAGCCTGGATTATTTTACGAGAAGGCGAACGTGTAACAGAAGAAGAAATCCGAAACTTTTGCAAAGATAAAATTTCAAGACATAAAATTCCAAAACATATTTTCTTTATCGAGAGTTATCCGATGACAGCATCGGGAAAAGTGCAGAAATATAAATTACGTGAGGGCTTTGCGGCGACGGTGAAATAAAGGAGGTAAGGAAATGTTCGAGAAAATTTTAATTGCCAATCGTGGTGAAATAGCTAGACGTATCATTCGAACGTGTAAACGACTGAAAATTCAAACCGTGGCTGTTTATTCAGAAGCGGATGCTGAAGGCTTACATGTTAGGGAAGCAGACGAAGCATATTGTATCGGAAAGCCACCAGTTGCACAAAGTTATTTAAATATGGAGCGGATTCTTGAAGTGGCTAAGGAAAGCGGTGCTGATGCAATCCATCCAGGTTACGGCTTATTATCGGAGAATGCTAGTTTTGCTCAACGCTGTAAGCAAGAAGGCTTAGTTTTTATTGGGCCGAGCGCTGAAGTTATTGCATCAATGGGCAGTAAATTAGAAGCTAGAAAGACTATGAAGGCAGCAGGTGTACCGATTGTAGAAGGTGTAGAAACAGCCGTCAACGATAGTACTGAAGCTATTGAAATTGCTTCCCGTTTAGGGTATCCCATTATGTTGAAAGCTTCCGCTGGTGGTGGTGGCATTGGGATGCAACTCGTGGAAAATGATGAGGAGTTAGCAAAAGCTTTTGAAGGTAATCAAAAACGCGCACAATCATTTTTCGGTGATGGCACGATGTATATGGAACGATTTATTGCTAATCCCCATCATGTAGAGGTACAAATTATCGCTGATTATGCTGGCAATGTTGTTCCGTTATTTGAACGCGAATGCTCGATTCAACGGCGTAATCAAAAAGTTGTAGAGGAGGCACCATCTCCATTCATCTCTGAAGAAACGAGGCTACGTATGTTAGATGCTTCTATTCAGGCAGTTAAACATATCGGTTATGTCAATGCCGGCACAATCGAATATTTGGTGGATGCAGAGCAAAATTTTTATTTTTTAGAGATGAATACACGTTTACAAGTTGAACACCCCGTGACAGAAGAAATCACGAAGCTGGATCTCGTAGAAGAGCAATTAAAAGTTGCGGCTCAGCAGCCATTAACATTTACGCGCGATAGCATTCAAAAACAAGGGCATGCAATAGAAGTACGAATTTATGCAGAAAATCCAATAACTTTCTTCCCGTCTCCGGGTCTGATTACAGCACTAGAGTTACCTGCTGGGGAAGGTATTCGTCATGAATGCGGGGTAGAAGCAGGCTCAGCAGTGACACCGTTTTACGATCCAATGATCAGTAAATTAGTCGTATGGGGGGAAACGCGCGCAATCGCATGTGAGCGACTAATTCAGGCACTTAAGGAGTACAAAGTAGAAGGTATTCAGACCAATATTCCGATGCTTTTAAAAACTGTAACCCATGAGCAATTCTTAAAAGGACAGACAACGACTAAGTTCGTTGAGGAATATTATTTACCGCAACTAACGGAAACGAAATAACAGTGCCGAATATGCGCCTGAAATATCGAAATAAATTTTGACACAATACTATTTGGAGGGATTTTTTATGGCAATAGTGAAAGCGAGTATGGCAGGAACAGTATGGAAAATCGTTGTAGCAGAAGGCGAAAAAGTAACAGCAGGGCAAGACGTAGTAATTTTAGAATCCATGAAAATGGAGATTCCGATTGCTGCAGAGGAAGATGGAGTTGTGACAAAAATTATTGCCAATGAGGGAGATTTCATTAACGTAGATGACGATATTTTAGAAATCGAATAAGGAGGCATCTATATGCAACTACCGAAGCATGTAACGTTAAAGGAAGTTGGCCCCCGTGATGGCTTGCAAAATGAAAAGGCACACATTACTACTGCAGATAAAATACAACTAGTGAATTTACTTAGTCAGACGGGATTAAATTATATTGAGGTAACGTCGTTTGTCCATCCAAAATGGATCCCTCAATTGGCGGATGCGGTAGAGGTCCTGCAAGCCATCAAGCGAGAAAAAGATATAACATATGCGGCACTCGTACCAAATATGCGTGGCTTAGAACGCGCTTTGCAAGCTGATATTGATGAAGTGAACGTCTTTATGTCTGCAAGTGAAAGCCATAATCAAAATAATATCAATAAATCAATTGCTGAAACATTTCCTATATTAGAGGAAGTAGTAACAGGGGCAAAGAACGAGCATAAAAACGTACGTGGTTATATTTCAACGGTGATTGGTTGCCCTTATGAAGGCTACATACAGCCAGAAAAGGTTTTACGAGTAACTGATAAATTACTAGAAATGGGCGTCGATGAAATTTCTCTAGGTGATACAATCGGCGTTGGTGTACCAACACAGGTAGAGTCTCTTTTAGAAGAACTATTAAAAAGATACCCCACAGAAAAATTTGCGATGCATTTTCACGATACGCGTGGTACAGCACTTGTAAATATTATGAAATCCTTAGATATGGGGATTACAAAATTTGATAGTGCACTAGGTGGTTTAGGTGGATGTCCTTATGCGAAAGGAGCATCAGGCAATATTGCCACAGAAGATTTATTGTATCTATTAGATGAAATGGGTATAAAAACAGGTGTTAACATGAAATCTTTGCTAGACGCGGCGCATTTTATAGAACAAAAACTAGGAAAAACAGTTGCGTCTAAACAAATGGCAATTGTCCGTAATGAAGGGAGTGCTAATGTTCTATGACACAACTTGTTCGTTTTGAATTGATAGCAGGAAACATAGGACTCATCACGCTAACACGACCTGAAGCAGCAAATGCAATGTCTGTACAGTTATTGAATGAGCTTGGAGCCACTTTGGATAAAGTAAACGGAGATCCGACAGTACGGGTTGTATTGCTAACAGGGACAGGGCAAAAGGCATTTTGTGCTGGAGCTGACTTAAAAGAGCGTAAAGGTATGTCTGATCGACAAGTAAAACAAATTGTGCAATTGATTGGTGCGACAGTTACCAAAGTAGAAGCATTGGCGCAACCAGTTATTGCCGTGTTAAATGGAGTTGCATTTGGTGGTGGTCTTGAGTTGGCTCTTGCTTGTGATTTACGTGTTGCAGCTGCACATACGCAATTAGGTCTTACTGAAACATCGTTAGGTATTATTCCGGGCGCAGGAGGCACACAACGTTTACCGCGACTGATTGGTATCGGAAAAGCGAAGGAATTAATTTATACTGCACGTCGATTAAATGCAGTAGAAGCAAAGGAATACGGCATAGTAGAGTATGTATTTGACGGCCATGAGCTACAGGAAAAGGCACAACAACTTGCACTCGAAATGGCGAAAAATGCGCCACTATCTCTTATGCAGGCGAAAATTGCTATGAATCAAGGTGTTGAAGTAGATTTAGCAACAGGCTTGAAAATTGAATCACTTGCATACAGTGCTCTTATCCCAACGGAGGACCGTTTGGAAGGCCTGCTTGCTTTCCAGGAAAAGCGGTCGCCACAATATTCGGGACAGTAATTTATTTTGATTCAGAAATAGTAGTGTCCTATCTTTTAAGATAAGGGCTAATGGAATGGGCAAAAGGAGGAATTGGACATGAGCAACGTATCGACAGAAAATACGACAAATACGATGAAGGAACAAATTTTAGCAGGAGGACTGCCGAAATATCACGAAAAAAATGCGCAACAAGGTAAGTTATTCGTACGTGAACGACTTGAATTATTATTAGATGATGGTCTTCAATCAGAGGACGGCTTGTATGCTAACTGTTTAGCAGGTGATTTACCAGCAGATGGTGTAATTACAGGTATTGGTAAAATTCACGGTCGCACAGTATGTGTTTTGGCGAACGATTCCACAATCAAAGCAGGTTCTTGGGGAAAACGAACTGTCGAAAAAATGATTCGTATACAAGAGACGGCTGAGAAGCTAAACTGCCCATTGCTATATTTAGTCGATTCGGCAGGCGCACGCATTACAGATCAGTTAGAAATGTTCCCTGGTCGCAGAGGGGCAGGACGTATCTTCTATAATCAGGTCAAGCTCTCAGGCAAAGTACCACAAATTTGCTTATTGTTCGGTCCTTCTGCAGCTGGAGGTGCTTATATTCCAGCATTTTGTGACATCGTAGTGATGGTTGAGGGGAATGCTTCTATGTACTTGGGGTCACCACGCATGGCGGAAATGGTCATTGGTGAAAAAGTGGATTTAGAAACGATGGGCGGTGCTAAGATGCATTGTTCTGTATCTGGTTGTGGAGATGTACTGGCAAAATCAGAGCAGGAAGCGATCGCATATGCACGCAAATATTTGAGCTATTTCCCAAATAACTATGCAGAGCGCAGTAAAGTGGAAGAGCCAAAGCCACCGGCATCATTTGAAAAGTCAATTGAAGAATTAATTCCAAAAAATCAAAATTCTCCTTTTGATATGTATCAATTAATTGATCGACTAATTGATGAAGATTCTTTCTGCGAAGTAAAGAAATTATTTGCTTCAGAATTAATTACTGGACTTGGACGCATAAATGGTCAATCTGTCGGTATTATCGCCAACCAACCTCGTGTGAAGGGCGGTGTACTATTCCACGATTCGGCTGACAAAGCAGCGAAGTTTATTTCATTATGTGATGCATTCAATATTCCCCTAATTTTCCTTGCAGATGTACCGGGCTTTATGATTGGTACACAAGTAGAAAAGGCTGGTATTATTCGTCATGGTGCGAAAATGATTTTCGCTATGAGCGAAGCGACTGTGCCTAAGTTAACAGTTATCGTACGTAAGGCATACGGGGCAGGGTTGTATGCAATGGCAGGTCCAGCTTTTGAACCTGATTGCTGTATTGCATTATCAAACGCACAAATTGCCGTAATGGGCCCTGAAGCAGCTGTAAATGCTGTGTATGCAAACAAAATTGCTGAGCTTCCAAAGGAAGAGCAGGCAAACTTTATTGCAGAAAAACGCAAAGAGTACCAAGAGGAAATTGACATATATCGCTTAGCATCGGAGCTAATTATTGATGATGTCATTGAACCGAATGATTTACGTAAAGCATTAGAAACACGTTTAGAATTATATATGTCGAAATATTTGTTGTTTTCACAACGGAAGCATGGTGTAAATCCCGTATAATGGCATATAAAATTTTTTAAGGGCTGTTATTATTCATTCGTTAGAGAAAAAAGCACGCCAGAAAAAAATTCTGGGGTGCATTTTTTGCTATATTTAGCCCCTTGCGTGGGCAGTGCAGACATATTAAAATATGGGATGGATAAGAGGAAGTGGGTGGTATAGCATGACGAAAAATAATATATCGAATATCCAAGGTGATGCGAAACTACCATTACCTTATCGATCGTGGCTTGATACATATTATATGCAAGTGAAGATTGTAGGCTGGATAATTTTTATTGTCTATTCTTTTATAGCATTTTATAAATTAGTGATTGATCGTCTAGTGAATGTTATTGTTGTTGTTTTTCAGGGCGACTATTCTTTGGGCGAGTTAGGCATGTTTGATTATAGTAGTTGGCGAGTGACAACAAATTTTGTGCCGTTTGAAACAATTTTACGTTATATAAACTACTCGCAGTATTTTAATTTAGATCTGCTGCTAATCAATTTACTTGGCAATTTATTAATATTTACACCAATGGGCTTTTTATTGCCCCTACTGTCGAAGAAATTTCGCAAAGCATGGCTAATCATTATTTTAGGTTTTTTCTCCAGCCTTGCGGTAGAGACTGTGCAGTTTATTTTTACGGTTGGCTCTGCCGATATTGACGATTTAATATTAAATACAGTTGGCGCATGGTTTGGTTACATAGCCTATAAATGCTTACTGGTCATACCTAAGAGCAATAACTAACTATTATCAATAGACTGTTCAAACTGTAGGCAAACGTAAAGGAATTTAAGTTTGCCTACAGTATTTTTTTAGCATAAATATAGTAAGAAATCGTTGATTTCCGTTCCAGATGCTCACTTTCAGCAGGCATGGCTCGAAAGATCCCCGCAAAAATGATCTCTCCGCACATGCCGTTCCAGCAGGAGTGTCGCGCTTTCCACGCCAATCAACTTGTATCGCCTATTCTGCTCTATACATGTTGGATGATAAATAGGATGACAAAAAACCAACTCAATGAGCGTGAAATTGAACATTTTGTGCTTTGGGAAGGTTATGTAGAGGAAGTGAATATCTCTGTCATCATGTTGGAGTAAAAGAAACATAAACAATGCGTAAAGTAACAATTGAACATGTCTTTGCCGATGTGAAAGAAAAACATGTATGCGTTGAATAATCCTACGAAACCTCAAAAATTGTCCATGCAGGCAATGCTTATTTTTGCTACGATGAATTTGAAAAGCTTGCCCCTAGGACCCTAATACGAGATGAAAATCCCTCGAGTGCTGAAACTCTCGGGGGATTTTGTCGAATGTCTTCATTTTATAGTTGGAAGTAAACACTAATTTACCAGTGTATAGCATAATAAATTTCAATGCTAATAAACAATAAAACAATAGATGAGACAAAAAAATAGAATATTTTTCAAAGTAGGATAGGTCGATAGAATTAGTTTTTGGAAAAGTAATTATTCCTTTAGGATGTTAGTCGTGTTTTGCACTTGAATTTAATTAAGAAAATTCCGATAATGAGGGTACAGAAACTGTTCAGTTGGTATATGTATAGTAATAGTAAATTTAATCATATTTACTATTCAACTTGCATATTAAGATAGAAAGTCGAGGTGAATCATATGAAATTATCTAATTTAATTCAACAAGAAAGTAATACAAATAGCCACTCTCGTAAAAAAATTTTACAGCGAAAAGAGGCTGGAGATGCGTATCGAAAAAATGCACAGTATTTCCAACCAAAGAAAAACCCTTTATTGCTGGAGCTTGAAAATCTCTTATTAGGACATAAAGATCAAGATTTATATGAGCAACACAAAGAAGAAGCAAAAGAAGTAACACCACAACAACGTGCGATGATTAGTGATTTACAGCAAATTGAAAAAAATGTCCGTGCCCATGAGCAAGTGTATAAAGCTGTGGGTGGTGATAAAACTGGAACGTCCCCTGACACGCACGCAACACAGCCAGAGGGGCAACGTAATATTTCAGAAGAGGAAGTTGCTACTGCTGATAAAGACACCGCTATAGACGACACGTTCCAAAACGTAGAACAAGTTAGCAGTGCGGCGCTAGCACCGGTTAACCCATCATTTCAAGATTTACTTGTAGCAACGAGTGCGGATGCTCACTTGCAGCAAATACAGGCGAAAAAACATAGCATCGATGAAGATGATAAGGAGCAACTTGAGGAAAATCCTGCTTTCATACGAGAAATTATTGAAGTAAAGGTACCAGAGCGGTTCTCGAAGGAATTGAAATTGGACCCATTTGCAGATACAATTTTCGGTAAGAGCTATGAGGAAGCATTCAAAGCACGGACATTTAAAAATGCGTTGGCTATGTATGCTACTCATATTCAAATGGCAAAAAACGGCTATCGAGCTGGAAACGATTCGATGTTTTCAATGACAGCCTAATGCTGTAGATGGGAGATTTTAAAAGTGGCAAAGGCAAAGCATACGAAAACAAATGCTGTAAGATTATTAGAGCAGCAAAAAATACAATTTGATGTCATGGAGTATGAAACTGGTGATGGTCAAGTGGACGGAGTGTCAGTAGCTGAAAAAATCGGTCAACCTGTTTCACACGTTTTTAAAACTTTAGTAGCAAAGGCAGGAGCACAAAAGCTTTTTGTATTTGTCATTCCAGTGGCAGAGGAACTGGATTTAAAAGCAGCAGCAAAAGTCGTTGGTGAGAAAAAAATTGAGATGCTTCCTGTTAAAGAGTTACTTGGCTATACGGGTTATGTTCGCGGCGGTTGCTCACCAGTAGGTATGAAGAAACTTTATCCAACGGTTATTGATGCTTCTGCGCAGGAGCAAGGGCGCATTATTGTCAGCGCAGGTAAAATTGGTATGCAAATTCATGTGCAGCTGGATGATTTAATTGCAGTGACAAAGGCTCAACTTGCACCTATAACAACTATCCATGTGTAATATTATGGATAGTTTTTTTTATGAAAAGAAACACTAGGTTGTGCGTATCTTTGCCCATATTCTCAAGTGAACGTGCGGGAGAAGGGAATCGGCTCAGGAAGACAAGTCACCGCTCAGGTAGAGCCAGTCATTAGAAATACTTAGGACACCCAAACTGAATTCTTTCATTATCGAGAAAATATGGTACAGTTAGAGCAATATCGTACATAGAGAGAAGGATTGCGAAATGCGAAAAATTACGGGATGGCGCTGGACGTTCTTTATCGGTGGCATGATGATTATGGCCCTTGGCATCACGATGTCTATTAAGGGGAAAATTGTTGGCACGAGCCCATGGGATGTTTTACATGTAGGTTTGTTTCAAAACTTTGGTCTGACCATTGGGACCTGGTCTATTTTAACTGGGTTTTTGATTGTTGTTTCGACTTCGTTGGTGTTACGAGAATGGCCTAAAATTGGTACGTGGCTAAATATGTTACTTATCGGTTCATTTATTGATGTATTTAACTGGTTATTGCCGTCAACGGATATCTATGGATTTCAGATAACCTATTTTGTGATGGGATTATTTGTTTTAAGCTTTGGTTGCGGTATGTATATAGCGCCTAATATGGGAGCTGGCCCGCGAGACACTTTAATGATGATCCTTGTTGAAAAATTTGGTGGGACTATTAAAACAGCGCGTATGGGTATTGAGGTATTTGTTACGATTCTAGGATGGTTACTTGGCGGCCCTGTTGGCGTTGGTACAGTATTAATTGCCTTAACGTCCGGTTATATTGTGCAGTATTCATTGCCCTATTGTCGAAAAGTTTTAATGAAATGTATCGGTAGTATTGAGGGCATGAAGCCATTTTATTGAAAATTAGCTACTTTTATCGATATGGAGATAAAAGTAGTTTTTTCATTTTTTAAAGAGATAATTCATATAATGCAGGGCATAAGGCAAAGGGGGAACGACACTGAACGGAAATGTGACCTATTATTTTGGACACGCATTGACAGGCCAAGGGAGAAAGCATTTATATAAAGAAATGATGGAAGAGGCAACACTAGTATACGTTCTACAAGGCGCACCAACCTTTAAAGGCTCAGAGCTACTGAAGGAACTTGGTTATTTTTATGTGAAGCAAGGTTTTGAGGTGGAGTGGTTTAAACATGCATTGTTAGAAGATACCGTAGAGGCGGTGTATGTTAGAGGTTGCAATCGTCTGTTTGTATGGGCATCGGAGTGGGGGATTGAACCAACTTTACTTGGCACGAAGCATCGTGTGCTGTCCTTTTATGATTGTTTAGCAGAAGAGCAGCTTGCGGTCGTTGGTGACAAACTTGCTAATGCAATGAAGGATCGAGAGTTGTATCGTGAAAAGTGTATTACTATGCTGGAAATTGCTAAAAAACTTCATGACGATTGGGAAGTTGTAACGCAAAGCTGTATGGACTGGCAAGCTTTAAATAATCAAGTTGAAAATTTAAAATCAGCTGTTTTTCAGTCAATAACACTTAATAAAACAGGTATTCGCACACACAGATTACTAGGCACATTAACACCACGAGGTGCACAAAATACAGTTGAAAGCATCACGAAAAATTTGGCTAGAAGGCTGATGATTAAGGGCAAGCCAGGCACAGGGAAATCTTCGCTAATGAAAGGATTAGCAGATGAAGCAAATGCAAGAGGGCTAGATGCACAAATTGTGTGGTGTGGACTGGATGCGGGCTCAATCGATATGGTCATTATTCCAGAATTGAATTTCTGTATTTTTGATAGTACAGAGCCACATGTATTTGAACCACAGGATGACAGACTGGGTGATGAGATATTTGATATGGGTCAACATTGCTCACTTTCAGATGATGCTGAAGGGAAAATTGAAGAAATTCGTGTGAAATATAAAGCAGCTTTACAAGATGCTATGGGTTATGCGACGCGTTACGAAGAGGCGGAGAACACGATACGCCAGTTAATGGACCATTGTTTGTCGACGGCCGTGTGGCGTGAAAAAACAGCACCTTTATTTGAAAGATTAACAAAGTGATTTAATATAATTGTGCGCTTATGCTACACTAGGAACTAGAATAATTGATCTTCATTCAGCAGCCCTCACTTCTGTAGGTAACGGGATAAATGCGAGTGCAACCCTTTTTTACAGGATGAAAAAATGCCAACTGAATGCAGATTAAACAACTCCGACGGATGTCACGGATTTTGGAAGAAGTTACTGTAAGATGGTAGACGAACTTTATCGTATCCTACAGTAACCGCTAACTGACCTGTAGCGGGAAAACGTTACGTCTTTGTGGACTTACGAAATGACCGCTATCCGTAGGCTCTTGTGCAGACCTAAGCATAATATCAAATCCGGACATATCTACGTCGAGACGAAATGATCTTAGAAAGGATGATACACTTGTCTAAAGTACTAAATGCATTTTTGAATGAAAACCTACAAGCCTTACATGATCAAGGCTTATACAATGAAATCGATGCAGTAGAGAGCGCAAACGGACCGGTAATTCAGGTGCGTGGTCAGAATCTTATTAACCTATCTTCCAATAACTATCTAGGTTTAGCGACTAATGAAGAATTAAAGCGCATTGCAAAAGCAGCGACTGATAAATATGGTGTGGGCGCGGGTGCAGTTCGAACGATTAATGGTACGCTTGATCTTCATGTGAAATTAGAGGAAAAGTTAGCTGAATTTAAAGGAACTGAAGCGGCGATTTCTTATCAATCAGGTTTCAATTGTAATATGGCGGCGATTTCTGCTGTTATGGATAAAAACGATGCCATTCTTTCAGATCAATTAAACCATGCATCTATTATTGATGGTTGTCGTTTATCACGTGCCAAAATCATTGCTTACAATCACTCTGATATGGAAGATTTACGCGCGAAGGCAAAAAAAGCCACAGCGTCTGGTTTATATAATAAAGTGATGGTCATTACAGATGGCGTATTCTCGATGGACGGTGATATTGCCAAGCTACCAGAAATCGTTGAAATTGCTAAAGAATTTGATTTGATTACTTATGTAGATGATGCACATGGATCAGGTGTAACTGGTAAAGGTAAGGGGACAGTCAAGCATTTCGGTTTAGAAAAAGAAATCGATTTCCAAATTGGCACATTATCAAAAGCGATTGGTGTCGTTGGTGGCTATGTAGCAGGTAAGAAAAACCTAATCGACTGGTTGAAAGTACGCTCTCGCCCATTCCTATTCTCAACAGCGTTACCACCAGGTGATGTGGCCGCAATTACAGCAGCAGTTCAAATGCTGATTGACTCTACAGAACTACACGATAAGCTATGGGAAAATGGCCATTATTTAAAAGCAGGTCTTGCGAAGTTAGGCTTTAATATCGGAGATTCTGAAACACCAATTACGCCATGTATTATTGGTGATGAAAAGCTTACACAAGAATTCTCGCGTCGCCTATTTGAAGAAGGCGTTTATGCAAAGTCAATTGTTTTCCCAACAGTTCCAAAGGGCACAGGGCGTGTTCGTAATATGCCAACAGCGGCACATACAAAAGATATGTTAGATAATGCACTAGCAATTTACGAAAAAGTAGGTCGTGAATTAGGGGTTATTCAATAAAAAAAAACGGGGCTCCTCGGCTATGAGGTAGCCTCATTTTCATTTGATTTTTGAAATGACGGATAGAATCGCGAAAGTGACGGTACTGCAAAATCGACATTAGGAATGGATAGCATTCGCTGATTTCAATTGTTGAATGCGTTGATCTGTCACATGTAATGCTTGTAAAATCTCCTCATTGTGTTGACCTAATGTAGGTGCGGCACTTGTCAATTGACCTGGCGTTTTAGAGAATTTTGCAGGAAAACCGAGGGTCCGCATTGGACCAGCAATTGGATGCTCATAAGAAAGGACCATACCGCGATCTAAAATATGTGGGTCATGTAAAGTTTGATTGTATGAATAAATAGGGCTAGAAGGTACACCGTATTCGTCTAATAACTGTAACCAATGAGCAGCACCATATTTCAAGAGTTCGCTTTCTATTTCTGTTTCTAATGTTTTTACATTTTGAGCGCGTAAGTAATTTGTGGCAAATAGTGGATTGTCTAACCAATCTGGACGGTTCACTACTTTGTTTGCGAAAATTTCCCACAGTTTTTGATTGCCCGCACCGATTAATATATAATCATCTTTTGTTTTAAAGCCTTGATAGGGTGCGGATACACGGTGTGCAGTACCTGTACGTTCAGGTAATTGCCCTTCACCAAAATAAGCAGCAGCTTCCCACACTGTCCAAGCTAGACCCGATTCTACAAGTGATACATCCACATATTGTCCCTCACCTGTTCGAAGTTTATAAATATAGGCCATTAATATAGATTGTAGGGCTGTTTGCGCTGCGGCAATGTCATTCACGGCAAAACCAACTTTGACTGGGCGGCCATCAGGTTCACCGGTCATATGCATTAAACCGCTAAGTCCCTGTGCCATAATGTCATAGCCACCTTTTTGACTATAAGGCCCTGTTTGTCCATAGCCTGAAATGGAGCAATAGATGAGCCCTGGATTAATGGCATTCAATGTATCGTAATCAATACCCAGTTTTTTTGTGACACCTGGACGATAATTTTCTACAAGCACATCGACAGACTCAATCAGCTCTTGGAATAATTCTAACCCTTCAGGTGTTTTTAAATTGATACAAACACCTTTTTTATTACGGTTAACCATCATATACATATGACTTTCTTCATTGATAAAGGGACCCATTGATCGTGTATCGTCTCCATTTGGATACTTCTCAATCTTAATGACTTCAGCCCCCATATCCGCTAACACCATTGTGCAATAAGGACCGGCAAGTACTTGTGATAAATCGACTACTTTTAATCCTGCTAATGCTTGCTTCATATGTCATCAACCCCATTGTTTTTCACCAAAGTCACATTGCGTAAATCCTTCACAGATGTAGCACCTGCTAATGCAATAGATACTTTTAATTCATCATATAAATTCGTCATGACTTTTTCGACGCCTTGTTGTCCGTCTAGTGCTAGTCCGTAAACGAAAGGACGCCCGATTGCTACTGCATCAGCACCTAAAGCAAGTGCTTTAAGCGCATCCATACCGCGATAAACACCACTATCTAAAATGACAGGAACTTGTCCATCCACCACTTCAACAATGGCAGGTAGTGCATCAAGCGAACCAATGACACCGTCTAATTGGCGGCCGCCATGGTTGGAAACGATAATACCATCTATGCCATTGTCTACAGCCAGTTGTGCATCTTCTGGATGTAAAATACCCTTTAGCAAAATAGGTAATTTTGTATGGCGTTTTAATTCACGCACATTTTCCCAATTCAATGTAGGATGGAACACATTTTGCAAGACACCTTGCACATACGATTCAAAAGAATCATCCGGTAAAGAGGCCATAAAAACAGGGTCATTGACATAATTTCCGCGTGCATAGCCAAGCTTTAAAGGGGAGAATTGATTACGTACATCTTCCTCCCGCCAACCGAGCATCACTGTATCGACAGTTAAGACAATGGCTTCAAAGCCGGCAGCTTCTGCGCGAGCAACCATGCTGTATGCAATTTCTTCATTAGTAGACCAATATAATTGGAACCATTTTGTCGCATTTGGAGCTGCTTGAGCAACATCTTCAAGTGCGTAACTGGAAACCGTACTTTGAATATAGGGGATTTCTAAATGATTGGCTGCGCGCACAACAGCTAGCTCGCCATCTTCGTGTGCCATTTTATTCATACCAACGGGTGCAAACAATAATGGTGTTGGATATGTCTTCCCGAATAATTCAATCGTTGTATCGATGTTTGCTACATTATTTAAAAAACGGGGGATAATAGAATATTTTTCGAAGGCGGCACGGTTATTGCGTAATGTTTGTTCGCCACCTGCACCAGAGCGCACATAGCCATAAGGGCCAGCATCGATTTTTTCAGCGACGGCTTTCTCTAGATCAGCAAAAGAAATAGGAAAGGGAGCTTGCGCGTTTATGTTTTTTAATAGTAAATCGCCATTTGTTGTGTTTGTCATCATTATTACCTCCTTATTTATTGAAAGTGGGCTTTCGTTTATTTAGAAATGCTTGAATACCCTCGTTGTAGTCATCAGAGTTAAACGAATCAAGAATCATTTGCGCCAGTTCTTCGCTTTCTTCGGTCTCGCCATCTACAATTGCTTGAATAATTTTTTTAATGCCCGCATTGGCAACAGATGATTTACTTAATAAAAGTTTGGCAAACTGTAATGTTGCTTCTTCAATTTGAACTGGTTCATGTAATGCTGTAATTAAGCCAATGTTTTTTCCTTCTTCAGCTGTAAAGCTATTCGCTGTATATAAAATCTCTTTTGCTTTTGCAACACCAACAATATTTATCAGTCGTTTTGTACTTTCAAGGTTATAGATAATACCAATATTCGCAGCTGTAATACCAAGTTTACTTTTTGGCGTTGCTAGTCTGAAATCACAAGCATTGGCTAGCTCTAAGCCGCCTCCAATAGCTAAGCCTTGTATCATCGCAATTGTAGGCTGGGGAAATTTATAAAGTGCATCAATGGCTTTCAATGCTAAGTCGTTGTAGGCTTTCGCATTTTCAGCCGCATAACGAATATCTAAAAATTCACTAATATCAGCGCCAGAGCAAAAGGCAATGTCATTTACTCCGCGCACGATTAATACTTTTACAGAAGAATCTTCACGTAAAATTTCTAGGTTATCTACAATGGCTTGGAACATCGCTTTCGACAAGGAATTACGTTTATCAGGACGATTTAACACTAATGTAGCAATATAGCCATCTCTCTCTACATATATTTCAGTTGTCATGCGAATCCTCCTATTAGTCTTTTTTTAGTTTTGCAGCAAAGCGGTTACCAAGAGATTGAATGCTTTGGACAAGAATAATTAAAATAAAGACAGTTGCATACATCACATCTACTTCATAGCGCAAGTGACCGTAACGATATGCTAAGTCACCTAAACCACCAGCTCCAACCATGCCCGCCATTGCAGTTGCCCCGATAAGTCCGACTGTTGCGATAGTTAAGCCTAAAATAATAGATGGACGTGCTTCTCGTAGTAATACATGCCAAATAATATGACGACGTTTAATGCCCATTGCTGTATAAGCCTCAACCACCCCAGCATCTACTTCTAAAAGTGCTGTTTCCATTAAACGTGCGATATAAGGAGCTGTATAGATAACAAGTGGGACAATGACACCTTTTACGCCAATCGTTGTGCCAACGATTATCTTTGTAAATGGTAGGATGAAGAACAGTAAAATGATGAATGGTACAGAACGGACGATATTAATGAGTAAATTAAAAAGTTGATACAAAAATTTATTTTCAAATGATTGACCTGGGCGTGTTAAAACAATTAAAAGCCCTAAAGGAATTCCGATTAAAATAGAAAAGAATAATGAAATGCTAACCATTTGGAAGGTTTCAATCATAGATTTTCCAATAATGTGTGACCAATTTGTAAAGAAGTTTTGAATGCTATCCATGTAGTTCGCCTCCCAATTCCTCAATAGCTACGCCGTTTTCTGTAAAATACGTAAGTGCTTTTTGGACGATATGTACTTCACCGTTTAAATGAACAACGATATTACCGACAATGCCATTTTTTAATTCAATAATATTAGCTGTTAAAATGTTTGGCTGTACATCGTAAATTTTGCTTACTTCTGCCAGTAAAGGTTTCCCCGTACTTTCGCCTAAAAAAGTTAAGCGAATAACACTGCCTGAAACGTTTAATTGTTCGATTAAGGTAGGCGATAAATTCCGTTGTGAAATAGTATTTAAAAATTTTCGAGTCGTTGGGTGTTGAGGTCTAGCAAATAGCTCAATAGCGTTCCCGAATTCTACGACTTTACCAGCTTCAAGAACCGATACATCATCACAAATTTTTTGTATAACATTCATTTCATGCGTGATTAGCAAAATCGTAATGCCGAGCTCCCGGTTGATTTTTAGCAATAGCTCTAAAATGGCTTCCGTTGTTTCTGGGTCGAGAGCACTTGTTGCTTCATCACTTAGTAAAATTTCTGGCTCTTGTGCAAGTGCACGAGCAATCGCAACACGTTGTTTTTGACCACCTGATAATTGACTTGGGAAACTATCTAATTTCTCTGTCAGACCAACAATTTCAGCGTACTTGGCAACACGATTTTTTACTTCCGTATCGCTATAGCCAAGCAGCTTTAACGGTACGGCAATATTGTTATAGACCGTTGCCGTTTTTAAGAGATTAAAATGTTGGAAGATCATGCCGATCTTTTGGCGTGTGTGGCGAAGCTCATTTAATGACACAGTTGTAATATCTACGTTATCAATGAATACTTTACCTGCTGTTGGACGTTCTAATAAATTCACGCATCGAATAAGTGTACTTTTTCCGGCACCACTGTAGCCAATAACTCCATGAATTTCACCTTTTTTCACATGAAGATTAATGCCATCAACTGCTTTGACCGTACCTGTTTTTGTTTTGAATTCTTTTGATATATTTTGTAATTGAATCATATGCTATTTCTCCTTCCTAAAGGAAAAAGTTACCGTTTATAAGGTAACTTTTGTCGTGTTGTATTACCAGCTTGGAATTACAGAACCATCGAATTCTTCCTCAATAAATTTTCGTACTTCTTCCGATTGATAAGCATCAACGAATTTTTTAATCGTTGGGTCTTCTTTGTTTTCAGCACGCACAACAATGTAGTTTACATATGGAGAGTCAGTAGATTCTAAAAGAATGGAATCTGCTTTAGGATTAATGCCAGCTTCTAGTGCGAAGTTTGTGTTAATAGCCGCTACATCTACTTCACTTAATTGCTTTGGAATTTGTGCAGCCTCTAGTTCAATAAATTTTAAGTTCTTTTTGTTTTCTTCCACATCGTGAATGGACGCTGTCAAACCAGTGCCTTCTTTCAATTTGATATAGCCTGCTTCTTGCAGGACGAATAGGGCACGGGCACCATTTGTCGGATCATTTGGCAAACCAAATGTTGCACCGTCAGGAATTTCATCTAATGATTTATATTTTTCAGAGTATACCCCCATTGGATTTAAAATTGTTTTTCCAACAGGTACTAAATCTGTATCATGGTCTTTATTAAAGGTATCTAGAAACGGTTCATGTTGATAGCTGTTGGCATCTAAATCACCTTGTGCTAATGCCGTATTCGGTAAAACGTAATCAGAGAAAGATTTTAGTTCAACCTCTAAGCCATTTTCTTGTGCTACTTTGGCAGCAACCTCTGCAATTTGTTCGTGTGGACCAGATGTTACACCAACTACGATTTTATTTTCGTTAATAGCCTCACCAGCACCTTTGCTGTCGTCCTTACTACCGCAACCAGCTAATGCCACTGCTAATGTGAGACTTGCTAAACCTACTAAAAATTTGCTTTTCTTTTTCATGAAAAATTACCTCCAAAGTTGTTTTATCGGTTTTTGAAAATAAAAAAAACTCTCTTACAAACTTAAGAGAGGCTCATGAAAAGAAGTCCTCTCTTATCTTTCAAACGAATAATCGTTTGCAGGATTTAGCACCTTCCCAAAAAGGGGGGTTGCCGAGCTTCATAGGGCCAGTCCCTCAGCTACTCTTGATAAGAGATTTATAGTATTTTTGTAAATCCGATAGAACTAATATAATTTATAGGTTATATTAAGTCAATAAATATTTTAAATATTTTATAAAATTAAATTATATTCAATAGGGTTTTCTGATGATAGAAATTGCCCGTGAAGACGATAGTGCTGGGCATGAAGTCTCTGCTAGTGATATGTGAATATAATTATTCAGGGAAAGAGGTTTTTTTATGTCTGTAAGGGTTAATTATGGAGTAGGGTCATTTGGTAGAGTTATTAGTGCACGCATCTTAATGGGAACAGATATTGTCGAGGGAATTGAAGCTGTATGTAAAGAGAATGCAATTGCGTCAGCAACAATTGTTAGCTGTATCGGTAGTTTTCAAAAAAGTAGCTTTGTTTATTTAGTGCCAGATGAGACATCAAAAATTAACGTACGCTTTAGTGAAATCATTGAAAAGGCAGGGCCGCTAGAATTTATACAAGGTTCGGGCGTTGTCTGCAAGCGTGATGATGTATATGAAACACATTTCCATGGCTCGATGAGTGATCAATGGGGAGGTGTATCTGGTGGCCATTTTATAAAAGGTGGCAATCCAGTCATTACCGCAGATGTTGTTTTAGCGGAGGTAAGGGGCGTACAGCATTTTAGACGTTTCGATGAAGAAACAGCGCATGTTCAATTTTATCCGCTAGAAGAAGGATTAGACAGCCCTCGAAAAATAAATAAATAACAAAAAACTGTCCGCACGTTGATTGGACAGTCTGTTGGTCTATTTAAATAAATTTAATTTCTCAATTCTTATTACGGCTTCACGTAAACGTTCTTCGCTGACAAGTAAGCCAACGCGGACATATCCTTCACCATACTTACCGAAGCCATTGCCAGCTGCGACAGCAATATCAGCCTTGTCGAGTAATAGCTCGGCAAATTGCTCACTTGTATACCCTACTGGGACAGGTAGCCACGCAAAGAACGAACCTTTTGGTGCTGTTACCTGCCAGCCGATCCGTTGGGCTTCTTCCACAAGAACATTGCGACGGCGTTCATAGGTTGCCCTAAGCTCTATTGCACACTCCTGTGAGGAAGTAAGTGCTATAGCTGCTGCCTGTTGAACGGCAGGGAATTGGCTACAAAATAGATGATCCTGAATAACATTGATCGCTTCAATAATTTTAGCGTTGCCAACGGCAAACCCAATACGCCAGCCGGCCATATTAAACGTTTTAGAGAATGTATACATTTCAATGCCGACATCTTTTGCGCCTGCTGCTTGTAAGAAGCTAACAGGTTTATTGCCATCAAAGCCAATGGCGCCATAGGCAAAATCATGTGATACGATAATATTATGTTCTTTAGCAAAGCGAGCAGTTTCTTCAAAAAACTCTAGTGTCGCTGTACCACCAGTAGGGTTATTCGGATAGTTTAAGTAAAGTAACTTGGCACGGGCTTTTACTTCGTCTGACAAAGCCTTATAATCAGGCAAGAAGGCGTTTTCTGCAAAAAGCGGCATGACATCAAAATTTACATCACCTAGTACAACGCCTGATAAATAGTCAGGATAGCCTGGGTCAGGTAGTAGCATATAATCGCCAGGATTTAAAACAGCCAGTGGTAGTTCAACAAGGCCAATTTTGGTACCACCTAGAATGGCTACTTCCGTATTAGGATCAATGTCGACATTATATTCACGTTTGTAAAAATCAGCCGCAGCTTGACGCAATTCTGCGATACCACGAAATGGAGAGTATTTATGATGTTGTGGATTTTCGGCTGCTTGTTGTAAGGCTTTAATAATGTGTGGAGGTGTGGGCTGATCGGGATTGCCTTGTCCAAGATTAATAACATCTCGTCCTTCTGCAAGAGCCGAGTTGACTTTCTGCACAAGTGCCGCGAAAAATTGTGTGGGCAGTTGCTGTAGTTTTTTAGAGAATTCCATGTACTTTCACCTTTTTCAGAATATAATAATTATTGTAGATATGATGCAAATACTATTACTTTTTTTACATATTGTCTAGAGGGGGAATGAAAAATGAAAATCGGTTGTATTCAATTAAACGTAGGTTTTGGCAAAGTAGAAGAAAATTTCGCAAGCGCAGAAAAAAAGATTCGTGAGGCTGCAAGTCTCGGTGCAGAGATTATTGTACTACCAGAGATGTGGAATACAGGTTATGCGCTTGAAAAATTACCAGAGCTTGCGGACGTCGATGGCGAGCGCACAAAAACATTTCTACAAGGTTTAACGAAAGAGCTTGGCGTACATATTGTTGGAGGCTCGGTGTCAACGAAAAAGGGCGACAAATTTTACAATACAATGTATACGTTTGATAACAAAGGGAAGCAGGTAGGAGAATACAGTAAGGCACATTTATTCCGCTTGATGGACGAACATTTATATTTAGAAGCGGGTGATGAAATGAATCGCTTTGCACTTGGCGATATTGAGGCGGCAGGTGTAATTTGCTATGACATCCGCTTCCCAGAATGGTTACGTGCCCATGCATTAGACGGCGCAAAAGTCTTGTTTGTACCTGCACAGTGGCCAACACCACGCATTGATCACTGGAAAACATTATTACAAGCACGTGCCATCGAAAATCAATGCTTCGTCATTGCGATCAACCGTATAGCGAAAAAGGTGGAAAACTTCAACGGACAATCCATGATTATTCAGCCGTGGGGAGAGGTACTGTGGGTTGGTGCAGAGGACGAAGAAGTGGCTGTTATAGATGTTGACTTCTCAATCGTCGATGAAGTACGAGGTAGAATTCCTGTTTATGATGACCGTAGACCTGGATTATATAGTGGCGTTGTCATGAAATAAAACTTAAGAAATTCACCATCTAAAACAATAACAGAAAGCTGCCTCTTAACACCAGATGTATGGTACTAAGAACAGCTTTTTTTTTATAGGAGACAAATGTACATTCACTAAAGCATAAGAAAGGCTAGACGAAGTATAAGTATAAATAAAACAGCGCCAGTTAATAGCAGTAATAATAAAATGCGCTTTTTTAAAGTATTGTCCATATGTTCCTCCTATTTCCTATAAGTAAATATGTACCCGTTATAGGATTTATGTATCACCATTACAATGCCCATTAACATAAAGTTGGATAGCAGTGAGCTCCCTCCATAACTTAAAAATGGCAATGTTACACCTGTTACTGGTAATAAGCCGAGTGTCATACCAATATTCTGTGTAATTTGGAAAGCTAATAAACTAGAAATACCAGCCCCCATTAATGCCATAAATGGGTCTTTTGCTTGGACAGTAATAAGTACAATGCGATAAATGACAAAGAATAACAACATAATCACAAAGGCACCACCTGCAAAACCAAATTCCTCAGCAATAGCAGAGAAAATGAAATCAGTATGCTTTTCTGGTACGTAGACATCGTTGTTTAAGTATCCCTTCCCAGTAAACTCACCAGATCCAATTGCTAAAAAGCCCTGTCGTACTTGAAAAGAGGAATCGGGATATTCATAGGGTTGTAGCCATCCGTAAATACGAGATACTTGATGTCCTGATAATTTTCCTAATAGTTTTTCCGTAAAGAAATCATTAAATTGCACATAAAGAATAACGACTGTACTCACAATAACCACTGGAATAGTCGTAAAGGCTACAAGTAATTTTGTGTGTATACCAGAAAAGAAAATCATCGGTAAAATCATCGCCATATACAACATAACCATGCCCGTATCAGGCTGCTTATAAACAACAAGTGTCGGTGGAATAACAATAAGTGCAATTTTAAGTAGTAGAGCTAAATCTGTTAAGTATGAAGGGCGCACATGCTTTTCCTGGTGAGCGACAATGACCTTACCAACAACTATTAAAAAAGCAAATTTCAAAAATTCCGATGGCTGTAGAGAACCTAAAAATGGAATCTGATACCAGGACTTAGCTTCATTTACAGTTCGTGCAATACTCTCTGGTGCCACAATTAACCCAACTGTCAATAAAACCATTAATCCGTAAAATGGCCAACCAATTTTCTTCAATTGTTCAATATCAAGCATTGCCACCCCGAACATCATTGAAAAACCGATAAGATAAAAAATACTTTGTTTTATAATAAATGAACTTGTATATTGTTCAAATACTACGCTACCTGAATGTACAAAAAGGCAACTAATTACACCGAGCAAAAATAAACTAACGACCAAACTGCCATCCAACTTCTTGAGCTGCATCATGCAAACACCCCCTTAAATGAAAAAGTGTATATAGATAGACAACGATGGAAATGTGTGGAAGGTTGCTTGTTAAGGAAAAAGTAAAATTCTTCGAGGAATTTTTACAAAAACATAACACTGGCTTTATATCTTCATACTATCATTATTGGTAAGAGTTGGAGAAGGAGCCGAAGATGATGCATTTTTTTCGTTACATAAAGGTGAAAGATAAGCTACTTGTTCTAATGATTGTTTGTGTACTTTCCAATGTATTACTAGGAGTATTTAGTGTAGATTATTTACGAAAAATGTCATGGCATGCGAGCGAAAGTTATACACAGGGTCTTGTACCCATTGGCTGGTTGAATGAGGTAGAGGAAGCACAGAGACAATTAGATTATTTAGTTGATACTAATGGTAGTGAACAAGAGTTGGCAGCCATTTTCAAAAATATTGAGAAACCTTTAGGTCAATTAGAAAATCTAGCCATCGATAAAAAGATGGGTCATCAGGTGAAAAAGTATAAAACATTGCTTGCACAACAACTGGAAATGATCGAAAACTATCAGCGGTTGGATAATAATGAGCAATCATTTTTATCGGTTAGCCAGCAAAGCCACGTCCTATTAGAAGAAACACAAAGCTACTTAGTGCAGAGAGCAGAGGAACAGCAGATAGCTTTCCAAAAGGATATGAAATTTGGTTATTGGTTACTCGGTGGTGTTTGCTTATTCGTTGTACTATTAGTAATCATTATAGGTTTTATAGCTACAAAGGCGATTAACGTACCAACACGACAGTTAAAGTCATTATTAAAACGTGCTGAGCAGGGGGATTTCACGGCGAATGCGAGCTACGTGGCACATGATGAGCTCGGGGAGGTTGTGCTGTCTTACAATCAGATGGTTACTGAGGTAAAACGATTACTTCATACGGTTACAAATAGTGCAGAAGAGGTTGAAGGAATGACAGCAATGTTGCAAGTATCGTCTGAACAATCTTCAACAACTACGCTCAAAATTGCAAAGGATGTGCAAAACATTTCTAATTCTACAAGTGCCTCGTCTTTAAAATTAGCCTCCAATACAGCTTCTTTGGAAGAGGTACTAACTGGTGTACAGGTCATTTTAGAGAAGGTTCAGCTTGTTGAGAGTTTTGCTCATGACACTGCACGTGATGCGGAAAGTGGAACAGAAATTGTCCAAGCAAATTTAGCACAAATACAGGCCATTAGGCTTGCAGTAGAAAAATCGAATACAGCTATTTTTAACCTTGTTGAGCGCGCGGCAAGTATCGATCATATGGTAGAAGTAATTGAGAAAATCACAGCACAAACCAACCTACTAGCGTTGAATGCCTCGATTGAAGCTGCTAGGGCGGGAGAGCACGGTAAGGGCTTTGCAATCGTTGCGAACGAGGTGCGCAAACTTGCCGAACAAACGGTCCATTCTACACAGACGATTACGTCGATTGTGCAAAATATCCATGTAGATTCTAACTATGCTGTACAAATGATGGACGGTGTTTTAACAGCGACTGAAAAAGGTGTGAATGTAACGGGTCAAACAGCAATTAGCTTTAATCATATTTTAGAAAAAGTACATACCATTAAGCCTTATATAATAGAAGTCTCGGCTACAGTTCAAGAAATTGCGGAGCATACGAAAAAGGTGAATGAAGATGCGGTGATGCTAACCTCACTTTCTAATACAAATGTTGCCTCCACTAAACATGTAGCAACGTTAACGGCAGATCAATTAGCTGCTCAGCAGCAATTTCATAGTTATATAAAAGAATTACGAAAAGTATCTAAGGTATTACAAATTGCTGTAAAGCGTTTTTTAATTTAATTAATAATAACTTGAGATGATAGAGAACTTTCTTTGCGGTATAGACGGTAAAGAAGGTTCTTTTTATGCGAAGTAAACTATTTGTTCTTTTAGAGAGGACAAATGTATTTCTATTCTTAGTGCGGAACAATATTTTTCCGAATCCATATACTAATAATAAGGGGTATTACGGTAAAATTCCAAAAGTTATAAACATTGATGTTGTATTTTTAATATGAACACTTTATAATGAAATTCAGCAAAAGTGTTATTAAATCAATGTTTATATACGAAATTTTGTACTTTCGGTAAGTACAATTGTTCACAGGTGGAGGTTTGGAGATATGGAAAAGATTATGGTTACAGGAGCCCTTGGTCAAATAGGTTCTGAACTAGTGGAAAAGCTTCGTGGTATTTATGGAGAGGACAATGTATTAGCTACAGATATTCGAAAGCTTGATCATACAAAGGGTCCGTTCGAAGTATTGGACGTGACGGATGGACAAAGAATGCACGATTTAGCAAAGGACTTTGGAGCAGATACAATGATGCATTTAGCGGCTTTATTATCCGCAACTGCCGAAAGAAATCCTTTGTTCGCTTGGAATTTGAACATGGGTGGTTTAATGAACGCATTAGAAGTATCACGTGAATTGAACTTACAATTTTTTACGCCTAGTTCTATTGGTGCATTCGGACCATCAACACCAAAGGATAATACACCACAGGATACATTACAGCGCCCGACAACTATGTATGGTGTAAACAAAGTAGCCGGAGAATTATTATGTGACTATTATTTTGATCGTTTTGGCGTAGACACACGAGGTGTGCGTTTCCCAGGTCTGGTTTCTTATGTGACTCCTCCTGGTGGTGGGACAACAGATTATGCTGTAGAGATTTTCTATGAAGCAATTGAGCAAGGTAAGTACACTTCTTACATTAAAGAGGGCACGTACATGGATATGATGTATATGCCAGATGCATTACAGGCTATTGTAGATTTAATGGAGGCGGATAGTAAGAAATTAATTCATCGCAATGCCTTTAATATAACTGCTATGAGCTTTGAGCCATCACAAATTGCAGCTGAAATTAAAAAACATCTTCCACATTTCCGTATGGACTATATGGTTGATCCTGTACGCCAAGCCATTGCTGATAGTTGGCCAAACTCTTTAAATATTGAAGCCGCAAAAACGGAATGGGGCTTTCAGACAGAGTACGATTTAGCAAGAATGACAGCAGATATGCTGGAGAAATTAAAACTCAAGCTTCAAACAAAGGCGATTTCATAATAAATGAAAGAGGCTGGGACAAAAGAGAAAAAGTGTTAGATTGACTGATGTCGATCTAACACTTTTTTGCTGTGAACGTTGATGTCCACTACGGCGGACGCTTTCCGGGGGCGTGGCCTGAGCCTGTAGTCTCAGGCGTCACGCTAATCCCCCAGGAGTCGCCACCTTCGTTACCATCAACTAGTGCTCTCTTCTAACTTTTATTTATGCCAAAAGGAAGAACGTCTAAATTTTTCTTCATTTTAGATAGCAACAATTTAATAATACCTTTGCTTCTCTTTCTTAAAATTTAAAGTTTTGTCCCAGCCTCTTTCTTACGATTAGTCAACCTTATTTAATGAATAATTTATATTTGTATGAGTGTGAAGTGGTGAGGGATATCCCTCACCACTTCACACTCATTTTTAGATACGCCAAAAAGACCTACGATTTTTATTTTTTTCGAAAGGTCATTATGCTATAGTTTTATGTAGGTGATTACGATTTCTGAGCTGGTAGTGCGGACTCATAATCGTAAAGAATGCCACGCGTCAGTAACTGAAATGTCACTTTCAGAAACTTATTGATGCAGGCGATGATCGCAACCTTATGAGGCTTCCTCTGGGGTTGCTTTTTTAATTTGTAGTAATAGTCCACAAAATGATTCGGTTTTCCTTTTGCCATAAGCATGGCGCACACCATAAAATATAAAATCTTCCGTAAATGTTTGTTTCCTCGTTTATTAATCCTGTCTCGATAGTGCGTATTCCCAGACTGGTACCGCATAATATCAATGCCTGCATAAGCGTTCAGTTGTTTCGCATTTTGAAAGCGGCGGATGTCACCAATCTCTCCAATTAATCGGCACGCCGTTGAATCGCCAATCCCAGGAATCGAACGAAATACGAGATATTCTTTTCGTCCTTCCGATCATTCCACCATCTGTTTCACAAGCGCATCTTTCTTCTCTAGTAAATCGGCAATGCGAGCTGCGTAATCTCGTGCTTGATCACAACGAATATCTGTGGGCTTAATCGCGGGGTAACTATTTTCAGCTGCTTCTAATAATGTAATCGCTTTAGCCTCCGCACGCATTAGCGACAGTTTTTTTCGCGTATTGCCATTTAAATGATTTGTAATAATCGTTTTTGAATGGGCCTGTAAAAGTGCGGGGTGCGGATTTAGTTGTACAATATTTAAAAATAGTGCTGAACTCGGTGTAATCAGCTTTTCTAATTCTGGGAAACTCAACTGTAAAATGGCATGCATTCTACTTTTGAGTAAAATGATTTCTTCGTCGATTTCATTGTAATAACGAGTCAGTGCACGCATCTGTTCATAATAATCGTCTTGTATGTAGGTTGTTTTGCGTTCCATTTTGAAATGTGTCTTCGCGAGTTCATGGGCATCACTGCTATCGGTTTTATTGCGACGCATCGTTGCCATCTGTAAATTCGCTTCAAGTGGATTCATGCGGCAGTATGCATAGCCGTAATCTTTGAAAAACGCTTCTACAGGCTTTGAATAGATACCTGTGGCTTCAAATACGATAGCTGGCGCTTGTCCATCGTGCTTTGTCATTTCTTCCATTCGTTCGTGTAATCGCTCGAAATCACCCCGTGTATGATGTAGCACACCTTCAAACTCACATTGGCGGTAACCATCATAAATCGCAACAGTACTTTTTCCTTTACTGACATCTAACGCAATGACATGTTTCATCTCATTTTTCTCCTTTTGACCAATCATAGAAGCCTTCACAGTACCTTATCGATTCCACTTTCTTATACACGATCTCTTGGACCCAACATACTAAACGGATTCATATAAGGGCATGAAGTTAGCCGGTTTTATATACGGACTCATAAATGGTCCCAGAGGCTGGTCGGCTTTTCTTCACTTCTACTATAAAAAATAGTAGCACAAACCATGGCCTTGGTTTGTACTACTAATGTTAGTATGTTTTATAAAAATACAATATATCTACATATAAAAGAAAATTTGTGGAATATATAGCATTAACTTTAATGTGCTAATATAATATAATTCAGAATATTAATAGTATTCAGTTAAAATAGCCTGTTAATATTTTTGCAAGAAATTTGGGAAAGTTCATGAGATGAAGGGATGGATGTTATTATGATGCAAGCACCGTTAGTGTTAACAAATTTCTTTAAACGAGCAGAAAGTTATTTTGCTAGAAAGACCATAGTTTCACGTACAAGCCCACATAAAATTCACCGTTTAACATATGGACAATGGGCAAAAAGAACGCGAAGATTAGCAGATGCGCTTACAAAGATGGGGATGGAGAAAGGAAAAAAGATTGGTTCCTTTGCTTGGAATCAGCATCGCCACTTAGAGACGTATTTTGCGGTACCGTGCACGGGTGCTGTGTTGCATATGGTCAATATTCGATTATCAGAAGAGCACTTAATTTATATTATTAATCACGCAGAAGATGAGATATTGATGATTGATGTGGATCTTGTGCCAATCATTGAAAATATTGCTTCAGAGTTAAAAACAGTGAAACATTATATTATTATGACGGATGAAGATACATTACCTGAAACGACATTACCCAATGTATTAAATTATGAGGAATTATTACAAGCCGCAGATGAAAATTTTGAGTTTCCAGATGACTTAGAAGAGGAAGCACCTGCAGGAATGTGTTATACAAGTGCGACTACCGGCAATCCAAAAGGGGTAGTGTATTCACATCGAGGCTTGGTATTACACAGTATGATGCTTAGTATGGCAGATTCAATGGGGATTGCTGAGCGTGATGTAGTCATGCCAATCGTGCCAATGTTCCACGCAAATGCATGGGGTTTACCATTTGCGAGTGTGAATGTAGGGGCAACTCAAGTACTACCGGGTCCACAATTCTCGTCGGACTTAATTTTAGATTTAGTAGAGCAAGAAAAAGTAACATTAACAGCTGGGGTACCAACAATTTGGCTTGGTGCGTTACAGGAGCAAGAAAAACGTGAGCGAGATATCCGTTCACTACGTGCGATTTGTTGTGGTGGCTCGGCATCACCTACGCGCCTTATTCGCACATTTGAAGAAAAATACGGTATTCCTTATATTGTCGTCTATGGTATGACAGAGACGACACCAATTGTAGCGTTATCGAATTACATGTCTTGGATGGAAGAATGGCCAATTGAAAAACAAATTGAGTCACGTGCGATGCAAGGTATGACGATGGCTGGCATTGAATCGAGCATTGTCAATGAGAATGGGGAGGTACCGTGGGATGGTGTGACAATGGGAGAATTACGTCTCCGAGGACCATGGATTTCACACGAATATTATCGTGACGCACGTACGCACGATGCATACCGCGATGGCTGGTTATATACTGGTGATATTGCCGTAAGAACAGAAGATGGCTTTATCAAAATCACAGATCGTACCAAGGATTTAATTAAATCAGGTGGAGAATGGATCTCTTCAGTGGATTTAGAAAATGCCTTAATGACACACGAAGCCGTTTTTGAGGCAGCTGTCATTGCGATACCACATGTGAAGTGGCAAGAGCGCCCATTAGCGTGCGTTGTATTAAAAGAAGGAAAGTCAGCAACAGGTGAACAGTTACTGTCCTTTTTAGAAAGTCAATTTGCGAAATGGTGGGTGCCGGATGATATCGTATTCTTAGCTGAAATTCCAAAAACTTCAGTTGGTAAATTCCTTAAGGCAAAACTACGCGATAATGTGGCAGAAATTTACCCGAAACTAAGTACACTCGTGTAGCACTATTCATCCCAACGTATTGAAAAGAGCGACTTCCTATATATAGAAGTCGCTCATTTTTGCGTTTATTTGTTTAGCATTTGGAATACTTGCTCAACATCCTTATCTCCACGCCCTGAAATGTTAATGATAATACTTTCTTCAGCAGATAGCGTAGGCGCAAGTTTTAATGCGTGAGCAACGGCATGCGAACTTTCTAAGGCTGGAATTATCCCTTCGACTTTTGAAAGTACTTGGAATGCTTCTAGTACTTCTTCATTTGTAACTGTCACATATTCTGCACGACCAATCGTTTTTAGATGACTATGCTCAGGACCTGCTCCTGGATAATCAAGACCAGCAGCAATCGAGTATGTTGGTAGTGGATTACCAGCAGAATCTTGCAATACTAAACATTTGAATCCGTGTAATTCACCAGGTGTTCCCTCATTTAATGTTGCGGCTTTATCAGGCTCGATGCCGATTAGTCGAACATTGTCATCTGCAATATATTCAGCAAACGCACCAATGGCGTTACTACCACCACCAACACATGCTAGGACAGCAGCAGGTAGCTTTCCGTCTTTTTCTAAAATTTGTGCACGACTTTCACGGCTAATGACTGATTGGAAGTGTTTCACCATTGATGGGAATGGGTGGGGCCCCACAGCAGAGCCTAATAAATAGAAAGTTGTTTGGTAGTTTTCTACTAAATCTGCAAATGCTTCATCTACAGCGTCTTTTAAGCGTCCTTGCCCTTTATCAACTGCCACTACTTTTGCACCGAGTAGCTCCATACGGAATACGTTTAATGCTTGGCGTTTAGTATCTTCTAAGCCCATATAAACAGTGCAATCCATCCCAAACATTGCACAAGCAGTAGCCGTTGCAACACCGTGTTGCCCTGCACCTGTTTCTGCAATAACACGATTAGCTCCCATACGTTTTGCAAGTAAAATTTGACCTAAGACGTTATTGATTTTATGTGAACCCGTGTGGTTTAAATCCTCACGTTTCAAATAGATTTTTGCGCCTCCCAATTGCTTAGTTAAGTTTTCAGCAAAGTAAAGGGGAGATTTGCGCCCTACATATTCACGAAAATAATAATCTAATTCATTTTTAAAGTCTTTATCATCTTTATAATTCTGGAAGTTCTCATCTAAAATATTTAATACATTTTGAAGCTCTTCTGGCACAAAACTGCCTCCAAATTCCCCAAAGTATCCTTTTTTCTCTGCTACTGTACTCATCTTAACTCGACTCCTCTATTCTAATTTTCTCCATAAAAAAAGTCACTTCAATCCTTTCAGTAAAAGGACGAGTAACCGTGGTGCCACCTTTATTCGCAAAAATTGCGCGCTTTTGGGACTCCTATAACGGGGAGTTAGTTCGTCCACATATTTAATGCGGCTGCTCCGAAGTCCATTCACAAGTATGTACTACTGATTTGCACCGACCATCAGCTCTCTTCAAATACAGTGTCTTGCTACTCTTCTTCTTCCTAGCATTTATCCCGCTTGAACGAGCAGTATGACTTCCACTTTAAAATTCTGAGAAAAATTTTAGGCGGGAGATTACTGCCTGTAAAAGCCCGATTGGTGCTACTAATAATCAGGATGGCGTGAAGATCACCTTCACTGATTAAAGTTTCACTTTATTATTGAAATGAATTTTAAGGTATTTTCAGAATAGTGTCAAGATAAGAAAAAATATCTAGTCATTCATTTCGTAATTTCTATAAATACAAAAAAGACGAATCTTGGAGAAGACTCGTCTCTATTAATAGATACTGAAATTAAGTTATATCAAATCTTTGAAATTTAGACGCTTGTTCAGTATATACATAATCGGTGCACCGACTGCTAGTACGACAAATTCACCTGCAGCGACAGTTATCCATGTCCAGAAAAATGGTAATTCTAAGGCTAAGTTCAATTCAAAGGCGATAATGAACATTGTACATGTAAATAACAGCGTGTTGATGATTAAGCGTGCCCAAATATTTTTTACAAATTTACAAATCAGTATGAACAGTCCTAAAGTAATCATTGAATGTCCAACACCAAAAACTAAATCGTAAATGCCAAGTGGTGAAAATAAATTAGAGATAAACACACCAATAATAATCCCTACGGCAAAGCGCGGATTAAAGGCAACTAAATGATTAAACATTTCCGATACTCGGAATTGCACTTCAGTAAATCCAAACGGTGCCACTAGCATAGTAACCGCAATGTATAACGCGGCAATAATACCACTTGCTGCTAAAAATTTTACTTTCATCTATTCATTTCTCCTTAGTTTTTTTTCGTGGGATGGTTACGAACCACGGTGCTTTTACACAAATAAATATTTTAGTATAAAACTTAGACGGAAGTCAAATGTCAGAAAAATAAAAGTCCTTAATAAAAAATACGCCCAACATTTAACTTCGCAAAATTGTCATAAAATAATTTGAACGATTACTAAAATATTTATATTTATAAAAACGGCGTAGTTTAGCGGTTTAAAGCGGCAAATTAAATGAAAAAGTAAAATGTTACGTCAAATTTAAAAGTCAGAACATTCATAATGTTGTTGACGAACATCGATAATAACGATAATATAGCGATACGTTCACACTTTGCTGGAGTAAAGTGTGATAGATAATAGAGATAAAAGTCGGGGGGATTATTTGTGAAGCGCAATATGAAAAAGCTTTCGTTCCTATTATTTGGGTTAGTAATAATGCTTGCTGCATGTGGTAGCGGCGGTTCTAGTTCAACAGAATCGAAGGGTGACGACAAGAACAATACAAGTGAAAGTAGCTCGGCAGATGATAAAACATATAAAATTGGGATTACACAAATCGTTGAGCATCCATCATTAAACGCAGCGACGGAAGGCTTTAAAAAAGCCATTGAAGATTCTGGCTTAAAGGTAGAATATGATTCGCAGATTGCACAGGGCGATAACAGCTTAAATACAACAATCGCGAACAATCTAGTAAGTGCAGATGTCGATTTGATTTTTGCGAACTCTACACCATCTGCTCAGGCGGCAGCTGTTGCTACAACTGATATTCCGGTTATCTTTACTTCAGTAACGGATGCAGTTGGTGCAGAATTAGTTGCGTCAATGGAGGCACCAGGTAAAAACGTAACAGGAACAATCGATTTACACCCTGATACAATTAACAAAACTGTAGCCTTATTAAAAGATTTAGGTGCTAAAAACGTTGGCATGGTCTACAACGCTGGTGAGCAAAACTCAGTAGCACAAGTAAATGAAGTGAAAAAGGTCATGGGTGAGCAAGGCTTAGCAGTAAAGGATGCTTCAGCAGCAACTTCAGCAGATGTAAAACAAGCAGCTGAATCACTAATTGGGAAAGTAGATGCTTTCTATATCATTACGGATAATACGGTCGTTTCTGCTCTTGAGTCAGTCATTGATGTAGCAAATGCTAACAAATTACCACTGATCGTAGGTGAGCTTGACTCGGTGGCACGTGGTGGCTTGGCTGCATACGGCTTTGAATACTATGATATTGGCTATGAAGCTGGCCAAATGGCAGTGAAAATTCTGAAAGGTGAAGCAACACCTGCTGAAATACCTGCCCAATATCCACAAAACTTAAAATTATTAGTGAACAAAAAAGTTGCTGATGATTTAGGTATTGATATTAAAGATTCTTGGGGTGCGGAGCTTTTAGAAAAATAATGCCCAAAGTGGCATCATATTTAGGTGAAGCGGGGGAGGATTGTCCCCGCTTTATCTTCATTTTTTACGATAATTTTAGGAGATGATTCAATTATGTTTACCGCAATATTTGGCTCAGTGGAGCAAGGAATCATCTATGCAATTATGGCACTTGGTGTGTATTTAACATTCCGTGTGTTAGATTTTCCGGATTTAACGGTTGATGGAAGCTTTGTAACAGGGGCGGCTACAGCAGCGACGATGATTCTGCTAGGCTATCACCCAATCTTAGCGACTTTAGTGGCAATTGTTGCTGGATTTATTGCTGGATGTATGACAGGGATTCTTCACACAAAAGGGAAGATTAACCCATTATTATCAGGGATATTAATGATGATAGCTTTATATTCTATTAACCTACGTATCATGGGGTTAACTGCAGAAAATACGATAGGTCGTCCGAATATTCCACTACTGAACTCAGAAACATTGTTTTCGAAGTTCCAAGCATTTTGGAGTAATTTAGGTATCGATGCTGCATTAAATAACGTATTAAAAGGCATCGGCATTCAGCAAGTACCGTCAACATGGAGTACGCTGATTGTAGTATTATTCATCACGATTTTAATTAAAGTTATTGCAGACTGGTTCTTAAAAACAGAAGTCGGGCTGGCTATCCGAGCAACAGGTGATAATAAACGTATGATTCGTAGCTTCTCTGCGAATACTGATACACTTATTATTCTTGGGCTAGGTCTTTCAAATGCACTTGTCGCATTTTCTGGAGCTTTAATCGCACAGTATTCAAAGTTTTCTGATGTTAGTATGGGGATAGGGATGATTGTTATCGGTCTTGCCTCTGTTATTATCGGGGAAGCGATTTTTGGAACAAAAACAATTATGCGAACGACGTTGGCTGTTATTGCGGGTGCGATTATTTACCGTATTATTTTAGCATTAGCATTACGTGTAGATTTCCTTGATTCAGGGGATATGAAATTAATTACAGCTATTATTGTTATTTTAGCGCTTATCGTACCGCAGTTTGTGGATAAAAACAAAGAACGAAAACGTAAAGCAAAGCGTGCTGTAGAACGCACACAAGTAAAAACCACTGAGCAAGGGGGAAAAGGTCTTGCTTAAATTAGACGGCATTAACAAAATTTTTAATGAAGGCACACCAGATGAAAAAATAGCACTTGCTGATATCAACCTTCATTTAAAACCAGGCGACTTCGTCACAATAATCGGTAGTAATGGCGCTGGGAAATCAACAATGATGAATATGATTTCAGGGGCATTAACACCTGACTTCGGGACAGTGTTAATTGACGGTAACAATGTTACAAGTCTAGCTGAATATAAACGTTCACACTATATTGGTCGCGTATTTCAAGACCCTATGGCGGGTACTGCACCGACAATGACCATTGAAGAAAATTTGGCCTTAGCTTACTCTCGAAATAAGAGTCGTGGCATACGTGTAGGCGTCGATAAAAAACGACGTGAATTTTTCAAAGAATCATTAGGCATGCTCGGCTTAAATTTAGAAAATCGCTTATCCGCCAAGGTTGGCTTGCTTTCAGGTGGTGAACGTCAAGCACTGTCTCTTTTGATGGCAACATTCACGAAGCCATCGATTTTATTGTTAGATGAACATACAGCTGCACTTGACCCGTCACGTGCGGAACTAATTACACGCATTACAAAACATCTCGTGGAAAAAGACAACTTAACAACGCTAATGGTAACGCACAACATGCAACAAGCGTTAGACTTAGGAAATCGCCTCATTATGATGGACAAAGGTCAAATCATTTTAGAAGTTGGCGAGGATCGCAAGCATGAACTTACAATTCCAGATCTTATGGCAGAATTTGAACGTATACGTGGAGAGAAAATGAACTCCGACCGCGCGCTGCTTGGATAATTTTAAACGCCCATACCGAGGTATGGGCGTTTTTGTCGGTATTTTTAACAAGTAGGACTGATAAATAAGCAAAAGTTATCGATAAAAGCGTAATTTGTTTCGATTAATAAAGAAGCCACAAAAAAATCACACTCGCATTCAATGCAAGTGTGACTAAATATCTTATACTAACAAACCAAACAATTGAAGATCATTATTGACTTCTTTATAGTTGAAGCCAAATTGTGTCATACGTGCTAGTAGGCCTTCATAGTCATCGCGGTTGCCAAGTTCAATACCAACTAGCGCAGGGCCACTTTCCTTGTTGTTTTTCTTCGTATATTCAAAAGTGGTGATATCATCATTTGGCCCTAGGACACTTGTTAGGAATTGGCGAAGTGCACCAGCTCGTTGAGGGAAACTAACAATAAAGTAATATAGTAAGCCTTCATGAATTAAAGATTTTTCTTTGATTTCTTGCATACGACCGATATCATTGTTGCCCCCACTGATGATGACAACGACTGATTTACCTTTAATCTCTTCTTTATAGTTATCGAGTGCAGCTACTGATAAGGCACCAGCAGGTTCTGCGATAATGGCATGTTTATTATATAAATCTAAAATAGTTGTACATACTTTGCCCTCAGGGATGAGCACAATATCGTCTAAATAACGTCGACACACATCGTATGTGTGATGACCGACGCATTTTACCGCAGCGCCATCCACAAATTTGTCAATCCAGTCAAGTGCGACAGTGCCACCCTCCGCAAAAGCAGCCTTCATACTACCAGCACCAGCAGGCTCAACCCCAATAATTTTAGTATTTGGGGATAGGTTTTTTACATAGGCAGAGACACCTGACATTAAACCACCACCGCCTATACTGCCGAAAACATAGTCGATAGGCTCTTCCATGTCATTCATGATTTCAACTGCGACAGTTCCTTGTCCTGCAATCACATCAAAATCATCAAAGGGATGGATAAAGATTTTCTCTTGCTCCTCACAGTACGATAATGCACTCTCTGCAGAATCATCAAATGTATCACCAGCGAGCATAATTTCTACGAATTCACGGCCAAACATACGCACTTGGTCGATTTTTTGCTTTGGTGTTGTTTGCGGCATAAAGATACTCGCCTGAATTTTCAGTTGGGCACAGGCATAAGCTACACCTTGTGCATGATTACCTGCACTAGCACAGACAACTCCCGCAATACGTGCCTCTTCCTCAATTTTTTTGATTTTATAGTAGGCACCGCGTAGTTTAAATGAGCGTACATGCTGTAAATCCTCACGCTTAAAATAAATATTAGCTCCGTATTTCTCGGATAAATAATCGTTTTTTTGTAGTGGCGTATGCACAACTACATCTTTTAAAAAATGATGTGCAATTAAGATATTCTCAACTTGCACAGTTTTAGTGTCAGCAACTTCCATTAGCATTCATCCTCCGTTTTACGTATAAAACATTCATTTATGATAGCATATTTTATTAGGTTTTTGTTATTAATTTTTAGTAAATTCTAAATTTTCGGTGTCTATTTTGAAGATTAAATAAATTCGGTAAATACGTATTGTAGAATAATTCGACACGTTCGAGAGTAATGGATGGTTCATCGAGATTGATGCACAAAAATACCTATCTATCATAAAGAATAATGTTGAGCATATATTAGACTAGCTTAGGGCAAGTAGGAGGGTAAGGTATTGGACATCATTCATGGCATTCTATCCACATATATGCAATTTTTCGATTGGGAGATGTGGCGGGAAGTTTTAGCTGATCCTGTGTCGTGGGGATTAATATCTTCACTAGTGATAATTGAGGGGTTGCTATCAGCTGATAATGCGCTCGTACTAGCAGTACTGGTTAAGCATTTACCAAATAAGCAACGGAAAAGAGCATTAATGTATGGAATGCTAGGCGCATATTTTTTCCGTTTCTTATTTATTGGAATAGGCGTTTATCTTGTAGAGTTTTGGTATATCAAAGTGTTAGGGGCAATGTATTTAGGTTGGATTTGTATTGCCCATTTCTTAAAAATAGGGGAAGAGGATAGCGTAAAGGAAGTAAAAAAGACGGGGATAATGGTACGTTTATTTGGGGTATTCTGGGCGACTGTTATTTCAGTAGAGCTCATGGATATAGCATTTTCAATCGATTCTATTTTTGCTGCTTTTGCGATATCCGATCAAGTCTGGGTACTACTAGTTGGAGGAATGCTAGGTATTTTAATGATGCGTACAATTGCAGGCATATTTTTAGTCATCATTGAAAAAATACCTGAGCTAGAGTCAACGGCATTTATCGTTATCGGTATTATTGCACTCAAAATGCTCGTTACCGTATTTGGCGTGCACATTCCGCATTATATGTTTTTTGTCGTATTGCTTATTGCCTTCGTAATGACAATGATTGTACATGTGGTAAATAAAATAAAAGTACTTAATTGAAAAACGGCTCTGTCCTCGTTAACTTAAGAGGACAGAGCCGTTTTTTATTTTACATATTGATCGGGGTTAATAATATAGAACTTTTCAACATTTAGCCAGCTTTCGCTCATTGGCTCGCCGTCGTCAATGCGTTTTTCTGTCTCTTGCATCATCCAACCTGTTTGTGAGGCATGAGCTTGTAACGCTTTTAGTTTATCCATCTTCATTTCACTTATATCTAGTTGTATATGTGGTTCACCATTCTTTTCAATCGTATCATTGGCGAAGGCACAGCCTAAAATCTGTGGACGTGCTGCTATTGGCATACGACGAACGGCTTCTACTACAGCACGTGCTGTTGCTTCGTGATCTGGATGTACCGCAAAGCCAGGGAGGAAAGTGAAAATAAGTGATGGCATTAATTCTTCAATTAAACCCTCAACAAGCTTCACCATTTTTTCGTCATCTTCAAATTCGATTGTTTTGTCACGCAAGCCAAGCATGCGCAAATCTTGTATGCCCATCGCCTCTGCCGCAGCAACGAGCTCTTTACGACGAATTTCTGGCAATGATTCGCGCGTTGCGAAAGGTGGATTACCTAAATTACGACCCATCTCCCCTAATGTTAAACAGGCATATGTAACAGGTGTATTCATTTTCTTTGTATAATAAGCTATCGTACCAGCAACTGAGAAAGCCTCATCATCTGGGTGAGGGTAAACAATTAAAATATGACGCTGTGGTTGTAAATTCAAATAGTCGTCCCCCTTAATAAGTAAATGGCGTTTCACTAATTTCAAGTGCAATCGCCAATTTGCCAGAGTAGTCTAGTCCAGCCATTAACAAACGGCCTAAATCATCTAATTCATAATGTGTGATACCTTGGGCGTAAACCCAGCCATGCGCCATTTTTAAACCAACACGATGTGGTGAATCATCCACCACTTTCGCTAGTTCATAATTAATTTTTGCATTGCGAATAAAAGCACCAGCATTAAAAAACTTTTCATCATAGTGTGCTGCATAAGAACCGTTTGTCGTCTCAAGATGAATGTAAATATCTTTGTTGGCGAAAGAATTTAATAATTCCTGCAACGTCTCTACCTGTATTTCTTGCATCTTAACACTCCTTTCACGATTGTTTCTCTTTTAAGTATAGTCAAAAAAGGTCACAAAGGGAAATTGAATGCCCTAGTATCTGTCAACCGATAATTTTTTTTATGCATATATCTGTAGATTTTTATATATTAAGATAATTATGTTATCCAATAAAGTTAGTTCTTTTAAGTTCAAATACTTGAAAAAATTATATTAATGTATCAATATAGGACACATGAAAGTTGATTCATACAAATTGAGTCGCTTGTCGCGGTGATTTGTATGCGGTTTCATAATTTATAATGTTGGGAGATTTATACTATGATTTATGCAAATCCTAATACTCCAGGAGCAGTTGTAAATTTCAAAGAGAAATATGATAACTTTATCGGTGGCGAATGGGTCGCTCCAGTAAAAGGTCAATATTTTGAGAATAAAACACCTGTAACAGGTCAAGTATTCACCAAAGCAGCTCGTTCTACTGTTGAGGATATTGAGTTAGCACTTGATGCTGCACATGCAGCGAAAGATGCATGGGGGAAAACTTCTGCAACAGAACGTGCAGCTATTTTAAATAAAATCGCTGATCGCATTGAAGAGAACTTAGAAATGATCGCTGTCGCAGAAACTTGGGACAACGGTAAAGCCGTGCGTGAAACATTAAATGCGGATATACCTCTTGCAGTTGACCACTTCCGTTATTTCGCAAGTGCCATTCGCGCGCAAGAAGGGCATACAACTCAATTAGATAATGACACAGTCGCTTACCATTTCCAAGAGCCACTAGGCGTTGTTGGTCAAATCATACCTTGGAACTTCCCAATATTAATGGCTGCTTGGAAAATCGCGCCGGCACTTGCGGCAGGGAACTGTATCGTTATGAAACCTGCTGAGCAAACACCAGTTTCGTTACTAGTTTTAATTGAAACAATCCAAGATATTTTGCCTAAAGGTGTATTGAATATCGTTAATGGTTTCGGTATTGAAGTGGGTAAACCACTGGCAACAAATAAACGTATCGCTAAAATCGCCTTTACTGGTTCAACTGCTGTTGGTCGTCAAATTATGCAATACGCAACTGAAAATATTATTCCAGTAACATTAGAACTTGGTGGTAAATCACCAAACGTATTTTTTGAAGATGTGATGGCTGCTGATGATGAATATTTAAATAAAGCAATTGAAGGCTTCGTAATGTTCGCTTTAAACTCAGGTGAAATTTGTACTTGTCCTTCTCGTGCCCTTATTCACGAATCAATTTACGACCAATTCATCGAACGTGCTTTAGAACGCGTAAAAGCAATTAAAATCGGTAACCCTTTAGATACAGAAGTGATGATGGGTGCTCAAGCTTCAGAGCAACAAAAACAAAAAATCCTTTCTTACTTACAACTAGGTAAAGAAGAAGGCGCTGAATGCTTAATCGGCGGGGAAGAAAATGTGCTTGCTGGTGACCTTGCTGGTGGTAACTACATTAAACCAACAGTATTCAAGGGTCATAATAAAATGCGCATTTTCCAAGAAGAAATTTTTGGTCCAGTACTAGGTGTAACTACATTCAAAGATTTCGATGAAGCAATGGAAATCGCAAATGATACAGAATACGGTTTAGGTGCTGGTGTTTGGTCACGTTCTGGTGACACTGCATACCGCGCTGGTCGTGCTATCCAAGCTGGTCGTGTATGGACTAATACGTATCACCAATACCCAGCTGGTGCTGCCTTCGGTGGTTACAAACTTTCAGGTATCGGCCGTGAAAATCATGCGATGATGCTTGATCATTATCAACAAACTAAATGTATTCTAGTTAACTATAAAGAAGAGGCTCAAGGTTTCTTCTAAGTTTGAAGGATGGATAAGTACATGGTAGAACGAGTGATTGCCACTAAAGAGGCTTTAAAATTAATAGACCTTATTAAGAGTAGACATGGCGCTATCATGTTTTATCAATCTGGCGGCTGCTGTGAAGGCTCTGTACCGATGTGTTATGTGGAAGGAGATTTTAAGCTTGGAGACAACGATATCTATCTTGGTACAATAGGTGACGTTCCTTTTTACATTCACAGGGCACAATATGAGTATTTCAAACATACGCAATTAATTATTGATGCGATGGTAGGTAGAGGTGCTAGCTTTTCCTTAGATAGCGTAGAAGAAATGCACTTTATCACGAAATCAAAAGTATTCACAGCAGATGAGTATGACGAAGTTAATAAACTATTTTAATAGAAAATAAAGCCACGATTCTCTTTTATGACGGAGAATCGTGGCTTTTTTATGATGAAACTTGTTGATAAGGGGTATGTATCTTTTAAAACCGATTGAGTTTTCGTTCAATGGAATCTAAACGGTCATTGACAGAATGTAATTGTTTAAGCATTTGTTTAAATTGCTGATTTTGATCTTGTGAATTGGACGATTTTAATTGTGCAACTTCTTCTTCCTCTTGGAATGCTAATATCGTGGCGAGGGTTGAGAGTGAATAGCCAAGTGTTAGAACAATGGAGGCAATTACTTCAACTTTAGAAGCGGTTAATTCCTCAGAAAGCAATGCTGATTCTTCATTTGCATCTTCAAATTTACGTTTTTTCATATTTCTCCCTCCCATATACAGTTAATATATGGTGTGCAATGTGGGAAGGTATCTTGTCCGATTTTATCATTAAAACAGAAAATTCCTAATTTTCTATAAATAAATTTGATTTTCCTAGAACAATATAGCATTATAATAAGAACAAATTATGTTTTAAAGGGGGAATTGTTGTGAATAAGGAGTTTAAGTATTGTAAGGAATCAAGAGTGATGCGGACGAGCCGAGTTTTTCCGAATGATGTTAACAATCATAATACCCTTTTTGGTGGACGTTTAATGAGTGATATCGACCAAGTCGCCTCGATTTCTGCTGCTAAGCATAGTCGTAAAGATTGTGTCACAGCTTCGACGGATTCTGTGGATTTTCTGCATCCGATTCGTCCAACAGACTCAGTGTATTTCGAATCTTATGTTACTTGGACGGGAACATCTTCAATGGAGGTATTCGTAAAGGTTATTTCGGAAAATTTGAAAACAGGTGAACGTAAAGTGGCTGCAACTGCTCTATTAACCTTTGTGGCATTAGATGACAATAATCGACCGGCCGCAGTTCCACGTGTTATACCTGAAACCGTTGAAGAGACGAAATTACATGAGACTGCATCTGAGCGTGCAAAAGCACGAGCAGAGCGTAAAAAAGAGAGTAAGGCATTAGCTAGTTTTATTTCGATGAACGATCCATGGGATTATCGGCTCGAACTGATAGAGAATTATATTTAGAAAGGCATCTGATTAGTATCAAGTTTGCTAATCAGATGCCTTTTAGTTTTGTTATTTACATGAGCTTCTTACATATGTTTTTGAGCTTGAGTAATGATGATCGCTCAAAGTGCATTATATTATAAATTATTTAATTAGATTTCGGATACTGTTACTTCTGGCGCGCCGAAACGTGATTTTGCTCCATGCATAACAGGACCAACATAGTCATTTAATGCCCAACCATGCGCAATTGCAGCCGATACGAATTCTTTTGCTTCAATAACAGCCTCTTTTATCGTTAGACCGTTTGCAAGATTTGCTGTAACAGAAGCGGCAAACGTGCAACCTGCGCCGTGATTATAAGTTGAAGATACTTTTTCAGATTCTAATAAATAGAATGTAGTGCCGTCGAAGAATAAGTCAGTAGCTTTTTCAGTAGCTAAGGCTTTACCGCCTTTTATCACAACAGCTTTAGCACCTAATTCATTAATTTTACGAGCAGCTACTTTCATGTCCTCGATTGTTTTAGGTGTGCCTGTCCCAGCTAATTGACCAGCTTCGAATAGATTTGGTGTAGTGACAGCAGCAAGTGGTAATAGATGTTGAATCATCGCATCTGTGTTACCTGGGTTTAACACTTCGTCGTCTCCTTTACATACCATAACTGGATCAATCACAACGTTTGTAGTGCCTGATTTTGCGATAGCATCGCCAGCAATACGAATGATTTCTTCTGTTGAAAGCATCCCTGTTTTCACAGCATCAATGCCTGTTGATAGTGCTGTATCAATTTGTTTTTGTAACAGCTCTGTTGGTAATGGTGTGACATTATGAGTCCAACCGTTTGGATCCATTGTTACGACTACTGTTAACGCAACCATACCGTATGTGCCGTGTTCTTGAAATGTTTTAAGATCGGCTTGCATACCTGCGCCGCCTGATGTATCTGAACCTGCGATTGTTAATGTTTTTTTTAGAGCCATGTGGAAAGATCTCCTTTATAATAAAAGTTTTAAAGTTACCGTCTAGTATAGTCTGATTCTGATTCTGTAAAAATAGTCAGAAATCAATATTTTTATAAGGTCAGTAATCATTCGTGCTTGAATTAGACACTACTTTTTTGTACCGTTGTAGAAAAGAAAGGGGCTTTAAATGGCAATGAAACAAATTTTCCCGAATGATTGGCAAACAATACTTGCTGATGAATTAGAAAAACCATATTATCAAACACTCCGACAATTTGTAGCAAATGAATATTCGACTCAAACAATATATCCACCGATGAGTGATGTCATGAATGCTTTCTATTCTACAGCTTATCGAGAGGTGAAGGTTGTGATTTTAGGACAAGATCCTTATCATGGTCCTAACCAAGCACACGGTTTAAGTTTTTCTGTGAAACCAGGCATCCCACACCCACCAAGTTTACGCAATATGTTACAAGAATTACAGGATGATATAGGTTGTCCAATTCCGCAGGATGGTACATTAATGAAATGGGCGCAACAGGGCGTAATGCTTTTGAATACAGTTTTAACAGTCCGTGCAGGTCAGGCAAATTCTCATAGGGAACAGGGCTGGGAGCAATTTACAGATGCTGTAATTGATAAACTTGCTGCCAGACAAAAGCCAATTATTTTTGTACTATGGGGAAAACCAGCACAACGAAAAAAACAATTAATTCGTAAATATTCAACTCCCCATGTCATTTTAGAAGCACCTCATCCAAGTCCACTAAGTGCATACCGTGGCTTCTTTGGAAGTAAACCATATTCAAAGGTAAATGAACAACTATTGGCGTGGGGAGAGAAACCTATCGACTGGTGTTTAGTGTAGATTGGCACAAATCGTTTACTTTATACACATTAAAAATCATGGTACAGTTACTATAGAAGAAAGAGAGGGACAACGATGCAGGTAAATTGTTTCAAATGTCAATTTTTCAAAATCACATGGGACCCGCAAACGCCACGTGCCTGTGCAGCATATGGCTTTAAAACAAAGCAAATACCATCCGTTGTCGTCAAACAATCCTCTGGAATGAATTGCCTAAAATTTGTGCCAAGAGAAGAAAGTGGGAGAGCGCAATGATTTCTTATCAAGCCATATTACAGCAACTAGAAAAACAATTAGCAGACGCAAAACAGGCAGCAAGTGAACAACAAATACGTGAGACATTAAGCGCTATTCGTGCGTTATGTGATGTTGTGTTAGATTCTTCTGTAGAGCTACCTAAGGCGCAACCAAAACATTTGCCACAAATGTTAGCTACAGAGCCGACACCTCCTAGCTTATACACAGCGAAAGTTGAAGAGGATGATGGCGCAAACGGCGATTCAATTTTTGATTTTTAAGCGAGGGTAACTAACAGGTTCTTGTTTAGGGTTACTAACGATACTCAAATATAAAGACTATAGAGCAGATAAAAGGTAGGGAGAATGAGATGAAGAGATTTATTGTCACAGGTGCACTTCACGGTTTTTTAGCAGTATCATTTGGTGCATTTGGTGCACATGCATTAAAAGACATATTAGACGATTATGGACAGGGTATTTGGGAAACGGCAGTACAATACCAAATGTTTCATGCGACAGGTTTACTTGTGATTGGCCTATTAATGAGCACAAAATTACTAGGTGAAATTAAGAAATTAAATGTAGCTGGTATCTTCTTTAACTTAGGTATAGTCTTTTTTTCCGGTAGCTTATATGTGTTAGCATTAAGCGGTATTAAAGTGTTAGGTGCCATTACCCCAATTGGTGGTGTGCTATTTTTAGCTGGATGGGTATTGATTATACTAACTGCTCTTAAACACGCTAGATAATATAATAATGTCAATCATTCCTGCACATTAACATGTGTGGGATTTTTTTGCTTTTATCGGTCGATAGCATCACTTGGGAGTATTGCTCCAATTATCATGCTAATATCTCCCTTATAAGAAATCCCTTCAGTAAGATATACCATATTAAACTCAATTCCTATTGTTTTTGTAAGGATTTATGAGGTACACTAACATTACCAGAAAAATTCGACAAATAGGAAGTAGGGATGTGCTATATGGAAAGGTTATTTACATTACTCGATAAAAATTATGAAGAAATAGTAGCAATTCGTCGTCAGCTACATGAGTATCCTGAGATATCTTTTGAAGAAGTGGAAACGCCAGCCTATATAGCTGCTTTTCATAGAGCATTAGGGCACGAGGTACGTGAGCGGGTAGGAGAACGCGGGGTTGTTGCAACTTTGCATGGTGCGAAACCGGGGAAAACGGTGGCATTACGTGCGGATTTTGATGCGTTAGCGATTCAGGAAGAAAATGATGTTCCTTATAAGTCAAAGGTAGCTGGCAAAATGCATGCTTGTGGACATGATGGACATACGGCTACTTTGCTCGGACTGGCGAAGGCGTTAAATGCTATGAAGGATGAACTTGCCGGTAATGTAGTATTTATTCATCAACACGCGGAGGAAATTGCTCCAGGCGGGGCTAAGCCGATGATTGAAGATGGCTGTTTAGACGGAGTGGACGTCATTTTTGGTACACATTTATGGGCGCCAACGCCACTTGGTGATATTTTGGTACGTGATGGAGCTATTATGGCCGCTGCCGATAAGGCGGAAATCCTAATCCAAGGGAAAGGTGGGCATGGTGCTGAGCCGCATCATTCAGTGGATGCTGTTGTCCTTGCATCACAGTTTGTCATTAATGCTCAGCAACTTGTATCTCGCCGTATTGATCCATTGAAATCAGCGGTTTTAACCATCGGTCATTTTGAAGCCATTAATCCGTTCAACGTCATTGCAGAACGAGTTGCATTAACTGGGACAGTGCGTACATTTGATGAGCAAGTACGTACGCAAATGGAACAGGAACTGGAGGCGGTATTAAAGGCGACTTGCCTTGCTTTTGGCGCAAGTTATGAATATCGTTATACTAGAGGTTATCCACCTGTCTATAACCATGTAAATGAAACCGACTTTGTTGCACAACTTGCACTTGACGTGCCAGGGGTAGAAAATGTCATAACATGTCCACCTTTCATGATTGGGGAAGACTTTGCTTATTATCTCGAAAAAGTACCAGGTACATTCTTCTTTACAGGGGCAAAAAAACCTGAGTGGGCAACAGCTTACCCACACCATCATGCACGCTTTGATTTTGATGAACGTGCAATGTTGATTGCAGCAAAAACTTTAGGCAAAGCAACTTTACAATATTTACAACATAATCATTAAAAAAAGAGCTGTCCAATTTTATTGGACAGCTCTTTTTTGGTGTGCGCCCGGCATGCGTATGAACTATAGGGTGCAAGTCCCGAACCCCGAAGACAGAAGTAGAGGTTAGCCAAGAGCAAGGGTGTCCGTGGCGACGCGGAATCTGAAGGAAACTGGAGGCAAAACA
>NZ_PYWI01000105.1 GCF_003049575.1 Lysinibacillus parviboronicapiens | reverse complement strand
GCTAATTGATTATTAACAGTTTCAATTTCAGTTTCTAATAACCGATACTGACGTAAGAGCGTGGCAATTTCATGTTGGGCCATCTGTGTTCCTTCTGTCAGACCGATAGAGTTTTTCGCGGCTTCAATAAGAAGCTTGGCTTTCGGTAACTGTGGGGCTCTCATTCCCTTTACCTGTCGATAAAGAAAGACCAGCTCTTCAGCTGTTTTCTCTTTAATATCTTTTGGTAATGGCGTCATTTCTAGTGTTGCAAGTGCCATCTTCCCGAAATTAGGAAAGACTTGAGTAAACTCTGGAAAGTAGCGATCAAGCCAACGAATGATTCGATTTTTAATACTAGCCAAATCCTCCGTCAATTTTGAACGAAGAGTAGAACCAATACGAAGCTCAGCTTCAAT
>NZ_PYWI01000104.1 GCF_003049575.1 Lysinibacillus parviboronicapiens | reverse complement strand
CCCTCAAGACGATGTATTTAGATTTGAAACAATAGAAACTCGAGAACCATATGCAGGTGAGGTTCAAGTAGAATCCATTTATGTATCTGTAGATCCTTACATGAGAGGCAGAATGAATGATACAAAAAGTTATGTTCAACCTTTCCAAGTGAATGAACCATTACAAGGTCATATTGTTGGAAAAGTCACACAATCGAAAGATGAACGTCTATCTGTGGGTGATTATGTCACAGGCATATTACCATGGAAAAAGATAAATACAGTGAATGGAGACGATGTGACCCCTGTTCCATCAAAAGATGTACCATTACATTTATATTTGAGTGTTTTAGGCATGCCGGGAATGACGGCCTATACAGGATTGCTTCAAATTGGTCAACCAAAATCTGGCGAGACGGTTG
>NZ_PYWI01000103.1 GCF_003049575.1 Lysinibacillus parviboronicapiens | reverse complement strand
CAACGATTCACTCGGATCAGGGCTGGCACTATCAACATCATTTATGGGTGATAACATTAAAGCGAAACAAGATTTTCCAAAGCATGTCTCGTAAAGCAACCTGTGCAGACAATGCGACCATGGAGAATTTCTTTGGCTTACTCAAACAAGAAATGTATTACGGAGAAGAATTAATCTCCTATGAAGCATTAAAGAAGAAAATAGAGAAGTATATCGATTACTTTAATAACGATCGAATAAAACAAAAATTGGCCGGCATGAACCCGGTAAAATACCGAACTCATGCCAGCCGATTAGCTGCATAAATAAAACTCTAACTTTAAGGGGTCTGGACTTACCCCTGTCAAGTAGACAGCTATAAAAAAGACTAAACAGCCATCTGGTGTCGATATTCTATCGGTGCCAGATGGTTGAGCCGTTTTTGGAAGCGTTGGTAGTTATAAAAGTAAATA
>NZ_PYWI01000102.1 GCF_003049575.1 Lysinibacillus parviboronicapiens | reverse complement strand
TGATTACAAGTCAGTTGCTCTACCTGCTGAGCTAAACCGGCATATGGTGGAGGATGACGGGCTCGAACCGCCGACCCTCTGCTTGTAAGGCAGATGCTCTCCCAGCTGAGCTAATCCTCCTGGGTATTATGCCTAGCGACGTCCTACTCTCACAGGGGGAAGCCCCCAACTACCATCGGCGCTAAAGAGCTTAACTTCCGTGTTCGGTATGGGAACGGGTGTGACCTCTTTGCCATCATCACTAGACTATTGTCGGCTTCCAATATACGCGGTATTTCTTTGTCAGCTTCCATCGCTTTCTCGAACTACTTGTATCTTGAAACCCTATGTAGAAAGTTGTTGTTCTTTCAAAACTGGATAAACGGTGCATTGAATGTTTCAAACATTTTGGTTAAGTCCTCGATCGATTAGTATTCGTCAGCTCCATGTGTCACCACACTTCCACCTCGAACCTAT
>NZ_PYWI01000101.1 GCF_003049575.1 Lysinibacillus parviboronicapiens | reverse complement strand
CAATATACATATTCAGACTGACGAGAAGGCTTTGATAAAGCGTTGACTGAAATGGGTTGCGTTCTGCAGCTACGATTAATACTTCAGCTCTTTCATGCGCCCAATTAAATGAACGTGCTTTACAATGCTTATCAATAAATTGTGCAATCTCTTCTATACCTGCGTCTAGTACTGATTCAGATGTAGGGTAGGACTGTAAAGTCCTTAATGAAATCTCAGCGTACAAATCATCAAAAACTCCTTTATACTCAGGGAAAACTTTCGCTGTAACGACAATTGTTGAAATGATAGAAAAGTTAACAGAAAATGACTTACAAAAAAGGCCTACACCTAATAAGCAGTCCATAGGAGAGCTGTTAGAACATATTGCTATTATTTGTGAAGCGGATTCGCTTATTTCGGACGGGGCATCTCAAGACAAGATGAACAAATTTTATTCAAGTGTTTCATATAAAA
>NZ_PYWI01000100.1 GCF_003049575.1 Lysinibacillus parviboronicapiens | reverse complement strand
GACTTTGATGGCTTAGACGCGAAACGTCGTGAGTTAATCGCTAAAACAGAAGAATTGAAAGCTGAACGTAATAAAGTATCTGAGCAAATTTCTGTGATGAAGCGTAACAAAGAAAATGCAGATGCAGTAATTGCACGTATGCGTCAGGTAGGCGACGAAATTAAAGAGCTAGACATACAGTTAAATGATGTAGAAGATCGCTTCAAAGATATGATGATGCGCTTACCAAATGTTCCGCACGAATCTGTGCCTGTAGGGACAACAGAAGATGACAATGTTGAAGTATTAAAATGGGGCGAAGTACCAACTTTTGATTTTGAAATCAAAGCACACTGGGACATCGCTACAGATCTTCAAATTGTAGACTTTGAACGCGGCGCAAAAGTAACGGGTAGCCGATTCTTATTCTATCGTGGACTTGGCGCTCGCTTGGAACGTGCATTAATGAGCTTTATGATGGATTTACATGC
>NZ_PYWI01000099.1 GCF_003049575.1 Lysinibacillus parviboronicapiens | reverse complement strand
TTGGGGTGAAGTCGTAACAAGGTAGCCGTATCGGAAGGTGCGGCTGGATCACCTCCTTTCTAAGGATATTTTCGGAATACAAACCTTGGGTTTGTAAGATTACGTTTTGCGTTCAGTTTTGAAGGTTTATTAATCATATAAAACTTCCAAGAGGGCCTATAGCTCAGCTGGTTAGAGCGCACGCCTGATAAGCGTGAGGTCGATGGTTCGAGTCCATTTAGGCCCACCATATAACTACCTCTTGGGGCCTTAGCTCAGCTGGGAGAGCGCCTGCCTTGCACGCAGGAGGTCAGCGGTTCGATCCCGCTAGGCTCCACCAATTATTGTTCTTTGAAAACTGGATAAAACGACATTGAAATAGTAACAAACACATTTATTTTTTAAGTTTTTTATAGGCTTAATAACAGATAATGTAGGGTTTCAAGATACAAGTAGTTCTAGGAAGCAAGCGAGAGAGGAAAGGAGCGTACCTTAGTACGTGACTGACTGAACGAGTGAAGCTGACAACGAAATACGCAG
>NZ_PYWI01000098.1 GCF_003049575.1 Lysinibacillus parviboronicapiens | reverse complement strand
CCATGTCTCTTAGCGTCATTTGCGCTTACATTCCTTCGTTCGGTCTATTCATAAGGCAGAGGCCTGCTATGCTGCTCCGGAGACTCATAGTCTGAGTTTAGTTATTTTGCTGGCTTCTCCGTGTCATTCTGCTAATTGATTATTAACAGTTTCAATTTCGGTTTCTAATAACCGATACTGACGTAAGAGCGTGGCGATTTCGTGTTGGGCCCTCTGTGTTCCTTCTGTCAGTCCGATAGAGTTTTTCGCGGCTTCGGCTTGGCTTTCGGTAACTGTGGTGCTCTCATTCCCTTTACCTGTCGGTAAAGAAAGACCAGCTCTTCGGCTGTTTTCCCTTTAATATCTTTTGGTAATGGTGTTATTTCTAGTGTTGCAAGTGCCATCTTCCCGAAATTAGGAAAGACTTGAGTAAACTCTGGAAAGTAGCGATCAAGCCAACGGATGATTCGATTTTTAATACTAGCCAAATCCTCCGTCAATTTTGAACGAAGAGTAGAACCAATACGAAGCTCAGCTTCAATATCTTTCAGTATACGTGGATAACTGAAACGTCCATCCTTTAATAAGC
>NZ_PYWI01000097.1 GCF_003049575.1 Lysinibacillus parviboronicapiens | reverse complement strand
ATGATTCGATTTTTAATACTAGCCAAATCCTCCGTCAATTTTGAACGAAGAGTAGAACCAATACGAAGCTCAGCTTCAATATCTTTCAGTATACGTGGATAACTGAAACGTCCATCCTTTAATAAGCGAGCGATGACTAGTGCATCTTTTTTATCGTGCTTTGTCGGTAAGTTATCATCTAGTTCTTTCGAGCGTCTTACGTGCATTGGATTCACCATGACAAGTGGAATTCCGTATTGATCTAAGAAATAAGCTAAGTTCATCCAGTAGTGGCCTGTAGGCTCAATCCCTATTATTACTTCAGTTTTCTTAGCTTCCTTCATCGTTTGAAGAATCTTTTCATACAAATTTTCGAAGCCTTCTTTCGATTGATGTACGGCAAAAGCTTTTTCTATTACTCGCCCGCGTTCATCGACAAAGCATGCGTAATGAATATGCTTGGCAATATCCATGCCGACAACGAGTGTATTTTCAGTAACTTGATTAATTTTATTATTCCATTTAAAATGCATAAAGGAGTCCTCCTTGTTTGATGATGGGTCAATGGTCGTTGACACTCATGCATCATACTAGAGGGCTCCTTTTCTTTCAAGACCTC